>JAJPIG010000028.1 GCA_021324855.1 Pseudomonadota bacterium | reverse complement strand
GCTTCCTCCGCCACCAGCATGAGGCCCTCCCGTTCGGAGTACCCCACGCCGGGGTGGGTCAGTTTTCAATCGGCGACCCTGGGTCAGTTTTGCATCGGCACTAACAAACTCCTCAGCCTCGAGCGCCTCCTCGATGTGGCTGTCGAACAGGCTTTTCGTCTGGGCCGGATCGTATGCCTCAGGATCCCAGTCGCCCTCCCACTGAGCCGCATCGATGCGGACGAATTTGACGATTTCCGGTTCCTCGCTCAGCCGAGGCACGGCGCCGGAGCGTGGCGCGCTTGAGTTCCTATCGACTACCGACATGCTGGAATCCACGTTTCACGCTACCGACAACGGCGAGTCAGCTCCGAAACGGAGCCGCCTGACAATGTTTCGGTGCGTTGCGCCAGGAAAGTATCAGAGTGGACATTCGCGGACGCGTCCGACCCACAGGCATTGGAAGCTGTCGCCGTTCGCGTCCGCGAATCTTCTGGAGAAGCGGTCGCTCACCCCCTACCGCATGACTTGCGCGAGTCCGGCGACCGTGGAGTACTTGCCGACGTCATCCATGTTCTCGCCATAGCGGTTCCGGCAGGCGGCGTTGGCGCCCGTCGAGAGCCCGTCAGGAGTCTTGAACGCCCAGAATGAAAGATGATCGTTCTGCACGTCCCACTGATTCGCCCAGCCGTTGGGCGTGATCGCAGGCGCCTGGCCCGGAACCTGCGTCGCGACCACCGGCCAAACATTCATCTTCCAGAACTTCATCGATTCGTCGTAAATGTCCTGCCAGAAGGACATCATCGTCTCTTTATCTATCCACATCAGGCGTTTTCCATAGCAGTATCCTTTGGCTTCGGAGGGTATGCGCCGCACATCGATTACCCAGGTATCACGTACCTCCCACGTTCCTACGCTTGGTTTCGCAAAGAATACCGGTTGGTAGAAATTGCTCCAATTGTCGACGATGTTGACGTTCTCCTCGATGTCGCCGAGGATTCGCTGTTCCTTAACAACGTTGGCGTCGAAGCGAGCGAAACCGCCGTTGAAACCATTCACTCGCGGATCGTCGAGGATCAGGTCGCTACCAATAAACGGCGTGCATCGGGCAGCCGTCGAAAGCCGCAGCGAACGGCGCAACGCCGGGATAAAGAGGAAGGTATCCTCGGACTTGTCATAATCGGTGTAATAGATCGTCAGGTCGGTCGTATATTTCGCCTGCTCGGGAAAATTGACCATCACATATTCGCTGTAGTCCATCCCCTGCGCCTGTGGGTCGGTCAACGGCTGCCCCGGATCGCCGATATGGCTGAGCCGCCGGTAAACGAAGGTCGCCGTTTGCCGGTACACGTTCCCGAAGCGGTCTTCAAATCCAGAGTAAGTGTTGCCGCAGATCAGGTAGGGAACATAAGCGAACCAGTTGTCGATCAGGATCTTGAGGCCCTTCTGTGGATCGGTCGGATTCGGAAATGGCCAGCCGGAGACGTAGCCGCTGATCGTATGCCGGCCGTCTGGGAGGTTAACGAGTTTCACCTGACTGGCGTATTTCTCCGTGTAATCCAAAAAGCTCTTGGGTGGGATCACATGATGAGGAGCGCCAATCACAATCTGGAAGTCGGGCGGGAACTTCCAAAAATACAAGCCCTTGAACATTCCTTGCATCCCGTCCGGCATGTACTGGGCGTACTGCTGCCAATTCTGCATGTTGATGACGGTGCCGGGCTTGAGCTCCCCCTCTTCGGACGAGGCGGACCAAGCCGGCAACGACCCGATGATCGTCATCATCACTATCAGCAACGCCAAGATACGGAACCGCTTTTTGGATACTGCATTGTTCATTTCGTAGGGCCCCCAATGCCCTTGGAGTATTAGCCGGTTACCTCACCACCGACGGCCGCTTACGCGCCGTCCCGTCCCGGAAATGACGTTTAGGTCGCTTCACGGTTGAGTGTCAAGCGCGATGAAGTATTCCGTGGAGGCGTCGAACATTATCCGAGGAAAAAACCGCGCCGGCAGGCCTTGCGGCGGCCTGACCGTCGCGACATGCTCACCGAACGCCGGCCCGAGGAACTGCTGACTTGTACCTACACGCACTGCGCAGCTCATTTCTGCCCGAATCATGATGGACATCGTCGCCGGGTCAGTGATTCTGATCGTGCTGCTCGGGCCGCTTTTGTTCGAGCCGTTCGAACGCAACCTCGAAGTCTTTTTCCTAATCGTTGGAGTGCTGGGGACGGTCGTGATGGGCCAATCGAGCTGGTCTTTGGTATTGCGCGCCCTGTGCGAACCGGTCGCGCTGACGGCCGCGGTGCTGGTTTTCGGCGCGATGTTCAGGCTGCTGCGGCCGTCGATCGATCGATGGTTCGCGAGCGCAATCAAAATTTTCGGACCTCGATGGCTCTGCTTCGGGCTGACGCTCACGCTCGGACTGCTCTCCAGCATCATCACCGCTATAATTGCCGCGCTGCTGTTGTCCGAAGGAATTGCGCAGCTCAAGCTTGACCGCCGCAGCGAGGTTTTCGCCTCCGTACTCGCATGCTTTGGCATCGGATTGGGAGCTTCGCTCACACCGATCGGGGAGCCGCTCAGTACGATTGTGATCGGTTCGCTCAATGCGGACTTTTGGTACCTCGCGCGATTGGTCGGCCCTTTCGTGCTTGCCGGGATTTTGATTGCCGCGATGCTGGTCTCGTTCGTGCGGACTGGAGATGGCGTGACCCATCCGATAAGGGAACGCGAGTCGTGGAGATTGATCTTCCTCCGAGCCGGTAAGGTTTACATCTTCATTGTCGGTCTGGTTGCGCTCTCGCATGCGTTGCACCCGCGGGTGGGTGTCTACCTGGTGCGCGCGCCCGACGCGCTTCTGTTCTGGATCAACACGCTTTCCGCGGTGCTCGACAATGCGATGCTGGCCGCGATCGAGATTGGGCCTGCGTTGCATGCCCATCAGCAGCGTGCGGCGCTGCTGAGCCTCCTCGTGAGCGGTGGAATGCTGATTCCCGGAAACATTCCCAACATCGTGGCTGCGGCGCGCCTGCAGATCCGGAGCCGCGAATGGGCGCTCGCCGGACTGCCCATCGGGCTTGCGTTGCTGATGGTCGGGTTTCTCGCTCTGAGCCTTGCGTCGATCTGACAGCCAGCTCGCTTTCGCCGGTTTGCCGTGGAGCCTGTCTCTTACGCGGCAACGGTCCGCGACCGTGGCCGGCGGGGGATGAAAATCCGGACCGAGCATGCAGCCGGCGGCAGGTAAAGCGAGCTGAACTCAACGGACCTTGAGCATCATGCCTGCGGCAAAGCGGTCGAGCAGGTCAACGCATCACCTGCGTAAGTCCGCCGGGCGTGCAGAAACGTTCGACGTCGTCGTAATTGACGCCGTCGACATTCCGGCAATCCTCGTTGTCCAGCACCGATTTCCCGTCGGGCGTTGCAGTAATGAACGCGCTCAGATGATGCTTGTCGAGGTCCCACATGATTTCAATAGCGTTGTCGCTGTTGAATTGGATATTCTCCTTCGGCACCGGCCGGGCGATCCGCTCGGACATCTCAATCTTGAACAGCCGCATATTCGGATCGTACGCATCCTTCCACGACGCCGTGTACGCCTCCTTATCCACGTAAATCATCTGCTTGCCGTAGCAATAGCCAATGCGGTCGGACGGTATTCGACGTACGTCGAGTACATAATTATCGCGCACTTCCCATTTGCCTATTTCGGGTTTCGGAAAAAACGATGGGAAATAGTAATTCGAGGGTTTGCCATAGTTCAAAGGTTCAGCGTTAACCAGCGCCACGATGGGCTGCTCGCGCAGCAAATCAGCTTGAAAACGGGTTATCCCGCCGCTGAAGGCACTGAAGTCATCCAGAGCGAAGTCGCTGCCGCTGACCGGCGCACATCGGCTGTTCGATGAACCGCGCAGGACCCGACGCAGTTGCGGAATAAAGATATACTGGCCCTCCGGCTTGGCCGGATCTGCATAGTAAACCACCAGTACCGCAGTATAGCGTTCCTGCTCCGGTTCAAGAGTCATCGAAAAGGTCGTATGGTCGATCCCCTCGGCATGCGGATCGTTAATTGGCTGCCCGACGTCGCTGATATGGCTGAGGCGTCGCTTCACGTCCTCATACCTGATGGTCGAAACTTGATTGATGGCGTTGACGAGGTATTCGTGATCGTCGGCGGAGCAATCCAGATATGGAGTGTATCGATACCAGAAATTGACCAGAATCTTGTAGCCCTTCAATGGATCCGTGGGGTTTGGAAACGGTGTGCCGGCGACGTAGCCATCGATCGTATGACCGCCCGTCGGCAGCTCCCTGATCTTCACCAGATGGCTATATCTTTCGGTGTTCTGAATATAGATCTGCGGCAGTGGATAATGGCTGGTCGGTCCGATTTCCATTTTGAGATCCGCGGGCATCTTCCAGGAGTACGATCCCGAAAACAGCGCCTGCATCCCGTCCGGCATGAATTGCTTGTATTGCTGCCAGTTTTGCGCCGTGATGATAGTCCCGGGAGCGATTGCATTTTCGGCCGCCCGCAGGGGAGCTGCCGAGTAGCACCACATCGACGTGACGAACAAAAGCGAGAGACCGCGGGCAGAAACGCGCCATAGCTTCGCCATTCAAACGCCTCCGAGCGCTTCAAATTAGAGTTCGAGTCGTGGCTGCCTCGAGTCATGACAACCCATAATCCAAATCCGAGAAGCATCGCAAGGAATTTCGAGATATCGGCTGCCGATTCTGCGTTCCGGGCGGCCATCGCCCCTGGTATCGATCGCGATCTTGTAGTGGTCCCTGTCGATCCGATATAGGCATTGATCACAGCGATTGTTGCGCTCACGGTGTTTGCGTTTGAGCGCCTACGAAACAATCCGAAGTAGAGTATGCCTTTTCATCAAGCCGATGACCGCGGAAAAAAATGGAACGATGGCCCCGATGCCGATCGTCGATCACGAAACGCGGATGCTGAAACACAGTAACATCGTGGTTTTTCAGAAACCCGCCGATTCAGTAGAATGGCCGCGAACCACGTAACCAGCAAGGAGTGAAAGCCGCCATGCCACGTATAAGGCCCGCACGGTTTGTGCATGTGGTCTACCGTACCCGGCGCTTCGAGCAAATGGTCCAGTGGTATCGGACGGTGTTCGACGCAAAAATACAATTCCAAAACTCCGCGCTGGCGTTTCTGACTTATGATGACGAGCACCATCGGATCGCACTGATCAACCTGGCTGTGGTCCAGCCGGACGGGAACCAGAGCGATCGGCGCGGCGCCGTCGGTGTAGATCACGTCGCCTATACCTACGCGTCGGTGAATGACCTCTTCGAGAACTACGCGCAGTTGAAGGAGCAGGGTATCCTGCCCTACTGGTGCATCCACCACGGTGTGACGATCTCGATGTACTATGCCGATCCGGACGGCAACCAGATGGAATTCCAGGTCGATGCTTTCGGCTCGAGCGAGGAGGCCACCGCGTACATGTACGGACCGCACTACAGTACGAATCCTATCGGCGTGGAATACGATCCCGACGAGATTCTGGCACGCTTGAGGTCCGGCGCGCCCGGATCGGATTTCCTGCAGCGACAGAGCGACTTGCCGATGTCGCCGATTCGCGGATCGATCACAGCCTTGCGCGAGGCCTGATCTTACCCGCGGGTTTGCGTGGCGGATGGCGCGGTCTGATACAAACCAACCCTTCTGCACTTGAGGATGCCACAGCCCTCGTCGCGTGATGCATTCAAACCGCGCACTCGCGACAGTCAGGGATGTGCTGCTCGTCCACGAAGGAGAGCGTCTGGTTTGATTTGGATCCGTAGCGATAAACGGTGACGCCCTTGAGCTGCAATTTCCTCGCTGACTCGAATACTGCGCGTACATCTTTCGGCGAGGCATTGGCAGGCAGATTCACGGTCTTGGAGACGGCCGCATCGATGTGCTTTTGAAAAGCTGCTTGCATGCGCAAATGGTCCAGCGGATTCAATTCGAGCGCGATGGGGAAGCGTCTTTTGAGATGCTCAGGTATCCCGGCGATCTTTCGTATCGACCCGTGCTCGCGAAGCTCGCTGATAGCGTTACGCCCGACGGGCCCCATTGCCTCAAGCATTTCCAGCACCTTGGAATTGGTCTCGGTCAATCTCCGCCCATCCAGCGTCCGTCTCACGTTTGACAGAGCAAAGAATGGCTCGATTCCGCTCGAACATCCAGCAAGCAAACTCAGTGTCCCAGTCGGCGCCACACATGTCACAGTAGCGTTGCGTAAGGATCGAATACCCTGGGCGGGCCAAATACTTTTCGAGAATGCCGGGAACGAGCCGCGTTGCTCGCCCAGTTCGGCAGACTTCAGGCGCGCCTCGCGGGTGAGCGTTGCTGCAATTCGTTCACCGAGTCTCAGAGCCTGATCGGAATCATAAGCTATCCCCAGAGCCGCAAGCAGATCGGCCAGTCCCATTACTCCGAGCCCGATTTTTCGCGTGCGCCGCGTCGCAATCTCTATATCGGATGCGGGGTAGTGAGATGCCTCGATTACATTATCGAGAAAAACCACCGCGTCGCGAATTGCCTGAATCATCCGCGGCCAGTCGAGGTCGGTTGGTCCAGCAAAGGCTGCAAGATTGATGGAACCGAGCGTACAGGATTCATATGGCAGCAGCGGCTGTTCGCCGCATGGATTGGTCGCTTCGATAAGTCCGAGCGCGGGTGTCGGATTATAACGATTGATCTGATCGAGAAAGAGCAGCCCGGGGTCCCCAGAGGCGTGTGCGGCCTCGATCATTTTTTCGAACAGACCTGGTGCATCAACTACGGTGACCGGCCGCCTGGTGCGCGGATTAATCAACGAAAACTTTGTGTCTCCGGAATCAAGCGCGTTAAGGAATTCATCCGTAATTCCTACCGACAAGTTGAAATTCTCGAGCACATCGGGGGCGCGCTTCGCGTCGATAAACTCGCAAATATCCGGATGATCGACTTGCAGCACTGCCATGTTGGCGCCGCGCCGTCTGCCCCCCGCCCGGATTACGGTGGTAGCGTGGTTGAACAGTTCCACAAATGACAGAGGGCCTGAACTGGTGCCTCCGGTCGAACGCACGCGGTCACCCGCAGGTCTAAGCCGGCTGAACGAGAAGCCCGTGCCTCCGCCGGTTTGTTGAATTCTGGCCGCAAGCGCGAGCGCGCCGAAAATAGAATCCAGATCATCGCGCAAGGGAAGGACGAAACAAGCAGCCAGCTGACCATCGGGTATTCCGGCGTTCATCAACGTAGGCGAATTGGGCAGAAACTCCAGCGCGCTAAGTCGCTTGAAAAACCGTTCTTCCCAGTAGTCTGCGTCCTCGCCGAAGCTGCGAGCGGGAGCGGCGATCGCTTTGGCGACGCGTCCCAGCATTGCGGCGGGGCTCTCGATCGAGCGTCCGCTCTCATCGCGGAGCAGGTAACGTTCCTGAAGCACGTATAGTGCGTTCTCCGAAAATGCTGCCACCTTCGTTACACTTGGCGCGGTTTCGCGAATTTCATGGCAAACCCGGAGTGAGAGATGTTGGCGACCCAAACATTACACCAGCTTCAAAACTTTGCTGATTGACTATTTTTCATTTGCGCATATCAAAAATTCCGCTCCCTCAAGATAGTTTTTTTTTCGAGTCCGATTCGCGCGACATCCATGTGGCGGATCGTGTGCCACTCGACCATGAACACCACCATCTCGGCCACATTCGTCGCATGGTCAGCGATCCTTTCCAAAAATTTTGAAATGAAAAGAACCGGCGGAGCTTTAAGATGGCTTCAGGATTTTCGGTCATATGTCGCGGAAAGTCCTTATAGATTTTGCGGTTGAGATTGTCGACTTCGTCGCAGCGCGCGATAGCTGCCTTGGCGAGTGCGACATCCCTGCGCATGAACGCCTCAAGACCGTCCCGCACCATCGATTGCGCGATCGCAGCCATCTGCGGGATGCCGCCC
The DNA here is from genome assembly GCA_021324855.1 of Pseudomonadota bacterium. Classification (GTDB taxonomy): domain Bacteria; phylum Desulfobacterota; class Binatia; order Binatales; family Binataceae; genus JAJPIG01. The sequence continues at coordinate 87,465 of JAJPIG010000028.1, read as the reverse complement.
ACGCCATTAACCTTTGGGTCTGCCCCCAATTCCGGGGGCGCGTTCACAGCCGCTACTCGCGCTCACGTCGCTGTCGATCACGCCGCCGTCGCGATCGCACGCGCGCCGCGGGGTTTGCAGACCGCTGCGAGGGTTTGCAGTACTCCTTCACTGGTCACTTCCGCGCGCCGGCCCGTGGCTAATTCGTGCTCGGCCTCCCGTGCGACGTCGTTGAGCGATAGCATTCCGACCAGCACTTCGTTCTGGTCGAGAACCGGCAGACGCCGAATATGATTATCACGCATCAACCTCTCGGCGTGGCTGATTCCGTCGTCAGCATGGCAGACGATGACCGAACGCGCCATGGCCGTCCCGACCGGTATCGCCCACAACGGCTTACCCTGCGTATAGGCTGCCATCGCAATGTCGCGATCAGTGACAACGCCAACGAGCCGGCCATCGCCGTTGGCACTGATTATCGGAATACAACCACAGTCGAATTCCCACATCAGCTGCGCGGCCCGGTTGAGGGTGTCGGTATCGGTGCAGACTTTCACTTCACTGCTCATTAATTCTCCGACCTTCATTTCGAACCCTCCTTAAAGCGACCGCCCGCGTCAGGCCGCTTCGGTTCTTTTTTCGCCGCCCGTCTTCGGCGCTTCGATTTGAATCTTCACCTCCTTGGGTGCGGCTTCCTTCGGCATCGGCGCGCTCAACTCAAGCACTCCATCATGGTAGGTAGCCTTCAGGTCCTCCGCCTTGATACCGTCGGGCAGAGCGACCGAGCGTTCAAATGCTCCATAGCGAATTTCGCGCCGGTAGAAATCAGCCTTCTTGGTCTCGCGCTTCTCCTCCCGCGACCCCTTGATCGTCAGGACATTGTCCATGACTTTGATGTCGATGTCTTTGACATCGATACCGGGCAGGTCCGCGCGCACAATGAATTTGCCGCCTTCGACGCAGGTTTCGACCGCCGGGCGGATCGGCATCAGCTCCCGCTCGCCGAAGAACTCACGCTCGAACGGGCGCCAGCCGAACCAGTCACGGTCGAAGCCGAATCGTTCGAGCAGGTCATCAAATTCGCTGCGAAATCGACCAAGTTCTCTTGAGGGTCTCCATTTCTCGAGCAGTGCCATCGTTCCTTACCTCCCTGTTTTAATTATTCAACCCCGCGTTTGTCGCGCGAGAACTTACTCGCGTCTGCCGCCATACAATTCATCCGACTTTCTCAGTCCGCACCTGTCCCTCTATGTTCGACCTCAATGGCTTACCGGCTTCAATGGAACTACTGTGCTTGCCTGCGGGCCTTTTTCACCCTGTTCCTCGGCAAACCTAACTTCCGTGCCTGGTTGCAGAACGTCAAAGCCACCGTTCAGAACACTATGGCGATGGAAGTAGATTTCGCGGCCGTCGTCGGTTTCCAGGAAGCCGTGGTCCAATTCAGGCAACAGCCGAGTGACGTGTCCGAGCAGCGGGGCTTCGTGGCTCTTCACCGCGCCGCGCTGCTCGCGTGCGTAATCTTCGAGCTGGCGCCGCGCGGCGTCGAATGCCTCGCGGATCGCCTGCGACAGTTCCTCTTCATTCTGCCGATCGGTTACCAATTCCCGGCCGGGAACGGTGAGGCGGACTGTCACGAAAAATGGCCCGCCCTTGCGATGATGCTTGATTGCCGGCGCCCGCACCGTCACCTCGCATCCGCTGAGGCGCGGGTAAAATGTTTCCAAATTCGAAGCCTTGTCTCTAATCTCTGCTTCGAACGCCTCGTTCAGGGCGAAATCACGTGAAGTTATCTTCAATGGACGTTGCATAGGTTGCTCATAGAACGGTTATCAAGCTCTTTAGACGCGCTCCGGGCGCACTGCACTCGAACCTGATTCCGACGAGAACTGCCATCCCTCAGCTCGTTCGTCTTGAAAGTAAAGACCTGATGTCTCCCGTACTTCGATGAACTAGCGAGCGCTGCAAGAGGCAGACCCAAAAATGAGCTTCGCACCACTGAAACTTGAAAAATTATCTGGCGCTTTAGGAGTCAACTATCTGTTCCAATTGGAAACAGCTTCGAATCTGAAATCGGTCTTTAAGAGGGATGGCAAAACTGAATTTCAGAAATCCATATGGCCGTGTCCTATCGGGCGCCGTAAGAGCTCGGCGATTTCATTGGATTTTGCGGCGGCTAGAAACGCAGCAACAATATCGCTTGTGCTGATAATGCCTACCAGCCTTTTGTTAGCCAACACCGGTAATGCATTAACCTTGCGTTCCAACATGAGACGCGCAGCCTGTTCGAGTGTGACGGTGCTTTCGATCGTCAAGGGATTCGGAGTCATCGCCTGGTCGATCGTGGCATCAAGATGGCCGTGGCAGCGGATATCAGAATCCGACAAGATTCCAACGAGTTTGCCCTCGTCGACCACCGGGAGATGGCGAAAATTTCCCGAACGCATCAAGGCCTTGGCCTTCCCCAAACTTTCCCAAGGTGGGATGCTGATAACCTCGCGGCTCATGTGATTTTTGGCTTTCATGTTTTTTTTGAAAACTTAAAAATTCAATTTTTCAAAATCGAAAAAATTTATTTTGAGGCTTTGTCTGGGACAATAAGGGACATTGCAATTGGCCTGCCGAGGAGGTTTTGGCTGAGGCGTCGATATCGAGTTTTTTGGTCCTAGTGATGTTGACCGGCGTTTCTGCGCGAGCGACCTCCAATAAACTAGGCCAGGTCCTCTACCTGCGATACTGCGCCTCATGCCATGGCCTTACCGGCGAGGGCGACGGTCCTGTAGCCGGGACATTGACCACTCCGCCCGCCAACCCGCGGCGGCTCGCCGAGCGAGCAATGATTTCGAGCGCAGGTCGGGCGCGCATTGCATGAACTGAACTGGGGAGCTTGCGTTGGTTCAACGGACCTTCGAGGAGCGGACTGGGCTTTGAACTCCGCTGCGGTTGCTTTTCACCCACGGATCGGTGCTTCCGCCGGGCTTTTGCTGGTCAGACGAAAAAGCCTGTGACCGCCAGACAGTCCGCGCATACTGTCGCCCAAAACTTGCATGGCGCCGGTTATTTGTCCTAGTTAAAAGTTCAGTGACGGAAATCAAGACGTAAATTCTGACTTAAAACATAAACGGAACAATAATCAAGTAAAAGACTGTGACATTACGATTTTTTTCGATGGATCGCCTCGGTCTGCTCAATTCTGCGAGTCTTGCGGTAGGTGTGCTTCTTTTTATGCGCGCTTCGCCGCTTCACGCACAATTCTCCCATAAGATTGACTATCGGCCGCACGCCCTGGTTTTTGGGCAGGAGGTCATCCTTGGCGCAAATGGAGCGCAGAGCAATCCCAAACAGATCGTGCTCGTCAATCAAGGAAGCGCGCCGCTAAGCGTGGGCCAACCCACCGTCAACGGCGATTTCAACATTTACAAGACAAGCACCACTTGCGGATCCATACTGGCCCCCCAAAGCCGCTGCGAAGTGGCAGTGGTCTTTCAACCAATTGCTCCAGGAAAGCGCACCGGGACCCTGATGATCAGCAACAGCTCGAGTAATGCGCCGCGCATCTTGGTGCCGTTGAGCGGAGTCGGAGTGACGGGCCATCTCACCTATCATCCGAAAGCGATCGGATTCCCTCCAACGCTCGTCGGATCAACCAGCTCCAAGGTCGCCAGCGTTCTGCTGTTCAACAACAATCCGGTCACGATGACGATTTCGGGCATCAGTGCGAGTTTGCCCTTTGGCCAGACCAACAATTGCGGAACAAGCTTGGCCGCACGCTCAGGATGCACGGCACAAGTTACTTTTTCGCCATCAAGGCTCGGCGTCCAGAGAGGCGCGCTGATAATCAGTGACGATGCGGCCGGCGGATCGCAGAAAGTGGCGCTGCATGGCACAGGCTCGGCGACGCCGAGCGCACGGAGCTCTGTGGGGTACGTCGTGATGGGCTCCGTCAGCAATTCATCGAATCAGTCGGCGCTGTTTGCAATTCCGTGGCTCAAGTCCAGCAGCTTCTCCGATCGGTGGATCATTTTTCCTTATACCGACGACTCGATGGACTCGGTGATGGCGGTCGGCCCCGTGCAAACTAATGGTTTTGCGTGCGTGTTAGCCGGCGGCTATGACACCGGAAATCTTTATTCCTATCGCTTCAACCCTGTTGCCGGCACCGCGACGGCCGTTAGTACCGTCGCCGCCTACCCGCCAGACAGTTTCCCGAACGGGACCATACGGCCAAATGCAGACTATATCTACCTGCTGGAGAATCCTTCCGGCACGATCTGGAACCTCGACGTCTACTTGGTGGCCTCGGATTGTTCATTTTCTCTTGTCAAGAAAATAATGGCTCCCGACGCTGCTATCAGTGCTTCCACGGACAGCAATGGTCAGTACCTGTTTGTCGTCGGAGACTGCCCCGGAAACGGCGGCAATAGCTGCATTTATAGCTACTCGCTAAGCAATCCGGCTTCGCCAAGTGCGACCGGGGCTCCTCTGCAACTGCCGTCTCCTGGGTGCCGGCCCTCGACTGGCATTGTCGGCGTGCCATCGGGTCTGATTCCAGTACCTTCAACCGAAGTCCTCGCCGCCGAAGGGAATGCGTGCACCGGCAGCGGGCCAGCAGTCAACGAGCACATCTTGTCTTATCTTTATACAGGCGTGCTCACGCTTGGCTCAGCCATTGACGTCTCGCCGTGGCTGCCGTTGGGGTTGACCGCCGAGCCGAGCGGCCAATGGGTCTACTATTCGGCGAACCGGCAGACCGCCACATCTACCCAATACTCGCTGATACAATTTGACGTAAACTCGAGTTCCGGAAAGCTGACTGAGAGCTCCTCCGGACCGCTGCTTGTTCCGAGTTCAGTCGCCGGCAGCGACGGCGATCTAACCTTCGGCAAGGACACGCTGGGACGTGAGTGGATTTTCGAGACCGCGGGAAGCGGAGCGGCGGCATGGGCGCTCGACCCGGCCACTGGCCGTCTGACTTTCAAAACGATCTCTCCAGCGCCGCGAAACTTCACGGGCGGACTTGTCCCGGAAACATTAGGTTTTATACCTTGATCTCCTCGACGATCTGCGAACAATCAAATCGCCAAGCAGACATCGGGTTTGATGCCGGCGGGCGTTAGCTCATAATTTTTTGGCGGTTGAGCCCAAGTGGTTGCTATCTTGCTCAACATCAAATTATTCGGTTGTCCGAAGATTGCTATGCATCCCTGAAGAATTGGATAAGAGGTGCTATAGGAGAGAAAAGAGAATCTCGCCTCGTTAGGCTATTCACCAGTCTCCCCGATTTTCTTTTTTACCCGTCCGCGTCGTTTGGCGGTTCCGGTCGGGGGTAGTTGTTCGAATTCTCCCACCTCGGGACCGAACGGGCTACCGTCATGCACGGGCATCTTCTCCTCCGGAGAAAACATTTCGTCGGCCTTTTCAAATGACTCGTCTGTTTCTTCCGGCACCTCCCAGGTGCGGCGGAAGGGTTCATCTATTGTTCCTTCGCCCACCGCTCGTGCCCGGTTACGCTTGTCCTGGCAGTAGACGCATCGCGTCGCGAACGGCAGCACCCGCAGCCTTTCGATCGGGATCGCCGATCCGCAGTCCTCGCACTCCCCGTAACGGCCCTCCTCGAGTTTTCCGAGCGCCGAGTCAATTGCTTTCAAACGATCTTCCGCCCGTTCGATGAGGCTTGCCTCGGTTTCGATCTCGGCCAAAGAGCGCGCCACGTCAAGCTCGTCGCCAGGCGGAGGAGTAACAGCCTCATCCTGCTCGTGTCGGCGGTCCCGAACCCGCGCCAAGGTCTCGTTGCGCAGGTGCCGCAGCAGGTCTCGAAGTGCATGAACCCGCTCGTTTTCGACTTTGTTCATGTCCTGTTTGTACGCAAACTTGGGACCAAACTATTTCCATGCTCCACGATGATTGTGTGCTCCTTGTCGCCAAACGATCCGCCTTGGTATGCATCCAACGGCATCATTGTTGCCTCGGTTTACACGGCTTTCCTGCTCACCATCTTTAGAAGCCAAACCATAATGCAGAAAACCGGTGTGGCAGAATGCTTGCGTAGATTTCAAGGACGATTTTGCGGACGATGGCGGCCGAGCAACCCGTCGTTCGCACCAAATTTCGTGAATCACGAGGCTTTTCATGGAATACGAAAAGTTCAAACATCAAGTGCAACTCCTGTCGGCTCTTAGCGAAGCGCAGACGGACCGGGTAATCGTCGCGGTCCTTCAGGAACTGCACGATCGTCTAAGTCCGAGAGAGGCAGACGACCTTGCTGCCCAGCTCCCAGGGGAGTTGAAGGCCATGTGGCATGCCTTTGATGCACCGGGCCGAGGTGTCAGACGGACTCACAAGGCGGAGTTTGTGAGACATGTGGCTGAGACAGCCGAAGTACCGGAAGACGTCGCGAGCCATGCAGTTATGGCGGTTTTCAAGGGAGTTCAACTGCTTCTCCACAGTCCGACCGGTCAGGAAGGTGAGGCTTGGGACGTTTTCAGCCAACTGCCCAAAGATTTGAAACGCGTCTGGACGGCTGCATCGCGTATGCAGGTTAAGCCGGGCCAACGCAAAGCAAAAGTTATCACGGTCACATGCCCGAAATGCCGCGACGGCGATGTCCAAATTTCGCCGCACAGCGTGTCGCTGGGCGAGGCGCATCCGACCTGGCGACATTTTCATGGGCACTGCCGCGCGTGTGGTTCTCAGCTCTGGTGGGCTGGCCCACCGGGAATGGACCATCCAAGCCCACAAATCGGAGCGCACAACTGTCCATTCTTTACGCCGACCTCTGTTTAAAGAAAACAACGCATCGAAGCGCGGAGCGTAAGCAGGCGTAGCCCTAAATTTCTTAGCTGAGGTTTCTTACCGATGCGAAAAGATGGCAGTGGAGGAAACATCGATGGGCATCTACATGATGTTGACCAAATTATCTCCGGAGGCACTGAACCGTCCGGGAGCGGTTATCGAACTCAACCAAAAAGTGGAGGAACGAATCCGTCAACAATGTCCTGGCGTCAAGTGGATCGCGAATTACGCGGTGCTCGGGCCATGCGATTATGTCGACCTATTCGAAGCTCCGGATACCGATACCGCCACCAAGGTCGCACTACTGGTTCGTTCCTTCGGTCATGCGACAACTGAAACCTGGGTCGCGACACCGTGGGACCGCTTTCTTGGCCTGGCGCAGGGACTCAAGAGTTGAGGCGCCGCCGGCATAAGGCAAACGTCGCCGGCTTTACGTCGGGCGTGCCATGAATGAGGGTAACCACATAGTGAAGCAGGTCCGGGCTGCGCTTGAGCGCGATTCACGGGTCAGGTTTCACACGCATCCGCCAAAGGTTTCACTGGACGAGGAGGGGGTTTTAACTCTCGAGGGCGAGCTTGCAGATATTGTCGCTAAGAAGCTGGCTCTCGAGCATGCAGCTTCGATTCGGGGCGTCAGCGGAATCGTCGATCGCCTGCAAGTCAGGCCGTCAAAGCAGATGAGTGATGCCGAAATCCGGGATCACGTTCGTGACGCGCTGCTCGAGGAGTCTGCCTTGGGCGGTTGCTCGATCCGTACAGCCGATGGAGAGCACTGGCGGAAGGTTTCGCAATTTACCGCCATTCCGGCCTGTTCACTCGACATCAAGGTCGAAGACGGAGTCGTAACCCTGAACGGGAAAGTGAACAGTCTTTCGCAAAAGCGCCTTGCCGGCGTGCTTGCCTGGTGGGTGCCCGGCAGCCGCGACGTGATCAACGGACTCGAAGTCGCGCCGCCGCAAGAGGACAACGACGAGGAGATCACGGAAGCGGTGAAGCTGGTGCTTGAAAAGGATCCACTCATAAATGCCGATCGCATCCGTGTGACGACCCACAATTCGATGGTAACGCTCGAAGGGGTTGTTACCAACCATCAAGAAAGCGAGATGGCAGAGATGGATGCCTGGTACGTCTTCGGCGTCGATGGCGTCATAAATCGGCTCGAGTTGCAGAGTTAAAGCGCGCGCCGGAAAGGCGTCGGCACTTTGTGGGCGCGAAGGGGCGAACCATGGACCAAGCTTTTCGAACGATCCTCAGTCCGGTCGATTTCGACGATAATTCTATCCGTGCTCTTGAAAGTTCTGCGGCGCTCGCCCGGCTAGCCGGGGCGAAGATCTTTGTCCTGCATGTTACAAGCAGCGCCCGCTCGGGCCTGACCAGGGCCGCCCTCGATGCCCGACTCGCCGGCGAGCGGGAAACCGGCGCACGCCTGAAAGACATATGTCGAAATCGGCTTGGCGACCTGGAACATGAGGTCCTGACCCGCACTGGAGACCCTGCCATCGCGATTATCCGCACGGCAGAAGAGTTGAACGCCGATGTCATCGTGATTGCGACGCATGCCGCGCGGCGCGGGCCGAAAGCGTTTGCCGGGAGCGTCGCCGAACGGGTGATCCGCGAGTCCATTTGTCCGGTTCTGTCCGTGAGACCGAGCGCGTTGGGAGACCCGGACGCCGTTGGCGTCCACATGACACCCGGCCCGGTCACGATTTCGCCGGAAACCTCGGTCACGCTGATGCGCCAGATGATGGCTCGTGGTCGTCTCCGATGCATGCCGGTGCTTGAAAACGAAAAACTCGTTGGGATCGTGACCGATCGGGATCTGGCTTTCAGCGACGTTACGCCGACTACCACTGCGGGTCTGCTGATGACTCGCGATTTGGTCACCGTCAGTCCGCGAACCTCGATCCAGGAGGCTGCGCGATTGATGGTCGAGTGTGAGATTGACGCCCTGCCGGTGCTTGAAAACCAGCGGCTGGTAGGCATAGTCACGCGCGCCGATATTCTCAAGGCTTTTAGCGACATCGCGAATGAGGGTTAAGCGATATTTTTCAGTGGTTACAGGTGGCTGGGTTCCGACTAATAAAAATTATTGCTTCAACTTCTCCTGGTTGAACTCATCAATAGGGCTGCTTAAGCGTGGCATATATCGGAAGGAAGTGAGTTGAGCGCAAGTCATCGCACCTCAGCACGAAGCAGAGATGGAAAACGAGGAGATCGCAAAGATTCTCGATGAGACCGCCGAAATGCTCGACGTGGCGGGCGAGAACTTTTTTCGCGTCAGGGCATACCGCAATGCAGCAAGGGCGATTCGGGATCAGGCCGCGCCCGTAGCTAATCTAACCCTGGAGCAAATTGACGAAATTCCGAAGATAGGCGCCGACTTGGCTCAGAAAATAAAAACTATCGCCGAGACCGGCGACTTCCCGCTGCACCATCAATTGATCTCAAAGTTTCCTCCCGAGTTGATCGAGCTGACCGACCTTCCCGGCCTTGGCCCCAAGCGATTGAAGCTGCTGATCGATCGTCTGCACATTCACGACCGCAGCGATCTCGAAAGGGCCATCAAGTCCGGGAAGCTTCGAGAGATCCGCGGTTTCGGCCCGGTGATGGAGCAGCACCTCAGTGAAGCGCTGCAACGCCGGCACGAGGCCGGCTCGTCACGGCGCATTCTGTACGCTGAAGCGGCGCGGATCGCTGCGCAATTAACCACGTTTCTACGAAAATGCGCTGCGGTACGCGAACTCGAGGTGGCGGGAAGTTTCCGGCGCAAACGGGAAACTATTGGCGATCTTGATATAGTCGCTGCTGCGGCTGATTCCGCCGCGGTGATGAAGCATTTCACCGCCTTTTCCGCTATCGGCCAGGTTTCAGCCTCGGGAGAGACTAAGACGACGGTGGTGTTGAAGAGCGGTCTGCAGGTCGATCTCAGAGTGGTCCCGCCAAAGAGTTTCGGCGCCGCACTCGCGTACTTCACAGGTTCGAAGCCTCACAATGTGCATTTGCGGCGCATCGCCCAGACCCGAGGGTTGCTGCTCAATGAGTACGGTTTGTTTCGCGATGGAGCCGTGGTCGCCGGAAAGAGCGAACAGGAGATCTACCATGCTTTGGGTCTTGCCTGGGTTGCGCCTGAATTGCGCGAAGATCGCGGCGAGATCGAGGCTGCCGCGATTGGCAAATTGCCGACCTTAATCGAGCGGGCAGATTTGCGCGGCGACCTGCATACTCATTCCAAATACACCGATGGACGGGCTTCCATCGAAGAGATGGCTCGCAAGGCAGTTGATAATGGTTTGGAGTATTTCGCCGTCACGGATCACTCCCGGCGTGTGGCGATGGCGCACGGCCTGGATCGGAAAGGTTTGCGCGAACAGGCAAAAGAAATCGAGCAGGTCCGGAAAAGAGTTTCAGGCATCGCTGTGCTTCGTGGCATCGAGGTTGACATTCTGGAGGACGGAAGTCTGGACTTGGCGGATGAAACACTCGGCGATCTTGACTGGGTAGTAGCTTCGGCGCACTACAAGCTTGACCAGAAACCCGGCGAAATGACTCGTCGACTGATCAGGGCGATTCGCAATCGCAAGGTCGACGTGATCGGTCACCCAAGCGGGCGTCTACTGGGTCACCGCGATCCCAGCCGATTCGATCTCGATGAAATACTACGAGTCGCGCGCGAGGAAGGCTGCGCGCTCGAAATCAACTCCCAGCCCGACCGATTGGACCTCAACGATACCGCCGCTCTCGCAGCCAAACGGATAGGTGTCAAAATGGTTATTTCCACTGATGCGCATTCGGTCGGCGATTTCGACTTAATCGAATACGGTATCAACCAGGCGCGACGTGGGTGGCTCGAGAAGAGCGATGTGCTTAACACGCGGCATCTGAAGGATCTACGCGCTCGACGCTGAACTGAGACCGCGAGCAACCGTTCGGAGCAACCAAGAGATGACAAAGCAGCTTAAGATACTCGCGGACGGTGCGACACTTGAGGGCGAACTGGCTATTCCGGAGAATGCCGCCGGCATTGTTCTCTTTGCGCATGGCAGTGGGAGCAGCAGGCTGAGCCCCCGCAATCAGTTCGTCGCCCAGGAACTTCGCAAAGCAGGCGTCGGGACGCTCTTATTTGACCTGCTTACTGAAGATGAAGCCTCGGATCGGGAGAATGTGTTCGACATCGATTTCCTCGCCCATCGACTTTCGGAAGCCTCGCGCTGGTTGAAAACCACGCCCGCGAGTGGGGATTACCCCCTGGGCTATTTCGGCGCCAGCACCGGCGCGGCCGCGGCGCTGGTCGCCGCTGCGCAGGATCGTTCAATTCGCGCGGTGGTCTCGCGCGGTGGCCGACCGGACCTTGCGATTCGCCATCTCGCAAAGGTGAAAGCGCCAACTCTGCTTATTGTTGGCGGAAATGACTACGGTGTAATCGAACTCAACGAGAAAGCCTATCGCGTTCTACGCTGCGAAAAATCGCTTAGAATTGTGCCGGGCGCAACGCATCTGTTCGAAGAACCTGGCGCCCTCGAGCAAGTAGCTGAACTGGCAAGTGAATGGTTTAATCACCACTTCAAGTCCGGTCATTTCGAGGCAGCGAACGATGGACCGCTCGTCTTCTCGACCCGGGAGGAGGCGGGCCGGATGCTCGCCCGCCGTCTCGCAGCTTACGCTGGCGCCAACGTCGTGGTACTTGGCGTGCCGCGCGGAGGTCTGCCGGTCGCGAAAGAGGTCGCTGATGCACTCGGCGCTCCACTGGATGTTATCGTGGTGCGAAAGCTGGGCGCTCCCCACCAGCCTGAGTTGGGCATCGGAGCCGTGGTTGACGGTGACAGCCCGACTGCGATCTTCAACCCCGATCTCATCGACTACCTTGGCATCTCAAAGCAGTATCTCCAGGCCGAGATAGAACGACAGCTCAAGGAGGTGAATCGCCGCGAACTCGAGTACCGTGGCGGCCGTGCCAGCATCGCGCTTGCAGACAAGACCGTGATCATCGTCGACGATGGGATTGCGACCGGTTCCTCAGTCCGCGCAGCTTTGCGCGGCGTGCGCCGCCAGAAGCCGAAGCGGGTCGTTCTCGCGATTCCAGTGGCGCCTCCTGAAACGATCGAATCTCTGCGCAGCGAGGCCGACGAAATCGTCTGTCTGGAGATGCCGGCAGACTTCATGTCGGTCGGACAGTTCTATCGCGACTTCCATCAGTGCACTGACGAAGAGGTAAAGGCCATTCTGCAGCGACAGCCCGACGCAGCAGTTCAAGCGTGAAGGTTTCCAGGAGAGTGCCAGCGATGAAATTGTTTCGTGGCAGCTACACACCTTTCTGACTAGCGTTAATGATATCAGTAAGAGCGAGCGTATACCGCTTTACTCAATGAAGAGAAGCGGCCGGCACGGCGGTATCAGGAATAAATGCGAAGTCGTTGCAGGCCAACTCACCGGAACATCGGAAAATTACGGCCGGGCCTTTTTGCCCCGTCCCTTGAGCTGCTCCAGATCCCAGGTAGCGTAAAGGGTACCGTCATCGCTCCAGTTGTATGAGGTTCGCCCGCCAAAGACTTTTTTGAGTTCATGCGCGATCCGATGGGTCAGCTTCTGCGAGGTCGTGAGCACCTCAAGCGCATCACCGTTCGATTTGACGGTGTCAATGGACACGATGCGCCGCTCGGGCTGGGTTTTCAGGCCGTGGCGGGCAACGTTCTCCATTCGGCTGCGGATTAGGTCGCGATTAGCGGCCGCCGCTGCGCCCCGGATTATCAACCGACCCTGACCCTCCATCCGGCTGACTTGTTCGCATGCGGGGCAAAAACCCCAATGTCGCCGGTTCAGGTCCTCCTCGGTGAGCTTGTGATCATGCCGCCAGGTTTTGCGCAGATAGGTGGCTCCGCAGCGAGCGCAGATCGTCGGTTCCTGCGGTTGAGCTGTTTTTCGAACGACCTGTGGACTTTTATCGTCGCGAGTGAAGCTTCGATTTAAACTGCGGATCAGTCCGCGAGACTTCTTGGGCAGCGTTGAGGGTGCGGTTGTTGTGCTCTTTGGGCTCATGTGCGTTAAGCTCTGTTAGTGCTTCTCCGGAATTTTGACATTATAGTCCGCGTTAATCGCGAGTGAAAAGCTTCAAGACGCATTCAAGCACCGATCGTGCCAGCCGAAACGAATGAAGCGCAAAGCGTCAGTCAAAATCGGCGATCATCTATGAAACGAGGTGGACTCATGAAGAAAAAGGCGAAGTCGAATCGAACTGAAGCGGTCGCAAAGAAAAGTACGGCAAAGGGGGTTCTCACGGCCAACGCACGGCCGGAACTGCTCGAGCGCAAGAGCGAACCGAGCGAGATCTCCTTGAGGCGACGGCCCGGCAATTGGTGGCGATTACTGCCGACATGCGTGGCTTGCTAACCGAGATACGGGACCTTTTGGCAGAAGGTCTGGAGGAAGAAGATGGCGCGGAAGCACAGCCCGAAGAGGGAGTTGAGGCCGTGATTCTGGCGGAGACCAGAGACAACGAAGACCTGTAACAGCAGGGTGGACCGCCGATTTCCCACCGCCGAGTGATACCGCAAAAACGAGGTCGCCGTCCTGTGCGAAGTCGCGGTCGTGTACGGACGAGGTCAGCGGTGACCCAGAAATTCGGCGATCGATTCGCCGATGTTGAGACGAGCGATGGTCTCTGCCAGCATCGGTGCGAGGCTCACGACCTGCAACGGCAGCGAGCTATTGCCTGACAGTTGGAGGCTGTCGGTCACAACAATCCTTTTTAACGGTAGAGCTGAAAGCCGACGGTTTGCAGGACCAACCATCAATGCGTGGCTTGCGACGACCACGATTTTCGGCAGGCATCCGGCGGTGAGCAGCGCGGTCGCCGCAGCCTCGATTGTGCCACCGGTCGAAATCATGTCATCCACGATCACCGGCGCGCGCCCCGCGACTTCGCCGACGATGCTCTGCGCTCTGACCTCTTCCCCGCTGAGCCGAATCTTGTGGACGATCGCGAGCGGCCGTCGCAGCACCTCGGCATAGTTCTCCGCAAGCTTCACGGCTCCCAAATCGGGCGCGACGATAACACTGTGCTCTTCTATCAGCTCGCCGAGCGTGTTCGCGAGGAGCGACACCGCGCTCAGGTGCTCCAGCGGCATACTGAAGAACCCTTCCAACGAGACCGTATGAAGATCGACGGCGACCATTCGCGCCAGGTTGGCGGTACCAAGCAGATCCGCGCTGACGCGCGCTCCGACCGCCTCGCGCCCCTTCGCTCGCCGATCCTGCCGCGCATATCCGAGGTACGGGACTATGGCCGTAACGCGGGCTGCTCCGGCTCGCCGACTGGCATCGGCAAGAAACAGCAATTCCATGAGATGAGCGTCGGCGGTAGGACCGGTTGGCTGAATCAGATACACGTCGCACCCGCGGACGGTGTCGTTGATTTCGACGTGCAGCTCAGTGTCGGGAAAGCGGCTGATAGTTGAACGGCAAACCTTGCTGCCCAGTCTGTCCGCGATCGCATCGGCAAGCGGCGGGTTCCCGGATCCTGCTACAATAGCCAGCTCCATGGGCTTTCAAGCACCCGCCATGCCATTCGATGTAACTCAGCAGATTCCGACGGAAAGCTTATTCGATGTACCCTATGGATACATACGGCAAAGCCTGCCGGATACAAAAAATGTTGTTTTTTGACCGTTGAAGCTTCATTTTGTGTTCGAGAGGATCACCATTTTGAGCTGGTGAGGTTGGATTGATAGAGGATCTCGCGCAATGTTCAAGTTGAAGCATCTGGCACTCGACACCCTCCGTGAACACGTCATCGTAGTACATGAGCAGGCAGTACGGAGCGGGAACTTGGGGTTTAATCCTCTTGATCGCGTGCGAGTGTTCGCTTTGGAAAACTTTTCCAGCGCTCCGCGTGAGGTTACTGGCGTTTTGAACTTCTGTCGCGACACCTTGGTCGCTTCGGACGAAATCGGAGTCTCGGAAGAGGCATTTCACGACCTTGGGCTGGCTGAGGGGAGTGCGGTGGGTGCGGAACTTGCGACGGCGCCCCGCAGCGTGGACTTGGTCCGGGCCAAGCTCAACGGTAAGCGCCTCGACAAAGCGGCGTTTGCGTCGATTCTCGCGGACGTCGCACGACGCCGCTACTCGCGCGTCGAACTTTCGATGTTCGTCCTCGGCTGTGCGCTTAGACGTCTCGAACTGCCGGAGCTTGTCGATTTCACGCACGCGATGATCGAAGTGGGCGAGCAACTCAATTTCGGTCCAGGCCCCGTTGCCGATAAGCACTCGATAGGCGGAATCCCCGGCAACCGGACCACGATGATAATCGTCCCAATTCTTGCCGCACTCGGACTGACGGTTCCGAAGACCTCTTCGCGAGCGATCACGAGCCCGGCCGGCACCGCCGATACGATGGGTGTGCTGGCGGACGTAGGACTCAGTCCGCAGCGCCTCTATGACGTGGTGCGTAAGGTCGGCGCCTGTATTGCCTGGGGCGGCGCGCTTCAGCTTGCGCCCGCCGACGACATTCTGATCACGGTCGAGCGTCCGATGGAAATTGATACCGAGGCGCAGATGGTTGCCTCGATCCTGGCCAAGAACAAAACCGCGGGTGCGACCCATGTGGCACTCGACCTGCCAGTGGGACGCTCGGCCAAGGTCCGGAGCATCGCAGCGGCCGAAAGGTTAGGCGCGACCTTTCGCAGCGTGGCGGATCAGATTGGGCTCAGGGTCGATGTTGTCATCACTGAAGCACGCGGGCCGATTGGGCGCGGTGTGGGCCCGCGCCTGGAGGCGCTGGACGTATTGGCGGTTCTCCGTCGTGAACCGGACGCGCCAATTGATTTGCGTGAGAAGTCACTCTATCTGGCTTCGCGCATCATCGAAATGATGGGCGCCGCGCCGGTCGGCGCCGGTTACCGGGCAGCCCAGCAGCAACTGGATTCGGGGGCGGCCCAGCGGAAGTTCGAGGAGATAATCGCCGCGCAGGGTGCGCGCGAGTTTCCCGCTCCAGCGCCGTTCGTTACCGCGTTCCCATCGCCCGCAGATGGCCGAATAAAGGAATTCGATTGCCTCGAAATCGCACGCGTCGCGAAACGGGCTGGCGCTCCGGCTAACATTACCGCTGGACTCCGATTGCTGAAGACGGTCGGCGAGATCGTCGAGCAAGGTGAACCTTTATTCGAGATCCACGCGGAAAGCCGTTCCCAACTCGAAGCCGCAAAGAGCTATGCGGTTTCGCACTCAGAATTGGTGGTCTTCGGCTTTTGAAGCGTCCCCTTTCGGCGGCAGCCTTCCCGAGTTTAGAACGACGTCATCGTGCGGGCGATTTGTGAGATAGTCTCCTGAGATTTGGCAGCAAAATGATTTGAGCTTGCAAATTCTTCAAGTCTCCATTCCGAATCGACTTCCTAACGCCCTTTCGAACAGGATTCTGCCGCAATTTCAAGGCTGTCCTCGCCTGTCGTCGGGGCAGAATTCGGTCCCGTTTTTGCGAACCACCTGGCTACCCGGCGGTTGTGACATCAATTTCGTCAGGAGGGAGGATTTCAAGCGCGCGGCTCGACATAGCTCGACGACGTAAGAGGGGCTCGGAATTGGGAGAAAGATCGCGGCCGGGTCCGCGGGCGAAATCGTTGACCGGCTCTTCGCCTCACCCGGCACCCGCACGGAGTTGGTGAGCCAATGCGGGATGCCGTGTGGAACACTGTGCGATTTCGCCCGCTCTGCGTTCTCGCTCAGATTTGCGCGATCTCCATAACTCCGAGAAGCGTTGCGCTAGGTTCATTTTCAAAACGACCGCATCAAAGTAAGGCCGTCATCCTGGGAATTTGGCAACTATGGCAGTAAGCCTGGAGACGCTAAGCCCCCATCGCGTCCCGCGGTTCAGCATCGGACGCGGCGTGCAAATCGCGGGCGTCGTTATCATAGCTCTCGCTGCCCTCGTCGTGCTCGACAGTCCGTCGAGAATAGTAGAAGTGTCACCTCTGCTGCTGATCGGGCTGTTTTTTATAGTCTGGTGCACTCGCATTGCGACCTCGTATCCACTCTGGCTGGTATTTGTGCTGGTGCTTGAGGAAACGCTGCCCTATTCGAACCTTATTCCAGCGAATCCGGAGTCGCGATGGTGGTTACGTTATCCTCTGCTACTTGCGCTCTGCGTGCCGGCGCTACCGACGTTGTGGCGCTCTCAACTTGTGCGCAAAGGCGGGTTCAGGCAGTTCCTCTACTATTTCGCTTGGGCTGGATTAACCATTCTGTGGTCTTTGACGCCGGTGGTATCCGCCGGCCGTCTCCTACCGGACATCCTTCTGTTTGCGGCTTTGCTCAGAGTGGTTGACTCGATACAGGAGCCCAGCGATGAGGTGCGGGTTTTCAAAAATTTTCTCCTAGGTTGCGGCGTTCTGCTCGCAATGGTTGCGATGACCGCCTTTGTTTTTCCGGCCCATGTATTTCGTGAAGGCGAGGACCCCCCGATCGGAATCTACAACTGGACCATAGACCAAGTTGGAATAATGCGGTTCTCGGGTATTTTTAGCGCTCCGAACGAAATCGGGGGACTGGCGTTAGCCGCTGCCGGTTCAGCTTTTTGTTGGCTCTGCCTGTCAAATGCCGGCGCCTGGCGGAGGGTCGCGGCGCTTTGCCTGGTAGGCGCAGGCCTGCTGTTCGCAACAATGGCTGATTCTCGTTCGACACTGGGAGTGACGTTGGTAGGCATCGGAAGCTACGTCATATGGCGGTATCGGGCGCGAGGGGTTGCGCTGGTCATCGCGTTTGCTGTCATTGCAACGATCGGGGTTGCGCTGGTGGGCGGAACGAACAACCCGTACTTGGGCCGCGACCTGACCACGCTTACCGGAAGAACTGAAGCGTGGCAATTTGAAACCGACAAGCTGTGGGCCAATCCCGTATTGGGATACGGCTTCAATGCCGAAGGCGCCATTTTTGACGATCGTTACTTCCCTCTTTGGGATATCTTCTGGAACCGCGGTGCTAATACACCGCTGCATAATGGCTACCTGTCAGTTGCCATCGGCCTCGGAATTCCGGCCCTCTTATTCTGGATTTTCATTTTTGTAAGGCCGTGGTTGGTCCTTTTTGCCCGGCGCGACGATGAATGGAATCTCAAGCCGGTCTTCTTTTTCGTCGCACTTCCGATGTTGCTTCTTGGAGTCGTTGAAACCGGTGTCGCTGAGCCGCGAGACCCAAAAGGCTTGCTGCTCTTTCTCTGCTGGATGTTAGCAGAACGTCAGCGCCTTACAATGCGAAAGGAACCGATACCTGATGCCCAACCATCGTCTGCTGACCGATTGCTGCTACTAATAAACAACGCTGCAACTCTCTTGCTGATGGCGACTTTCGTGGGTTTCGAAGTCGCTAAAGCAACGTAAATAAGTACGCCTTCAGTCGACGAACGGTCCATAAGGACGCTAAATACGTGAGTTCAACCCGATCGGGCGAAAAGTCGAAATTGCCTTGGGCTGCATTCGCGCGCGGCGTACGCGACAATCTAATCGCGGAAGTCGGAGGCCAAGGAATACGTGTTTGCGGAGTCGTTATACTCGCACGCTTGCTGACTCCCGACGATTTCGGTGTCTTCCGCATTCTCATGTCGGCGTCGATGTTCATTATACTGTTCAGCGAAGCCGGTATTCCCGATGCCCTGATTCAACGAAAGGAATTGAATAGCGCCCATGAATCGACGGCGTGGTGGCTGACCGTTGCGCTTACCGGGATCTGCATTTCGGCGCTTTATATTTTATCGCCTTCTATTGAACGACTGATGGAGATGCCCGCTCTGTCGTCTGGACTGCGATTGCTCTGTGTCCCTAGCATGCTTCAGGGCATGTCAATAATCGCGAATGCGCGTTTAAGGCGCGAAATGAGATTCGGCCCCCTCGCGCTTTCCGAGGTATTTGCGGAAATCCTTTTCGTCACGACGGCACTTTTGCTGGTTTGGTTCGGTCGCCCGCGGCTAAGCCTTCCGGCGGGGCTGGCGGCGCGTATCGCCGCACAGGCTATTTACGTTTTGGCTGCGGAGCCCTATTTTCCCCGGAAACTGCCTCAAGTCGCGGCTGCGCGAGATTACTGGCAATTCGCCACGGTCGCGTTTAGCGGTAAATTGATCACTGTAGGCGCGAATAACGTCGATTTCGTTTTAGTGGGCAAACTTCTTGGCAGCACTGCGCTAGGCTATTACTCGATCGCGTGGGATTTGCTTCGATTCGTTCCAGCGCGCCTTTATCGTGTAGCCGGGCGCGTCGCTTTGCCCGCTTTCGCCAAAGTTCAGGACCAAAATGAAGAACTGAGCGAAGCTTATCGAAAACTCCTTGATTACATCGCGCGGTTCGTTCTGCCGGTCTCAGGATGCGTGGCCGTTGCAGCCCCCGAGCTTCTTTCCAGCGTCTATGGAGCGCAATGGCTTCCCGCTGCTACACCGATGCGCATCTTAGTTGTGGGACTCACGTTGGCCGGAGTTCGAATCGGAATCGGGACGGTCTTTTATGCTAAAAGCTATCCATCTCTTGATATATATTTAATGAGCGGACGACTCGTGTCGCTTACCGCGATTATTCTACTGACGGCCCAGCATGGGCTTTCAGCAGTTAGCGCCGGCGTGAGCGTCGTCGAAGGTTTTATCAGCGTTGCCGGACAGCTTTTGGTTTGTTCACTCGTCGAATGTGGCGCGAAAAACCTGGCGCTTGCGCTGATTCCTGGAACATGGCTTGCTGCAGCGTGTGTACTGGCAACCTGCGTAGGTAAGTTTACCGCGATGTGGCTGGGCGTGAAACCGCCGCTGGTTTTAGCCTTTGTGGTGACACCGGCGGCTGCGATGTTTTTTTGGCTTCAGGCGGGAGATGCCGCACGGATGATTAGCACCGTCTTCAAACGAGCGCCCCGAAAAGCGGCGCAGGCTGTTTGAATCGTGGTCAGATCGATGGAAGCAAAAATGTTTCGGTTACTAATAGCGACGCTTGGCTGAAGTTATAACTGCCGCGCTGTATCGGTAACGCGCATGGAAAGCCATGTTCAACTTATACCGCACGGAAAAATTGTTGGTACTTTAAGAGATTTGGTGCAAAGACTCTATTCGCTGTACACAAGCTCGGTACGCCGCGGGTACCGTACGCTGTTCGCTTGACCCCGAATTTACAGAGAATTTGTGCAGGCGCCTGCTTGTCCAATTAGAAGAGTTGGAAAAGTTGCTTGGAAGCGGCCTTTCGAGTTGGAAGACTAATTAGAGGCTGACTCGCGCGTGGAAAGAATCTGCTTTGGAAAGCAACACGCCGTGAACGGCTGAGGAGCAAAGATGGATGCCGTACGGTCCAATTCATCCGCGGATCTTCCGATTTTTTGGAAGGTTCATGAACTCGTTTTCTTGGCTCGGAATTACGCTTATGGTCTTATAAAAGGCCAGCCCGCCCGGCCGGTGCTTCGTTATTGCGACGAGTACGATCGTTTGTTGCGCAAATATGCGAACCTTCCGCTGAAAAGCGCGAAGGTGTTCGAAATAGGATTCGGGACGCGAGCCGGAATCATGATCGCGTTAACCAGTCTTGGTGTGGATGCCTATGGGGTGGATCTTGATGAGCCGATTTTGCATGGCAGCTTGCGCGAAATTCGCGATATTTATCGCAAAAATGGGTTCGAGCGAGCGCTCAAGTCCAGTATCAGATTCTATGCCTTCGATTTGCTATGGCGACGCCAGTTTGCGCAGGAGCTCAAGCGTCGAGGTGCGACTTTACAAATCCCGAGAAATCGGCTGCGCGTGCAGGATGCAGCTTCGGTGGATTGGCCAGACCATTCGCTAGATCTGATTTGTTCACAAGCAGTGTTTGAACATATTCCGATCTCCTCACTGCAGCGACTCGTGCCAAAGATGGTGCGCTGGCTAAAGCCATCGGGCATTGCTTCGATCACGCCTGATATATTTACGGGTATTTCGGGGGGACATCTGCTCGAGTGGTTTGATTTGCGGAAGAATCGCCGCCGCCGCAGCGAGCCGTGGGAGCATTTACGGAAGCGGCGCTTTCATGGGAATGTATATCTTAATGAGCTGACACGTGCCGAATATCGGCGGATGTTTTCACAATACTTCGAAATTCTCGAGGAGAATGTTCTCCAGCCCAACCAGGGACGCGAATTTTATACTCCGGAGGTTGCCGAAGAGCTTAAGGAGTATCCGGAAGAGGAAATTTTCAGCAACGGCGTTCAGTTTGTGCTCAGGCCCAAACCCCTCATGTGATCACATTTAAGATGCTCTCGATCACCTTCGCGACGTAAGACGCGAGAGGTCGCAGAGGCGTGCTACCGGCGGGGCAGCCCGGCGGCGGGATACACAGCGCCTTGATGCGGTCGAGGTTTGTAGCGATAAGCAGCGTGCAGTGGATCAGGGTGGCGTGATGCGCGGCGCGGGCGGCGAGTCCCGACACCTTGCGGCCCGCCACGTCGATTCGATTCGGCACGCCAAACGACGCATCGATACCCAACGCACGCGGAGCTGTACCGGCTTTATCGCGAGGAGCGGCTCATGGTGCGTCGGCGGCGAGGGCGCAAGCGTGCGTTGGGAACCTGCGCACCGATGGAGCTGCCGCATGCGCTCAATCAACGCTGGAGCCTCGACTTCGTCTCCGACACGCTGGCCGACGGGCGGCGCTTGCGCATCCTGTGTGTCATCGATGACTTCAGCCGCGTGTCTGGCCACCGTGGTCGATACCTCGTTGAGCGGTGTGCGCGTGGTGCGCGAGTTAGAACGGCTCACACTCGAGCGAGCCATCCCAAAGGTGATCGTCAGCGAGAATAGAACCGAACTGACCAGCGTCGCGGTGCTCAGGTGGGCGGCCGATCGGGTCGGCTGGCACTACATCCAGCCGGGCAAGCCGGAGCAGAACGCGTGCATCGAAAGCTTCAACAGCAAGCTGCGTGACAAGTGCCTGAACGAGCACGTGTTCACGAGCCTGGCGCAAGCGCGAGATCATCGAAGCGTGGCGTTACGACTACAACTGGCGCCGCCCGCACTGGAGCCTCGGAGCGCGAACGCCGAGAGAGTTTGCAGACCAGGAAGGGGACGGTCCGCTTGAGCAAGTTTGCGGCTCCGCCGCCCGCCCGTGCTCCA
The DNA here is from genome assembly GCA_021324855.1 of Pseudomonadota bacterium. GTDB lineage: Bacteria > Desulfobacterota > Binatia > Binatales > Binataceae > JAJPIG01. The sequence goes on along the minus strand of JAJPIG010000028.1, from coordinate 65,609 downwards.
CCGCCCCACCAGGGGCAAAACATCAACCGACTCTACCTATGAATGCGGGTAAGTTAGGGTGCAGACCATCCTGTCAAAGCGCTGGTGGCAGATTTGTCCTTTCCAGCGAAGGATTGACAGGCAGAGGTTGCGTCCGATACTGATTACATCGTAGTTGTTGACCGTTTTGGGTGCCCGTTAGGGCATAACAGGGAAGCCGGTGAAAGACCGGCGCGGTCCCGCCACTGTAAGTGGGAAGCCGCCTTTCATTAGAACCACTCAGGTCGTGTTGACTTGGGGAAGGCTGAAGGGCGGTGAAGAGAGTCTGGAGGCTCTCTGAAACCACGAGCCAGGAGACCTACCCAAAACGTTCGGACGTAAGTCTCCGCGTGGAAACGGAGAGTCCATCAGCCCTGTTCCGGCCTGAACGACCCTCGTTTCCATGCGAAGCGGGGGTTTTTTAATGCCGCGATCTTTTCTGGAAGGTGCCGATGCCGTGTCGTGGAATGTGGCGTCGTGCGCAATTTTCAGGGGATAGCAAGATGCAACGCACGGGCATCTTGGTTGTCGGCCACGGAAGCCGTGACCGAACCGCTAACCAAGAGTTCGAAGGGCTGGTTGATTACGTGCGCAAGCGGCGGACCAATTTCGATGTCCAGCACGCGTACGTGGAACTGGCCGAACCCTCGCTTCCTGGCGGGCTCGACGCAATGGCGAGCCATAATGAGCGAGTCGTGGTGGCGCCGTTCTTTCTGTTCACTGCCGGTCATGTGAAAAACGACATCCCGCTGGCGCTTGCAGGCGCGCGGCGCAAGTTTCCCGCCGTGCGATTCACGGCCGGACGCGTGCTTGGTGTGCATCCCGCGATGGTGGAGTTGGCCTACCAAAGAGCGCATGAAGCTGGCAATGGCCTTGCCGACGCGAAGCAGACCGCGCTCGTAATCGTCGGACGTGGCTCCAGCGACCCCGATGCGAATGGCGATTTTTTCAAGTTGGCGAGGCTGCTCGGAGAGGGGCACGGCTTCGGATGGGTGGCGCCAGCTTTTATTGGCATCACCAGGCCGCTTTTCACCGAAGCGATCGAGTTGATTGCTCGTGTACGTCCAAAAAAAATCCTGGTGGTCCCGTACTTTCTGTTTGCTGGCCGCCTGATCTCCCAACTCGAGGCACAGGTTAAGGAGTTCCACGCGCGTTATCCCTGGATCAGGACGACTCTCGCGCCCCATCTCGGCGTCCATCCGAAACTGCTCGAAGCCCTCGATGAGCGTATCGACGAGGCGTTGAGCGAGCGGGCGTCACTTCCCTGCGACAATTGCCAATATCGGGTGCCCATCGGCGCGATCGCCGAGAATGTCGGCGGATTCCGTTCTTTGTTATGGAGCGCTCGCCATATGGAAACTCACGCGCAGGCCGTGCCGCACGCGCATGCGCATCGGCCGATGCGCAGGCATGTCCTGGTGTGCGGAAATGTCGACTGCGCGTCGCGCGGCAGTATCGCGCTAATGGCGGAACTTCGCAGAGCGCTCAGGCGCGTCGGGCGCGAGCGCGAAATCAGAGTCACCAGAACATCATGCATGGGCCGATGCGGCGAGGGACCAACCGTTGCCGTTTATCCGGATGGAATCTGGTACCGGGGCGTGACCCCGGCGGATGCGAATGAACTGGTGGATTGTCACTTGGTCGGCGATCGATTGGTTGGACGGCTGATCGACGCGATCATGCAGTGAAGGCGGAATGAAATGGCTTGTAATGAGATAGCGGCGTTGCGACTTGGGCTGATGCGGTTGCTTGGCGTCAACGACGAAGCCGCGCGGCAACACGAACTCGCGGAGCTGGGCGACGGCGCCACCGCGCCGGGACCGGTCCATTCGATGTGCGACGCGGACGACCTGAAAAGCCTGTGCCGCTTTTACGAAGCGGCGGTGTCGGCGCTCGAGCAGGGGGTCGCGACGACCGATCCCAGTGACCCGAAGCTCCCTTATTTGAGGAGCCTGATCATCCTCGCCAAGAAAATCGAACTTGATCTTTCAAACCAGCTCGACGCTTTGACTCGCTTATTCAATGACCTTGAACAGATGCACGACTTCGTACACGAAATCTACCCGGTGGACTGAAGATGGCTGATGCCCGGCTTGCGCACGTAATCGGGGCCGAACGAATCGGACCGCAGGCTCGGCTGCTCAGCCTCGCGATGGCAGAGGGCGAGCTCAGGTTTACCGGTGGCCAGTACATTATCGTCAACACCGGCATCGAGCTCGACGGCGGCAAACTGGCGAAACGGGCTTATTCGATCGTTTCCAGTGACGCTGAACAAACCAAATTTCAACTGGCCGTGCGCCGCATTGGCGAGGGCCCCGGCTCGAACTTCATGCATCGGATCGCCGTCGGCGCCGAGGTGTCCTTCAGCGGACCGTGGGGAAAATTTCTTCCCGAGACGACTTCGGGCTCAAAGCTCGTTTTTGCCACGGACACAGGGATCACGGCGGCACTTGGCCTGCTGCGCGGACGCCTGTTCCGCGAGCCAGCAGCCGACACGACCGTGGTCTGGTTCGTTGAGGCGGACGACTACTTTCTCCCGACCTCCTTCGCCCGCGAGTCGATAAAAGCGGAACGCGTCAGCTTCGAAACCGTTGCAGCACCTGCGGTTGGACATCCGGAGCGCTTGGCCTGCGCTCGTGCCACGGTCGACCGCGTCCTGGCAACGCAGCGGCCCGATTGGGCCTATCTGGCTGGCGACGGAGCGCTGATTTACCCAATGCGCGATCATTTGGCGGACGCCGGTGTGCCGCGCGAACACATCCGCCTCGAGGCGTTCTTTAACAATCCGCAGCGCAGAATCCCAATCGCAGGGTCGCGGCTCAGTGATGGCTGAAACCAGCGTCCCACCGCGAAATCGAAGAGGTCTCAGGACCGGATTTACGACCGGTGCCTGCGCGGCCGCGGCGGCGAAAGCTGCCGCCCGCTGCCTGGTAAGGAACGTTACGCTCACCGAAATCGAAACCACTTTGCCCAACCGCATGAAGGTAACGTTTGCGCTCAAGCGCTGCGAACGTTCGGATGCCGATGCCGTTTGCAGCGTGATCAAAGATGCCGGCGACGATCCGGATTGCACTCACGGCGCGGAGCTGGTGGCCCGAGTCGAACTGCGAGACGCGCCCGGCGTCGAGGTGCGCGGCGGCGCCGGCGTTGCGATCGTGACCAAGCCCGGACTGGGTCTGGAAGTCGGCGGTCCGTCGATTACAGCGCCTCCGCGCCGGAACATCGTTGAGATGGTCGAAGAGGAGCTTGCCGGCAGCGCGCGCAGAGGGGCCGTAGTGATGATCAGCGTGCCCGGCGGCGAGGAAATGGCAAAACAGACCATCAATGCCCGGCTCGGCCTGCTCGGCGGAATCTCGATACTCGGCACGACCGGTATCGTCCGCCCATATTCCACCGCAGCGTTCAAGGCGAGCGTGGTGCAGGCGATCGACGTGGCTGCCGAACGCGGCCTTACGGACCTGGTATTGACGACCGGCGGAAAGTCGGAGGCATACGCCATGAAGCTGTTCCCTCGGTTGCCTGAGGACGCCTTCATCCAGATGGGCGACTTCGTGGGCACCGCGCTCAAGCATTGCGAGCGCCGCGGGCTCAGGCGGGCGATCATCGTGGGAATGATCGGCAAGTTGTCAAAGATGGCGGACGGACGAATGCAGACTCATGCGGCCGGCTCCGAGGTCAACATGGAGCTGCTCGCGAGCTTCGCCGCGCAACTGGGCGCGAGTGACGCCCTGTGCGCGGAAATTCGTAGTGCGGCGACCGCCCGCCGCGTGCTCGAGCTGTGCTCGGCGGAAAAGCTCGCGATCGCGTCGCTTGTCTGCTGTCGCGTTGTCGAGAATGGAACGCGTCATGCCGGTGGAGACCTTGAAGTTCAGGCCTGGATGGTGGACTTCGACGGCCGGCTGCTCAGCCATTACCCGCCCGGCGCCATCGGATTGGAGCAAGCAACATGAGCGATATGCGTCAGATGACCGCGCTGGGTCGCAACATCGAAGATGGTAGTTTCGCCATCATCGACCGCGAAGCGGGCCGCCACGACTTCGACCCCGCGCAATGGCAGATCGTCCGTCGGGTCATTCATGCTACCGCGGATTTCGAGTTCAAGGATTTGATGCGTTTTCATCCCGACGCCATCAGCGCGGGCACGGCGGCGCTACGCGGCGGCGCCCCGATCGTAGTGGACGTCAAAATGATCACCGCCGGTCTCAACGAGGATCGTCTGAAGTTTTACGGATGCTCGACGCACTGCTTCATCTCCGACGATGACGTAATCGCCGCGGCGAAAGCCAATAACAGCACCCGCGCGATAGAGGCGATGCGCAAGGCGCAGCGCCAGGGCGTCCTCGATGGCGCGATCGTCGCTATCGGCAACGCGCCCACGGCGCTGCTCGAGACCGTTCGGCTGGTCGAGAAGGAAGGAATCCGCCCGGCGCTGGTAATTGGCGTGCCCGTCGGTTTCGTGTCGGCGGCCGAGTCCAAAGAGGCCGCCCTCGGCCTTGACGTTCCACATATCGTCGCGCGCGGACGCAAGGGCGGCAGCGCGATCGCGGTTGCGATAATTCACGCGCTTCTCCTTCTTGCCAGGGAGACCGAGCAATGAGGCAGCGTCCAATCACCATTGTGGGAATCGGCGACGATGGCTGCGCTGGGCTGTCGAGCCGCGCGATCGGCGCGGTGTCGGCCGCGCGTGTACTCGCGGGCGGCGAGCGGCATCTCGCATTTTTTCCCCAATTCGAGGGCGAACGGATCGTTCTCAAGGATGGCTTGGCGCGCGCGCTCGAATCCATCGCCGAAGCCGCCAACGAGAACAACGTCTGCATTCTCGCTTCCGGCGATCCAATGTTCTTCGGCGTTGGGGCCGCGGTGATAAAGCGGCTCGGCGCGGAGAACGTGGAGATACTGCCCCATCCAAGCTCGATGCAATGGGCATTCGCTCGCGCCGGGATGAAATGGGACGACGCGGTTTTCATCTCCCTGCACGGACGAAGCCCGGAGGGCTTTCTTACACGTCTTCGAAACTGCGCCAAGGCCGGCGTTTTCACCGATCCCGAGAACACGCCGGCGCGCCTCGCGGCCTCGATGCTTGAGCACGGTCAGACCGGGTGGCGGGCCTGGGTTTGCGAAAATCTCGCCGGCCCCGACGAACGGGTCAGGACGTTTTCAATCAACGAACTAGCCAACTGTATGGATATCGAGCCGCTCAATGTCTTGCTCCTTGTCCGCGAAGAGCCGGCTTGGACGCCCCCGCCGGCGATTCCCTTCATCCATGAGGATGACTTCGCCAAGCGCATGCCAAAAAAAGGCCTCATCACAAAGCGCGAGGTGCGGTTGCTTTCGCTGGCCGCGATGCGGATACGGTGCGACAGCGTGGTCTGGGATATTGGAGCCGGCTCGGGCTCGGTTTCGATAGAGGCGGCGATGCTTGCGCCACACGGACGTGTGTACGCGATTGAAATGGATCCTGAGGGGGTTGAAATCTGCCGCGAGAATCTGCGCGCCCATGCGATTGACAATGTCCGCGTGATCGCCGGACGCGCCCCGGAAGTTCTTGCCGATATCGAAGCGCCCGATGCCGTGTTTGTCGGCGGAAGCAAGGGAAGCATGGACGAGATCGTTGAAACCGCACTGGAGCGGTTGCGTCCCGGCGGCCGACTAGTGGCAAACGCAATCACGCTGGAAAACTCAGCGGAGATCCATGCCGCCTTGCGAAAGCGCGGGATCGTTCCGGAGGTGACTCTGCTGCAGGTTTCGCGCGCTCAACCGCTTGCCCGCTATCTACGTTTTGAGGCGCTCAATCCGATCCAGATATTCGCCGCCGAAAAACCATCAACCGGAGGCAGCTCGCTATGAGATATGGAACGCTGTATGGCGTCGGGGTTGGCCCCGGTGCGCCGGACCTTCTAACTCTCCGCGCGATCGAAACGCTCAAGCATGCCGACGTTATTGCACTGCCACGCAGCTCGGATTACGGCGCGTCGATGGCCTGGCGAATAATCGAACCGGTCATCGGCAAAAGGAGTGATCAGGAACGACTTTTTCTAACCTTCCCGATGAGCAAGGAACCAGTGCGGCTGCGTCAGGCGTGGGACACTGCTTTTGCCAAAATCGGCGAACGGCTTGAAAACGGCCGCTCCGTTGCGTTCGCCACCGAGGGCGATCCCTCATTGTACAGCACGTTCGGCTACCTACTGTGCGAGGCGCAGCGTCGATGGCCGGGCATTCGCGTCGAAGTGGTTCCCGGCGTGTCATCAATAGCCGCCGTGCCCGCCGTGCTCGGTGTCCCGCTCGCCGATGGGCTGGAGCGAATTGCAATTATTCCGGCGAACTACGGCGTCGATGATCTGGTCACCATCCTGAACAGCTTCGATACGACGATTCTCATGAAAATCGGCTCCGAGATGCCGAAGATCGTCGACGCACTGAAGCGCACGGGGCTTCTGCACAAAGCGGCCTACGTGGCCAAGGCCACGATGCCGGAGCAGAGAGTCGCCGCCGACCTGCAAGAGGTTTGCACCGAGCGCGGCGACTGCTTCGCGATGGTGGTGGTCACGCGCCGCGAGCGCAGCGGCGTGCTTGCAGGCGAGGTCTCTCCGAATGCCGTATTGGCGCAGCCGCAAGTGGGATGAAGGTGCCGCGCAAGCCTTTTGCAATTTACGCCATTACCCGCCATGGGCTGGAAATCGCCGCCCGGCTGGCACAGTCCCTCACTGACGCCGACATCTACGTTTCGGAAAAACTGCTGTCGGCGGCGCGCGAGGACCCCCGGATGGTGAACGCCCTGGCGCTGAAGCTGCCGATGGGGCCGGCGCTTGCCGAAACATTCTTCGCTTATGACTGCCACGTGTTCATCGTCAGCATCGGCGCAGTGGTAAGGATGCTCGCGCCGCTCATGCGCGACAAGAAGACCGACCCGGCCGTGATTTGCGTGGACGACGGCGCGCGCTTCGCCGTCTGCGTCCTTTCCGGGCACGTCGGGCGCGGCAACGTTTTCACCGAGCGTGTCGCCGTCGCGCTGAGTGCCCAAGCCGTGGTCACGACCGCCTCCGACGCGATTGGCACCCTCACGGTGGACATCCTCGGACGTGAGCTGGGCTGGACGCTCGACGATCCCGATCGCAACGTGACACGCGGATGCGCCGCCGTGGTCAACGCCGCGCCGGTAATGTTCGTGCAAGAAACCGGAGAACCCGACTGGTGGCCGTTGGATCGGCCGTTGCCGCCCGGGGTTCGCTACTCAACGAGCCTGGACGACGTTGACCCGTGCGCGTTCGAGATTCTCCTGGTCGCCTCAGACCGCGATTTTCGCCAGACGCATCCGCGACACTGGGGAAAGGCGGTGATCTATCGCCCGAGGAGCCTCGTGGTCGGAATCGGTTGCGACAAAAACACGCCGCAAGAGCTGGTGGAGAGGGGGGTCGCGAAGGCGTTCGAAGCCAATCGGCTTTCGCTCAAATCGGTGAGGACGCTCGTCACTATCGACAAAAAGCGCGGCGAGCCGGCGATCGCGGCGCTCGCCGAGCGTCACGGATGGCCGCTCGAATTCCATTCGGCCGACGAGCTCGACGCCGTACCGGGAATTGAGAACCCTTCCGAAACCGTCAGGCGTTACGTCGGCACCCGCGGCGTAGCAGAACCCGCGGCGCTGCTCGGAGCCGGCGCCGAGCGGCTGCTCGTTCCCAAGCAGGTCTATACCGAGCCGGGCGCCGGGCGCTCGATGACGGTAGCAATTGCGCGCATCCCGTTCGCAAAGCGACCTATGGAGGTTGCCGATGTCTGAAGCCAAGGGCGTTCTGTACGTCGTAGGAATTGGGCCGGGTGCGCACGACCACGCGACTACTGCCGCAACCCGTGCGATTGCCGACGCTGAGTTGATTGTTGGCTACACGACCTACATCAAGCTTGTGGCCGATCTGATTCGCGGCAAAGAGATCGTGCGCACGGGGATGACGGAGGAGATTGGCAGGGCGCGGGCGGCGGTCGAACGCGCGCGAGCAGGCGCCAGGGTGGCTTTGATTTCGTCGGGCGACGCCGGCGTGTACGGGATGGCTGGGCTGGTGTTCCAGGTGCTGCGCGATATCGGATGGAAACGCGGCGATTCGCCCGAGCTGCAAATCATACCCGGCATCACTGCGCTCAGTTCGTGCGCCTCGCTGATGGGCGCGCCGCTGGTCCACGATTTCTGCGCCATCTCGCTGTCGGATCTGCTGACGCCGTGGCCTGTGATCGCGCGCCGAATCGAAGCGGCAGCGGCCGCCGATTTCGTGATTGGACTTTACAATCCGGCAAGCGGCCGGCGCACGCGCCAGATCGTCGAAGCGCATTCAATAATCAGCAAGTATCGTCAGCCGACAGCGCCGGTCGCGCTTGTGAAGAGCGCATATCGGAAGCTGCAGCAAACTGTGCTTACCGATCTCAGCCATTTTCTCGACTACGAGATCGGGATGCTCACCACGGTGATCGTGGGATCAAGCAACACTTTCGTGTTTGAGGGTTACATGGTTACGCCGCGCGGCTATTCGAACAAATACACCGCCGACGGCAACCCACTGCCGGGTCAACGGCCGGGCCGTTCTCTGGTGCTGGAACCGCCGGCCGACCATCCGGAGGTTGAATGATGGCTCGGGTTGGACGATTGGCCGGCGCGATTCTCGCCGAGACTGGCGGCAGGTTCTTTCTGATCGGGAATACGAAGGAGCCATGCGATTTCGAAGCTGCCGGCTTCGAGCCGCCCGAGGCAATCGACGCGCTCAAGCGTCCTTACATTGCATTGACTCCACGGCGCCCGGTCGAGATATCCCCGCCCTGCCTGACGCTCGATCTGGAGGACGAATCGCTGGCTGCCACGCTTGCTGAGCGCTTGCTTATCGAGCGCAATGGTTCGGTCAGCGAGCGGCTGTGGCGTCTGTTGATGGATCCGAGCGGACAGGCGGAGTTCCCTCTGAAGCAGCCCGTCGATGTGCGCTGGCTGGGTGAGATTCCCGCGCCGATCTGGAACATCGTCCGGGATACGGTGCTGCGCTGCCTTTAGGAGGAACGATGAAGGTTTACATCATCGGCGCCGGTCCGGGCGACCCCAAGCTGCTGACGATCCGCGCGGCTGAGCTGATCTCGTCCTGCCCGGTGGTGCTCTACACCGGCTCGCTGGTGCCGCGCGACGTAATCGCGATGGCCCGGGCCGACGCCGCCGTGATCGACTCCTCAGGAATGACGCTGGATGAAATTATCGAAGTAATCGTGGCCGCTCGAGATGCCGGTCAGGATGTAGCCCGGGTTCATACCGGCGATCCGCTGATCTTTGGCTCGACCGCGGAGCAGATGCGGCGAATGGATCGGCTGGGGATTGAATACGAGGTGGTGCCTGGCGTGTCGTCCTTCAGCGCGGCGGCCGCGGCGTTGCGCCGGGAGCTGACCCTGCCTGAACTCAGCCAGACCGTGATTTTGACGCGGGCCGAGGGGCGAACGCCGATGCCCGAGGGCGAGAAACTTCGCGATCTTGCGCGCCATCACGCAACCCTGGCTCTTTTCCTAAGCATCACATTGTTGCGCGAAGTCTGCGAGTCGCTGATTCCCGAATACGGCGCAGATTGCCCGGTCGCCGTCGTTTACAAGGCCACGTGCCCTGAACAGAAGATAGTGCTTGGCACGCTCAAAGACATCCTGGAGCGGGTCAGGCGGGCGGGGATAAAGACACAGTCGATAATCATCGTGGGCCGAACGCTCACCGCCACGGATTTTGCCGATTCACGCCTGTACGCCCCCGACTTCAGCCATCGTTTCCGCAGGGCGAAGGTCAAAGCAGGGTAACCGCCAATGTCCGCGCAGGGCATCGTATATCTCGTCGGCGCGGGTCCGGGCGATCCGAACCTGCTCACCCTTCGAGCGTTTGAACTGATTCGCTCGGCGCAGGTTGTCGCCCATGACGAATTGGTATCGCCGGAGATACTTGCACTCATTTCATCCGGCGCCGAGCTGCTCGCGGTGGGCCGCCGGCACGGGCGCGGAAAGATCGATTATCGTCTCCATCCGCTCGTGCTCGAGCGCGCGCGGGCGGGGCGCGTGGTGGTGCGGTTGAAGTCCGGCGACCCGTTGATCTTCGGCCGCGGCGCGGAGGAGGCCGAGGAATTGGCCGACGCCGGGATTCCGTTTGAAATTGTCCCCGGTGTGTCCGCAGCCTTGGGTGCGGCCGCTTACGCAGGCATCCCTCTGACCCATCGCTGCCACGCGCCGCGGGTAACTTTCGCAACCGGCCATCGCGCGGAGCCCGCCGGTCCCGCGCATGAAACTGTCGTCCTGTACATGGCCGCCCACCGGCTGAAGGAAAACCTCGACCGCCTGATTGCCGATGGCTACGACCCGTCAACACCCGCGGCATACATTGCGGCGGCCACCACGCCAAAACAGCTTGTGATTTCGGGAACGCTGGCCAATCTTGCGGACAAAGTCGAGCCCAAGCGCCGGTCCGACCCCGCACTGGTCATCGTGGGCAGTGTGGTGTCGCTGCGCGATCGAATCCTGTGGCTGGAAAAGATGCCGCTGCGGGGGCGCCGCGTGCTCGTCGCGCTCGCCGGTCCGGGACCTTCAAAGATCGCCGCTCAGCTTCGCGCCTTGGGCGCCTACGTACTCGAGAGGCCGGGAGTGGCGGTCGGCGGCAATGCTGACGGCGCTGCGCCTGATTCTGCGTGGGAGCAAGGAATACCCGCCTGCAAGTACTGGTGCAGGACGGAGGCACCCGACGGGGAACTTCCCGAATTGATTGTACTTCCCAATTCAAGCGCAGCGCGCCGGTTGCTCAGCGGGGAAAACGGAAAGTTATTGAGCGCTGTTCCCATGCTTGCGTTTGGCCCCACGACTGAAGCGGCTGCCCGGCTTCATGGAGCACAAAAGGTGTTGTCTCTGCGGGCTAATAGTATCGAATCGGCGGTTTCCAACACGATCCAGGCTCTTCGCAAGCTTGTGGCTCCCAATCTTGAACTGACGCGCGCCGCGAACGGGAAGCTTAAAAACCGAGTGAGCTGGTGAATGAGGTCTGAAATTGTAATACCGCGGATCGTCGTCGCGGGCACGTCGAGCGGCGTCGGCAAGACCACTTTCACCGTGGGACTTGTGCGCGCGCTTCGCTCGCGCGGGTTGAAGGTCGCGGTCTTCAAATGCGGCCCGGACTATTTGGATCCGACCTATCACGCACGCGCCGCTGGTGCGACTTCGCACAACCTCGACGGCTGGATGATGGGCCGCGAGGCGGTTGTTTCCACTTTCGTGCGGGCTTCAGTTGGAGCCGATATCGCGATCATCGAAGGCGTCATGGGCCTGTTTGACGGAGCGTCGGCGACTGACCAGAGCGGATCGACGGCGGAAATCGCAAAATGGCTTGAGGCGCCAGTGCTGCTGGTGGCTGACGCCTCTGGGATGGCCGGTTCAATCGCTGCCGTGGGGCGCGGGTTTGCCGAGTTCGACCGCGAATTGCGGGTTGTCGCGCTAATCTGCAATCGCGTCGGAAGCAAAGGGCATCTTGAGATCCTGCGGGAAGCGTCCGCTCACCCGCCAGTGATTGGAGGGCTGCCGAAAGAGGCGTCGGCGGAATTCCCGGAGCGGCACCTTGGCCTGCGAAGCGCCGATGAGCTTGCTGTCGCTGACGCGCTGTTCTCGCGATGGGGCGAGCTTGTCAACGAATGGTGCGATCTCGACGAAATAATCTCGCTCGCGGCAAAAGCCGGAACTCTGCAAACCGATGCTCTGATCGCCCAGGCAATCCGACGCAAAAGCAAATGTGCCATCGGCGTCGCCTACGACGAGGCCTTCCATTTTTACTACGAGGATAATCTTACGCGGCTTGAGAATGCAGGCGCACGACTGATTCGATTCTCTCCGATACGTGATGTTCGATTGCCCGTCGTCGACGGGCTCTACCTGGGCGGCGGCTATCCCGAGGCGCATGCGGCCGAACTTGAACGCAACGCCGCGATGAGAGAGCAGATCGCCGAGTTTGCCGCGCGAGGCGGCGTAATCTACGCCGAATGCGGCGGGCTGATGTACCTGTGTTCCGAGCTCCAGACGCTGGACGGAAGTATTTACCGGATGTGCGGCGTCGTGCCGGCGCGGACTATCATGTGCGAACGCCTGCAGGCGCTTGGCTACGTTGAAGCCCGGACGCTGAACGACTCAATTCTCGGCCCTGCCGGACTTGGTTTTCGCGGCCATCAATTCCGATATTCCAGGCTCGAATCACTGTCGAGGAATACAGCGCCAGCCTTTGCAATTCGGCGCAGACGCGATGGCGCCGAGATCGAAGAGGGCTTTAGCCTGAACAACGTTATCGCCTCCTACGTGCACGCGCACTGGGCGTCGAATCCAACCATGGCGCAGGCGATGGTGGAGGCGTGCGTTCATGCCGGCGGAAAAACAAACGGGTGAATCCGCCGCTCGCCAACGGACGGCTTTCAAAGAGGAGAAGAAAATGGTGAACAGCAGATCGGCTGTTTCGGGCATCGCGAAGACTCGGGCAGACGCGGAGCTCCGAATCGGGACTACTGCGAAGGCGATGATTGCGGCGATGGCGGCGATTACGCTGGGAGCCGCGATAATCTTCGTCGTCGGATTTTCACACTCCGATCTTCTCCATGCGGCGGCGCATGATGTCCGGCACGCCGCGGGATTTCCCTGCCACTGAGTGCGCATGCTTTCCCGCATGATTTCGACCGCGCTTATCGCCGGCGTGTTCGCAGGCTTGTGCCTGTTCCTGGTCCAACGGTCGTTGACTCTGCCGGTGATCCACAAGGCGGAAACCTTCGAGAAGGCGATGAGCAACGAATCGGCGCCCGATCCGTTCGCGAGTGAACCGATGCGCTCGCTGTCGACATTGCTCGGCGACGTATTTGTGGGAATTGGATTCGGTCTGATTCTGACCGGAGTCTTCGCCCTGACCGGCAGGGAAGGATGGCTGGCCGGTTTGCTTTTCGGCGCCGCCGGTTTTGCCGTGTTCCACGCGGCGCCGGCGATGGTCGTGCCTCCGGCGGTGCCCGGAATGGAGGTGGCGCCGCTCCTGCTCAGGCAAATCGGATGGCTGGCGGCCGCGGTATCGGCCATTGTCGGTATCGCCGCGATTTATAGGGCCAGGGGTCCGGCCAGGCTTGCCGGCATTTTGGTTATTGCGCTGGCGCCGATGGTATTTCGAACCGTGCTGCCGATTGCCCCGGCGCACACGTCGTCGCAGGCGCTTGCGGCTATCGACCAGATTTTCATCATACGGGCGCTCGCGAGCATGCTGACGTTCTGGCTGATAATCGGAATCGCGGCGGGATATTTGTTCGCGAGAAGTCGCAAAAACGCAACCACTCTTGGGTTTGCCGATGGACGGACCTAAGCGCAGGCAGGGTCTCATTCTGCTAAACACGGGCGACGGCAAGGGGAAAACCACGGCTGCGCTCGGTGTCGCATTCCGGGCGCTCGGTCACGGCATGCGGGTTGGAATGCTGCAGTTTATCAAAGGCAAATGGCGTACCGGCGAGCGCAGGCTAGGGGAGAACACGTCAAATCTGACCTGGCTTACGATGGGGCGGGGTTTTACTTGGGAGAGCGAAGACCTGGCCAGGGATCGGGCCGCGGCGGCTGCCGCTTGGGAAACGGCGCGTCAATGGCTCAACGGCAACGATTTCGACCTAATCGTGCTGGACGAGATTACCTACGTCGTCAACTACGGCTTCGTCCCGGTTGAAGAAGTGGTTGCGGCTCTGAAATCGCGGCGTGAAGGACTTCACGTAATCCTGACGGGCCGCGCCGCGCATCCGGAACTGGTGGCGCTTGCCGACCTGGTCACGGAAATGCGCGCCGTGAAACATCCCTACCGCGACGGGGTTCGCGCGCAAAAAGGAATCGAGTTCTGACCACACAATCGATTGGTAATCCGGATAGATATTCGGAAATGCGATGAACACTGCCGCAAAGGCCCGAAGCCTGATGATAATGGGGACTGCCTCGGATGTGGGCAAGAGCGTGGTGGTCACGGGTCTTTGCAGGCTGTTCGCTCGTGCTGGAATGCGCGTCGCTCCGTTCAAGTCGCAGAACATGTCCAACAACGCGGCGGTATGTCCCGGCGGCGGCGAGATCGGGCGCGCCCAGGCGGTCCAAGCCGAAGCCTGCGGCCTCGAGCCGACTGTGGACATGAATCCCGTTCTTCTGAAGCCCGAAAGCGAACGCGGCTGCCAGGTCGTGATCGGCGGACGCGTACAGTTCCGCATGACGACTCGTGAACATAGCCATTATCGGGAACGAGCGTGGCCGGAGATCGTCAAAAGCTACACACGCCTGGCTTCGGATTTCGAATTAATCGTCATCGAGGGCGCCGGCGGCGCAGCCGAAGTTAATCTGCGCGAGCGCGACGTCGTGAACTGGCGCGTGGCGGAACTGGCGGACGCTCCGGTGCTTATCGTCACCGATATCGACAAGGGAGGCGCGCTGGCCGCGCTGGTAGGGACAGTTGAGCTTCTATCGCCTTCCGAGCGCGATCGTGTAAAGGGCTTGGTCATCAACAAGTTTCGCGGTGATCTTGAACTGCTCTCGGACGGCTTGCAGATCATCGAGCAGCGAACCGGCATCAAAATCCTCGGCGTCCTGCCGTATGCGAACGGGCTCGACATTCCGGCCGAAGACAGCGCAAGCCTGAGCGCACGTGATGCCCGTGATACGCGCCCTATCAAGATCGGCGTCGTGCGTCTTCCCCGAATCGCCAATTACACCGACTTCGAGGCGCTCGCGCGCGAGCCCGAAGTTGACTTGCAGTACCTTGAGGACCCGCGGCGCGCAGGCGACTTTGATGTCCTGTGTCTGCCCGGCAGCAAGAGCACGATCGCCGATCTGGCCTGGCTGCGCGAGTCCGGTTGGGAGTGGCGCATTCTCGATCACTACCGCGACGGCGGGCAGGTCTTGGGAGTCTGCGCCGGGTACCAGATGTTAGGGCGTCGCGTCGCCGACCCGGAGCATGTTGAAAGCTCGCTCTCGGAGGCTTCGGGCCTGGGTTTGCTCGATGTCGAGACAGTTTTCGACGATGAGAAGATTACCGCCCTGGTGCGGGCGATAGATCCTTCTTCCGGCAATGAAATTTCCGGTTACGAGATTCATAGCGGCCGCGTCTGCCGACATGCGGGAGCGGTCGCGTTTCGGATTCGGGAACGAGACGGACGAATCGTGGACGAGTCCGAGGGGAGCGTCTCCGACGATGGCCGCGTTCTGGGCACCTCGATTCATGGCCTGTTCGACGAGCCCGGCTTTCGCCGCCAGTATCTCGCGCGGATCGGCCGAGGCAAGGGACTGCGGTCTCTGAATGCCGGCGATTTCGAAAGTGCCAGGACGGTGCGACTGCGTGCGTACGACCGGTTTGCAGACCTTCTCGCGGCCAACCTGGATCTGGCTACGGTTGCGGCTTTATTGGGAATCAAATCCATCGGGCCATTCTCGAACGGCAGGGTCCGCTCGTGAGCTATGCTCTTTACCTGCCGACCCCGTTAATCATCGCCGCCGTGATTCTCGACCTTGTGTGCGGCGATCCCGATTGGCTCCCACATCCGGTCAGGTTGATTGGTCGTGCCGTGGCGTTTGGGGAGCGACTTATTCGGCGGGGCGGTGCGCGTCAGGAACTGGTGGGCGGGGCCTTGCTCGTAACTGGGATTATTGTGCTGTCGGGTGCGACCGTGTGGACGGTCGTGAGAACCCTGCAGGCTATAGCCGCACCTTTGGGTGCGCTCGCCGCGACTCTGATCGCGTGGACCACGCTGGCCGCTCGTGGACTGAACGACGCCGCACAAAGCGTCGAGCGACATCTGCTTCTGGCCGACGAGGCTTCGGCGCGACGCGCGATACCTGCATTGGTGGGTCGCGACCCGCAGGCGTTGGACCGCGAAGGTCTAATTCGGGCGGCCATTGAATCGGTTGCCGAGAACACAAGTGACGGCATTATCGCGCCGTTGTTTTTTCTGTCCGTGGCCGGTCCCGTGGGAGCGATCGTCTACAAGGCGATTAACACGTTGGACTCTATGATCGGTTACAAGGATTCGCGTTACCTGTATTTCGGCAGATGCGCCGCGCGGCTCGACGATATCGCGAATCTTATTCCCGCCCGTTTGACCGCGGTGTTTATCGCGCTTAGCGCCGCGGTGCTGACCGGCCGGGGCATCCAGAGCCTGCGCACGATACTCACCGACGCGCGTAAGCATGAGAGCCCCAACGCCGGCTACCCGGAAGCGGCGATGGCGGGTGCGCTCGGTGTGGAACTAGGAGGTCAGGCGTCTTATGGCGGAGAACTGGAGTTTCGACCGCGCATGGGCTGCCCGCAAGTGTCGCTAGACATTCCGGCGCTCACCACGTCGCGAATTCTGATGTGGGCTGCGAGCGCCCTGATGCTTGCCGCGCTCGTCATGACGCGTACGACGCTCGCGTGGGCGTGGGGTCGCTGAAATGAACCGCCTATCGGTGCCGATTCCTATCGACCACACCCATGGTGGCAATCTCCCGGGGGACTGCATCGATTTCAGCACGAGTCTTAATCCGCTCGGGCCTCCGGCCGAAGCATTGCGCGCATACCACGACGCTATTGGCCGCATCTCGCACTACCCATCTCCCTACCCGCATCGCCTAGAAAACCGCCTCGGCGCCTGGCTCGACGTCGATCCCGCGATGGTGATCGCGGCCAATGGCAGCACGCAGCTTCTTTACCTTGCTGCACGGGTGCTCCGGTTACGCTCGCCATTTGTGGTCATTCCCACATTCAGCGAGATTGCCAATGCCCTATGCGCCGCCGGGGCAGCGCCGTTCCCGATCTTCCTGAGACCCGAAGACCACTTCCGATTGGAATTCGCAGAACTGTGCGCCGCGCTCGAGATGGGAGCCGACGGCGTATTCCTTGGCAGACCGAACAGCCCGACGGGCACTCTGCTCGGGCTGGACGAAACCGCCGCCATCGCGCGGCAATGCGCGCGGCGGAACGCGTGGTGCGTGATTGACGAGGCGTTTATCGAGTTTGCCGATGACCCGCGCTCAGTCTGCTCGCTCCTCGGCTCGATTCCGAAGCTGCTGGTGCTTCGCTCGCTCACAAAGATCTTTGCGATTCCGGGCCTGCGCCTGGGATATCTGCTCGGATCCCCAGATGTTGTTCGCGAGCTGCGCGAGGCCATCGAACCATGGTCCGTGAATGCGATCGCCGAGCATGTCGCCCTTGCGTGCCTGGATGCTGCCGGACCTTTTATTGCCCGGACTCGCGCTCTTATCGCGGAGGAACGCCAGATACTCGAGGGCGAATTACGCTGCCGGCTGGGTATGAAAGTGTTCCCCTCGGCTGCGAATTTCCTGATGTTTTCGATTGCTCACGAAAAGGTCCGAGGCGCATTCGGCTGCTACATGCGAAATCGAGGAATCGCGATTCGAGACCTCGCCGCACTGCCCGGGTGTGGCCCCGGTCTTTACCGTATCGGCGTGCGCTCGCCCCTCGACAACGCGCGCTTGATAAAAGCCGCTGCAGACTATGTGCCTGAATCATAGCCGATAACCTTCTCAACGGATACGGACAGGCGGAACTGCAGCATCCGGCTCTTGCCTCAGGTAATAACGCCGAGACCGCGCAGAGGATAGGGATGACAGATGCGAGCGGGTGGCAACCAGTGGTCAATGAGTTGCGTCATTCTATCCGAGTTGAGGCGACCGTTCTGACTACGACGGGACAGAGCTCTATACCAGAGCCGGCCTACTCGGAACCGAAACAGCAAGAGCGCCGGTCCGTTCATGGTGACCCCATAGTAGCAGGTATGCCCATCCACGACGGCCCTCAACCACTGCTGACCTCCGGGATGGGAGCGTGCATGGCCGCTTGAGCTCGGTTTTCATCGCGCTCAGCTTGGCCTGCAACCGCTTGCGTATCGTCTGCCTAAGCACCGTGAACCGCCCGTTGCTTTTCTTCAAGTGATATTACGGGAGGTCGGCCTTTTCGAGGGGACGTACCCGGATCGGGATGCTCTCGGGCCTCCTCACGAGGAGGCGCCAGCTATTAAAGACGGCGGCCGCCGCACTTACCGCCACCCAGTCGAGGTAGCCGATGGGCCGGATTTGAAGCGCGTTGCTGATCGCTGGAGAAACCAAAGCCACTATCAGGCTCACAACGGCCGCTGCGGTAATGAAACCGAATCGCAACGAGAGAATTTCTGCGCCCTTTTGATGATCGAGCAGCTCGATTGCGCACAGCATCGTAGAGCCAAGCACCACCACCGCAATTCCGATCCCTCGCGCATACTCGATCCCTTCCGGGAGCTTCCAAACATAAAGCACGAGTGCAGCGCAGGTCAGCATCAAGCCCGAAAGCCCGGACTTCGCGGCTGAGGCGAAACCAAGGACGGGCAACGAAGGATCGCGCGGTGGGCGGCTCATCGCGACGGCGGCATCGCTTTGCCCCTGAAAGGCAGTGGTCGCGATTAGATGGACGATCAGCTCGAGCCACACAATTTCGAGCAGCAGGAGCAGAGGTGGCAGGCCGAGGACCGGAGCGAGCAAGGCAAGAGAGACGATCATCGTTTTGAAACCGGTCAGAAATGAAAATGCGGTCTGGATGTTGCCGAATAAAACGCGCCCCTCGCGAACCGTGCCCACCAGCGCGCCGAGGTCATCCTCGAGCAGCACCATTGCGGCGGCGCTGCGCGCCACTTCCGTTCCGCGCCGGCCCAGACTGACGCCAATATCCGCGCGCCGCAGCGCGGGCGCGTCATTCACGCCATCGCCGGTCATCGCAACGATCTCGCCGGCGCGCACCAGCGCATCGACGATCGCGAATTTCTGTTCCGGCCGCACGCGTGCAAAGATCGCGCATCGCGATGCGGCCTCCGCGAGCTCCGCCGGTGTCAAGCGATCAAGATCTGCGCCGGTCATCAGGTCGCGATCGTCGTGCAGCAGGCCGGCGCTCTCAGCCACCGCATGTGCAGTCAGCGGATGGTCCCCGGTGATCATCTTCAACCGGATGCCTGCGCGCTGGCATTCCGCAATCGCCCCTGCGACCGACGGACGCACGGGATCCTCGAAGGCGAGGAAGCCGCGGAACTTCAGTCCCTGCTCGTCCGTCTCGCGCGCGGCATCGTGATCGACGTTCTCGCTCTGACGGTCAGCAACCGCCAACACGCGCAAGCCTTTGGCCGCAAGGTCGGCGTTGGTCTGAAGTATCGCTTGGCGTCGCCCGGGATCGATCGAGCAGTGACTTAAAATGCCTTCAGCCGCGCCTTTTGCCACCACCCGCTCAATCGGTTTCCCATCGACTGTTCGATGCCATACGTGCGACATATGCCGGCCGAGCGGATCGAATGGATGGTCGCGAACCAGCGTCCAGACTCGATGAAGCCGCTCAATGTCAACCTGGTGCTCGCGGCAGTGGTCGAAGATCGCGCGCTCCATTGGATCGGCAGGATCGAGTTCGCATGCGAGGACTGCGTTCTCGAGCAGCGCGGCCTCATCATTGGGATCGAACGACTCATGCGCGACGAGCGCGAACCGGCCGATCGTAAGCGTGCCGGTTTTGTCGAGACAGATAATCGTGGTTGCGCCGAGCGTCTCGACGCACGAGAGGCGCCGCACCAGCACGCCCTGGCGCGAAAGGCGGTATGCACCCACCGACAGGAGCAGTGTGAGAACCAGCGGAAATTCCTCCGGGACCGAAGAGATCGCCACTCCGATGGCATAGAGGATCGACTCGATTCCGCGACCGGTTGCATGAAAGCGCAGCACGAAAATGACGGCGGCGATCGTGACCGCAATCAGCACCAGCCATCGAGTGATGCGCGCCACCTTTCGCTCCAGCGGCGCCGGTCCTTGGCGGGTTGTCGCAAGCAGTTGGGCAATTTTTGCGAAGCGGGTGCGGGGCCCGGTCGCATACACCTCGGCATAGCCGTGGCCCGACACCACCAGCGACCCGCTATAGACGGAGTTTTCATCGGGCTGCGCAGCGGCGATAGATGATGAGGTCTTCACCTGCGGTTCCGATTCCCCCGTCAATTGCGATTCATCGATCGTCAGGTTCGCGCTCCATCGGACAATCGCGTCGGCGTGGACCAGATCTCCTTCGCGGAGCACAAGCAGGTCCCCTACGACAATCTCCTCGCCGGCGATCTCGCCTTCCCGTCCGTCCCGGATGACGTGCGCGCGCGAAGCGTTCGCGTGCGCGAGCTTTTTCAGCGCCGATCGCGACTGCGCTTCCAGAATTACGTCGGCGAGCAGCACCGGAAGCGCTGCTGCGCCTAGGATGATGGCGTTCCGATACTCCGCGGTGAGCGCGTAGATCGCCGCGGCGCCGATCAGCATCAACGCCATCGGATCACTCACCATGCGTAACAGTTCCTTGAGAGCTTGTGCGCGGTCCTCAGGCACCGGGCGATTCGGTCCGCCCGCGGCGAGCCGCGCTTTGGCTTCATCAGCGCTGAGCCCGCGAAGCAGCGCCCCTGCGTCCGAGCGGGCTTGCGTGGTGACGTGAGGACTCTGGTTCATCGAAGATTCGCGCACCCGCCGGATAATTCAAATCGCCCGCCCACTAACTTCTGCGCCAGGTCGCGTTAATCGGTGAACTGCCACGCATCGAAGCAATTGTAGCGATTCAACGCATCGCGAACATCGAATTCCAATCCGGTCGCGGTTCGCGCGGTGCGCGGGGTTCAATCCGCCCAGCGAAAGGGATTGATGCGATAAATCGGAGTCTGGACGCGAGCGAAGCCTAGATCTGCTCGGAGGCGAAGTATTCGCAGCGCCGATATTTGCCGCGCTCAACCACCTCGGCCGTAATCGCATCGAGGATCAGATAATGACCCGCCGTGCAGTAGCCGGCGAGACTCGCCCTGCGCGATGGCCGTCCGGCTTCGGCCAGCTCCATCACGGTCCGCGAGCCGTCGATCGCATCGAGCCGCCGATGGCCGCCCCGGCCGTAGAAGGTACGGACGCAGCCGGAAGATGGACGCGCGTCATCGAGCCGGAGCCGCCGCGCGCTGGCAACCTCGATAGTTTCGAGGCCATTGGCGAACGAGACATGATTCTTCCGCAGAATTTCCGTAATCTGCGGGAGATCGACCTGCCATCCACGGATCGGACTATGGTCGGTTTCGGGCTCGGTCACCGACGGCGAATAGATCGCCTCGATCGATGGCACGATAGTCTGCTTGCCCGGGCAATCCTGCGGCGGATCGAGGGGCGCGATCGCCGCGTAAGCGTGATCGTCCTGGCGCCGCGAGTAGCCCCATCCGAGAGCCAGGTAATTGTTTCGATCGCATGCCCGTTCGAACTGTCCGGTCATCACGAACGGCGGCGCACCCTCCGCATAGGGCATCAACGGCTTATGAAAGCGAATCTTATAGGCGAACGGTTGCGCGTCCGGATAGGTACCTGCAGCAGCCGAGGCCAGTGCCTGGGCGACGCTTATCATCGAATCGCGGCCGGCGACGCTTACCGGAATCGCGCTCTGACCGAGCTGATCAACTGTGCATGACGCGCTTCCGAGCGGCGCCGGCTTCGGTTGCGCCGCGCATCCGGCAAAGGCGGTCGCCACCAGCGCGGCAATAATCAGCCGCGACCAATTCTTAATCCCCCTCTCGCATTGCTGCCGCCTGGCACTAACGGCGTACACCGATGCTCTATGTTTAGCGCATCGGCCATCATCAATGCCAGAGATTCTGCCACCACGCTGGTGACGGCTTACTCGGATTGAGGCCCATCCGCCGGTCGATGTCGGCAATATCCCAGCCGGTGAGATCGGCCAAATTGCGTGCTTCCGTCGCACGCCGTTGATCGAGTTCCTGGAAGTACGTTGCCGCGGCGGCGCAGGCCTGCGGCGATCCGTCCCACGGGCGATGCAGCACGTAGCGCACCTGGAAGTTGTTGGAATCTCCCGTCTCCTGGAAAAACAGGTCTTCGGGGAAGGTCGCAGCGGTGTATCGGACGTGAAGGCGGGTCAGGACGACGCCCGCGGTCGCCGCGATAAACATCTGCGGTCTATACATCGGACGCGGCGCACCGCCCCATCCGGGCGGAGGATTTTGTTCATCGAGCCAGAAGACACCGAGCTGCTTCAGTTCCTCATGGCTGAGCGGCGGCGCGGCGCATGGATCGCACCAGTTCATATTCCAGACGTACTCAGTGAAGATCCCGCGCAGATCATTGAGCTTCACCTGGCGATCGAAAATCGCGGAGTAGGTTTTCGAGAAATCATCGCGCACGAATTGCGGCACGTCGATCCCGGTCGGCATCTCGATGGTTCGATAGTTCGTCGTCTCGACACGACCGTTCTCAGTCAGCAGATAGATCACGAGGTCCTGCGGTCCGGCGGCGTTCACCATCCCAAGCCGGATCGGCAGCATGAATTTGGGCGATTCGAATGCGAACTGGATCGGGCGCAGGTAATCGAGGCCGGTCTTTGCCTGTTCCTTGAGATTCACCCTGGCGACAAAGAATTTCATTCCGTCGCGGATGTACGGCGCGAGCGCCGCCGACGCTCCCGATGGAATCCGGTAGCCGTTTTCATTCAGCCAGGTCTCGAGGCCGTCGGATTGCCGGGCGGAGAGAATCACGATGTCGTACTCGCCGACGGTGTACTGCGCCTCGATCTTGACTCCGAGCGCGTTGGCCGACTTGCGCTCTGCTAGAGCCGGAGCGGCCATCCGGCTCATCCTCATCCCCGCCTCCGCGCCCGGATAGAACATCTGGCACGGGTTGGGATCGTCATACTCGACCAGACGCGGAGCGCTGTAGTCATCGAGATGCTTCACCACGCCGGGATCGCCGATATGAATCTGTCCGCGCTGCAGGACAGTCGGCACCGGCACGACCATCGCGAACTGCGAGAGGTCGCCCTGATAGTCGCTCATGATGCTGATGACGGTCTTGTCGTCATGGTGAACCAACACGACCTTCGAGGTTTTGTTGCGGAGCGTGCCCTCCGCCTTGCCGACGTAGAAGCCGCAGAAGGCGCGCGCCGGAGTCGGCCGGAGCAATGCGGCGCAGAGACTTATCGCAATCATCGCAAACGAGAGACGTTTGAATTTCGGAAACATCGCTTTCTCCTTTGACTTTCCATTCAAATTGAGGCGCCTTGAAGATCGTGTCCCAGAGCGGAACGGCCGGGGCGGCCAGGAACAGCGCCCAAAGCAGCGGGTTGTTGGCATAGAAATGTGCGCCCAGAACGAAGGCGAGGCCCGCAACGATCGCGCTATGCACGAGGCGCCCGCGCCAATCGTCGGGCGAGGTGCGTGGATCGGAAATCATGAAGAAGGCGAACAGCAGCAGCGATCCGCTTGCCATCCGATGGGCGAAAACAGCCAGCCGCTGACCGAGCCACAGCACCCGTGCGAGCATCGCGCCGCCGTAGAACAGCATGAAGGCCGAACTGAGATCGCCGCGCGCGGCCCGCGAGACGGCCATCGTGCCGGCGACCGCGATCCATCCCGCGATCGCGATTCCGTTGCCCCATTGGCCCGGCGACACCCACACCCCGGGCATCGCGAGCAGCGCAACGATCACGCCGCAGCAGGAGGGGTTGAAGAGATGCTTGCCGCGAAGGCGCAACAATGATTTCGACCCGATCGCGACCACGGCGGCGGCGGGATGCACCCACAATGAGTCGGCGCGAAGCAGCAGCGCGATACTGAGCGCGGTTATCAGCGCGCTTCGGTAGTTGATGGCTTCCCGACCATTGATCCGATCAGTGATCGCCTGGGTGAGGAGCGCGGCGGCGAAGGTCAGGACGGTTTGGCGGGGATCGAGCGCAAAATCGTAAAGGTATGCGCCTGCGGCAAGGATCGTCCCGAGCATCGCCATCTGCGCGATTCGCGGGTCGTTCGGCAGGCGGATCGCGCCCAGTTGTCGCGCCCACCCTGCGAAACCCGCCGCATTCGAGGTCATCGTCGTCCGTCCTCGTCTGTTTGAACGAGGCCGGCGCGGCCTCTTGCATTTTTTTTTGAGAAAGCGGAAGCGGCTGAAAAACTATTGAGGCTGCCAGGTCTGACCGCCGTCAGACGTCGCATAACGTCGCGAATCGCGCGCGGTTGCAACTGCGGCATCCGGACCGCTGGCGGTCACAGCGATGAGGTCGCTCGAGGTCGGCGAATTGACCTTCTCCCAGTCGAAGCCATCGATCGTGCGCAGGACAACGCCCCCTTGGCCTACGATCCAGCAGACCGCCGACGAGGGTGCGGAGCCGGCCAGCAGGTCGGCAGTCACCCCGGGCACGCGGATCGCGGTCATGCCGCCCGGGCCGAAGCGCTGGATTATTCCCCCGCTCCCGAATTCCCATCGCACCGAGCCGTCGGGCGAGATGACAGTCGTATGCCGCCACAAGCGGGCGAAGGTCGAAGGTTGATTCTGCGCAAGGGTTGAGCCTGTCGCCGCACCAACTGCGGCTCCCGGAATCGCCGGAGCCGTAGCAGGCCCGGAACCGGGTATTGCGGATGACGCCGCGCCCGTGGCCTGCATTTGCTCCGGCGTGACCGCCCGGCTCGCGAGCGACGCCTGTGCGGGCTGAGACGGTGGCGATGGGGGTACGGCGACGTTACTAGATTCGGCGGCCTTCTTTGCCACTGAGGCGCGCTTCATCGCGTGCAATTCTTGCCCGGCCGTTATCGTGGTTCGATTGGCCGACAGCATCGCAAGCTGCTGGCGCTGCTCGCGTGACTCCTGGTTGTAGTAATCGCGTCCGAGTCCGATTGCGACCACGATTGCGATCGCGCCCGCGATCGCAAATCCGACCGGCGCGCTCGTCCACCATCGGCGCATACCGGATTCGGGTTTCGCGCCAACAGCAGCGCTGTCACGCGATGCGCGCGCGATCGCTGCAAGCTCCTCGCGGCACGCAGCGCATCCGGCAAGATGACGCTCGACGCCATCGCGCTCGTCGCCGGCGAGCGAGCGTTCGTGGTAGGCCGCGACGGTTTCGCTCTCGGGACAGTCGCCGCGATGCTCACGATCGCGCGCACGGAATTGCGCGCCGATAAGCGCGCCGAAGCGATCGCCGTTTTCGTCAATCCGCGCCAAATCCTACTTCCTTATACTTTGAACGAACCGGCCGTCTTTCGTTGCATCGCCTCCCGCCGCTGCGCCGGTCGCGGGTTTCAGCTCGGACGACCATCCTTCCATCGCATAATCGTAGCATTGGCGGATCTCTTCCGTCCCGAGGCCCGCCGCGCGCAGCCTCAGTTCGACGCGCCTGCGGATTGCTTCGCGCGTGCGCTTGAGACGGCGCGAAACCGTCCATTCGCGCTCCTCCATCAGTGCGCCGATCTCCTTGAGGGTAAGCCCGTCGCTGTAATAATAGGCGAGCCGAAGACGATCGCGCGGCTTCAGCGTGTCGAGTGCATCGTTCAGCGCGCGGCCAATCAATTCGATATAGCGCGGCTGTTCGGGATTCGGCGGATCGGAATTAATCGCCGGGTCGGCAGTGACGCTTTCGAGCGGAGAATGGCGCCGTTCGGCGCGGAGCGCATCGATATGACGCCGGGCGAGCACGGCGTGAAGCCAGGTCGCGAGCGAACTACGGCCGTGAAAGTAGGTGAGAAGCGGACGGCGCGCGCCGGTCTGGCCGCGGATTCCGTAGAGCTCCGCCCACAGCGAATCGGCCAGCTCGCGGGCGCGGAGTTCGTCGCCTGCGATTGCGCGCGCGGAGGCGTAGAGAATCGGACGATAGCGCGCGACAAATTCATCCCAAGCCGCCGCATCGCCGGCGATCAGTGCGCACGCCAGCGCCAAATCCCCGGCATGGACGCTCGCGAGATAATGCTCGACGGTTTCGCTCGCGTTTTCCGGAAGCGAGCACGCGCCGCGATACAGCGCCGCGGCCATCGTCTCGGGCGCGACGCGATAGGCTCTCGCCATCCCGCGCTCGTACACGTCCGCGAGCGCCGCACAGTGGCGCGCGATGAACTCTTCCGATGTCTCCCTCGCAGCCATGCCGGAGATGCGGAGGTTTCAGCGCCCCGGGCGCAGCCTCGGCACGTAATGCTGGATGCCGGCGCGCGTGCGATCGATCTCGCGCATCAACTCCTCGAGATCCTCCGGATGCTCAATGAAATCCATTTCCGAAGTATCAACCACCAGCAACGGAGTTTCCTCGAAGTAGAAAAAGAAGTCGCGATAGGCGGCGGAGACCCGCTCCAGGTATTCGATGCTGATGTGACGCTCGAAATCGCGGTTGCGTTTACGCAGCCGATCGATCAGGACTTCGGCGCGCGCCCAGAGGTAGACGACGAGATCCGGCTTCGCCATCTGCGCATCGAGCAGCCGAAAAACCTGATCGTAAAGAACCAGCTCGTCGGGGGTGAGATTCAGGTTGGCGAAAATCCGATCCTTGCTGAAGAGATAATCGGATACCGTCGCCTGCCGAAACAACTCCTGCTGCATCAGCTCGCGCTGCTGGCGGTAGCGGATGAGCATAAAATAGAGCTGGGCGGGAAACGCGTACTTGTCGGGATCTTCATAGAATCGCGCGACAAACGGGTTGTTGCCGGATTCATCGAGGACCAGGCGCGCGCCGAGTTTTTCAGCGAGCATGCGGGCGAGTGAGGTCTTGCCGACGCCGATCGGCCCCTCGACCGCGATGTATCCGCGCCTGCGCGCCGCCGGGCCCGCCGTGGTCTCGTCACTCACCCTCTTGGACGGCTCAGCCCCGGCTTTCCGAGGAGGCTAGTTGGCAGGCGAGGGGAGCGGGAAGTGGACGCGTTCCTTGGCTACGCTCAGGAGCTCGACGGTGGCGCCGCCGCGTGCGAATGCGCCGATGATCTCCTCGACCAACCATTCCGGCGACGAAGCACTGGCGGTCAGTCCGAGCGCGCTCACGCCGGCGACCATCGCCGGCTCGACATCGGCGATCGAGTCGACCAGGTAGGCGCGCGCGCCGCGCGTGCGCGCCACCTCGACCAGGCGATTCGCATTCGAGCTCTGCTTTGAGCCGACCACCAAGATCGCGTCGCTCACGCTCACCAGCTCCTTGACCGCATTCTGTCGATTCTGGGTGGCGTAGCAGATGTCATCGGTCTTGGGCGTGCGGAGCGCGGGAAAACGGCGCTTGAGAGTCTCCATGATTTCGCGCGTGTCATCGACGCTGAGCGTGGTCTGTGTCACCGCCGCCACGCGCTCGCTATCCGGCACCTCGGCGCGCTCGGCCTCCTCGACGCTGCCCACCAGCAGCATTTGACCGGGCGCGACGCCGAGCGTGCCCTTGACCTCTTCATGGCCGGCGTGGCCGACGAGAATCACGGTGCGCCCTTCGTCGGCATAGCGGCGGACCTCCAGATGGACCTTCGTGACCAGCGGGCACGTAGCATCAATCACCCGCAGGTTGCGGTCCTTCGCGCGATCCCATTCGCTGGGTGCGACGCCGTGGGCGCTGAAAATCACGCGTTGGCCGGCAGGCACCTCGTCGAGGCTTTCGACGAAAATCGCGCCCTCAGTCTCGAGCCGTTCCAGGACGAAGCGATTATGGACGATTTGATGGCGAACATAGAGCGGACGGCCGAAACTGCGGAGCGCCTCGCGCACCGCCTCAACGGCGCGATCGACCCCGGCGCAAAAGCCGCGCGGCTCCGCGAGGATTATCCTTTCAACGCAGTGTTCAAGGGCGGTAGGCATCGCTTGGGTTGATTATCCGATAGCTACGGGGCCGTCAACGCGGCCGGTTTCGACGCAATCCTAATGGGCGTGGCCATGCGGGAGCGGCGGATGCGAGGTTTGGCATCCGACCCACAACTCGCCGCCCTCGAAGTACTCCTTTTTCCAGATCGGAACGATCTCCTTGATGCGATCGATCGCGAACCGACACGCCTCGAAGGCTTCGCCGCGATGGGCCGCCGAGACCGCGATTGCGACCGAGGTCTCACCGATATCGACGCGGCCGATACGATGGGCAATTGCGATACGCACGATCGCGAAACGTTCGCCTGCGGCGCGCGCAATCTTGCGCATCTCGCTGAGCGCCATCGGCTCGTAGGCTTCGTACTCGAGCCGCGTCACGCGGCGTCCGGCATTATCGATCCGCGTAGTGCCGGCGAAGGTCGCCGTCGCTCCGGAGCGCGGATCGGCGACCGCGCGCTGCAGCTCCTCGAGATCGATTTTCCGGGTGACAATCTTCACCGGTCCGAGCCAGGGCGGCTCGCTGCCGCCGCTGACCGGCGGGATGAATGCAACCTCGTCGCCGCCGCGCGGCCGGTAGTCGCCATCGACGTACTCGTGATTCACCGCGAAAGCGACGCTGTCATGATGACCGGCGAGCTCCGGGAATTCCGCCAGCAGGCTCTGCCATATTTCATCGATCGTGACGCCGTCGGGAAACTCGCGATCGATTTCCCCGGTGCGCGCCCGCTCGCGGAGCGTGGCGAACAGTTTTATCGTGATCCGGTTCATAGACCGAGAAGATGCGCCATATGGCCGAGTTCGGGCAACAGCAGCTTTTCCAGGCCCAGCCGGCACGCGGCTGGCGACCCCGGCAAAGCCACCACGATCTTACCGCGAATCACGCCGGCAAGCGCCCGGCTCAGAAACGCTGCCGGGCCGATTTCGTTGTATGAAAGCATCCGAAACAGCTCGCCGAAGCCGTCCAGCTCCTTGTCCATCATGCGCCGCGCCACCTCGATCGTCGAATCGCGCGGTGCGATCCCGGTGCCGCCGTTGAGTATCAGCGCATCGACGTGCGGAATTCCTGCCGCGATCGCATGCTCGATCAAACCCGGCGTATCCGGCGCGATCTCATAACGGACCACGCGATGCCCGGCGCGCTCGACCAGATCGCGAATCAGCCGGCCGCTCTCATCGGTATCGGCCGTGCGGGTGTCGCTCAGCGTGACGATCCCGATACGCAACGCGGTCTTGTCGTGCCGATGATGTTCGTGAGCCGCCACCTGCCTTGAAATTATAGCATCGGGGCAGCGCGTTTAAGTGCGATGGACTCGGCTTGAAACCGCGGCCCTCGCTTTGTTAGTCGGATTCTGTGGCTCGAACCAACCGCCGAGCAGACAACGGAGGTGCGTAATGGCCCAGGTGATCGATGGCGACGGGCATATCGTCGAGCCGCGCGAGGTTTGGACCGAGTATGTCGAGCCCGCCTACCGGCATCTCGCGATGCAGTTTCGGCGCACACCCGCGGGGCGCGACGAGCTCTGGGTCAATGGCGAGAATCGCGACGATCCCACGATTAACTTTGCCGCCTCATTGATTCCGCGCGGCCTCGATGATCCGACGCGGGCCGAAAAGATCAACTCGGACGACTTTCCGGCCGCGGCCCACGATCCGCGCGCGCGGCTCAAGCTGATGGACGAGGAGCGCATCGACGTGGCGGTCCTCTATCCGACCCTCTGGCTGATCTACGGCGACATTACCGACACGAAGGCATCGGCCGCGATCTGCCGTGGTTACAGCAACTGGATGGCCGATTTCTGCAAGACCGATCCGCGGCGTCTTTACGGCGTCGCGCCGATGCCGCTGCGCGACGTCGATCTCGCGGTGGCCGAGATGCGCCGCGCGGTGAAGGAACTGGGCTTCAAGGCAGTCTTTATCAGGCCGAATCCGTACAACGGCCGCCGCCTGCACGATCCCGCGTATGATCCGTTCTGGCGCGAGGCCGAGGCGCTGGATGTCGCGGTCGCGGTGCATAGCAGCTATTTCACGCACATGCCGACGCTGGGCGAGGATCGTTATCGCGACGTTTTCTCGTACCACATCGTATGTCATCCGTTTGAGCAGCAGGGCGCCTGCATGGATGTGATCTGCGGCGGCGTGCTGGAGAAATTTCCCAAGCTCCGAATCGGATTCCTCGAATCAGGCGTCGGATGGCTCGGCTATTGGCTCGATCGCCTCGATGGGCACTACGACAAGATGCGCTCGTTCGTGCCGTGGATGAAGAAATCTGCGACCGAATATTTCCTGAACAACTGCTGGATCTCGATGGATCCGGACGAGCGGACGCTAAAAGCGATGGTCGAGTTGGGAGCGGAGCGCAACATCCTGTGGGGCTCCGATTACCCGCACTTCGATTGCGCCTATCCGGGCATCGTGCGCGAGATCGAGGAGGCGTGCGAAGGGCTTCCGGACAGCGCGCGCCGCAACATCATGGCGGACAACGCCCGCCGGTTTTACAAACTGGAAGCCGAGGAGCGGTCGAGCGGTTTTGCGCTTACCGCAGGCGGACGTTGAACGCCTGGCGGCCCTTCTCGCCCGGCCGGACCTCGAACTGCACCTCGGAGCCTTCGCGCAGATCCTCGAAATAAACCTTCGGTGAGAGCCGCGAGCGATGGAAGAACACCTCGTCGCCGCCGTCGTCCGGAATGATGAAGCCGAAGCCCTTGTCCTTGATCACTTTCTTGATTGTGCCGTACACATTCGCCTCCGCCAGAGCCCCGCGTTGGCGTTGAGCTCGCTGCTACTGAGATTATCATAACCATCGGACGCTCGCCCGAGCGAACCGATGCAGGAGACCGGACGATGCCGAAAGCGGTGACGCTCGCTGAGATCGAAAAAATCTTCGCCCTTCTGGAGCCTCTCGGCATCTCGCGCGAGGCGGTCGTCATCCCGCTGCGACCGGAGCATCCGGGACGAATACGTCGTCTGCCGGGCGGCAAGTTCGAGATTATTGTCGAGCGCGACGACGCCGAATTCGACGCATGGCTCAGGAATCTTGCCGATCAGATGCGGGCGATGACGGGGGCGAAACCGGGCTGAGTTCGATCAGCACCGCGCCATGGTCGACCGCGTCGCCGGGCGCGACGGCAATTCGCTTCACAATCGCGGCGCCCTCGGCATAGAGCGTCGTCTCCATCTTCATCGCTTCCATTACGACCAGCGGCCGGCCCGCCTCGACCCGCTCGCCTGCATGGACCATTACCTTGAGCA
The DNA here is from genome assembly GCA_021324855.1 of Pseudomonadota bacterium. GTDB lineage: Bacteria > Desulfobacterota > Binatia > Binatales > Binataceae > JAJPIG01. The sequence goes on along the minus strand of JAJPIG010000028.1, from coordinate 34,727 downwards.
CCTTCCCGGGCATCGGGGCGGTCACCTCGGGCGTGACCAGACCATAAGCGGCGCGCGCGGTGCGCTCCTCGATCGCGCGGAACTCGAAGGCTGCGGGCCCCGCGGCAACGAGGATCGATTCCCGGCGCCGCCTGGCGGCCACGCGTATGCGCCGCCCGTGGAGCGTGACGATCGTGCTGCCGTCGAAGAGCGGCTCGACACGGGCCTCGACTTCGCGTCCGTCGATGCGCGCGTGCAGCTTCGCGCCTTCGCGTGAAACCAACTCGACCTCGAATTCGTGGGAATCGGAAAAGCGCTTAACCTTCACCGGCCACCCCACGGCTCGAATCGAGGCAGCCGCTCCCACGGCGAGCGCGACTCCGCCGGCGCTCTTGACGGCGTGGTGCGATCAACGTTCGTGGCGGCGTCGGCAGCAAGCAGGCAACCGATCAGCGCCGTTTCGAGATCGGTCTCCGCCGGACGCCAGCCGGTGAAGAATTCATCGATGAAGTGCGTCGAAAGATCGATGTCGCCAAACGGCTTGCTGGCGATGATGTCGTAGAGAAAGGCAGCAGTATGGCCGACGCCGAGCAACGAGAATTCCGCGAGCGCGCCGAGCAGACGCGTGCGGGCCTGCGCGCGATCGGCGCCCCAGGCGATCAGCTTCGCGACCATCCCGTCATACCAGGTCGAGATTTCGAGTCCGGTTGCGAGATGCGTATCGATGCGGATGCCCGGTCCGGCGGGCAGATTCAGATACTCAACACGTCCTGCGACGGGATGGAAACCGCGCTCGGCATCTTCAGCATAGATCCGACATTCGATCGCGTGGCCGGCCGGCGTTGGCGGGTCGGCAAGCGCTTCGCCGTCTGCGATCCTGAGTTGCTCCGCCACCAGGTCGCATCCGAAGCGCATCTCGGTCACCGGATGCTCAACCTGCAGGCGCGTATTGGCTTCGAGGAAATAAAAGCTGTCGCCGTCGACCAGGAACTCGGCCGTACCCGCATTGACGTACCCGGCAGCGCGAAACAGGCGAATCGCCGCTTCCGCCATCTGCGTGCGCATCGCGGCATCGAGTCCCGGCGCCGGCGACTCCTCGATGATCTTTTGATGACGCCGCTGAATCGAGCAATCGCGCTCGCCGAGCGTGACCAGCTTCCCGAATTGGTCCCCGATCACCTGCACTTCGATGTGGCGCGAACGGGCGAGATACTTTTCGAGGAACAGGCGGCCATCGCCGAACGCGGCCTGCGCCTCGCGCGCGGCCGCTTCCAACGCTCCATCGAGTTCGCGCTCGGCTTTGACCACGCGCATTCCGCGCCCGCCGCCGCCCGCCGCCGCTTTGACCAAAAGCGGGTATCCGACGGCCGCGCCGAGGCGGCGAGCCGCAGTCGGATCGGCAACATCGAGACCCGGGACGACCGGCACGCCCGATTGCACCGCAAGCCGGCGCGCCGCGACCTTGTTCCCCAACGTGGCCATCGCGGCGGCCGGCGGACCGACGAAGGTGAAGCCGCTCTCCGCGACCGCACGGGCGAACTGGGGACGTTCCGAGAGGAATCCATAGCCGGGATGGATGGCATCGACGCCCGCGGCGCGCGCCGCGGCGAGGATCGCGTCGGAGTTGAGATAGCTCGCAGCCGCTTCTGGAGCGCCTATGCGGATGGCGTCGTCGGCGGCGGCGAGATACGTCGCGCCCGCATCGGCATCGGAGTAGACGGCGACCGTCGCAATCCCGAGGGCGCGCGCGCTTCTGATGATGCGAAGTGCGATCTCACCACGATTGGCGACCAGGAGCTTGCGCATGCGGTTTACGGATGCGCCCGAGTGTAGCACAGCCCGCCGCGGCGCGCGTCACGAAGATTTTTACGAAAAATTTTTTGATCGAACGAAAAAAATATTGATCGACGTGCGCAATTCACTAAAGTTAAAAACTCCCCGTTGCATCCGGGGCGACGTGGATGTGGCAAGTGAGGCAGTTACCCGTAACCGATAACCGATGCAAGGATTTCTGCATGAAGGAGCATTAGGGAAACGATGGCAGACTCAACCAACACCGTTCGCACGGTGTACGACTTCCCGGTCGCGGGTCACCTTTGCAGCGACGGAGTCGTACGTTACGTCAAACTGGTTCGCCGGCACGGCAGCACCGAAATCGAAGGCACCTGCACCACCTGCCAGACCGCGTTCCAGTATCGCAAGCCCAAGCCTTCCACTGTCCGCCATTATGACGGTGAAGGCGTCACTCACTTTTAAGCCGCTGGTCTGACTCCCACGAGTCAGTTTCGATAACCGCAGCGCTGTCAGGGTTGGCGCGGCGGCGTCGCATCAGTCTGCGCCGCGGAGGTCGCGGCCGGCGGAGCAACCTCGTTGGTGCCCACAACTGCGCTCGATGAACCCGTGGCCATTGGCGCGGCAATCTGCTCGCCCGGCTTTACCTTCACGAGCATCACGTGCGCCTTGCTGTAGAAATATCGATTGATCCTGCCGCCGACGTAGCTAAAGCCCTCAGCCGGATTGAACCACGCGTGCATCGTGGGCAGAAACGGAGCCGCCAGCAGGTCCAGCCATCCGAGATCCGGCTTGGCCTGTATCTCAACGAGCTGACCCGGATAGTACTGCCATCCCGGGGTCGATAAATTCGGTGTCGCTTCGATCGTGAGGAGCTTCGGCTTCGGCGTGCAATCGAAGAAATGCATCCGAATCGGCGTGGTGATGCCCTTACGGAGCGCGTGCACCATCGGAATCAGGATCGATGCGCCCGCGTACGTATCGGTTGGAAAATCGAAGTGGTCGGTGTAGCGCTCGTTCTTGCCGTTCTGATCGTTGATGCAGACCGCCTCGCCAGTCTGGAGGTTGGCGGTGCCGGCTATGAAGACGGAACCGTTCGGCTTGTAGAAGACGTGGCTGAACTTCTTCAGCAGTGGAACCGGTTGGCCGGGGTGCAGTTCCAGCGTGTCGCTCTCGATGTCGTACTGGCCGTTCCGATAATGATTTTCGCCATGCAACTGCAATCGGTCCGGACCGAGGCGCTCGACCTGGTAGTGACTATCGCCGACAAGCTGGCTGCCGTCTTCGCTATAGATCTTAAACGCGGTCGGAGGGAAATCAGCCCAGTCGGCGCATAGCACACCCGGCGAAAGCCCGATGATCGCGGAGAACGCCGCAACCAGCGCCCAGGCAAGGAGACATCCAGCGTTCGCCCGACGATCAATCATCCTCTCGAAGTCCTTGCGCACCGCTCCGTCCAGAGCGGTCCTGCTAATTCCGGATCGCCAAGCGATGCGACGGCGCCATTGTAACCCTCCCGCGAGCAGACAACACCCCCCTCCGACCAATTGCGATCGGAATCAGTCTTGAGGAGCAGGCTTGAAGAGCTTCATCAGGGAGTCGCGGGTAGCCGGCGGATGGCTCGCGAGCTCGAGCATCTCGCGCACGTGTCTGACGGTCTTCATCCCGACCAGCGCAACGTTGATGCCGGGCGTCGAACGGACGAACTGTGCTGCGCGCTGTCCGTCGCTCGCGAGCCCGGCCATCGCTTCGGCAACCACCGGCGGCAAGTCCTTGGTCAATCGGCCTTGCAGCAGCGACCCGCTGGCGCAGACCGCGAGGTCCATCGCGCCGGCGGCGGCGAGCGGCGAGTTCTCGCCATCGGGCGTGGCCTGGTTGATGACCGTGAACGCCTCGGGCATCGCGAGATTGTACGGCATCTGGATGACGCGGAAGTGATGGTCCGCGCCGCCGACCTCGCGTGCAAGGCCGACCAGCTCGGCGATCGACAGATACGACTGATCGCGCGGCGCGACGCGGAAGCCGTTCCAAGTCGCCGCGCCATAGACGCCGATCTTGCCCTCCGCAACTTTGCTTTCCAGCAGCTTGAAGGCGCGGCGAATGCGGGCGCGAAATTCATCGCGGCTGACCGCCGCAAGCTGAGTCTCGGGATTATGCAGGTAATAGATGTCGACGCTCTCCAGGCCGAGATTCTCGAGACTCATCGCGAGCATCCGATCGAGATACCGCGGCGTCATGCAATGCGAGCCCTCGACCAGCTCGCCCGCTCCGATGATTCCCGGCTTGACGTAGTTCTCGTTGAACCACTCGCGCGGATTCGCCGGCAACTCGCGATCGAACGTGATGTAGCCGCCCTTGGTCGCGACCACGATCTCCTCGCGGCGCAACTCGCCGCTCCCGACCAGTTCCTTGATCACGCGCCCCACGCATCGCTCGCTGCGCTGGAAGCGATAATTCACCGCCGTGTCGACCAGGTTGATGCCGCCGAGCAGCGCGACACGCAGCGCGGCCTCGTACTCGGCATCGGTGCGATCATCGTGGTCGCCGAGATAGGTGCCGATTCCGATCGACGACACCGACAGCCCGAGCATCGGGCGGTAGTTGCCGTCGAGTTTCGGGAAGCGGCGGGCATATGCGGCCGTCGCTTCGGCGCTGACGCGATTCCTGATCATCGTGACCTCTACCCTCTACCGGGCTAGGCGGTCAGCCTTCGAAGCGCAGCGGGCTGATGGCGGGCTCGTAGAGCACCTGGATCACGTTGCCGTCCGGATCTGCGATGTAGAACGAGACTGAGCCATCACGATGACGCCGCAGCGGGTGCACGATCGAAAGCTGGTTGCGATTCGCCCATTCCCACGCCGCCTCCACCTCGGCAATCGAGGCAACGACGAACCCTAGATGATCGAGGCGTTGGGCCTGGGGGTCGCCGCCCTCTCCGCGATGGAGCGCAAGATTGTCGCATCCGCCGCTCAGGTAGGCGTTGTCCGGATCGGGCTGCCAAACGAGCTTCATCCCGAATACGCGCGAATAAAACTCCTTCGCGCGCTCGACGTCGGCGACGCGGATGGCAAGATGGCGCAATCCTCGATTGGCAATCATAATGATAAGCGACTGACCGCAACCCGCACCGCTTTTCTTGCAGTGATGCGGTCGGATGCTTCGCTCCACTTGTATTCGGGCTGGCCCCGGCTGTCCATCAGGGCGATCAGACGCCGGCGAACCATTCGTAGCCCTGATCTTCCCAGTAGCCGCCTGTGCGATTCGGAAGAAAATTCACCTCGGTCAAATACTTGACCATCTTGTAGCCGAGCTTGACCGCGGAATAGAGCCGGAGCGGCGCGCCATGGCCGGGCGGCAGCGGCATCCCGTCCATCTCGTAAGCCAGGATGGTCTGCGGGTGAAACGCGCTTGGCAAATCCCATGACGACCAGTATCCCGAATCGAACGAGCGGAACTCGACATAGCGCGCGCGCGGATCGAGTCCGGCTAGGTGTGCGATGTCGCTGACTCGCACGCCGGCCCAGGCCGCCACCGCCGACCATCCTTCGACGCAATGATGCTGGATGCGCATCGCCGTGCGCGGCATTTTTTTTAGCTCGTCCAACGTAAGAACCTGCGGGCGCCTTACAATGCCGCCGACCTTGAGCGTCCAATCGTCGGGCGCCTCCGGCAGATCGTCGGAGATGTAGTACTGAGGGAAATCCCTGAGCGGCGTCTCGGTTCCGGGCGGTAATTCGGGGGCAAGCCGATGAGGCGAGAAGAGCGCTGCCTGGAAATGCTCGTTCCAGCGCTCCATCGCCTTGAGGAACCACGCGCTCGCCCGATTGTCGCATCCGGCGAGGAGCGATGCGGCGGTGCCGCCCAAAATCAACTTACGACGGTCTATCGAGCGCGGCACGGCCGCCTCCGGTGATCATCTTGATGATGTCGCGCGGATGAGCCGCGACGAGCACCAGATGCGTCGCGACGAACATCGCCAGGATGCACAGTCCGGCGAAATGAACCACGCGCGCGCCGTCGTAGCCGCCGAAGAGCATCGTGAGCCAATGAAGCTGCACCGGTTTGTAGATCGCCAGCCCCGAGAGGACCATCACGATGCCGACGATAATCACAATCGTGTACGCGAGCCGCTGAAGACCATTGTAGAAATCGTCAGGCTGCGGAGTGCGTGCGATGTGCGTGTAGTAGGCGAACATCCGCAACGCGTTGGCGGCGTCGCGTTTCGGAAGGAACAACCGCCGGCGCCATTCGCCGCTCCAGAAAAAATACGCGAGATAGACAGCGCCGTTGAGCATCAGGAACCAGGCCAGCGCGAAATGCCAATGGCGCGCGCCAGCGAGCCATCCGCCGAACCGAATCCACGACGGCGGTTGCACGCCTTGAAGCGGATACCATCGGTAGAGCGCGCCGCGCGGACCCAGCTCCGGATAGGCATAAAAGATCTGCAGCCCGCTCGCAGCCATCAGGACGAGCAGCGGGACGTTGAACCAGTGCGTGAGCCGGATCGGCAGCGGCTGCTCGCGCCGCGTGCGCCTATCGGGCCCGGCCTCGCTCGGCGGAGCATCGAGCGGTTCGATTTCGAGCGCGGGCATCGATCAACTCGCCTCCATAGTATCGAATTTACTCGATTCGCAATCGGTTTCATCAATCACTCGCGTATTCCGAGCACGGCGTAAATCGGATCCGACGGCGGACCCGGGCGCCGGCTTCGATCGATGAATTCGACATCACGAAAGACTCCGCTCTCATCGAAATAGCGCTCGACTAGGGCCACGCGCTCGCGCTCCGATGAGTTGACCCAGATCGCGACGGCCTTGGTCGGAAACATCCGGTTGGAGAATGTGACGATAAACGGTGCATCCGGTTTCAAGACGCGGCCGATCTCGGCAAAGGTCTCGATTGGATGAATCAGATACTGGACCGAGACAGTCATCACGGCAGCGTCGAACGTGAGAGCGCAGAATGGCAGCCGCGGCTCGCGATTGACGTTGTGGACCACGATTTCAGTGAGCGCCGGGTTGTTTTCCATTTCGACGCGGCTAAGTCCGAGACCTGCGACCTGTACAGGATGAAGAGTTTCGGGCAGGTGCGAGCGCCAACTGCTCATCAAATCGAGGATGGCGGCGCCTGGGCGAATGCGATTGCCGTAGATTTCGCTGACTGCCGCAAGCGCGGAGTCATCGATATGGACGGTCAGACGCGGACCATCATAGAAGATTTCATCATCGAATTCGTCGATCCGGCGGAACTGCTCGGGTCCGAAGGTGGGGCCATGTGGCGAGCGTGGCATGGTCATAAAACGTAATCAAAACAAGGGTTTACATCAATTTCGTGAATCTGCACGGTTCGTCGTTGACATCGAGTCAGCATGACGCCTAGATTAAAACGCCTTTTCAGAGGACGTCGCCAGCTTTTCCGATCCGCGTCCAATGGAGGAAAAACCGCATGGTTAGGCGGGATAAGACGAACTACATCATCCAATCTGTGGCCCATGCGCTCGACGTGCTGGAGCAATACTTTGGCGATCTCGATGAACTCGGCGTCACCGAGTTGTCGAAGCGCCTGAAGCTGCATAAGAACAACGTCTTTCGGCTGCTCGCGACACTCGAGGCGCGCGGCTACATCGAACAGAATCGAACCTCCGAAAATTATCGGCTGGGCGTCAAATGCCTCCATCTTGGCCGCCGCTATATCCATCATATGGGACTCGTGCGCCAGGCCCGGCCAATCCTCAATGACGTCGCCAAGCGATGCAGCGAAAGCGCCTTTGTTGCGATCCTGCGCCGCGACGGCATCGTACCGTTGGAAGCCGCTGAGCCCGAAGGCCGCGCCGTCAAGATTACGACTCCGATCGGCGAAGCATTGCCGCTGCATTGCACCGCCGCCGGCAAGGCGCAGCTCGCGTTCGATCCCGAGGAGCAGGTGAAGGCGATGTTGCCGGAGCAGCTTCCCCGGCATACCGACCGCACGATTGTCGATCGCGCCGTACTGCTTGAACAGCTCCGCAATGTGGTTCGCGATGGATACTCGGTCGACTCAGGCGAATACTTCGAAGACGTCGCTTCGGTCGCAGTTCCGATTCGCGATTACACGCGCTCGGTGGTCGGTTCGCTTGGCGTTGCGGGCCCCGCGTACCGGGTGACGCATGAGCGCATTGGCACTGAGATCGCGCCGCTGATTCTCGAAGCGGGCCGCGAACTATCGCATCGTTTGGGCTACAATGAGTAGTGGTCGGCGGCTCCGGGGCATGCCGACTCCAGCATCACGCTGTATGATCAAGATTCGCCCGGCTATTATCCCACCGGCGTAAAAAGCCCTTGTGGGCCATCCGGCAGGCGAATTTCCGGTCATCATGAAACGATTGGAGCGACGCTCGTGAAGATTCTGGTTCCCGTCAAGCGCGTTCCCGACCCGGCCACCACCATCCGCGTGCTGCCCGATGGTTCCGGGATCGCCACCGACAACATCAAGTGGGTAATCAACCCCTTTGATGAAATCGCGATCGAAGAGGCGCTGCGCATCAAGGAGAAGCAGGGCTCCGGTGAGATCGTGCTCTGCTCGATCGGCCAGATAACCTGGCAGGAGCAGCTACGGACCGGGCTGGCGATGGGCGCGGATCGCGCGATCCTGGTCAAATCCGATCAGCCGCTCGACACGCTCGCGATCGCGCGCATCTTGGTGAAGGTCGTCAACGACGAAAAACCCGACCTGGTCATCCTCGGCAAGCAGGCGATCGATGACGACTCCAATCAGGTCGGCCAGATGATGGCCGAGATGCTCGGATGGCCACAGGCGACGTTCGCTTCGCAAATTGAATTCGCAGATGGCAAATGCAAGGTGACGCGGGAAGTCGACGGCGGCCTTGAAACCATCGCATTTCCACTTCCCGCGGTGGTCACGACCGATCTGCGCCTGAATGAACCCCGTTACGCTTCGCTGCCCGGCATCATGAAAGCGCGTAAGAAAGAATTGAAGGAAATCGCGGCCGAGAGCCTCGGCATCGATCTCGCTCCACGCCTGCGCATAAAGAAACTGACCGCGCCGCCCAAGCGCGAGGCCGGACGCAAGGTCGAATCGGCCGCCGAATTGGTCCAGTTACTGCATAGTGATGCCAAAGTCATCTGAACCTGCGACGGTTTCGGGAGCGATCGATGGGTGACGTACTGGTTTTCGCCGAATATTTCGGTGAACATTTTCCCAAGACCACGCTGGTCGCGGTGAATGCGGGCCTCGAGCTCGCGAAAAAGCGCGGCGGAAGCTGCCTAGCGGTCGTGGCCGGCGCCGATGTCGGTGCGCTCGCTTCCGAGCTCGCCAAGTTTGGCGTGAGCAAGGTAATCGCGCTAGAGCATCCGGCGCTCAAAGACTACCTCGCCGATGCCTATGCAATTGCGATTTCGGCGCTGGTGAAAAAGCTCGGCTCCGAGTACCTGCTCGCGACTGCAACGGCGGTCGGCAAGGACCTGATGCCGCGGCTTGCAGCGCGTCTCGACGCGCCGATGGCCTCGGATATCGTGGCGATCAATGACGACAATACGCTGGTCCGCCCGATGTACGCGGGCAATGCGCTAGCGACCATCGAGATGGAGGGTCTGATCAAGGTCGTGACCGTGCGCGCCACCGCATTCGACGCCGCACAGCCTTCAGGCAGCGTCGCCCCGGTGGAAAAAGTTCCCGCCGAACTCGATGACGGCGCGCTCAAGATGCAGTTCGTCGCCTTCAATCAGACCAAGAGCGATCGTCCGCAGCTCACTGAGGCGCGCATCGTGGTTTCCGGCGGGCGCGGCCTGCGCTCGGGCGAAAACTTCAAGACCGTGCTCGAGCCGCTGGTCGATGAACTTGGCGCCGCGATGGGCGCCAGCCGCGCCGCGGTCGATGCCGGGTTCGTGCCGAACGATCTGCAGGTCGGCCAGACCGGCAAGGTGGTCGCGCCGGAACTCTATATCGCGGTCGGCATCTCGGGCGCGATTCAGCATCTCGCGGGGATGAAAGACTCGAAGACCATAGTGGCGATCAACAAGGATCCCGACGCGCCGATTTTCAGCGTCGCCGACTTTGGCCTGGTCGCCGATCTGTTCAAGGCGGTGCCGGAGACGGTCGAGGAACTGAAAAAGCTCAAGCACTCATAAGCGAGGGAGCTAATCGTTATGGCCAGCAGCGCAGTTTCGATCGAGCAGGCGTACGACCGCGTCGAGGGATCGCTCAACTATCTCGGTCCGATGAAGGAGCCGCCGACCACGTACGCGTACACGCCGCCGGACGGCAGGCCGGACAGCAACCTGCGCTTCGCGCCGCAAACGATGCCCATCATCAACGGCCGCCCGCTCATCGGCAAACTCTCGCTGGATGTGCAGGGCTTCGAACTGGTCAGGCATGAAACCGCGGTGAAGGATTTTTATGACGATGAAGAAGTCCGGCGCGTTTACTATCCTGAGGTAATCGAGCTGCTCAAAAAGACTACCGGCGCCGAGAAGGTGGTGATATTCGATCACACGGTCCGCCGTGCAGGCTCATCGAAGCAGAAGGCGGCCGGCGTCAAGGAGCCGGTACAATCGGCGCATAACGACTACACGATGACTTCGGGACCGCAGCGCGTCGGCGAACTGCTGCCGCCCGAGGAGGCCGCGGAGCGCTTAAAGCATCGATTCACCGAAGTGAACGTATGGCGTCCGATCAGCGGGCCCGTGATGGAATGGCCGCTCGCGGTATGCGACGCGCGCAGCATGGACCAGAGCGATTTCGTCGCCACGTACCGCCATTACCCGAATCGCGTCGGCGAGATCTACACCATCAAGCACAACCCGAAGCATCGCTGGTACTACTTCCCGCGGATGGAGCGCAATGAAGTCGTGCTGCTTAAGGGCTACGATTCGATGACCGACGGGCGCGCGCGCTTCACCGGCCATACTTCGTTCAAGGATCCAACCAGCCCGCCCGACGCGCCGCCGCGCGAGAGCATCGAGGTCCGCGCCCTGCTTTTCTTCGCGCCGGAGAAAAAGTAACGCGCTACGGTCCCAGCTCTTTCACGATCGGCGGCCAAGTTATCGCGCCATGGACGGGCCGCTTCGCGATGGCACGGTTTCCTTTCCAAAAGACGCCGCGGATTTGTTCACGATGCTGTCGCTGGAGTCCGGTGGTTCAATCTCGGTCTGGAGCGCAGCCTCCCATTGAGTCCGCTGTCCATCAGAAACTCCGTTGAGATCGCGGCTCTCCTCTGTCCAATGGACCTCGTAACTCCGCGGTGGAACCTGGAGAATCGGATTGATGCGAATCGAGACGGTCCGCACAACTGCGAGGCTTGGCCTCTGTGTAGTCTTCTGTCACGCATCGTGCGCTTTTGCAGATGGATTTAGGCAAAATCACGCCCGGATAGGTTTTGGCAAATTCTGGCGAATGGCGCCGCCGGAGACGCTCTCCGGGTACGTATCGGATCGAAAATCGCGCGTACACGTGCGATTTTCGATCGATTCTCTGCGATGTCCCGAATCAGGCGGACTGGATGGTGGAGCAGAAGGGATTTGAACCCTCGACCCCTACGTTGCGAACGTAGTGCTCTCCCAGCTGAGCTACTGCCCCAACCCGGGTGGTTATGACGACGAGATAATCGTCCTGAGATAGGCTCGAAAATTATCAGCGAGGTCCGCCCGTTTCAAGCCGAACCCGACCTGCGCGGTCAGGAACCCGAACGGATCGCCGATATCATAGCGCGTGCCCTCGAACTCGTAGCCGTATAGCGGTCTGCGCCCCGCCAGCTCGATGAGACCATCGGTCAACTGGATCTCGCCACCCGCGCCCGGACGACCCTGCGCAAGGATCTCGAAAATTTCCGGCGGCAGGATGTACCGTCCGACGATCGCTAAATCGCTCGGTGCTTTGTCTACCGTGGGCTTCTCGACCATTCCGGTCAATCGATAGAGCCGCTCTGCGATTTTCCGGCCGCTGACTATTCCGTATTTCGGGACCTCCGACTTCGCGACCCTGAGTAGCGCCACCACCGGCGCATCGAGCCGCTCCGCCTCCGCCATCATTTGGCCGAGACAGGGACGCTTGGAATCGAACAGATCATCGGGCAGCATGACAGCGAAAGGCTCGCCGCCGATCGCATCGCGAGCCTGGAGGACGGCGTGACCGAGGCCGAGCGGCTCGGCCTGCTCGACGGCCGTCAAGTGGGCCATCGTGGCGATCCGCCGGATGGTGTCGAGCATCTCGTCCTTGCCGCGCATTTCCAGATGGCGCTCCAGCTCGGGCGCGGTCTCGAAATGATCCAGCGCGGTGGTGCGGCCCGGGCTGATGACCACGATGATTTCGCTCACACCCGCGGCCACCGCCTCTTCGACCACGTATTGAATCGCCGGCCGATCGACTACCGGCAAAATCTCTTTCGGAATTGCCTTCGAGGCCGGGAGCATCCGGGTGCCGAGGCCGGCCGCGACGATGACGGCGCGCGAAATTTTCATCGACCAATTCGGAACTGGTTCAACGCGCGGGATTCTGCCGCTCGCGGGCTTCCTGGGCTGATTTGCAGGTGATGCAGAGCGTCGTTACAGGCCGCGCCCGCAGGCGCTCGATGCCGATGTCGCCGCCGCATTCTTCGCAGCGTCCGTAGCTGCCGGCTTCGATGCGCGCGAAAGCTTCGTCGATCTTCGACAACAGCTTGCGCTCGCGATCGCGCATCCGCAGCACAAAATTACGGTCAGATTCCAGCGAGGCGCGGTCGTTGGGGTCGGCGCAGCTCTCTTCGGGCCGGTTATTCATCGCGCCCAGCGCCCGCTCGGCTTCGAGCAGCAGATCGCGCCTGCGTTCCTCCAACAGTCGATGAAAGAGCTCCAACTCCCGCTGCCGCATTAAAACCTCATCGGCCAAAAAACCCGTTTTCGACCGGGCCGAACTTTGATCGTAGTTCCACCTGCCTGCTATGTAAAGCTCAGGGTGATGAAAAGCGCCTACCTCGATACCTTCTCCGGAATTTCGGGCGACATGATGGTCGGCGCGCTGCTCGATTGCGGCGGCGACTTCGACGAACTCTCGAAGGCGCTTTGCGCGCTGCCAGTCGAAGGATACAAGCTCGCGAGCACGCGCAAAGTCGCAAGCGGTATCGCTGCGGTGAAGTTCGACGTCGAGGTCGCCGCTTCGCAACCCGAGCGCCATTTCGGCGAAATCAAACAGATGATCGAGAGCGCGGTTCTTTCCGCCGATGTGGCGCGGCGCGCGATCGCGATTTTCGAGGCGCTCGCCGACGCCGAGGCGAAAGTCCATCGCACCACCCGCGACCGCGTGCACTTTCACGAAGTCGGCGCGGTCGATTCGATCATCGATGTGGTCGCGACGGCCTGGCTGCTCGAGTACCTCGAAATCGGCGAGTTGATAGTCGGCGAACTCCCGATGGGCCGCGGGTTCGCGCGCTCGCGCCACGGCACGATTCCGGTGCCGGCGCCCGCCACCGTGGAATTGCTGACCGGCTTTCCGGTCCGGATGAACGCGGGCGACGCCGAGATGGTCACGCCGACGGGGGCCGCGATCGTAAGGGCGCTTGGACGCCCCGCCACGCCGATGATGCTCTTCGAGGCCGAGCGCATCGGCTATGGCGCGGGCACGCGCGAACTCGCCGATCGGCCGAACCTGCTGCGCATCCTGATCGGGAGCGAGCGCGTTCCTTACGAAAGCGACGCGATGGTCTCGATCGAGGCCAACATCGACGACCTGAATCCGCAGATTTACGGCTATCTGAGCGAGCGCTTGATGACCGCCGGCGCGCGCGACGTAACGATCACGCCGACCATCATGAAGAAGGGCCGTCCGGGCGTGATCGTCGGCGTAATCACCGAAGCGGCGCTCAAAGAGAAGGTGGCCGGGATCCTGTTTACGGAGACCTCGACGATCGGGTTGCGTTTCCATCCGGTAAGCCGGATGAAGCTGCATCGCGAGGTCCGCGAAGTGACGACGCGATTCGGCGCGATTCGAGTGAAGATCTCCGGGACGAGCGATGCGGCCGCGCTGACGATCGCGCCCGAGTACGAGGATTGCCGGCGCGCCGCCGAGACACATCAGGTGGCGTTGCGGGTGGTTATCGACGAAGCAATCGCCGCCGCGCGCGGTTCGCGTTCATCCGGATAGCGCCGGTGCGACCGGTGCGGCGCGCAACGGCGTGAGGAAATCGATCACCTCGTCGGCAACGCGTTCCTTCTCGCTATCGACCGTAATCACGTGGAAGCTTTCGTTCAGGACGACCGAGCGCAGCTTCGCGCCGCCGAGACGGCTTCGCAGGTAGGAAAGGTTCGCGCGCCATGGACAAACATGATCGCGCCGGCTGTGGATGATGAGCGTCGGCTGGCGGATTTTGCCGAGCCGCCCGCGCACCAGCGCCGAAAGCTCGAGCAGCGAGATCGGCGCCCGTAACGGCATCAGGCGGGTTCGCGGATGCATCTCGCGGACGGCGGTGTCGTGGATGTCGGATGAACCGCTCTCCAGGTAGATGCGATCGGCGAGCGTGCCGCATGCGGCGGCGGCCCTGAGCGCGGCGCGCGTCCATAGCGGCAGGAAGAACGCCGGCGCGAGCATCGCAAGCCCCGCGACCGCCGCGCCCTGATCCGCGGTCAAACGCGCTGCCAGCACGGCCCCCGCCGACAGACCCACGACCGCGATCGGATCGCCGAACGCGCGCATTTTCTCGAACCCGCTCACCACGCTTTCATACCAATGGTCGTGATCGGTGACGCGCAGGTCCTCGGGCGATGCGGCATGGCCCGCCAACCTGATGCCCGCCACGCGCATCCCGGCATCCGCGATGCGCTCGCCGAGAAAACGCATCTCGAACGGCGTACCGGTCAGACCGTGGATCAGCAGGACGCTGAGCCCCGAGCCGGCGAAGAAAAATTCGCTGGTGTCGATTCTCGTAAGCGGCGGGTGAGGGTCGTCAGGGTCGGAATTGGAATCGGAAGCAGAATCAGATGCGCTCATGGTCTCCAGCCTCCACGCTGCGCTTACATCGCGGAAGAGCCTGTACCGCCGAGCTGATTGGTGTCGATCGCGATCTCAGCATGACGTTTGAGATTGTCAAGGAAACTCGACCAGGCCTGCTCGCGCCGCGCTTCGAGCAGTTGTTTCTTGAATTCGGGGGCGGCAGCTTCCCAATCCGAATCCGAGGGGAAGGTGCGGCTCACCACGGCGAACAGGTAAGAACTGTCCTCGCGCTGCATCGGACGATCGAGCACCCCGGGAACCTTCGCAAGCACGCCGGCGGCGTCGGTGACCTCGCGGAAATCGCCGATCCCAGGCACCGACCCGGTCGATCGCTGGAAGGGCGGAGTGGTATAGACCTCGAACCCGTTTTGAGCGGCGACGCGCTTCAGATCGTCGACGCTGTGGATCTGGCGGGCGAGCTTGCGCGCCATCGCCTCGGCCTGAACCGCCGCGGTCTCGCGTATATAGGCATCCGTGACGCGCTCCTGGATCTCCTTCAGCGGCGGAATATGCGACGGGTCGCGATCGAGGAGATCGACGAGGTATGGCCCATTCGAGCCATTGACGGCGCGTAGATCGCCTTTCTGCATCTTCGCTACTTCGCGAATCAGTGCCGGCTCCTTATTGAGTCCGCTTGGTGGAGCGTCGACAGCGAAGAACGGGGTGCCGACCGCGCTGAGCCCGCGTGCATTGGCAAGCTGATAGAGGCTCTTGCCGCTTAGGGCGGCCGACAGATCCTGGTCGAGCGCCTTGCGCGCGATTTCCGATCCGGACTTCTGCTTGAGCGCGGCGACGATCGCCGGGCGCGCTTCGGCCAGCGTCTCCATATGCGCCGGCTTGCGCGCTTCGAGCTGAATCAAATGATAGCCGAACGGCGACTGGACCATCACGGTCTGGCCCGGTTTGAGCGCGAACGCCGCATCCTCGAACGGCTTGATCATCTGGCCGCGCGGGAAGAAGCCGAGATCGCCGCCATTGTCTTTGGAGCCGGGATCGTCGGAGTCGGCGCGTGCGAGCTTCGCGAAGTCGGCTCCGTGCCGGATTTCGTCGAGGAGCTTCTCGGCCTTGCGCTTCGCCGCGGCGTGCTCGGCCGGCGTTGCATCCTTGCCGGCGGCGATCAGGATATGACGGACGCGAACTTCTTCCGGATGCGTGAACAGCGTCTTCTGGTTGTCGCCATAGTAATCTTGGATGTCGACCTCGCGCACCGGGACGCTCGCCGCGAGCTTCATCGGATCGTAATAGATGTACTCGATCTTGATTTTATCCGGCTCGCGGAAGTCCTCGGCGTGATCCTTATAGTACTGCTCAATTTGCTGAGGCGTCGGATGGATTGCCGCGGCGAACTTGTCGTAGGGCACTTCGAAGTAGGCCAAAGTGATGACTTCGTTCTGAAGATCGTAGTCGCGTCGCGCCTCGGCGTCGCTCACCTGAACGCCGTCGTAGACCATCTTCTGCAACATCTCGCCCAGCAGGCCCGCGCGCTGCTGCGCTTCGAAATCGGCAGGCTGCAGGTTGCTGGCGCGCAACACCCGCTCGTAGCGGTCGAAATCGAAATGGCCGTCAACCTGGAAGGCCGGAATCAGCGCGATGCTTTCTTCCAGTTCTGCATTGTCGACACGGAGCCCGATGCGCCGCGCTTCGGCGTCGATCAACTGCTGATCGATTAACCTTTCGAGCGCCTGCTGGCGGAGGTTGACGCCCTTCAGCAACAGACCTGCGTTCTCGCCATACATCTGCTGCATCTGCGCGCGCATCTGCTCGGCCTGCCGATCGACCTGGTCGGGGAGAATCTGCTGATGATTGACGGTCGCGACCGGGCGGACCTGGTTGAACATTCCGGCACCGAATCCCCAGAAGCAAAAGACCGCGGCGAGGAGACCCAGAAGGATTCGGATAACCCACGAATAGGCGTGCTTGCGCATCGCGGCGAGCATGTTTTCGATCATACCAGCACCTAAAATGGGCGCAATTCGGCGGCACAGCTTGCCTGCATGCGCGCGCGTCTGTTAGCGTGCTCGCATCGGGACAATCGGCGGTTTTGCCGGTACGGAGGCGGTTTGGACGAGGCGGCGGGAAGTGAGTTGAGGGGGCGTCACAAGCCGGTCTCCTGCCATCGGCTACCCCAAGGGGAGGGTTGATTCCGTGGTATTGAATTCACTCTTCGGTTGGTTCTCGAACGATCTGGCGATCGACCTGGGCACCGCGAACACACTCATCTATGTCAAGGGCGAAGGGATCGTGTGCAACGAACCTTCGGTGGTCGCGGTGCAGAAAGATTCGCGCGGCTCGCGCCGGGTGCTTGCGATTGGCGCGGAAGCGAAGAAGATGCTGGGGCGCACGCCGGGCTCGATCGTCGCGATTCGGCCGCTCAAGGATGGCGTCATCGCCGATTTTGAGATCACCGAGAACATGCTGCGCTACTTCATCCAAAAGATTCATAGCGGAAAAACTTTGGTGCGCCCGCGCCCGCGGATCGTAATCTGCGTGCCGTTCGGCATCACGGCGGTCGAAAAGCGCGCGGTGCGCGAATCGGCGGAACTGGCCGGCGCGCGCGAGGTCTACTTGATCGAGGAACCGATGGCGGCGGCGATCGGGGCAGGCCTGCCAATCACCGAGCCGACCGGCAACATGATCGTCGATATCGGCGGCGGCACCACCGAGGTCGCGGTCATCTCACTCGCCGGGGTGGTTTTTTCGCGCTCGGTGCGGGTCGCAGGCGACAAGATGGACGAGGCGATCATCCAGCACATCAAGCGCAAGTACAATCTGCTGATCGGCGAGCGCACCGCGGAACTGATCAAGATCACCATCGGGTCGGCGTACCCCGGCAACGAAATCCAGACCATGGAGATCAAAGGCCGCGATCTGGTTGCGGGCGTGCCGAAGATCATCGAGATCACTGACGAAGAGATCCGCGAAGCGCTGATGGAGCCGGTGCACCAGGTGGTCGAATCGGTGCGCATCGCGCTCGAACGCACGCCGCCAGAGCTCGCCTCCGACATCGTGGACAAGGGTATCGTGCTGGCCGGCGGCGGATCGTTGCTGCGCAACCTCGACGTGCTGCTGCGCGAAGAGACCGGGCTGCCGGTGACGCTGGCCGACGACCCGCTGACGGCGGTCGTCATGGGCGCGGGCAAGGCGCTTGACGAGTTGACGCTGCTGCGCGATGTGACGGTGGACTGAGGGACGCTGACGCTGAAGCATCGGGCCTAAGGCTCCCGCTCCGGGAGCATCAAGGTGAATTCCTCGTTTCTATGGCGCAACCGTGTAGTTCTCACCAGCGGTCTGCTGTTGCTTTTGTCCGCCCATATGCTGACCACCGGCGTGCGCCCGCGCGATCAGGCGGCGCGGCCAAACGAGATCCTGATGGGTGTGCTGAGCCCGGTTCAGAGCTCGAGTTCCCATCTGGTCGAAGCGGCGCACGATTTTTGGCATGACTACATTGCGCTCGTGCAGGTCCAGCGCGAAAACCAGAAGCTGCGCGCCGAGCTTGCCAAATTCCAGAACGAACGCGCCCGCCTGACGGAACTCGAAATTGAGAATCGCCATCTGAGCGAACTGCTCGGATTGCGCGAAGCACTCGGGATGCGCGCGATCGCGGCCAACGTCATCGGCAGCGATGCGACCGGGCTCTCGCGCACCTTGATTCTCGGCGCCGGCTCCCGGGATGGGGTGCGCGCCGGGATGGCGGTGCTATCCAATGAAGGCGTGGTCGGCAAGTTGATCGCGGTAAGCCCGACCTCCTCGCGCGTGCTGCTGATCGACGATCACAACGCCGCGCTCGACGCCTTCGATCAACGCTCGCGGGTGCGCGGAATCGTTGCCGGGGTCGTCGATGACGGGCTCACGATGAAGTATGTCGGCCGCACGGCCGACGTCCGGCCCGGCGATTCAGTGGTGACTTCGGGTCTCGACGGCACGTTTCCGCGCGGCCTGCTGATCGGTGAGATCAGCCGCGTCGAGCGCCAGGGGCCCGGGCTCTTCGTCAACGTGTTGGTCGCGCCGGCGGTGGATTTTCGGCGGCTCGAGCAGGTGCTGGTCGTAATCGAGCCGCCGCCAAGGGTCGTCGCGCAGGATCAGGGCTGACGGGGTGGCGCGGTTGGTTCTACTATTTGCCGCCGCCACGCTGGCCGCGCTCGCCCTTCAGACAATGCTG
Source organism: Pseudomonadota bacterium (assembly GCA_021324855.1). GTDB lineage: Bacteria > Desulfobacterota > Binatia > Binatales > Binataceae > JAJPIG01. Next base: position 15,841 of record JAJPIG010000028.1, on the reverse strand, counting down.
CCGTATTGGCTGCCGCTGGGGCCGTTCGTCCCCGACTTGGTGTTGATCCTCGCGGTTGATCTCGGGATGCGGCACCATAGCGCGATCGCCGCGCTGATGGCGTTCGTGATGGGCTATGCGATCGATGCCTTCTCGGGCACGCAGATCGGCCTCAATGCTTTCATGATCACCCTGGTTTTCCTGCTTGCATATGAGCTGTCGACACAACTGCTTGTGACCAACGTGATCGTCGGGGTGGTGGCGGTATTCGTCGGCGTTATCATTAAGGATCTCGGCAGCATCGCGATCAGCTCCGGGCTCGCCGGCCTGACCGGCAATCCCGCGCTGATGCGCACGTTGTTCGGCCAGGCCGCGGTTAGCGCGCTTTTGGCCCCGCTGGTCTTTGCCGCGATGGCGCGGGGCAAGAAAGTACTTGGATTGCTCGCCACCGGCCGGCGCGAGGATAATAAGTCGGGCAGGCGCTGGCTCACATGAAGTTTCGTTCTTCGCGCAAGGATCAGGCAGTGCCGCGGCTCGAGTTGCGGATGGCCGGGCTGTCGGTCCTTATCGCCGTCGTACTTACAATCATCGCCGGCCGGCTTTACTATCTCCAGGTCGTTCAGCATCAGAGTCTCGCCGAGCTTGCCGATCGCAACCGGATTCGGCTTCGCCGCCTGCCTGCGCTCCGCGGTCTGGTCTTCGATCGGCATCATCGGCCTTTGGTCGATACAGTGCCGTCATTCGATGCGGTTGTCGTTCCGGAGGACACCGAAGATCTTTCCGATACCATTGAGCGGCTCGAGAAGCTTCTTGGCGGCAGCAACATCGCGGTTCGCTTGCAGCAGGCTGAGGATGATGAGCGGCCGGCTTACGAGCCGATCACGGTCGAAGAGCATCTCAACTGGAACCAGGTGGTGGCGCTCGAGACGCATCAGCTCGAACTGCCCGGCGTGAGCCTGCAGGTGACGCCGCGGCGTCATTATTTGTACGGCGAGATGGCGGCCCATCTGCTCGGCTATGTCGGCGAGGTGACGCGCAACGATCTGCGGCATCTCGTTGGCTACGAGAACGGCGATCAGATCGGCAAGTTCGGACTCGAACGCGGATGGGAGAATTTTCTGCGCGGCGGCGCGGGCGGCCAGGAAATCGAAGTCGATGCGGTCGGCCGCCGACTGCGCCTGCTGCGCGAGATTCCTGAACAGCCCGGCGACGGTGTTGTGCTAACGATCGATTTCGACGTGCAGCAGGCCGCCGAGCAAGCGCTGGGGCCGCAGTCCGGCGCGCTCATCGCGATCGATCCCAACACCGGCTATATCATCGCGATGGCGTCGCATCCGGCCTTCGACCCCAACATCTTCACCGGCGGCATCAGCCCCGCCAACTGGCGCCGCCTGATGACCGATCCCAGCCACCCGCTGGAGAACCGTGTGATCCAGGGAATTTATGCGCCCGGCTCGACCTTCAAGATTGTCGATTCGATCGCCGGGCTGCAGGACCATACGCTTACCCCGTCCACGACCTACAACTGCCCGGGCGGGATGTGGTACGGAAACCGCGAATATCGATGCTGGCGCAAGCAGGGGCACGGCACACTGTCGCTGCATCGCGCGATCGTCGAATCGTGCGACGTCTATTTCTACCAGGTCGGTGAGCGGCTCGGCGTCGATCGCATCGCTGAATGGGCGCATGCACTCGGCCTCGGCTATAAAACCGGCATCGACCTCGCCAACGAAAAGACCGGCATCATTCCGTCCAGCGAATGGAAGCGCAAGCGCTACGGCGAGCGATGGTATCCGGCGGAGACGCTCTCGGTCGCGATCGGCCAGGGCTACGTAAGCGTCACGCCGATCCAGATGGCGCAGGTCGCAGCAGAGGTCGCCAACGGCGGCATCCGCTACAAGCCGCAGTTCGTCAAGGAGGTCATCGCACCCGACGGCTCGCCCGTCCAAAGTTATCCTCCCGTAGTCGAGCGGCGGCTGCCGCTTAATCCGGTCGATCTCGATTTCATCCGCGACGCGATGTGCGACGTGGTCAACGGACCGGGCGGCACCGCTCATAAGGCGGCCCTGCCGAACATCGTGGTGTGCGGCAAGACCGGCACTGCACAGGTGGTCGCGGAGAAGCAGGGCGTGCGGATCGATGAAAAGAACATGTCCGCGGCAGAGCGCGACAATGGCTGGTTCATCGCGTTCGCGCCCAAGGATCATCCCCGGATCGCGGTTGCGGCGATCATCGAGCACGGCGGCCACGGCGGCAGCGCGGCCGCGCCGGGTGTGCGGGACGTGCTGGAAAAATTCTTCGCGCTCTATCCTGCCGGTCTGCCGACTACGCCCTCCGCCGCGCCGGCTCATCCGCAAATTCAGGCCGACGCGAGCGATCAACGGGAGGACTGATTCCGATGGCGGCCATCGACCGCCGCTTGGTGCTCCATTTCGATTGGACGCTCTTCGGGCTGTCGCTCTGTCTCGCCGCGATCGGCGTCGTAAGCGTGCTGAGCGCGACCTACCAGGGACCACATCACGCGCTCGATCCGCTCGTGATTCATCAGCTCACCTGGATCGCGATCGGGATGCTGTTCATGGTCGGCGCGGTTTTTTTCGATTATCGCGTGCTCGGCGCGTACGCCTATCCGCTCTATGCGGTGACGCTCGGACTGCTGGCGGCGGTCGCTGTCGCCGGCCACTCCACCGGTGGCTCGCGGCGCTGGATCAATCTTGGCGTGATTCATCTCGAACCCTCCGAACTTGCCAAGCTCGCGCTCGTGCTCGTGCTCGTGCGCTATCTCCGTGAGGAGCCGCCGAAAGGCGGATGGCGGCTGCAGCACATGATCGTACCAGGGCTCCTGATGGCCGTGCCGGTCGGATTGGTGCTGAAACAGCCGGACCTTGGCACCGCGCTGACCATGGTCCTGATCACGGCGACGCTGCTGTTCGTCGGCGGACTCAACTGGCGCACGCTCACCGTGTTGGCGATGGCCGCTGTGCTCGCGGCGCCGGTCGCATGGCATTACATGAAGCCTTATCAGCGCGAGCGGCTGGTGAGCTTCCTCGATCCGCACTCCGATCCGCTCGGCAGCGGCTATCACATCATCCAGTCGGAGATCGCGATCGGCTCGGGCGGCGAGCTCGGCAAGGGCTTTCTCAAGGGCACGCAAGCGCGGCTCAACTTCCTGCCTGAACAGACCACCGATTTCATCTTCGCGGTTTTCGCCGAGGAGTTCGGCTTCGCCGGTTCGATGTTGTTGATGGGCCTGTATGTGCTCGTGATCGCGCGCGGCGTATGGGTCGCACGGCATGCCCGCGATCGCTTCGGCGCGCTGCTTGCCGGCGGCATTACCGCGATGGTCTTTTGGCAGGTCGCGATCAACATGGGGATGGCGACCGGGATGCTGCCGGTCGTCGGCATCCCGCTACCGCTGGTGAGCTACGGCGGTTCGTCGCTGATCGCGATGATGGCGGCGATGGGCGTGCTGATCAGCATCAACACTCGCCGCTACCTGTTCTGAGCGCCGCCTGCTAATTTCGCAGCGGCGAAAAACACCGGGAATCCTGAAATCGATGCCGCCGAAGAAACGCACATTCAAAAAGACGTCATCTGCCGCGGGCAAGCGGACGCGCGGGAAGCGCACCTCGCGAAACTCGCATCTCGAAGCGGCGCCGCCTCCGCCGCGCGATCTCGAGGTCTTCGAGCTTCATCGCCAGTTTATCGAGGTGATGGAGAACGACCGGCTGCTCACCATCAGCGCCGAAACCCGCGGCCACTACCTGACCGTGATGCGTTCGCTTGTCACCAAGCTCGCGACTCCGGGCAAGCCGCTCTCTGAGATCATCAGCGAAATCATGACGGAGGCGGCGCCGCTCATCTTCCGCGTGATGCAGCAATAGCTCAGCGTCGCTCACTCAGAATGTAAGATTGAACCTCATGTTCCGCTGGATGCTCCTTCTGATCGTATCGGTTGCGCTCTGCGGATGCGCTTCGTGTGCGAGCCTTAATCCGATGCGATGGGGACAGGACTCGGCGCGCCATCAGATCGTCGCGTTGCGCGCGCAGGCTGACGACTGCCGCGAGCGGGGCGATGCCGCGCAGCGCTCCGGCGACCACGAGAGCGCGCTCTACTACTGGCAGGAAGCGGCCTATCTGCAGACCCGCGCCAATCAACTCGAAGCGACGCTGCACTAAATGAGTGCGCAGGCGAGGCCGTGTTTCCGTCAGTTCCGTGGAAGCGGGAGCATCGCACCATGCGCGGGAATCATCGGACCATTTCGCTCGCGATCGCATTTTCCCACGCCGGAGCTCTGTCCTGAGGCGGCCCAGGCGTGTTCAGCACTGCAGACGAAGCGCCCGACAATGGCTTGACGACGGCGACAGAGCCCGGGCGTGAGCTTCTCCCGACGGACGATTCATAGATCGTCCATATCTTGAGCGCCTGGCGAGCTGCGGATCGCCGCCCGTGAAATCGACCGATGCTGTAGCAGAGTGAGCAGCTCAGGAGCAGCGCCGGCACGTCGAAATCGCCGCCCTCCCCAAACGCAAGCACTGCCCCCGTGCCTAACAGCATCCAGACGCATAATTGACGCGCGTTCATGAGTCCCTCCCTTTCGAACCGATCACAAATTGCTCAAAAGTTCGCGCAGTCGGAGATGTTTGCGACTCGGATATCTGATGTGTCCGGATGAAGAAAGCCCGGTTGAGCGGACCGACCAGATCACCCCTTCGAGCGCACTACAGACGCGCCTTTCCGGTCTCTAAACAGGAGCGCAGTTCAAGCTACCTATATGCTCCCGTGCGAATCTGTCAAACGGAATCGCAAACCTCGGGCGTCACGTGAAAGCTAATTCGATGGTTGCCCAGGTCGGAGCGTGATCGCTGGTTTTCTCCCAACCGCGCACCTCGCGATCGACGCCGGCGCTGACCAGCGACGGAGCCAGCGCCGGACTGAGCAGCAAGTGATCGATGCGCAAGCCGGCGTCGCGGTTCCAATGGTTTCGGAAATAATCCCAGAAAGTGTAGATGCGTTCGCCGGGATGCAGCTTTCGAACCGCATCGGTCCAGCCCAACGCGATCAAGCGGGCGAAGGCTTCACGCACCTCCGGCCGGAACAACGCATCATCGATCCAGCTTTCCGGCTTGTACACATCAAGTTCGGTCGGGATGACATTGTAGTCGCCGGCCAGAACGACGGGCGCGTTCTCTGCCAGCAACGCTTCGGCATGCTTCGTCAAACGCGCGAGCCATCGGAGTTTGTAGTCAAACTTCGGCCCGGGGGCGGGATTGCCGTTGGGAAGATATAGACATCCGACGATGACTCCGTTGACGACCCCTTCGATGTAGCGGCTGTGCGTGTCTTCCGGATCTTCCGGCAAGCTGCGGCGACGCTCGACCGGATCGGAACCGAGCGCCAGGATGGCGACGCCGTTCCAGCTCTTCTGGCCGTGCCAGATCGCGCCGTAGCCGGCATCGCGGATCGCTTCGATCGGAAATTTCTCCTGCGGCGCTTTCAGCTCCTGAAGACAGGCGACGTCGGGCTTCGTTTCGGCGAGCCATCGCATCAGTACCGGTAATCGGCTGGTGATCCCGTTAACATTATAAGTGGCGATTTTCATGAGTCCGGCTGAACGCGAAGGCTGACGCCGTCTTACGCCTCCAGCGCGTAGGCGGATTCGTTGTGTTCGCTGAGATCGAGGCCCATCACTTCGTCCTCATCGGAAGCGCGCAACCCGACGAGCGCATCGACGACCTTGAGCAAAATCAAACTGCCGACGAACGCGAGCGCGATGCTCGCGCTGACCGCCGCGGCCTGGATCAGTAACTGGCGCGGATTGCCGAACAGCAATCCGTTGGCGCCATTCGCATTCACCGCAACTTCGGCGAACAGGCCCGTCGCGAGCGCGCCCCAGATGCCGCCGACGGCGTGCACACCGACCACGTCGAGCGCATCGTCGTAGCCGAAGCGCGTCTTCATCCGCACCGCCATGAAGCAGAGCCCGCCAGCGACGAACCCGATGATCAAAGCCGGGATCGGCGCCACGTAGCCCGAGGCGGGCGTGATCGCAACCAGGCCGGCGACGATTCCGCTGGCTGCGCCGAGTACGGTTGGCTTGCCGGTCATCGTCCATTCCGCGAGCATCCAGCCGAGCGCGGCGGCCGCCGCGCCCGCGTGCGTCGCGACGAAGGCCGACACGGCAAGCCCGTTCGCGGCGAGCGAGCTGCCGGCATTGAATCCGAACCATCCGACCCACAGCAGTCCTGCACCCATCAGAGTCAGAGGCAGATTATGCGGCGGCATCGGCTCGCGCATGAATCCGCGGCGCCGTCCGATCACCAGGACAGACGCGAGCGCCGAAATTCCTGAAGAGATGTGCACGACGGTGCCTCCTGCGAAGTCGAGCGCGCCAAGCTGATGGAGCCAACCGGCGGGCGACCAAACCCAATGCGCGAGCGGATCGTAGATCAGCGTCGTCCACAGCAGGCTGAAAAGGATGAAACCGCCGAACGAAATGCGCTCGGCGAACGCACCGGTGATTAGCGCCGGCGTGATGACCGCGAACATGCACTGGAACGCCATGTAGGCCTGATGCGGGATCGTCGCGGCATAGTCGGGATTGGGAAGCGTTGCGCTCACGCCGTGCAGCCCGAGCCATCCGAGTCCGCCGACGATGGCCGAGCCGGGTGAGAAGGCCAGGCTGTAACCGAACAGGATCCATTGCACAGTGACCATCGCAGCCAGGATGAAGCTATGCATCAGGATTGAGAGCACATTCTTGCGCCGAACCATCCCACCGTAGAAAAGCGCGAGTCCGGGCGTAGTCATCAGAAGGACGAGGGCGGCCGAAACAAGCACCCAGCAGGTATCGGCGCCGTTTATCTTGGAGGCATCATCAGCGGCATTCGCCGATTCGACGGCGATCGTGATGATCGCTGGCACAAGACTTAGGTTGATAAGGCGGATAACGAGTTTCCGCAGACGCATCGATGCCTCTCTCCATTCGGCAAATAAGGCACGCGGAGAGTCCCCGGATCGGGACCTCAGCCGCATTGTTTAATAGTTGGGCATCTTTCTTGACAGAAGATGGAGCGAACGACAAGCGAACTCAGCGGCGATTAACGCGATCGCGCGTGTAGACCTCTTCCCAAAAGCGCGCGCCGGTTTCGTACCAGGTGCGCCGCGGACGATCGTTCAGCGCCACTGAAACCGGTTCCCCGGCGATGCGAATCGCCTTGATGCGACTGCGATCCTGAAGAATCGTGATGTCGTCGAGCGGGTTGCCATCGATCGCGATCAGGTCCGCGAGCTTACCCGGCGCGAGCGTGCCCAGCCGATCGCTGTCGCGCAAGATACGGGCATTGACGGCGGTCGTGCTGATCAACGCCTCAGCCGGCGTGAAGCCGAGGTACTTAACGTAATATTCAAGCTCGCGCGCCGGCCATTCGCCATATGGAGTCACCGCGAATCCCGCCTCGCTGCCGACCATGAAGGGGACGCCGGCGGCTTTTGCGCGGCTCAAGTTTTCTATCGCTGCTTCGAGCTCGCGCTGTTGGGCGGGAACGAATGCGTAGGCGGGATCAGCGGGGCGCGTGAACTCGATAGTGTTGATAATCAGGCTGAGCGTGGGACATAGAGCGCACTTATTCTTAAGCGCCCATTCGAGGCCTTCCTCGTCCATCCAGGAGGCGTGCAGGATGAAATCGACTCCGGCGCGAGCGGCATAACGAATCCCTTCCGCGCCGCGCGCGTGGACGGCGACCTTGCGGCCGAGGCGATGGATCTCGCTGACGAGGGCGGTAACTTCCTCCTGGGTCATCCCGGAAATCAGGCCGGTGCCAGCAACCAACTGGTCGCCATCCACAGCAAGCTTGATGAAATCGACGCCGTCCTTAATTTCCTGGCGAATTTCCGCTATCCCTTCGCTTACATCCCGCATCAGGAAACCGACGGAATGTTCGGGCATCCGGACCCATCGCGGGTAGAAATAGTCGACACCTTGCGCGGTCAGGATCGCGCGGCCTGCGGTGCTGATGCGTGGTCCAACGAACAGGCCGGCGTCGATTGCGTCACGAATCGCGAGCGAGACGAGGCCCGTGGTTGAGGGATCGGCTATACCGGTGTAGCCCGCCGCGAGCATCCGCTGCGCGCCTTCGAGACCGCGAAGCGCGCGAAATTCAACCGGCGAGTAGAGATCGATCTGTTCCGCGCTTTGCGTGTTGCCGTAGGAAAGATGGACATGCGCGTCGATCATCCCCGGCATCACGAACCATTGGAAGTAATCAATCGTCTCGTCGCCGCTCTCGGGCCGCGGAGCCGCATGCGATGGTCCAACGAATCCGATGGTTCCATCCGGCTCGACCACTAGGGTTTGATCGGAGTAGATCGCAGGATTAGCGCCGTCGAACAGCTTGCCGCATCGTATGAATTTCTTCATCGGGGAGCCCGCCTGCCTGCCTCGATGCGTCCCAGCATTCGGATCTAGCACTTCCGTCGTGCGGACAGAAATCCGCCCCTGCGCCCGCCTGCGGGGCCGGGGCGAACTGCGCAGCAATATCAGTTGGCAGGCTTGGGCTGGCCTGCGGGGGCGACGCTCGCCGCCTGAGCGGCCGAAGACTGCGAGGGAACATTCAGCGCCTCGAGGATTTGCTGGGCATGTCGGGAAGGGTCAACCTTCGGGTAGACCTTCTCGATTTTGCCCTGCCCGTCGATCACGTAAGTGATACGGCCATCGAGTCCCAGCACCGGAATGCCGTTCGCGGCTCCATACGCCTTTGCAATCTTCTTGTCGGGATCGAGCAGCAGTGGAAAGGGGATTGAGTATTTTTTAATAAACGCCTTGTGCGAGTCGGCCGCTTGGACGCTGCATCCGAGCACGACCAATCCGGCCTGCTGAAAGCGCGCATAGCCATCGCGGAAGGCGCACGCTTCCTTCGTGCATCCGGGCGTATCGTCCTTGGGATAGAAATAGAGAATGACCGTCTTGCCGCGGAAATCCGAGAGCTTTACGGGCTGAACCTGATCTCCGACCACCATCTGCGTCGAGAAATCCGGCGCCGTTTCGCCCGGCTTCAGCAGCGCAGCGTTGGCTTTGCCTGGAGCGAGGAGCAGTGGGATCAGACCTGCAGCAACGATCAGCATTATTCCAATGATCGTAAAAGTGAGTCTCATCTCAGCCTCCTACTCTTATGAGATGTAGTAGAGCCATTCGCGACAGTTGGCATCCTGTCCGCGGAGTGCGGCGCGGAACATCTCCTGCAACTTAACCGTGATCGGGCCGGGACGTCCGTTGCCGATCGGACGATCGTCGACTTCGCGCACCGGCGTGACCTCAGCCGCGGTGCCTGTCATAAACGCCTCATCCGCGATATAAACCGCATCGCGTGGGAAAAGTTCCTCGGTGACTTCGATCCCGCTGCGCCGCATCAGCTTGATGACTGCGTCGCGCGTGATGCCCGGCAGAATCGAGCTGACCGGCGGAGTTCGCACCTTGCCATCGCGCACGATAAAGACGTTCTCGCCGCTGCCTTCCGCGACGAAGCCCTCGACGTCAAGCAGCAGCGCCTCGTCATAGCCGCTGCGGCGCGCTTCGTAGCCGGCGAGAATCGAGTTGATATATTGGCCCGAAGCTTTGGCGTGCGGCATGAGGGAATTATGATGAAAGCGCACAAACGATGAGGTCTTGAGCCGCACACCCTGTTTGACCGCATCGTCGCCCAGATAGGCGCCCCATGGCCAGGCCGCGATGGCGACGCGCACCTTGTTGCCGCGGGCCGAGAGGCCCATTTCGCCTTCGCCATAGAAGGCAATGGGCCGGATGTAGCATTCTTCGAGCTTGTTGATCCGCACGATTTCCGCGGAGGCTTTGAGCAGCTCCTCGGGCGAAAACGGGATCTTCATTTCGAGGATCAGTGCGGACTCGAACAAACGTCGAATATGCTCGCGGCCGCGAAAAATCGCGGAGCGTCCATCGGCGCATTTGTAGCAGCGCATTCCTTCGAAAACCGCGAGGCCATAGTGGAGGCTGTGGGTCAGGACGTGGATGTTGGCCTCGTCGTAAGGAACCATTCCACCGTCCATCCAGATTTTGTCAGTGCGCAAGCTGCTTGCTGCCAAGGGCTGTCCTCGCTCAGATGAGATTGGCGTCGAAAGCGCCGTAAAAGCTGCAACCGAAAACTAATCGATAGGCGCGGACCGGACAAGGCATGGAACTGGTTCGGTTGCCTGAGCGGCGGCATGGCCTGTTCAGTCGGGCTCTTTTGCCGCCGGCCCGTCCGGGCCGGCGGCAAAAGAGCCCGACGCCGCCGCGCCGTGCCCGGCCTGCGCGGCCATCGATGGCCGGCGGCGACGGCGGCGCGGACGCCGCCTGCGCCGTCGGCCAGGTATGCCGCCGGGCCGGGCGCCGCCAGTGGCATGCGTCGCACCACTCGCGATGCGGTCGAGCTCCACCGGCGCGCCGCCGTAGTTGGGCGCCATCAGTTCGTAAAATGTTCGCGCCTCGGCGAAGTACGGCCGCCGCGCGATCCTGAGCGTCCGCCGCGTTGGAGCGAGCAGATGAGGAAACGCATCGAGGATCAGCCGCATCCGCTCCGTGTCGCTCCGGGCAAAGCCCCGCATCCGCAGTTCGGCTATCACCCGGCGCATCGCGTCGCCGGAATGAAGCTCGGGATGGGCCAGATAGAAATCGAGATAGAGCGCCGACAGCAACAAAGCGCGGTCGGCAGCGGCTCCCGCCCCGGTTGCGCGCTCCAGCGCGGCGACGTTGAGCGCAGTTCGCGAACGGCCGGCTTCCGATAACTCCAGGCGGAGATGTTCACCGAGATGCGGCAGAAGCAAATCGATAAGACCGAAGTCGCGCATCAATTCGAGCGCGCGCGCCCCGCCGGCCATGCCGAGCGTCCGGTAAGTCTCCTCGACCAGCCGCGCCATCGAGGTCTTGCGCAACTCGTCGCGATACGCGCGAATCGCCGCCTCGGTCGCGGGCTCAAGCTCGAAATCGAACCGCGCACACAGCCTGAGCGCGCGAATCATCCGCACCGGATCCTCGCGCAGCCTGATCTCTGGATCGCCGATCGTGCGCACGATTCGCGCCCGCAAATCAGCGACGCCGCCGACGTAATCGATCACTTGGAATGTCCGGATGTCGTAGAAGAGCGCGTTCACCGTGAAGTCGCGCCGAAATGCATCCTCCTCCGGAGTGCCGAAGGTGTTGTCGTGGCGGATCAGCAACTCGCCGTCATCGACGGTGTCTTCGCTGCGGCGCCTGAAGGTCGCCACCTCGATGTTCTGCGGTCCGAAGAAGACATGTACGAGCCGAAAGCGCCGGCCGATAAGACGCGAGTTGCGGAACAATGCGCGCACCTGATGCGGATGCGCGGAAGTTGCGATGTCGAAGTCCTTGGGACGCCGCCCCAGCATCAGGTCGCGCACGCTGCCGCCGACCAGGTAGGCGAGATGGCCGGCGCCGGCCAGGCGATACAATACCTTGAGGACATTGGGATCGATGTCGCGCCGGGAGATTGGGTGCGCGGAGCGGTCGAGGATGCGCGGAATCAATGGGTCTCCAACTCTGCAGCGAACTCCAGCCGGGTCCCAGAGGAGGCTCGAATCATGTGCAATCTAGCACGGTCGCCGATGGGCTTCATCCAGACCCCGATCGGATTGCGAGTCGTCGTTGACAGCCGAATCAACTAGAATCGAGCGTGATGGGCGCGGAGCGACGCAGGACGATTCAGATTGTAAGCCACGGCCCCTCCTGCCTCGACGGCGTGATGGCGGCGGCGTCGGTTGCCCGCTTTTATTCCGGCGAAAAGATTCGGACCGCGTTGGCCGCCAATCAGGACAGCGATCGCACGCTCTCGGCGATCCTTCCCCGCAACGAAGGCGGCCCCGACGAACTCTGGATCACCGATTTGTCGTGGACCTCAACCGCGACCGGCGAACATTTGAACGCGCTCGCGCGCGACGGCATGCAGATCTACTGGATAGATCATCATCGCACGGCGGTCTCGCGTGCCAAAGCGCCGGAATTCAAGGTGGCGTTCAAGGGCCGGGTGCTCTCGGAGCGATATTCAGCCGCACGGCTGACTTTTAACTATCTGAAGGGCAGGGCGCGCTCGCTCGATTCAGCGCGACGGCGAAAATTCGAAAGCTTCGCGCCGTTTGCTGCGATCGCTGACGATCACGATCGCTGGGTCCATAAGTTGCCCGAATCGGGCGACTGGGCGCTCGCCGTCCAGACGCTCGGCGGAATCGAGTCGTATCGTGAAATCATGCGACTTGAAGAGCCGCGGATGACGCGCAAGCTGCGCGCCGCGCTCGAAGCCGGGCGCGCGGCGATGGCTTATAGCGGGGAGATCGCACGGGCCACGATGGTCGAGCGGGAGCTGGGCATCGGACTCAAGCTGCGCGCCGCCTGCTGTTTCGGCTATAGCAGCGAGGTAGCGGCGGAACTCTACGCCGGATGCGTCCGGACGGTGATCGCGCTGTTCGATCTGCGAAGCCAGGGCGTGAGCCTGCGGCGGAGCGCCGATTGCGAGGTCGACCTCTCAGCGCTGGCGCGCGCCTTCGGCGGCGGTGGACATGCCGCGGCGGCCGGTTTTTCACAGGTCGAGGTCGCGCGCGCGCCGGCGGAAAAGTTGCTCGACCTGCTGGGCCATCAACTCGAAACCGGCGCAAACCAGCCGTCAAAGTAATCGCGCTGCCGCCCGATGTTCGGCGCTCTTGCTGAAAATGCAGGCCGGCGCGATAATCGCGGTACCCGGTGGACGCATAGCTCAGCCCGGTTAGAGCGCTTGCCTCACATGCAAGAGGTCCCTGGTTCGAGTCCAGGTGCGTCCACCAATCGATTCCTGATCAATGCGACAGTTCCACGCCACCCCGCGATTTGCGTTCGATTTCGGGTGACGGCGATTCAATGAATTTTGCAATAATCCAAAGTCAGGGCCGTTCGAGGCGCGAGGAGCCAGTGAACTTCCGACTCGCTTCTTCTGCTCGTCAGCGTAACGGCCTCGCGTATCTATTGCCTGCTCATCAAGGGCGAGCCGGTTGCGCGTGCATCCGTCGGCTCTTTACGATGACTCTTCATGCACAAACCCCGATTTCTCGATCAGCTTGCCGCCGAGCTCGGCGATCGCGAGGCCTTCGGCAGTAATGTCGCCGGTCGGCGTCCATTTCAACCCGATCACGTTGAGCCGCAATGGCCGCGCGATCGGCAGGCCGACATCCGGCATATCAAGCTCGAACTGACGCTCGATTTTGGCCGACGCGCAATAAGCGGGACGGCGACCCATCGCCTGACTGCGATCGTCGACAATCTTTTGCGGCTCGAATTTGACGCGGCCGAGCTCGAAATTAATGCGGTGCGCGCGAACGGCCACCCGGTCGAATTCTCGGTCGACGACGGCAAGCTCTCTGTGATGTTCGAGACTCTGATCAAAGCGGGCGCAGAGCTCGAGATCGCGATTGATTATGCGGCGGTCCAGCCGCGGCGCGGACTCTATTTCGTCGGGCCCGATGCCGCCTATCCCGACAAGCCGATCGAGGCGTGGACGCAAGGCGAGGATGAAGACAGCCGCTATTGGTTTCCGTGCTATGACTATCCGAACGATAAAGCGACCAGCGAAGTAATCGTCACGACGCCGTCGCGTTTCACGGCGATCTCGAACGGTGCGCTGGTTGCGACGACTCCCGGACCATTGCCGGACACGCGCACCTTTCATTGGCGGCAGGATGTTCCGCACTCAGCGTATCTGATCACGCTCGCGGCGGGCGAGTTCGTCGAGATCCGCGATCAGGCTGGGGACGTCCCAGTGCTCTACTACGTTCATCCGGGACGCGAGGACGATGCGCGGCGCGCGTTCGGAAACACGCCGCGCATGATCCAGTTTTATGAACGCATCATCGGCGTGCCGTATCCGTATGCGAAATATTCGCAGGTCGCCGTTACTGATTTCATTTTCGGGGGGATGGAGAACACTTCAGCCACCACCCAAACTGCCGACACGCTCCACGATGAGCGCGCGCATCTCGATTTTTCCAGCGATCCGCTGGTCGCCCACGAATTGGCGCATCAATGGTGGGGCGACCTCGTGACCTGCCGCGATTGGTCGCATGCCTGGCTCAACGAGGGCTTCGCGACCTACTTCGAGGCGCTGTGGTGCGAGGAGAATCTCGGCGCGGACGAGTTCGCATGGAATCTGCGTCAGGACCGGGCGAACTATTTCAGCGAAGATTCGCAACATTATCGCCGGCCAATCGTTTACAACCGCTATCGCGCGCCGATCGAGTTGTTCGATCGTTTTCTCTATGAAAAGGGCGCGCTCGTGCTGCATATGCTGCGCCGCCTGCTCGGCGATGCACTGTTTTTCAAATCGCTCAACCACTACTGCACCCGCCATCGCGGCCAGAACGTAATTACGCAGGACTTGCAGCGCGCATTCGAGGAAACCACCGGTCGCAACCTCGACTGGTTCTTCGATCAATGGGTGTACAAAGAGGGCCATCCGGAGCTCGAAATCACGAGCTCCTACGACGACCAGCGCAAGCTCGCGAGCGTCGCGATCAAGCAGACGCATCAGGTGAACGCGACGACGCCGCTGTTTCGATTTCCGGCGGTGATCGCGCTGATGGACGCCGACGGCGGCGAGACGCGGCATCAGGTTGAGATCGTTCGCCGCGAGCATACGTTTCACTTCCCGTTGGCAAAGGCGCCCAAGGCAGTGCGCTTCGATCCTGCTCATGACCTGCTCAAGACCGTCAAGCACAAACGCTCGCGTGAAGCGCTTGAAACCGTGCTCAAGCACGCGCCGGAGGCGATCAGTCGCGGCGAAGCGGCGAGCGAGCTCGGCAAGGACGGCAGCGCGGCCGCAGTCGCGGCGCTCAAGACCGCGCTGCTCAACGATCGCTTCTGGGGCGTTCAGGCTGATGCCGCCGGCGCGCTCGGCGCGATCCGCACCGACGCGGCGATGGACGCATTGCTCGAGGGGCTGTCGGTTGCGCATCCGAAGGCGCGCCGCGCCGTGGTGCGTGCGCTGGGCGAATTTCGCGAGCGAGCGGAGGCCGCATCTGCGCTCATCGAGCTTCTCAAACGCGGCGATGCGAGTTATCTGGTCGAAGCCGAAGCGGCGCTCGCGCTGGGAAAGACGCGCGATGGGCGGGCTTTTGACGTTTTGCGCTCCGTGATGGATCGGCCCTCGCATCAGCATGTGATTGCCACGCATGCGCTCTCCGCGATGGCCGAGCTGCGTGACGAGCGGGCGATTGACATTGCGCGCGAAATGATCCCGTACGGTCGTCCGCCGCGAGTCCGCGTCGCCGCGGCCGGCGCGATGGCGAAACTTGCGGAGCTCAGCCAGAGCCGCCGCGCAGAGATTCTCGATCGTTTGATGCCGCTCGCGGAGGATCGTGAGTTCATGATGCGGTTGAGAATTCCCGGCGCGCTCGAACAAATCGGCGATCCGCGGGCGCTCGACGCGCTCCGGCGGCTTGAACAGCAGGACCTTGACGGTCGAGTCAGGCGGCGGGCGAGCGAAGCAGCGACCGCGATCGTGGAAGGTCGCACGCGCAGCGAAGAGACCAGCCGGATGCGCGCCGAGATCGACAAGCTGCGTGAGGAGAATCGGCGTTTCGAAGAACGACTTGCGCGGCTCGAGGCTCGCAGCGGCCAAAACGGCAATCCGTAGCGGCATCGCGATCGCGCGCGGAACATTCGCTGCTGCCATAAAAAACGGGGACGGGCGATAAACCCGTCCCCGTTGTCATCAAGCGCGGCTCCCGTTCAGGCGTCGTAGTAGAGGGCGAACTCGTAGGGATGTGGGCGGAGGCGGATCTGGCTGACCTCGCGGGACATTTTGTAGTCGAGCCAGGTTTCGATGAGGT
>JAJPIG010000019.1 GCA_021324855.1 Pseudomonadota bacterium | reverse complement strand
TGCGGCGTTCTTTGCGATGTCGAATCGCCTCGCCAATCTCGGCGATATTCGCCCAAACGATGAGTTTTACTCACTCGGGCGACGCTGAGGACGGATTTCATATATTTCAAACCCACCCGGCTTCGCATAAAAGCGGGCCAGGGGCACAGTCACTCACAATTTTTGGTATCGGTTCATCGGCCGTTGCCTGATGTAAACTGCCACCCGGCAGCAATAGGCTGTTGACAAACGCCTGAATTTCACTCGGCTATAATTTGCCAGAGTGGGTAATCGAGGTTGAGGAGGAAATGGCCGATGCGCGGTGAGTGAGAGGCGGCAGCGGCCGATGCTGAAGCGGAATGCGCTTGAGTGCCCGACAGGAGGCGACGAAGCCACCGCGGAACCACGCGCGGGCGGGTGGTTCCGCGCTCGATACGCGGACCGCGCGGCAGCCGGGTTATGCTATCAGCCAACGGATCCGAAAGCGGATCGAGGAAAACGTTCGGCTGGATGAAGACCTTTCGGCGGCCTGCGCAAAACTCGCTACCGCGGACGCGACCGAGTCCGGATGCACGGTTACATCGTCGCCGCCGCCAACACACTCATCTGTAAAAGCCAATACTTAATCTGACGATGGTGGCAAGGTCCTCGGGTTTTTAAAGAGGAAGCGAGGACAATCACACAGGAGCAGAAGGTAATCGGGGCGAGGCTGGGGCTGTTGGAGCTGGCGAAGCAGCTCGGCAATGTGTCGGCGGCGTGCCGGGTGATGGGCTACAGCCGCGACAGCTTCTCTCGGTTCAAGGAAGCAAAGCCGGTCCGCCGCCCGGCTTTCCGGTCGAACGTCACGGTTCGCTCGCAGCCGTGACGACGATTAACGGCGGCAATAAGAGAATCGGCGAAGTCGGCGCCATTCTGATATTCCCGCAACGACGACCACGCCTCCTGATGGTCTTCGATCTCGAACTGGGCCGTGCGTAAAATCTTCTCCAGCGCCTGAGACACCTGCTCACGCGCATAGCCGTAGGCCGTCTCCAGCACCCAGACTAATTCGCACAGCACGATTCGGTTGATGAATCCCGGATCCTCCGACGAGCACTCGTTAGTGATGAACCGGGTGGCCTTTCTTGCCTGCTCGGGTTCGTCCTGCACGAGGTATCGCACGAGGACGTTCGTATCGATTCCGATCATCGCCGCGCCGCACGCCGGCGAATCGCCGTCTCCATTTCGTCAAGCGATACTCGCCGCGGAGCCGGAGCGAGCAGCCCCTTCAACTCGCGCACGTCTACTGTCGCAGACACCATCACGACTTTGCCGTCCGCTTCGACGATAAACTCGACGCGATCGCCCGCCTTGAGCTTGAGATGGCGCCGGATCTCGCCCGGAATCGTCGTCTGCCCCTTGCTCGTAATCGTGGAAACCGGCATTTCCTTACCTATAAAAGCGTTCCTTACTCTATTACCTTACGCGTTAATCGTGGTCGTGTTCAAGCGCAAAACGCGCCTTTAGAGTTTCTTATTTTTTCCCGCCATTGATGGCGGCGCGGATTCTCCCCCGCCTCGTTCCCCGCCTTGCGCGGCTGCGCTCAAGACCGCCGCGCCATCCCTGACCGGGAGTGCTTGCGCTTGTCACGGCGGCCTTGAATTGCTCCGCCGCGCTCATTGGCGGCTCTGCTTCGCTCCGCACCGGGTCTCTTTCCTCCCTCCCACTCTCAATCGGGGGTGAAGAGCGGGAGGGGGAAAGAAAGGTTCGGGTTTTTACGAACCAAAGCGCCCTGCCGCTTACGCGGAAGCGGGCGAAGGCAAAGGAGAACCATCGATGCGACGACGTTTCAAGTGCGACCCCAAGTGGATCACTGCCAGGTATCCGGCCCGATGCGCCAAGTCCGGCTGTGACGCGCCGATAACCCCCGGCGAACGCGCCTTCTACTACCCCGAAGATCGAACGCTTTACGGCTCGCGATGCGGCCACGGCGAGGAAGCCGCGCGCGACTTCGCCGCCTATCGCATCGACGAAGACGGTTACTGAGCAAAAAGGAATCCGACCATGGACGTTTACGCGATTGTCACTGAGAAGATCATCAACCTGCTCGAAAGCGGCGTCGTGCCGTGGCGCAGGCCGTGGACCTCGACCGGATTGCCCCGCAATCTGGTCACGAAGAAGGCATACAGGGGCATCAACTATTTTCTGCTGTCGGCGTCGAAGTTCGTCTCGCCCTTCTGGCTCACGATGCGCCAGGCGAACGAGCTTGGCGGATCGATCCGCAAGGGCGAGGAGAGCACGATCGTGACCTTCTGGAAGATCGACGGCGCGAAGCAGGACGAGACGGAAGAGCTTGACGCCGAGCCGAAGGACGAGAAGAGCCGCCGGCGGTTCGTGCTCAGGTTCTACCGGGTTTGGAACCTCGAACAATGCAGCCTGCCGCAGGCCGTGCTCGACAAGCTGCCGAAGATCGAGACCCATCAGCACGACCCAATCGAAGCGGTCGAGAAGATCATCGCCGGCATGCCGAACCCGCCCGAGATCGTCCGCGCCGGTTCGAAGGCGTATTACTCGCCGCTCACCGACCGAATCACGCTGCCGCCGCGAGAGCTGTTCGAATCGGCCGCCGAGGACGCGGCAACCACGCTTCACGAGTTGAGCCATTCGACTGGCCACGAGAAGCGGCTTGGGCGCGAAGGGATAACCGAAGTGGCGCCGTTCGGCAGCGCAATCTACAGCCGCGAGGAGTTGGTTGCGGAGCTATCGGCGGCGTTTCTCTGCGCCGAAGCCGGCATCTCGAACGCGGTAATTCGCAACCATGCGGCTTACGTTGCCGGCTGGCTCAAGCAGCTTCGCGACGACCGCCGGCTGATCGTTCACGCCGCGGCCCAGGCGCAGAAGTCCGCCGATTACGTTCTCGGCAAGTTCCCAATTCCCGACTGAATTTCTCGGCGTCGCTCGGCTGAGGACCGAGCGACGCCGCACCATACTCAGACGCTAAAAATGAGCGTCGCACAATAAATCCGAGAGTTGCGCACTAAGCCACGCACAACCACAAAATCATTTTCGCGCTGAACCTGTTGTGTTTTTCTGTTCACGGACGCCGGATGGTTCTAAAATGTGCCGCACTGTAAGAATTCAGTGACGGATTGTTAGTACGACGCGTTCGACGATCGCGATGTGTCGCGCGACGAAAAGGGTGGCTCCCCATCTGTTCGCAAAGCGAGCGGAATTCTTGTTACTTGAATCTTTAATCGATTGTCGGCGAGCCGGTGCGCTCGGGAGCACGTGCCGCGCGCCCGACGATCAATCGCAACCGACCCCAGGAGTCTCATTATGCGGCGCACGAACAGAGACCGTGTACCGCGCAGGTCGGGTGTGGCGGGGCTCTATGCAGTCCCTTTGCTGTTAGAGGTGGCGGCGGATTCCGGCGAGGCCGGGATACTCGACGGGCGGACCACGCAAGTTCTGGCTGGCCCGGTAGCGCAAGGAGCGCATGGGCCACTCGTCAAACTGCCAATTTCGACGATCGTGACGAGATCAGGTCCGTCCTCGCACTGGGACCGCGAAGGATCCGCTGAGAACGGTAGCGTCCCGTTCGACATCGACGACATCATGACCGTCGATGAGATCGCCGCCGTGCTGCACGTGCCACGACGCTGGATCATTCGGCGCGCGCGGAAGTTGCCATTCGTCAGGCAAATGTCGCGAAAAAAGTACGCGTGCTCCCGCATTCGATTGCGGCAGTGGCTCGCCAGCCGACCCGGTTCGCCCAACAGCCTTTGACGAGAAGCCGCGGCACCGTCGGTGTCGCGGATAGGAAGGCCAGTCGGACGGCACCATCCGTTTTGTGCCGCACGCCACCACAAGGTGCGGTTGGGCAAATAGTTTGCAAGACGGATTGATCCGCAAAGCGACGCAACACTAGCCTGATCTCGGAGCTACGAGATTGGGCAAGCGAACTAGGCAGAAAAAGACGCGGGGACTTGGGCTCGTGTATCAGCCCAAGTACGTCGACCCTGAGACGGGCAAGCGCAAGACGGCTGCCACCTGGTGGATTCAGTTTTACGTGCGGGGCGTTCGCTACCGCGAATCATCTCGTTCGACCAATCGGGCCGACGCCGTCCGGCTGCTGAAGCATCGCCTTTCGGAAGCTGCGGCCGGCAAGCCGGTCGGCATCGAGGTCGAGCGCACGACGTTCGAGGATCTCGCGCAGATACTGTTGGACGACTACCGGGCGAACGAACGCCGTAGTCTTCGGCGGGTCACGGCCGGCGTCAAGCACCTCCGTGAATTCTTCGGCAACTGTCGCGCGATCGATATCACCGAGGATCGAATCAACGCGTACGTCGTGCAGCGCAAGGAGCAGGGTGCCGCGAACGCCACGATTAATCGCGAGCTCGCGGCGCTCAAACGCGCATTTCGGTTGGCTGGCAGGAAGGCCGGAACTCCGCCGCGGTTTCAGATGCTACGAGAGAACAACACGCGGAAGGGGTTCTTCGAAGCAGAGCAATTCCAAGCCGTACTGAAACACCTGCCCGATGAACTTAAGCCGGTCTTCCAAGTGGCATACATAACCGGCTGGCGCGTGCCGTCAGAGATTCTGACACGCCGCTGGCAGCACGTGGATTTTGAGGGTAACTGGCTCCGCCTGGAACCGGGCGAGACCAAGAACGAGGAAGGCCGGATGTTCCCGCTCATTCCGGAGCTTCGAGAGATCCTTCTGGCGCAAAGAGAGCGCACCCGGCAGCTTGAACTCGCAACCGGTCGCGTCATTCCGTGGGTATTCCATCGCGAAGGCAAGCCGATCAAGGACTACTACACGGGCTGGGACAAGGCCTGTCGCCTCGCCGGCTACCCCGATCGCGTCGCGCACGACCTTCGGCGGACAGCCGTCCGCAATCTCGAACGTGCCGGCGTATCTCGATCAGCGGCAATGCGCATGACCGGACACAAGACCGAGTCGATCTATCGACGGTATGCCATCGTCGACGAGGCAATGCTCCGCGAAAGCGCGGAAAAGCTTGCTGTCTTTCACGATGCCGCGAAGCAGAACGCCCGCTGTAAGGTCGTTCCGCTGAAAGCGCGAGACGTAATGGATGCACCCCAAGAATCAGACTGAGGACGGCCGCCCGATTGCAATGGAATGGGAATATGTCAGAGGCCGTACCGTTTGTGCACATATTCGGCCGGTGGTGTCTGTGAACTGGTGGAAGAAGCCTGGCATCGAAGGTCTGTGGCGAGTTGAGCAGTTGAATTATCAAGTTGCTAGTACGCTGCCTGCGAACCCTTGATTGAGGGCGGAGAGGTCGT
>JAJPIG010000031.1 GCA_021324855.1 Pseudomonadota bacterium | reverse complement strand
GCGACCTGATTCGCCGCGCGCTGGCAAGCACCGGCGGCAACAAGGTCGCCGCCGCACGCCTGCTCCGCATCTCGCGCAAAAAGCTCTACGCCAAAATCGCCAAGTACAAGATCGTTACTGCTGAATCCCATGCCGGAAACGAGCCGATTGAACCCTCACGGGAGGACTCTTCGCGGAAGGCAAGTTAACGAAGCACGCTTGCCTTTTTTTGACGCTTCATCCGAGGAGCTTCGCAACTAGTCAATCGATTTGCGGAATCGCGCGACGCTCACTACCAGCAGAACGAACGTGAGCGCCGCGAGAGCAGTCATTTGCGGCCACAGCACGTTTAGTCCAACGCCCTTCAGAAAGGTCCCTCGCAGGATAACCAAAAAGTAGCGGAGTGGATTGAGATACGTCAGCATCTGCATCGCTCGGGGCATGCTCGTGATCGGGAACGCAAAGCCCGACAGTATGAACGCCGGGTTCAGAAAAAAGAAGCCCGAGGCAAACGCCTGCTGCTGAGTTGAACAAAGGGTTGAGATCAACAAACCCACGCCGAGAGTGCTGAGAAGGAACAGAGTGACACCCAACAGCAGCACCAGCGGATTGCCGAGAAATGGCACTTGAAACCAGAGGGTCCCGACCACCGCAACCAACACGACGTCGGCAAGACCGACCAGAAAAAAGGGGATGGTCTTGCCCAGAATCAGCTCGAACGGCCTGATGGGCGTAACCATAATCTGTTCAAGTGTTCCGATTTCGCGTTCGCGCACGATCGCAAAGGCGGTAATGTTGACCACCAGGATAAGGGTGATGCTGCCGATAACGCCGGGCACGAAAAACCACTGGCTGTTCAGGTCCGGGTTGTACCAAGGACGCGGCGCCAGATCGATCTGCGGCACGTTTGCAACCATCGCCGGCATCACCTGGTTCAACCGGTTGCGCGCATAGTCCTGGCTGAACTGGTTGGCGATCTGATTCACATAACCGACCGCGATCAGAGCAGTATTAGAGTTGGAGCCGTCGACAATCACCTGCAGGTGCGCCGTCTCTCCTTTACGCAGCGCCTCGGCAAAACCCGGCCCGATCTTCAGTGCCAGCGGGATATCGCTTTCGCCGATCAGTGATTTCAACTCGCGTTCGTTGTTAAGAATCTTCGCCGCTTCGAATCGCCCGGTGAAGGTGAAGCGGCTCAGCAGATCGCGGCTTTCCTGGCTGTGATCGTAATCGATGACCGCGATTTTGACGTGGTTCACTTCGAACGTGGCAGCATAACCGTAAATCAGCATCTGGAGGATCGGCGGTACGATTAACACGAAGCGCGCGTAGCGATCGCGCTTGAGCTGGACAAACTCCTTGATGATCATTCGCCATACGCGGTTGAGCATGCGACCCCTCACTCGATCTGCTTGCGAAAGGCGCGCGTCGCGAAGAACGCGATGACCGCCGCATAAATCGCCATGGCGATGATCTCCGGGATAAGGTCGTTGATCCCGGCGCCGCCGAGGAAGATGCGCTTGAGGGCGCTCACGTAGTAGCGGCTGTAAACCACATAGCTGACAACCCGGATCGCGACCGGCATCTGATCAATGGGAAAGGCAAAGCCGGACAGCATCGCGGTGGGCATCAAGGTAACCAGCAAGGCGTACTGGCTCGCACCGAGCTGGCTGCGCGTCGCGACCGAAATCATGTAGCCGATGCCGAGAATCACGATCAGGAACAGCGTGGTGGTGAAAAAGAACGCGCCCAACCCGCCACGGAACGGCACACCGAACCAGCCGACGGCGAACGCCGCGCAGGAGATTGCGTCGAGCAGGCCAATGATCAGATACGGCGCCAGTTTCCCGATCATGATTTCGAGCGGGGTGACCGGACTGGCGATGAGCTGCTCCATCGTGCCGCGCTCCCATTCGCGCGCGATCGTGAGCGACGAAAGCAGCGCTCCCATCAACGCCATGACGAGTGCGACCGTCCCGGGAATGATGAAGTTCTTGCTCTCGAGGTCTTCGTTGAACCAGGTCCGGTAATCGACACTCACCGGGACAGTCGCCTGCTGTGAGAGACCGTGGCGCGAGAACCAATCGAGCTGGATGCGGTTCGCGTAGCTGTCTACCACCGCCGTCGCGTAACCTTCAGCGAGCTGGGCGCTGTTGTTGTCGGTGCCATCGAGCAACGCTTGGACTGAAACCGGGCGGCCATCGCCAAGGCGCTCCGAAAAGTCCCATGGAATGACGATGCCGAGCTTGCAGCGGTCGGCGTCAATGGCGCGGACCAGCTCAGGATAGTTCCGCGCGACTTTCACGACATCAAAATATGGCGAGGCCTGGAACCCTTTGAGGAGCGCCTGGCTGTTCTGACTGCCTTCCTGATCGAGGATGTAAACCGGTATGTGGTCGGCGTCGAGCCGTGCACCGTAGCCGAGCAGCAGAATCTGAATCAGCGGCAAAACCACCGCGATTAAGAGGCTCCGGGGATCGCGGCGAATCTGGATCAACTCCTTGCGGCCTATAGCCGCGGTGCGCCGCAAATTCATTATGAATCCGCGTCCCCCGCAGGTTTTTCACCGGTCAAAGAGACGAATGCATCCTCCAGCGAGGGTGCAATCGGCTCGATGCGGTCGACGCGGATGCCGCGCGCGGCGAGAAAGGCCGGCAGTTCGCGCTCCGACTGTTGATCGCCGACGACCACGTGAAGTGCGGCGCCGAAGACCGAGGCGTCGGTGACGCCGGGCGCCCGCTTCACCGCTGCGAGCGCGTCACCCAACGGCGCAGCTTCGATCAGCAACAGATTGCCGTGAATCGCGAGCCGCTTGATCTCGCCCGGCGTGCCCATCTCAACGATCCGCCCGGACTCGATTAGCGCCAGCCGATTGCAGTACTCGGCTTCGTCCATGTAATGCGTCGTGACCAGGATCGTAATTCCCTCGCGGGACATTTGATGGATCAGGTCCCAGAACTGGCGGCGGGAAAGCGGATCGACTCCGGCCGTTGGTTCATCAAGAAACAGCACACGCGGGCGGTGCAATACGGCGCAGCCCAAAGCCAGTCGCTGTTTCCATCCGCCCGAAAATTCGCGCGTCAACGCTTGCTCATTGCCGGCGAGGCCGGACATGCCGAGAGCCCAGGCGATACCCTTCGTGAGCGCGTCCCCCGTAACACCGTAAAGACCGCCGAAAAATTCCAGGTTCTCAACCGCGGTGAGGTCGTCGTACAGGGAAAATTTCTGCGACATATAACCGATATGTCGGCGTACTTCTTCCGCTTGGCGCGCTATGTCGAACCCCACCACGGTCGCAGAACCCGACGTGGGAGTGAGAAGGCCGCAGAGCATCCGAATCGTGGTGGACTTTCCGGAGCCGTTGGGTCCAAGCAGACCGAAGATCTCCCCGGAGCGAATCTGGAAGCTCACCCGGTTCACGGCGACAAACTTGCCAAACCGCTTCACCAGATTGTCGACCACAATCGATGGTTTCGGATCCATCGTTCATGTGCCGATTTGCGTTCGCTGCCGGGAAATCGCGTACACAAATACGTCCTCGACGCTCGCCGTCGTCCGGCGCAGTTCGCCAAACGGGACCCGTGACTGCTCAAACCGGGCGCGCAGTTGCGTACTCCGGAGATCGGCATCATCGACCACCACGTGGACGGTGTCGCCCATCGCCATGGCGCTCAAAACGCCCTGCTCGCCGACGACAATCGATCGAAGCACCTCGGGATTTGGCGAGCTGATCGATAAGACCGCGCCCGGGAGCATACTCTTAAGCTCGGTCGGAGTGCCGAAGAAGAGACGGCGTCCCTTATACATCAGCAACAGCCGATGGCAGCGCTCGGCCTCGTCAAGATAGGCGGTCGAAACCAGCACCGATACTCCCTCGAAGACCAGGGAATAGAGGATGCTCCAAAGTTCCCGGCGGGACACTGGATCGACGCCGGTGGTCGGCTCATCGAGCAGCAGAAGTTGCGGCGTATGAATCAGGGCGCACGCGATTCCGAGCTTTCGCTTCATGCCTCCCGAGAGCTGGCCGGCGAGCCGGCCTCGAAAGCGGCTCATGCCGGATGCTTCAAGCAACTGTTGCTCGCGTTGTTGCCGCGCCGCATGGCTCACTTCGAAAATATCCGCGTAGAACCGGATGTTCTCGGCGACCGTAAGATCTTCATAAAGACCGAACTGCTGCGGCATATAGCTGATCAGACTCTTGATCGCCTCGGGATTCCGCAGCACATCCTGCCCACCAAGCAACACCGAGCCCGAATCGGCGGCAAGAACTCCTGCCAGAACACGCAGCGTGGTCGTCTTTCCCGCTCCATCCGGGCCTACCAAACCGAGGATTTCCCCCTTCTGAGCGGTAAAGCTCAGATTGTCGATAGCCTTTAAGCCGCCGAAGCATTTCGTCAGCCCGCTGACCTGTACGATTTCCTCAGTCATGGGATCCTGGCGGGTTCAATTCAATGGTGGCGTCGGCCGGCATTCCCGGCTTGAGCTCGTGACTTTGATTTTCGATGTCGATCCTGATGCGGTAGACGAGTGTGACACGCTCAGCATGAGTTTCGACGCTCTTCGGAGTAAACTCCGCGTTTTGCGAAATCATTGAGATGCGACCGACGTACTTGTGCCCCGGATAGCTGTCGGTGGTAATCAGGGCCGCCTGTCCGAAGCGAATCCGGCCGATGTCAGTTTCGTTGATGTAGGCGCGCAGCCATACGTGATCGAGATCGGCAAGCGTAAAGACCGGAGTGCCCGGCTGCATGTTCTCGCCAAGCTCCGCGTTGCGCACAAGAATCACCCCGGAAAACGGCGCGTACAGAGTCGTGTACCCAAGGACGATCTTCGCCAGCTTGAGGTTCTCTTGAGCGCTTTTGATGTCAGCCTGTGCTACACGTACGCTCTCTTCAGCCGCCGACTGAAGAGCCTCGTCACGCAGAAACGCTGCTTGCGATTGCCTCAATGCCGTTTCAGCTAGATCTCGCGTTTGGGTCGAAATAACCGATTTCTCCCAAAGCTCTTCGTTACGTTGATAGTCGATGCTTTTTTGCCAGAGATCGGCCCGGTCACTGGCCAGAGTCCGCTTGGCCGCTTCCAGGTTACGAACCGCCAGCGCGAGCTGACCTTGTTGCACCAGCAAAGCCGCCTCATCTATGGCCACCTGTTGCCGGTAGTCGTGGTCTTCTACGCGCGCCAACGGAGTGCCGGCCTGCACCCATTGACCTTCATCGAACGGAAGATAGACGATCCGCGACTGCACGGTCTTGAAGCTCAAGACACTCTGGTGTGCCTCGATGTTGCCCGAGACCAGCAGGATGTTTGGGCGAGGCCGATGCCAAAGCCAACCATAAATTGCGCCTGCCACGGCAGTAAGCATGACAAGCGTGCCGATAACGAAATTTTTCCGAAACCGTGACATCAATCACGATCCAGCGAAATTCATGCCTTGGAATCAACCCGAAGGCGCGCGGCCCTCCTGGAAATGTGTCGCCATTGGAGACATTATGACCAACTTTTGATTCTTTTCTGGCCATGCGGGGGGTTTGAATATTTTTGCGGTGCGCCGGTCGATTGTTCCGCCGAAGCTGAGCCCAAGTCTTGCGTCGTCAAGGGGATCGGAGCTCAGCGCGAGACTCCAAACACCTCGCCACAGTGAGTTTTCTTCAGGCTGTGAAGCAAATCTCGACAGAGAGGAATGGCTGGCGGAGAGGGGGGGATTCGAACCCCCGGTCCCAGCGAGGGGACACGTGATTTCGAGTCACGCCGGTTAAACCTGACTCCCGAACCTCTCCGCGATCGATGAGCTTTTCCGTTTACGCCCGCACAGTCAAGCTGACTATCCGTTGACACGCACCTTGCTACTCCGTCATCGCGGTGCTGCAACGATGGCTAGGGGGGCATCAAGACGAGTAATGTTCGTTCCAAACCTGCGTTCCGCGAGTGAGCCCTCTTTGCGATGATGACCCCCAATTGGTCCAGAATGTCGTTTTTTGCGCCAGCGAGGTGACTCAAGAACTAGCGGCTTCATGCGATCGCATGAATGACGCCAGGATGTGATGGAATCTTTCAGGCGCCAGCGGCTTCGACACATAATAATGCGCGCCGCCGGTCCGCGCTCGCTTTTCGTTGTCCTCGTTGTGGCCGCCCGCGATGTAGAGCAGCGACGCGGTCGGGAGCCGCCGGCGGATTTGCGCGAGCAGACGACCGCGATCATGCTCATCAACCGCTTCGTCGTCGAGAATCACAACACGGACATTAGGCTCCGCAAAAAGGCTGTGAGTTGCGTGCGTTTCCCGATGTTGCGCAACTCTCCATCCCGTCTTCGAGGCCTTCTCGACGAGCGCCGCGAGTGAGTCGTCATGAGACAGGAGAAGCAGCGTGGGTAATAGCATCGATGATCCGCGAGCCGCAGGACGCCCCCTATCATTTACCTTTTGACTACATAAACTAATTCGTAACTTGGATCAGCAAGAGACATGCCGCATGATTAATGGAACTGACCGCCTGCCGGTCGATGCGAGCCATCCGTTAATGCGATAGATCCGAGCAATGACGATAGATTCGAGTTCAGATTCCGTGGCGACGAGAGTCGGCTTCATTGGCCTCGGCCAACAGGGGCGCCCCATGGCCATCAATCTTTGCCGCGATGGTTTCGATGTGAGCGTCTATGACATCCGGCCGGATGCGGTTGCCGAGCTGACGGCAATCGGCGCAATCGCCGCGCGATCGCCTGCCGAGGTCGGCAGAAATGCTGAGATCGTCGCAGTGATCGTGCTCGACGATGCGCAGGTCGAAGCGGTCGTCGCCGGGGCCGATGGTCTGCTCGGCACGATGGCGCCAGGGGGCGCAATCGTGATCCACAGCACAATTCGTCTGCGCACGCTGCGTCGCCTGGCTGCGCTCGCCGAGTCGAAGCGGGTCGACCTGATCGATGCGGCGGTCGGCAGCAATGCCGCCGGCGCAACGAATCGTTCGATGACTCTGCTGGTCGGCGGTGATGCTCGTGTAATCGATCGATGCCGTCCGATGCTCGCCAGTTCCGCCGCGCAGATCGCGCACATGGGTCCGCTTGGCGCCGGCCTCGCCGCCAAGCTGGCGCATCAGGTGATTCTCGCGCTGAACATCCTTGGCGCTTCCGAAGGGATGAGCCTGGGAGCGGCCTTGGGCGTTGTGCCGGAAACGCTTGAAAAAGCGATTCGTACCTGCCGCGCGCAGAGCCTGATCGCCGATCACTGGACCGATTTCAAACCCGGCTCGCACGGCGCAATCGTCTTCCAGAAGGACCTCACCATCGCGCTGGAAGCGGCCGAGGAGCTGGGTCTTTCGATGCCCGGCGCGGTCCTGATTCGTGAGCTGATCCCGCGCTTGATGAGCTAGTGACGTTGTGCGGGCGCGGGCCGCTGGTGTAACCTTGTTGAATTCGCGGAAATTCATGTTTTCCGCGCCATTGTCGATGAAAAAGCTGTCGGGCGCACAGATTGTAATCGAAAGTCTCAAGGCCGAAGGGGTCGATGTGATCTTCGGCTATCCGGGCGGCGCCATTCTGCCCACCTACGACGCGCTGCTCGATTCGCCGATCAGACACATCCTCGTCCGCCACGAGCAGGGCGCAACCCATATGGCGGAGGGTTATGCGCGGGTAAGCGGCCGGCCCGGAGTCGTGATGGTGACCTCGGGGCCGGGCGCAACCAACACCGTCACTGGCATCGCCGACGCCTACATGGACTCCACCCCGATGGTCGTGCTGACCGGGCAGGTCTCGACCTCGCTCATCGGCAACGACGCCTTCCAGGAAGCGGACATCGTCGGCATCACGCGCCCGTGCACGAAGCACAACTATCTGATCAAGGACGTAAAGGACGTCGCCCGTATCATCAAAGAGGCGTTCTACATCGCCGGTACAGGGCGTCCCGGACCGGTGCTGGTCGATTTACCCAAGGATGTGCAACAGGCCGAGGCAGTTTTCAAATATCCCGACAAGGTCGATCTGCGAAGCTACAAGCCAACGCTCAAGGGCAATCTGCGCCAGATCGAGCGCGCGGTCGAGGCGATAGAAAAATCCGAAAAGCCGCTCTTCTACGTCGGCGGCGGCGTTCAATGGTCGGGGGCGGCGGGCGAGTTGACCCGACTCGCGCGCGGACTCGGCGTGCCGGTCTGCGAAACTCTGATGGGGCTTGGTTCGTTTCCGGCCTCCGATCCGCTGTGTCTCGGGATGCTTGGGATGCATGGGTCATACGCGACCAACACTGCGGTCTGCAATACCGATTGCCTGATGGCGATCGGCGCGCGTTTTGACGATCGCGTCACCGGGCGCATCGCTGATTTCGCGCCCAAGGCCGAAACCATCATTCACGTCGACATCGATCCCTCGTCGATCTCCAAGAACGTCAAGGTCGATATCCCAATCGTCGGCGACATCCGCTCGGTGCTCTCCGACATGCTCGAGGTGGTGCAGGCGCGCGAGAGCATCGCGCGGCGCCGCCCGGCCTGGGCGAAATGGCATCAGCAGATCCTCGCCTGGCAGAAGGAAAAGCCGCTCTACGAGAACAATCATCGCAATGGCGACGCGGTGTCGCCGCTGCAGGTGATCGAGGAGCTGCACAACCTGACCAAGGGCGACTGCATCATAGCGACCGATGTCGGACAGCATCAGATGTGGGTCGCACAGATGTTCCCGTTCGAGAAGCCGCGCTCGCTTCTGACCTCGGGAGGACTCGGCACGATGGGTTATGGGCTGCCCGCCGGGCTCGGGGCGAAGCTCGCCGCGCCGGATCGCAACGTGGTGGTGGTCTCCGGCGACGGTTCAATCCAGATGAACATTCAGGAGTTGGCGACCGCCGTCGAGTACAACATCGACGTCAAGGTCGTCATCCTGAACAACTACTTTCTCGGTATGGTCCGACAGTGGCAGGAGAAGTTCTACAATACCCGCTACTCGTATTCCGCGATGGCGGTTCCGAACTTCGTCAAGCTCGCTGACGCCTACGGCGTGAAGGGCTATCGCATCGAGCGCCCCGGCGAGCTGGTCGCGACGATGAAAGAGGCGTTCGGCACGCCGGGTCCGGTGCTGATCGACGTCGTGATACCGCGCGAAGAGGGCGTGATGCCGATGATTCCACCAGGCGGCTCGATGTCCGAGATGTTGTTCGCGTAGCGCGATGCGGCTGCCTTATTTGAATCGCGAGGATCTCGCGGAGGGCGATCGCGATATCTTCGATCGCATCGCGAAGGAGCGCGGCCAGGTCCATAACATCTTCCGCACGATGGCCTACGCGCCCCACCTGCTCCGCAAGTACATCGAATGGAGCAGCGAGCTGCGCTTCAAGACCGCGCTCGATCCGAAACTTCGCGAACTTGCGATTATGACCGTCGGACGCCTGACCGACGCCAAGTACGAGTACACGCATCATTGGAATGCCGCGCGCAAGCTCGGAATCCCGGCGGAGAAGCTGGCGGCGCTCGGCGAGTATGAAACCTCGCCGCTGTTCGATGATCGCGAACGCGCGGTAATTCGTTACGCGGTCGAGGCGACACGCGACGTGAAGGTCAGCGACAACACCTTCAACCAGGTGCGCGAACTGCTCGACAACGATCGCATCCTGATGGAACTGGTGATGCTGGTGGCCGGCTACAATCTCGTGGTGCGCCTGCTGGTCCCGATGCAGGTTGATCTGGAGCCGGGAACCAAGCTCGACTGAGCTACTCGATCAGATGCGGGTAGGTCGCCCAGTCCTCCGCGTCGTGCATCACCCAAATCCGCGCTTCGCTGAGATCGCGGATTCGCTTCAGCCGCGCGATCGATTCGCTTGCTTCGGCCCTGTCGTAGTCCATCTCGCTCGGCTGCAGCGTGTTGAACTGCGGGCGGATATGCAGCGTGTCGCCGGTCAGGACGAGCGGTTGATGGCCGCGGATCCGCACCATCAGCGATGACTCGCCGGGCGTATGCCCCGGCGTTCTCATCATGATCAGGCTGCCATCCTCTAGCAGGTCGGTGTCGCCCGGAAGCTCGACCCAATCGAAACGCCGCGTCGGCAACAGATCGTTGATCTTGAAGGCGGAGCGATGACGCTTCTCGGGCCAGTAGGCGTAGTTCAACTCGCCCTTCATGATGAAGAAACGCGCCTTGGGAAACAGCGCCAGCCCGCCGGCGTGATCGAGATGGAGGTGCGAAACGACGACGTAGCGGATGTCCTCGGGGCGATAGCCGTGCGCCTTAAGTTGCGCGTCGACCACCAGTTCGGGCGCGAACTTGACCTGGAGATAATCGGCGATCCCGCCCCAGTAGCCCTTCGCATCGACCGCCACCGCCGGGTTACATCCGGTATCGAACAAAACCAGACCCTTGGGATGTTCGATTACGAAGGTCGGGACAGGCAAGTCGATCATGCGATCGCCTCCGCCAACCATCAGCTCCGACTCGCGCATCGTGACGGTCGCACCCGGCATCGCAACGAGTCTGCTCGCCTCGACCTGCGCCATGATCCACCTCCCGCAATGACGCCCCATATCACGCCGATCGCGGTTTCGCGGTCAAGTGCAAAATGCTGCTGTGATAGAGTCGCTAGGTGGCCGGTAGCAGTGACGATCTCTTCGTGCGCGGCGTGAGGTTGTTCAATCAGCGCCGCTTCTTCGAATGCCATGAAATTTGGGAGGAGTTATGGAAGCCGAGCGCCGGCGAGATGCGCCGGCTTTATCAGGGGCTGATCCAGACAGCGGCGGCGCTCCATCATGCGACACGCGGCAATCGCACTGGCGCACTCGCGGTTTGGTCGAAAGCACGGGAAAAACTCGAAGCGGCGCCTGACCGCTATCGCGGCCTTTCTATCGCAAGACTTCGCACCGAGCTGGATGATTACTTTTCCCGCTCAGAAAACACTGATCCGCCGCCGCGCATCAGATCGATGCGTCGGGTGAGGTAGTCGTCGCTATGTAGCTGCGCGATTCGTTACTCGCAGAGGGGCGAGTAACGCTGCGCTTCGCTGTCGATCGATCGCCGTGGTGTTGCGAGCGTGTAGCTCGATTGGAACATCACCAGCGAATTGAAGATCCTCCGCACCTTCCCCGGATGCATCCGGCGGTTCTGTCGCGCCATATCAAGCTCGACATCCCGCATCCCCTGCTGACCGCTGACTTCCATCCGCCGCGTACCCCCCGTACATATCTCCCCTCCTAAGCCTCATCGAGCAGGCCACATGCCAGACCTCATTGTCGAAACGGCAAGCTGACGGCTCTCGAGCCGGCATCAAAAACAAACCCATCGAAATGGTTTCTATTGCGCGTACGCGCGATCAGATGTTCAGAGTTGTCAACGGGAAAGCGAGATGAAGCGCGAATGCTGAAAGCGAAGGGGCAGGCGGCTGCAGCTATACCGTTACACATGTTGCAGGGACGCCACCAGCTCCGCGCGACGCGGACTCGCTAGAATGGAATATCTTCATCATCGATCGGCGCGACCGTATCGCCGCCGCCCAGCTCGATTGGTTCGTCGGCCGGCTCAGCCACTGCACCCTGCCGTCCCCCGAGGAACTGCACGCGCTGCGCGACGATCTCGGTGCGCGAACGTTTTCCGCTGCCGTCTTTCGCTTCGTATTGGCGGGTCTGGATGCGGCCCTCGACGTAGACCTCGCGGCCCTTCTTCAGATATTGCCCGCAGAGCTCCGCCTGCTTGCCGAACACGACGATGTTGTGCCACTCGGTACGTTCCTGACGCTGACCGCCACGGTCGGTGTAGTTGTCGCTTGTGGCTAGCGAGAAAGAAGCGACGCTCTGGCCCGACGGGAGGTAACGCACTTCGGGATCCCGGCCCAGCCTGCCGACCAGAATCGCTTTGTTAACTGCCATCGGAGTGTCCCTGCGATGAAGCTAACGCCAGCCGATCGTGAACGCAAGCGGGGTCGGCGACATCTGTCAACTAGATCGTAAAGTCTACAGACGACACGCCCAGCGCCATCGCGCCGAAGAGCCGTCCAGGCGGATCAGTGTTGAGATAGGCATGTCCGATCATCGCCTTGACGTCCTGGTAGCGCCTCTGCAGTGGATGATTGTGAAAGATGATTCGCCCGCTGCTTGATGCGTAAAGACGATCCACCGCCTGCACCGCGAGCTCGACAGAACGACACCCGTAGTAGCGCATGGCTGCGCGCCGCGGCCGCTCGACGAACCGGCCGGCGCGCGCGGCGTCCATCAGCTCTTCACAGTTGGCGCGCAAAAGGAGGCATCCGCTCTCGATCGCGTGATCGGCCTCGGCGAGCAGTTTCTGCGTGAACGGATCATCGCGCACGCGATAGCCGCCGAACGCCGCCGTTCGGGTCTTGTTGACTTCGATCCAAGCATCGAGAAAGCCGCGCGATGCCCCGAGCGTCGTGGCCACCAGTGCGGAGCTGAAAACTAGCGCCCACGGCACGCGATAAAGGGGTGCCGGATTGATCTCCCATCCGGGCAGCGGTTTGCCAAAAGTGTAATCCCAATGCGACTGGCTGCGATGCTCGGGGACGAAGGCGTTATCGACGACAATATCCTTGCTGCCGGTGCCGGCCATCCCGGCCACAAACCAGTTGTCGTCGATCTTGTAGTCTTTGCGCGGGAGCAGAAAGGAGCGGAACTCAGGCACCGTCTGTCCCTCGATTTCGATCATGCCTGGAATCGCACCAAGGTTAACCCATTGGCAAAGGTCGCATCCGGTCGAGAACGACCATCGCCCGCTGAGGCGCCATCCGCCGGCCACGCGCTCGGCTTTGCCGGTCGGCGCATAGGACGACGAATTGAAAACGGTTGGATCGGCACCCCAAATCTCTTCCTGCGTTTCGCGCGGATAGAGCGAGGTCTGCCACGGATGCACCCCGAGCACTCCGAGCACCCAGCCGAGCGATCCCTCCGCGCGCGCGATTTCAATCAGCGCAGAATAGAATTCCCAAAGCTCGACCTCACCTCCACCCCACCGCGAGGCCTGCAGGGCCCGCGCTAGTCCGGTATCGACGAACTGCTTCCATAGCGCTTCCGGAAAGCGCCGCAGTTGATTCGTTTCGTCGGAGCGTCGGCTACATTCCGGCGCGAGCCGTATAGCGACATCGCGAAGATTCTCGCGCCGGCGATCCTGCGCGGCTTCGGTCGGGCGGCTGACAGCTCTTGTCGAAGTGTTCATACGATACTCCTGCGCTCAATACTGCCGGCGGACAATCACCGTTACCAAAGGTACTCCTTTTAGTTATCTACCACCAAACTACTTATGCCTGAGAATCTTTGAAGTGAAAACTTCCGCCTCCAAAATCCGACCTATATAATCCCCTAAGGGGTTGAGGTGCTCAGGTGATGGCGGCGGGGTCCTTCAGGACTGATTCGGTCCAGGTTCTCGCGCTGGGCGGACTTGGCGAGATTGGCTTAAATCTCACCGTCGTCGAGCACGGCGAGGCTGCGCTTTTAATCGATGCCGGTGTGATGTTTCCGGAGCGTCCCGCCACCGGCGCGGGACTAATCGTTCCCGATCTCGGCTATCTCGAACAGGCTCGGCTCAAGATCGTAGGCATCGTGCTTACCCATGCGCACGAGGATCATATCGGCGCGCTGCCGCAGGTGCTCGATCGATTTCCGGTCCCGGTCTACGGCACGCGACTGACTCTCGCCTTCGCGCGCCGCCGACTCAGCGAGCATCATCTGGCGCGCGACGCGGCCCTGAACGCGATCGCGCCCGGCGACCAAGTCGAGCTGGGTCCATTTCAGATCGAACCGATTCGCGTTACCCATTCGACCCCCGACTCAGTCGCGCTCGCGATCGGCACGCCGGCCGGCATGATCATTCATAGCGGTGACTTCAAAATAGACGACGCACCGGTTGACGGGCAGCGTTTTGACACGCGGCGATTCGCAGAGCTCGGCAATCAGGGGGTCGCCCTCCTGCTCTCCGATTCCACCAATGTCGAACGGCCGGGGCGTTCCGGATCGGAAAGCTTGGTCCGTCCGGTGCTGCGCGAACAGATGGCGCGATGCCGCGGCAGGTTCTTTCTCTCCGTCTTCTCCTCGCATCTGCATCGCATCCGGCAGGTGGTCGAGCTTTCGCGCGAAGCAGGCCGGATGGTCGTGCCGCTCGGCCGCCGGATGATCGATAGCGTCCGGCTAGGCATCGAGCTGGGCGAGCTGAATTTTCCGAGCGGCACGTTTATCGATGCGGCCGAGGCCGAATTCCTTGCGCCACGTCATCTGACTTTCCTCGCCGGCGGATCGCAGGCTGAGCCGCTCTCGGCCTTGAGCCGCCTCGCATCTGATGCGTTTCCCCGCGTACGCATCGATCCGGGCGACACGGTGGTGTTCTCGTCGCGTTTCATTCCGGGCAACGAGCGACCGATCATGACGCTGATCAACGCGCTTTACCGGATGGGCGCGGAGGTGGTTTACGAAACCGTCGCGCCGGTGCATGTCTCGGGTCACGCTTCGCGCGAGGAACTGGTCGACATGCTCCGGCTGGTCAAACCACGACATTTCGTGCCGATCCACGGGGAGTATCGACACCTGAAGCGGCATTTGGAACTCGCGATCGAAGCGGGCGTGCCGGTCGGCAACTGTTATCTGCTCGAAAATGGTGACTCGCTCGTGCTCGAATCCGGCCGCGCACGCCGCGGCATCAGCGTTCACGCCGGGCGCGTCATGCTTCAAGGTGACGAACCCCAGGATCCCGCGCTCGTGGAAGAGCGGCGAATACTGTCGCGCAGCGGCGCCGTCATCGTGACGATGGCGGTTTCGGCGACTGGCGAGATGGTGGCCGGACCCGAGCTGATCTCGCGCGGATTCGTCACTGGCGATGGCTCCTCGCCGCAACTCCGCGCCGCTCGCATGGCTCTTGCGGCGCGCCTCGGAGCCATCGGCGCGCCGTTCAAGCCGCGCGATCCGGCGCTGCGCGAGGAGATCGTGCGTACGATCGAGACAGCGCTGCAGGAGAGCACCGGCCGTCGCCCGCTGATCGTTCCGCACGTCATGGAGGTCGAAACGCCATCGCGCGCGAAGTGAAAGAGGTCACTGAGACGAAGGCCGCGACGGCGGCTCCAACCTCCACGCCGGCGCCCGAGGAATCCAGTCCGCAATCACCGATCGCACGCGAGCTGATCGCGCTCGTCTTCACTGGCCTCGCCGCCTTCGCAACGCTGAGCCTCGCCTCGGAAATTCTCGGTTATAGCCCGAACCTCTGCGGCCCTCTGGGTGAAGCCGTGGCGGGTGAACTCGTCGCGGCATTCGGCTACGAGTCGATCCTCGTTATCGTGCTCGCGTTTGGCCTTGCGCGCGAAGTATGGCGCGCGAGCGGCTTTTCCCGTCTTAGTCATCAGCTTCCCGGCGCCGCGATGGTTCTCCTCGCGCTCAGCGCCGGCGCCGGGCTGCTTGCAGGCATCGGTCCGCAGGCAGGCGGCGTGATCGGCTACGGCCTAGCGCAGGTGCTGGTGGCCTACCTCAACATCGGCGGCGGTTATCTAGCAGTCGGCCTGGCGTTGATTGGTGGTCTCGTCCTGATGCTCAAGCGCGCACCGACCGAGTTGCTGCACGATCTGTTCAGCTCGATTCGGAGCCACGACGACAAGAGCGCGAATTCCAATGAGTTCGTACTATCGGAGGACGCCGAATTCGATTTCGCCGGCAACCGCGGGATTACCTCGATGAGATCGAACGGCGCGGCGCATGAGAATGGCGCGAAAGAAGCGCCGCGCAAGATAGAATTCAAGCGTCCGATCACGCTCGAGAAGCCCGCGCGGCTGAAGCCGCAGCCGAAGAGCCGTAACGGCTACAAGCTGCCGACCGTCGTGCTGCTTGATTCGCCGCCCGTGCTTCACGCACAGGTCGATGAGGCCCTGCTCGAACGCAGCGCCCGCACACTGGAACAGAAGCTCGCCGATTTCGGCGTCGACGGCCGCGTGGTCGAGGTGCAGCCCGGACCAGTCGTCACGATGTACAAGTTCGAGCCTGGCTCGGGAATCAAGGTCAGCCAGATCGTGAATCTCGCGGACGACCTTTCGATGGCGCTGCGTGCCGCCACGGTGCGAATTCAGGCTCCGGTGCCGGGCGAAGCAGTGGTGGGCATCGAAGTGCCGAACCGCAAACGCGAACTGGTCTATTTGCGCGAGATTCTCGAGGCCGAGGAATTCCAATCGACTCAGAGCCATCTGACGATCGCGCTTGGCAAGGATATCGCCGGTCGTCCGATGGCGGCAGACCTCGCCCGCATGCCGCATCTCCTGATCGCCGGCGCGACGGGTACCGGCAAGTCGGTCTCGATCCACACGATGCTCGCCTCGATTCTGTTCAATGCGACGGCCGACGACGTGCGCTTTATCCTGATCGATCCCAAGATGCTCGAGCTGTCGGTTTACGAGCACATACCGCATCTGCTGGTCCCTGTGGTCGTCGATCCCGGCAAGGCGGCGGCCGCGCTGTTGTGGGCGACGCAGGAGATGGAGAACCGCTATCGGATGATGCGCGACCTCGGCGTGCGCAATATCGACGGCTACAACAAGTTGTTGAGCTCGAAAGAGCGCGTGGTCGAGCTGCGGCCGAATCAATCGGTCGATGACGGCGATGAGAGCGCGAGCGACGAGGCGAAACCGACCGAGCATCATCGATTGCCGAAGATCGTGATCGTTATCGATGAGCTTGCCGACCTGCTGCTGAGCGAGGGCAAGACCGTCGAACGCGACATCACGCGACTCGCGCAGAAGGCGCGCGCCGCCGGGATCCATCTGATCCTCGCCACACAGCGCCCTTCGGTCGACGTCATCACGGGGCTTATCAAGGCCAACCTGCCCGCGCGCATCTCGTTCCAGGTAACCTCGCGTGTCGACTCGCGCACGATCCTCGATTCGGTCGGGGCGGAACGTCTGCTCGGCGCGGGCGACATGCTGTTCATGCCGCCTGGCAGCGCGAAGCTCGTACGGCTCCACGGCCCATTCGTCTCCGAGGCTGAAATCCGCAAAGTGACCGATTTCCTTCGTACGCAGGGCGCGCCCGATTACCGGATGGAGATTCTCGAGACCAAGGCGCCGAGCGATGAGGCAGGCGAGGATCTCGACGGCGCGCGCGACGAGCTTTACGATGAAGCTGTAAGGATCGTGATGGAAACCGGACAGGCGTCGATCTCGGGAATCCAGCGGCGTCTACGAATCGGCTACAATCGCGCGGCGCGGATGGTCGAGCAGATGGAGCGCGAGGGACTGGTCGCGCCCGCGGACGGCGCGCGCCCGCGTGAAGTGCGCGGCCTGCGTTGATGATCGCTCGTTACGCAGCGATCGTCGCGATGGCGCTCGCCGCCGTCGTCGCATTCACGCCCTGTAGCCGCGCGGGTCTCGATGCGCCCTCGACGCGGCTCGAAAGCACGCTGAGCAGAATCCAGAATCATTACCGCGTGACCAATTCATTTCACGCAAAATTCACGGAACAGGTAACCTCACCCGGCGGGATGAAGAAGGATCGCACCGGCAGCGTCTACTATCTCAAGCCCGGTCGGATGCGATGGGAGTTTGCGGGGCCGGAGACCGAAACGATTGTGAGCGACGGCGTCATCGTCTACAGCTACGAGCCTGACCTCAACCAGGTTATCGAGACGCCAGTGAAGCAGATCATCAAATCGCCGAGTGCAACCGCCTTCCTGCTCGGCTTCGGCAACCTGCGGACGGACTTCAAGGCCTCGTTCACGCCCTCCGCTCCGAACGATGGCCTGATTCACCTGACCCTCGTGCCGAAGGAAGGTGGCAACGCGGCTGAGGTCGCGCTTGACCCGAAATCGCTCGACCTCGTGATGCTCGATCTGACCGATGCCGTCGGTGATAGGACATCGTTTCGATTCACTGATTGGAGCGACAATCCGACGCTGGCCGACTCGCTGTTCAAATTCGAGGTTCCGTCCGGAGCGGATATCGTCCGGACCCCGGGCGCGTCCTGAGCCCCGGCCCGCGGTATAACTATAATAGTCTCGCACCGTTTCACCGGTTCTCTGAGCAGGTAAAAAAGCCCGATTGCGTCGCCTCATACGGGCGAGTAGAAATAATGGCCCCCGGAATCACGGCGGCTCGGCAATGGAAAGGGTTCACCTCATAAGTCTTGGCTGTCCGAAGAACCTGGTCGACAGTGAGCTGATGCTGGGCGCTCTGACTCGCGCCGGCTACGCGATTGCGCCCGAACCCAGCGAGGCCGAGGTCGTGGTGGTGAATACCTGCGCATTTATTGAGTCGGCCAAGCAGGAGTCCATTGATACTATTCTGGCGGCCGCGGAACTGAAACAGCGCGCGCCCGGCCGCCGCCTGGTGGTCGCAGGATGTCTCGCGCAGCGCTATGGCGAGGAGCTTCGCGAGCAACTGCCCGAGGTCGACATCTTCGTCGGCACCGGCAACTTTCTCGATCTGCCGGACCTGCTGCGGCGCACCGAGACGCTCGAGAATCGTTCCCTGCCCTACCCTGGTGCGGCTCATCTGCTGCCCGGTCTCGATGCGCCGCGGATTCTGAACGGTCCCGCGTTCAGCGCATATCTTAAGGTCTCCGAAGGCTGCAACCATCGATGCGCTTTCTGTATCATCCCAAGTATTCGCGGACGCCACGAAAGCCGTCCGCTCGCCGACCTTGTAGCCGAGGCGCGGTCGCTGGCTGCGAACGGCGTGCGTGAAATCAACCTGATAGCGCAGGACCTGACTGCCTGGGGGCGCGATCTGAATCCCCCGTCCTCGCTAGCCGCGCTGCTTCGTGGACTGGCTGCGATCGATGGCTTACGCTGGATCAGATTGCTCTATTGCTACCCCAACCTGGTTAGCGACGAGCTGCTCGACACCATCGCCGAACTCGATCCGGTCGTTAAGTACATTGATATGCCGCTGCAGCACGCGGACGACCAGGTGCTGCGTGCGATGCGCCGGGAGCGCTCGGGCGCGGCGCTGCATCGATTGCTGGATCGCGTCCGGCGCAGGATTCCGGGTCTTGCGCTGCGCACGTCGTTTATTGTCGGATTTCCCGGCGAGACCCGGGAGGCATTCAACAATCTGATCGATTTCGTGCGTACGGAATGTTTCGATCGAGTTGGCGTGTTCACCTACTCACGCGAAGAGGGTACCGCTGCTTACGACCTCCCTGGTCAGGTCAGCCAGCGTATCAAGCGGGCGCGGCGCGCCGAGCTGATGGAGGTGCAGGCGGAGATTTCGATGCGTAAGAATCGCACGCTCGTCGGCCGCGAAGTCGAGGTGCTGGTCGAGGGTCCTGCGCCCGACAGCGCCGCCGGACCCATCGGCAGGCTCGCCACCCAGGCGCCGGAGATCGACGGAATGGTCTTTCTGAGCGGTGCGGCCAAGCCGGGAGAGTTCGTCACGGCGCGCATCGATCGCGCGATGACCTACGACGTATCGGCAACAATCATTCAAGGCATTTGATCAACGAGGTTCATCGATCATGGCAAAAAAGGCGGCGGGCGTGGGCAAGACTGGAAGCCGGAAGAAATTCCTGAACTCGATGCGGGACCGTCTGCTCGAGATGAAGAACAAACTGCTCTCGGAAATCGAAACCGAATTACGCGCCGAGCGCGAAGGCAACAAGGATGAAGGGATGGACACGTACGATCTCGCTTCCGAGGAGCGCGATCGCGAGATCAACTTCATCCTGTCGGACCGTGAGCGGCAAAAGATCCAGCAGATCGACGACGCGCTCGAGCGCATCAGCGAGTCGACTTACGGTGTCTGTGAATCCTGCGGGCTGGAAATTGCCGAGGAGCGGCTGCTCGCGATGCCGTTTACGCGCCTGTGCCACGATTGTCAGCAGGAGCAGGAGAAAGAGGCGCGTTCGCAGCGCCGCTACGACGAAGACCGTAACACCTATCGCAAGCTCGGCTCGACCGACATTGACGACGAGAACGCCTAGCACGGTACGTCAAGGCGCGAGGCTCGTCTTCAAGCGGCCGCGCCGCAGTCCATCGCTGTGACGAGTGCGGCAGCATCCGCGAAACCTTTCGCGACCCCATTCAACCTTGCATGTTAACTGCGTATACTGTCGGCGATGCGCAGCGTAGATCCTTGATGAGAATTTTCGGCGACTTCCTGGGCGAAACGCGGAGCGGAAACTCCGCGGCTTTGCTCCCTTCACCCTCAAACAAGCTTGTGATCAGTGCTCCGCGCGCGGTCATCACGATGGCGAGCGGGCGCGGCGGCACGGGCAAGAGCGTGCTGACGGTCAACCTCGCGGCTGCAATCGCGCTGAGCGGGCGCAAGATCGGCATCCTGGATCTCGATCTCAACGCTCCAGCGATCCCGAGCCTGCTCGGAATCAAACCGTTCCGGATGGCGCCGATGGTCGGCGGCATCGAGCCGGCCGGCGGACCGTTGGGCCTCCGCGTGATGGCGGCCAACCTGATGCCCGATCGCGAGGAGCCGCCGCTCATCAGTTTCGCGGACGACGAGCCGGAGCCTGCCCCCGTTCATGAAACGGGTCCGATCAAATCGAACTACTCTGAAACAATTACGACGCTCGCGGGTCAGACCCGCTTCGGTCCGGTCGACCTGGTCTTAATCGATCTCGCGCCCGGCCTCGACCATCTGTACCGTGCCAGCAGGATGATCGAGATGAACGCCGTCATAATGGTCGGTCATCCTTCGGAACTTTCGAGGCGCGCGATTCGCGCCGGAGTCGAGATGTTGGCGGGCGAACCGCAGGTCGCGGGCGTAATAGAAAATATGGTTGGGTTCAACTGCAGTACCTGCCATTCGGTGCGGCCGCTCTTTCCGGCCTCTGAAGCGGCCGGCGCTGGGTCGGGCTTACCGCTGCTCGCGCGCCTGCCTTTCGATCCGCGCCTGTCGGAATGCGCCGCGCGCGGCACAGCATTCGTCAGGGAGTACCCTGAGACACCGCTCGCACGCCAGATAAACGAGCTCGCACGCCAGATCGAACAGCTCATTCCCGCGCGGCAACAACGCGAGCTGCTCGCCGCCTCGCGGCCTTAGCCGGTTTCCGCCTCGCTGTCGCTCGTCGATGGCCGATTGTCGACCCGCCATGACGTTTCGAACATCCCAAAATACCGATGCCGCTCGATTGCGAAGTCGGCAAAACCAATCGACGTCCGAAAGCGGCGGCCGCGTGAATCGGAACGCACCAGCGGTATGTGGCTCACGACCTGTCCGACGACAGTCTGGTCCTCGTCGCGGATTGCGGTCAGCGACGCATGTATCGCCGGTGGTTCGCACGCGATGATGCGGCATCGATCGGAGCCGGATCCCGGATGCCATCTGGCGTCAACGAAAAATTCATTGGCCTGAATCGCACCCGCGTCGGTATCGGCGAACGCCCAGAGCCTCCGCCGCGCATCGAACGCTGCGTCATCCAGCGCGGTGAACGCGGGACCGATACGCGCCACGCCGCTCATCGAATGATCGCGTCCTCCGATTCTCATCCGGCCCGAGAAATTACCGAAGCGGACCGGGATCCCCGAAGCGCCTTCCCCCTCGGCGCCGGCGCGTACGGACTCAACGTCGAGCGACGTTCCCAGGGTGAAATCGATCGTGAATGTGACTTCCGTTTCGAGCGAACTCTGTGACAGCGCGCGTTCGATATTGACATAGGTCGCAGCGTCGGGCGTGAGCAGCGCCGGGCCGACAAATTCGAGACGTAACCGCCCGCCATCGGTGCGCAATCGGAGCGGTCCGACACGGAGTGCTGCGGATTCGCGATCGCTCCCGCGCTCGCCGGTGAACAGCAGGACCGATCCGTCGGTTCTCAGGATCATGAAGCGCCCGCCGCCTCTCCCGACGCCGAGATCGAAGCTGGCCATCGCACCGATGCGAAGGGCGGGATCGTAAAACTCGAGACCGAAGCGCGCGCTTTTGCGCGGGGCCGACCGCGGCAAATGGATCGTCGGCGCGCCCGCCGTCCTATGCGAGCGATGCGAATGATTTCCGTTGCGCATCGCGCCGTCTCCGCCGTTGGCAAGAATTTCGCTCAGCGCTTCGATTGCGGCGTCGCGCAGGCTGCCCGGAAACCGCAGCGCGATCGAGAGTTCGAGCTGAACTGCTTCGATCGCGCCGCGCCCGCTCAGCGCCGTGATTCGCCGGAGCGCGTCGATCGAGCTCGCGCTGTGACGCTGCGTGAAAACCTGCATCAGGTTTTGGGCGCCCCCGGCCGGATAACGCAGCCCGAAGGTGGAAACGATTCCTGCGCGTCCAAGGCGATCGATCAGCACGTTCAGCGTGCCGGTCAAAAATTGATCGCTGACCGAAACATGCGCGCCGCGTGATGGCACGAGCCGGCCGGCACGCTTCGTGAGCCCAACTCCGATATCAACTCGCGCTTCGACCAGGTTCCAGCCGTGAACCGCGAGCACCAGCGCGCGTCCGTGCTCCGCGACCATTTGCTCGAGCCGGTCGGCAATCATCGTCAGCAGCCACGGCGCATGCGCGACGACCTCGTCGAGCCGATTGCAGTCGAGACGGTTGCGATCCATCGCCGTGTTGATCAGCGCTGCCGCATCCAGACGTATCGCAAGTTCCCGCGTGATGTCCGCGGTATGCAGATCGTTGACGCGCGGCGCGAGTAACGCTGCGGTTTCAGGCTCTGCGTATCCGCCGTGAGGCGCGATCAGCAGGATCGGCGCGTCGCCATCCAGGGTCTCAAGCCATGGAGGCGGCGCTTGCTGCCCCTCCGCGATCACCCGCGAACCATCCCTGCTTCACCCCGTCGCGTCATTACATGGAGCGCCGCAGACATGACGACATAATAGGCGATGAAGCTCAACGAAATGCCAAGCAGGATCGGATTGCATTCCGGCAACCCGGGCAGCATCGCCAGCGTGAGAATCGCCCACAGCGTGCCGAGCGCGAGCGTCAAAGTTCTGAGCGGAGCGGTCCGGTTCGGATAGATGAACCTGATTGGCATCGGCACCATCGCGGCGAACACGGCCACGACAATCATGTTGGCGCGCGCAGGCAGATGGAGACAGAAAAGATAGAAGGCAACCAGGTTCCAGTACGAGGGGAAGCCACGAAAGTATTCGCCCTTGGCGTCGGTATGGCAGAATCCGTACGCGCTCGCGAGCATCACCACGCTCGCCATCGCAAGCCCCGCTGCTCCCGGGCTCAGCAGATGCGCGCGGATCATGACGAAGACCGGCGCGACGACGTAAGTAAGATAATCGACTACGTTATCGAGCAGCGCGCCATCAAAAGTCGGGACACGTTCTTTGACGCGGAGTGCACGGGCGAGTGGCCCATCGCTCGAGTCGATCACGGTCGCGATGCCGAGCGCGATAAACGAGGCGCGGAAAGCGCCGGCAGCAGCGTAGTAGAGCGATAACAGGCCGAGCACCGCGCCCAAGCCGGTGTAGAGATGGACGCCCCACGCGCCCGCAACCATCAGCCTTTCGCGCGGCGACCGACTTGGCGGCTCCCCTT
The DNA here is from genome assembly GCA_021324855.1 of Pseudomonadota bacterium. Lineage (GTDB taxonomy): Bacteria > Desulfobacterota > Binatia > Binatales > Binataceae > JAJPIG01. Next base: position 102,702 of record JAJPIG010000031.1, on the reverse strand, counting down.
CGACGCCGCGCTCAGCTCTGCGGCTTAAAGTCACGCGGCCCGAAATAATCCTCCAGGATTGTCATATAGGGTCCGCAGATGTGGCGCTGCTTCACGTGCGCGAGCGCCTCGTCGAGCGACATGCCGCGGGCAGCGCGCAAAAACGCGATCGCGAGCGTCGGCGCGCGGTTCATCCCGGCATTGCAATGCAGGAAAACGCGATTCCGCGCTTCGATCAAATTCCGAAGCGCGTCAAGCGCGGTTTGCAGATGAAGCGCCATCGCGTCCGCGCCGCTGTCCGGAATCGGCGTGCGGACGTACCGTAGTCCGTTCTCACGGCAGGCCGTTTCGATTACGGCTGCGCTCAGGCCGTGGAGCTTCAGATCTTCGGCGTCCTGAAGGCTCAGGATCGCAGTGATCCCATGATGGTTTTTGAGCCACACGATGTCGTCCTCGCGTGGATATTCGCCAATCAGCAGATATTCGCCGATTTCGCTGATGCGCGGCCGGCCTGCCCGCCGCGCGGGCCGCGCCTCATCCGGCGCTCTCGTGGTGAACCAGTCCACTAGATTGAGTTATGCAGGATGCGATGCAGTTAGCCAAGCCCCCCATGATCCGCTTCAGTTGCTTCCACAGATCGATCGTTGTCCGCCGCGATCCCATTCGAGCTGCCAGACTGAGGCGAGTATCGATGCCGCGGTCGCCAGTTGCTTCACGATCCAACCGCGTTCGTCCGCGATCAAAAGGCGATTGAACTGGCGCGCCGATCGCGCCTCTGATCGCACGGCGCGATCCGCCGCGATCGTCCGGCTAACAAGCGAATGGGATTCGCGCAGTTCGGCCATCACTGGCGTCCATACATTGTCGAGCTTTTCAAGCTGGATTCGCGGCCTGACCTCAAGCTCGAGTTCGGCAACGTAGGCATCGGCGGCGCGCTCGAGCCTGAGATGCATCCCGCGGTCCTCAGGGTAACCATCATAATGGATCGTCGTATGCAAAGGTTGGCTGGCATCGGCGACGTAATGGCTGAGATACCCGGCGGCTTTGAGGACTGAACGGCAGTCGCCTTCGCGCCAGGCTCCGGCCAGGGTGTCGGCTTCGCGTTCGATCGTCCACGGCAGGGTCCCCGATTTTCTGAGCGTGCGCGCGCCGAATCGCGCCGCCGTCGCGGCTTCGTTCGGATCCAGAGCAGCGAAAGGATCGTTACCGTAATACTCCAAATCGATGTAGTGGCGGCGGCCTTCATTCCTGTCGCCCTCTTCGCGGAGCAAGTCGGGTTCGACTGAAAAATGTTCGAGTTCGCTCACATGCGCTGAGAACGCGGATTTCAACGGGCCCGGCGGCAGCGCACCGACCGCGATGCGCGTGACCATCTCATGGACCGCGGAGTCCCACGCCATCGCCGGTGCGAACCAGATCGCGAGCGCGATCAGCGCAACGATCGCGAGAATTCGTGGCCGCGTCACCGCAAAGGACTCAGGCCTTCACACGTTTGCGTCCGTTGCGAACGCCGCGAGCGGGCGGCTCGTCGTCGGCGTTAACACCGATGGCGCGGCGGCGAACGACCGGAGGCGCGGGCCGCTCTCCGAGCGCCATCACCGCCTGGCGCATTCGATCGGCCAGCTTGCGATAAGCGCCAGCGCCGCTACCGTCGGCAGCGACTTTGAGCAGCTCCTCATTGGTCAGAACCGGTCCAATCCGCACCTCGACCGGATGATGGCGCGGGATGAGCTTGCCCTTGCCGAGCACTTCGTGGGTGCCCTTGATGCGGATCGGCAGCACGTCGCATCCGCTGCGCAGCGCGAGATAGCCCGCACCGCTCTTGAACTCCTGCACCTCGCCGTCCGGCGAGCGGGTGCCTTCGGGGAACATCAGGACGCTGCGGCCGGCGGCGAGTTCGTCGAGCGCCTCATCGAGCGACTCAAGTTGCGCGCGCTCGCGATCGAACGGAATCAGCCGCGTGAAGTTGTTCGCGATCATCCGGCGCGCCGGGGTGTTGAAGAAATAATCGCGCGCCGCGAGCACGATCAGCTCGCGGCCCAGCTCGCCGAGCGCATACGCTACCAGCCCGAAATCCAGATGGCTCGCGTGATTCGCGACGACGATCAGATTGCGGTTGTGCGCAATGTTGCCCCGGCCAAAAATTTGCGGCTTGAGCCATCGCTCGATTGCGGCGTGACCCGCCTCGCGAAGCGCGCGCGCGCCGAGCGCGCGCAGCGGCGCCGGAAGACGAGGCGTGTAGGGCTGCGCGAACCTCGCGTATGACGGCATCCGCGGCCGGCTCTGGCCGCGGCTTATGAGCCGCTGGAGATCATCGACCGTCTTGAGATCGGAAAGCTCTTCGGGACTAATCTCGCGACCAGCCCATCCGGAGAGCTGCTCGCCGAGTTCGGCGAGAGCCAGCGAATCGAGCCCCAGGTCCTCGATCAGCCGCGTAGTCGGTGCGATACTGACCTGGCCACTCGAGACCTGGGACAGTGTTTGCGCCAGCCACGGCTCTATCTCGCCGGCGACCGCAAACTTGCGCTCACCGTCGGTCTCGACCATCGCCCGGATCAGCTCGGCTACGTCCTGCCGCTTGATTTTACGCGTGCCGGTGCGCGGCAGTTCATGATCGGTAAAGCGCAGAATCCGTATGCGCTTGTGCGGGCTCAGCTCCGCGCTCACCTTTTCGAAGTGCGCGCGCAGCCGCTCCTCGACGGCGCGGCGGCTCTCGCCGCGCGCGTAGGCGGGCACCACGAGCGCGGCGACCTGCTCGCCCTCGCCCACTTTCAGGCCGACAACGGCCATCTCCTTGATGAGCGGCGAGTGGCCGTACGCCTCTTCAAGCTCATCGATGTAGACGTTGTTGCCGCCCGAATCGACGATCACGTCCTTGGCGCGCCCGACGATGTACAACCGTCCGCGATCGTCGAAGCGTCCAAGGTCTCCGGTATGCAGCCATCCGTCCTTCAGCACTTCGGCGGTGGCTTCGGGATTGCGAAAGTAGCCGCTCATCAGGTTTGGGCCGCGCACCACGATCTCGCCGACGTCGGCGCCGTCGCGCGGCTCGATTCGGACCTCAATTCCATTGAGGGGCGGCCCGACCGAGCCGGGTTTGAGTGCCTCGCCGGGACGTGCGGTGCAGATCACCGGCGCAGCCTCGGTCATCCCGTAACCTTCGAGCAGACGGATGCCGATGTCGTTGAAAAATTCGGCCACGCGCTGCGGCAGCGCCGCGCCGCCGCTGACCGCGAGCTTGAGTCTTCCGCCGAGCGCGGCGTGCGCCTGGCGGAACAGGATCGAGCCGAGATTAACCTCGAATTCCTTTTCGAAGCGGCGATTGAAGGCGCGCAAGTGATCGAACGCGGCGTGAAAAAACGGGCCCCGCGCCTCGACGTCATCCACAATGCGCCGATGGATCGCTTCCCATACCGCGGGCACGCCGATGAGCGCGGTCGGGCGCAGATCGGCGAGCGTGCGCGCGAGGTTGGCGGCGTCCACGCCGAGCGGATAGGCAATGGCCGCGCCGCTCGCGAGCGGCAACAGCATCCCGCAAGTGAATTCGAAGGTGTGATGCAGCGGCAGCAGAGAGAGTACGAGATCTTCGCTGTCCAGCGCGAAGACCCGCGCGAGCATTGCAACCTCGGCGGTGAAGTTGGCATGCGTGAGCATCACACCCTTGGGCGCGCCGGTGGTGCCCGAGGTGAAGACGATCGAGGCGACGGCCGTCCGCTCGGAGCGGAAATCGTCGGCACGTTTGCGGCGCAGCACGAACGGCCGCTGCAGATCGTCGAACTGGAGCGCGAGAATATCGCCCGCCGCCTGCTTCAGACCGTCGCCCAGACGGCGCGTCACGGCTGACGAACAGAGCGATGCGCGCGGCTCGGCGATCGCGCAGATGGTTGCCAGCTCTTCCGGCGAAATATTGTGATCGAGTGGGACTGCAATCGCACCCGCGCGCACGATAGCGAAGAAGCCGATTACCCAGGCCGGCGAATTCTCGCCGATCAGCAGCACGCGGTCGCCGGCTTCGACTCCCCGATCGCGGAGCATCAGCGCGGCGCGCGCGGCCGCATCGCGAAGCTCGCGGTAGCTGAGCGTCGTGCGATCGCCCGACGGTTTGCGCGCGATGAGCGCCGGACGGCCGCCGAAGTTCTCTCCCGCGTAATCGAGCAGATCGACGAGCGTGCGATGACGCGAACGAAGCCGCGGACGGCCGCGCGTATGCAGCTCGAGCTGTCCGAAGATGTGGCGGCGGAGCCCCGGCAGATGAACATTGGTCCAGTAGTCGGGCCAATCGATTTTGTCGGGCGCGTACGGATGACGCGCAGCATCGGCCGGCTTGAGGCGCGCATAGAGGGCGCGCGCATTCTTTGAATGGAACGTGTAGCTGAGCTCGCTGATGTATGGCCGGTAGACCTCGACCATCTCGCGCGCGAGCTCGGTATTCTCACAGATTCGATCGATGTGGCGCTCGATCGCGCGGGCGCGGGTCGAGCCCGCTCCGAACAGCATGCGCGCGAAGCCGCTCATTTGCTTTAGAAGCCGCGGCGCCGCGCCGCTGATGACATCGTAGGTCGTACGCGAAACGATGACAGCTTCGAAATGCGGCGCGAGCTTCGCCATCGCACCGCCCGCGCGGCGCTGCTCGCGGCGATTACCGAGCGCGGTCAGCTCGACGAGCTGACGCATCGTGAGCGGATTCCGATCGGAGGTGCAAAGTTGATAGACCGGCTCATGTTGTTTGGTGAGTAGCGCGGCAAGGATCGGGATCATTGCGTGGGCGGCGAGATCGACCGGCAGGACGTCGAGGACCAGGTCGCCTTGAGCCGGGTAGAATCGATAACCCCGCCCCGAGAGATAGGTCAGCGGCGCGCTGGTGTTAACGCCCTGGTTCCATCCGGGGAACGGATCGGCCAGCGCGCTCTCAATAACCGACGGACGCACCACAGTCGCTGCGATCGCGCCGCGCGCCGCGAACACCAGTTGCTCGCCCAGGCTTTTGGTGTAGCTGTAGGTGTTCGGCCATCCCCAGCTTTTCGCGCGATCGCGTCCGACCTGTTTTAGCCGCTCTTCGACCCATCGCTTGCGGCGCGTTTCGGCCTTCTGGCCGAGCTCTTCGCCATCCTCATCGATCGATTCCCGGAACTCGGCCTGATGCGCCTGATCGCGCGACTCGGCCTCGACGCGGGCGACCGCGGCGAGCGCGTCGCGAATCTCGTTCTGGAGGTTGAATCCGCGTCGTCCGTTTGGACACCAATCCGACGGGATGTCGTCCTCGTACCGATGGCCGTCAGCGCCGCCAGCGACATAACAGGTGGAGACGTGCAGCAGCGCAGCGCCATGTCGCCGGCAAAAGTCGATGACATTGGCGACACCTTGCGTGTTGATCGAGAGCGCGCGTTCGAGCGAAGCGTCGAAGTTCACCAAACCGGCGCAATGCACCACCGCATCGAGGCCGCGGCGCGGGAGATCGTTTGTGTCGGCGGCGAGCCCCGCATCGGTGATGTCGCCGGCCACCACCGCGAGCTTCGATTCGACGAAGCTCTCGAAGCTCGCGCCGAGGTGGTCGCGGAGCGGACCCATTACGGGCGAATCGAGGACTTCGCGTCGGTAGCGATTGAACGCAGCGCGGCGATCGCCGCGAATCAGCAGGTAGATGCGCTCAATCTCCGGATGATGCCGCAGCAACAGCATCAGGAAGACCTTGCCGAGAAAACCGGTTGCGCCGGTCAGCAGGATACGGCGCTTGCGGAGCGCCTCTTCAAGCACGATCTGATCGTTTGATTGGCGCGTGCGACTATGGCTGGCCGCTTTACTCGACATCGGCAATCACCAATGGCGGCAGATGGAGATAGGTGATGCTCGCGGAGCGGCCGTGCTCGGCGGTCGCCATCGCGATCGCTTCGTCGAGCGTGTCCGCCGGCTCCCACCCCATCCGCTTCGCTACCTCCGGTTCCTCGCATCCCGCGGCGATGATGCGGCCCACGTGCTGACGGCCGGGCTCCCCCCAGTACCACATGTAGAACGGATGTGCGCCGTGGTAGGCGTGCCCGTAACGATACATGTGGACGTAGGTCGGATTGCGCGCGAACTCGGCCTCGTAATCGCGCTGCAGAACCTCGGCATCGGTGGTCTCGGCCAGACATCGATGGAAGAACTCGATGTAACTCGGATGATGCTCGGGATGAAACTCGTCGCGCAGCGGATGACAGATAATCAGCGTGCCGCCCTGCTTCACCAGCGGTTTGCCGCGGTACATGTTGAACAGGTAGCCAAGCCCGGTGCACTGCACGAGAATTGGGTTCATGATCGAGTTGACGTTGTAAGGACAGATGTACGGCACGCCGACTATCAGGATGTCGGACTGACCTTTCACCGGAACTGAGTACTGCTGAAAGACGCGCTGCAGCGCCTTCTTGTGCACCGCCTCGGTTTCGCCCGCCCACACGCCGGTCATCCCGTAAGGCGCGGCGTAGCTGTGCAGGATCTGGCGGCGCAGATCGTCCGACAGGTTGCGCATCGTCCATTTGAAGCCCTTGACGCGCGTGCGATCCCAATCGGTGAAGCGGTCCTCGTTCTTGTGCAGGAAGTCGAGCATCCCGCCGTACATCCGGTTGTTGACCGCGGTCTCGATGGTGAAGACGTTGAGCTCGCGATTCACGAGCTGGCCCATCCGGTTTGCCGATCGATGGAGCGCCGAGCGCGTCGGATCCATGTACGAATGCGAATCGCGGAGCGTGGTCGCGTTATGATGGTGGCGGAGGCTCTGGTACGGCGCGAGGCCGACCGCGACCGACTTGTGCCCACCATCCATCGGCACAAGGTTGATGTTGAGATAGATAACCAGGTCGGATTCGGCCGCGCGCCGCGAAATCCAGACCTCTTCCCCGTGGTCGGTCTTGCCGAGCATCTTCAGCTCGGCGCGATTCTCGGCGTCAAAGTTGTAAAGCCGTCCGGGCCAATATTGCTTGAAGGCGCGCTCGCCGACCATCCGGCGCACCTCAGATGCGGTCATCCGGCGATGCAGCGAGGTCGCGATAATCAGATGGATGTCGTCGACGCCGTAGTCGGCAAGCATCTGCAGCACCGAGTTGAGCAGGCGCTCGCGGATGTCCGGGCGGCGCATCTGCGGCAGCGGCAGGCTGATGTCGTCGATCGCGATCGTCACGCGCATGTTCGGATCGAGCTGCGCAAACAGCGGATCGGCGTTCTCGGGACGCAGCAGCGCGTAGCGGATGGCGGTGTCTGGGTCGGGCAGCGGATCGAGCGGCGGCGGCGGATAGATGACGCGCGTGCCGAGCGGCAAACGCTCGAATAGAAAGTCCTCGCCGTACGCGATCAGCCGCCGCTCCGAGCGCCGGTTGATCGTGACGACGAGGTCGCGGCGCGCGCCCGGCTCATGCTTGAGCTCGGCGCTCTTCAGTTCCTTAAGCTTACTCTCCGGTCGCGCCATCCGATGAACCCCAGAACCAGTTTCCGATTCTCATGATGTTGTCGTAGGAGATGAGCGGCTCCTTCTCGCGCGTAAAGCGCACGATCGGCCAGTGACGGTTGAGCGCCGTCGCCTCAAGCCGCCGGTCAGGATTGACGGCCACCGGATGCCCGAGCGGCGCAAGGAACGGCAGGTCGTAGTATGAGTCCGCGTAGCCCCAGCAATTGCGCAGCTCGACGCCGCGCGCGGCGGCATAGCTCGCACACCAGGTGGCTTTCTCCGTGCTCGCCATCACGGGTTCCATCAGGCGGCCGGTGACGATGCCGCGGCTCGCGATCATGCGGTTCGCCGCAAAGTCCGCGATGCCCAACTCGCGGGCGAGCGGCGCGACGATGAAATCCGGCGAGCCGGTCACCAGCACCGGTTCGAGCCCGGCCTCGCGATTGCCGTCGAGCAACTCGCGCGCCTGCTTGTAAAAGCGATCGAAGAGCACGCGCTCACAATATTCCTCGCCCAGAGCACGTAGACGATCGAGCGAGACGCCGCGCAGCCCCGAAAACAGCACGACGTTCAGCAAGCGGCGATCGAATTTTTCGGCGCGATAGAGCTGTGGCGCGCGCGCGGCCAGGCTCGCAAGATAGACGGCACGCCCGCTCCATTCGCCCAGATTGGTGACGATAAACAGCGCGGCGTGAACCAGGTTGAAGTCGACCAGCGTGCCGTCGAGATCGTAGAACGCAAGCCCGCGCGGGGCGCTGCGCGCAGAGCGGTTCTTTGCGTGGTGAACTGACATGTCAGTCTAGTGGGCGGCGTGAAAAAGCCGCTCCCCCTCTCCCGTGACCTCGCCTGCCGGTTGATGCTCGACCAGCAACTCGGGCCGCGCCACTCCGCGCAATCCGAAATTCAGAATCTCCTCCACAATTGCGTCGGTATCGTGCCGGCGGCGGCGCGAAAGCTGGCCGACGACTTCCTTGACCCCGCCCAGGATGCAGCATGCGACCGTATGCGTATCGCATTGGCGCACCAGGCCCATCTGGACGCCCAAGTCGAGCGAGCGCTGAATCTTCTGCGCGATCTGCTCGTAGAATTCCAGGATGCGCGCGTCGATTTCGCGATCGAAGCCGACCGCATGATTCAGCACAATATCGGTCAGCTCGCGCTCCATCATCACGAACTCGAGTACGCGCCCGAGATTGGCGCGCAGTTGATCTACCGGGCTCGGCTCGTCCGCGGCCATCCGGATACGCCGGATGCGCTCCGAAAGATCGCGCAGCGCCTGGTCGAGCAGCACCTCGAAAATTTCGCGCTTGTTGCGGAAGTAGAGGTAGAACGTGCCGCGCGCGATGCGGGCGCGCAGGATGATGTCCGCCACGTTGGTTCGATGATAACCCTTACGGGCGAATATGCGCTTGGCGTGGCGCAGAACCTGCGCCCGGCGTTCTTCCCGATCCAACGACCCCTCTCCCGTACTGCAAGTGAAGCTAATTGCGTTGTTCGGCAGAGTCAAACCAAATGCTGAACAGCTTTCCTCCGATCGGAAGGCTGGTTCGCTAGACAATTCGCGGCTAGTTAGGGGTTGTTCGGCTTAGCGATGGGAATCTGCAGCAATCGCGACACCGCTGAGGGTCACGATCTGTGGACTGCCGGCAGCATCGTCAATGATTTTCAGTTTGCCGCCAACCCGGCCGGCCGCACCCGGAGTGAAAGTCACCGGGAAAGTGCACTTTTTTTGAGGCTCCAGAAACACCGATGCATTCGGATGATGCGACGAAGGCGGGATTATTGGAAATGATCGCGCGCACCTGAATCGCGACGGGACTTAGGTTCTTTAAGGTGACAGAGTGGTTCGGCGGCGCGCTTCCGATCTTAACCTTCCCGAAGTTCAAGCTTCGCGGCCCGTATGACAGTGCGGGCATGATGCCCCGGCCCTCGATGCTCATGACCTGGGGAGCGTGGGCCGCATCGTCATCGATAATCAGACTGGTCCGCCGTTCGCCAGATGCCAAAGGCTCGAACGCGAGCATGATGGTGCAGGTTGCGCTCGCAGCTAACGGGCCCACGCAATTCCTATCCGGCCTGAAATCGGCGAGTCCGGAGCGGATGCCGGTTACATCCAGGGGCGCGCGGTTTGGATTGGTGAGCCTGATCGAGAGAGATTTCGCCTCTCCCACCATAACCGAGCCAAAATCGATCGAGCTGGGTGCGATTCGGATGCTGCCCCGAACGCCTGCGCCGCTGAGATTCACGACCTGTGGACCGTTGGCAGCATTGTCATCGATCGTGAGCGTTCCGGAGCGCGCGCCGAGCGCGGTCGGGGTGAAGGTCAAATCGACGATGCAGGAGGAATTCGCCGCCAATGTTGTTTCTGAAAGGCAGGTGCTTTTCATGGAATCGATCGCGAAGTCACCACTGACGGTGATTGGGCCCATCAACACCGCGGGAAGGCGCCGATTGGCTCCTAAATTGGATATCGTCACCCGCCGCTCCGGGCTGGTCGCACCGGCGATCCCGAAAACCTCCGGAGGGAACGATATCTTTTTTGGATTGAACGACAAGAGCGTGGGGACCGGAGTGACCGTCGCAGTCGGAGTGGGCGTCAGCGTCGGAGTCGAGGTGGCGGTGCGAGTCGCTGTGATCGTGGGAGTGGCCGTGACAGTCAGGGTCGCCGTCGCAGTAGCGGTTTGAGTAATCGTGGGGGTCGCAGTGGCTGTTGCGGTCTTTGTCGGCGTGGTGCTGACGGTCGGGGTCACGGTCGGTGTTAAGGTCGCCGTCGGCGTGGCTGTAATCGTGATGGTCGGAGTCGGGATTGGCGTGGGACCGCCGAGCAGGTAGGCGCCGCGGCCATGCGTTGCGGCGAAAATGGTTCCGGTCAGACTCTGCTCGAGGTCGAATACGGGCACGGCCGGGATAGTGCTCAAATTGAATGGCGCCCAGGTCGAGCCGTCATCCGTGCTGCGAAAGATCCCGATATCGGTCGCAGCGAGCAGCGTGTCGCCGGTCGGATCGTCGCGATCGACCAGCAGATGCAGCACCGGAACGTCAGGGAGCGGCGCAGGCCCTCCCGCGCCGTCGTCCTCGCTCCAGGTCTGGCCGAAGTCAGCGGTACGGAAAATGTGGCCGATATGAGTCGCCGCGGTGAAGCCGGAAAGACTCAGGTAGGCAATCGAGGAATTGCTCGGATCGGGCGCGATTCCGGTCGCTTGCGTATCCGCGCTCGAAAACCCTGCGGGAAAGGCTCGTACGACATTCGATGTAACGTCGTTCCAGATCGCCTGACTGCCCGGCGCCGCGCATCCGGGTTGGTCGGGACAGTTCGCGCGCGTAGTGTTGAAAAGCTGAAACCCGATTCCTATCTCCGAAATCGAAAGCGCCCAGGCCCGCGTGTGATCCGATGGCGCAAATTCAAGGTCCTGCGTCGGGTTGTAAGCGTTGAGGGTTCCCTGCACGCGCCACGAGAACATCCCGTCGTCCGAGACATAGACGTTCAGTGCTCCGCCGAACAGGACGCGATGAGCAACGCCCGGATCGATCGCGAGCGGCGGATAGAAGTTGGCGAAATCGGAGCCGAAGATCAGATTCAGGGCATCGGTCGGATTTGAAAACTGCCACGTGTCGCCGCCATCGGTAGAGGTTGCAATTGCGGGCTCGCTGCCGATGCTCGCGTAGGTGTGATACGCGTAGGACGGGTCGCTCGGATCGAACAGCGTGAAGCCGCCATCGCCGGTATCCATCGCGGCCCATCCCGTCGCACCGGAGAAAAGCACCGTGCCGTTGTCCTGAAATCCGCCGAGAGCCTTCGATGGCGCGCTCGGATGAGGGCCGATCGCCTGCATCTGGCTCGCGCTGATGGTCGAATTGAGCGCCGTGAAGGTTTTTGCGCCGCTGTCATAACGGTAGACGCCGCCGTCATTGCCGAGAAGAAACCCGGTCATCGTGCCGTTTTTGGTCAGTGGCACGACCGCGTGCTGATCGACATGCGTGGTCCCGCCGTTTGCGAGAAATGACCACGACGCGCCGGAGTTGAAGGTCTCGTAAATGCCGACGCCCCCAAAAATCAGATGCTGGCCGGTATCATCGGTCGGATCGACGGCCATCGCCTGATCGTAAAATGATTGCGAGAGGTTACTCCCTGAGGTCCCATCGAACGGCACGCCATTAATCGTCACGGTCGGCACGGTCTCTTCAGTCCATGAGACTCCGTTGTCGATGCTTTTGAACAGGCCCACATATTCCGCGCCGCTCACACCCCCGACCATCGCGTAGACCACGCCCGGCGCGCCGGCGGCCAGCGCAATCGAGTCGCGGCCAATCTGTCCGAAAGTGGACGGCAAACTGCACGGGCTGTCGTTGGTGAAGCAGACCGGCGTCCAGGTCACCCCGCCGTCGGTCGAATGGTAGACATCGTCGAATTCGATCGCCGCCCAGATATTGCTCGGATTATTGGGATCAACCACGACATCGTTGGCCGGACAATTCGAGCAGTTGAACGCCCCCACTTGCGACCAGGTCACGCCGCCATCGAGCGATTTCCAAAGTCCCTGATGGCTGGCGTAGCCCTCCGGGATGTTCGGGTCGCCGCGGCCGGCGCTGACCGCGTTGGTAAGTGCGGCGAAAAGATGCGGCGGTGAATACGAAGAATCCAGTGCAAGCGCGGCGATTCCCATCCCTTGAAATGCGCTTGGGCCTAGCATCGTCCAGCTGGCCCCTAGGTCGGTTGATTTGAAGACCCCTTGCCCGTAATAGGAATCGGCAGCCTCGTTCCCTTCGCCGGTTCCGACATAAACCGTACTTGGCGTGGTCGTCGGATCGATCGCGATCGCACCTATCGCCTGGGTTGGCTGCGAATCGAAGACCGAAACGAAGCTTTTGCCGCCGTCCGCGCTGCGCCATACGCCACCACCCGCCGCACCGACGAAAAGGTCATCGGAATTTGGATCCATAACGATCGCCGTGATGCGTCCCGTCGCATTGGCTAGCGGGGTTGTACCGCCGAACTCGATCGCGATTTCGTTGAGAATGGGTTGCGGACCGATCGGGCTCCAGGTAAAGGCAGGCGCGACGTTGATTGCCGCCGATGTACCGGCGGTCGATAGCTGCGCGTGCGATTCGAGTCGCCGGGTCGCGCGGAGCGCGCCGGCATAAGCCTCTGGCGGCAGCCCCAAATAGAGGCCGCGCCGAAAAATTTCATAACGAGCGCGAGCCAGGCGCCAGCCGGCACCACGGAATTGACGTCTACTGAAAAGTGGCAGCGAGCGCTCCGCAGAACCGTGAGTAACCCGCGCCTGGCAGATTATCGCCAGACATCCCAGGATGAAGAGAACCGCCGATATCTGACGAAGATTGCCGCCCATCCCCTTCGCGGAGCCGGACTAATCCGGGGGGGTGAGCGGCAGAAATCACTAAAGATGGCCGCCTAAATGATTCGGATTACGCCCCGACGTACGAGCGGATCATACGCCAGAGTGAATTGCTATGAAAGGCTATTTCATCTTTTATCTATTTTATAATATTAAAATATATCACAAACAGCACCTAGATAGCTGATTATTTTATATCAGACTAATTATTATCTATAATTTCTTTTAATTTCCAGCATATACCATTTTTGGAGATAACATAAAGGGCATTTGTCGACGATACCGCCATCGAGCGGACTGAGCCGAAGTTGCCGGCGATCCATCGGAGGGTTCCATCCGGGGCGATCGCCGCAAGATGACCTCCCGAGGCAACGACAAAGACCGTTCCATTCGATGAGACCGCTGGCGTGACCGATTCGAGCGCGAGACTGATCGATGAGAACGCTCGTCCGCCGGTGAGGTTGAAGGCGGCGAGCTTCGCAATGCCGCCGACGTAGATGCGTTCGTTGGCGCCAGCCGCGACGCCGGTCTTCGGACTGCCGCCGATCTCGCGTTCCCAGAGTTCATTTCCCGTGGCGGCATCCAGAGCGTAAAGCATGCCCTTGGGCGAAGCCACGTAAATCGCGCCGCCTGAACCTTTGATATCGCCCGCAACTCCACCGGGCGGCGCAAAGGTCCATTGAATCGTGCCGCTCGCTGACAGCGCAGTAAGCCCTCCATCGGTGGCCGCGACGATTTCATCATCCGAGGTAACCACCTGCTGGATGCCAGGCATCGCGATGCGCCAGCGAACGGCGCCGCCTGAATCAACGGCAATGAGGTTATCGCTGGCGGAAGCATACACGCTGTCATCCGGTCCGGCGGCCAACGGCCCCGTGCCCGTTCCGATGGGAGTGAACCAGCGGAGCCTTCCGCTCGCATCGAGCGCCATCAAGGAACCTCCTGGCGCTTCTGCATAGATCGCCCCGCTCGGCGCGACGACCGGAGAACCGCCGCCCGAAAAGCGTGTGAAAACCTCCCGGCCGGATGAGCTGATGCCATGGAGCAAACCGTCAGCCGTGATGAAGTAGACTGCTTTGCCGGAGGGTGCGACGGCGAGCCTGCCGTCGAACCCGGAACGCGCGTCGAAACGCCACATCACAACGCCCGTGCGGGACGTCGGCGCGGATTCGACCGGAGAAGACGGCGTGGCCACCGCGCCGGGCGGGACCACTGTCGGGCATGGACTACAGACCGGGGCTGCTCCCATGTTCGGCGCGATCGAGACCAGGACCGGGCCGCCGGTTATGCCTCCGGAGCTCGCGGTAACGCACGTGCATCCGGGATTCACGGTCGTGAACTGACCGTTCGAGGAATAGACGAGATTATTGTTATTGACGAACCAGGCCGCGGTGCCGGTAAGATCTTTGTAGTACTTCGAATTGTTTAACTCGAACAATCCAGCCGCGTTAAAGTTCACCGGATTCGGAACCATCGCGGTGGTCGAAGTGGGACTCGGACACGGCGTGTGCGTTGGAACGGGGCTGGGCTTGACGCTCGAAGTTGGCTTGACGGTGGGTCCGGCCGGCGGCCCATCGCAAACGTTCAGCGAGATCAGTTGCGCGCCGAGCGGAGGAACGATCGTAGCGCAGGGGCCTGGAATGAATTGCCCCTCGAAATAGCTACCGCAGTTGTTGTTATTATTGCCGCAACTCAACACGAGTCCCGCCATCGCGGCGCCGAGCAGCAGGACCAGCAACGGGAACAAGGACCTACGATACATGGAGTGTCGTGCTATGCGGTACCGGACGCGCTGTCAAGCGCATCGCCCGATGACGGCCAATCCCGAGCGCCAAAACGCAAAAAAAGGCGGGCGATTGGAGAGGGGGGAGGCTCCCCAACGCCCGCCTACAACCGCCGCCTATCAAGTTTCGATGGCGACGGTCTACTCGGAGGAGAGGTTGCTGATCGTTGCCTATCAGTCCTGAAAGTTGAGACGATGATGCGCCTGAAAATATTCAGGCTTGAAATTTGACCGTATTCAAAGGTCGCCGCGGCTGATTATCACCGCTTTCGCACCTTCCCGCCGGACCTCCGCTTCGCGATGTCCCGCGCCATGATGATCCTCCCGAGCCGCCGAAAGCCGTGCTTGCTGTAAAATTGCGCCGCGGCTCGATTCTTCTCGATCACCTGCAATTCGATGCTCCCGATTCCCGCCGACCGGCAGTAATCCTCGACCGTCTCTAACAAACGGCTGCCCAATCCCTGTCCCTGATAGACCCTGTGGACAAAAAGATCCGTGATAACTCCCTCGAGGCCGCCAAACTCGGCATCGTAATGGTAGCTGAACGCGATGTACCCGGCGGCCCGCAACTCGTCCCGAGCCATCCAGACCCGGGCGGGCGCGTCTCCCCGGAGAAGCCGTTCCAGCGCCGCAGGTACCAGCGCTCGCCGGTACCGAATTCCGTCATATCGGTAATAGGCGCGCACCAACCGGATCAGGTCCGGCAGATCCTCGGGGCGCGCGACGCTTATCGCAATCGCTTTTTTCATCGGTTTATCCTGATTTCGAGATGGAGAAGCGCGAACGATGGCCTGATTAGGTCGGGCGACGTATACTTCATTTGCGTTTAACCCGTCAGTAT
The DNA here is from genome assembly GCA_021324855.1 of Pseudomonadota bacterium. GTDB lineage: Bacteria > Desulfobacterota > Binatia > Binatales > Binataceae > JAJPIG01. The sequence continues at coordinate 87,325 of JAJPIG010000031.1, read as the reverse complement.
CGGCCAAATCTGCGGCAAGGGGAAATCCGGCGAGAATGTTCGAGATGACCATCAGCCGCGCGATTCGCCTTCCCCGACAGCGCCTCGCGAGTCTGCTGGCAATCGCGATGCTTCTGATACTTTCCGCTGCCGGCATCGCGCACGCCGACGAATGGGTGCAGGTCCCAAACGATTACGGCCAGGAGAATTCCGGCGCCGCATCGCCGCCCGCACCGACGGTGCCGGCCGCGCCGCGCGTTGTCAGGGGCTACGCATGCGGCGAGCGGGTGAACCCGCCCGACGGCGCGATCAAATACTTCGTCGACAGCATCGATCAGTTATGGGGCGCGCGAGTCCGGGTCTATGAATCGGTCGCCGAACGCCCGCCCCATGCACGGCCCGGCGGATGCGTTTATTACAATCCCGAGTTCATGCGGCTGCTGTTCCAGGCGTTGATGATTCCGACCAACAACACCGCGCTCACCACCGCGATTCTTGAAGCGATCATGGCCCACGAGATCGGCCACGAGATGCATGATGATTTCGGCCCCGAGCGGGCCGACATCCCAAACGAGACCAAGGAACTGGAGGCCGATCGTTTCGCCGGCTATACGCTGGAACGCCTCGATATCCCACTCGATTCGATCACGCCCTACTACGGCCTCGCAGGCGACGAATTCACCGGTAGCGAAGCGGTCCCGCAAGCGCGCCATGGCGACAGCAGCCAGCGGATATCGGCATTGAAGCGCGGATGGGATCTCGCGAAATGGCGCCTGCCCGAGAACTACTCCGCGCCCACCGAGAACGATCCGGTCTCAGATTCCGGCAATCAGTAGACCCAGGCCGAGGCGAAGCGCCTGGGAGCCAACGGTATTGTTCGCGGCGTCTGCAATGAGGTCAGTTGTCCTGAAAAATTCCAGCCGGTGTCGCCGACTGGTTAAGCGGGTCTGTAATTGTTGATGGATTGCCGCGGAGGAGCCCTATTGTCCAATATTTTACGGATGCCGGACAGCGGGCAGTGACGAAGCCCGGCGCTTTACCCAAGCCTTCGCCACCGCCCTTACAACCACATGATAGAATTGCGCGTCTTCGAGGACCGAATCCCGGCAGACAACTGCGCGTGACCCGAGAACGCCCGCCAATTAATGACCGTTCATAAAACGGTTGATGTCGGTCGGATTAATCAAATCCGGCGCGTGCCATCCGTCGAGGTCGTATTCGTCCAGACAATTGCGCACGAACTCCCTGAGCGCATCAACGGTCTTGTCCGCTTCGTTGATCTTGAGGGTCTCGATTCTGATGTTCTCGTAATGGCCGGCATAGTTGCGCTCGTAGAGCTCGTGACGTCCGCCAAACTCAGTGCCGATAGCGTCCCACAGCAATTTCAGCACCTTGACCCGACTATGGGCATTCTGGCCGTTTGAACCGCGCAGATACTTATCGATCACAGGCCTTAACTCGGCATTGCCAAAATCGCGGAAACTCGAATTGAGATAGATAAGTCCGCTGGAAACCGTCTGTTCAATAATAGCCTTGATTCTCGCGTACGCCTCAGGTGCAAACACCCGGTAGGCGATCGCAGCCTGCGCGTTGGGCATCACCGACCCGCCTTTCCACGGATCGGGGTTACGAACCATTGCTTCAGTGAGGCTCCAGAATAGATGACGCCAGGACAGTACCTCGCCCATCTGCATCTGTGCAAAACGGCCGTCCTTGGCTCCAGTGATTTCTGTTGCCATCAAGAGCAGGCCCGCCAGGAAATCGAGCTTGACGGCAAAACGAGTTGCTCCGTGAATCGCAAACCGGTTCAGAAAGCCTGAATTCGGGAAAAATACGTTGGCCTTCTCAACATCGCGGTAAATGAACAGGTTTTCCCAGGGAATCAAGGCATGGTCGAGGACAAGGATCGCATCGTTTTCATCGAGCCGGCTCGATAACGGATAATCAAACGGGCTTCCCATCACCGCTGATGTGTACTCGTACGAAGTACGGCAAATCAGTTTAAGCCCGGGGGTATTCATCGGGATCATCGCAAAGAGCGCCATGTCGGGCCGAGTCAAGGGAATACCGCCGTAAAAGCCGATAAAATTGTGATTGGTAAGCGCCGAGCCGGTAGCAACTACCTTGGCGCCGCTCACGACAACTCCGGCGTCGGTCTCCTTCTCAACATGGACGAAAACGTCACTGGATTCTGAAGGTGGGAGACTTCGGTCAACTGGCGGATTGACAATCGCGTGATTCATGAACAGGCAATTTTCCTGCGCCTTGCGATACCATGCGCGCGCGTTTTCCTCGTAGGGGGCGTAAAATTCCGCGTTGGCTCCGAGAGTCCCCAGGAAGCTCGCCTTGTAATCAGGCGAGCGACCCAACCAACCGTATGAGATTCGTGCCCATTCCGCGATCGCATCGCGCGATTTGACCGCTTCGTCGGCATTGCGATCGACGCGGTAAAAACGATGGGTATAACCGCCGCTGCCAGTGTCGGTGTCAGTCGTCAGCACGTCTTTGCGCTTGGGATCGTGCAGCGAATCGTACATCCGGGCCAACATCCGAGACGTATTGCGAAAGGCAGGGTGAGTCGTGACATCTTTGACCCTTTCGCCATAAATCCAGACCTCGCGTCCATCACGCAAACTCTCCAGGAACTCTGCTCCGTTCATCGGACGCTTGGGCCTGACTTGGTCTTTGGCCGCCGTTCTCGAATCAATCGCCGATGTACTGCTCACTGCCCTGTCCTCCAAAATTGTTTTTGGCAAGCCCCGTTAGGTCCTTCCTGACAACTCCCCATTGCGTGGAAGGATCGTGAACCCAGTGCGATAAATCTTTCGCGAGCGGGTTCGATTTTTACGCGATAAGCAGTTTGTGTGCCGCTGCTCATTCGCGTCTGTTTTCTCACAGTCTTCGCGCGTGTCGATGGCATCCCGAAGCGAAGAACTGTCGCGGAAAACAAATGTTTTTATGATTTAATGAACCATTCACCGCGCGTTTTATTATTTAGAGAAGTGCGATAAGCAATCAAATGGGTGAATCGATCGGTTTCTAATTCGAAGGGGAGCTTTGCCAGCGCTAATAGGAAGGACGACAGTGGAGCATTCAGCACACTTACCCGATATTGATGACCTGCGATCGCGTATCCGCTTTTCACCGACGGACGGACGTATCTGGCTGGACAACTCCCGCATGATTCTGATGCATGCGGTGGCCTTTGCTTCCTTCCGCAATGAACTTATCGAAACGCTCGGCATCAGCCGCGCGCGACGGCTGTTGACCCGTATCGGCTATGCCGCTGGCTCTCGCGACGCCGAGATGGCGCGGAGCGTGCGTCGCGATGCCGAACCTGAGGACGCCTTTCTTGGCGGTCCGCAGCTTCATGCGCTCGAGGGGATTGTGCTGGCCGAGCCACGCGAATTTCGGATCAATTTCGAACGCGGCGAATTCTATGGCGACTTTCTCTGGATCGGCTCCGTCGAAGGCGAAGCCCATCTCGAGCAGTTCGGGATTCAGCCTTATCCAGTTTGCTGGATGCAACTCGGTTATGCCTGTGGCTACACCACAACATTTTTCGGAAAGCCGGTCCTTTTTCGCGAGGTTGAATGCTGTGCGTCAGGTTCAGAGCACTGCCGCATCATTGGCAAGCCAGTGGACGAATGGGACGATCTTAAAGACGACCTGCAATATGTCGATTTCGGCAAAATCCGCCTGACCAGAAAACGCGGTTCGAAACCAGGCGAACGGCGCCATGGCTTGGATCCAGGCAAACCGTTCTCATGCGAGCGCATTGAGTACCGTGACCCACTGTCCGGCGGCGAGACAGAAACGATGGTGGGGGCGTCAGCAGGCTTTGTTAATTCTATCGTAAAGCTGCGCAAGGTGGCCCCGACCGACGCTGCAGTGCTGCTCGTAGGTGAAAGCGGGGTGGGAAAGGAGTGCTTCGCCCGTCTGTTGCATTATCTGAGCCCTCGCCGCGATGGGCCGTTTATCGCTATGAATTGCGCGGCGGTCCCACCTGATCTCTTTGAGGCCGAATTGTTTGGCGTCAAGAGAGGCGCTTATACCGGGGCGGTAGAATCGCGGCCGGGCCGGTTCGAACGCGCCAATGGCGGCACGCTCTTTTTGGATGAAATCAGCTCACTGCCCGCGGCCTGCCAGGCCAAACTTTTACGCGCGCTGGAAGAAGGGCAGATCGAGCGTCTGGGAGATTCAGAACGACGCCGCATCATGGTGCGAATCGTGGCAGCCAGCAACCTAGATCTGCGCGCCGAAGTCGCCGCGGGCCGGTTTCGCGCGGATCTTTTTTATCGGCTCAATGTCTTTCCAATCATGATTCCGCCGTTACGACGCCGGCGTGACGATATCCCCATTCTCCTCGACCATTTCCTTCGCCTGTATTCCGCTCGTCATGGCCGGCGTGTAACGGGCCTGACGGAATCAGCGATGGATCTTATTCTCGCCTACGACTACCCAGGTAACGTGCGAGAACTGCAAAAGATGATCGAACGAGCAGTGATACTGGCCGACGATGGTTCACCGATCGATCGCCATCATCTTCTGGATGGCCATATCGAGTTGAAAGACCTGGCGATGAAGATAGCCAAGGGCGGCGCCTTGAGCACTGGCGAGACCGGGAGAACCTCCGACGGCATCGCCTCATCTTCGGCCGGTTCACCTGAACTTGATTCACTGGTACAAACGGTTGTCAGCAGCGGTACCGACATCAATACGATCGAATCGCTTATCCTCGAGGCTGCGGTCCGCCGTGCTCGCGGCAACCTGACGCGGGCAGCGCGGATGGTCGGCTTGACGCGCGCGCAGTTGGCCTACCGCCTCGAAAAACCCACGCTTGCCAGCGGCCAGCCCGTACGGCGGAGACGAGCGGCGAGAAGCAGTTCTACAGAGCCTTCCCCTACCGCGGAATGAACAGCGCAATGAGCATCGGCTCGATCCGCGCCGAGCTCCAGCATTGGCTTGTCGATATCGATCGAAAGTCCCCAGCGTGGCGAGCTTGAAGGCTTCGCCGCCGGACGCCCGATGTTATGTCGGTGCTCAAGCGGATAGACGTGAGCATTGAGATGATGCCCCAAGCGTCCAACAAGCATGTTGTGTATTGGATGGAGAATGAGCGGTGGGTTGAAATCGGAGGTCAAAAGGGGAATTCCGGCTAATAGAATTTCCTTTCAGCGTGAATTTCCTCTAACGTCATGCGGCGGGAAAGATCACTTACAGAAATTCCGGTTAATACGACCTTCACTTGACGAGTCGGCTCATGGGGAGCGGGCTGCCATCATGAAGAAGGCGGACCGAAAAAGCAGGCAAAATAATGGAAAAGCAGTACCCCCCGAAGAGCCAGCCCTCTGCCAAGCGAACGCCATCTGCCAACGAGCACAGCGATTCCCCGTCACTGCCGAACGGCTCCGCGCCATTGCTCGATCAGATTCCAGCCTATTTGCAGATCAGGCAGCAACTTTCTTACCTGGACGTTTTAGGCGTCGACAACCCCTTCGATCGCGTACACGAAGACCTGAGTGTGGATTGCGTTACCGTCAACGGCCGGCGATGCATCAACTTCGCAGGCTACAACTACCTTGGCCTGTCGGGACACCCGGAGGTCTCCGCAGCGGCCAAGGCCGCCATCGATCGCTACGGCACTGCTGCATCTGGCAGCCGGATGATTGCCGGTCAGACCCCTTTGCATCTCGAACTGGAGCACGAAATTGCGGCGACGTTGGGGGTTGACGACTGCCTGGTTTTTACCGGCGGCCATTCGACCAACGTTGACACCATCGGCCACCTCTTCGGCCGGAAAGATCTGCTGGTCCATGACTCGCTGGTTCATCAGAGCATGGTTGGCGGATGCCAGTTGGCGGGCGGACGCCGGATGCACTTCCCACACAACAACTGGGAGGCGCTCGATCAGATCCTGACCGACAACCGCCGCAAGTACCGATATGCCCTGGTGCTGGTCGAAGGCGTGTACAGTACCGAAGGGGACATCGCCGAACTCCCAAAACTGATCAGCATCAAGAAGCGCCACAACGCATTTCTGTTCGTGGATGAGGCGCATTCCTTCGGCGTGCTCGGTGAGCGTGGCTTCGGCGTCGTTGAGCATTTCGGTCTCGACCCGAACGACGTGGAACTCTGGATGGGCACCCTCAGCAAGACGATGGCAAGCTGCGGCGGCTATATCGCCGGAAAAGCCGGGATGGTCGGGTATCTCAGGCTCTCAGTGCCGGGATCCGTGTTTGCTTCGTTGATGTCGCCGCCCAATGCAGCGGCCGCCCTGAGCGCGTTGCGCGTGATGAAGGCCGAACCGGAGCGGGTGGCGCGACTACGCGCGCGCTCGCGATTGTTTCTTGAGCTAGCCAGGGCGCACAACCTGACAACCGGCACCAGCCATGACTCGCCCATCGTGCCGGTTATTACGGGCGATCCGGTGTTGGCGGTACAGCTTTCCGGCGAATTGCTGAAGAAAGGAATTGCCGTCCAACCGATGGTGCATCCCGCGGTTGATCATTCGGCTTCGCGACTGCGCTTCTTCATCAACACACTGCACAGCGAGGAACAAATCCGCATCGCTGTCGATGCCGTCACGCGATTGAAATCCGAGCTGCGTCCATCACGTCCGGACATGGCGCTTGCCGACAACTTGTGACCCGCGCCTGCGGAGTTTGGCGCTGTTGTCTGCACCTCGTCCCGAATGGTTCTCGTAACGGGAGCAACCGGATTTTTGGGCAGCCACGTGGCGGAAGCGCTTCTGGCACGCGGCGAAGCTGTCAAAATCCTCGCTCGCAGGCCGGAACAGGCGCAGTGGCTGGTGGAAAAAGGCGCCCAATGCATAGCCGGAGATTTAAGCTCCACCGCCAGCCTGGCCGCCGCCGTGGCAGGATGCCGGTTCGTAATACATTGCGCCGGCCTGGCCAGCGATTGGGGCAGGTGGGAGGATTTTCGTGAAGCCAACGACTACGGAGTCGCCCGGCTGCTGAAGGCGTGTGAAGCTGGTTCGCTCGATCGGTTCGTGCATATCAGCACCACCGACATCTATGGCTATCCGGATCGCGACGGGCTCGATGAGACGACGCCGTTGCGTGACCGCGGCCTGCCATACAATTCAACCAAGCTTTCCGGAGAGCTGCGCGTCCAAGCGGCGATCGATGCCGGCCTGCCGGCGACAATTATCCGGCCGGGCTCGATTTACGGTCCGCGCTCAATGACCCTCGGAGTGGAAATCATCCGTTATCTTCGCAGCGGCGCGCCCCTGGTACGTTCCGGCAGAGTGAATGCCGGTTTCGTGTACGTCGAAAACAGCGTCGACCTGATCCTGCTCGCGATGACTCATCCGGCGGCCGCGGGAGCCGCCTTCCATTCCGTCGACGAGGGCGGTCAAACCTGGCGCGACTACTTCGTTGCACTGTGCCGTGCGTTTGATCTGCGTATGCCGCGATGGTCGGTGCCGCGGGCGGTGGCGTACTGGCTGGGCGCGTTGTCGGAAGAATACGGAAGGAGGATGGGTTACGTTTCGCGGCCGCTGATCACGCGAACCGCCGTCGAGATCGTCGGCACCCGACAAGGCTATTCGATGGCTCGCGCCCGGGAACTACTGAATTTTTCGCCAGCGGTGGGATTTGACGAGGGTGTCGAGCGAACCGTCGCCTGGCTGCGCTCGAGACCTTCAACCCTGGTTTAAAAGGTCTCGAAACTCGATCACGACACCGCGCGCGCCGAGGCTGCCTCGACGGCGGCGGCGCCCGATTCGTCGCGCGTCAGGAACCGCGGACGAAGCCGGGCGATCAACGCCGGCAACAACATCACGCCCGCAATCAGGTTCGCGCTCATCAGCAGGATCAGCAGGACGCTCATCTGATTGTGGAACAGCAGGGGCGAGAAGGCCCACGGCAGTACGCCGCCGATCATCACCAGGTAGCCGACGAACACCCACAGGCCGGTGGTCCGGATGCCGAGCGCGATCGCCTCGTCGAGCGCGACCCCGTTGCGAACCTCGTCGCGTATTCTGTAGACGGTGTAGACGCCGTAGTTGATGCCCAAACCGATGCCCAGCGAGAGTATCGGGATGATATCGATCGTTAGACCGATACCGCGGTAGTGCATGTAGATGAAAGCGGTCATGCCGGCTGCGATGCTTGTGAAAGCGAACAGCAGACCGGCGCTCGCCGAACCGAACAGAAGCGCGCAACCGAGCAGAATCACCGCAGTGGTCAGCACGAGATTGAATGCGTTCAGGTGCGGCAACACCTCGTCGGTGGCGAGCACCACACCCGCATCGCCGCCCAGGTAGTGCAGCGTGACGCCGCTGAGGCGCGGGTCATGCGCGACGCGCAGCCGTACGAAGTCATCGAGGTCTGCCCGCAGCCGCTTGAGCGCAGCGTAGGTCTGGCCCGGCAGCAGGAGCTGGATGCACGAGCTGGTCATCTTGGGCGAATATGCGAACAGGGTGCGGATCTCGTCGGAGGTTGCGCTGCTGAAGAACATCATCCAGATCGTCCCGCTTAGCGCCGGATCGTCAGGCGTCGAGAGAAATTTCGGCGCGCCGTAATGGAGCAGCGAGTTCATCGGTCCGGCGGCCATCGAATCAAAGCCGGTCAGCGCCACGACGTCGCGGCGCGCGCGGAGATAGTCGCCGAGGTCGCGCTCCATTCTCAGGACATCGGGACCGATGCTCGACTGACGGCTGGGAAAATCCGGCGTCGTGAAGACGATCCATCCTGAATCGGTCGGCACGTAACGCGCGATCATTCCGTAATCGCGGTTGACCTCGGCGTCGGGACGAAAGATCGGGATGCTCGCACCCTGGTAGCCGATCGGCAGATCGCGCGCGCATACGAGCCCCACGATCAGCACGATGACTGCCGAGGCGAGCAGTCCCGCCGCCACCCCGGGCGCGATCGGAATTCGAACCAGCCAATCGGCAGCGTGATCAAGCCGCGCAAGATGATGACGCGCGGCGGCGCGGCGAATCATCCGCCGCTCGCGGCGGAGTTGCGGACGCGGCAGCCAGCTCATCAGGATCGGTTGAAAGATGAACACCAGCGCAAGGCTCGATGCGAGCCAGATCGCGCCGCCCAAACCGATATGGCGCAGCGCGGGGATGTCGCTTGCGGTGATGAACGCGATGCCGGCGACGTTGGTCAGGATCGCAAGCAGACCCGCCGGGAGCATCGCGCCGGCCGTGCACTCCAGCGCCGCCTTCGTTTCAGCCGTGCGATCGAGTTCGTCGTAGTAGCGCCCCTGCCATTGGATGCCGTGGCTCAAATCGCGCGCCGTCAGGATGAACGGTATGACCAGCATCACGGGGTCCAGATTCAGCCGCGCAAGCCCCATGAAGCCCAGGCCCCAGAGCGCAGAGCAGATCCCGGTCGCGATCGGCGCCCACCATCCGGTGCGCGCGCCCAAACTCAGGTAGATGATCGCGAGCATCAGCCCGATCGCGAGGCCGAAGATTAGCTGGATGCGCGGTAGGAAATGGTAGCTCCATCCGATCGCCATCACGTCGCCGCTGGCATACAGGTCGGTGTTGGCGTCGGCGTACCTCGCGCGCATCTTCTGGATCCCGTCGAACGCCTGCCGGTAATCGATGCCGTGCTCGTTGAAGCTCGCGACGACCAGCGCGCTCTTGTTGTCGGGGGTGACCAGGCCGGCGAGCTGCGCATGATGGGTCATCACGACTCGCCGCAGCTCATCGGCCCCCGCCTGCGTTTTGGGAACGTTCGGATACATGTAGGTGCGCAGGATTAACGCGCCCGGAATCGCGCGCGCATAAACCACGCGGTAGGAAGCGATCGAAAAGACCTCATTGTGATTGACGCCCGGGAGGCGGTTGACCCCGAAGGTCAGGCCCTGGATTTTCTGCAGCGTCGTCGGATTAAAGATGTCGCCGCGCTTCACGCGCAGCATCATGACCAGGGTCTGAGCCCGGCCGTAGCTGTCGGCGAAGCGATGATAGAGCATCACGTTCGGATGGCGCGCCGGGAGCAGATCGTCGAAGCTGGTCTGGAAGCGTACGCGGGTTGCCGAGCAGGCCATCAGCAGCGTGATCGCCGCGAACAGCACGGCCAGCGGATTGCGCCAGCGCAGCAATCTCTCGCCGCGTCGGCGCGCGGCGCTGGCCGAGCCGGCCGGCTCGATCTTGGGTATCGAGAGCAGATTCAATTCGCGTCCCATTTGATTCGTTCCGTCCCCTCACCCGACATATAGAGGAACGTGGCGGCTTTCAAGGAACGGCCGCACTTCGATTATCGCCCAAATAGGCAAATCGGCATCTGCATACGTTTGTGACAAATTGTTAACGCGAAAAAAACTTGCGCTTGCTTTGGCAGCGTTTTTTGGCCGCAACTTTTCAAGTTTCGCGGCAATCGAGTGGTTCCGGTCAGCGAATCGTAAAATTCTTTTCCTGATTCTTATAAAATCATGCGATCTTTTCTTGACGCTCGCGCGTGTAAAATCCTAAGACGCTGATGTCGTGCGAAATCCGTTCAGCAACGCACGATCCGATTTGCCGCAATTTCGGAGGTGGGAATGGATGAAGTTCGGACGCCGGCTGCCGTTGGCGCGGATTCTCCGGCACCCGGCGCGCGGGTCGCGGAGCATCTGGGGGGCGTAATCGATTTTCTTTCGAACTTTCGCAACACCGCCGAACTGCCCGCGCGTCAAAACCTGCTGAACGCGCTGCGCCAGGTCCAGCAGGAAGCTGCGGTGCGCGATCTCAAAGCGCCGGCATCGCCGTCTGAGCTCGCGCAGGCGATGCGCGAGCTGCCGTCGATCGGGATGCTCGCGGCGGCGATCGGGGTGCGCGAGCTGCCCGGCTTTGCGCCCTATGAGGCCGGCGACCCTAAATGGCTTGAGAGCGTCCTGAACTATGTTCATACGGGCCACAACCGCTTCCGCTTTCCGACCCATCAGGCTCTCAAGGTCGATCCGGTTAAAGCGCTGGTCGCGGAGCCGGAGATTCGCATCGCGATGGCCGGCGATGCCGGCACGAGCGAACCCGCAGCGATTGCCGTGCGCGATCAGATGCGTGCGAAGCGGCCGCATTATACGGTTCATCTCGGCGATGTCTATTACTCCGGGCTCCAGACCGAGGAGCAGATTTTCCTTTCCACCTGGCCCAGCGGCAGCGTTGGCAATTACACGCTCAACTCGAATCATGAGATGTATTGCGGCGGGACCGGCTACTTCGAGACGTTGCTGGGAAATCCGCTGTTCAAGGCGCAGCAGGGTCTGAGCTATTTCGCCCTCACCAACGATCACTGGCTGATCGTGGCTCTCGACAGCGCCTACTTCGGTTACTACCAGAGCCTGTTGTACGAGGAAGGCTCGATCTGCGAACCGGATGCGGCCCGCGAGCCGGACGGGATGGTTCAGGTCGAATGGCTGCGCGAGGTGCTCAAGCAGAATGAAGGCAAGCGCGTCATCCTGCTGACGCATCATCATGGTTTTGACGTTAACCCGGCGACCGGCGCGGTCAGCCGCGCGCCGCTCTATCAGCGAATCACCGGAGAATTCTGCAACGTGCATGATTGGTGGTGGTACTGGGGCCATGTCCATACCGCGATCGCGTACTGGCGACTCTACTTCGACAACAATTCCTCGATGAGCGCGCGATGCGTCGGACATGGCGCGATCCCGTACGAACCATTCCCCCACGATCTCGGATGGCTGGGCGACGGCGAGGTGCGCGTGCAGTGGGCGGAGACCGACCTTGCGCGCAACGGCGGTGATGATCGCCGCGCGCCCAACGGTTTTCTGATGCTCACGCTGAAGGGCGCAGAGCTGCGCGAGGAATTTTACGATGAACTCGGCCGCCAGCGATGGTCGAACTTCTGAGTGCGGAGTGTCGGATGATCACACCTGAAGACAAGCCGAAGTTCGCGATGGTCGCGTTCATCCAGGATGCGGTCGCGCGCGCGCTCGCCGGTAAAGTCGCCCTCGCCCGCATCGAGGCCGCTGCCGGCACCGACCTCGCGCACGAGCTCGCCAGCGGGGCCTCGATCCCGCGCAATCTCGCGCTCGATTTTTCGCCGCTCCTCGACATCCTGAATCTCACGCGGCTCGGCGAGGCGAGCATCGAAACCATTTTGCGCAGCTTCATCGATCCGACCGGCGAACTGACCAGGATTTTCGAGGGCGATGATCCGGCGGCGATATTTGCGCGGACGCTCGATTTCTTCCGGCGCAAACCAGAGCTTGCCAGCCTCGGCGGAGTGTTCGGCTCGTTCCTCGAAGGCCAGTTCGGAATCGCGCTCTCCCTGCTCACGACCTTCAAAAATCTCGCAAGCCCGAAGCTGCCGCGCGCGATCGCGGACGCGTGCCTCGAATATTTTTTCGGTGCGGACGGCTTCATGACCGTCGATGGGATCCGGATCACACCGCCGATGCAGAAGAGCGGCGCGCCGCAGGCGCTCGGCGACTTGCGCGGATTTCTCTCCGAGAAAACTGGCGAGCGCTACCTGCGCGATCTGATCGCGGTGGCGGTCGAGGCCGCCGGGGACATTCAGTACGACTTGCGGGAGCGTTATCCGCGGGTGGTCGCGCGGATCGATTCGGCGGCGCGCGACACGGCCAAGCGATGGTTCGTCGGGTTTGCCGCGATGGCTGAAGCGGGCGTCACCGCGGCGGTCGAAGAGACCCTGCTCGGCATCGGCAGCTTCCAGGGCAATCGCCTGATCGCGGCGTCAGCGGGAGCGTACGCCGGGACCGCCGCGCGGAAAGCGACACAGCATGTTTTCCTGAGCGAACTGAACGGCTGAAAGCTGTCCGGTTCGCAGGACGTTATTGCCATCCAGCGATCAACGGCCGGGCTGATCGAACGAGGAATAGAGGCAATGCGTACCAGCTACGATGCGATCGTAATCGGAAGCGGCTTCGGCGGCGGCGTGGCGGCGTGCCGGCTCGCGCAGGCGGGACTTAGCGTCGGCGTCATCGAACGCGGCCGGCGCTATGACATCAATCCGTTCCCGCGCAACTGGCAGGATCCGGCCGACGGATGGCTTTGGAAAACCGGCCAGGGATTGTTCGACATCAAGCCGCTCCAAGCGATGACTGTGGTGCAGGCTGCGGGCCTCGGCGGCGGCTCGCTGATCTACGCGAACGTTCATCTGCGCGCACCCGGCGATGTGTTTCAGCATCGATGGCCCGCCGGATACAGCCGCGCCGCGCTCGACCCCTACTACGACCTGGTCGCCTACATGCTGGACATTCAGCCGATTACGAAAGCGCCGCTCGGCCTGCCGCCCAAGACACAGATGATGAAGGCGGTGGCAGCCCGGCTTGGACGCTCGGACCAATTCTGTTACCCGAACCTCGCGGTCGATTTCGGCGCCCCCGATGCGGCGCATCGGAACAAGTTCGGCGCCGAGCAGAAGGGCTGCACGTTCTGCGGCGAGTGCGACATCGGATGCAACTATCACGCGAAGAACACCATCGATCTCAATTACCTGAAGGTCGCTGCGGATCACGGCGCGGAGATAACGACGCAATGCGAAACGCGTGAAATCGAAGCGATGGGTTCGGGGTACAAGGTGCGATTCATCGATCACGGAGCCGGCGGCGCGGCGGGTGAGGTCCAGGCGCGCTACGTGTTCGTATGCGCGGGTGCGGTGAACTCGACCGAGTTGCTGCTCAAGTCCCGCGCGGCGGGCAAATTGCCGAAGCTCAGCGAGCGGCTCGGCTACGGCTACTCGGGTAACGGCGATTTCCTTGCCTTTGCATTTGACACCGCAACGCCGATCGAACCGTCGCGCGGGCCGACCATCACGAGCGGGATCGTCTACAGCCGCAGCGATGACGGCGTCGACAACTCGTTCATCTTCGAGGAGGGCGGCTATCCGAAAGAGATCGGCGGCCTGTTGCAGGCGCTCAAGACGCAGAATCTCTTCGATGCCGAAGCGATTCGCACCTGGAGTGCATTCCAGGGCGCCGTGAGCGCGGCGGCGCGCGGCAGAATCGGCGGCAAGGATCCGGCCGCCGCACGCAGCGCGGTGTTTCTCGCGATGGGCCGCGATCTTGCCAACGGCGTAATCCGGCTGAATCCACTCAGCGGCGAACTCGAAATCCAGTGGGACGTCGCATCGAACCTGCCGCTCTACGAGGCGGAGCGGCGTCTCGGCAACGACATCGCCACCGCGATGGGCGGCAAACTCGCGCTCAATCCGCTCTGGAAGCTGCTAAGAATCCCGGTATCGGTACATAACCTCGGCGGCTGCCTGATGGCTGACTCGCCGAACGGCGGAGTCACCGATGCGAATGGGCAGGTCTTCGGCTATTTGGGGCTTTACGTTCTCGACGGCGCGATCCTGCCATCCGCAACCGGCGTAAACCCGTCGCATACTATCGCGGCGGTGGCCGAGCGCAATATCGAAGCCGCGATTCGCCGGATCAAGAACGATCCGAAGTGGCGCGCGCCGGAGGCGGCGTCGGCGCAACCGGTTATCGATCCGCTTACGTCGATCGTTATCCCGCAGGGAGGCACCGTGGCGACCAATACACAATCGATCGGCATCGCGTTCACCGAAACGATGAAGGGTTACGTCACAAAGGGATGGACCCCGCCTGATGACTATTCCGGCGCCGAAGCGGCCGGACAGGCGGCCGATTCGCGGATGGACTTCACGCTGACCATCACGCTGCCCGACCTCGACGCGTTCCTCGCCAGCGATGAGCATGCGGGAGTCGCGAAGGGCGTCGTGCACGTGAACGACTTCACGTCGCCCGCTGGCGCTCCGGTGGAAGCCGGGGTGTTTAATCTTTTCGTCTCGGGCGGCGCTGCCGATCGGCGCAGGATGCTCTACGCGCTGCCGTTCGTCGGGAGCGACGGAAAGCAGTATCTGCTCGACGGCTTCAAGGACGTGCGCGACCACGGCAACTTCGATGTCTGGGGCTCCACGAGCACGCTCTATACGCGCATCCGGCAGGGAAACGATACGAACGCGCCGGTCGTCGCCACCGGGATAATCAGGATTTTGATTCCGGATTTCATGCGCCAGCTCACGACATTCACCGTGATCGGCACGAACGATCCGATCGCGAAGGCGAGTGCGTTCGAGCGCTTCGGACGGATGTTCTTCGGCTCGCTGTGGGAGGTCTTCGTTCGGCCGCACTTGCCGGCGTAAAGCGACGGAGCTTTGAGCTGTTATCGCGATCGACACAAGCGGAGGCATTCTCGTGAGCCTTCAACCATCAGAGAGCTACTCGTTCAACACACCTGACGGCGTGGAAAATCGGCTCGCGCGTTTTCGCGGCGGCAGCAAGGGGCCCGTGATGGTCGTGCACGGGGCGGGCGTCTACAGCGGGATGTTTCTGCTGCCGACCGTGCCGGAAAGCTTCGCCGCCTACCTGATGAAAAACGGCTACGATGTTTGGCTCATCGACTGGCGCGCGAGCATCGCGCTGCCGCTGAGGCAGTTTACTTTCGATGAGGCGGCGGCGAACGATTTTCCAGCCGCAATTCAGGTTATCATCGAAAAGACCCGCGCCGACTCGATCCAGGCCGTCGTACATTGCGCGGGGGCGAGCGCCTTCTTCATGACGCTCGCTGCCGGCCTCGCGCCGCAGGTGCGATGCGTCGCGTGCTCGCAAATCGCGCTGCATTACCGCGTTCCGCCGGCAACCGAAATCAAGTGCGCACTGAATCTCGACCAGGTGCTGACCGCGATGGGCCTTGATTATCTCTCGGCCACCGAGGACCCGGCACATCCGATTTTCCAGGCACTCTTCACCGAGTTCGTGAGCCTGGGACATTTCGAATGCAACAGCTCAGTGTGCCATCGAATCTTCTTTATGTACGGCGAGCTTTACCGGCATGAAAAACTGAACGCCGAGACTCACAATCGCCTCGCGGACCAGTTCGGCAAGTGCAACATGACATCTTTTCGCCATCTCGCTCAGATCATTCGGCGCGGATCGGCGCAGAAGTATGATTACGGCGCGGCTGAGAACCTCCGACGCTATGGAAGTGAGCAGCCGCCGAGCTACCTCGATCCGACGCATCTCCGGATTCCGATCACCTTCGTCTCCGGCGAACTGAATCGGACTTATCTGCCGGAATCGACGAAGCTGACGTTCGATTGGCTATGCGCCGCGAACGGCCCCGGACTCTACAAGCGTCATGTGGTGCCCGGGTACGGCCATATCGACAATTTCATGGGTTTCGCGGCGAACCGCGATTCATACGGCTATTTCCTGGAGCAACTCGAATCCTGTCCGACCTAGGCAAGCGCGTAAATCGATAGATGATGGGCGAGCGGTTGCGCGAAGGCGCGCTTAATCCGTTCACCTCGAATCGATTGCGAGGGAATCGACACGGCAACACGGCCTCCCGCCAGATTGATTGGGGACGCTAAGAGCTCCGGCTCACTTGCCCGTCGAGCCGGAGCTTCGCTCGAGAGGGCAGGCCAGGCATTAGGTCTCGAACACCCGCGTGGCAGAGTTCAACCGCACGGGTGTTCTTCCCGGCCTACGAGAGGCTTTTCTGTCCCTTCCTTTTCCGCTCCGCCCAGCGCTTTTTCATCGCGTCGGAAAGCCGCTTACGGCCTTCAGGCGTGAGCCCGCCCCGTTTTCTTGCCGGGGTGGCTTTCGGTAATTGGTTCGGCCTGGTGGTGCTTACCGAAACGCTTCTTTGAGCACGGCCTAATTGGGCATCCCCCTGCAGCGCAGCGATTGCACGGTCGAGCCTGTCCCTCTCGCTTATCAGTTCCGCCAAAATGCTCTCGATATTCACAATTGTGATCACCTCGTGGGTAGTTGTTTAGACCCTTCTTCCATAGCAGGGTTTCGCAATGCGTATAGCAGGATAGACCACAGACGGCCAAGATACTATATAGGGTCTTCTTTTGATCAATTCGCCGGTAAGGGCGCCCATGGATGAGGGCCTGGGCAAGCCAGGCATGTCACCTACCCTGTCGCGGGAAATTTTGAGCTTGCAGGCGATCCCAATGACAGAAGGGTTTGTCGATGGCGCTCCGTGATAGCGTGACACGGCGCATCAGGCTATGCTCGCCTAGGCCAGCCCTCGAACTGCTTTCCGAAGATTTGCCGCTAGGCGAAGCGGGAGTCAGGACGACCTTTGCACGCTCAGTAGTTCCCCGCGTCCGAAAGGTCGCGCCCGGAGGGATTCGAACCCCCAACCCTCGGATCCGAAGTCCGATGCTCTGTCCAGTTGAGCTACGGGCGCATGCTTGGAGACTTACGACCGAACGATTCCGTCGATCATCCGTTCGAGCACACGCTATTCGAGCCCCGGACGGAAATGCAAGCAGCATCGATGGTAAAACAGAGGAAAAATCGGACCGCCGGCGAAGCATTGACCTAGCCACGAGCGAGGGAATGCCCGTCGGACTCAAGCGGATCGGCGCTAGCCGTTTCAGTCCTGCTCGCTGCTTCGCACCACGACATTGCCGAAGAACCGCTTCCGACCGCCTGTGCATGGTCCGAATCGTTGAAACTCGCCGATCTTCACGACAGCTTCAATGAAATCATGACAGTCACTGCGTCATACGAATGACCTGATGGAACTGTACGAAATGTCGTTATATGCCGTCATGAGTGGTACGTTGCGGAAGCTCTTTGTGAACCTTCCTTGTTGACCGGGACATCCAGATATCCCGGTCTTTTGCTTCCACCGACTCATTCTGGGGCGCTTGTGCCCTCTTCATGCTATGATTGGCTTGACCGGCTTGACTACGTCTCGCGCGATTTTGCGGCAGTGTTGCGTTCCATCCCTTTGGGGACGCCGCTGTGGCTCAACGACGTAATGGGTTGCTTGTTCCAGAGCTGTACCAGTCGCCGCCTCGTATATGCATGCCTGGTCCTATTGCCAATCGCGTATGCCGCACTATTAGCCGGGTGCGGCACGATTCCCGATGCTGAGGCGCTGCTGCACACCAATCCTTTGTACCTTGTCTCGCCGCAATTCGTTGGCCCCGACGGTCCGCTTACCGCACGACAAGCCAATCGTGTGATTTTGCGGCTGAAGCAGCGTCAGGAGTTACCGAGCGACATTCTCCAGCGTCACATTGCCTTCGAGCAGGCGTTGACCAACGTCCCCCTCGCGCTCGACAATAAGGTCACTTTGCTCCAGAACGGAGCGACGGCGTACCGCGCGATGCTGGAAGCGATTCATGGCGCAACCAGCAGCATCAACCTGGAAACCTACATTTTTTCCGACGGCCTGGTCGGGAACACCTTTGCTGACGCGCTCATTGAGCGACAGCGCCATGGCGTTCAGGTGAACGTCATTTATGATGCCTTCGGCTCGATCGGCACGCCGGCTGGCTTTTTCGATCGAATGCGGGGTAATGGCATAACTGTGCTTGAATATCGTCCGCTGAATCCGTTTGAGACGACTCTACATTGGAGCCCGAATCACAGAAACCATCGGAAAATGATGATAGTCGATGGCAGCATCGCCTTTACCGGCGGTATCAATATCTCTGAAGATTACGCCAGCGGATTCGGCAGCAATACGACGCAGACACCACTCGAGTACTGGCGCGATACCGATGTCGAAATTGAGGGACCTGCGGTCGCGCAATTTCAGCACATCTTCATTGATGACTGGGTTCATCAAAAAGGACCATTACTCGCACCTCGTAACTACTTTCCGAAGCTGAAAGCCAAAGGTAATGACATCGTCCGGGTGATTGCCAGCGTTCCCGAGCGATTCAACCCGATCTACGTCACTTTGATTTCCGCAATCGCCAATGCCCAGACGAATGTTTACATCACCGATGCCTATTTTGCGCCCGATCACCAGATGCTGCGGGCGCTCGCGCGGGCAGCCCGGCGCGGCGTCGATGTACGGCTGCTGCTTCCGAGTCAAAGCGACGTGCCGATCGTCGTGTCAGCGCAACGCTCGCATTACACGAGACTGTTGAAAGCCGGAGTGAGGATTTACGAGTGGCAGGGCAAGATGCTGCACGCGAAAACCGCAACCATCGATGGAGTTTGGTCGACGGTAGGCACCTCGAATCTCGATTGGTGGAGCATCGCACGTGATAACGAGGTGAATGCGGTAATCTTGAGCCATAAATTCGCCGACGATATGAACATGATGTTCGCGAACGACCTTGAAGACGCTAGCCAAATCACCCTCGGGCAATGGGCGCATCGCGGTTTGTGCGAGCGCCTCTACGAAACGGCAGGCCGCATCATCCAACCGCTTCTGTGAGACCCTGCCAACGAACCGCCATTCAACCCCGATGCGCGCGCTCTCTCTGCCATCCTCGACATGGCTTGGAGGCGTCCTTTTGCCGTCCGAGCGGCTGTTCACGAGGCAGTCAACAATTTTGCCGGATCACACTCACCAGCGCGCTGACATCGACAGGCTTTCTAAACACTCTAAGGGCGCCGAGTCCAGCAGCAGCCAATGGCTCCAAAGCTGTTACGACTATAACCGGAATCTTCTTCAACCTTCGGTCCTTCAACAGTTCCGTGCGTAACTCCTGGCCGTTCATAATCGGCATGCGCATATCCATGACTATCACGCTCGGCGCTGCCGACGTCGCCAAATAATTCAGCGCCTCGACCCCGTTGGAACATCCGACTGCGCGAAAGCCTTCGAATTCCAAAATTTCAGTAAGACACAACCGCGCTTCCCTTTCGTCTTCGACCACCAGAACCGTATAAGGTCCGCCTTTCATCACACCGCACAACAGCCTCTTAAATAGGGACAAATAATCACGAAATTCAAAAGCCGTCGCAACCGCACATCTAAAGTTGGGCTGATCTGAAAAACCGGCGCGCGTCTGATAGTTTAACCGCTCGCCCGATTCTCTCTGATTGCTGTAAGCACGCTGCGATAGTGATGATCCTATCTGAGTATGGTGCGACACCAGACCGTCAATAGCCTTACTCGCAAAGCAAAACCGAGGCCATCGAGACGGCCTGGGCTACTCGTAGAAATGGTATCTGGTACCGCGCTAATTGACAAACAAGTTACTTCAAATAACTGACTTCGCCTCTCATGAAGGTATTCCGCCACAAGATCGATTAGTTTCGATTTCCCTGACCACAGACAACCACGCCGGACCGTCCGCGCCATTGTAAGTTTAAATGCATAACTGCAAGATCCTCCGCTCCGCGACATCCGCTTCAGCGGCGTCAACTCGTTTCCTGATTGGTATTCGGATGCGTGAGTCAACTCGATTTCGCAGGTCATCCTGGGAAAAACCGCCATGTGCCCGTACAATTGACGTGCTCCTTTGCGCGAGTTGACATTCGATGACGAGCTATAAACACACACTGGTCACAAGCGGTTACCGCGCAGGCGTCAAGCATTAATCTCCGGACTGCGCGCGCAACCTCGCCCGCAGAATTCTCTTTGCCTTTTCAAGTTCTCTTCTGCGGCCACGCTTCAAGTTGCGCCCGGCTCGGTTGATGAAAAACTGCACCATATTGATCGCCGACCGCAAACCGCGTGGGGACACTTCTTTGCTCGCCATTATTCTCGCAACTTCCTCTCCGGGCTTGGTAAAAGTGCCGGGCGGCGGAAAGGTTGAAGCAGTCTTCACATTTTGAGACCACTTTCGTGGCGTTGAACTGGATTTTCGGTGCTGCACCATTTGTTGATGCTCTTTTGAAATTGAGCGGTGACTTTGCGCGGCTTTTAGAACCGTTGGCGAGGATTGAATTCGTGACTGTAAACATCACTTACCAGAGCGGCAATGTAAAAAGTAATTTTGGGCATTAGCCAATTGTTGCCACACCCCACGCAGTGTGGCTATTACCCGACAGCGTGTAAAATCTAAGTATTAACCCTCAGAGTTTGGTAGTTTGCCAGGAAGTGCTGTTCGCGCAAAGACACTGAAATGCCTTCGCTCGTCATCGACTATCCGAGGTAACGGTAAATAGCGCCGCCGAGAACCCGAGTGACGCTAATCGGAAGCTGAGTCCAGATCGCGGATATAGTTTTTCGCGCACCGGTCAACACTTCCGCACTGACCTGTTTGGGGGCGCGCGGGTAGAAGGCAAACGGAAGCGCCGCCGGACTACCACCGAGCTCCTTTTTGAAACGCATCAGGCCGAGGTTGCGAACGTCCGCACGGCCGAGGTTCAATACTTTTGCCGACGAAACGAAATGTTGTATGGCGCTCCAGAAAAGCAGATGATTCGCGTGGGAAGCGTCGTTAACCGTGCGTGCGCCCCATTTGTAGTGGATCACGTCTCCGTCGCGGATGAAAACCGCGCTGGCCTTGTCTTTGCCATTCTCCTGCGCAACCCATACTTCCAAATTTTCGTTGGTTGCGAAGAATTCTTGCACAAGCTGGAAAAACCGCCATGGCTGCGGCGGCAGTCCCAGGCGTCTTCGGCTGTCGAGTTGAATTGCGTAGAAGCGCTTCATCAATTCGACGCTGCTTCCGCGCTCGACTGTAATCGATTCATGCGCCGCGCGTTTTAAGTTGCGTCGAAAATTCGGCGCCAGCCCTTTTTCGAGTTGCATCACCGGCCGCGCAAGATCCAACTGCCAATTCACAAAACGATCGACCGTCGCCCAGCTTTCGACCCCTCGGATTCCCCGGATCTCGTACTTAGCGTTCGACGGTCCGCGCGCGACCATCGCGCTGAGCAGCCGATCGGCCGCCTCGGAATCGCAGCTCAACGGCGGGCAGGAATCGGAAAACGAAAGCGCGACAAGGCGTCTTGAAAGGGGCGAGCGGGAGAATACAGACGCGGCGATCACTGTACCGCGCTCAGTTAATGTAGCCATCCACAGCGGTAACCGATAAGCGGTGGCCAGGAGCGCAAGCCACGAATCACGATGATAAAGCGTCGCGCCGGGAAAATCTTCGATCAGCTTTCCCCATCGCGCTCTACTTTCAGCGAACGGTTGCAGACGAAATTCTGTAGCGCTTCCCAAGTTCATCGTGATTTTTTCTACAAGCGGCCCCGTCACCTTCGCAGCGCGCCACACCCTTCGCAAAAACACGTAGTGGTCATCGAGTCGCTACTATCGGCCCGATGCAAAATTGATGCGGGCCGGGACGAATTTCCATGCATTCGGAATCAGCCCTTGATCGGCCTAGCGTCAAAAGCTGACCAAAAGAAGTTCAAGCACGCCGATTGGCGAAGAATTTACAATGAGACGATAAGACGGTTGAACAATTTACAGATCGGATAGCTCGTCGAAACTCTTTCCGTATCGTGCTTTTGCTTACTTTTTTTGGTTTCGGTGACGCTTTAGCTGGCATGACGCTTGCTGTTGTAATGCGGTTGCAACGCCTAGCATCGTCTTAACTCACAGGTGCAATTATGTACCAGAAATGTCGCGATTTACTAAAGACTTGGTTTCGGGGGTGATTTCAAGTTTTTGCAGGTCAGCGCGTTCGAGAATCCACTTTTCTAAACTTGGCTTAATGACGAACCTCTGCTGCTGACAATGTGCGCCGCTGGTTTTTGCAGCCAAGGAAGGAATCGGGTCAATGTACACGGGGCATCATCACAGCAGTGATTTTCTTGCTTTAATTGGAGTTTCTGAACTGCCGCCCTCCACCAGCCCTTTCGATCCAGGCTACGACCCGCTGACATTGGAAGGCCATCTTCAGCAAAGCGGCCACTTGATGTCGACGCTCAAGATTTCGATGGCGTGCTGGATGATCGCAAACGAAAACATCATTCGCCGCAAGATCGCCTGCGCGCGGGAATATCATGTCCCGACGGTAAGCGGCGGCGGTCCGTTTGAGATCGCCGTCGCACAAGGACAACTACCTTCGTATCTCGACCTCTGCGCGGATTTCGGCTTGACTCGTATCGAGTGCGGAACCGGATTCACCGAAATGCCGTTGGCGCCATCGGCGGTCGTTTCGATGGCACGCGAGCGGGGTCTCGAAGTTCAATTCGAGCTCGGCAAGAAACACTCAGGCTCTTTCGGTGACGATACCGTTACGGAGTTGATCGAGCAGGGTTTTCAATGGCTGGACGCGGGCGCGGTGGAACTTGTAATCGAAGCACGGGAATCGGCGTGCGGAGTCGGACTGTTCGATAATCGTGGTGCTCTCAACCGCGGGTTTGCTGATCGTTTCGCGAAAACTTTCGGTTTCGAAACGGTTACCTTCGAAGCACCGCACAAAGCAAGCCAGTTTGCGCTGCTCGATCATTTCGGCTCTGCAGTGCGTCTATCGAATGTCAGGTTGGAGGAGTTGCTCAGAGTTGAAATTTATCGACGAGGCCTGCATTCCGATGCATTCGTAAAGGATGCACTAAGACCCCGGCGTCCGGCCTGATCGCTTCGCATGTTGAACGCAGTCACTATCGATTGCTTTCGAGGCGACCTCGCTGCATATCGTACCGGTTATACAGTTGTCGCCATTGATGTGGTGCGGGCGACGACGACGGCGGTTACGGCAGCAGCCGGCGGGCGGCGATGCTTTCCGGTGCCCACGATTAGCGCGGCCTTCAAACTCGCCGAGCAAATGCCCTTCGCCATCCTCGCCGGCGAGCAGGCGGGCATTCTGCCGATTGGATTTCATCTTAACAACAGTCCGTCCCAATTAGCATCACGTACCGATGTTGGTCGCCCGTTGATTCTGCTGTCCTCCTCAGGCACTCGCCTCTGCCATGCGGCGGCAGAATGTGAAGTGGCGCTCGTGGCCTGTCTGCGCAACTACATCGCAACGGCCAACTACCTCGCGAAACGCTCCTCCGCCGTGGCGTTGATCGGCGCGGGCACTCACGACGAATTCCGAGAGGAGGATCAGATGTGCTGTGCGTGGATCGCGGCCTGTCTCCTCGACTTCGGTTACCAAGCCGCCGATCGCAGCACCGTTGAAACGATCAGGCGCTGGGCGAGCAAACCGGCAGACGCCTGGATTACCGGCAAGAGCGCCCGCTTTCTCAGGGAGAGTGATCAACTCGCCGATCTCGATTTTATTCTGCAGCACGTGGCCGACGTTGATCAGGCTTTCGTGCTCGAGCACGGCGAGGTGCTAATCGCGCCGGAAGCGTCCGCCGATGGACTCGACAATCGAAGGCGGGCTTACAGTGCTTAGCGATACAACAACGCCGGTCGTAGTCCTGGTAACGCATCATCACGTCGGCATCGGAATTGCGCGAAGCCTCGGACGCCTGGGCGTATCAGTCTACGGCGTTGACGCCGACCGATTTTCTCCGTTTTTTTTCTCGCGTTACTGCCGCGGCAAGGCCGTCTGGGATTTGCATCATGAGCCGACGGAAAGCACGCTGACTCGCCTCAAGGACCTCGCGCATAAAATCGGGCGCCGCGCGCTGCTGATTCCAACCAGTGATATCGGCGCGATGTTCGTTGCCGAACACGCGGATCGACTTGCAGACGAATACTTATTTCCCCGTCAGGCGCCAGCTTTAATCAGATCGCTATGCAGTAAGCGCGAGATGTATTATCTAGCGAGGAAGTGGAACGTGCCCACTCCCGAGACTTCATTTCCTCAGTCTCGCGGCGATGTGCTTGACTATCTCGGTCACGCCCGCTTTCCCATCCTGGTGAAGCCGATTTACAACCTTGTCCCGGGATTGAAGCCGTGGCGCATGACGGTCGTCAATTCCCGGGAGGAACTCCTCGCGCGCTACGATTCAGTCGAGGATCCCGCCCATCCTAACGTGATGCTCCAGGAATATATACCGGGCGGCGACGAAATGACCTGGACCTTCAATGGCTACTTTGACGCGAACAGCAAATGCCTGGTGGCTTTCACAGGAAGGAAGCTGCGCAACTTTCCCGCCTATTTCGGTCAGGCTTCGCTGGCCGTCTGCGTTAACAACGAACATGTCAGAAACATGACCATAAAGTTCATGGAAAACATCGGATATGTAGGTCCGCTCGATCTTGGGTACCGGTACGACACTCGCGACGGGAAATACAAGGTCAATGACATCAATCCGCGTGTCGGTGCGATGTTCCGGGTGTTCGTTGGTGAAAATGGCATCGACGTTGTTCGCGCGGAATACCAGGACCTTACCGGACAAGCGGTCACCCCAAGTGCTGCTCCCGAGGGCCGTAAGTGGGTGGTTGAAGATGTCGATATTCTGTCGTCCATCCGTTACTGGCGCGACGGCAATCTCACCCTTGCTCAATGGATGAACTCATTGCGGGGCGTTCGGGAACTGACTTTTCTTGCCGCCGATGACCCGCTTCCTTTAGTCGCGGCATGCATCATGGATCTCCGCCGCGGATGGCGCGATCGGACGGGCGCGTCGAAGCTGAAGACCCACATAGGCACCAAGCTGTCGCCCGCACCTCCGATTTCGGACATCTCCATTGGACACGGGCGATGAGGCGATTCGCTGCCGGATTCATTGCGTAGCGCGCGAGCGAGCGAGAATCTGCCAAGATGAAGATTACCGGAGGAAGAATTTATCTCGTTAGGGTCGGCGCGCTTCAACCGGTCTTACTTGAGCTGATCACGGATGAAGGGTTGAGCGGTATCGGCGAGGCCGGCGTTGCATACGGGCTCGGCGGAACGGCTGCTGCCGGAATGATCAGAGACCTCATGGACGCCTTGGTTATCGGCCGCGACGCCTTTCGGATCGAAGAGTTGTGGACCGAGATGTACGACCATTCGTTCTGGGCCAAGGGCGGCGGAACGATCGTGTTTGCGGCGATAAGCGCGATCGAACAGGCACTGTGGGATATCAAGGGGAAGGCGTTGGGCGTACCGATCTACGAGCTTCTGGGCGGCCGGATGCGCGACGAGGTTCGCGTCTATGCGAACGGCTGGTCGTACCAATGTCTGACGCCCGATGATTACGCGCGGGCCACCGAACGTCCGCTGAAGGAAGGTTACACTGCCCTTAAATGTTATCCGCTCGCGGTGCCTAACGAGACCGGCGGCATCAGGCACGTGTCGCGGCGGACCGTCGATCGCGAGTTCACCGACCTGGCGGTGAAAAAGGTTCGGGCCGTGCGTCGAGCGGTCGGCGATCAAATCGATATCATGATCGACTTGAGCGGCGGACTAACCACCGATGAAAGTATCCGTCTGTGTCGTCGTCTCGAGGATCTAAATTTGCTCTTCGTCGAGGAACCAGTCGATCCCTTTGATGTCGAAGCGCTGAAAAAATTCTCGGAGCACATTTCGATTCCCGTGGCTGTTGGCGAACGAATTTATACCCGTTACGGTTTTCGTCCGGTTATGGAACGACATGCCGCAGACATTCTCCAACCCGACATCGGCAATACGGGCGGAATCATGGAGACCAAAAAGATTGCCGCGATGGCGGAAATGTACAACATGCGGATCCAGCCGCACATCTGCGCGAGTCCGGTTTCCACCGCCGCGGCGCTTCAGCTCGATGCCTGTATCGCAAATCTCGCGATCCAGGAACTTTACCCATACCGTTCGACCGAGCACTGGAAAGTCGTCGATACCGCACCGGAGCTCAAAGTCAAACGCGGCACGCTCTCAATCTCCAGCGAACCCGGATTGGGCTTGAGCCTGGCCGAAGACTACGTACGCCCGTTTCTCTGGGCGGAGTGTAAGCGCTGAGCAAGGTGCCGGCAGGAAGCATCAGGATGAGACTACCAATCAAACTGAATCGAGCCGGCTGGCCGGCGTCGTTCGGCCGTCTCAGCTTTGTTTTTGACGATCCGCGGCCACTTGCAAAGGATTTGACGAGTCTCTCGCCGGTTGAATTTTCGGCGGCGATCTCAACTCTTCAATTCGGGGTCACTTTCAAGACCACCCATCCGGGCCGTCAAGAATATTCGGATCGGCATGTTCTTAATCTTTATCGAGGATCAAGACCCGTCATTCTCGATGTTGGGGCTTCCGACGGCAGTACGTCGCTCGATCTGATTAGACGATTGGGGCACAATTTCGACCGCTATTACGTTACGGATCTCAATTTGTTCACTTCTTTTGGCTATCACCGCGGCGTTCTTTATTTTCTCGATCAGCACGGCCGCTGTACGCTTCGCGCATCGCAACGATTCATCGTCTATTCCGACACGGAGCGCGCGCAGCCACTGCTTTCGAAGCTGGCGCAATGGCTAATTTCGCGAAGCCGGAAGGTCCGCGATTGGCGCGAAATTTTGCTCATCCAGCCCGAGCTGATTAACTTGGCATCCGAGGATCGACGTGTCAGTATATTGCCTTATGACATGTTTACGCCTTGGAAGGGCGAAACGCCCGACCTGATAAAGATAGCCAATTTGTTGAATGGCAAGTATTTCAGCGCAGCACAGATGAGGCAGGCGGTCGCTATTCAGTGCGCTAATCTGGCCGTGGGAGGACGATTGTTGCTGGTATCGGAAGATGATGGCATCGAGAAATTTTCCGTGTTCCGGAAGACCGAGGCGGGCATGATTCTCGAGCACACGCATGGTGGCGGCGCGAAAGCAGCGCCTTACGTGCCCCTGCCTGACGACGTCAGGAACGGAATTCCAGCCGGCAAATTCGCTGCGACTTGCGCAAGCCTCGGCGCCTTCCATCAAAGCTGATGTAGTTTTGTAGCGGCAGCAAACTACTTTCAAATTCGGGACGCTCGAGGAGAACCTTACTGGATTGATTTTGTTTTTTTAGGCTCGGATGTGGTGTTTGCGGCCGCCGTTATGTAATTTTTCGGTATAGCTACAAGAAATCTTTGATTGAATAGCGAGGATGGGCATTGTCTTCTCTCCCGAGACTTCGAATTGCTGAGATAGCACCGCTCTATGAACGTATTCCGCCCCTACTCTATGGCGGGACGGAACGCGTCGTTTCGTATGTGACTGAGGAGCTGGTTCGGCGCGGTCACGATGTCACCCTCTTCGCGTCGGGCGACTCCATCACGTCGGCAAGGCTAATCGCTGAATGTCCCGAATCGCTGCGGCTCGCGGGCAAGTCTGAAAACGGCATGTTCCTTCAGCTCACGATGTTGAGTGACGTGTACGAGACTGCCGCAGATCGCTTTGATATTGTCCATTCGCATATCGACTACTGGAGCTTTGCGTTTGCGAGTCTGACGGGAATGCCCACGCTCTCGACGATGCACGGGCGGCTCGACATTGAGGACCTTTACCCTGTGTACCGGCGTTATCGGCGGATGCCACTGGTGTCGATCAGCGACGCGCAAAGAAAGCCGCTACCGTTCATGAATTGGGTGAAGACGGTTTATCACGGGCTGCCGCGCGACCTGCTGCGATACTCGCCGGGCCCCGGAAAATACCTCGCCTTTCTTGGCCGGATTTCCCCCGAGAAGCGGCCGGACGTTGCGATCGAAGTGGCGCGCAAAGTCGGCATTCCACTGAAAATCGCCGCCAAAGTCGACAAGGTCGATCGTGATTATTTCGACGCCGTAATCAAACCGCGCCTGGCCCCGCCCGATATCGAGCACATTGGAGAGATCAGCGAGGCGGAAAAGAGCGAGTTTCTGGGCAATGCGCACGCCCTGATGTTCACCATCGATTGGCCCGAGCCGTTCGGGCTCGCGATGATCGAAGCGATGGCGTGCGGGACACCTGTCATCGCCTGCAACTGCGGCTCGGTCCCCGAGATTATTCAGCCGGGCGTGAGCGGATTCATCTGCACGACCTTCGACGATCTGGTCTCAGCGGTAAAGAAGATCGATCAACTTTCGCGGGAGCGATGCAGGCGCGAGTTCGAGAGCCGATTCACCTCGGAAATCATGGTCGACAACTACGAATCGGTTTTTCATGGTTTGATCACCGGCGAAATCCCACCCACTTCTGCGTCCAGCCTCAGCGCACAAAAGTAGTTTTCCGGCAGACCGGCTATATCTTTCGTTAAATTGCTCGCCAGCCGGTATCGGAATAATGTGCTTTCGCTCCGCTCAGGGGAAATAAACCCAGTGGGGGCTGACAAGTAGTCATTCTTTTGTGGAGGCTCGTCGTCCTTTTTCGAAGAATCAGCGAGGATGCGGTATGCAGGGGTGAGGGAACGCTTGGCGTCGCGCTTTCGTATTGCCCCTGCGTTATGAGTTTTCGGTTGGAAGGGGAGCGATGTCAGCATCAACCCAGCGTTGGTCAGCGCTGACGGAGAGGAGCGAGGCCGACGCGCCGGCGGTTCGACCCGCCAGTCGCAGCATCCGTTACCCCGATCTCAAGCGCCTGCTGATCTTCGTCGCGGTCATACTCACCTATTTCGTTGCCGGCAAGCTAGGGCTTCGCGTCGCGATAGTTCATCCCAGCGCCACGGCAATCTGGGCGCCATCAGGAATCGCGCTCGCCGCGTGCCTGCTGTTCGGACGATGGGCATGGCCTGCGATCTTCGTCGGCGCCTTCCTGGTGAATGCGACCGGCTACGGTTCGGTGTTCACCGCCGTTGGGATTGCCATCGGCAATACACTCGAGGCGGTAATCGGGGCGTTTCTGGTACAGCGCTTCGCTCGCGGCCGCAGGGTTTTCGATCGAACGTCCGACGCCTTCAGATTCGTCATTGCCGTTCTCGTGAGCACAGCGATTACCGCTACGCTCGGCGTGATCACGCTTTGCGTCGGCGGCTATGGCTCGTGGTCGGCGTACGGAGCCATCTGGCTGACCTGGTGGCTGGGCGATGCGACCGGAGATCTGATCGTGGCGCCGATGCTACTCCTATGGGCCGCAAACTCCAGGCTGGATTATGGCGTTCGCAAGACTTTCGAAGCTGCACTCCTGCTCGGCTCGCTGCTGATCGTCGCAATGCTTTTGTTCCGCGGCGAGTTGCCTCTGCAATGGCTTCGTTATCCGCATTCCTATCTTTTCACTCCGATCCTGCTGTGGGCGGCATTTCGGTTTGGACCTCGTGAGACGGCTACCGCAACCCTGATCCTTTCGACAGTCTCACTGTTCAGTACCCTGAGCGGATCGAGTCCGTTTTTTCATACCGACCCCAACGTGGCATTGCTTTCGATGCAGGCGTTTGTTGCCATGATCGGAACCACCTTCCTGATCGTCTCGATCGAGGTCGAGGCCCGCCGCAAGCTGGATGAAATGCACTGGCGGATGGCCGCGATTGTCGATTCCTCGGACGACGCGATTATCGCGACCACGCCAAAGGGGCGCATCACATCGTGGAACGCAGGCGCCGAACGAATGTACGGCTTTTCGGCCGCAGAGGCGATCGGAAAGCCAATCAGCCTGATCATCCCGCCCGAGCTGATGGGCGAAGCTGCGAAAGCGATGGCGCGCGTCAATGACGGAGAGATGGTGCCGCCTTTTGAATCCGTACGTCGCCGCAAGGACGGCACACGGGTCGCGGTTTCCGTTTCGATCTCGCCGGTGAAGGACAACCGGGGCCGTCTGGTTGGAAGCTCCAAGATTGTTCGTGACATCACGCAGCTCCGGCAGGTCCGCAATGAACGTGAAATGCTTCTGCGCTCGGAACGCGCCGCACGCGAGGCTGCGGAGCGCGCGAACCGCGCCAAGGACGACTTCCTTGCGATGCTCAGCCATGAGCTGCGCAATCCGCTGCAGGCGATCTCGATCGCGAGCCGGTTGCTGAAAGATCCTCAACGTCGGGAGACTGCGCACGGCATCCTCGACCGTCAGGTTGAACACGTCTCGCATCTACTTGACGACCTTCTCGACGTGACGCGGTTTACGCGCGGTGAGATCGTTCTTGATCGGCGTCCGACAAATCTTGCCGAACTCGCTTCGCAATGCGTCGCGGACCTGCGCGCGACCGGGCAACTCGAGCGCCATTCTCTCGAAACCGAGCTCGAACCGGTATGGGTCGACGGCGACCCTGACCGCCTGCTGCAGGTTCTTATCAATCTGCTCGGCAATGCGGTTAAATACACGCCGTCGGGCGGAAACCTCCGGCTGCGCGTGAGGGCCGACGACGATGCGATTATCGAAGTGGAGGACGACGGCATCGGCATCCCGTCGGAGGCTTTACCGCGTGTGTTCGATCTTCTCGCCCGCGGTGAGCTCGGCTTGCAGCGTTCACCGGGCGGTCTCGGAATCGGTTTGAACCTGGTCAAGCGGATTGTTGAACTTCACCGGGGCCGCGTCGATGCCGCCAGTGCCGGCGTTGGACGCGGCAGCGTCTTCACCGTCAGCTTGCCGCGAATCCCTGCGCCGCGCTCCGCGCACGCCGATGCTGGTCTCCAGCCGCAACCCAACAGCTCATCGCGGCGGATTCTCGTGGTCGAAGACAACGACGATGCGCGCCGAGGCCTCAGCGAATGGCTCCGGATATCCGGCCATCAAACCTTCGAAGCCGCCAACGGCCCCGACGGCGTCAAGCAGGCGCTGGAAGTTTCCCCCGACATCGCGTTGATCGATCTCGGCCTGCCCGGGCTGGATGGCTACCAGGTCGCCGCGCAAATCCGCTCAGCTCCACAGTGCAGGCAAACCAAGCTGATCGCGCTGACCGGTTATGGTCAGCGTGAGTATCGCGCGGACGGCGCGCGCGCCGGTTTTCACGGCTACCTTGTGAAGCCGGTAGATCCCGATGAGCTGATCAGGATCATCGAGTCGAATCCGTTCTGATCGGCGTTATTTTGACGCGTCGGCCGTTCCGAATTTGCCTGGAACCGGAATCCAGGTTCCTGCCGCTGCCGAACGGCTGCGCGATCGTGTCCGCGTCCATGAGTCAGAACGGGCGGGTCATCGAACGCGGCGGCGGCGTGCGGCCGGCGACGCGATAGCTCCCGCGGTTGGCCTCGAAACCGCGCGCCATCGGATCGCGCCCGAACGCGCGCATCATCAATCCGATCGGCGTCACGATTATATAGAAGATGATCGTGAGCACGATCCGTTGATTGATCCAGCCAAGCGCCGATCCGAATTTCATCCAGACAAAATGCGGTCCGCGCAAAATCGACGGAAACGCGAGCGCCGGAATCACCAGCGCGAGGGCGACGATCCATGGCCATAGCGGAAACGCGCGATGCTTCAGGAACGGGAATAGAATTCCGAACAGTGCGGCGCAGACCGCGCCGACGATCAGGCCGAAATCGCGGAGTTCGCGCTGCGATGCCGGGTTCTTGCCGCTGTCAGTCAAGCTCAAATTCCTTCTGCCAGGAATCGTCGCGTTCGAGCTTCGGCTGCGCAGATTTCGCCAGGATGAAATCCTCGATGACAAGGTAGTCCATCTCGGTGCGCATAAAGCATCGGTAAGCGTCGGCCGGCGTGCAGACGATCGGTTCGCCACGCACGTTGAATGAAGTGTTGACCAGCACCGGGCATCCCGTCAGCGCGGCAAATTTTTCAAGCAGCGCGTGAAAACGCGGGTTGGTTCCGGCATGGACGGTCTGGATTCGCGCCGAGTAGTCGACGTGCGTGACTGCCGGAATTTTAGATCGCGGCACATTCAGCCGCTCGATGCCGAACAGCGACTCTTGTTCGGGAGTCATCGCGATACGCAACTCGGGGCGTACCGCCGCGACCAGCATCATGTACGGGCTCGGTCGATCGAGCTCGAACCACTCCGAAACGCGCTCGGCCAGCACCGCGGGCGCGAACGGGCGGAACGATTCGCGGTACTTGATCTTGAGGTTCATCACGGACTGCATCCGCGGGCTTCGCGGATCCCCGATGATCGACCGCGCGCCGAGCGCGCGCGGTCCGAATTCCATCCGCCCCTGGAACCATCCGACGACGTTCCCGGCTGCGAGCAGTTCGGCGACGCGCGTCGGCAAGGCGGATTCATCGAGCCGCTCGTAGCACGCGCCCGCTGCGTGCAGCGCCGCTTCGATCTCGGGCGCATCGAACGACGGCCCGAGATAGGCGCCATGCATCGCGTCGCCCTCGCGCGCGGCGCGCGGCCGATCGTGATACTGATGCCACGCGGCGAGCGCGGCGCCGACTGCGCCGCCAGCGTCTCCCGCAGCTGGCTGAATCCAGATGTCGCGGAACGGGCCTTCGCGCAGAATCCGGCCATTGGCGACGCAATTCAGCGCGACGCCGCCGGCCATGCACAGATACTCGACGCCCAGCTCGCGATTCACGGTGCGCGCCAGCCGCAGCATCACCTCTTCGGTGACCTTTTGGACCGACGCGGCGAGATCCATCTCGCGCTGCGTAAGCTTGCTCTCCGGCGCTCGCGGCGGCCCGCCGAATAGACGATCGAAGCGATCGTTGGTCATCGTGAGCCCGGTTGCATAGTTGAAGAATTCCATGTCGAGACGGAAGGTGCCGTCCGGTTTCAAATCGATTAACTCATCGAGAATCAACTGCACGTAGCGCGGCTCTCCGTACGGCGCGAGACCCATCACCTTGTACTCACCCGAGTTAACCTTGAAACCGGTGTAGTAAGTGAAGGCAGAGTAGAGCATCCCGAGCGAATGCGGAAAATCGATTTCCCACTGCGAGGTAAGCCGGTTGGCTTCGCCGAGCCAGACGGAAGTCGTCGCCCATTCGCCGACCCCGTCGAGGCAGAGCACGCCGGCGCGAGCGAAGGGGCTCGGAAAAAACGCTGAGGCGGCATGCGCCTGATGATGTTCCGTAAAGAGGATCGGCGGCAGAGTCCGCGCATCCGCTCCTGCGAGCGATGCAAGTTCGCGTTTGAGTAACGATTTCAGGTTGAGCTTTTCGCCGAGCCATACGGGCATCGCGGCGATAAACGACGCGAGCCCGCGCGGCGCATAGCCCAGATAGGTCTCAAGTAGACGCTCGAACTTCAGCAATGGCTTGTCATAGAAAACAATGCTGTCGAGTTCCTGCAATCGCACGCCGCCGGCTTTTAGGCAGTACCCTATCGCATGGCGCGGGAAGCGCGAATCGTGCTTGCGTCGTGAGAAGCGCTCCTCTTGCGCCGCAGCAACGAGGTCGCCGTCCGCGACCAAGGCGGCGGCGCTGTCATGATAATAGGCGGAGACTCCGAGAATTCTCACGGCAATCAGTCGTGTTCGTGTATTGCATCAGATTCCGCATTCGCTTGCCATCATGTAACCGCGTGGTCCGCCCGTTTTGGTCTGCGTTACCACCCTCGAGGGAAAGCGTGGTACGTTCATTGCCTGCGTAAGTACCCGAGGTCGATCCGAAACCAGAAAGAGGTCCGGTTATGGCGTCGACACCGCATCTCAAGCGCAGCCCATCGCGGTCGCACGACCGGGACTATGCTCCCTACCTCGAAGCCGCATGGGGGTTCAAGAATCACTGGTATCCAGCGCTATTCAGCCACGAATTGCCCGAGGGTTCGCTCCGCGGCGTGGTTATCGCCGGCCACGAGGTCGCCCTCAGGCGCGCGAAGGGCAAAGTTTATGGCCTCGCTGATCAGTGCATCCATAGGGGCGTAAAGATCTCCGCTCGCCAGATGTGCCTGAACGACGAGCATCTGACCTGCTGGTACCACGGTTTCTGTTATGGCCTCGAGGATGGCGTCCTGAAGACTATCGTCGGCTCCCCTCGCGACCCGCTCATCGGCCGGGTCAAAATCCGTACCTACCCATTGGAGGAGCGTGGCGGGATAATTTTCGTGTTCATCGGTGATGAAGATTACCGTCCGGTTCCGCCGCTCACCGCCGACCTGCCGATCCGCATCACTGACGATCCGAATCCCACGCCGCATCTGCTCGACGAAAACCTGTTCATGTGCGGCGTTCACGGGCTGGCCAAGTCAAACTGGCGGCTCGGCGCCGAGAACGCCTTCGATCCGGGTCACGTCCTGATTCACTGGGACAATGCGATCGTTGCGGCCACCGATTCATTCATTCCCCTCGGGTTTCATCCGACCTCGCCGGACAGCGTCAAAATTATCGACGTACCGGACGGACCGAAGGGTATAATGAACATGTACAACACGGACACCTTCGAGATCGTCACCGAGAATCCGGTGGCGCGCATCAAGTCGCGCGGCAGCCAGCATCATTATGTCCGGACCTCGTTCTATCTGCCGGGTTGCCTCCTGGTCGAACACTGGCCGCTGCCTGGGATGGCGATCTACGGATGGTACGTGCCGACCGACGATCGGCATCACGAATACTGGGACGTGGCGATCGCGCGCTGCAACAGCGAAGAGGAGCGCAAAGACCTGCAGTTCAAGCACGAGAAGATGTTCAAGCCGTTGCACTTCGAGGATTTCTACTCCAACGACATTTTCGCGCGAGAGGCGATGCAGCGTTACTACGATCGGCAGGACGGCTGGCACGGCGAACAACTATGCGAACTGGACTCCTCGATCATCACCTGGCGAAAGCTCGCTTCGCACTATAACCGCGGTATCCAAGAACCGCCCGACTGGGCGACGGATCGCGGTTAAGCCCTCAGTCGCGCGGGTAAGCCGATGGCAAGCGTCACGCGACAGGTGTCCTTCTCGGCCGAACAGGAGCGATGGTACGCGGCCGTGCGCGAGCGCTTCAGCGTCGAGCGGCTCAAGCGCTTGCTGGTTGACTTGGTCAACATCCACAGTCCGACCGGCGCCGAGCGTGAGCTTGCCGAGTTTTTGGCCGGCTATCTAAAACGGCATCTCGGCGGCCGTGGATTTTATCAGCCGGTGAGCGATCTCACCGGCAACTGCTTCGGTGAAGTTCGGAGCGAGCGGACCGTCGCCGGCGCGCGGCTGATGCTCTACGCACCGCTCGACACTCACCTGGACGCCGCTCCCGAGGTCGACGTTCCATGGGTGGGACCGGCGCTGAGGCCGGACATGGTGCCACAAGCGACCGTCGACGGTGATTTCGTTATCGGGCTTGGCGCCTCGAATCCGAAGAGTATGGTCGCCACGTTGACTGAGGTGGCGATTGCGACCTACGAAGCGGACGTTCCACTGCTGGGGCTTCTGCAGCCGGCTTTCGCTGGCGGCGGCATGTCGGTCAATTCGCCGCGCCGGCGTCATTACGGGCTTGGGGATGGGGTCTACCATCTGATTTCGCGCGGCATCGGGCCGGACTTCGCAATAGTCATGAAGCCGATCTGGGCGGTCTACTCTGAAGAACCCGGGCTTTGCTGGTTCCGCATCATGGTCCACGGGACCCTGGCTTACGCCGGCTCGCCACGCACAGTGCCGGGCGATCGCAGCTCGATTCTCCCGGCAAGTGTCCTGATCCCCGAAATCGATGAATGGATAAAGGCTTACACGGCCCGCAACGCGGCTGACACGCTAGTGCCGGAAGGCAAGATCACCGCAGTCCACGCGGGCTGGTCAGACCGTTTTGCCTACTCGTCGGCAACCACAGAAATTTACGTCGACGTCCGCTGCACGCCCGCGATGACGCTGGGCGAGGTGAACGCGCAGTTCGCGGCGGGCATGGAAGCTATCCGTTCGCGGCATCCGCAGATCGATTTCGACTGGGAGATGATTGCTGCTCTGCCCGGCGGCGCAACCGATCCCGAGCACTGGATCGTGCAATCATGCCGCCGTGGATGGGAGCGTGTCGAGGGACGGCCGCACGGTGACCCGCCGCGGATGGGCGGGCGCACCGACGGCGCTTTGATTCGCAGGCTGGGGATTCCGGCCGCGCGCATCGGTTTTCCGTGGCCGGCTCAAAATACCCCCGATCCGTACAAGCAGGGGATGGGCGGGATGGGTGTCGCCTATCTCCCCGACCTGGTCAAGTGCGCCGACGCGATCATCTATGCTGTCGTCGATACGCTCACACGGCCGCGTTCGGAACTCGGGCTGTAGGCGCAGCTCTCAGGCCTTGGGCAGCACGGCCTGCGCGCCGAGCTGTGGCCACGCCGCCGGCGCAACCGCTTTGGCGAGGCGTTCCTTGAGCGGGAGCCGCTCGTCCCAATGGTAAGCGATAAGCCGCCGACCGTTGAATCCATCGGAGGCCGACGACGCGAGCCATACCGCTGGAACGCGCATCACTTCCGGCTGGATCAGCTTCGATCGATCGAACGCCCCGTCCGGAATCAGATTCGTATTCGCGGCGCCGCCCGGAACCAGTACGTTGGCGGTCACCCCGCTGCCTTCAAGATCCTGCGCGATCGTGGCGATGAACGCCTCGTGCGCCGCTTTTGACGGACCATACGGCGAGCCGCCTTTACGATACATCGTGTCGAGGCTGGTGGTGACCCCAATAATCCGCCCCCACTTCTGCGCACGCAGATGACCGACGGCCGCCCGCGCCAGGAAAAACGGTCCACTCAGGTTGACCGTGATTATCCGCGTCCATAGTTCCGGCGAAATGTCCCAAAAGTCGATATCCAACGTCGGACGTCCCATGATGCGGCCATGATGCAGGCCGGCGTTGTTCACGACGATATGCAGGCCGCCCAATTTCGCGATCGTCTCCTTCACTACGGCATCCGCCGCGGCGGGATCGCCGATGTCCGCGACGATCGGGATCGCGCATTCCGGGCCCGCACCCGCGCGGATCTCGGAGAGTCGCTCTTCCAGACGAGCGCGGTCGACATCGACCATCGCAACGCGCGCGCCGGCTTCCGCAAACGCCAGCGCGATGGCTCGGCCGAGACCCATCGCGCTCGCCGCGCCGGTGACGATCGCCACCTTTCCGTCCAACGGTCGCTCCGCCATGGTAACACTCCTTCCGAAGTGATGAACGCTATTCCTCTCTCGCACATCGGCGGCAAAGCCACAACCGTTTGCCGATCTTCGCTACGAATTTGCGCCGGGGCTTCCCAAAGTGTTACAGGCGTGAAGGGTTCAGACCGTTCGACCCGGAGATTTCGATGAAGCGCAGCATCGATAAAATCCTGACCACTCATGCCGGCAGTTTGCCACGGCCCAACGACCTCGCTCGCATGATGTACGACAAGCTCGATGGCAAGCCGGTGGACGAAACGCGGCTCAAGGCGCGCATCAGGGAAACCGTCGCCGAGATGGTGCGCAGGCAGCGCGAGGCTGGAATCGACGTCGTCAGCGACGGCGAGATGAGCAAGCCTGGCTTCAGCAACTATATCATCCAGCGCTTCACCGGCTTTGGGACGGAGCGCGCGCAGTTCGTCGCGACCGATCTGGCAGCCGTTCCCGAGCTTGCGCAGAAGCACTTCGGCGACGAAGGCGGTCAGCACATCATCATGCCAATCGTCATCGGGCCGATCGAAGTGCGCGATCGAACCGCGGTCCAGACCGACATCGAGAATCTCAAGGCAGCGCTCGGCAGTAAGAGTCCCGACGAGGCGTTCATCTGCGCCGTTACACCGGGACAGGTCGCGTTCAATTTTCCCAATCGATACTACCCTTCGCTCGAAAAGTACCTCGCAGCCGCCGGTGAAGCGCTGCGATTCGAGTACGAAAGCATCATCGCTGCAGGCTTCAACCTGCAGCTCGATTCGCCGGATCTCGCGATGCGCGCGCATGCGTTCACCGACGGCAAGGGACCGCTCGATCTGAAGCGTTACGTGCCGCTCGCGATCGAGGCGATGAATCATGCGACGCGCGGCCTGCCGGCGGAGAAGATGCGGCTCCATCTCTGCTGGGGCAACTACGTAGGCCCGCATCACAAGGACGTGGAACTGCAGGAGATCATCGAGCCGGTGCTCAAGACCAACGCCGCTTTCATCTACTTCGAGGGCGCCAATCCACGGCATGAGCACGAATGGGAAATCTGGGAGAAGCCCCGGCTGCCGGCCGGCAAGGCGATCATCCCCGGCGTGATCGATACGGCGACCAACCACGTCGAGCATCCGCGACTGGTCGCGCAGCGGATCGAGCGCTTCGCGAAGGTCGTCGGCAAGGAGAACGTGATCGCCGGCACCGATTGCGGATTCGCAACCTTCGTCGGCTCCTCCGGCGTCGATCCGGACGTCGCGTGGCTCAAACTTCAGTCGCTGGCCGAAGGCGCGCGCATCGCATCAGAGCGGCTCTGGTAACCCACCGCTTTGGCGAGTTCGCCGCAAATCAGCGGGCGGCTGCTCGATGCCACAGTGAGCGACGAGATCGCCGGAAGCCGCAGGCGCGAAAGCGATCTGATTTTGCTCTGCAGTGCCGTGCAGCAGAGCGAGGGACACCGAGCCGGTATCCGACGGCTCCTCGGTGGTGGGATCGATTGGCAGTATGTTTTCCAGCTCGCCGCGCGGAACAACGTCGCGCCGCTGGCCGCGTCGCGGCTGCTCGATGACGATTGCCGTGCAATACTGCCCGAGGAGGTCGCGCGCAAAGCGACGCTCATCGCCGAAGCAAGCGCGCTCCGCAGTCGGCATCTGGCCCAGCGGCTGATCGAGATTGTCGCCGGGCTGCGGCGCGTGTCGATCCCGTGCATCGCGATAAAGGGTGCGGTACTCGCCGCGGCCGCCTATTGCGATCTGAACCTTCGCGCTTTCGCCGATCTCGATTTGCTGGTGCCGCGCAACGACGTGGTGCGCGCCATCGAAACGCTCGCACGACTCGGAATTGTAAGCAGGAACTGGGGCCTTGCCGCCTTCACAAGCGACTTTTTTCCCGATACCTCGATCGATCTCGCCGGCCGCGACGTCGTTGTCGATCTCCATTGGCAGCTCGCACCCGACTACTTTCCGTTCGCGCCGGATAATGAGCAGGCCTTTCGCAGCGCGGTCGAGATCGATCTCTGCGGCGCGCGCGTGATGACCCTGGGCGCCACTGACTCGGTCCTGTTTTTGGCGAGCCATGGCGCGAAGCACGGTTGGGGGCGTCTGTTGTACGTCTGCGATTTCGCTTACCAACTCGCAGTGGCGAAGCCGGCCGACTGCGAAGCGATGCTGCGGCAGGCGGACGCCATCGGTTGCCGCACGATGCTGCTGACCGGAGTTGCGCTTGCCGCTTCGATGCTCGGCGCGGACGTTCCGGCCGTCCTGCGTGAGCGCGCAGCTTGCGAGCCGCGCGTCGCCGAAATCTCCCGCGATGTCCGGCGCCGGATCTTCGAAATCCGCGACGAGACAATGTTCAGTGAATGGGCGATCGCGATGCGCTCGATTGACACGCGGCGCGGACGCGCGCGCTATCTCTCCAGGCGTCTGTTCCGGCCGAGATTGAGTGACGCCGCCCTGCTGAAGCTGCCGCGCCCGCTATATCCGCTTTACTACGTGGCGCGCCCGGCGCTGCTCGCGATCAAGCACGGCCGCTCGCTGTTCGACAGCAACGCTTAGGCCGCGACCTACCCACCACGTCAGGGCGCATCACTCGCAACGGGCTGCCGCAGACCGACTCGCTCGAGCCGCGGGAGCACTTCATCGAGAAAGAACGGCAGCTCGGCAAGATAGTTGACGAAACCGATCGCGAGACCGTCGAAACCCGCGTCGTGAGCTGCGATCATCTCGCGCGCGACGCGATCCGGATCGCCGACCATGCCGATATTGCCGCCATAACCGGCCGCGGCATTCGCCCTGAATTGGCGCAAAAACTCCGTTGACATCGATTCGTGCGTCGCTGCGCCCATCCCGACCATGTGATCGAGAGCTTCTTCATCGGCGTGGTCAACGGCGAAGTATTGGAAGTAATCCTCGGCTTCGCGCTGAGTTGAGCGGCACACGACATACGCCGGCGTGAACACCTGGATGTCGTGGCCATGCTCGCGGGCCATCCGCTTGGTTTCCCTGACCCGCTCAGCAACGCCATCGAGGCTGCGGCACACGTCGAAATGAAAGTCCGAGTTGCGGATCGCGAATTGCCGGCCTGCGGGTGACGACCCCGCGTTCATCATCATCACGCGGTCGCCCTGCCGCGGGCGCGGCTGGCTGCGAACCTTTTTCAACCTGAAAAATTCGCCGTCGAAATCGAACGCCGCGTCCGCGCTCCAGATGCGCCGGACGACATCCCACCATTCCTGGCCGTAGTCATAGCGGCGATCCGGCAGCGGCGCGACGCCGAACATTTCGAATTCATCGACGTTCCAACCGCACACGATGTTGAGGCCGAACCGCCCGCGTCCGATATGGTCCGCGGTGACGATTTGCTTCGCGGCCAGGATCGGATGAAACAGCGGTGCGTGGACCGTGCCGAACACGCTTATCTGCGTGGTCTCGCTCAGCAGGCCGCAAGCCCATGTGATGGTCTCGAAAGAAACGCCGCCGAAATCGGTCTCGCCGCCGAAGCCTTTCCAGCGGCCAACCGGCACCATCGCTTCAAGCCCGGAGCGATCGGCGAGCTTCGCGAGTTCGACGTTCTCCTCCCAGGTCGCGCGCCAGCGCTCGGGAACAGTGGTTAATGCGAGTCCGCCCGAGCAGTTGCTGCCGAAAATTGCGATCTTCAGCGCGTTGGCGTTCAGCATTCCCATGCCACGATCCGTCGTGAGAAGACCTCCGCGCTCAAACTGGTAGTCCAATTTAGCGGCAATGCCAACGGCTCAGATCATCCGCACCACTGGCTTGATCGTGAGGCCGGCATCGGAATCGAGCGCCGCCTGGTTGATGTCGTTGAAATCGTAATAGCGAATCAGCTTGTCGAACGGGAAGCGCCCCTTGCGATAGAGGTCGATCAGGCGCGGAATGAAGGTCTGGCGATCGCTGTAGCCCTGAACGATGCCGCGAATCGTGCGGTTGAAGATCATGAAATTCACGTCGAGCGGGATTTCGGTTCCGATCGGTGGCGCGCCGATCAGGCCCAGCACGCCGCCCGTCCTGAGCAGCTTGATTCCGCAGCTCAGCGAGCTGGGCGAACCGCTGGCCTCGATCACATAGCGCACGCCGCCTTCGGTAAGGCGTCGAATCTCCTCAAGCGGTTCGACCTTCGACGCATCGACGAGGTCGGTTGCGCCGAGTTCGCCGGCCAGTTCAAGGCGATTACTCCTGACATCGACCGCGATGATACGGGTGGCGCCGGCGATCACCGCGCCCATCACGGCGCTGAGTCCGACCGAACCAGCGCCGAAGATCACGATCGTTTCGGCCACCGGCATCTGCATCGCGTTAATCACGGCGCCCGCGCCGGTTTCGATCCCGCATCCGAGCGGGCCGAGAATCTCGAGCGGCAAATCGGCCGGGACCTTGACGCAGTTGTTCTCATAGGCGAGCGCGTAGGTCGCGAACGACGATTGTCCGAAGTAGGAAGACGAGATGGGACCGCTGCGATCGCGAATCGTCATGCGGCCGTCCGGCGCACGGCCGCCGAAATGAAGCTCGAACAGTTGTTCGCAAGCCCACGGCTTACCCGACACGCACGAGAAGCATCGCTCGCACGTGTTGTAGGTGATCACCACGTGATCGCCGGGCCTGAATCCGCCGACATTGCGCCCGACGCGTTCGACGACCCCGGCGCCCTCATGGCCGAACACCGCCGGCAGCCTGGGAGGATACTTCTGATCCCGGCTGTTGAGGTCGGAATGGCACATTCCGGCGGCGACGACCTTCACCAGGATTTCGTCATCGCGCGGTTCGTCGAGTTCGACCTCCTCGATCAGAAACGGCCCTCCTTTGCTGCGAACCACCGCCGCTTTGATTAACATCCGCTATTCTGCCTTTCGATCGAAGAGAGTCCTCACGAAACTGAGTAGTTCCCGGCCTCGACTATCGCAAATCGACTACGATAGTGCACGTTCCAGTTTTGCGTGCACTTGCCTCGTGATCTCAATAGGAACGCTGGACGGTAAACCGGCCGCGCCCCATTACGATTTCGCCACCGAGGCAAAAGTAACCGCCTGCGATCGACTCGCCCATCCGACGCGCCTCAAAGATGCAGCTCCCACCGTCGGGCAACGTCATGCGGAACGCGAGGCGACGGTCGGTAATTTCGCCGCAACTGATCGTTCCGCTTTCTTCCTCGCGCTGGCATGCGATCGTTCCCGCCGCACACTTATAGAAGCCGGTCAGGTTTGAGTTTTGTTCGATCAAGGTTAACGTGATCTGAAAGACTCCGGTGCATTGAGTTTTGTCGATTCTGCGGAAGCTGCAATCGTCGGCCGCGAGCCCTTCCCAAACGCCCGTTAGATCGCGCCGGGATTCGATGACACGAGACGACGGCGGAGGGCGGTTCGTGGCGCATGCCGCTATGGTCAGAGCGATGGCAAGCATCACCGAACGTTTTGCGGGTGAACCGTGGACGGACAGACGGGCCATGGACGGAGCCCTCCAAGCCGCACGTCTTCTGAATCACCCTTCGAGAAATATCCAAAAATTTGCAAGCGCGGCGAGACTGATCATCAGCCAGAAGGCTTCGACCATAAAGTCGATGAGGGCGGCGCGTGGTCCCTCGACATAAACTCGCAATTGGTTCGGGTGCAAAAGCCGTGGAACCATTACCAGCCAGGCGCTACAACGCGGGCATACCCGGCTCAAGCTAAAGCGCGCGGGCTCGCCACACTCGGGGCATGATAATGCCGCCCATGGCATGGCGACGTGACAAGTTCTTGCACGTCTGAGACGTTGTCCGGGTTTGGCGCCGGACAGACGCGCGCCGCATTGATCG
The DNA here is from genome assembly GCA_021324855.1 of Pseudomonadota bacterium. Taxonomy (GTDB): domain Bacteria; phylum Desulfobacterota; class Binatia; order Binatales; family Binataceae; genus JAJPIG01. The sequence goes on along the minus strand of JAJPIG010000031.1, from coordinate 44,243 downwards.
CAGAAATGCGCGAACGGGAGATGTGCCTGAAGCCCGCAGCCCGGGCAGATTGGGAATACTGTGTCCTCTTCGCTCGGTCGCGCGATTGAGCCCGCGGCCGCTCGCTCCTGGGCGCCAACCTGAGCCCACCTGGCAAACCAGCCCCGAGGACTACCCAAAATCACCGCCTACTTCGGTGAGATACGGTTCATTTCTACACGTTTGGGAGTGATTAAGCTATCATCGATTCGAAGCAACAACGCACGGCCTTCGAGACAAGATGTGTATCGACCTCAGAGCCAGATCGATGTCTCCTATTCAAATCGCGAGTTCGCCGTAATATTAGTCTTCGTTGCTGCCTCGCCACTTCCCACGGTGGTCTTGCAACGTCCAGCTTGCCGGGCATCCGCGTTGGGCCGCGATTGAGAACAAATAAGCCAACTTAACCGACTCGGGTATACGCGGCATTAGTCTTGCTGTCCGACGCCGCCTGTGTGCTGCTGGGGGGATGATGAGGGGGCGATACATGGCGTATCGGCAACGCGAAATCCTGACCTCACAAACCTGCAATTCCGGCTTGCGACTCAGCTCCTGAAATCCCGTCGCGCGGACGCGCGGCAACCCAAATCGCACTCACGAATCTGATGCCTTCCGGCGCGGCCGTTGTCTGCGCGGTGGGAGAGGAGCGGTTGGGAGATGACTCTGCGTCGAGGCTTCGGTGTATTCCGTTACATCCACATTCTCGTTTTGTGGATGTTGGCTCAGGGTGCAGCACTTGCACAGCCGGCGGCTGTCGAAATCATCAATCCGACAAACGGCGCAATAGTATCGGGACCGGTGGTCGTTGCTCTGAAAGCCTCGCCCGACGTCGCGCGAATACATCTCGTGATCGATGGCAGGCGCGCGCGCGTAAAGCATCCGCGCAATTTCATCTGGAACGCAAGCGATGTGTCCGAGGGAATTCACACCATTGCCGCAAAAGCGTACGCCGAAAATGGAGCGTACCTGGGCAGCTCGAAAGTCCAAATAAAGGTTGCGAAGCATCAGAACGCAGCCGTTGTCATCACGTCTCCAGCTAACGGGAGCACGGTCCAGGGAACCGTCACGGTAGCAGCTTCGGTCGATAGTTCGGTCGCCTGGATCAATGTCTACATCGATGGCAACTACTGGACGTCTTCGCCTCCCTATTCCTTCGCCTGGAACTCGGCCAGCGTACCAAATGGTGCACACACGATCTCGGCCAACGCCTACAAATCTGGCGGCGCTCTATTGGGGCAAAGCTCGGTCACGACAAACGTGGAAAATAGTGTTTCGAGTCCGACCATCACACCTAGCCCTACACCGAGCGCAACCCCTTCTATTTCGCCTACCCCGATAGCGACTTCAACGCTTGCTGGGACTCCAACTCCAACAGTGACTCCAACGAAAACCGCAACTCCGACGATCACCGTGACCGCCACAGCGACTATGGTTCCCACCAAGACAGCCACACCCACTGCAACCGTTGACCCGACCGTAACGGCAACATCGACGCCGGACGCTACGGCGACTCCGAGTGCCACGCCTACGCCGAATGGGGTTGCGTATTATGTTGATTCGGTCAACGGTTCGGATGCGAACAACGGAACGACTCCGGCCACCGCCTGGAAAAGCCTCTCGAAGGTTCAGAGCATGATCGGCAGCATCAAGCCCGGCACATCGATCCTCTTCGCGCGCGGCGACACCTGGAACGGCGGGCTTGAACTCACCGGATTGAACGGAACCGCAACGGCGCCAATTGTTTTCGGCAATTACGGTTCCGGAGCACTTCCCGTGTTTGATGGCGGTAGCTCATCGGAATACGGTTTCCATGCCACGAGCGGCTCGCATGTCACGGTCGATGGGTTCGAGATTCGCAATTTTACTTACAATGGAGTGAGTATCCACTCGTCGGGCGGAACGATGCCGGGCTGGACGGTTCAAAACTGTAATATCCATAACACCGGTCCGGGAGCTTACGCCGGAGGCAGCGGTCCGTACGACGACGGCGAATATCGCAACCAGCTCGAGTTTTTGGACTACAGCTACAGTTGCGATGGAACCAGCTTCCTGGACAATCAAGTGAGCATATGTGGCGGCCACAATTGCGTGCAGATCCACGGCGACACCTGCAGTCCGCGGATTCATGGCAACACCGTCGTGGGCCCCTGGGATCATAATGCTATCGATGTAAAAGCGGTGGTGGGCGCGGTGGTGGACGGAAACATTGCTTATGGCGGCGCCAACGGAGCTTGCTTCTACATCGAGAATACTCAGATTCCCGCTGCAGACGTAACCTGGATGGAAGATCTTTGTTACGCCGCGAATAGCGGCTTCGAGTGCGAAGGCGGCGGCGTCTCCGGCCACACCGTCACCTGCCACCTGTACAACAATACTAACTATCGAACCGACCAGGAGGCCGTTGTAACCGGCGATGGCTGCACCCAGCCGATCACCTGGGACATTCGCAATAACATTTTTGACACCGGACAGGATATCGTCTATATGCCTTCGGCTTCGTGCTCGAACCGGATAGTCACGTGGGACTATAACGACGACTGCGGAAGCGCGGGCACCTGCTCAAGTCTTTTTCAGGGCCCACACGATCTGGGCGGAGCCAACCCCGACTATGTGAATGCGACCGGCAATCCGCCGGATTTCCACCTGCAGGCCATCAGCCCGCTGATTGGCGCAGGCGAGATCGGACTTACGCCCGGCAACGATGATATCGGAGCGTACTGATGCGGAGCGCGCTTGGCAGCCGATGGAGGTCATGACCCTTAGAAAAGCTTTGGTGATCCCAGCGGGATTCGAACCCGCGTTCCCGACGTGAGAGGCCGGTGTCCTAACCCCTAGACGATGGGACCACCCTCGGAAGCGTTGGCTGAGGAGGGAGGACTCGAACCTCCAATCGCCTGATCCAGAGTCAGGTGGCTTGCCAATTAGCCGACTCCTCAGCGCGGAAAATAAGGATTTACGTTCCCGCGCCCACTGTCAAGGACGGGCCAAACCAAGCCTGCTGCAGAACACAGGGCAGACATGAGAAGGCTCACCCCAACGGACGGTCTCACACGCGCCCAGCCAAGAATTCGCTCGCGGGGCAAGAGAGCAACGCCGATGGCTGTCGCGTTGAATATCAGCATGATCCAACTGCGAGGCGGCACCACGGCTAGCATCCAAAGATATATCGATCGCGCGCTCTGCAAGGGAGGCGGACGGCCGATGGGAATCACGGACAACCGGCAAGCCTTCTGTTATTAGTTGACGTTGACACCTTTAAACGCAATTAGGCTCGTTTTCTCTTGAATTAATGCTCTTGGCTTTTGTAGAATTTCGCCAGTCGAGCTCCCGAGGTGGATCGATGGCTCTCATCGCCTGTTCGAATTGCGGTCATCAAGTATCGACCAAAGCTCCGCGCTGCCCTGAATGCGGGACGCCTCCGCAATTTCGATTTTGCACAAGGTGCGGGAATCCATTTGGCAAGAGGGAAAAGAGGTGTCCCGCGTGCGGTACATCACAGGATGAAGCCAGTCCTGAGGACAATTTGCAAGCCCGGTCACGTTCATCAGGGTTTTCGAATTTGACCGAGGAGGAATACACGGACGAACCAGAACTATTGAGAATTCATCCATCATGGCGGGCCTACAGTTTTCAGCTCTGCTTTATATTGCTCTACGTTTTGTTTGGCGTGAGCGTAATGTTAGCGAACTTTCCGGATCTGAGCGGGCAGGTCTTTGGCGGCGTGTGCGTTTTTGTTGCCGGCTCCTGGGCCTGGCTTCTTTGTAGCTGGCGAAAGAATCGTTACTGGGTTATAACGACGAGCCGAATCACGGAATCGAGGGGGATCGTTGCGAGATCGAAGCGCGAAATTGAAATTCAAGACATACGTGCCGTTGATGTAGGGTTTGGCTTTTGGGCCAGACTGTTTGCGGTCGGTCACGTAATTGTCTCTTCGGCGGCGAGGGACGACTCCTCCATCATCATTGTTGGAATACGTCACCCGGAACGGGTCGCAAAGCTGATACGAGACACACGGAGAACGATCCGATCCACCGCTTAAGCTGAAAATACAATCACAATGCTAACATCTACTTATTAGCCCTTGGTAGGTCGATTCAGCGGCCGAGTCGTTTATTGGAGGGGGATCGATGGCTCTCATTCAATGCGCAAGCTGCGACGGTCAGATATCGACTCAGGCTACTATTAATAGATTACAGGGGAGATGCTCAGGCTATTGATAGTTCCTCCGGCACGCGACGTGTCATCGGATCCCTATGCCAGAAGCAACCAAACACAATAGGCCGTGCTAGTCATTTCGCGTAACCTGAGCATCTCGGGCACTTGTTGATTGCACCGGTTCCGGGGGGCTTTGAGTTACCCTTTCGGCAACTGGTTCGGCTGCACCACACGTGCCCGCACTGTCGGCACTGATATGCAATTGCTCCGCAAGAACAATTCATAAGACCTCCCTCGCGAGTGCATCTTCTTAGCCACTAACCCCGCAATAAAAAGGCATCTCGCCGTGAGACCATCATTTGGAGATTAGACTCAGCGATTCAACTACATCCTTCAGCCTTTCGCGTCGCTTTCGAGTAGACGACCTCTCAAACCTTGGGCCATGCTGTAGCCAAATTAAATCGTTCTTGAGTCTACTCGCGTAGGCCTTTTGGAAGCTGACAGGGTCACCCGTTACCCTTCCGGCTACTTCGTCGTGAATCCGATCTGCTGCCTTATCCCAACGTCGCTTCAGCATGCGTGCTATTTCGACGGGCTGCCGCGTTATTTTGGCTGGACCGCCGAGCTTATCGCGCATGTCAGAGATCACCTGTCGCTCTTTTAATTCTTTGACCGCTTCCTTGAATCCACCTTCGTCATACGCACAATAGATGCAGGCTCCATCAAGAATCCATTGTAGCCAATCAAAAAACGAGGTATTTTTGACTCTTGCCACAATTGCTTCCGTCAGACTGGGTTCAAAACCAAATTCCATCGCAAGTTCAGACACGTACGCTTCAGCAGTAGCATCGCACCCGATAGCCACTCGTAAAACTTGTGCTAGGAACACAAATCGCCCAAGTTGAGTGTCTATCCGGGGAAGCTCCGGTGGCGTAAGGCTGTGTTCAGAGATTAAGAAGTCCCGAACGAATGCGTGCCGTTCATCAGGAAGAAGATTCATTGCGGTGAAATTATGGTAGAAAAGAGCCACATCCTCAGCCGAGAAGGTGTTTTTCGAGCGCGTGACGTAGGCCAGTACCGTTAGGTACTTGAATTTCTGTTCGGGGGTCAGATTCCAGAGTTCCATCACCCAGACCGACCAAGGCGAAGACACGCCCCCAACAGTTTGGTTGCTTAAAACGGGAAGGGATACAACAGGTCGCCTCAAAATGTCTGAAGAAACTTGCTGGAAGGTGTATGTATGTCTGCCTATTTGGATCGAATCGCCGTCATCTAATGTAAGGCCGCCGTTCACTCTTTCTCCTCTAAGTAAAATCCCATTTTTGCTTTCCAAGTCGCGGATAAAATACTTGTCGCCCTTTCGGATTATAAGCGCATGATGTCCGGAAACTGTGTCGTCGTCGGCAATAACCAGGTCGTTGTCTGGCTCGCGCCCTACTCGGACATGATCGCCTAAATGGAACTGTACGCCGCGACAATCGATTAAGGAGGCCATTGCTCCCTCTCCCTTAAGGACTCGGGAACTCCCACATCCGTCGCAATAGTTAACGTCAATATTTTCGCAGCCGCATTCGCTTCACCTCACCATTGCCTTCAAGCCGCTTCGGAATGACGGCACGATAAGCCTTTAACACGTTCTAGGAAATTAGTTCAAGCAGATTTGCCATTAGACGGGCGGTGTGTGTTGGCGCGGTTAAACCGGCGCGATCAGGAGTGCGCAGCGGCCTTGGCGCAGAGGCTCTCGGCGTGGCGATTCACGAGCGCGTCGCATCGTTGGAGCATCGCCGGGTCCTGGCAGTGCTGCTCGATCATGTAGCTCAGCTCGCCGAGATCGTGCACCAGCATCCGCAGGCAGCTTTCGTATTCGTCGCGTTTCTGCAGCGCTTTCAGCAGATCGCTGACCAGGTCCTCAAGCTCGGTCTCCTCGACTTCGAGCGCGGTTTTCAGCGCCCGCTCGATTGAAATCTGCGCGTCGTCGTCGCGCCCGGAACTTTCCATCAGCTCGCGCACGCGGCGGACCGTCGCGTCACGCATCGCGACCGGACTGGGGCGATCGAGCTGGTCTTCGAGCTCCAGCACGGTTGCGACCAGATGGAGCGCGCCGACATGACGCGCCTCATCGCGAGCCATCCCAAACCAGAACTCGTGCAGGTTCTGGTCGGCGGCAAAAATCCTCGCGAACCGCGCATAAATCGCCATGCTCTCGCGCTCTAGCGCGATGGTGGTGTCGAGGACTTCGCGATTCGTCGGCATCTTGCTTACGCGATTCGAATCATAGCGCTCGCCATCGCAGCCGGTAAAGTGGCCGTCATCATGATGTAATCGAAGTTGTGGTACAGGTCCCTGGCTGGCTTATTGAATTTGTACCCGCCGGTTGAGTACGCTTACGCGACATTAAGAAGCCGTCGAAGACGGCCAAAAAAAGGAGGCGCTTAGATTGGGCAGGTACGTAGGTGTGATTTTCTCGGTACTCCTGATTTCTTCTGGAATAGGTCTTGCAGCTGGCGGTCCATCCACCAGCACGCGGACGCTCAACATCAAAGGCACGGCGCAGCCCGCGTCGAACAGCGATGTGGATCCGAGCAACGGCGCGTGCAATTTTTCGAGCTGGGTTGACCAATGCGCCGGAACCGGCTGCAGTTGCTTTCAAATCAACCCATCGACGGTGTCCGGCAACCTCGACAAGGGCAAGCAGACGGTTACCTCCCTTTTTGTAACCCTCGATCCGAATATCGATCCCGTGACCGAACCCACGGTCGGGTCGGGACCAAACGGCCGATGCGATGTCCTTACTGGGGTCCTGGTCGACACTTCTCAGAGCGAAACGAAGACGATTAACCTCATCGGGATCGGCTGCAAGAAAGTGGCCGGGATCAGCAAAAAGAATCCGGGCGGTAACAACGTCGGCGACGTCCTGACCGGCGGCTGGGGTATTTCAGACACTGAGGCGCCAACTCCGCCGGCGTCCGGATGGGGAACCTGGACAGGTTCATTATCGAAGAGCACTTCGGAGATATCGCTCAAGTTCACCGGTCTGGTGACCGAGTAGTCCGCTCGATCGAAAGCCGGTCACGGGCCTTCACCGCGCAGGCGGTGAAGGCCCGTTTTTCTTCATCGCCATACGTCAGCCGGCAGCCGAATCTTCCGCTTGGGACCGCGTTACTGGCGCAGGTTCTTTTCCAGCTTTGCGACACGTTTCTGGAGGTCGGCTTGGATGCGCTGCATGCGCATCATGTTCTGGCGCAAATAGTCGAGGTAGTCGGCGAATCCGCGGACGGATTCCACCAACCGGTTAAGATCGTCGCCCTTTTTTCGCATCGTCCGTTTCGGCTCGTCAGCCCCTTCTCGATCCCGATCGGGATTGTTCAAACGACGCAGCACGGACTCCCCCTTCGCGTCATCGCCCAGCCGCTTTCATGCGCCTGCTGCGAGCAGCGGGCACGCGCCGGATGGCGCGCGCCCGCCCATTATCTTAGCGCGCGACCTCCGTCGCGCGGGTCTCACGAATCACCGTCACCTTGATCTGGCCCGGATAGGTCATATCCGTCTCGATCTTCTTCGCCACGTCGCGCGCCAGCATCACAGCGTCATCGTCCGAAACCTGGTTCGGCTCGACGATGACCCGCATCTCGCGCCCCGCCTGCACCGCGAAGCATTTGTCGACCCCGCGGAACGACTTCGCGATCGCCTCGAGATCTTCTAGCCGCTTGACGTAACTCTCCAGCACCTCGCGCCGCGCGCCCGGCCGCGCGCCCGACAGCGCATCGGCCGCATCGACCAGCGGCGCCAGGATGGTCTCGGCCTTGACTTCCTCGTGATGAGCCGCAATGGCGTTGACGATCTTGGCCGACTCGCCGTACTTGCGCGCCAGCTCGCCACCGATCAGCGCGTGCGATCCCTCGATCTCGTGGGTCAGCGCCTTCCCGATATCATGCAGCAGCGCCGCGCGCCGCGCCTGCTTCTCGTTGAGCCCCAGCTCCGCCGCCATCGCGCCGCAGATGAACGCCGCCTCGATCGAATGGGTCAGCACATTCTGCGCGTAGCTGTATCGATACTTGAGCATCCCGAGCAGTTTGACCAGCTCCGGATGAACCCCGTGGACGCCGACCTCGAGGATCGCGCGCTGGCCGGCCTCGCGAATCGATTCCTCGACCCGCTGTTCGGCCTTGCGCACCACCTCCTCGATGCGGCCCGGATGGATGCGGCCATCCGAAATGAGCTGCTCCATCGCGACCCGCGCAATCTCGCGGCGAATCGGGTTGTGGCACGAGATGACGACCGCTTCGGGCGTATCATCAATGATGATATCGACGCCGGTGGCGGCTTCGATCGCGCGGATGTTGCGGCCCTCGCGGCCGATGATGCGTCCCTTCATCTCGTCGCTCGGCAGGGCGAGCACGGCAACCGTGCGCTCGGTGACGAACTCGCCTGCGAGCCGCTCGATCGCGATTGAGATGATTCGCTTGGCACGCCGCTCGGCCTCCTCGCGCGCCTCTTCCTCGACCACGCGGATATGCCTGGCGGCATCATGACGTGCCTGCGCCACCATCTCATCGATCAGACTGCGTTTGGCCTCTTCGCGGGTGAGACCGGCAACCGCTTCGAGCCTGGCGCGCGCTTCATCGACCAGCGCCTGACGTTCGGCCTCCTTGTCGTCCAGTAGCTTTTCGCGCGCTTTCAAGGACTGATCGCGGCGATTCAGATCCGCTTCGCGGCGCTCGAACGATTCGACCCGTTTCTCGAAAGCCTCTTCGCGAGACTGTAGCTTGCTTTCAAGCGCGGTGAGTTCGCGCCGGCGTTCGCGGCTTTCGCGCTCTGCGTCGGCCCGCGCTCCGATCATCAAATCCTTGGCTTTTACCTCCGCTTCCTTGATTAAGAGTTCCGATCTCGCCTGGGCATCCTTGATCAGCTCTGCGGCTTTCTCCGCGGCGGCGCCGACACCGGCCGCCTGTTGGCGCTCTCGCGCTTGCATGAAAAGAAAAATCGCCGCGCCGCCGATCGCCAGTCCCAGGGCCATACCTATGACTAACACCACCTGGGGGTACCTCCTTTGTCCGCCGCGATATCGGCCGGCCCGGGCGCGTCGGCGCCGATCCGATGCAGGGCGGATTCGGTGACTATGAAATCGAGCCGCCGATCGTGAGATTTCGTCGGCAGCTCATCGAGCAGTTGAAATGAATATGCGAGTCCGATCGCGACCGCCGGGGGCGCAAGCGCGGCGAGCAGGCGATCATAATGGCCTCCGCCGCGACCCAGCCGATGACCATCGAGGCTGAAGGCGAGTCCGGGAACGCAAATTAGCAGACGATCGACATCGTGAAAGTTCGCGATCGCTTCCCCGCGCGGTTCGAAGATTCCGTAGGCGCCTGCGACGAGCGCGCCGCGATCGTCGACCGCTACAATCTCGATTCGCGTGCGATCCGACGTCAGGCGCGGATAGTAGATCGCCTTCCCCGTAGCGCGCGCGTCAGAAAGGATCGCGTCGGTCGAAACCTCGCCGCGATGGGCCGCGTAGAGCAGGACGCCGCGCGCCCGCCGATACACGTCAGAATCGACCAGCCGGCGCTGAATCCGGCCGCCAAGCCGGTCCGCAAACGAGCGGTCCAAGGCCTCGCGGCTCTGCGCGAAGATTTTTCTGAGCGATTGCTTGTCGTCCGCCACGGGCGTCCCATGGCGGGTGCAGGGCCCTACATAGGAAAGTCAGTCGATGGGCGCCAGAATGGAGGCCGCGCCCTGCGACGCGAAGCTGATGGTCTCCGAGGCGTTCTATCGATGCTGCTTGTCCCGGGTCTAAAGCTGTACACGACCGTCAACCGAATCCTTCAACCGTATAGATGCACGCACACCGTGTTATGCCTGCCCGTAAGCCCCACTAACCCCGCCGCAATCTGATTGCCATGGACGATGAAGCGCCAAAGCACCCCCTACTCGTTCATCGCCTGCGACAATCTACCGTTCAATGCCTCAATCCGTTCAATAAGTTCCCGATGGTCCTTGCGAAGCCGCTCGAGCTCGTCAGCAAAGTTGAGCGCGGCGAGAATCGCGAGATTGATCGAGTTGACCGTCCGTCCGCCGGCCTGAATCTGCCGGATCCTTTCATCGACCGTCTGAGCCAGATTTTTCACCCACTCGTCGCCATTCTCGCTGGCGACGGTCAGGCTCAGCCCCATAATCTCGACGTTGACGGCCTTCATCATCTCCCCGGCTACCCAAGATCGAGCCCGTCGAAGCGGGTCAGTATCTTCTCGATCCGGCTGCGAATCTCGTTGCGCTCGCTTTCGTTCTTTTGCCGCTCGTCGTCGAGCTGCTTTATCCGAGCGTTAGCCTCCGCGTAGCGACGCTCGCTCTCGTCGAGCTGCTTGGCGAGCTTCTCGTTCTCCTGCCGCAACTGGTTGATACGAGTAACCGAGGCCTGGATCCGTTCATCGAGCTGCTTCAGAACATCAATCGCCATCAGTGTAACTTCCTCTGTCACTTTAATTTTCGATAAATAACGCTGTCAAGCTGCATAAGAGCCGCTGGCGTTCTGATTGGCGGCATCTTCGCTTTCGAACAGCGCTTCCACGAACTCATGGGCGTCGAAGGGCCGCAAATCCTCGACGCTTTCTCCGATTCCAACGAAGCGAACCGGTAGCTTCATCCGATCCGCGATTGCGATTACCACCCCTCCCTTCGCTGTGCTGTCGAGCTTCGCGAGAATGACCCCCGTCAGCGGCACGGCCTCCTTGAAAACCTGCGCCTGACTAAGCGCATTCTGACCGGTGGTCGCGTCCAGCACGAGCCACGTTTCATGCGGCGCACCGGGCAGATTTCGTCCCGCGACCCGAGCGATTTTCTTCAACTCCTCCATCAGGTTGCTCTTGGTTTGCAAGCGGCCCGCGGTATCGATCAGGACCGTCTTGATTCCGCGGGCGCGCGCCGCCGCAACCGCATCGAAAGCGATCGCTGCCGGATCGGAGCCCTGCTTCTGTTTGATGATTTCGGCGCCGACCCGATTGCACCAGACTTCGAGCTGATCGATCGCAGCGGCGCGAAAAGTATCGGCTGCGGCGACGATCACCGGGCCGCGCTCGGCCTTGAAACGTGCGGCGAGCTTCGCAAGCGTGGTGGTTTTGCCGGCGCCGTTGACGCCCACCAGCATCACGACGAGCGGCTCGTCGCCGGAATCGGCCGCCGGCCGTTCAACTGACTCCAAAACGCGTTCGATTTCAGCTTTGAGCGCGGCGCGCACCGTCTCGGGATGCGCCTCGTTTTTCAAGTCATCGCGCACCGCCTGCACGATTCGCGCGCTCGCCTCAACGCCGACGTCGGCGCCGATCAACGCCTCCTCCAGTTCCTCGTAGAGCTGTTTGCCCTGAGCGCCACCACCGAGCACCGCGCGCAACCGGGCCATGAGCGCTTCGTGCGTCTTCCGAAGTCCCAACCCCAACCGCGAAAGCTTCGGCGCGACCGGCGCGGGTGCAGCCGCCGGCTGCACCTCCGGCTCGAGCAACTCAGCTTCAGCCGCCGGCTCGGGGGCCGCAAGGGAAGGCTCGGCTTCAGGCGTGATTTCCGGCATCGCGGCGGCCGGTTCCTCCGCCCGAGATGTTTCAGCCGACGGCTGAAACATCTCGGGCGGAGCCGGCTCCGGCGGACCAGCGCCTTCGCGGCGCGGCGGCTGCGTCTCGGGCGCGGCGGGAGGCGGAGCCGCCGCCGGCGGCTCCGCCTCCCGCCGCGGACGCAACGGAACCGGCGCCAGATGACGCTCGGCGCGCCGACCACGCGATGGCCGCAAGGCCGGCGAAGGCCGGCCTTTGCGATGGCTCGTTTCTATCAGCAGCGCCAGGCCGAGCAGGCCGAACTGCACGCCCGCCGCCATCATCACCAGCACGGCTATTTCATAGGGCGGCACGTCAAAATCCCTTTTCGACTTCTTCGGTGAGTCCGGCGAAAACGCGAATGCGCTTCCGAGAATAACAGGGGCATTCCCGATGGGGAACAACGACGCGCTGCGTGACTCGATTTTCGATCAGCACTGCGCCGCGCGAAGTTGTCTCGTCACTTCGGTTTCCTCGCACCGGCGTCAGATGCCGAATGCTCTTGAACCGAATGGATACGGCGCATAATCCGCTTGATGCACCGGGCAGCGCGCGGCGCCGCGAATGATTACGCGGCGCGTGGGATACGCATCGAAATTACCTTCGAAATGCCCGGGCGATCCATCGTGACGCCGTGCACCTGGTCCGCGCGCTGCATCGTGCGTTGATTGTGCGTAATCACGATGAACTGCGAGCGTTCCTTGAACTCCTCGACGATCGTCGCGAACGCGGCGACGCTGAACTCGTCGAGCGGCGCGTCGACCTCGTCCATCACGCAGAACGGACTCGGATTGAGCAGGAACAGCGAGAACATCAGCGCCATCGCGGAGAGCGCCTTCTCGCCGCCCGAGAGCAACGCCAGCTCGCGGACCTTCTTGCCGGGCGGCTGGATCAAAATGTTGACGCCCGCTTCGAGCAGGTCGCCGCTGCCGTCTAGTTCCAGATGCCCCTGCCCGCCGCGCATCAGCTTGGGGAACAACTCCGAGAAGTTTCGCGCCGCGCCTTCGAACGTTTCCGCAAAGCGGCGGCGCGCCTCGCGATTTAGCCGTGCGATAGTCTGCGTCAGGTCCTCGACTGCGGCTTCGAGATCGGCCTTTTCCGCACCCAGAGTCGTGGCGCGTTCCTCGAGCTCCCGCACCTCTCCTTCGGCCGCGAGGTTGACTTCGCCGATGCGCTCGGCGCGGGCGCGCAGCTCGGCAATCCGGCGTTCATCCTCGTCGGCATCGCGCGAGGCAAGTGCGGGTTCGAGGTCGCCGACCAGCGTTGCGAAAGGCGCGAGGAATTTCTCCGCAAAGCTTCGCTCGAGTTCCTCGCCAAGCGCGCTCGCGCGTTCCTTATGGAGCCCGCATTCGACGGCTTCATTCTCGATTCGCGTCAATTGCTCGCGCGCCTCTTCCAGCCGGGCGCGCGCCTGGCCGACGAGCCCTTCGCGATGCTCGACCGTTTCCTTGAGCCGCGCGATTTCCGAGCCCAGCCCGGCTTCGCGTTGACGATTCTGCGCATCCTGTACGGCGAGTTTCTCGAGCTCGCCCTCGAATTCGATTCGTTCCGCCGCCAAACGCGCAAGCGACGCCTCGTCGGACGCCATCTGCCCTTCGAGTTCGTCGGTGAGCCGGCGCAGATGCCGCAGCTCCTGCTCGATCGCCTTCAGAGTCGCGCGGCGTGCCTCGACTCGCGCCGTCGTCTCTGCGAGTTCATTCTCGATCGCTTCGGAAGCGGACCTGACAGAGGCGAGCGTTTCGCGGACCGCTCCCAAATCAGCGCGGGCTTTCTGCTCCGCGATCGCCAGCTCTTCCAGGCGCAGGTTCGACGCGGTGACGGTCTCCGCGATTTCACCCAGGCGACGGATAGCATCGGAGCGGCGCGCTTCGGCAAGCGCGAGCTGGTTTTCGATGCGGGCAAGCTGTTTGCGCGCCTCATCGAAGGCATGCTCGGATGCGGCCACGGCGCGGCGCGCTTCGCCGAGCTCGTGTTCGAGACGGGCGCGTTCGGCGCGTCGATCGGCAAGCTCGCGCCCGGCGCCGGCGTGCGCGCGCTCTGCCTCGCCCAGCGCCGCGCGCGCATCCTCGAGAGAAAGCGGCGCCTCCGTATCGTTCTCCAAACTGGCTGAATCGGCGGGACTCCCGCCGCTGATAATCCGTCCGGGATGGACCAGATCGCCGTCGCGCGTGACGAATACCGTGCCGTGACCGTTCAAATTCGACGCTGCAAGCGCGGCGTTCACGTTTTCCGCGAGCATTACATGGCCAAGCAGCGCCTCAGCAGTCGCAGCAAAGCGCGGCTCGACATCGAGCATCTCGACCAGTCGCCCCGCGATACCCGGTGCGTCGATCCGTTCACCCGGCGCGGCCATCGTGGCTTCGGGCACGAAGCTCAGGCGTCCCGACTGCTGCTCCTTGAGAATGTCGATAGCCTTGGAGGCGAAATGCGGCGAATCGACGACCACCGCATCGAGCTGCTCGCCCATCACGGCGCGCACTGCCGGCTTGAGCGGCGCCGGCACGCGCATCACGTCGAGCAGCGCGGGCGGGTCGATCGCGGGACGATCGCCGTTGAGCGACTCGAGGACGCCGCGTAATCGCATCGCGGTCGGATCCTGTGCCCGGCGCGCTGCGCGCCGCTCGGCGGCCTGGAGCGCGGCGCGCGCGGCAGTGACCCGATCGTTCGCGCGTTCGGCCGCAGTGCGCGCTTCGACTTCGTGATCGACGGCGGCGCTGCGGGCCCGCTCGATTTCATCGAGCCGGGCGCGCGCCTCGGCAAGCGCGCGCTCGGCGTTGCGCAGGTTCTCCTGGGCAACGCCGAGCGCGGCGGAGTCGGCCAGACCGAAAGTGCCGGCTGAAGAACCGTCCACCGGATGATTCTTCAGCCGCTCGTCTAACTCAGCCCGCTCGCCGCTCAAGTCGGCGAGCCGGCCACGAATCACCGCCGCTTCGCGCACCAGTTCCGAGAGATCGTCCTTGAGATCTTCGGCCTGGCGCTCGATGGCGCGCAACTCGAGGCGCGCCTGTTCGTGGCGATTCTTCAGCTCGACGAGCGCCGACTCGGAGCCATCGTCGGCACGGAGTTCGCGGGCAAGCCGCGCGCCAAACAGCGCGCGGCTTGCCCGCGACGCGGTCGCCTTCACCTCGAGTTCCGCGAGTCGCGCGCGCAGCGCCGGCTCTTCCTCGTTCACCGCCGCAAGGCGCCGCGCGAGGAACTCTCGCGCCCGCGCCCGGTCCGCATCGCTCGCACGCAGATTCTCGAACTCACGCGCGGCGGCATTCAGCCGCTCGCGCTCGGCAGCGAGCGCATCGGAGGCCGCGCGAACCTCAGCTTCGAGATCGCTGACTTCAAGCCGCGCCGCATTGCCGGCGGCACGCAGGTCACTCTCACGCTTGGAAAACCGCGCCAGCTCGGATTGCTCATGCAGAATTCGGCGCGCGGCCGCAAAGCGTTCGAGCTCAGTGAGCTCGGCGCGGATTACGCGGTAAGTCTCGGCCTTCTTCGCCTGGCGGCGCGAGTAGTTAAGCTGCCGTTCGATTTCCGCAAGCACATCGTTGACGCGGCTCAGGTTTTCGCGCACCCGTTCGAGCTTGCGCTCGCTCATCTCGCGGCGTCCCTTGAATAGCGCGAGCCCGGCGGCCTCTTCGATCAGCCCCCGGATCTCGACCGGCTTCGCCTGGATAATCTCTTCGACACGTCCCTGCTCAATCAGCGCGTAGCCGCGGCTGTGGATGCCTGCGGCCATGAAGAACTCCGTGATGTCCTTGAGCCGGCACGGAACTTTATTGATCAGATATTCGGAGTCGCCCGAACGATAGGCGCGGCGGGTGACGCAGATTTCGCTCAGCTTCGAATAGGGCTCGGGTAGCGCAGTCTCATCTTCCGCTTCGAGCGTCAGAGATACTTCGGCCATGTTGGCGGCCGGATTATGCTCGTTGCCAGCGTAGATCAGATCCTCGACGCTCTTGCCGCGAAGTCTGGTTGGGGCCTGCTCACCGAGCACCCAGCGGATGGCGTCCATCACGTTGGACTTGCCGCATCCGTTGGGTCCGACGACCGCGGTGATGCCGGGCGAGAAGCTAATCAGGGTGGGATCGAGGAAGGATTTGAAACCGACCAGTTCCAGACTCTTAAGACGCATACACCGCCCTCACCTCCGCCCCTCACGATCCATCCGGTAGCGCGTCTCCCCGCCACCATCGGCAACTTGACGCTCTAAAGGTATCCGATAATCAGGGGAGGCGGTCAAGCGCTCGGCCATGATGCTGTGGTTAATCATCGCGTCAGGCCCTACTAATTGTGGTCCGGAGCGCCGGACCAGAAACGGCCTATTCGGCCTGAAGCTCAGTGTTCCAGTAGGCGCTGTCGACGGCGCTTAGGAACGGCATCCACTCCTGGTAGCGCTTGAGGCTGAACATATCGGCCGAGAAGGGCGTCCACTCGGGACGGCGCGGCTTACGGATGAGCACCATACGCGCCTCTTCCGGGGTACGTCCACCCTTGCGCCGATTACAGACATGGCACGAGCAGACGACGTTTTCCCAGGTCGAGAGACCGCCGCGCGAGCGAGGGATCACATGATCGAGGTTCAGCTCCATCCGCGGCAGCCGCTGCCCGCAATATTGGCAGGTGTTATTGTCACGGGCGAAGATGTTGAACCGTGAAAAACGGACGTGGCGGCGCGGCACGCGTTCGTATGCCTGCAACAGCAGCACACGCGGTACGCGGATGAACCCGTCGACGATCCCGATCCGCTCGTGATGGATCTCTATGGAAAGCTGGCGCCAGCTCTCGAAATCGAAGGTACGATATTGTTCGTCGACGGCCCGTGCGACCCCCTGATAAAGCAGGGCGAAAGCGCGCTTGACCGAGGTGATGTGAACCGGCAAGTATGAGCGGTTCAGGACCAGAACCCGGCTGTTCAATAGCGCGCTCCCAGGCGCTGCTATAGCGCTTTCAGCCGCAATTGACACTCGAAAATCAGTAGCTTGCAGGAAGTGGGCAAGTCAAGGCGGTTGGCGAAAACGCGCGTAATCTTCTCATTAGCCCAATCTGTGGTCACCTTGCGCCCGCCGACAGGGCTCCGTATGATCGCCTTAAGATGCAGAGGAGTTGAGGGGAACGACGTCACTCGGCCGATATCATTGCGGTTATCCGCTGAGCCGCGGCGTGCCTGAACGAGGTTCCCTAACCGACTTCGTCTTGCCATTGGCATTCCTACCGGGCATTGCCCGTTTGTTCGGGGCGTAGCCTTCCAGAATCAGACTTGATCGCAGTTCCGTGAAACGTGAAATCATAATCAATGCCGCCGCGCTCGAAGTGCGTGTAGCGCTGGTCGAAGACGGCCAATTGACGGAGTTTTACTTGGAGCGCAACACCCGTGCCGGGCTGGTCGGCAACATCTATAAGGGCAAGGTAACGCGGGTGTTGCCCGGGATGCAGGCGGCGTTCGTCGATATAGGACTTGAAAAGGCCGGCTTCCTGCACGTCTCCGATTTCCACAACGGTGCGGACGCGTTCGGCACGATGGCTGAGGTTGCGGGCGAGGATGTCGAGCTTGAACCGGTAACTGAGGAGCATTCATCGGAAGGCGGCGAAACCGCTCCCGATGAGATCGAACCCGGGGTCGACCCGACCACCGAAAGCAATGGCACCGCGCCACGGGGACGGCGAAGACGGGGAGGCCATCGGAGCAGCGCCAAGCGCGTCAATCTTCCGATCGAGCAGCAGCTCCGGCGCAACCAGGAGATCATCGTTCAGATCGCGAAAGAGCCGATGGGCACCAAGGGCGCGCGGCTCACCTCTTCAATTTCGATTCCCGGCCGGCACTTGGTCTATACGCCGACCAATCCGCACCTCGGCATCTCGCGGCGGATCGAGAGCGCAGAGGAGCGCAACCGGCTTCGCACCGCGGTGAATGAGCTGCGACCGTCGCAGGGCGGGTTCATCGTGCGCACGGCGTGCGAGGGCGTCAGCAAGCGCGAGATCCAGCGCGACATCGCGTTTCTGACCAAGCTCTGGTCCTCGATTCTGAAAAAAGCCGAGACCAGCGGGCCGGCCACGGTGCTCTACAGCGATCTCGATCTCGCGCAGCGCGCGGTGCGCGATCTGTTTTCGAGCGACGTCGACAAGCTATGGTGCGACGACCCGGCGACCTTCGATCGGATCGTTGGGTTCGTGCAGAACTACATGCCGCGGCTGCGTTCGCGGCTCGCGCGCTACGAGGAGACCGAGCCGATTTTCGATCACTTCAACCTCGAGGAGCAGATCGAGCGCGCGCTCGATCGCAAGGTTTGGCTCAAGTCGGGCGGCTACCTGATTTTCGATCAAGCGGAGGCGTTGACCGCAATCGACGTCAACACCGGGCGCTTCGTCGGCAAGAAGAGCCAGCACGAGACCGTGCTCAAGACCAATCTCGAAGCGGTCGACGAGGTGGTGCGTCAGCTTCGCCTGCGCAATATCGGCGGGATCATCATCGTGGATTTCATCGACATGGCGCGCGAGGCCGATCGCAAGCGCGTGAGCGATGCGCTCGGCCAGTTGCTCAAGCGCGACAAGGCCCGCACTTCGGCGCTCAAGATCTCCGAGCTCGGACTTGTCCAGATGACCCGCAAGCGCACGCGCGAGAGCCTCGAAGAACTGCTGACCACGTCGTGCGCGCATTGCCAGGGACGCGGAGTGGTCAAATCGACGCCGACGCTCGCCGCCGAGGTGTTGCGCGCGCTCTATCGTGAGGCGGCGCGCCGCGGGCATGATGAGATGCTGCTGGTGCGGGTGAATCCCGACATCGCGCACTATCTTTATGATTTCGGCGCGCGCGACCTCGAGACGCTCGAGCAGCGCCTGTCCGTCAAAATCGTGCTGCGGCCGAAGGACGGCTTGAGTCCCGGCGCGTACGAGCTTGAAGCCGCGACCGCCGCGGCGTAGCGATCAGCTCGCAGCAACACCAGCCGCCGCTGCGAACGCCATGCGAAGCCTGTAAGGTCAATTTGCCATGGCGATGCAAAGCATCACTCGCCCCTGAAGTTCGGCTTGCGCTTGTCGACGAACGAGGCGACGCCTTCAGCGAAATCCGCCGACGAGCGCAGCCGTCCGTAGGCTTGGCCCTCCAGTTCGATCCCGACATGCAGCGGAGCATCCTGCGCGCCGTTCAGCACCTGCTTGATGGTCCGCTGGGCCAGCGGCGAGAACTGGCGCAGCTCATCGACGAGCTTGTCGGTCGCCGATTCGAGCTCGCCGTCCGGCACGGCGGCGGTCGCGATGCCCCACTCGTACGCCTGGCGCCCCGCAATCCGCCGCGCGCGCATCACGATGTCCTTCGCGCGCCCAATGCCGACCATCTTGAGCAGGCGCACTGAACCGCCCGAACCGGTTATCATCCCGATGCGCTGCTCGGGTGTGCCGAGTTCTGCCGACTCGGTGACGATCCGAAAATCGCACGCCAACGCCAGCTCGAACGCGACGCCGAAGCAGTAGCCGCGAATCGCCGCGATGACCGGCTGATGACATCGTTCGGGCGCGGCGACGTTGCGCGCGAGTTCCGATAGATGTTCAGGGCTCCGCGTCATGAAGCCCGGGATGTCGCCGCCGCTCGAAAAATTCGCGCCGCTCGCGCGGACGACGATCGCGCGGACACGCGGGTCACGATCGAGCTCGGCGAAAACCGCCGCAAGCTGCTCACGCTCGGGCATCGTGATCACGTTGAACGGCGGCCGATCGAGAATGATGTCGGCGCGCTCGCGCGCCGGGTCAACCTCGACGCGAAAGCCGTCGAGGCTCTTCAACTGGTCAGGAATCGTGCTCTTGATTTCGCTCGCCACAGCGACGCTCCTTTACGATGTCATTCGAGATCGCTCAACCATAGCCCGGTCAGGTACTCGCCTTCGACATGGCCGAGCAGCACCGGATGGTCGGCGCCAGCACCGAGCCGCGCAATCATCCTGAGGCGGCGGTTTGCGCGGCTCTCCGCGATTCGCACCGCGCGGACGAAATCCTCGCCGCGAAAATGCACCGAACAACTGAAGGTCATCAGATGGCCACCGGGCGCGAGCACGCGCATCGCGGCGGCATTGAGATCAACATACAGCCGGCCAGCGTGCGCGGCACTCTCGCGCGCGCGGGCTAGCGGCGGCGGATCGAGAACGATGACATCGAATTTTTCGCCGCACGACGCGAGATACTCGCCGGCCTGGGCGTGCACGAACCGGGCGCGCTCGGAAGGAAGTTCGTTGAGCGCGAGATTGCGGCGCGCCCAATCGAGCGCGCGCGCCGAGGTGTCGACACCAATCACATCACGTGCGCCCGCTTTCAGAGCCATCAAGGCGAACCCGCCCGAATAGCAGCAGAGATCGAGCACGCGTGCGTCCCCGGCGATTGCGGCAAGCCGCGCGCGGTTCTCGCGCTGATCAAGAAAATGGCCGGTCTTCTGTCCGCGCTCGAAATCGACTTCGAACTTAAGTCCGTTCTCGGTCACGATCGTCGGTCCGGGCATCGTGCCCGCCAGCAGGCCGGCGCAATCGGCGAGGCCCTCGGCCTTTCGCACGGCTCCCTGGCTGCGCTCGATGATCGCGCGCGGGGCGATCGTGCGCGTCAGCGCCGCGACGATCTCAACGCGCAGCGCTTCCATCCCAGCGCTCAGAATCTGCACGACCAGCACGTCCGCGTAGCGATCGATCACCAGTCCGGACAGGCCGTCGCCATCGCCGTTGACCAGGCGGTAGCAATCGGTGTGGGGACTGATAAGCCGCTGCCGCAGCGCGCGCGCATTTTGAATACGTTCCTCGAGCAAACGATCGATGCGTGTCGCGGCGCCGTCCCATGCGAGCATCCGCACCGCGATGGTGGTGCCGGGGTTGAAATGGCCGAAGCCGAGCAGACGGCCGCCGCGGTCGCGGATTTGGACCGCGGCGCCCGCCGGCAGATTCGACGGCTCAACGCGCGCTATCGTCTGCGAGAAGATCCATGGATTTCCGCCCCGGACCGGTCCCTCGCGCCCTGCTTTGAGATACACCTGCCCTGCGATGCCTGCATTCTCCGCCACGATGCATCGTTCATCGCCGCCGATCGGAGCGGTTGTCAAGTGCGGCGCACTCGGCAAAGCTTTTGGAGGCCGATGAAGACCGACCTCGAATCGCTGCAGCGCCTGATCGTGCGATTGATCGCGAGCCCGGGCGCCGAACCGGCCGGGACAGCCGACTCGATCATCGTCAGCGATCGGCGGCTCGACGCGCGCCGGCGAATCGAAATCTACTCGACCGCCTATTTCCAGCGCCTGCTCGACGTGATGCGCGAGGATTTTCCGGCAACGCGCACGGTGGTCGGCGATGAAATCTTCGCGCGCCTCGTTCGCCAGTATCTCGCTGCGCATCCGCCGAGCGAACCCTCGGTATTCGGCGTGGGCCGTTTTCTACCGGGCTTTCTTGCTGCGCATAATGAAATCGAAAATTTCGTCAGCGATCTCGCGGCGCTCGAACGTGCGACCATCGAAGTCTTCCATGGGCCCGATGCCGCGGCGCTGAGCGCCGACGCGATGCGCGCGATCGCGCCCGAGCGATGGCCTGCGCTGGTGATGCGAACCCATCCGGCGCTCAAGCTGCTCGATTGCCGGTTCGACGTCGGCCCGGCGCTGCGCGCGTTCTCGGATGGCGCGCAATGGTCGCGGCCCGTCGCCACACCGGTCAGCATCGTAGTATGGCGGCAGGGATCGCAGGTTTATTATCGCACGCTGGAACCCGGCGAGCGTGACGCGCTGGGCCTCGCGATGGAAGGTGCGGCCTTCGCCGCAATCTGCGCGGCGGCCTCCGAAAAGATCGAAGGCGAGCCGGTCGAAGCGATCAACCGGATGCTCGCGCGATGGCTGAGCGACGGTCTGCTCGCCGCGCTCTCCTGAATCACTCGCGCGGCCACTGCTGCTCGTTCGGGCGTCTGAAATTGCCGCTGCGGCCGCCGCGCTTGCTCACCAATCGCACCGCACCGATCACCATCGCGCGATCGATGGCCTTGGCCATGTCGTAGAGCGCGAGCGCCGCTGCACTCACCGCGACCATCGCCTCCATCTCGACGCCGGTGCGCGCGCTGGTCACCGCGCGCGCCTGAATCTCGATCGCCGCGCCGTTCGCCGCCGGCCGGAAATCGACCTCGACCACCTCAAGCGGAAGCTGATGGCAGAGCGGGATGAGTTCGTGGGTGCGCTTGGCCGCCATGATGCCGGCCACGCGCGCCACCGCGATGGCTTCACCCTTGTGCAACCGCCCACCGAGGATCGCGTCGAGCGTCGCCGGCGCCATCTCGACGCGGCCGCGCGCGATCGCCTCGCGCCGCGTGATCGGCTTCGCGCCGACGTCGACCATCCGCACGCGCCCGCGCGCATCGAGATGCGTCAGTTTCGGGGCGTGCCGTCGGTCGTCGGCGGGCGGGCGCGAGTTGTGTTTCGACCGGGCCATCGGCAACGCAGCAGTTTATGTCGCCGGTTTGCCGCTATACAATCGAAGCGGCTGCGGGCCCGCGCAGCTCGACTATCAACCGCAAGGATTCAGCGAAGATCTCATGGCAGACGAAATCCATCGCCTGGTAATTCTCGGTTCCGGACCCGCCGGCTTGACTGCCGCGCTGTACAGCGCGCGCGCCAACCTTGAACCGGTGCTGATCGACGGCAACGAGCCGGGCGGCCAACTCATGATCACCACCGAGGTCGAGAACTACCCCGGCTACGAGCATGGCATCCAGGGGCCCGACTTGATGGAAATGTTTCGCAAGCAGGCCGCGCGCTTCGGCACAAAATTCATCAGCGGTGCGGCGACTGCGGCGGATCTCAAGCGGCGTCCGATTGAAATCACGGTCGAAGATGAAGTCTTTCGCACGCATACGCTGATTATCTCGACGGGCGCGTCGGCTAAGCTGTTGGGGCTGCCGTCCGAGCAGCGCCTGATGGGCTACGGCGTGAGCGCCTGCGCGACCTGCGACGGCGCGTTCTTCAAGGAGCGTGCGGTGATCGTGGTCGGCGGGGGCGATACCGCGATGGAAGAGGCGCTGTTTCTGACGCGCTTCGCGACGCGCGTAACGGTGATACATCGGCGCGATCAACTCCGCGCCTCGAAGATCATGCAGGAGCGCGCCTTCAACCATCCGAAGATCGCGTTCATCTGGGATTCGGTCGTGGAGGATATTCACGGCGATCAGAAGGGCGGCGTGACCGGCGTGACGCTCAGGAATCTCAAGACCGGCGCGGTCACGGAGTTTCCGACCAACGCGGTGTTCGTCGCCATCGGGCATCATCCGAATACCGATCTGTTCCGCGGGCAGCTCGACATGGACGAGCTTGGTTATCTGAAGGTCAGGCCAGGTTCGACCTACACCAACATCGACGGCGTGTTCGCGGCCGGCGATGTCGCCGATCGGGTCTATCGGCAGGCCGTCACCGCGGCGGGCACCGGATGCATGGCGGCGTTGGACGCCGAGCGATGGCTGGAAGCGCATCACCTCTAAGCGCGTAACCGCTTTGATTTCGGCCTCCCGCTCTGAAAAATTCGACTTATGGACCAGGCACAGGATGCGACGCCGGCGGCCGGCAAAGGCACTGGTGGACTGAAACCCGGCACGGGATCGCTCGGCGCGGCGCCGGAGGCCGTCGCGCCCGCGGCGCATCCGGATTCCACGATTGGCGAGCTGGTGATTTATCTCGCGGCGGTGGTCGGCGCGATCGCGCTCGGACTCGGCATCACGGCCTACTTCAGCGGGCATCGCTACGTCGTCGCCTATCTGATCGCGTTCGCCGGTTTCGTCATCGCCGAACATCTGGTTTATGCCGCCGAACGCGGCGGCCATCCCGATCCGGCGTTCACGTACACTGCCGCGCGTCTACCGATCCTGGCCGTGTTCTTCGCGGCGCCATTCGAACGGACCTACATCTACGGCGGCGGCGTGCCGGGATGGGCCGGCGCGTTCGGCCTGCTGTTGGAGCTGTTGGGCCTATGGCTGGCGCTCGGCGCGCGCATCCAATGGTCGTACTTCGCGGCGTCGGCGCCGGAATTGGCGAGCCGCGGCGTGATCAGGAACGGCTTTTACGGCCGGATTCGCCATCCGATCTATGCGGGCTCGTTCCTGGTGCTGCTGGCTTGGCCGTTCGAGTACGGCGCGCCGATTACCTTTTTGATCGTGCTCGTGGTCAGCTCGATCGTGCTGCGGCGCGAGATCGCAATCGAAGAGGATGCGTTGCTTGCGCGCTACGGCGAGGAATACGCGGCATACCAGCGGGCGACCGACTGCATGATCCCCGGCGTCTGGTGATCACTTACATGGGTCGGCTGAAAAGGATGCTAATAGCGGAGACGGCGCCGCTAACGATTTTTGAAGTGCGGAATAACTTCTTTCGCGAACAGCTCGATTGATCGATCCGCCACCCTGGGATCCTGACCGGGCAGTCCCTGCGACCAGATGATCTGTGTATACGGATGCTCCTTAAGCTCGGCTTCGAGCTGACGGATGACCGTTTCGGGCGAGCCGACGTAAGCCTGCGTATATGGACCGCGCCCGGTTTTGCGCAGCTCGCCGAGTGCGGGCACATTCAGATCGATTTGATGGTAGCGATCGACGTTGAGCGCGCGCTGCGCCTTGACCATCCCAACCTGCCATTCGATGTAATAGCGCAGATGCGGCTCGGCTTCGTCCCAGGCCTTTTCGTCGGTCTCCGCGAGGTGCCCGATGTGCAGGTTCGCGCGTTGAAAGTTTTTCGGATCGTGACCGGCCTTGCGCAGCGCATTCTCATAAATCTTTTGCACGTCGCCGGGGCCGCCCGAGGCCAGGTTGTAGCCGCGCGCCCCGGCCTCGGCGAGCGCCTTGGGCCCGATCGCGGCGATCCAGATGGGCACGCGCTTCTGCACCGGCCGCGTCGTCATCTGCACGTTCTCGAAATTCCAGAACCGGCCCTTGTAGCTGAACCCGGGCTCGTAAAAACATTTCTCGATGATCTCGAGGCCTTCGTACATCCGCGGGCGCCGCTCGCGGAACGGGATGCCGAAGGTGGCGAATTCCATCGGATGCGATCCCGGGCCGACACCCAGGTCGAGCCGTCCATTCGAGATGATATCAACAGTGGCGGCATCCTCGGCGGCGCGAATCGGATTGTGAAGCGGCACCAAAAAGACGTAAGTGCCGAGGCGAATTTTCTCGGTGCGCTGGGCGATAGCGGTGAGGATTGGAAACTGCGACGGCGACCATCCGCCGGGCGAGAAATGATGTTCACTGGTCCAGGCATGGGTGAAGCCGAGTTGCTCGCCTTTGACAACGCGCTCGATATGCGCACGGTAGACTTCATGGTCGGGGCGCCGCCATTCATCGGGATTGCGCACGATCAGCAACAGTCCGAAGTCCATGGTGTTCCTCCGGGATTAAGATCGTGATTCGCGGCGGGCCCTGAGCCGGCAATCGACGAGATTGCAGTAGCGGGGCGGCGGTTCGTCGCCGCCGCACGCGGCGGCGACGAACCGCCGCCCGCATCCGGCGCAGACGCGAATCGTTTCGCCCGGCGCGAGCATCGCGGCTTCGTCCGCCGTCGGCGGCGAGGACGCTGCCGGGGCCGGAGCCATCGCCCGCTCCGGCTGGCCCAGCGCGGCGCGCTGGGCCAGCCGGTCCGCCCGCTCATTGAGCGCGTCACCGGCGTGCCCTCGCACCCATTCGAAAGTGACCCGCCGATGGCGCGCGACGGCGGCATCGAGCTCGTCCCACAGATCGCGATTTTCGCGCCGCCGCCAGCCGTCGTTCATCGTCTTCACGACGTACTGACTGTCCGTGCGCAGGATCACGTTGGAATGCGGCTCCAGATGACGCAGGGCTTCGATCGCCGCCGTGATCTCCATCCGGTTATTCGTTGTGTGCGATTCCCATCCGCAAAGCTCGGTCTCGGTTTTGTCGGGCGCGATAATCACCACGCCCCATCCGCCCGGACCGGGATTTCCGATACAGGAGCCGTCGGCATAAACGACAGTGGGCGCGGCCGCAGACATCGATGGTTCGGCTCGCGGCGCTCAGGCGCTCGCGCGTTCGGTCCGTTCGGGCCGCAGCCGTGCGAACCAATTCAGATATTCGCGCGCGGCGCGCGTCCAGGAGAAATCGGCGGCGAAAGCGTTGTCCATCAGACGCCGCCAGGCATCGGGATTATGGAATATTTCGATCGCTCGGGCGCAGGCCGAGAACAGCGCCTCGGCGCGATATTCCTCGAATCGAAACCCATTGCCCTCGCCGGTTTCCGGGTTGAACTCGACGACCGTGTCGCGCAGTCCGCCGGTCGCGCGCACAACCGGGGCGTTGCCGTAGCGCAACGCGTACATCTGCGTGAGACCGCAGGGCTCGAACCGTGACGGCATCAGGAAGATGTCCGAGCCGGCCTGGATTCGATGAGCCAGTGCGTTGTCGAAGCCGATGCGAATCGCGAGGCGGTCGGGATAGCGCTCCGCGGTGCGCAGGAGGAATTCCTCGGCTGCCCCGTCGCCGTTCCCCAGGATCACCATCTGCAAATCGACCTTCATCAACGCTTCCATCGCGTCCATCAGCAGGTCGGTGCCCTTCTGAGTGGTTAGCCGGGTGATCATCCCGATCAGCGGACGCGACGTATCCTGCGGCAACTGAAACTCGTCGCGGAGCGCGCGGATGCAGCGCTGTTTGCCCGACGGATCCGACCGGCTGTAGCGGTACGGGATCATCATGTCGTGGGCGGGATCCCATTCGGAGTAGTCCGCGCCGTTCAGGATGCCGACGAAGCGATCACCGCGCGAGGACAGCACGCCCTCGAGTCCGAACCCGAGTTCCGGGTCGTGCGCGATTTCCTGTGCGTAGCTGGGACTGACCGTCGAGGTTCCGTCGGCCAGCATGATCGCGCCCTTCATCAGGTTGATGCGGCCCCAGAATTCGAGGAAGTCAACCGAGAAGTACGACGGGTCGAGATTGAGCAGCGGAAAATCGCGCGCCTCAAAAATTCCCTGGAAAGCAAGATTGTGGAGCGTGAAGATCGCCAGCGTATCGCGCAGGCGTTCGCGCAAGGCCGGGTCGGCGCGCATCGCAATCAGCGCCATCGCGGCGTGCCAGTCGTGCACGTGCATCACGTCGGGATGCATCAGTTCGGCGGCGGCGAGGGCCGCGGCCCGGCCGAACGTCACGTAACGGCGAAAATTGTCGGGATAATCGATCCCGCGCTCGCCGTAGATGCCATCGCGGCCGAAGCACGCGGGCGCATCGATGAAGTAGAGCGGCACGCCGTTGCCGTCGGCGCGCGTCACAGTGAAGCGTTCGACCGAAGTTCCGAACGGCACGGTCATCGGCGGACCGACGGGCCGCGGCTTCAGCGCTTCGATGATCGAACGATAGCCGGGCAGAATCACGACCGGGTCCGCGCCGGCCTCCGCGTACGCTCTCGGCAGCGCGCCGATTACGTCGGCGAGCCCGCCGACCTTCGCCCACGGCGTGATCTCCGCAGCGACAATTGCGATTCTCATGGCACCCGGGCCTCGCAGAAAGACTTCGCTGGTTTCAGTTTCAGTCGGCGCCGGCGCTGCACCGTTGGCGGAAATCGGATGAGGATCGATCGGTTCCGCCGGCGGTGCGATCGATTTCGAATCGTGCTCGCGGTTCGGTGCTGATCGCATCACCGTCGGAGCTTTGCCGGCCGCCGCGGTTTTGGCTCTCGACTTCGATCCTGCCGGTTTGCGCAGCCTGGCGCGATGCACAGGCGCGGGCGAGCTCGCAGACTTCGCGGCTTTCGGCGAGCTCGGTTTGGTCACGGATTTTTTACGCGATTTGCGCGGGGGCGTGTCACCGAGCAGCAAATCGAGCAGGCGATCTGGCGGTCTTCGTTTCGGCATCAGCAGGCCCATCCCCAAACATCAGCCTGCAATTCAGCGCCGGAAAATCCGGCCTCAGCCCGTCGGGGCCTGGGTCAGTCCGGCCGGCTCGGCGGCACCGTTCAAGACGGCGCGCAGATGGGCCGCAGCGGTCTCGGGCGGCACAGGATTTATATAGAAACCGGTGCCGACTTCGAAACCCGCCACCTTGGTCAGCGCGGGCGTGATCTCCACATGCCAGTGGTAGTGGTTGCTGCCCTCCTCGCGCAAGGGGGCGGAGTGGATGATGTAATTGAACGGCGGATCATCAAGGGCCGTCTTTAGCGCTCCCAGCGTCGCCTTCAGAACCATCGCGAGGTCGCGATACTCCGGCGCCGACGCGCGTTCGAAATGCGATCCGTGCTCCCTGGGCAGAATCCAGATCTCGAACGGGAAGCGCGCCGCAAAGGGGCTTGCCGCGATGAAGCGCTCGCTCTCGAAGACGACGCGCCGGCCGTCGCGGCTCTCCTGGCTCACGACATCGCAGAAGATGCAGCGCTCCTTGAGCCCGTAGTAGCCGTTTGCGCCGCGCAACTCCTGCTGCACATTGAGCGGAACGATTGGCAGCGCGATCAGTTGCGAGTGCGGATGTTCCAGGCTGGCGCCCGCTTCTGCGCCGTGATTCTTGAACACGATCGCGTAGCGAAAGCGCTCATCCTTCGAGAGGTCGAGCACGCGCTCGCGATACATCCAGAGCACTTCCTCGATCTGGCGCGGCTCGTAGTCGGCCATCCCGAGGTCGTGGTCCGGCGTCTCGATGATGACCTCGTGGGCGCCGATCCCGTTCATCAGATCGTAAAGACCCTCGCCGCGCCTCCCCGGCGGTCCTTCGATGCGGAGGGCAGGAAACTTGTTGGGCACGGTGCGCACGCGCCATCCAGGCTGATTCGCAGCACTGGTGTCATCGCGATACGAGCGGACCTCGGGCGGCGTCAGATGTTCCATTCCGGCGCAGAAGACGCATGGCGTGCCCTTGCGCGGCTCGCGTTCCTTGGCGAAGTCTGACGGTCGTTTGCTGCGTTCGGTCGCCATGATGACCCAGCGGCCGACGACCGGATCCTTTCTCAACTCAGGCATCTCTAAAAGCTTCTCGGAGCGGAACTATGACATCGCGCTCGTCATAGCTATTAATATCATAGGACGAATCATCACGGCGATGGAATCATCGCCCTGCGATCCGCTGTCCCGCCGGTAAACGCGTGTCGGAAGCGATCAGAAACCTTAGTTCAGGACTGTGGTGCGCTCGGCGGAGCGTGGCGATGCCTCTGCATTTTCGTGATTGCCGGCAGGCTGCAGCACCGCGCTCAACACTTCATCGACCGTGTCGACGAAGATGAACTTCAATTCGTTCCTGACCTCGGGCGGGATGTCCTCGAGATCGCGTTCGTTGCGCCGCGGCAGGATGACGGTTTTGATTCCGGCGCGGCGCGCGGCGAGCACCTTTTCCTTGATGCCGCCGACAGGCAGCACCTTGCCGCGCAGCGTGATCTCGCCGGTCATCGCGACATCCGAGCGCACCGGACGTCCGCTCAGCAGCGAGGCGAGCGAGGCGGCCACGGTCACGCCCGCTGACGGTCCATCCTTCGGAATTCCACCGGCGGGAATATGCACGTGGAGATCGGACTTCTCGAAGAAATCGATCGGCACGCCGAGACGATCGGCGCGCGAACGCACGTACGACAGCGCCGCCTGCGCCGACTCCTTCATCACGTCGCCCAACGAGCCCGTGAGCGTCAGCCCCTTCTGCCCGCTCATCCGCGTACTTTCGATGAAGAGGATGTCGCCGCCGTTCGGCGTCCATGCCAACCCCGTTGCGACCCCGGGCTCGTGTCCGCGCTCGGCAACCTCGGGGTAGAACTTCGGCGGGCCGAGATACTTGTTGAGGCTCTCGACCGTCACGCGCTCGGGCGGCTGCTCGCCCTCGGTGATCGAACGGGCGATCTTGCGGCAGATGCGCGCGATTTCGCGTTCGAGATTACGCAGCCCCGCCTCGCGTGTGTAGCTGCGAATCACCTCAGCCATCGCATCGGGAGGAAACTCGATCTTAGTTGCTTCGAGGCCGTTTTCCTTAAGTTGCTTCGGCACCAGGTGACGTTCGACGATCTGCAGCTTCTCTTCCTCGGTGTAACCCGGCAGTTCCAGCACTTCCATCCGATCGCGGAGTGGGGCCGGGATGGTGTCGAGCACATTCGCAGTGGTGATGAACAGCACGCCCGAGAGATCGAACGGCACATCGAGATAATGATCCGAGAACGTGTTGTTCTGCTCCGGATCGAGTACTTCGAGCAACGCTGATGCGGGGTCGCCGCGGAAATCCGCGCCGAGTTTGTCGACCTCATCGAGGATGAACAGCGGGTTCTTCGTCCCGGCGTTGCGGATGCCCTGGATAATCCGGCCAGGCAGCGAGCCGATGTAGGTTCGCCGATGGCCTCGAATCTCGGCTTCATCGCGGATGCCGCCCAGCGAGAGGCGCACGAACTTGCGGCCGAGCGCGCGTGCGATCGATCGCCCGAGCGAGGTCTTGCCGGTGCCCGGCGGGCCGACGAAACAGAGGATCGGGCCCTTGGTATCCTGTTTCAGCTTGCGTACCGCGAGAAACTCGAGAATGCGCTCCTTGACCTTTTCGAGATCGTAGTGGTCTTCATCGAGCACCTGGCGCGCGTGCTTGATATCGAGGTTGTCGGTGCTCGCGACGCTCCACGGCAGCGCGGTGAGCCAGTCAAGATACGTGCGGACGACGGTGTGCTCTGCCGACTCGGGCGGAATCATCTTGAGCCGCTCGAGTTCCTTGTCGGCCGCCTTGCGCGCCTCCTCCGGCATCTTGGCTTCGAGGATCTTGCGCTCGATGTCCTCGATCTCGGACAGGCGCTGATCGCCTTCGCCCAGCTCCTTCTGGATGGCCTTGAGCTGCTGGCGCAGGTAATACTCGCGCTGGTTCTTGTTAAGCTCGGTCTGCACCTGCGACTGGATCTTGTGACCAAGCTCGAGCAGTTCGATCTCGCGCGTGAGAATCGCGATCAGCTTCTCGAGCCGCGCACGCACGTCGAGCGAGGCCAGCAGGTCCTGCGCCTCCTCGACAGCGATCTTCAGATACGATGCGACCAGGTCGGTGAGCCGGCCGGGCTCGCGAACCTGCATCGCCATCACCTGCAATTCGTCGGGTAGATACGGGACCAGCGAAACGAACTTGGAGAACTGGCTGACCAGATGTGCCTGGAGTGCTTCACTCTCCTTGTCGTGAGTGAAGGTCTCGCTCAGCCGCCGCACGCGCGCGACGAAATAAGGATCGAGACTGGTGAACTCCTCGAGCTCGATCCGCGCCAGTCCCTGCACCAGCACTCGCACGCTCTGGTCGGGGTATTTGAGGACTTTCAGAATGCGGACCGCGGTGCCACGCTGGTACAGGCCGTCGGGCCGCGGGCTTTCCTCTTCTGGATTCTTCTGCGCCGCGAGCGCAATAATCCGCGGGCCTTCGACTTCTTCGATTAGCTTGAGCGACGACGGCCGTGAGACCAGGAATGGATGAATCTGGCTCGGGAAGATTACGATCCCGCGCAGCGGCAACACCGGCAACTCGGCCGGAATCTCCACTCCGCTGAGATCTTCCTCCAGCTCAAAACGCCGCTCCCCTTTGGTTTTCTCTGCCATGATGCCTTCTTATTCCGGGGGATGCTCTTCGCCGACCGCGCTTCCACAAAATCCGCAGTTTGCGTAGTATACGGACTTGGCGCAGGCGAAGGTACCCACCTTGTTATAGGTTAACCACGGTTTGTGCACCGTGCCAATGCCGGAGTAACGCGCTTGCCGAGTGAGCGTTTCGAGAGACTTTTCACCCCGTTGGAAGCCAACGAACTGATCCCGCGGCTCGAGGTGCTGATGCGCGAGCTGCAGGTCGAAGCGACCAATCTGCGCACCGCCGTCGCCAACCTGACCCGCGCCGATCGCGGCCTGGCTGGAGCGGATTTCAATCAGCTCATGGAATCGAGTCCCGAACTCAGGGAGATCGCCAACCGGATGGCTGAGATGGCGGCACAAATCGAAAGCTTCGGCTGCATCCTCAAGGACATCGAACAGGGTCTGGTCGATTTTCCGTTCGACTCGGATGGAGAAATCGCCTTCCTGTGCTGGCAGTATGGCGAGCCGCACGTGATCGCGTGGCATTCTATCGAGGACGGCTTCGCCGGGCGCAAACCGTTGCGCGGTGCGCCGAAAACGTACCTGAATTGAGCTGGCCGGGCTTGCTTGCGCTACAATAGCCGGGACATCCCGATGGCGCTGTTCTTCTATCTGCTTTGCCTGGTCCTATGGCTGGGCGGGATCGTTTTTTTCGGCAGCATCGTCGCGCCAGTCCTTTTTACCCGTCTGACCGTGGCGCAAGCGGGCGCGGTCGTGACGGTCGTGTTCCCGCGCTACCACGTGATGGCCTATCTATGCGGCGCGGTCGGCCTGCTGCTCGCGCTTTACCTGGCGTTCGCCCGCGGTCCCCGCGGCTGGTGGATGGCTGCGGCGGTCGTGCTCGCGATCGCCCTGGGCGTCACGCTCTACGACGGCCTAATGATCGCGCCCCGCGTCCACGCGATTCGCACGGTCGCCGAAGAGGCGAGCCCGGACCCGGCGCGCAAAGCGGAGTTCGACCGTCTGCACCATTTGTCGGCGACGCTGTTTACGATTACCGGCGGCCTCAACCTAGTTGCGCTGATCGCGACCGCCGCCGCATTGTCATCGCGGAAGTGAATCGATGGCCGAGCGTCCGCTTATCAAAGCCGTGGTCCTTGATCTGTTCGATACGCTGGTCCGATGGGATCCGGAGCGGCTGCCGATGTTTGCGTGGGGCGGCCGCGAATTCCGCAGCACCGTCCCGTGGTTCATCGATCATCTGGAGAAGGCGATCGTTGATCGCTTCGATCGCGAGCATGCAATCAACACCTACTTCGAGGTGCTTAAGGAGATCGACGCGCAGCGCGAGCGCGACGCGATCGAAGTAAGCTGCCTCGATCGATTCATGCGGATGCTCGAGCGGCTCGGGCTCGGCAACGATGCCGAAGTGCGCGAACTCGCCGCAGAGCTCAGGCGCCTCCATATGTCCGGGGTGCGCGAGGTGACCTGGGCGCCGCCGGACTGGATCGCGGCGGTGCGCGCAATCGCGCCGGATTACCGGCTTGGCCTGCTTTCGAACTTCGACGACTCCGAAACCGGTCATCAGATCGTCCGGGACACGGGGATCGCCGGCCTCTTCGATGCGATCATCATTTCGGCCGACATCGGGCTTAGAAAGCCCCATCCCGATGTTTTCCGTCAGATTGCCACGATGCTCGAATGCGAGCCCGCGGAAATTCTCTTCGTCGGCGACACCCCGCGCTACGACGTGCTCGGCGCACATCAGGCCGGGATGTATACCGTCTGGCTGAACCATCGCAACGCGCAACTCGCGCCGGAAATTCCCGCGCCCGACTACACGATCAAGGACCTCAGCGAATTACCAGCCCTGCTCGCGAGCATCAAATGAACGCGCGGCGGCCTGCGATCGCAGTGGTCGGCGCGGGTCAAGCGTCACCCGCGCTGTGCGAGCAAGCCGAAGAAGTCGGCTACGAAATCGCCGCGGGCGGTGCGACCCTGGTATGCGGCGGATGCGGCGGAGTGATGGAAGCAGCGGCGCGCGGCGCCCGCAAAGCCGGCGGTCACACGATCGGAATAATTCCGGGCTACGAGCATAGCGGCGCGAACGCGCATATCGAATTCGTCATCGCGACCGGGATGGGCGAGGCGCGCAATGTGATCGTGGCCGCCAGCGCCGATGTGCTGATCGCGCTTGCCGGCGAGGCCGGCACCCTGTCGGAAATCGCGATGGCACTGAAAATCGGACGCCCGGTGATCGCGCTCGATGCGTGGGCGGAAATCGCGGGCCTCAAACGTGCCAACTCGGCGCGCGCCGCGGTCGAGCTGGCGCTCGAGCTGATTCGCGCTCGCGCATGAAAGATCCGCTCGAGTTGGTGCGCGCTCTCGCTGCGCCGTATGGATTCAACCTGGTGGCGGCGATTCCCACCTCGCGCTATACGGCGACCGGCGCCGGGGCGGCTTCGAGCGTGCGCGCGGTGCATCCGCGCGCACGCTCGATGATCGTGCTGGGCAACGGCGGGGGGGGGCTGTGGCGCGCGCTTTCGGCGCACGCCGCGGCCCACCCCGGATGGTGGGATCGGCAGCATCCGCTCGATGACTTCACCTGTGAAGTCGTCGGGCGGAGGCTGCTACCCGCGCTCGCCGGCCTGGGCCTCGAAGCTGCCGCGGCCTTTCCGTTCCTCGACTCGCCCGTGAGTTTCAATTTCATCGAGATCGCCCGGCTTGCCGGACTCGGCACGCCAAGTATTTTGGGCGTCCTGGTTCATCCCGTGTATGGGCCGTGGATAGCGTTTCGGGCTGCAATCTTTCTTGACGTTGATCTCGACCAGCCGGGCGCGGCGGTGGGGTTCGATCCATGTCCGCGATGCGCTGCGCGAACCTGCATTTCCGCCTGCCCGGTCGGCGCAGTCAGCGCCGCGACCGGTTGGAACGCGGCCCGATGCGCGGTTTATCGGGCTGAAGTCGAGGCGGACTGCGCCCCACGATGCCATGCGCGGGCGGGATGCGTGCTCGGCCCGGAGCATCGCTATCCAGACGACGAACTCGAGTATCATCAGCGTCGCGCGCTCGCCGCGATGCGCACCTACTACGAGCAACATCGGCACGAAAAGAACCGCGAGTAGCCGGCTTTAAGCTCCGTCTATGGCAAGCAATGTAATGCCTGCGCTATGCTTTATTTAATGAGGGGGATAGCTCAGGGCGCATAGAGCCCGTGTAAATCGCCGGCGTATCAATAGTTCTGCAACGGAGATGCAAGATGAGGTTTTTGAACGGCAACTCCGCCACCTCCAACGGAGCCGGCCAACGCCGCACCTACCCTGGCTTTCGCCACGCACTGATCTTCGCGATCGGAGCGGCCTTCGGTTCGATTCTCGCAACGCTAATCGGGCTTGAGTACACGAGCTGGGTGATCATCGCGCTTTGCTGGCCGATGGCGCTGATCTTCGGGATGTTCGAGCGGCCCCGCGAAAGCCGGCGTCAGATTCCGGGCGCGGTGCGTCCCTGGCATTCGCAAGCGGGAAAGCGCAGCGCTGCACCGCCCTCACCCGGTCGCCCGCCCCAGCGTCCAACGCGTCGCGGACTACACCGGGTCAAATAGGATTCAGGCGTTCAGCCGACGCGCAACTGATTTGGCGAAATACGTCAGGATCAGATCGGCGCCCGCGCGCTTGATTCCGGTCAGAATCTCCATCACTGCGCGCTCCTCGTCGATCCAGCCGTTGAGGCCGGCCGCGCGGACCATCGCGTACTCACCTGAGACGTTGTAGGCAGCGAGCGGGCAGTTGAACTCGAGGCGCGCGCGATGAATCAGGTCGAGGTACGGCATCGCCGGCTTCACCATCACGATGTCCGCCCCTTCTTCGAGATCGAGCGCTATTTCGCGCATCGCCTCATCGCCGTTCGCCGGATCCATTTGATACGAGCGGCGATCGCCGAATTGCGGAGCGGATTCCGCCGCCTCGCGAAACGGGCCATAGAAAGCCGAAGCGAACTTCGCCGCATACGCCATGATTGGAATCTGCGCGTAGCCGTTTTCGTCCAGCGCGCTCCGAATCGCACCGACCCGTCCGTCCATCATGTCGGAGGGCGCAACCAGGTCGGCGCCGGCCCGCGCATGCGAAAGCGCTTCGCGTGCCAGCAGCTCGAGTGTCGCATCGTTGTCAACCTCGTCGCCGCTCAGCACTCCGCAATGTCCATGGTCGGTATATTCGCAAAGACAGACATCGGTAATCACAGCGAGTTCCGGAAGATGCTCCTTGATCTCAGCGGACGCGCGTTGCACCACGCCGCGATCGCTCCAAGCCTCGCTGCCGCGAGCATCCTTATGCTCCGGAATCCCGAACAGCAGCACCGCCGGCACGCCGGCCGCATGGATCTCTCGCGCCTCGGCCACTGCGCGGTCGACCGAGAGCTGCGCCACGCCCGGCATTGATTCGACCGGCTTCGCTACGTCACGGCCGGGACAGACGAACAGAGGATGGATCAGATCGTCGGCTGAGAGGCGCGTCTCGCGCACCATGCGGCGGAGTGTTTCGGTGCGGCGCAGTCGGCGCGGGCGGGTGATCGGGAAAGCCATCGATTTGACTCCGCATGAGCGGCGACAAGGCAATTATATAATGAACGGCGCGGTTAAGAAGAGGCTATTTCCGGGCGCTGAGGGCCCAATCGCGAATCGCCCCGACCAGCCCGGCGATCGTATAGTCGGCCGGCATCGCGACGATCTCGAAACCCCGCGAGCGCGCCGTCTCGGCGGTGATCGGACCGATTACGGCGGCTTTCATGCCGGGCCGGAGCTTGCCGACTCGGACGCAAAAGTTATTCACCGTGCTCGAGCTCGTGAAGGTGATTAGATCGGCCCCTTCGAGCCGCTGGCGTAACGATTCCGAAATGTGTCCCGGCGCGATTACCGTACAGTATACGGACACCACGGTGGCTTCGGCCGCGCCTTTTAGGGCGAGGAGTCGCGGCAACACATCGCGCGCGACCGCGGCACGCGGAATCAGAAAGCGGGCGCCGCGAATCGCCGCTGCGCCGATCGCATCGATGATCGCTTCAGCGCGATACTCGCCGGGTATTGCATCGACGGCGAGCCCGTATCGCTTCAGGCGGGCGGCGGTTGCGGGCCCGATCGCCCCGAGGCGCGCGCGCGAAAGCTCGTGCGGTTTGCGGCCGCAGAATTCGAGCCGCTTCATGAACGCCTCGACGCCGTTGACGCTGGTAAAAATCACCCAATCGAAGGAGTCGAGCCGCCCGATCGCACTGTCGACGGCAGAATAATCTTCGAGCGGCGCGATCTCGATGGTCGCGAACTCGATCACTTCGGCGCCCATTGCGCGCAGAGCTGTGGCGAAGCGCGTTGCGCTGTCGCCCGCTGCACGCGTGATGACGATCGTGAGACCGCTCAGCGGCTGCTCCGAGCTGCGTCCATCAGCTGCGGAAGTCACCGGCCGACCAACTCCGATGCGCCGTGATTAAGCATCCGGTTGCCGAGCTCGGTTCCGGCCTGCGACGCCTGCTCGGCTGAGATCGAGCTGAGCCTGCTCTCGATCCGATCTTCGAGCGCGCGCTTTCCTTCTTTGTTGAAGAGCAGCGCATGTGCGGAAAGTCGATCACCGTCGAGCGTCGCGCGCACGCCGACTGCGGTCGCACACGACGCGCCGATGGTGGCGAGATAGGCGCGCTCGCACGCGGTTTCGCCGGCTGCATTGAGGTCGTTGAGCGAAGCGATCGCGCGCTCCAGCTCATACGAGCCGCCAATCAGACCATCGGCAGGCCCTTCGATCGCGAGCGCGCCCTGCCCGCCGGCCGGCACGAAATGGTTTTCATCGAGCGGGACAGGATCGATCTGAGCGGCGCGACCGAGGCGGCGAAGGCCGGCGATCGCGACGATAATCGCATCGAACTCGCGGCGCTCCAGCTTCTTAAGCCGCGTATCTAGGTTGCCGCGCATCGGCAGCACCTCAAGGTCGGGACGGATGCGCAGCGCCTCGAACCGGCGGCGTGACGACGAGGTGCCGAGACGCGCCCCGCGCCGGAGCGCTTCGAATCCCGGCGCGTCGTGTGCGACCAACGCGTCGCGCGGATCCTCACGGGGCGGCACTGCCGCAATCCTGAGTCCGTCGGCCAGCCGCGCCGGAAGATCTTTCATCGAATGGACGGCGATATCGATTTGCCCCGCGAGCACCGCCTGTTCAAGCTCCTTGACGAACAGCCCTTTGCCGCCGATGTCGGCCAGCGACGCGGCCGCCATCCGGTCGCCGCTGGTTCGAATTGGAACGATGTCGATCATCAGCGTCGGCATGATCGCGCGGAGCGATCGCTCGACCAGATGCGCCTGTGCGAGCGCGAGCGCGCTCGGGCGCGAACCAATTCTCAGCCGCGCGGCCATCGCGAGGCGCCGGGATGGGCCGGATTCTCAGATCGAATCATCGGAAGCGTCGTCATCCTGATCGCTGTCCGCGTCGAGCTCCGGATTTCCGCACAGCAGCCTCCGCGCCAGCTCCGCAGTGTAGAGACCGTCGCCGACCATTTTGCCGTTGCTGCGAAGCCCGGCGAGCACGCGATGCAACAACTTGTTGACCAGTCCCCGCGTCAGCGCCTCGACTCGCACCTGCTCGCCCGGCGCGAGACCCGCGAGCCATCCGCGATGCCGGCTGAGTTCGTAATCGCGCAACTGCTCGATGCTAAGGCGGATCTCCTTGATCGCAGGCACCAGGCCAAGCTCGCCGAGCCAGCGATCGAACGCGTCGAGCTCCTCGCTCACGATCGCTTCGGCCTTTTCGGCCTCGCGCTCGCGCGAGGTGCGGGTCTGCTGCGCCACCTGGCCAAGGTCGTCGATGTCGTAGAGGTAAACGTTTTCGAACGAGTTCAGGCGCTCATCGAAGTTGCGCGGCACGCCGAGATCGATCAAAAACATCGGCCGGTAATGACGCTCGCGTAGGATTGGCTCGAAATCAGCCGCGGTGAGAATCGGCCGCTCGACGCTCATCGAGCCGATCACTACATCGGCGATCTTCATATACGGCCGATAATTGTCAAACGGCACCGCGGTGCCGCCGAGTTCGCGCGCGATCCCGACCGCGCGATCGAACGTACGGCTGGTTACGAGCAGCGTCTCGACACCACGCCGCTTGAGCTGGCGCGCAACCAGCTCTGCCAACTGCCCCGCGCCCATCAGCATGATCGTCTTGTCGGCGAGGGTGTCAAAAATCTGTGTGGCGAGAGCGACGGCGACCGAGCCGACCGAAACCGCCCCATGACCGATTAAGGTTGCGCGCCGCACGCGCTTGGCGACCGAAAAGGCGCGATGAAATGCGCGATGTAGAATCAGTCCGGCCGCGCCCGCTTCAACCGCCTGCGCATAGGCCAGCTTCAATTGACCGAAAATCTGCGGCTCGCCGACGACCATCGAATCGAGGCTCGCTCCGACGCGAAACAGATGACGCGCCGCATCGCGGCCTTCGAAACGATAAACTGCAGATCTGAAGTCGGCCGCGACCCCGCGATCATCGGCGAGGAACCGCAGGGCGGTTTCGCTCGCGGCCTGGACATCGGTTGCAACACCGATGATCTCGACCCGATTGCAGGTCGAGATGAGCGCCGCCTCGAGCATCGCCGGCGCCGCGATCTTGAGCCGTCCCAGCGCCGCTATGATCTCATCCTCAGCGTATGCCAGGCGCTCGCGTACCTTGACCGGCGCGGTGCGATGGTTGACGCCCAAGATGACGAGTCGATGGTCCATCGATCAGTCGAAATTCCCGGCGTGATGGCCGGGATGCATGAGGCTTAAGCCCAAAAACGAGCCGGCAAGGACGGTAAACACGGCGATCGTGAGCGCGGCGGCGCGCCGGCCGCGCCATCCTACCGTGAGCCGCGATTCCAAAAGCGCCGCGTAGAGAATCCAAGTCACCAGCGACCATGATTCCTGCGGCTCCCATGACCAGAACCGACCCCAGGTCGCATCGGCCCAGATGGCGCCGCTCACAATCGCCAGACTCAGCATCACGAATCCCCAGCCGAGCAGGTGATAGTTGATGCGATCGAGAGCTTCCAGGCTCGGTACGCGCTCGCCCGGGGCAGGCAGGGGACGTTTTGCCTTGAGCCGCGCCTCATAGGTCAGATAAAGCACACTAACGCCGGCGGCGAGCAGAAACAGCGCATAGCCGAGAAACGCAAGTGTCACGTGGACCGGGAGCCAGCCACTCCGCAGCGTCGCCGGCAATACCAGCCGGCCGCGCGTGCCGAAGACGCACGCAGCCGCCGATGCGACGGTCGCGACCAGTGCGACGAAGATTCCAATTGCGGGCAAACCGCGCCGGACGATCAGAATAAGCCCGATGATCGCAACCAGAATCGCGAGGAACGGCAGCGAATCTCCAAACGTCGCGACTGGCAGGTTCCCGGCCTGAAATCCGCGCGCGATTAAGTCGATCGCGTTGGCAAGCGCACCAATCGCGAGCATCGCGGCGCCCCAGCCCGCGAGACGCGAACGATCTCGTTCACGCGCGAAAAAGAAGCATCCGGACGAGATGGCATAGCATCCGAGCGCGATTGCAATCCAAATCGAGTTCATCCGGGCCTGTTCGCAACGGGAGATCTCGCTAACGGGCAACAAGATTTAAGGCGCAGTTATTCTATTACAGCCCGATGGCGCTGGGCCAGCCCCGCGGCCTGACTCGGAAGGCCACTTGCTCCGCGGGCGCGCGACAGGCATACAACATGCGTTTGCCCGCCGTCATGAACGCCACGATGCTCAAGGCCATCAACCAGACTCGCGGGGTCGTCCTGTGCGCCCGGCTCGAGCCTGCCGGCGGGATGGCCGGGAAGAGTCGCGGACTGCTGGGCCGGGACGGGCTCGCACCAGACGCCGGAATGCTGTTCGACGCGGGGCGGATGGAACCCTTCATGTGGATGCACATGTTCTTTATGCGCTTCCCGATCGATATCGTGTTTCTCGACCGGGCCGGACGCGTGATCCACATCAGTCATAAATTGCAGCCGTGGCGGGTTTCCGCGCCGGTATGGGGAGCGCGACGCGCGCTCGAGCTGGCGGCGGACACGGCGCGGCAAACCGGCACTTGCGTAGGCGACGTAATCATAGTCGAACCAGCGTAGGTAATCGCAGGACACGATAGTTCGTTCCGCGTGCATCGACGCCACATCGCGTGGCACGACGCCATCGGGAGAGAGTCGCGGATCGAGCGCCCTAGGGCGTTTGCAGACCGCTGCGGACTTTTCAATTCGTTCCGCCTGCTGGGCTTAATTGGGCTTTGCTGTCGGGTGCCGCGAAGCGGAGTTGCGCTCGCGCAACGAACCAGTTGCAGACCCGCCGGCTTGGGGCCGGGTTAGTAGCAAAAAATCCCCATCATCACTGCATTTCTGCATTGGCATTCGCCGTGCTCTACCACCACATCGCGTCTGGAAACGCGCACGACAGTATCAGCATCGCTTGAACAACTGCTGGACGTGCTTCGGCGATGTTGACTGGGAGGGAGAGTCGCTTGGCTACGACGTCTGACCGTAAGGGCAATCCTGTCATCTACCTGGCTTTGACACTACCCGTGGTGCTGGCAGCAGTCGCGATCTGCAACACGATCGCGCAGCGCTCGCATCGTATCGGTGAGACCAGGGCGATTGAGATTCCCGCGTCGGGCCGAACGACCAATCCATCCACTCTCATCAAACCACAAAACGTTAAGTACATCGGCTGACATGGGGTCAGGCCGAATAAACAAACCAAAAGGAAAGGAGAGGGACACTTGATCACACGATTTTACACGAAGGTAGCGGAGGCCCATCGGGCGCTGAGCAAGGGACAGACGATGACCGAGTATGCGCTCATCCTGTCGGCGGTCGCCATCGTGGTGTTCGTCGGTTACCAGACCATGGGTACCGACATCAACACGCTGCTCAGCTCGATCGACGGCAAGCTCTAAACCAGGAACAAACCCGAAAGGGGAGAACTCCCCCGCACGGGGGAAGTTTCAGAAGGAGGAGAAATGAAGTTCATCACGAAGCTGTACGTACGGGCCAATGAGTTCCGCAAGGGACAGACGATGACCGAGTACGCGCTCATCCTGTCGGCGGTCGCCATCGTGGTGTTCGTTGGCTACCAGACCATGGGCACTGACATCAACACGCTGCTCAGCTCGATCGACGGCAAGCTCTAAACCAAGAACAAACCTGAAAAAGGGGAGAACTTCCCCGCACGGGGAAGTTTCAGAAGGAGGAGAAATGGAGTTCATCACGAAGCTGTACGTACGGGCCAATGAGTTCCGCAAGGGACAGACGATGACGGAGTACGCGCTCATCCTGTCGGCAGTCGCCATCGTGGTGTTCGTCGGTTACCAGACCATGGGTACCGACATCAACACGCTGCTCAGCTCGATCGACGCTCAGCTCTAAAGGTAACAGCCCGGCGGTGCAGGCTGGTCCGCGCCGCCGGGTATATCGCGCCCAAGTTCGAGAGGAGAATTTCATGCGATTCTTGGAGAGGACATTGCAAAGAGCATGGGAGGCCAAAGGTCAGACGATGACCGAGTATGCCCTGATTCTCGCAACTGTGGCCATAGTGCTGGGCAGCCTTTACACCACGGCGGGCACCGAGGTCGAAACTCTGGTCGATAGAGTTGGTGCGCTCTTTTAGCATGCGACGGGACGATCCCAACCCGAGTACAGAGCTCGAGACTGCCGCCATGACAATCGACCATCAGGGTCTCGTGAGGACGCGGTTCGGCAGAGTAATCGACGTGCTCAGGCGGCGACTGGTTGGCGCGGGTTATGCTCAGGCGGCGGTCGATCTCGGGATCATCGTAATAGCAGCGTTGTTTGTGCTGGGGGTGGCGGCTCAGTTCGCGTTTACGGGGGAGGCGGCCGAGGTGGCGGCTCTAGCGAACTTTACGGATGCGAGGAGCACAACAATTAATCCCGCTGCCAGCCAGTTCGCCGTACCGGTCTATTTGACCAAACATGTTGATGACGCGTTCCGCGCATGACACTGCGCCGGCGGGCGTGGGGCGCCGGTAAAGCGAGGCGATCGCGCCATCAGGCCGATCGCTTGGGGAGGCAAGTATGAGGCGGCCAACTGTGTATGTGGCGCTGGCCGGAGTTTCGGCTTTGATCGCCGCGATAATCGTCTATTCGGCGCTCAAGCGGCGAGAAGCTGAAGTTCAGCAGGCGATGGTCAAGTCGGTTGAAATTGTAGTGGCGG
Organism: Pseudomonadota bacterium; assembly: GCA_021324855.1. GTDB lineage: Bacteria > Desulfobacterota > Binatia > Binatales > Binataceae > JAJPIG01. Next base: position 1,815 of record JAJPIG010000031.1, on the reverse strand, counting down.
CGCGCGACCTGCCGCTCGGCTCCAAGATCGATGCGAATTCGGTAAAGCTCGCGCGATGGTCGCGCGACAGCGTGCCGCCAGGCGCTTTTACCGACACCGCCTCGGTAATGAACTCCTTCGTCAAGGACTCCTTCGTCACCAATGAACCGATCGTCGGCGGCAAGCTCTTCACCGGCGCGAAGACCGCGGGCGTAATGCCGCTGCTGATTCCGAACGGGATGCGCGCGATGTCAGTGCCCGTCGATGAGGTGAGCGACATCGCCGGCTTCGTGCTACCGCATACCAAGGTCGATGTCCTTGTGGCAGTCCAGGGGAGCGGAGCGAACGAAAAACCGTTCTCGAAAATCGTACTGCAGAACGTCGAGGTGCTCGCGGTCGCGCAGGAGATCGAACATACGCACGATCAGCCCCAGCTCGTAAAGGTGGTGACGCTGCTGGTCTCGCCGCCCGAGGCGGAGCGGCTGGCGCTGGCATCGCGCGAGGGCAGCCTGCATCTCGCGATGCGCAGCTACAACGATCAGAAGATCGTGCTCACCAACGGCGCCGACATTCCGGGGATGTTGCGCGCGTTTAACGCTCAGCCACAGACGGTTCCTGTGGTTACCGTTCAGCACAGGCACGTGGTTCATGAATTCGTTCCGCGCCAGGCGCCAATCCAAGTCCAGGTTATGCGCGATGGCAAGAGCGCGGAGTCGATCTCTTTCGTGCGGCATTCGTCGCCGGAGCACGATGGCGATGGTTACTGGTTGCCGCATGTGAGCGAACCGGCGCCCGGCCCTAACGCGGCCATCAACGGAGCACCGCCGAATCTACCTGAGCCGACCACGGCAGAACCGCCGACGACCGAGGGGTTCGCCGCCGCGCTCAGCGGCGCACCGATGCTCGCCGGGGCTCCGATGCCGAGCCCGAAAATGTCGACTCCCAACAGTGACAGCGCCGAAGCTGATTCGGGCGCGCCCACTCCCAAGACGATCGACGTGCCCTGACGCACAGGCGGAGAACGGTGAGGAGGAGAACGATGATGAGGCAAGTACAACGTGGTTGCGGGATTCTCCCCTGGATGCTGGCGGCGATCTCGGGATGGCTGCTATTCGGAATCGGAATCAGCGCGGCGGATGATCCAGTGCCGGTTTCGCTCAATGCCGGCGAGACCTATGTAATCAAGGATCTGAGCAAATCGGCTACCCCGGGGATCAAGGTCCTCGATAATCCGCATGCGCTCCTGATCCGTACCGATGCTCCGGGTGAGATGGTGCTGGTCGGCGCCGCCGCCGGCGAGTGGGAGGTCACCACAACCTCGAACGACGGCAACGCCGTTACCTACGACGTCTCGGTGCATGCAGTCGCGAGCCCCTTCAAGCACCCCCTTAAGCCGGCTCCCGCGCCAGCCGTGATGAGCGATGCGGGAATGACCGGCGCCGTTGCGAAGACGGCGCCGTCAACTCCGCTTGATGCAGCGGGTCCGCTCGACAAGCCCGCACCCACGCGGCTCGCGAGCGCTGCGACGGCCCCGGCCATTCCTACGACTTCCTCGTCAACGACGGTACTTGCCCCGGCAGCTTCATCTGCGCCGCCGGCCACCACAATTCCCGCAACGGCATCGTCTGCGCCGACGACGCTGGCCGCGGCCAATGTCTCGATTCCGGGTTCGGGTGCTGCGCCGAGTGGCGTGATGGCGTCGCAGAGTTCTGCGCTCCAAGCACCTCCACAGAAATTCCGAACTGATCCCTTGGCCGGCCCGCCGCCCTCGCCCGCCGAGGCGCCCAATGGCGTGCGGCGGCGGAACTACCTGCCCGATTACGGCCTCGATTTGAT
>JAJPIG010000025.1 GCA_021324855.1 Pseudomonadota bacterium | reverse complement strand
CCCGAGATCCTCGATAAAGGAAGCCTCTGGAGTCACTTCGTCCGCGGCCACGCCGAGCTGCTCGCTGATAATCTCGCGAACCCTGGTTTCGACGTCTGAAGCCATCTAATGTCCTTCCTCCTAGCACAGCACGGCAACCCGATGCCGCTAAACGAATTCGCTTTGCACCCGATCATCCGCAACAGCGTCCATCGGCAACGACGCCCTGCCCGATACGCCAGCTCGATGCCCAGGTGATTTTAGGACGCAGCATAGGGAGTTAGTGCGGTCTAGGCAAGTTGATTCGAACGTCGTGCGCCGATACGCCGCCGTCCTAAGCGGCGAGCGCGGCAACCGCGGCCCTGACCGAGGCGACATCTTCGACTGCGCGGACCTTGATATTGCGATCGATGCGCCGCATGAGACCGCCCAACACCTTGCCGCATCCGAACTCGAACGTCTCTGCGATGCCGATCCGCGCCAGCACCTGCATCGACTCTTCCCACCGCACCGGCGCGGTGATCTGTTCGAGCAGCAGCGGCCTGACGCGGTCGCTGTCAAGATTGATTTCCGCCGTGACGTTGGCGATGACGCCGAAGTTGAGCGGCGCAACCTTGATCGCGGCGAGGACGTTCCCCATTCCGGCGCGCGCCGGCGCCATCAGCGGACTGTGAAACGGAGCGCTCACCTTGAGCTCGACCGCCATCGCGGAACCGCGTTCCTTCGCCATCGCGACCGCGCGCCGTACCGCCGCGGTGTGACCGGCGACCACGATCTGTCCGGGGGCATTCAGGTTCGCGGGGACCACGATTCGGCCGTCGGCTGAGGCCTCGCGGCAGATGGCATCGACGACTGCCGGCTCGAGTCCGATCAAGGCAGCCATCGTCCCCTCGCCCGCCGGACACGCTTCTTGCATCAGCCGGCCGCGTTCGCGGACGGCGCGTAATGCGTCAGCGAACGTCAGCGATCCGGCAGCAACGAGTGCGCTGTATTCGCCCAGGCTATGACCGGCGGCAACGGCAACATCGAGTGGCGCCTCGGCCTGGAGCGCACGCAGGGCCGCGATTGCGACGGCGACGAGCGCGGGCTGCGTGTTCGCCGTCAGGCGGAGGTCGTCTTCGGGACCGTCGAAACAGAGGCGTGATATCGCGAAGCCGAGGGCGTCATCCGCCTCTTCAAAGGCCCGCTTGGCAACTGTGAAATTCTTCGCGAGGTCTGCGCCCATTCCGACGCGCTGTGAACCCTGACCGGGGAACAGTAAGGCGATCTTCATTGAAAAAAATTACGATCGAGTCGGATCGTTCTTTCCGCCGTGCGAGCGATCGTCCGCTCCGCGTTGCGCTTCATCGGCATTTTTCGTGTGGGCATCCTTCGCATGCATCTGATCGGGCTGCGCGCCATTGGTGGGGATATCATGTGGCGCAGCGTGAACCTCGCCTTCGGGCGCCGTACCGTTGACCGCAGGCGCGCCGGCCGGATTGACGAGCACCGAGGGCGCGAGCTCCCCGGTTCGACGGCGCGATTCGGGCTGCGAGGGGTCAGCGACAGGCATATCTTTCGTTCGCGATGCTTCCGCGTCCTTGTGCGAATGTGGCATGTGCGGATGCGGAATATGATGCAGTCGCTCGCGCATCCGGGTCAGGATGCCGCGCAGGCCCTTGCCGGCCGGCTTTTCGGCGGCAGGCGCAACGCGTCTGAGAACTTCGACGATCTCGGCATTCACACGATTGATCAGCGCCTCGTTGGCTGCGGCGCGGATCGCATTGCGGATCGCGCGCGGATTCGACGAACCGTGCGCGATGATTGCGACGCCGCTTACGCCGAGCAGCGGCGCACCGCCGTACTCAGATGGATCCAATCGGTCGCGCATCGCGCCCAGAAATTTGCCTATGAACAGGTATGCGATCCGACCGCGCACCGTTCCCGTAAACAATTCGCGAAGATTCCCGAGCAGAAACGATGAAAACCCTTCCAGGCACTTCAGCGCAACGTTGCCTGTGAAGCCGTCGGTCACGACCACGTCCACCCGACCGCGGTTGATGTCGCGCCCTTCGACGTAACCCGCGTAATCGATGTCCGCGTTCATCTGCGCGAGCATCGCCGCCGCCGCGCGCGTCAGATCGGTGCCCTTCGAATCTTCTTCGCCATTCGACAGGATTCCGACCCGTGGCCGCGCGATTTGACGGACCCGGCGCGTGTAGACCGCGCCCATCACCGCGAACTGCACCAGATTGAGCGGCTTGACCTCGGTATTGGCGCCCGCGTCGATCAGCAGCGTAAAGCCGCTCGCCGAAGGTATCAGCGATGCGATCGCCGGCCGATCGACGCCCGGGAGCGTGCCGAGCACCATGATCGCCGCGGTCATCATCGCGCCGGAATTGCCGGCGCTGACGAAGGCCTGCGCCGCGCCGCGCCGGACCAGCTCGAAACCGGCATTAATCGATGAATTGGGCTTCGCGACCACCGACTCCAGCGGCGAGTCGTCCATCGTGACGACTTCGCTCGCGTGCTCGATCGTAATCGGTAAGCCGTCGGCCTTGAAGGTCTGCAGCTCGCGCGCCACGGTCTCGCGATCGCCCACCAACACCACCTCGACCCCGAGCTCGCGGGCGGCGAGAACGCCGCCTTCGACGATCGCCCGGGGGGCGAGATCGCCGCCCATCGCATCGAGCGCGATCTTCATCACAAAACCTGCCCGCTTATTCCTGGACCTGGGCGAGGCTTCGTCCGCGATAGTTTCCGCAATGCCGGCAGACACGATGCGGCAGCGTGGGCTCGCCGCAGGTCGGGCATGCGATCAGGTTGGGCGCGCTCAACGCGTCATGCGCGCGGCGCTTGTTGCGTTTGGAACGGGAAGTACGGCGCTTCGGTGCTTGCATTGGGAAAACGTCCTGTTATGACCGCGCAGAGCTAGCTGCGCTGGATTTTGAGCGAGCGCAAAACGGCCAGCCGCGGATCGCCAGCCGGCTCCGGACAGCGGCATTCGTCCTGGTTCAGATTCGTTCCGCATCGCGGACACAACCCTCGGCAATCCTCGCGGCATAGCGGACGAGTCGGCAGCGCCAGCAGAACTTCCTCGCGGATCAGCGGGCTGAGATCGACTTCGTCGCCGTCGTAGACCCCGTACTCGCCATCATCGGGCTCGGCAGCGGCGCCGATTTCGTCGGCCATCGAACGCGGCGTCATGATGAACCTGAAAGGCCGCTCGATTTCGCTGTCGAACTCTTCGGCACAGCGGGCGCAAAGCGCGCCGGTCGAGGCCTCGAGCTCTCCCTCGAAGAACAATTCGGCGCCCGCGCGATAATACGAGAGACAAACATCGATTGGCGCCCTAAGCCGCCATTCGCCACGTACCCCATGACTGAGGAGCCGATTCACGTCCTCCTCCGGCTCGCGGAACGAGAGTCCCTTGGCCTCGGCGGCTATGTCATCGACCTTGATTTTCATGTACGTCACGCCGGCGTTGCGGGTGTGAAATGCAATTATTACATTCCCCTCCGCGGGTTCAAAGCCGCCCGAGGTTGCGTGTTCTACTGATTCCACGCGTAGCTTCGAACCCTGGCGGCATCAGCTTCAGACGATGATTGCAGACCCGTTATTCATAAAGGCGGGCCATGGACGACGCTCAAGAATCAGTTTAAATTCGGACGGCTTATGAGGGTATTCGCTATAATCGTCGCAATCGGCTTCATGATCGTGGCAACGATCGCGCTGCCGATCATCGTCGCGCTCCTGGTGGCACTGGTGGATCGGACGATCGATCTGATCTCGGGCCGCAATACCGAGCGACGCAAAATCGTCCTGCAGGTTGGATAGAAGAAATCACTTCACGCCGATCCGCGGGCAATCGGGACGAATCGCGCATGCCTCGCATCGCGGCCGACGCGCGACACATACGCGTCGGCCATGCAGTATCAGGCGCATCGAAAAGGCGGTCCATTGCGCGGGCGGCAAGAGCTTCTGCAAATCCAGCTCGATTCTTTCGGGCTCACGGTTCTTCGTCAGCCCGAGCCGATAGGCGACACGTCGAACATGCGTATCGACGACTATTCCAGGCTCGCCCCAGACATGACCGAGAATGACGTTGGCGGTCTTGCGTCCGACGCCCGGCAGCGTCACCAGCTCTTCCATCGTGCGCGGCACTTCGCCGCCGAACTGATCGACGATCCTTCGCGCCGCGCCTTGCAAAGACCTGGTTTTCTGGCGGAAGAAGCCGGTGGTCGCGATCAGGCGCTCGACCTCTTTCGGGTCAGCACTGGCCATCGCAGCCGGCGTCGGAATCGCCTTGAAGAGTGCCGGAGTGACGCGATTTACCCGTTCATCGGTGCACTGCGCGGAGAGAATCGTCGCGACCAGGCATTCCCAGGCGTTGCTGAAATCGAGGCTGATGCGCGCCTCGGGATAGAGCTGCGCGAGCCCGGCGGCGATCCGACCGGCGCGCGCGGTTTCGTCGTCGGCCGGGCGGAGCCCTCCCCGGCTCGGCGTCTTCGCTGACGCCCTGGACCGGGTGGCCCTACTCTTCTGGGTCTTCCTGGAAGGAATAACGTTCCTCGCGCCATGGATCGGCATGATTATGGTAGCCGCGCACTTCCCAGAAGCCGCGCCGGTCATCGGGCGTGAATTCGAGCGCCCGCACCCACTTGGCACTCTTCCATCCGTACAGCTTCGGCACGACCAGGCGCAGAGGGAAGCCATGATCGGGCTCGAGGTCGCGGCCGTCGCGCCGATGCGCCAGCATCACGTCGTCATCGAGGAAGTCACCGAGCGACAGATTAGTCGTGTAATCGCCGTCGCAATGGACGATCACAAACCGCGCCTCGGGCTTGAGCCGGACCAGCTTCATCAGGTCGTCGATCTTCACGCCCTCCCATCGGTTGTCGAGATGCGACCAGGTGGTCACGCAGTGGAAATCGGCGACCTGGCTCGATTGAGGCAGCGCGCGAAACTGCTGATAATCGAAGCGCAACTCCTTTTCAACGGCGCCGAGGACCCGGAAATCCCAGTTGGCAGGATCGAAGCGCGGCGTCGGTCCGTAGCTCAGGACCGGGAACTTGTCAGTCAGGAACTGCCCAGGCGGCAGACGCTGAGCAAGCTCGGGGGAAACGGCCTTCTTCATGGCCTCGATTATTAGCGAAGCATCATTTGTCGGGAAAGCATCGTCGAGCCCATCGAGCAATCGCTGTGAGTGCGATTCGCCGTCCAGGTTTTCGCATTTGCAACGCCCTGCTCCGGATGCGACTCTAATGATCACTTTGCGCCGGGGGCGATTCATCGATCGCGGGAACCGGCTCGCGATGCCGGATGACAATACGCGGGGGGAAGGGTTTTGTGAGCGGATGGTCAGCGGGATTCAGTCGGCGCCGCGTTCTTTTAGCGCTCGTATCAACATTGCTCGGCTTGCACGGATGCTTTGACCTGACTGCGGACCCTGCGCCATCGGTCACATTGGTCCCCGGCACGGACCAACTGAATCTCTATAACCGGAGCGGTTCAGATTTGCAGCTCTGGGGTGACAGGCTTCAAGGCTTCCCCTCGGATAGCGAGAAGCAGGGGCAAATCATTCCCGCCAATGGCGTCTACCACTTTCGCACCGACAGGCTCAGGGCGCTGATGCTGTCCACGGTCGGGAACCGCGGTGAGAGGCCCATCCAGTTTGACGTTTATCTTTCCGACATCAAGGGACGAAACTACATCGCCACCTTTACGCTACTCGTAAAAATGGTCTCAGGCGAAATGTTCATCCGGACCCAACAACAAAAATTGCGTCTCGCCTCCGCCGATTGGGCGAACAATAGTTCAAGAGCGACGGTGTTTACGACCGCGCGGATAACACCGATGGAAACTCCGCTTTGACGGCGCGATCGAGTTCCGCGCGATCGACGCCATTCGCTACCGCGGCGCACTTCAGTTCGTCAATCCGTGCCGCGCCACCATGCGCCAGCTCGCGGTAGACGTTGGCCGGGACCGGCAGGTCGAGCGCCTTCGCCAGCAGCGTGATGTAATTCTCGATTACCGGCGTTTCCGAGCGCAGGCGCTTTTCGATCTCGCGGTAACACGAGTGGTATATCGTCACGAGCAGTTCGGCTCCCGCCGCCCGCGCCTGCTCCGGAAGCGCGCTGATCCTGCGCTCAAAGCCGTCGATTCCGATCGTCGGTGCAAGCAGCACCGGCACGCAATGGAGCCCCAGGTCGGTATCGGCGTGCTCGGCCACAATCGTCACGCCCGGGATTGCGTTCAACAGTTTCCGGCAATTTTCCAGGTCGCGATCGCGATCCGGCGTGCCGGTGTGCCCGTGCAGCATCACGCGCGCCGAAAGCCGCGGCTTAAGCTTCAGGCGCTCGAGATGGCGGGCGAGGAACTCGGTGACGTGCAGCTCATCGAAGCCCCAGCGCGATGGGTCGGAGCCGTTGCGCAGATTGGTATGACATGAAGGACACCAGCTTATAAGTGTGGGCGCGCCTTCGTTCCGAAAATCGCCGACCGCGCGATCGAGCGCGCGCTGGCGGTCCCCCGGGTCGGGCATCGGACTTCCACAGCAATGCGATGGACCGCCGAGTATCGAAAGCTCGGGGTTGAGCAGCCGCACGACGTTCGATGCAAGCTGCGCGAGATGGGGCGTGCGCAAAACATTGCATCCCAGCCATAGCGTCGCGCGCCGATCCTCCGCGTCCTTTTGCCGCTGTGCGTGCGAGTCGCGAAACGGCTGCTTCTCGGTCGTGAGCGCACGGTTGAGCACGACGATGTTCCGGAAGTAGCCGTCCATCGCGCCCAGCGCGGCCTGACTTTCGCGCTGCTCATCGGTTCTCTGATTGGCCATGGTTCGTACCTTGAGTCGTCGGCGACGGTATCGTCCGCAATTTGATGGTAGTCGGTCATCGCGGCGTTCGCTACAGAATCTTTCGCTCACCGCATCGCACGGATGATCGCATCGGTCATCGCGGAGGTCGTCGCCGTGCCGCCAAGATCGGGCGTAACGCTGCGCCCGGTGCGGAGCGTCGCTTCGACGGCGGAGCGAATCCGCGCCGCGCGGGACTTGTAGCCGAGAAATTCGACCAGCATCGCGGCGGACAAGATCGCGGCGACCGGATTGGCAATGTTCTTGCCGGCGATGTCGGGCGCGGTCCCGTGCACGGTTTCGAAAATCGCGCCACGGTCGCCGTAGTTGGCCCCGGGAACCATCCCAAGTCCGCCTACCAGTCCGGCGCACAGATCGGACACGATATCGCCATAGAGATTTTCGAGCAGCAAAACATCGAAGCGTTGCGGATCGGTGACGAGCCGCATACAGGCGGCATCGACGATCTGCTCCTGGTAGCGAATCCGCGGATAATTGCGCGCGACGGCGCGGGCGCACTTCAGGAACAAGCCGTCGGAGAGCTTCATGATGTTGGCCTTGTGAATCGCGGTGACCGATTTGCGCCGGTTGCGGACCGCGTACTCGAACGCGAAGCGTGCGATTCGCCGCGACGCGTGCGCCGTGATCACCTTGACGCTCTCAACCACTCCGGGCGTCACCTGGTGCTCGATACCGGCGTACAGATCCTCGGTGTTCTCGCGCACCACCACGAGATCGACATTCCGGAACGGCGTCGGCACGCCCTGAAAACTCTGCGTCGGGCGCAGGTTCGCGTAGAGATCGAAGGTTTTGCGCAGATAGACGTTGACCGATCGATAGCCTTCGCCGACGCGCGTCTCGAGCGGCCCTTTGAGCGCAAGGCGCGTGCGTTTGAGCGACCTGATAAGCGCGTCGGGCACGGGTGTTCCCACGCGGCGCATCGCCTCGGCGCCGGCCGCCTGTCGGTCCCACGCGACCGCGACGCCGGCGGCTTCGATCACCCGGACTGCCGCGCCGATCACTTCAGGACCGATGCCATCGCCGGGGATCAGGGTTACCGGCCGACGGCCGTTGCGCTGTCCCGCGCCATTGCTCCTGGTCGATGCTGGTTGCCTCTTCACTCCTCAGCTTCCTTGGTTCCTAATTTCGCTATGCGCTATGCACAGACGATGCCGATCAACAGATCCGCGACGTTGGTGCCCGTCGCTCCGGTGATTAACAGATCGTCGAGAGCGCGGAATATCGTATAGGAGTCATTGCGGGCGAGCGCGCGCTCGGCATCGAGCCCTGCCGCCCGCGCCCGTTCGACCGTGGTCGTATCGACACAGGCTCCGGCGGCGTCGGTCGGCCCGTCGATTCCGTCGGTGCCGGCGACGAGCAGCGCCGCATCGCGACGCTCCTCGTCGCCGGCCGCTGAGGCGAGCGCCAGCGCAGCGGCGAGCGCGCAATGCTGCGCGCGGCCGCCGCGGCCGCGGCCACGAACGGTGACGACGGGCTCGCCGCCGGCGACAATACAAGCGCGCGGCGAATCGAGGCGCATCAACTCGGCCGCGGCGGCGCGTCCTGCAGATTCGGCATCGGTCGAGAGGCCGTTCCAACGAGTAACGCGGTAGCCGAGCGCGATCGCTTTACGCTCGGCTGCCGCGACCGCTGTTTCGTTGTCGCCGATGACGACCGTCATCGAGCGCCCAAGGCGCGGATCGCCGGGTTTCAACGTTTCCGGAATCTCGCCGGCGACCCCGCGCTCGAGTCGGTCGCGCACCGCCTCGGGCGCGCGGCCCCATGCCTTGCGGCGCTTCATAATCGTGACCGCCTCGGCGAAGGTCGTCGGGTCTGCGACGGTCGGCCCGGAGCCGATGGTCGCGAGGTCATTTCCGATCACATCGGAAAGCGCAAGTGTCAGCACCGATGCATCTGCGGTCGTCGCCGCTAGTAGGCCGCCGCCCTTGATCGACGACAGATGCTTGCGGACGGCATTCAGTTCGTGAATCGAGGCGCCGGAATTCATCAGCGCGCGTGTGACGGCAATCTTGTCATCGAGACTGATGCCCGCCGCCGGCATCGCGAGCATCGCGGATGCGCCGCCGCTGAGTGCGACGATCACAAGATCGCCGCTCTCTGCTGACCGCGCGATATCGAGCGCCGCTTGCGCCGCGCCCATCGAGGCCGCGTCAGGCATGGGATGACTCGCGCGGATGACAGTCAGTCCCGCGATGTGCGTGTCATCGAGAGCCGCTGCGATCGCGGTGTCCAGCTTTGCGCCGCATCGCGCGATCAGCCGCTTTGCCATCGGAATCGCAGCCTTGCCGGCCGCGATGAGTAGAATCCGATGCGCCTGACGCAACTGTTCGGGAATCGACTCGGCACCCGCAATCGAGCCGTCAAGCGCGCGATCGATCAACGGGCCGGGGGCGACCGCCGCGATCGCCGCGTCGTAGATGCGCCGCAAATCCCGGCGGAGCGCTTCAGTCACGACCGGATCGAGTGTCTCAAGGGCGCCGCCGCTTCATAGTGCTGACGGAGCCGTCGGGCGCGGCGACCAGCACGAGGTCCGCGATGCCGACGAAAAGCCCTGTGCCGACAACGCCCGGGATGGTCGCCAGTTGACGGTCCAGGCGCGCCGGATTGCGGATTCCGCGGGTGGCGCAATCGAGCAGCAGGTTGCCATTGTCGGTGCGCGCCGGCTCGCCCTCGGGGCTCATTCTGATCCGCGGGATCAGGCCCGTTCGCGAGATTTCGCGCATCGCCAGCGGCGCGGCGAATGGCACCACTTCGACCGGCAGCCATCCGCGTGCGCCGAGCCGCGCGACGCGTTTTTCGATTCCGATCAGGATAATGCGCCGGCGCGAGAGCGTGGCGACCACCTTTTCGCGCAGCAGCGCGCCGCCGTAACCCTTGATGAGATTCAGGCGCGGATCGACTTCGTCGGCGCCGTCGAAATCGACGTCGATCGACTTGACATCGGCGAGATCCGCGACCTCGATTTTTAATGAATGCGCGAGCGCCTCGCTCGCTCTGGAGGTCGCCACGCCGCGGACCTTGAGGCGCTTACGGCCGATTGCCCGGATGAAGGCCGCGGCGGCGCGCCCGGTGCCGAGTCCGAGCGTCATTCCCGGCCGGATGTAGCGAAGCGCGTAATCGGCGAGCGCTTCGATATCGCCGGTCCGTTCATGCGCGGGCGGGTCCGGCGCTGTCGCTCGTCCGCTACTTGCCATTGCCGCGCAACAGGTTCATGAACTCCTGACGGGTTTCAAAATGCGTGCGGAACACACCGAGCATAGCGGAGGTCGTGACCCATGAATTCTGTTTCTCGACGCCGCGCATCCGCATGCATAGATGCTCGGCCTCCAGCACTACCGCGACACCGAGCGGATCGATCTCCTCCATGATGGTCTGCGCTATCTGCGTGGTCATCCGCTCCTGCACCTGCAGCCGGCGCGCGAAGATCTCGACCAGCCGCGGAATCTTGGAGAGCCCGATGATGCGCCGATTCGGCAGATACGCGACATGCGCCTTGCCCATGAACGGGAGCAGGTGATGTTCACAGAGCGAGTAGAAATCGACATCCTTGCAGAGGATGATTTCAGAGTAGCCCTCCTCGGTGAATAACGCTCCGTTGATAATCTTCTTCGGATCCTGGGTATAGCCGCGCGTCAGATGGCGGAAAGCTTCAACGACGCGCGCCGGAGTGCGTTCGAGACCCTGGCGCGCCGGGTCCTCGCCGATCTGCCGAATGATTTCGCGCACCGCTTCTTCGGCGCGCTGCTGGTCGATAGCCATCGTGGTCTCCCTGCTGGCAGTTTTGCAGGAAACTTGAGCGGACGAAACTCAGCTACACGGCGAGGCGTTTTCCGGCTGGATTCCCGATGTGCGGGTGTGCCTCAGTGCCGGTCGCCGGCTTTGACTTTCTGATATTTGCGGTAATCGTAGCCGGTCGCCATCGCCATCAGGAGTGCTTCCATTCCGCCTTCGCGCTCGCGCCTCAGAATCCGCAGCCGCTCGAAGAATTCGCCGAAATCCTTGTTGACGCGATGGCCATTGTCGGCCGGCTGCAGGAAGAAATCATGGAGCCGCGTGATCGTGAAACGCAGCGATGAATAGCGCAGCTCATTCGGGAACGCATCCCATTCCGCGAGCGAGAGCGTGCGGATTGATTCGTAGCCATTCAGAATTTCGCGAAAGCGGTCGAGCGAGTAGCTGCCGTCGACGAAGCAGAGCGCGTTGACGGCCGTCGCGATGTCGAAGATGAACTTGCCGCGGCAGGCGGCCTCGAAATCAAGCATCGCGGTCAGCCGCTCGCCGCGGAACAGCAGATTGTCGGCGAAAATGTCGCCATGGATCACGCCTTTCGGCAGTTTGTTCTCGAGATAACGCGTCAAATATTCGATCTCGTCGTCCAGCGTGCGCCGGACCTTGCGAAAATAATTCGGCAGGCGCATCCGCACACGCTGATAGAGATCGACGATACGCTCGAAGCTGAAGCGATTGTCGACGCCCTTCTTGTAGACCTTGCCGAGCACGTGCAGCTCGCCGAGAGTGCGGCCGATGGCCTGGAGATGCGCCGGCTTGAGGCGCGACGGCGGCAGCGTGCGGCCTTCCTGGTACTTGAACAGCGAAACGCACTTATGGCCGAAGTCGCGGTAGAAGCGGCCCTTGCGATCCTGCAGCGGCTGCGGGCATGGGAACGAATGCTTGCGCAGAAATCCGAGCAGATCGATCTCACGGCGAACTTCGTTCTCGTTCTTCACTTCATCGATGCGGAGCAGGAACTTGCCGCGCGCGGTCTCGAGCAGGTAGTTGCTGTTGACGGAGCCCTCCGGGATGCCGGCAATATTGACGATTCGCCCGAAGGCGTAATCATCGGCGAGCTCCTCGAGGAGCGTTTTGCTGAGCTCCGTGTACGTGGCCATCAGCGATTGGGGGAGAACCCGTGGCCGAGCATAGATTCTCGTCCCCAACCCGTCAACTAGGCAGTCAAAAATCGCTGTGGGAGAGCGACTTTTGCGATCTTTCGCTTACCCTGACGCAGCCGCTGGAGCGTGAATCTGCAATCAGCAATAATCGTGCGCTGAAAGTTTCATCGAACGATTGGGAGGGTCGTGATGAGTCCGACCGCAAAGAAGCGCGCTTCGAAACCCATGGCCGCCAAAAGCGTCGATAAGACCAAAACGTCGAGCCTCGAAGGGCGCAAGGCGCCCCTATTTGAGCTACCCGATCGTGACGGAAATCGCGTCGCGCTGAAGGACCTGATCAAAACCGGACCGGTCGTCCTCTATTTTTATCCCAAGGACATGACACCCGGATGCACCACGGAGGCGTGCAGCTTCCGCGACCATAGCCGCGAACTCAAGGCGATGGGCGCGCAGGTCGTCGGCATCAGCGCGGATTCGCCGGCCTCGCACGCAAAGTTCGCCGACAAGTATGCGCTCAATTTCCCGCTGCTCAGCGATCCCGATAATCGCGTGACGCGCGCCTACGGAGTGTACAAGAAGAAGTCGCTCTATGGCCGCGAGTTTATGGGCATCGAGCGCAGCACGTTCATCATCGATAGCAAGGGCGTGATTCGCAAAGCCTTCCCCAAAGTCAAGGTCGACGGCCACACCGCGGAGGTGATCGAAGCGTTAAAAAGCCTCGACTGAGCCGGATCCCCGGTTGAATCAGCCCCCCGATTAGCAAATAGTGGTTGGTCCAGCCGGCGATGTGCGCCGGATATCTTCCATATGAGCCAGACAGCATCAGCGGCGATCGATTTCGAAAAGGCCGGCGGCGTGGTGCCGGTGATCGCGCAGGATCACGCGAGCGGACGCGTCCTGATGGCCGCGTTCATGAATCGCGAGGCGTTCGAAGAGACCGTCCGCACCGGCCGCGCCTGCTACTTCTCGCGCTCGCGCAAGCGTCTGTGGCGCAAGGGCGAAGAGTCGGGAAATTTTCAAGTAGTGCATGAAATCCGGATTGATTGCGACGCCGATACAATCCTTCTGAGCGTCGAACAGCGCGGCGACGGCGCGGCCTGCCACGAGGGCTACGAAAGCTGCTTCTTCCGCGTGCTGCGCAGCGATGAATGGCAAACCGCCGACGCGCGCAAGGTCGATCCCGCCAAGTACGGCCCCGGCTACGGCCATCATCCGAAGCCGCAATCCTGATACGCACAAGCCTGCAATGGCAGAGTCATCGAAAGTGCTACGCTTCGGTATCCCAAAGGGCAGCCTCGAGCAGCAGACGCTCGAGCTGATGCGCCGCTCGGGATGGCGCGTGACGGTCGGCTCGCGCTCCTACATGCCGGGTATCGACGATCCCAGCCTGAGCTGCCGCTTGCTGCGTCCGCAGGAGATGCCCCGCTATATCGCGGACGGCACGCTCGACGCGGGCATCACGGGCAGCGACTGGATCGTCGAGAACGGCGTCGATCTGATCGAGGTCGAGAGCTTTGTCTATTCGAAAGTCTCACTTGCGCCGACTCGCTGGGTGCTGGTCGTGCCGGAGAACTCGCCGGTTCGCAAGCTCGAAGATCTCGAAGGCAAACGGGTCGCCACCGAAATGACCAACTTCACGCGGCGCATTTTCGCCGAGCGAAAAGTTAACGTTGAAGTTGAATTTTCATGGGGCGCGACCGAAGCCAAAGCCGCGGACGGCCTGGTCGATGCGGTTGTCGAAGTGACCGAGACCGGCTCGTCGCTCCGCGCCAACGGCCTGCGCATCGTCGAAGAGCTGTTGACCTCAACGCCGGTTCTGGTCGCGAATCATCAGGCGTGGGCCGAGCCGGCGAAGCAGGCCAAGATTCGTCAGATCGGCGTGCTGATTCGCGGCGCGCTTGATGCCGAGCGGCGCGTGGGGATCAAGATGAATGTGCCGCGCCGCGACCTCGAGAAAGTCATTGCGCTGCTTCCCTCGATCACCGCGCCGACCATCTCACAGCTTTACCCCGCCCCGACGCTCAAGGGCGTCGAATGGGTCGCGGTCGAGACCGTGATTGATGAGCACACGGTGCGCGAGCTGTTTCCGAAGCTCCTCGAAGCCGGCGCCGTCGGCATCATCGAGTACCAGCTCAACAAGATCATCTGAACACGCCGCTGCCGCGCGGCGCCTGAACGTGCTAATTCACGTGGCGTATGCCGGCCACGATGTCCGACGATCCGCGCGGCGCCACCAATCCGCTCTTCAATCGCAATAAGCTCAAGCTCGGTGTCTTCGCCTTCAACGGCACTGGCGCCTACATGACGAAGATTCCCGAGCAGTTCGATCCGACCTGGGCGAACACGCTCGAGGTTTCGCAGCAGGCCGATCGCGCCGGATGGGAGGCGCTGGTGCCGTATGCGCGATGGCGCGCGTTCGTCGAGCCCGGCCATCGAAGCGGCACGGTCTTCGATTGTTACACGTGGGCGTCGGCAGTCGCCGCGCTCACCAATTACAGTTGCGTGCTGAGCACCGTCCACGTGCCGGTCATTCATCCGATCGTCGGCGCGAAGATGGGAACCACGATCGATCACGTCTCGAATGGGCGCTTCGGCCTCAATATCGTCTGCGGATGGTTCAGCGAAGAAATCAAAATGTTCGGCGGCGTGCCGCTCGGTCATGCAGATCGTTACGCGTACGCCGATGAGTGGATCGCCGCGATGAAGCGGCTGTGGAGCGATCCGGACGCATTCGATTTCGAGGGCAAATACATTCGCATCGTCAGCGGGATGGCGCAGCCGAAGCCGCTCCAGAAGCCATACCCCGCCCTGATGAATGCGGGCGGCTCGACTGCGGGCCGCCATTTCGTCGCCAAACACTGCGATATGGCGTTCATCCCGGCGATCACCGACGACGAAAGTTATATTCGCGAACAGGTAAAGGCGTACCGCAAGCTCGCGTGGGACGAGCACCATCGTGAGATCGAGGTCTGGTCAGCCGTCTACGCGGTGCATCGCGATACGTATGAGGAGGCGGAGAAGTTCGTCGATTACTATGCCGAGGAACATGGCGACGACGCCTACGCCGACTACTTTCTCGCCGAGCAACTAACCAACGCGCAGACGATTCCGCCGGAGATGCTCAAGCGTATGCGCCGGAGCTTCAAAGCGGGCTACAGCGGCATCGGGCTGCTCGGTCCGGGCGAGCGAATCGCGAATCAGCTCGTGCGACTATCGGCCTGCGGCCTCGACGGCATCCTGTTGGTGTGGGTGGATTTCCAGGAGGGCATCCGCCGCTTTAATCGCGAAGTGCTGCCGCTGTTGGAGCAGGCGGGCTTGCGGGAGCCGTTTCGCGGCAATCACGAATCCCCAGGTGACTAAATTGATGTGAGATTTCTCTCGCAGGGGATTCTCGCTGCCGCTCACCTCCCCGGTACGCGCGACAACCTATTTGCTCTTCAAAACTTTTAGTGGCGACTTAGGGACCATTGAGGCCGTGGAAGAAGAGACAGCCGCCTGCTTCACCTGCCGAGCCCTGCTCGTCTCGTCATGTGACGTTGGAATTCCGCTACAAGTCCACTGCAGGTCAATCGGTTGTTTTAGGCACAGCTCGACTAAAGGATGCTCTCCATACCTAAGTCGATATTAACGATTAGGAGTCCCAGTACATAGAAGGTGCCAACCGGCAATGCCAATACCTTAGAGGCGTCAATTAGTCGGGTCACGGTGTCCCGTGGGGCGCCTACGCTAGCGGAGTGGCCTCGTACCTCAGTTTTTTCATGCTCTTTTTGTGACGGCTGAAGCACTTCATCGACTGGAGGTTTGAGACTGCCCAACTTCCTGACCCCCGCCCGATTTATTTTGGGCAATAACATACTTGACTAACCGCGTTCCCGATGCTAGATTTGAAGCATGGAAACACATCTGCCCCGCACGCTGTTGGACGCGGTACGCTATTTCAAGGACCCAGACGTATGTCTTCAGTTTATGGCCGGCCTGCGTTGGCCTGACGGCATCGTTAAATGCCCACTGTGCGGTAGCGACAAGGTGCACTTCCTGGCAAATCAGCGCCGCTGGAAATGCAGCGGTAAGCACGAGCGCCGCCAGTTCTCGATTAAGGTCGGCACTATCTTCGAAGACTCCCCGATCGGTCTCGAAAAGTGGCTTCCTGCCGTCTGGCTGTTGACCAACTGCAAGAATGGCATCAGCTCGTACGAGCTGGCGAAGGATTTGGGCGTTACTCAGAAAACCGCGTGGTTCATGCTCCAACGCATCCGTTTGGCAATGCAGAAAGGTACGTTCTGGACGAAACTGGAAGGCGAGATCGAAGCCGACGAATCCTTCATCGGTGGCCTCGCCCGCAACATGCACAAGGACCGTCGGGCGAAAGCGATCAGCGGAACCGGCGGCAGCGGTAAGGCTGTCGTTATGGGCATTCTGGATCGCAATACCCGCGAGATTCGCGTCGCGCACGTCCCGGACGTGAAGCACGAAACGCTCCATACCCAGATTCGCGAGCACGTCGAAGCTGGATCGGAAGTCTTCACCGATGCGTAGATTGCCTACAACGGTTTGGATCGCGAGTATGTCCATAACGTGATCGACCATGCAGAGGCATACGTAAACGAGAAGATTCATACGAACGGAATCGAGAATTTCTGGTCGCTCTTGAAGCGCGGCTTGAAGGGAACGTATGTCAGCGTCGAACCCTTCCATCTCTTCTGTTATCTGGACGAACAAGCTTTCCGTTACAACAATCGCAAGACCGGCGATGGCAAACGCTTCGAGCGCACGCTCTCCCAAACCACCGGAAAGCGCCTGACCTACAAAGAACTGACTGGCAAAGCGGAACCTACCGGCGCATCGCTTAGTTGAGTATAGGCAGGGCCGTGGCGACAGACGCGCAGTTTCCCGACATAAGCGCGAAACGGTAAACTGGAAGAATGGCAAAGGACGCCCAACCCAGTTCGCATTCCTCTTTCCGGCGATTCGAGCGCGTAATGAAGGCGCTGATCGCGGTCCCGAAAAAAGAAGTGGACGTAAAGGCCGCTGAACCGCAGCGGAAGCGGACCAAGCGGAGCGCGTCGAAGAAGAGCGCCTAGTCCGCATTTCCTGCTCCTTTGCGTAGTGCTTTCAGCCAGCCTCTTTCGGAAGCCGACAGCGTGCTTACGTCTTGCTCGGCAAGCACTACAAACAGCGCTGACAGTCCGTCCCAATGCTGAGGTTCGCCGTACTTGCCCTTGATCGGCTTGCGTTGTGGTCGCTCGCCCCACTTCTTCATCGAAGCGTTGCTCTTGCGTCCGTTGCATTTGCAACATGCGGTGGCGAGATTGTCCTCTTCGCTGGAACCGCCCGTTGAATGCGCCTCGACGTGATCAATTACTGCGCCCAGTTCATCGAGCAGCGGTGCGCCGTTGCGCGTCCAATGCGCGTCATAGTAGGACAAGGGCTGCCCGTTGTCAGTTCTTCGGATTTGAAGTTCGATGAGACGCATCACTGGCGCGAAGATCACTGGACGGTTGCACCATCGGCAGACCCAACGATCCTTGCGAAATACGCGCAACTGCAACTCTTTTGATAGTGGCGGTCGGGGCTTACTCATCAGTCATTGTCCATTCCACGATTAAGAACGAATCGACTGAGATACCCGACTCCAAAGCAGCCTGAAGCCAGCGACGCTGGTTATCGTTGATTTGGTCGCGTCCTTTCCATTTTGACTCGATAAACCTAAGTTCACGGTCGCGCCAGCAGAATACGTCGAAGCATCCGCCCGTACCGCCTGCTTTGTCGCGAATCGAATCGAAAACCAATTTCTGTAGCGCAGGCAGGTCTTTAGCTCGCGGTTCCGGCCAATAGCCGGTCAGAAATCTCTTCCTGTAGCTATCAACCCAACAACCTTCCCAACCGTCTTGCTCGAAGATGCGTAGAATCGCCAACTCCGCGAGTACCATCTCGTCGCTGAGTCGGAGCACGGGCCTGCCATTGTACGTATCGGACGGCATTTCGCCGGTCCATCGCGAGAAGGTTGGTGTCGCCTGGGCAATGTCGACAGCTCTTCCGTCCGCCAGCGCGATTCTTTGAAATCCGGTCGGCGCTAGGCTGGCCGGATATTTCGACCCGATGACTCGCGTCTTCGTTCGGCTCGGCACGGGCATATCGTCTGAAGTCTCCATCGGCCTCCAATTCTTATCGATCTCGGTCTCGTCCCATAGTTCCCCACCGTCGAATCCGAGAATAAAACCCTTCTCAGGCGTCGCGAGTCACTGGAGCAGTGCAGGCATCTTTCCGCTTATCAACTGTTCCCGCGTAAGATGCGCGAGAATGTCCGCAGCCTGTAGGGGCGTATAAATCCTGTCGTTGGCAAATCCGATGCTCGCGACTAATTCTCGAAGGTCATCATTATCGCGACGGAGCCGTGAGACGATTTGATAGCAGTCAACGGCAGATTCTTCGTCTTCGTCGAATGTGATCGCGAGCGATGCAGAATAGCCAGCCTGATCGATGAAATTGTCGCGGATGCGTCTGAGGAGCCGCTGCGTATAGAACCGCTTTGGGTCTTTCGGCGGTTTTCCGGCGATCTCGAATTTACGGCGGAAGTATTTGCCGTCAACCGCGATCCCGAATCCAAACTGTACGCGCTCTCGGATTTTATCGACGAACTCTATTAGCACTTCGGTTGCTTGATCCGCGCTTAACCCAAGCAATCGACATTGGGAATAGAACTGCGCCACGCGTATTTTCGGCAGACGATGTTTTTTCAGCAGTTCTCGCCATTCGGTCTCAAAGCGGTGTCGCCATCTGACACAAAACCGCAAAGACAGATGCGCCCTTCTTGATCGTGGAATTTTCCGGCTTCGTCAAAATAGGCGTGCAAAAACATCGTCACATACGGCCGCTGCCTGGGGGCGTAGTAACCCGCCACCATCTGCTCCATGTGCCGATGGTGCGCTGCCATGAAGCTGTCTTGGAGAGCCATCTATCGGCCCTCCCGCAGTTCCGCAGCATAGCCCGGCTTGACGGGGTTAGGCAAGTATATTATTGCCTTATTTTGGAGCTGGCTCTTACTCGCCCGTCCAGTTCGGTTTGCGCTTCTCGGCGAATGCGCGCGGGCCTTCGACCGCATCCTTCGATTTCATCAGCCGGTCCATGATGTCATACTTGGCGCCGTGCGCCTCCGCGACCGGCCGTCCAAGCCCTTCCATCGCCATCGATTTGGTCGCGCGCACCGCGAGCGGCGAGCATTCCATGATCTCGCTCGCCCAGCGCTCGGCCGTCTTCATCAGCTCGCCGGCCGGCACGACCTCGTTAACGACGCCCCATCGATGCGCCTCGATCGCCGGAATCGGCTTCGCCGTGAGCATCATGCCCATCGCGATCTTGAGCGGGATCTGGCGCGGCAAGCGATGCACTCCGCCCGCGCCTGCCGCCAATCCGACCCGCGGCTCCGGCAGTCCGAGCCGCGCGTGCTCGGCCGCGATGAGAATGTCGCAGCAGAGCGCCAGCTCGAACCCGCCACCCATCGCGAAACCGTTGACGGCGCCGATGATCGGCTTGTCGATGTCATAGCGCGAGGTGAGACCGCAGAATCCGCCTTTCGGAAACGCGCCCCATCCGTGCTCGGCGGTGTACTTGAGGTCGTTGCCGGCCGAGAACGCGCGATCGCCCGCGCCGGTCAGAATCGCTACCCACAGGTTTTTGTCGGCGACGAAATCGTTCCAGATCGCCTCGCCCTCGAAATTGGCCGGCGGATGCATCGCGTTCAGCACCTCGGGCCGGTTGAGCGTGACGATTGCGAGATGATCGCGCTTTTCGTAGGTGAAGAATTTGAACTCGGCCATCGCTGTGACCTCCGCTACTGCTCGTCGTCGAAGAGCTCGAAAAAAGCGTCGATACTTTGCATCAGTTGACGCCGAATCTGCAAATGGGAGCCTTCCAGCAGATGCATCGTGATGCGCGCGGTGCCGCCGTCGGCGAGCTTGATGCGCGCGTCGTCGATCGATGCGATCTGGCCGGCATCGAGCAGCCGCATCCCATAAACCAAGGCGGTGCGCCGCGCCGGCGTCGCCGGGCTGCGTTTGACGATTCGTAATCTGCGCGCCATTGAGAAGACTCCCCCGCCGGGCCGATGTCGAGGCTCGGCGAGGTCCGTCTATAGCACATCGATGTGGAACTCCGCGGACGGGTACATTGACACGGATGGTGTCCGACCGTGAGAATCTTGCCGTGCGATTTTCGTTGGCGTTGATGATTGGGATGAGCCTCGCGATCGCGGGGTGCGGGATGGCCTACCAGGCCGGCACCGAGCTGCGCGCGAGCCATATGCGCGATTCGCTCAAAGCCGGCGAAACCATGGCGGAAGTGCACGACCGCTTCGGCGAGCCGGACATTCGGACCGACGAGGGCGATGCCGAGATCTGGAGCTATGCGAGCCGGGCGAATAGCAACGACATCGCGGCGACGCTTTTCTACACCTCCGCCAAGGAAGGTGACAATGGCCATTTTATCGATTTGAAATTTGTTAATGGCAAGCTGGTCTCATGGGCCGATGCTGAACATACGATGCCTGCAAAGCGGACCACGGGAGTCAATTACGGGTTCACGGCGGGTCCCGCGGCCCAGCCGGTGTCACATTTCTAACCGCTGAGGACGCTAATAGACATACTTGCCAGCCAATAGTGCTCTCGTATCTAATTAAGCAGGCGTTTGCGCGATGATTCGGGTAGGGGATGCTTCACGTTCAAGGCTCGGGGACAGAGACCTTGGCTACCGCACGTAAAAGCTTCGAGGCGATTCTGCTCGATCGCTCCTGGGTCTCTCAACAGGACCTTGAGCGCGCGCGCCAGCGCAAAAAGCCCGGCCAGAACCTTGCCGAAGCGCTGGTTGAGATGGGCGCCCTCGAGCCGCAGCGCCTCGCTCGCGCGCTCGCGCAGGAATATCGGCTGCCGTTTCATGCGCATATCGATGAGACCGGGCTCGACAACTCGCTGATAGCTAAAGTTCCGATCAACTACGCCAAGAAGAATCGCCTGCTGCCGCTTGCGATCGAGCACGATGCGGTGACGGTCGCGGTTGCCGATCCCGCGAACTACGAGCCGCTCGACGATCTCCACGTGCTGTTCGGGATGACCGTGCAGGCGGTGGTCGCGCCGGGCGAGGTTATCACCGAGGCGATCAACCGCGCCTACGATCAGGCGACGGCGACCACCGCGCACGACCTGATGATCGATCTCGAAGAGGAGCGCCTCGACCAGGTCGCGAGCGAACTGGCGCAGGAACCCGCCGATCTGCTCGAAGCCGACGACGCCGCGCCGATTATCAAGCTGGTCAACGGCCTTTTGTCGCAGGCGGTCAAGGACCGCGCGAGCGATATCCACGTCGAGCCGTTCGAACGCGAACTGGTGGTGAGGTTCCGCGTCGACGGCATGCTGTACGACGTGCTCTCGCCGCCCAAGCGCTTTCAGCCGGCCATCACCTCGCGCATCAAGATCATGTCCGGGCTCAACATCGCGGAGAAGCGTCTGCCGCAGGACGGACGCATCCGGTTGCGCGTCGCCGGCCGTGATATCGACATTCGCGTCTCCAGCATCCCGACCGCATTCGGCGAGCGCATCGTGCTGCGCCTGCTCGATCGCGCCCAGGCGCTGGTCGATCTCAATCTCGACCGGCTCGGCTTTTCGGGCGATAACCTCACCCGACTCGACAGGCTGATCCGGCAGAGCCACGGGATCATCCTGGCGACCGGTCCAACCGGATCGGGCAAGACGACCACGCTGTACGCCTGTCTGGCGCGTATCAATTCGCCCGAGAAGAACATCATCACGATCGAGGATCCGATCGAGTACCAGCTTCGCGGCATCGGCCAGATGCAGGTGAACCCGAAGATCGATCTGACCTTCGCGGGCGGTTTGCGCTCGATCCTGCGCCAGGACCCGGACGTCATCATGGTCGGCGAAATCCGCGATTCGGAGACCGCCGAAATCGCCATTCAGGCCGCCCTCACCGGACATCTGGTCTTCTCGACGCTGCATACCAATGATTCTTTCGGCGCGCTGACGCGCCTGGTCGATATGGGAATCGAGCCCTTTTTGGTCTCCTCGTCGATTCTCGCTGTTCTGGCCCAGCGGCTGGTGCGCAGAGTCTGTCCCGATTGCCGCGAGCCCTATCAGCCGGCGCCGGCCGAGCTGGTTCGCATCGGACTCAAACCCGACGCGTTTCGCGGGCAGACCATCTATCGGCCGAATCCTTCCGGATGCCGTCATTGCCGCAACACCGGTTATCGCGGACGCACGGCGATCCAGGAATTGATGATCATGGACGATGACGTCCGCGCGCTCGTGATGCAGAAGGCGGACGCCTCGATGATCCGCCGCTCGTGCACTGCCAAAGGGATGAAGCTGCTGCGCCAGGAGGGCGCCGAACGCATCCTTGCCGGCGAGACCACGGTCGAAGAACTGTTGCGTGTTACGCAGGAAGATATTCTCTAGACCCGCATCGCGTCGCGCATCGGTAGTTTAGGATGCCGGTTTTTGCCTATCGTGGACTTTCCGCGGACGGGCGCTCGGTGGCGGGCGTGGTTGACGCCGACAGCGCACGCAACGCCCGCGGCAAACTGCGCTCGCTCGGCATCTTCCCCACCGAACTGAACGAAGAGGTTGCCGCACGCACGCGATCGCTGCGCGATTGGATGCCGTCGTTCGGCGGCCGCATCCCCCAGCCTGAAATCTCCCTGATGAGCCGCCAGCTCGCGACCCTGCTCGGCGCAGGCGTCCAACTGGTCGAGGCGCTCGGCACGCTCGCCGAGCAGACTCCGCGTCCGGCGCTCAAGAAGATTCTCTCGCAGGTGCGCGAACGGGTGCGCGAGGGATCGTCGCTCGCCGACGCCCTGGCGATGCACAGCAACGCCTTCTCGGACCTGTACGTCGGTATGGTGCGCGCAGGCGAAGCGGCCGGCGCGCTCGAGATCGTGTTGAATCGCCTCGCCGACTACGGCGAGAAGCAGGCGGAATTTATCGCGAAGGTGCGCGGCGCGCTCACCTATCCGATTATCATGCTGTGCGTCGGCGCGGCGATCATGACGTTTCTCGTGACCTATGTGGTGCCGCAGGTCGCGACCATCTTCCAGCAGAGCCATGCGGCGCTGCCGATGACGACGCAGATTCTGATCGCCCTGTCGAATTTCCTGATCGGCTACTGGATGCTGATCCTGCTGGGAATCCTCGCGATCGCGGGCGGCATCATGCTCGGGCTGTCGACCCCGCGGGGCCGGCGTTTTTACGATCGCACGCTGCTCAAAGTCCCATACATCGGACCGACCGTGATCAAGGTCATCTGCGCGCGCTTCGCCCGCACGCTCGCGACGCTGCTCTCGAGCGGCGTGCAGTTGTTGCCGGCGCTCGATGCCGTCAAGCGCGTCGTCAACAACCGCCTGCTGGCAGAAGCCATCGAGAACAGCCGCGTGAGCATCCGCGAAGGCCACGGGATGGCCCAGACGCTCGGCCAGAGCGGCCTTTTCCCCCCGCTGCTCGTCGAAATGATTCGCGTCGGCGAGCGTTCGGGCGAGGTTGAGCCGATGCTCGAGCGGGTCGCCGACTCCTATGAACGCGAGGTCGCCGCCGCGCTTTCGCAGGTGACCACGGTGCTGGAGCCCGTGATGACGCTGGCGATGGCGGCTGGTATCGTCTTTATGATGCTGGCGGTCCTGATGCCGATCTTCCAGCTCAATCAGTTGATGCGATGAGCCCCGCAACGGAGGCAATCCCCATGGAGCGAACAAGAGCCGGCTACTCGGAGGGCTTCACCCTGATCGAAATCATGGTGGTCATCCTGATTCTCGGTCTGTTGGCAACCATCGTCGTCCAGAGCCTGCGCGGCGCGACCGACAAGGCCAAGCGTACGAAGGCCGAGGCTGACATCTCAGAAATCAAGACCGCACTCGATCGTTACTACCTCGACAACGGCTCTTATCCCACCACCGACCAGGGGCTGCAGGCGCTGGTCTCAGCGCCGAGCAGCGGCAACATTCCCACGAATTACGAGCAGGGCGGATATATCGAGCAGGTCCCGGCCGATCCGTGGGGCCATCCGTATTTTTATCAGAGTGATGGCAACAGCTATGTGCTCAAGTCCTTCGGCGCCGACGGAGTCGAGGGCGGCGAAGGCAAGAACGCGGATATCGACGGCTCGTCCGGCGGGCAGTAACGCGCATGTTCATCGAGCGTCCGACGGCGCCGGGAAGCGCCGCCGCGCGCGGCCGGCCTTCGCCCGGCCGTAACCGCCATGGCTGCGTACCGGGTTTCACGCTGCTCGAAATCGCGATCGTGCTCTTCATCATGGGCCTTATCATGACCATCGCATTGCCCTACTTCGGCGGACTGACGGGGGCGCGGCTCAAGAGCGAGGCGCGACGACTGGCGGGCCGCGCGACCTATCTATATGACGCTGCGGCAAGCCAACAAATGGTGATGCGCCTAAACTTCGATCTCGATACGAACAGCTACTTCGTCACGAGCCTCGACCCTTATCAACCGATGGCAACTTTTCATCCCGTCGGCGGTGTCCTCGGCCAGGTTGCGATGCCACCCGGAATCCGGATCCGTGACGTGACGATCGGCACGCTCGGCACCGCGACCCGCGGGATCGTCGGCTGCCTGTTCTATCCGACCGGATGGGTGGATGCGACGGTTATTCATCTGGATGCCTCCAACGGCGAAGTCTTCACGCTGGCGATCAATCCGTTGACCGGGCGGGTGTCTATCATCCCCGGTGACATCAATCCGAGCCAGGCGCAGCTCGGCGTCCAATGAACTTCACGCGCTCCCGCATAAACCGGCGGATGCAAAACGGTGGCTTCACCCTGCTCGAAGTGATGATCGCGATCGCCGTGCTGGGGATCGCGATGCTCGCCCTTCTCTCGCTTGACCATCAGGATCTCCAGAGTGTGATTCGCGCGCGCGAGCTGACGCAGGCCGCCATGCTGGCGCAGAACCTGATGACGCAGGCGGAGCTCGAGCGCTTTCCCGACCTCGGCCAGACGAGCGGTGCCTTCGATAAAACGCTTTCCGGACAATTATCGAATTTCAAATGGCAGCGAACGGTCACCGAATCAGGAATCTTCCCGGACCTGCGCAAGGTCACGATCGTCGTGCGCTATGGCCCCGGCTTCGGCCGCCATTTCGAGCTTTCGGAGATGCTGCACAATCCGACGCCGATGGAGCTGCCTGCGGGCGGTGGCCAGCAGGCGCCGCCGGGGACGCCATGATCCTCCGTATACGGCGGCGCCTCGCGCCGGGCTTCACGCTGATCGAGCTGATGCTCGCCGTGTTAATCCTGGGCATCGTGATGGCGATGATCGCCGAATCATTCAGCGCGGTGTCGCATGGCAAGGTCCAGGCCGAAGATCGCATCGACGTCGATCATGAGGGACGCGCGTTGCTATGGACGCTCAGCAACGAGTTCCGCGATGCGGTGCAGACCGCGGTGGTCCCGAGCCGCGTGATGCTGCTGGGACTGGGGCATATGAGCAACGGCAAGCCGCTCGACAGCGTGACGATCTCCACGCTTGACCTGAGCCACAGCATGAGCCTCGACGGCTTCGGCGCGGAGCAGGTCGTGACTTACTCGACGGCGCCGAATCCCGCCCGTCCTGGCTGGTCGATTCTCAGTCGCAGCGTTCAGAGTGCGCTGCTCACGGGAGCTTCGACCACCAGCCCCGCGGTCCTCGCCAACAACCTGCTGTCGCTGCATATACGCTACTTCGACGGCTCGCTCTGGCAGGAGAGCTGGAACTCGGCGAGCCTTCCGCCCGGACGGCAGCTTCCGCTCGCCTTGTCGATTGACTTGCAGATCGCCGACAGCCGCGGCCATCCGGTCGACTTTTCGACTCAGGTGTCGATTCCGATGGCGGTGCTGCAATGGTGAAGCGGTTGCGCGAATCCAGTCGGGGTGTGGCGCTCTTGGCGACGCTGATGGCGGTCGCGCTGATGACGATCCTGGTAGTCGATTTCACCACCTCGAGCGCGCTCGGTTATCGATCGGCCGCCAACCAGGCGAACGAGTTGCGCGCGGAATACCTCGCCCGGTCGGCTGTCAACGTGGGCCTCGCGCTGCTCGCGCAGCAAGCGCGGATGAACGCGATGTCGCAGCAGAACTTTTATGCGCTGACGCAGCCGTGGGCGGCGCCATTTCCGCCGGTTCCGATGGACGGCGGCACGGCGACGGTCTCGATCGTGGACGATGCCCGCAAGCTCGACATCAATCAGCTCGTCAATCCGCGCACCGGTGCGGTGAACCAGAACATCGAGCAGGTCCTTCAGCGGCTGTTCGCGATTCTCGAGCTCGATCCGCAGATAATCCCCGCGATCATTGATTGGCTCGATCCCGACAGCGTCGAGACTCCCGATGGCGGCGCCGAGGCCGACTACTACATGCGCCTGACGCCGCCGTATGAGCCGCGAAACGGCCCCATGCCGGGCATTGGCGACCTGCGAATGATCCGCGGGGTTGATACTCCCACCTTCATGGTGCTGCGACAGTTTCTGACGGTTGCTCCCGAACCGCGGGTTAATGCCAATACTGCACCGCCCGAGCTTTTGGCATCACTCTCGCCCGAACTGGCCAGCAACGGCTCGTTGGTTAAGGAAATCGTTGAAGCACGGACACGCGAGCCCTTCCAGAACATCACCGATATCGGCAACCTGCCGGGCGTGGGTGAGAACTCGGCCGACTTGATGAGGCTCTTAACGACCACCAGCAGTTACTTTACGATTAGCGGGGTGGGGACGTACGCGGGGGCTCGGCGCTTCATCTATGCGAGCTTTCGCAGCAATCCCAATGGGACTGCGATCTTGACCGGATGGAACGAGTATTAAGGAGGGGACGGGCCGCATGGCGCAGCGAATCATGGCGCTCGAAATCGACGGCGACTGGGTGCGCGCCGCGGTTGCCGAGCGCACATGGAACAGCTTCGGCCTGGTCGGACTGTTCGAGGATCAGCGCGCCGCGGACGAAGAGGATCTCTCAACGGCGATCAAGCGTCTGGTCGGCGCCGCCGGCAAGCCCGATATCGTGCTCTCGGCTCTGCCCGGCGAATTCGTCGCGAAGCGCATGCTCGAACTACCGTTTAAGGATCGCCGCCGGCTCAACCAGATCGTACCGTTCGCACTCGAAGAGCATCTGCCTTTCCCGGTCGACGATGCGGTTGTCGCCTTCGCCCGGCTCGGCCAAAACGGCGACCAGACCCGGGTGATCGCGGCCTACGCAAGTCGCGACCATATCCGCGAGCATCTCGAGCTGCTCGCCCATGCGGGGCTCGATCCGAAAACCGTCACGCTGAGCGCGCTCGCCTTGGCGCTCCTGATGGCCCGCCATCGCAACGGCCACCGCGGATCATATCTGATCGTCAACGTCGACCATACCTCGGCCTCGCTCGTGCTGCTCGACGAAGCCGGCGCACCGCGCGCGATGCGCACGATCGCAACGCCGGGACCGGCGCGCGGCGCCACTACTCCACTTCCGACCGCGCCCGGCGCCGCGATTCTGAACTCCGTCCGCCAGATGATGCTGGCCCATCAGGTCGACGCCGAAGACGCCGAACTGGTCCTGACTGGGTCTGGCGCAGTTCTGCCTCGGGTGAGCACGCAGATTACGGAAGCCTTGGCCCTCAAGGTCCGTCCTGCCGAGGAATTTGACCTTGGCCGGCCGTTTGGCGGCGCGCCTCGCGATGCTGCCAGATTCAGCGGATGCCTGGCGATGCTGATCGGTGAAACGCCTGATAATCCGGCGGAGCTACTCAACTTCCGCCACGGCGAGTTCGCGTTTCACGGCCGCACCGGAGACCTTGCGCCATTCAGACTCAGCGCCGCTCTCATGGCCGGGCTGGCTCTGCTCGCGCTGATCCACTTCGTCCTTGGGCTCTCGATCGATCTGCGCCGCCTCCATGCGATCGACGCCCAGCTTGCAGCCGCCGCTGCGCCCGCGCTCGGAAATGGCGTCCCGGGCAGCGAGGCGCGGGAGAAGCTGCGCCGCGAAATCGCCGGAATGCGCAAGCAGCTCAAGCTGCTGGGCGAAAACGGCGGCCATGGCACGCCATTGAACATCCTGCTCGCGGTTTCGAACGCTTTGCGTCGCGGGCTGCCGGTCGAGATGACCGACGTCACGATCGAAGAGGGTACGATCAAGATGACGGGCAAGGCGAACTCCTTCACCACCATCGATCAGGTGAAGCTTGCGCTTAAGCGCAACGGTTACTTCGATGACGTTCAGGTCGCAAACGCCAAGGCCGGGACCGACGGGAAGGTCGACTTTCAACTGAGCGCCGTCGCGCGTGAAACACCCGCGCCGGCTGCAGCGGAGTGATTATGCTCGACGGGCTGCGCGACCTCATTGACAACGCCCGGAATGCCGTCAGGGCCGCGCTGGGCGCAGCGCTTGGACCGCACTTCGCACGTCTCCGCGAGACGGTTGCTCCCTATCTCAACCAGGCGCGCGCCTATTATGCCCGGCTCGAGCCGCGCGAAAAACGATTGGTGCAGATTGCCGGAGGACTGTTCGCGATCTTCCTTGCTTACAATTTCATCTACCTGCCGATCATCGATTTGCGGCAGGACCTGAGCGATCGCATCGTCGAACGTCAGCATCAACTGGCCGACGTTCGCGCGATGACGCAGACTTACCTGCGGCTCAAAGCCGACCTCGCGCAAGCGCACAAGCATACCGTTCCGGGGGGCAAGGATTTCTCACTTTTCTCAGTGGTCGAAAAATCGCTGAGCGACACCGTCGGACGCGAGAAAGTCGGCTCGATCACTCCCGGCGTCGATCGCAAAGTTGCCGACGGTCTGGTCGAATACAGCGTCGATCTTCAGCTCACGAATTTGAGTCTGCCGCAGCTTGTCGATGCACTCTACAGCCTGCAGACGCTGTCAGTGCCGGTCCGGGTCTCGACGATCCATATCAAGCGCCGCTTCCAGGACTCACACAGCTACGACGTCGACATGACCTGCGTCGCCCTGGCCAAGAATGCCTGACTTCGCGCACGTGCTGTTGACCGCTGAGTTCTGGCGCCGGCATCGGCTCGCGATCGGATACGGCGGACTCGGCCTGGTCCTGTTCCTGGTCTTCCTCGCGTCGAATTTTCCGTACGGCGACGCGCTCGCATCGCTGCTTGCGCCGTTTAATCTCTCGCTCACCTACACGGATCATCGCGCACGTCTGCCAATCGGTGCGGAACTCGACGGCGTCACGCTTACCGATACGCTCATTCCCGGATCGCCGCCGCTTCTCGACGGCGCAACCGTAACGCTCTCGCCGGCGCTCGGCTCGCTGTTGCTGGCGCGGCCGGGCGTCGACGTGAGCGCAGAGCTTTACGGCGGATCTTTGGATCTCGTTCTCTACCATGTCAGCAACGGCATTGGTCTCGGCGTCGATGCGAACGGACTCGATTTGAGCCGCTACCGGCAGCTCGCGCGTTACGGGATCAACCTGCGCGGCCGCTTATCAGGAACTCTCAAAGCTTCGCTCCCGGGCGCGGACCCGATGCTCGGTACGGGCGAAATGCATCTTCAGATCGGCGCGTGTACGATCCGGATTGTCCGCGGTCTGCCGAGTCTCAGGCTCGGCGACCTCAACGGCACGGCGCATCTCGATCACGGCCTGCTCACCATCGAGCGGCTCACCGGGAAGGGTGGCGATTTCACCGGCAGCGCAACCGGCACGATTCAATTCGCCGCCGATCTTCCGGAAAGCCGGCTCGATCTTCATCTCAAACTTCAGCCCACTGCCGCGGCGCGCAAGCGCCTTGAGTTCATGCTCCAACTATTGCCGCATCCGCCGGGTCCCGAGCCCTATTACATCCATGGCTCGCTGGCGGCGCCGGCGATAAGCTGAAAGGAAAGCTCGCGATAGCATGACTGACACGGTAAAGCGGATCGGTTTGCATATGACGCTCGGCGCTGGATTGCCGGGACGCTTCCCGCATCTTGCGCGCCGCGCCGAAGAGCTGGGTTACGATTCACTCTGGATGGCCGAGGCGGGCAGCGCCGACGGCTTCGTCAGCCTGACCACATTCGCCTGCGCAACGTCGCGCATTCGGGTCGCAAGCGGCGTCCTGCCGATACAGATTCGCACGCCCGCGGCAACGGCGATCGCCTTTCTGACGCTTAATGAAATTTCCGGCGGACGCGCGATCGCCGGGCTCGGCGTCTCAAGCCCGATTATCGTCGAGCGCTGGCACGGCGCGGCCTACCGCAAGCCGGTGACTGCGATGCGCGAGTGCGTCGCGATCATGCGCCAGCTTTTTACCGAGGGTCGCGCGAAGTTTGCGGGCGAAATCTATCGCACTGATTTTCGGCTCGGCTTCCGTCCCTCGTATCCCGCGCCGCCGATCTACCTCGCGGCCCTGAACCCGCCGATGCTCCGACTCGCCGGCGAAATCGCCGACGGCGTCCTGCTGAACTACTCGCCCGCGGAAGCGGTCCCCGCGATGCTCGCCGAGGTCGACGCGGGCGCGAGCCGGGCCGGCCGCAAACCCGCCGAGATCGACCGCGCGATCTACATCCGTATGTGCGTCACGCCCGACGAGCGGGTCGCGTTGGATGCCTTCAAACGCGAGCTTGTGGGCTACGGCTTCGTCGACAACTACAATCGGATGTTCGAGCGCTATGGGCTCGCTGCCGAGTTTGCCGAGGTCAGGCGGCTGTGGAAGGAGAATCGGCGCGACGATGCCCCCGGCGCGATCAGCGATGCATCGGCGCGCAAACTCGCGGCTTTCGGTTCGCCGGACGAGGCGCGAGCAATGATCGCGCGCTTCCGCGCCGCCGGTATCACGCTGCCGGTCCCGTTCCCCGTGGGTCCGCGCGAGACCGCCGAACGTGACTTTATCGCTACGATGGAAGCGACGGCCGGCGCATAAACCTCGAGCTCTGGATGCGAACAGCAACATTTATCGCGATCATTGCGCTTATGATGTCGGTTTCATTTACCGGGCACGCTCGTGCGCAGACGATTGCGCCGCGCCTCATTCCGAAAAGTGCGGCCGTCAGCCGTTCGCAGCGTGCCGTGTTCGCATCGCTCAGGAATTACCTGACGGCGCCGGGGTCCTGTACGCTTCAGAGCGAGAACGAAAAGACCGGCACTCTCGTCGCGCGATGCCAGGCGCCCGATACGCAAACCTGGAATCGATGGGCCTACTGCAAGGTCGGCGCGATGAATCTGCTTGACACGCTGCAATCAAGCTCGGCTATCGCGACCATCAAGGTGTCCCGCAGCAGCCGCAATGCGAGTTTCGTGACGGTGACGGCCGATCTCAACGCGGTCTATGCTTTCAGCTCGCAGACCAACAACGTCGCGTGTGTCTCGCGAGGTGTGCTTGAGAATCAGCTTCTAACGGCCGCCGGCGCATCGCCCGCGCCCGAGCCGACCGCCGCTCCGCTATTCTGATTAATTATGCGGGCGTCGCGCCATCGCGCAGGATCGATTTCGCGATGATCATGCGCTGCACTTCGCTGGTGCCTTCGCCGATTTCCGCGATCTTCGCATCGCGCATGTAACGCTCGACCGGAAAGTCCGTCACGTAGCCGTAGCCGCCATGGATTTGGACGGCCTTGGTCGTCGCCCACATCGCGGCCTCCGACGCGCACAATTTCGCCATCGCGGCCTCGCGTCCGAACGGCCGACGCGCATCGCGAAGTTTCGCCGCGCGGCAGGTGAGCATCCAGGCGGCATCGATGCGAGTGGCCATGTCGGCGAGCATCCACTGGATCGCCTGGAAATCCGCGATCGGCTTGCCGAATTGGCGGCGCTCGCGCGCGTAGGCGATTGAGTCTTCGAGCGCGCCGCGTGCGATCCCGGCCGCAAAGCCCGCAATCCCGATGCGTCCGCCTTCCAGCACGCTTACGGTCTGCGGACGGAAACCCTGCCCCGGCTCCCCGATCAGATTCGACGCCGGCACACTCAGGTTCTCGAAGATCACTTCAGCGGTGTCCGACGCGCGCATCCCGAGCTTTTCGATTTTGCGGCCGTTGCTCAGGCCCGGCATCCCGCGCTCGACGATGAACGCGGAGATTCCGTCGTGGCCGCGCGACGGGTCGGTCCGCGCCATCACTACCAACACCTCGGCGACGTTACCGTTGGTGATGAAAAGCTTGCTGCCGTTGATGACGTAGTGGTCACCGTCGCGAACCGCGCTGGTGCGCAGCGCGGCGGCATCGGAACCCGAATCGGGCTCGGTCAGACACCAGGCCGCGAGCTTCTTTGCGCTTACCAGGTCGGGCAGGTAGCGCGCCTTCTGCTCTTCCGATGCGAACAGCGCGATATGCCCGCTACCGAGCGACATGTGCGCGGCGCATGTGAGTCCGACCGAAGCGTCGTAGCGCGAGAGGCCCTCGACCACCAGCACCTGCGAGAGTGTGTCCGCCCCGCCGCCGCCGTATTTTTCGGCAAACGAGACGCCGATGAAACCGAGCGCGCCGAGTTTCTCGACGACCTCGCGCGGGAAATGCTCGTTGCGGTCCCACTCAGCCGAATGCGGCTTGATTTCACGCTCTGCGAAGGCGGCGAGAGTCTCGCGAATCTGGCGCTGCTCGTCGGTAAGATCGAAGTCCATCGCTAGGCCCGCGGGTGCACGTTGTCGCGCACCCACTTGATGATTTCTTCAGTCGTCGCCCCCGGAGTGAAGATCGCCTTTACGCCGAGCGTCGCAAGCTGGCGCGCGTCGTCTTCCGGAATAATCCCGCCGCCGAATACGACCACGTCCGCTGCGCCGCGCTCCTTCAGCATCCGGATAACCTCAGGAAAGAGCGTCATGTGCGCGCCGGAAAGCACGCTCAGTCCCACGGCGTCAACGTCCTCCTGCATCGCGGCTTCGGCGATCATCTCGGGCGTCTGATGGAGCCCGGTATAGATGACCTCGAAGCCGCCGTCGCGCAGCGCCCGCGCGATGATCTTGGCGCCGCGATCGTGTCCGTCGAGTCCGGGCTTGGCCACCAGGATTCTGATTCGCCGTCCGTCCATCGCTCACAGCCACCCCGGATCGGTGTAGACACCGAACTCGGCGCGGAAGACATCGCTGATTTCGCCGAGCGTCGCCTCGCGCCGCACCGCTTCGCAAATCGGGTCCATCAGATTCTCGCCCGAACGGCAGGCCTCGCCGACGCGCTGAAGCGCTTCGCGAACCGCGACGCCGTTGCGGGCCTGCTTCATCTGGCGCACGCGTTCGCGCTGCGCCGCCTCGATGGCCGGATCGATTATCAGCCTCTCGATTCGCTGTCCGTCGTTCATCTGGTACTTGTTCACGCCGACCACAGTCTTGATGCCCTGCTCGAGCTGTCGTTGATAGGTGAACGCCGCTTCGGCGATCTCGCGCTGCGGGTAGCCCCGTTCGATGGCCGCGATCATCCCGCCCAACTCGTCGATGTGATCGATGTAGCGCAGCGCGTCGCGCTCGATGCGATCGGTCAGCGCTTCAATCGCATAGCTGCCGCCGAGCGGATCGATTGTGTTGATGACGCCGGTCTCCTCGGCGATTATCTGCTGCGTGCGAAGCGCGACCGTCACTGCCTCTTCGGTCGGCAGCGCGTAAGTCTCGTCCATCGAGTTGGTATGCATCGACTGGACGCCGCCGAGCACGCCGGCGAGCGCCTGAATCGCGACGCGAACGACATTGTTCAGGGGCTGCTGCGCCGTCAGCGAGACGCCGGCGGTCTGCGCGTGCGTCCGCAGCATCATCGAGCGTGGATTCTTCGCGCCGAAGCGATCCTTCATCAGCCGCGCCCACATCCGGCGCGCCGCGCGGAGCTTGGCAATCTCCTCGAGAAAATCGTTGTGCAGGTCCCAGAAAAACGAGAGCCGCGGAGCGAAATCATCGACCTCGAGCCCGCGCCGCAGCGCCTCTTCGACGTAGCAAATGCCGTCGGCAATCGTGAACGCGAGTTCCTGGACGGCGGTCGCCCCCGCTTCGCGGATGTGGTAGCCGGAGATCGACACCGGGTGCCATCGCGGCACGCGGCGCGCGCAGAACTCGATCATATCAGTGACGATCCTGAGCGACGGCTCCGGCGGCGAGATCCATTCCCGCTGCGCGATGAACTCCTTGAGCATGTCATTCTGGATCGTGCCCGCGACGCGCTCCCACGGCACGCCCTGACGCTCCGCGACCACCAGATACATCGCGAGCGCCACCGACGCCGTGCAGTTGATGGTCATCGAAGTGGTGACGTCCGCGAGCGGAATGCGATCAAAAAGCGCCAGCATGTCGTGAATTGAGCTGACCGCGACGCCTTCGCGGCCGACCTCGCCCTGCGCGCGTTCGTGATCGGCGTCATAACCCATCAACGCCGGCATATCGAAGGCGATCGACAGACCGGTCTGTCCGTGCTCGAGCAGAAAACGCAGGCGCGCATTGGTATCCGCGGGCAGCCCATACCCCGCAAATTCACGCATCGTCCAGAGCTTCCCGCGATACATGGAGCCGTAGACGCCCCGCGTGTACGGATACTCGCCCGGGTAGCCGAGCTTCTCGTCATAGGTGCCGGTGAGGTCCCCGGGCGTATAAAGCGGTTCGATTTCGAGGTCGGAGACCGTCGAGAAGCGCGCCGGACGCTCGGCTGCGCCGGCGTACGTCCGTTCCATCCATTCACGCTTGCCGTTCATCCCGACACCTCAGCGTCTGCCTACCAGATGGCTCGCGATCACCATCCGCTGCACCTCCGAGGTGCCCTCGTAGATTTCGGTAATCTTGGCATCGCGGAAATAGCGCTCGACCTTGAACTCGCGCGTATAGCCATAACCGCCGTGAATCTGAATTGCCTCGGTCGTGGCGCGCATCGCGGTTTCCGCGGCATAGAGCTTCGCGGTCGCCGCCTCGCGCGTGCAGGATCGATTGCTGTCTTTAACCGCGGCGGCGCGCAGCGTCAGCAGCCGCGCCGCGTCCACCTCGAGCGCCATGTCGGCGAGCTTGAACTGGATCGCCTGATGGCGCGCAAGCGGACCGCCGAAGGCCTTGCGTGTATTCGCGTACGCGAGCGAATCTTCGAGCGCAGCGCGTGCAATTCCGACCGCCTGCGCCGCGATGCCGATGCGCCCGCCATCGAGCGTCTTCATCGCGATGCGAAAGCCGTCACCCTCTTCGCCAATCAGATTCGTACGCGGCACCCGCAGATCGTTGATGCTGATTTGCGCGCTGTGCGCGCCGTGGATACCGAGCTTGTCCTCGGTCCGCGCGATCTGCCACCCGGGGGTCGAGGTTTCAACCGCAAACGCGCTGACCCCGCGATGGCCCTGCGCGGGATCGGTCGTCGCGAACACTACCGCGACCGCCGCCTGCGGACCGTTGGTGATGAAATTCTTGGTGCCGTTGAGCACGTATGAATCACCGTCGATGACTGCCCGGGTCCGCTGCGCGGCCGCGTCGGAACCCGCCTGCGGCTCGGTAAGCGCGAAGCATCCAACCCATTCGCCCGACGCCATCCGCGGCACGAACCGACTTCGCTGCGCGTCATTGCCGAGTGCGAGGATCGGCCAAGTGGCGAGCGACGAATGGGCCGAGACGATCGCGCCGGTGGCCGCGCAGGCAACCGACAATTCCTCGATGACCAGGGCGTAACTCACGTTATCGAGCCCCGCACCGCCCCACTTCTCGGGCACGAACACGCCCATCATGCCGAGCCGTCCAAGCTCCGCAATGACTTCAGCGGGATAACGATGCGTCCGGTCGGTCTCAACCGCAGCCGTCGCCAAGCGTTCACGCGCGAAGCGGCGCGCGGTGTCGCGGGTCTGTCGCTGTGCGTCGTTAAGTTCCAAGTCCATCGGCATGCGGCGCCTCCAGCGGCCCCACTGCTCATAACGGAGCCCAAAGCTCCGTACTTCAACTTTTAGCTTAGACTTCCTTCGGGCGCTATAGAATGCGGCGCGACCGATCGCTAGCGATGCCGCCAGACCGGTGGGCGTTTCTCGACGAACGCCGTGGTCCCTTCGATCCGATCGGCGCTCGCGAAAGAGACCCCGAAGGCCTGCTGCTCGAAACGCAGGCCGGATTCCTCGGTCATCGTGAGCGCCGCGCGCATCGCGGTCTTCGCCTGCGCAAGCGCGACGGCCGGTTTCTGAGCAAGCTTTTCGGCAAGACTCCGCGCCACGGTCATCAGGTCTCCCGGTTCGACGACCTGCGTCACCAAGCCCCATTGAAAGGCGGTTTTTGCGTCGAACATCTCGCCCGCGAAGATGACCTCGCGTGCGCGATTCAGCCCGATCCTCCGTGGCAGGCGCTGCGTGCCGCCAAAGCCCGGAATCAAGCCAAGATTAATTTCCGGCTGGCCGAAGCGTGCTTTATCACTCGCGATGATCAGATCACAGGCGAGCGCCAGCTCCAGCCCGCCACCCAGCGCGAAACCGTTCACTGCCGCGATCACGGGAATCGGCAGCTCCTCGATAAGGTTCATCACGTGATGCCCGAACTTGGAAAATTCGAGCCCCTCGAGCGCCGACATTTTCGCCATCGCGGCCACGTCTGCGCCGGCGACGAAAGCGCGTTCACCCGCGCCGGTGATGATCAGCACGCGAATCGACGGATCGCGCCGAATTACGTGCAGGACATCGAGAATCTCGTTCAGTACCTCGCGATTGAGCGCGTTGAGCGCCTGGGGACGCTTGACGGTCATCGTCGCGACGGCGGCTGCGTCGAACTGCAGATGCTTCAGCTCCAATGCATGCTCCTCTGGTTTCGATTGTTACGAAAGACTTTGCTGCGGTAGTCGCCGTGTCAAGAAGCGATGGACTTCCAGTTCGCAGCGCGGGACTATTGCTCTGGATAAAAGAAGGAGCATGCCGATGGCGGGACCGCTTGCCGGAATTCGCGTAATCGACGTGACGCACATGCTGGCCGGCCCGATGGCCACCATGATGCTGGCCGACCAGGGCGCCGACGTCATCAAGGTCGAGCCGCCGAAGGTTGGCGATCCGGGACGCGCGCGCGGAAGGCCGATCGGGATGGCGCCAGGGTTCGCGATGCTGGGGCGCAATAAGCGCTCGATTGTAATCGATCTGAAGCAGCGCCGCGGGATCGAGCTGATGTATCGGCTCATCGCGACCGCCGATCTGTTCGCACAGAACTTTCGGCCCGGTACCGCCGAACGGATCGGCCTGGGCGAGCCGGACCTGCGGCGCATCAAGCCCGACCTGGTTTACGTTTCAATTTCCGGTTTTGGCGAAAACGGTCCGCTCGCGCACAAGCGTGCCTACGATCCGGTGATTCAGGCCTCGGCCGGCGTCGCGTCAATCCAAAGCGATCGCCGAACCGGACGGCCGCAAATGGTACGGGTGATCGTCTCCGACAAGGTAACCGCGCTGACCGCCGCACAGGCGATGACCGCGGCGCTCTTCGCGCGCCAGCGCACGGGAGAAGGTCAGCACGTGCGGCTCGCGATGCTCGACGCGGTGGTCTCTTTTCTCTGGCCCGAGGAGATGGACAACTACACGTATCCGGATTCGGAGCACTTCGTTCAGCCCAACGTGCGCGATTTGGTCTATGAAACCGCCGACGGCTACATCACGATGGCGGCGGTCGGCGACGATGAATGGCGGGCCACCTGCCGGGCGCTCGAACATCCCGAATGGCTCGACGATCCGCGCTTTCGCACCCAGGCGGATCGCATCGCAAACGCGGACGCTCGCTTCGACTTAACCGGTCAGGCGCTGAAGACGAAGACCTCCGCCGAATGGCTCGCGATCCTCGATCGCGAACAGGTGCCGTGCGCGCCAATCCTGAAGCCGGCTGAGGTCATCGCAGATGCGCAGGTGCAGCACAACGGCTTGATCGTAGAGTATCAGCATCCGACGGTCGGCCGTACGCGGCAGACGCGGCCCGCCGCGCGTTTCGAGCGCACGCCGCAGGAGATTCGTCGTCCAGCGCCGCGGCTCGGACAGGACACCGACGAAGTGCTCGGTGAACTGGGTGTATCGCGCGAGGAAATCGCCTCGCTCAGAGCGGCGGGCGTGGTGGGTTAGCGAAAAACTTAGCGGGCGAGGCGCTCGACCTCTTCCCAATCGAGAGGCAGACGCTGCGGTTTCTTACGTTTCGCTTTCGCGGCCGCGCCATGATGAGCCTTGCAGAAAGTCCGTTCGAGGTCGCTGATCGGCGGATTGGGAGGCTTGCCCCGGCTGCGATCCGGGCCGCATACGCGACAAAACTCCTCGCCGCGCAAGCGCAGGAGCATCCGCTTTTCCAGATGTTCGAGCGCGTCGCGGAAGCGTGCGATGGTTGCCTCGAGTTGCTTGATCCGAGCCTCGAGGCGGGCGATGGTTGCGCTGCGATCTTCTCTTCTCTTGCGTGTGCGAAGCGGCTCCAAATCAATACTCCGGCTTGAAGTCGAAATGATGAATCGCTTCGATGAAGCGCACGGTGCGGGTTTTCGAGCGCATCACGACGCTGTTGGTCATCGCGCCGCCCGAGAAGAATCGCACGCCCTTGAGATAGTCGCCGGTGGTGACGCCGGTCGCCGCGAACATCACATTGTCGCCCGCCAGATCCTCCAGGCCATAGCGATGCTGCAGATCGAGAATTCCAGCAGCGAGGCAAGCCTCGGTCTCCTGCGCGTTGCGCGGCACGAAGCGGCATTGCATATCGCCGCCGGCCGAGCGGATAGCCGCTGCCGCAAGCACGCCTTGATGCGCGCCGCCCACGCCCATCAGAATATCGACTTCGCCATCGGCGCGCGTGGTAGCGAGGGCAGCCGACAGATCGCCGGCTGAGAGGAGCTTGATTCCCGCGCCGGCCTTGCGCACCTCGGCGATCAACTTCTCATGGCGCGGGCGATCGAGAATCGCCACGCGCAAGTCCTCGACATAAACGTTCTTGGCTTCAGCGAGCGCCTTCAGGTTGTCCGTCGGCGAACGGTCGAGACTGAGGAGGCCGCGGCCGATCGGTCCGACCGCGATCTTGTCCATGTAGGTATCGGGGCATCGTATCAACTTGCCGCGCTCGGCGAGCGCGACACATGCGAGCGCGTTGGGACCGCCGGTCGCGACGATCAGCGAGCCTTCCAGCGCGTCCAGCGCGACATCGACCTCCGGACCGATCCCGGTGCCGACGATCTCGCCTGCGTAGAGCATGTCAGCGACGTCCTGATCGCCCTCGCCGATGACGATATGACCGTCCATCGCGATCGAGTTGAGCGCCGCGCGCATCCCCTCGCACGCCGCGCGATCAGCGAGCCGCTCGTCGCCTTTTCCGATATAGCGCGACGCAGCGAGAGCCGCCGCCTCAGTGGCGCGAACAACTTCCAGGGCCAGATTGCGTTCCATCGCCGCCCGTCTCTCGCTACTGGAGGTTGGTTCCGCCGCCTATCAGCGCTTCGATCAAACGATGACCGTGCTCGAAGAAGATTCCCGTGCGAGCGGCGTCGGCTTCGGTGTAACGCCGGTTGGCCGGAGCGGCCGAAGCTTGCGCGGACCTGAGAATAGCAAAGGGTACCGGATCGTTCGAGTGCGTTTTGAGTTTGCAGGGCGTGGCATGGTCGGGCATCAGCAGGAGCGCGAACTCGCCCATGGCGGCAAGGCCGGAGAGCATCGGTCCGAGGATCAGTTCATCGATTCGCTCGAGCGCCTCGATCTTCAGGTCGGCGCGTCCCATATGGCCGGCCTCATCGGGCGCCTCCACATGGAGCAGCAGGAAATCCTTACGGCGCAGCAGGTCGAGACCATAGCGACCCTTGGCGGCGTAATCGGTATCGAGGAATCCGGTCGCGCCAGGAACGGTGATGATTTCGAGTCCTGCCAGGCGGCCGAGGCCGTTGACGAGATCGACGGCGGAGATACATCCGCCCTGCAGCTTGAATCGTTCTTCGAGCGTCGGCACGGCCGGCCGCAGCCCCTGCCCCCAGAACCAGATCGAGGTCGCCTCGGCTTTTCCTGCGGCGCGGCGCGCCAGATTCACAGGATGCGCGCGAAGGACGTCGCGCGCGCGATCCATCAGCACGGACAATCGCTCTGCACCCGGTCCTGACGGCAGATATTCTGTGGTCGATCTACCGGTAATGTCATGCGGCGGCGTAAGCTTTGTGCCGGGCGTTCCGTCGCGCCAGATCATCAGATGGCGGTAGCTGACACCGTTGTAGAGTTCGATGCCGTCGCCGGCGAGCGCAGTACGCAAGTCCGCGACGATCTGCGCCGCCTCTTCGCTGCTGATGTGTCCGGCGGTGAAGTCCTGCATCACTGCGCCATCGACGCCGTCGGCGAGCGTCACCAGGTTCATGCGGAATGCGAGGTCACGCGGTCCCATCGCGATTCCCATGCTGGCCGCTTCGATTGGCGCGCGTCCCGTGTGATATTTCGCCGGATCGTACCCCAGCATCGTCATCGTGCCGACGTCGCTTCCGGGTGGCATCCCGGCGGGAATCGTCGCGACGCGGCCGAGTTCGCCACGCGCCGCGATCGAATCCATATGGGGCTTGCGCGCCGCCTCAAGCGGCGTGCGTCCCCCAAGCTCGTCGCAAGGCCAGTCGGCCATCCCGTCCCCATGGATGATTACGTACTTCATAATCACCGTCTCCGTGCCCGATGCGGCTATTCTCGCTCGAGGATCTTCATCACCTTGTCGAGCTCCGGCTCGACCACGATGGTATTGCTCAGATTCTTGAGTGCCGTGTCCGGATCTTTGAGCCCGTGGCCGGTGAGCGTGCAGACAATCACCGATCCCGGCTTGATGCCGCCTGCGGCGCCGAATTTGAGCGCGCCCGCAACCGATGCTGCCGAAGCGGGTTCGGCGAAGATGCCGCCTGCCGCGATGAGCCGGTAGGCCGAAAGAATCTCGGCATCGGTAACCATGTCGATGACGCCGCCCGACTCGTCGCGCGCGGCGGTGGCGCCAGTCCAGCTCGCCGGATTTCCGATCTTAATCGCAGTCGCCACGGTATGCGGGTCATCGATCGGACGGCCGAGCACGATCGGCGCGGCCTCTGCCGCCTGGTAGCCCATCATCTTCGGCAGGCGGGTCGCGAACCCCGCCGCACGATACTCCTGGTATCCCGCCCAATAGGCCGTGATGTTGCCGGCGTTGCCGACCGGCAAAAATTGATGCGTGGGCGCATCGCCGAGCTGATCGCAAATCTCAAACGCCGCAGTCTTCTGCCCCGCGATCCGATCGGGATTAACGCTGTTCACGAGCCGGATGCGTACCGGATCGTGCCGCGCGAGATCGCGGACGACCTTCAGGCAGATGTCGAAGTTGCCGATGATCTCGAGCACCCGCGCGCCATGCATCACGCTTTGCGAAAGCTTCCCGAGCGCTACCGCGCCTTTCGGAATCAGCACGAAGGCGCGCATCCCCGCCCGGCCGGCATAGGCGGCCGCCGAGGCGGCGGTATTTCCAGTCGACGCGCAGATCGCGACCCGCGCGCCCTCGCCCAGCGCCTTGCTCATCGCGACGGTCATCCCGCGGTCTTTGAACGAGCCGGTCGGGTTGGCGCCTTCAAACTTCAAGTAAAGCTTGATGCCGCGACCAAGGCGCTCGGCGATCGACGGGGCCTCGATAAGCGGCGTGTTCCCTTCGTTGAGCGTCACCACAGGCGTGCGATCGCTGACCGGCAGGAAACGACGGTAATGCTCGATCAACCCCGGCCATCGCGTGAGCCGGCGCTCAACCGCCGCGGCTTTTTCGTATTTCGCAGCCATACTTCCTAGAGCCGATCCTCGATCCGGATGAAGACCGGCGCCGCCTCGACGATCCGGCGCGTACGAATCTGGCGCAGCGCGCGAATCAGGTTGCGCTCGCGTGTTTCATGCGTGCGCATGATGACCGGCACCGTGGTTTCCACTCCTCGTCCCTGCTGAATGACTGAGACTAGCGAAATTCCATTACGTCCCAAAACCGAAGCGATTGCGCCGAGCACACCCGGACGATCGCGCGCGGCGAAGCGCAGGTAGTACTCGCATACCACGTCGCTCATGGGCTTGATACGGGCCGGCCGGAGCGCGCCGAGCGGATAGCCGAGCGGGAAGCCGCGAGCCGAGGGGCCGGCGATTCGCCGGCGTGCGATGTCCAGGATATCGGCGATCACGGCGGTCGCCGTGGGCATCTGGCCGGCGCCTTCGCCGAAGTAGAAGGTCGAGCCCAGCGCCTCGCTTTGCACGTTGATCGCGTTGTAGGCGTCGCGCACGCTCGCCAGCAGATTGCGGATTGGGATCATGGTCGGATGAACCCGCGCCTCGATCGCTCCGTCATCGTCCTTGGCTATCGCCAGCAGCTTGATCGCATAGCCGAGTTCGCGCGCATACACGATGTCGGCCTGCGTCACGTGCGTGATGCCCTCGGTATGGACCTGCGACGGCTTCAGCATCACGCCAAACGCCAGCATCACCAACAGACAGAGCTTGTGCGCCGAATCGTGACCCTCGATATCGAGCGCGGGATCGGCCTCGGCGAGACCGCGCCGCTGCGCCTCGGCCAGCGCCTCCGAAAAGTCGTCGCCCCGCTCGCTCATCGTGGTGAGGATTGAATTGCAGGTGCCGTTGACGATGCCATGGACCGATCGATGCCGATCGCCGGCGAGTGCTTCGCGCAGCGTCCGGATCACCGGGACGCCGCCACCCACGCTCGCCTCGAAACCGATGCCGACCCCGGCGCGCGCGGCGGCGCGAAAAATCTGCTCGCCGTGGCCCGCGAGCAGCGCCTTGTTCGCGGTAACGACGTCCTTGCCGGCGCGAAACGCACGCAGGATCAGACTGCGCGCCGGCTCATAGCCGCCGAACAACTCCACTACGATATCGACGTCGGGGCGCTCGACGAGCGCGGCAGCATCGCGCGTGATGAGCCGCGCAGTGATGCCGAGTTCGCTATCCGGCTTGAGGCTGCGATCGGCGATGCCGACCAGGTCAAGCGGCGCCCCGAGCTTCTCGCGCAGCAGCTCCCGATTTCGCCGCAGCAGCTTGACCACGCCGCTGCCGACGGTGCCGCATCCGAGCAGCGCTATCCGCACCGGCTGCAAAGCTCTGCGATTGGCGCGCGC
Source organism: Pseudomonadota bacterium (assembly GCA_021324855.1). Classification (GTDB taxonomy): domain Bacteria; phylum Desulfobacterota; class Binatia; order Binatales; family Binataceae; genus JAJPIG01. The sequence goes on along the minus strand of JAJPIG010000025.1, from coordinate 5,194 downwards.
CGGGGCGGTCAGGAGACGCTCGCCATTTGCGTGGGCGCTGCGCCGAGACGCTGATTGAAGGCGTGGCGGATGCCGCGAACAGCTTGGCGAATCCGATGCTCGTTTTCGATGAGCGCGAAGCGCACGAAGCCGTCGCCGTCGGCGCCGAAGCCGACGCCGGGTGATACGGCGACCCTGGCTTCCGCGAGCAGGAACTTCGCAAACTCGAGCGAGCCCATCGCGCGGAACGGCTCGGGAATCGGCGCCCACACGAACATCGTGGCCCGCGGCTTCTCGACCGGCCACCCGGCGCGGTTGAGCCCATCGACCAGTGCGTCGCGCCGCCGCCGGTACATCTCGACGATGTCGTTCACGCAGTCCTGCGGGCCGTTGAGCGCCGCGATCGCCGCGACCTGCACGGGCGCGAACATCCCGTAATCGAAATACGACTTGAGCCGAGACAGCGCCGCGATCATCTCGCGATTGCCGACTGCGAAACCGACGCGCCACCCCGGCATGTTGTAGCTCTTCGACAGCGTGAAGAATTCGACGCCGATTTCGCGCGCGCCCGGCGCAGCCATGAACGACGGTGCGCGATAACCGTCGAAGCAGAGGTCGGCGTACGCGAAATCGTGCGCCACCATCAGCTCGTGCTCGTGCGCGAACTCGACCACCCGCTCCATGAAGGCCGGCGTCACCGTGGCGGTGGTCGGATTATGCGGGAAGTTCATGATCAGGAACTTCGGCCGCGGCCAACATCGCGCAACCACCTCGGTCAGATGGTCAAAAAATTCCTCGCCATACCGCAGCGGAACGCCATGCACCTGCGCGCCCGCGATGACGCATCCGTACTGATGAATCGGATAGGTCGGCGTCGGCGCGAGTACGACGTCGCCCTGATCGAGAATCGCCAGCGCCATGTGTCCGATGCCTTCCTTCGAGCCGATCGTCACGATCGCCTCGGAGTCAGGGTCGAGTTCGACGCCGTAGCGGCGCGCGTACCAATCAGTGATCGCGCGGCGGAGCTTGAACACTCCGCGCGAGACCGAATAGCGATGGTTGGGCGGCTTGGTCGCGGCTTCGACCAGCTTGCTCACGATATGCGGCGGCGTGGCGCCGTCGGGATTGCCCATCCCGAAGTCAATTACATCCTCGCCGGCGCGTCGCGCTTTCAGGCACAGGTCGCCGATCGCGTTAAACACATACGGTGGCAGCCGCTTGATCCTTGGAAAGTCCATCCCTCGCCGATTCTCGCCCTTTGCGCCGCGAAATTCGCGGGTGGATGTAATTTTTAGCCCACCGCGCCCGTCTTCGCCAGTGCCATTTTTCAAGCTATCTCACCTGCGAGTCGCGATAGCGGCCTCGTCCGCAGCCGGCCGCAGCGCCATGAAGCAGGGCGCCGCGAGGAGCGCGATGCCGGCAAGGATGAGCCACGTACCCGGGATGCCCAGGTGGTCGGCCGCAATCCCGCCGATCACCAGTCCGCCCGAGCCGCCCAGGGTCGCAAAGGTGTTCGCGAAGGACAGCAGTGTCGTGCGATGGTCCGCTTCGATCCGCTCATTGAGCCAGCTCGCGGCGAGCGGCTGCATCGCGCCCGTGCAGATGCGCATCCCGAACAGCAGCGCGACCACCAGATTCGGCCGTCGCGCGAGCAGTCCCGCAACCGCCAGCATCGCCGCCGACCCCACCACCAGCATCGCGAGCCGGCCGCCGCGCGCCGCCTCGTCAGGCCGCACGCGCGCGACGATTTCCGCGCCGATCAATTGCCCGACCGTCAACCCGCAGAAAACCCATCCGACGACCCAGATGCCGACCCGGTACTCATCATTGACGAGCTGCGGCCATTGCATCCAATACGATGACCAGGCGGCAAACGAGAACGCGTTGGCCAGGCTCAGTAGCAGAACCGTACGCTGGCCGAATCCTTCCCGCATTCCGGCTGCGACGCGGCGCACGACTTGGATCGGCACCTGTGTAAAGCTGGGTACGGTTCGCTGCTCCGCGCGCTCTTCCATCAGGCTGAGCGCGGCGATCGCGCTACCGGTATAGCCTGCCGCGCCGATCAGCCACGGCCACGCGATGTTCACGTCCGCGATGTAGGCGCCGAGCAGCGCCGACACCATCCAGCCGACATTCGTGAGCTGTTGCACGCGCGAGAAGAGCCGGTCCTTGAGGCCGGTGTAGCCGGCGGTGTCGAGCGCATCGACACCCCAGGCATCGATTGCACCGCCGCAAAACGTCGTGCCGACACCATCTATGATCTCGGCAATGAGAAACAGCGCGTAGCGATGAACGAAGAAGTAGACGACGAAGCCGATCACGCGCAGCGCGCATCCAAGGACGAACGAATCGCGCCGGCCGATCGCATCGGCGAACGCTCCAGTCGGAATGTCGGTCAGAAAGATGACGATGAAGTAGACCGCCATCACCGAGTTGATCTGCAACTGGTCGAGGCCGCGCGCACGCAGGAACAGCGGATAGACGCCGAACAAAAATCCGCCGGCGAAGGCGTAGATCAGCGAGATGGCGTAATAGTCGCGAATCACGCGACGAATCCCGGCGACCGAGAGGGAGTCAGATGGCGATGCGGTCATTGGTAGTGGTCTAGCATCGCAAGATTGCATGCGCATCAACGACGATCGTGGATAAACGAACACGCCGCGGCGCGTTTACGCTGGATTGTCGAGTGGCTCTTGGTTAGGTTCGGATATAGTGAGTGACGAACTCGAACGAGTGGCCTTGCGGGCGGCGCGCGCCGCGGGCCGAATCCATCTCAAGCGCGCACAGCGCATCAGCATATCGCGCAAGGCCGCCAATCCGATCGATTTGGTGACGGAAGCCGACCACGAGGCGGAGGCGGCCGTTCTCGCCATCCTGCAGCGAGCCTTTCCGGCGCATGCGATGCTTGCAGAGGAGAGCGGCGCGAGTTTCAACGGCAGCGAGCATCGATGGATTATCGATCCGCTCGACGGGACAACCAATTTCGCGCACGGCTATCCGCAGTTCTGCGTCTCGATCGCTTACGAACGGCGCGGACGGGTCCAACTCGGGATCATTCTCGATGCGCTCAAGAAGGAGTGCTTCGTCGCGCGGCGCGGCAAAGGCGCGCGCCTCAATGGCCGGCCGATTAAAGTAAGCGGCACCGGCACGCTCAGCACCGCTCTGCTCGCCACCGGCTTTCCGTACGATCGCCGGACGCGGCGGCGCTTCTATCTCTCATTCTGGGAGGCCTTCATGATGCGCGTGCAGGGGGTGCGGCGCACCGGCTCGGCCGCCCTCGACCTGGCGTACGTCGCCTGTGGACGTACGGACGGTTTTTGGGAATTTGGTCTGAAGCCTTGGGATGTCGCGGCGGGCGCACTGCTCGTCGAGGAGGCGGGCGGCCGGGTGACGAACATGGACGCGACCCCATTCGATTTGACACGTGGCCAGATCGTGGCGAGCAACGGCGCGATTCATCGCGCGATGCTCGAGACGATCAGCGAAAACTGGCCGGAGGCCGAGCGGCGTCAGCGTGAGATTGAGCCGCAGGCGCGCTCAGCCTGACGGCCGACCGCCGGGAGCGGCGGCCCTTGTTCGCGCGCCTGATCTCCATATACTCGTTCATGGTTCCGCGTACGATCGTCGGAACGTAGACGACCAAAAAGCCCCGGTAGTGAAAAGGACATCACGGAGGTCTCCGGAACCTCAAGTCCGGGTTCGACTCCCGGCCGGGGCACTTCAATAGCGAAAAACTCTTGAATTAAAAGGCGTTTTTCAGCCGTCGGCGGTTTCGGCGAAAAATTCTTGGCAAATTCTTGGCAAATTCGGCCGCGTTCTGGCCGCAAACGGCGGGTTCGCGCCAAATTTCAGCGCCTGCTCCTCGGCCCAGCGGCGCAGCGCGCTGGCCGGCATTAGAATCGCGCCGCTCACCCATCCGGCTTGCCATTCAACCCAGTCGGTTTTCGGAGCGCTGACAATATTCTCTCGATGGCAGGTCCAAACCGCGCCGCCGCCATGCTTGCCGGCGCCCGTAGCCAGCCTGGCGCCGGCTTCGCGCCATAACGGAGCATGCAGCCAGACGTGCCCGAACTCGTGCGTCGCGGTGGTCCGCACGCGATGATCGCTGCGCGTCCGATAAATGCTCTCCGCGATGCGAACAATCGGACGACGGTCGTAAAACAACAACGTCTGCCCGTGAATCCCGTCGGGCAGGTCCGCGTAGGTGTCGACTTTCTCCGCGCGCTCTTCAAGCAGTCGGATCAGCTCGTCGGTCGGAATCGGCAGCCGATAGCCGCCCGAGCGGCGGTTCATGAACTCGCGCATGATCCCTTCGCAACGCCGATCCAGCACCTCCGTCTTCAGAAAAGGCCAGCGGATCGGGCGGCCAAACGGATCGCGATAACTCCTCATCCTTTCTTTTTGCCGGACTTTCCGCCTTCGATCGCTTTGCGAAAGGCCTGGTAGGCCGCCTCGACCTGCTCATGCTCGATGTCGCCCTCGTCATCGCCCGGCATACGTCGCGCGTGATAGAAGAGCACGTCTGCCGAAATACCGATGATCTTGGCGAGCTGCTCGATCGAATAATCCGGCGGCGGCCGGCGCCGGTCGTGCTCGACCGCGTTCAGATACGGCGCATCGACCGGCCTTCCGTCTTCGCGCCTCAGACGCTCGGCAACCTCCTTTTGCGTTAAACCCGCCCGTTTGCGGGCCTCTGTAAGTACCTGGCCGAAGGTCTTCTGCTTCATACGCTCGGGCCGGTGCTGCTCATTCCGCCTGCTCCTTTGCGGTGGAAAACGTCGCGACTATGCGCACAATCTGGTCATGCCAACGATCTAACACGAATTCCATAATCTGATAGGGAACCTCTATTCAGCACGGGATCCAATCTCTGTCAGAGACGCGGCGGCCGACCGGCAAGGCCGGCCGCCGCGCGCCAACTTCATTCTGTGGAGCCCCTGTTCAGCACGTAATCGCACGCCCGCTGCGCCTGGGCGGCGGCATGGACGATGAACTTGCGATCGCCGCGCAGGCGGGACAACCAGCCCTGAATGTAGGCGGCGGAGTTGTCGAGCGTGCGGCTCGCGATGCCGGCGATTCCGCACAGATAGGCCGCCGCCATCTCCGCAACGCATTCCTCGATGCTGTAGGTTGCCGAGCCGAACGGCGCGGCTTCCTTGATCGAGTCGCGGTTGAGCCGCTTCGGATGGCCGGTCGCGTGGCCGCCGCATTCGTG
>JAJPIG010000033.1 GCA_021324855.1 Pseudomonadota bacterium | reverse complement strand
TTGCGGAGTTGGAGCGACTGCTTGACGCCGGAGCGGACGCGTGGAGCATCTGTGAGCGGCTCCGGGAAGCGCGCACGGTCCTGCATTCACTCTCCCGCCAGCTTTCTTCCGGGGACGAACGATCATACTGGTTCTCGCGGCTGAATCACGAAATTGAGTCGTGGATTTCCGTAGCGGAACGTTATCTTCCCTTCGACCCCGGGGCGCGCGCGCCGTCGTTGCACGAGCTTGCCAAGAGCCAAGCCGTCGCCGAAACCGTTTCGCGTTTCGAACAGCTGGCGGCTGCGGCTCGGCGGATGGCTTCCGAGATCAACATGCGCTTTCTTTACGATCCCGGCCGGCGTCTTTTCGGCGTCGGATATGCGGTCGGCAATCCGGTTGAATTTTCGAGCCACTATGACCTGCTCGCCAGCGAATGCCGCCTGGCGAGCCTTGCGGCAATCGCTAAGGGCGACGTACCTCGCAACCATTGGACGGCGCTCGGCCGGCCGCGCGCGGCTTCGCACGGTCCGATCATCCTTTCCTGGACCGGCACAATGTTCGAGTATTTGATGCCGCTGCTCTATACGCGCAGCTTCCGCGGCTCGCTTCTGGACCAGGCCTGCCGGGATGCGGTCACGATTCAGATCGACCATGGCCGCGTCGAGAATCTGCCGTGGGGCGTCTCCGAATGCGCCTATAGCGCGATCGACGCGAATCAGATCTATCAATATCGCGCCTTCGGAGATCCGGAACTGGCCTTGAAGCGCGGCATGGAGGAAAGCGCGGTGGTGGCGCCGTACGCCACGATGCTCGCTCTCCAAGTGGACGCGGCATCCGCGGTCGCAAACCTCAAGCGGCTCGAATCGATTGGCCTGAACGGTCCGATGGGATTTTACGAATCCATCGACTTCTCGCGAGAGTCGAAGCAGGGACATCCCGGAGTCATCACCTATGCCTAGATGGCTCACCATCAGGGCATGAGTCTGGTCGCGATGGACAATCTTCTCCATCGCGGCGCGATGCAGCGCAGATTTCATAGCCAGCTGCGTATTCGCGCCTTCGAGTCTCTGTTGTACGAAAGAACTCCCATTCATCGAGCGCGTCTCGAAGAAATCGCACCGCAGCACGTCCCTATTCGCCACGCCGCGGAAGAAGAACCCGCCGATCGCGTCTGGAAAGAGACGGGCGCGGTTCCGCGGATGCACATGAACGGCAACGGCGGCTATCTGGTCGCGATTTCGGATTCCGGCGCGGGATTCAGCCGATGGCGCGGCTTCGATGTGACACGATGGCGATCGGACTCCGTACTTGAGCCGTACGGAGCCTTTGTCTATCTGCGTGATGTTCAGTCAGGCACGATCTGGTCGGCGACGAATCGCCCCGTCGGCGGCGATTGGGGAACGAGTTCGGTGGTCTTCGCTTCGGACCGCGCCCGGTTTCATCGCCGTGTCGCGGGAGTCGAAACGCGGCTGGATGTGGCCGTCGCCCCGGAGGACGACGTCGAATTGCGCCGCGTTCTGGTGATGAACCGGTCTGTAAGGAAGCGCGAAATCGAATGCACCAGCTATGTCGAACTCGCGCTCGCGCCGCATCGTGCCGATCTGGCGCATCCGGCGTTCTCGAAGATGTTCGTCGAAACCTCGAATGAGCGCGAAGGGGTGCTAGTCGCACACAGGCGCCCGCGCTCGGCTGATGATCCTCAAATCTGGGCGGCACACGTTCTGGTGGGCGCAACCGGTCCCGTCACTTTTGAAACAGATCGCGCTGCGTTTCTCGGCCGGGGCAACACGCCCGCCAATCCCGCCGCTCTGGAGCGGGAACTGGCAGGCGAAGCGGGCGCGGTCCTCGATCCGATCTTCAGCCTCCGGTCGAAACTCGATCTCGCGCCTCGCGAGCGAGTGGAGCTGACCTTCCTAACGATGGCCGCCTCATCACGTGAAGCGTTGCTCGCGATGATCGACAAGTATTCGCGACCCGGCGAAATCGCGCGTTCGTTTGAGATGGCGTGGACGCGGTCGCAACTCGACCTGCGGTATCTCGGGGTGCGCGCCGGGTCCGTTCATCGCTTCCATCAGCTCGCCGGACAGCTTCTTTATCCGAATCCGGCCCTGCGAGCGGCAGCGCAACGCCTGGAGCGAAACCGGCTCGGGCAAAAGGCCCTATGGGCGTATGGAATTTCGGGCGATTTACCCATCCTGTCCCTCACGGTGGGCGATTCGCGAGACTTGGCGCAGGTTCGTGAGGTTCTTCTCGCACATACGTACTTCCGGCTGCTGGGATTCTCTTTCGATCTGGTCATTCTGAATCAGGAAATCGCAAGCTATGACCGGCCTTTGCGCGAAGAACTAACGCGCTACATTGCGGCGCACGCGGAATGCGTCGATTGCCCGGGTGGCGTGTTCCTTCGCGACTGGCAGGCGATGCCCGAAGCGCATCGCGACCTCATTCTCGCGTCCTCGACGGTGGTTCTGCATGCGGGCCGCGGACCGCTCGATCGCCAGATTGCAGCCGCACCACCTCTCGCGCCGGCTCGCCCGCTTGCTTCGATGAATCGCGCCCCGATGAACGGCGAAGAACAGACGCAAACGGCCTTTCCGCCGATCAAACTTCTATTGTCAAACGGCTTCGGCGGATTCACCGCCGATGAATACGTCATCTTGTTGAAGCGAGGCGAACAAACGCCCCTACCCTGGGCGAACGTGATCGCCAATGAGCGCTTCGGCACGTGCGTCACGGAGCGCGGGCTTGGTTTCACGTGGAACGAAAACAGCCAGACCAACCGGCTGACGCCGTGGCACAACGACCCTGTCAGCGATCCGCAATCCGAAATCGTCTATGTGCGAGACACCGAATCGGGAACATTGATTTCGCAGTCAGGCGATGCGAGAGTTCGTCACGGCGCGGGCTATTCGATTTACGAACGCAATGGCGCGGGCGTCGGCCAGGTGATCACGGTATTCGTGCCGGAAAAGGACTCTGTAAAGATCGTTCGAGTTGCTCTCGCCAACGGATCGAAGCGCCGGCGATTGCTGAGTGTGACGTTTTACGCCGAACTCGTGCTGGGATCCACTCGCGAAGATCAGCAAATTCATATTCAGACGGCCTATGATGCTGCATCCGGCGCGATGACAGCGACGCAGCATTGGACGGAGATCGCGCCCGGCCATGCGGCCTTCGTTGCTTCCGATCCGCGGCCGTCGTCCTGGTCGGGCGATCGGGCTTCGTTCTTCGGAAGGCTTGGCGCGCGCAAAGAACCGGCCGCGCTCGCTGAGGAGTCGCTCGACGGACGCACGGGCGCGGGGCTAGATCCATGCGCGGCGTTGCAGGTTCGGGTCACGCTCGAAGCAGGGGAGCGGAAGGAGGTCACATTTCTGCTCGGCCAAGCGCCGTCGGTTGAGCAGGCGCGAGAAATCGCGGCGCGGAATTTCCACGCCGGGCCTTCCCGCAGATGGAACGATCTGCTCGAAACGCTGCAGGTGCGAACGCCGATCGCTTCGGTCGACTTACTTCTCAATCGCTGGCTCCTCTATCAGGCATTGAGCTGCCGGTTTTGGGGCCGGTCGGCGATATACCAGTCGAGCGGGGCTTTCGGATTCCGCGA
>JAJPIG010000013.1 GCA_021324855.1 Pseudomonadota bacterium | reverse complement strand
CGACGTCCAGCTTGGGAATTCACCCGGCACCGGGAATGACGAGGAGCCCAAGGGATGAAAACCCTTGTGGCAGAAGCCTTTTCTGCGTTCGGCGCTTCCCGGCCAGGAACCCGATTTCCCGCTCTTTCCCGCCGAGTTTGCCAGAAATTTGCCAGAAAATCTAATCGGGCCAATCGGCTCCTTTCCCGATCCGTCGACCGAGAACTGGCGCAAAGCGCCGATGGAGGCAACGATGGACGGTAGCGTTTACGACAAGGCGCGCCGTGAGTGGGATGAACGCTATGCCGATCTCGTTCTCGGCAAACGCAACTGGCAGATCGCGGCGGTCGGCCTTCTCGTGCTTTCGCTAGTCCTCGCCTTCGGCCTAGTCCGAGTCAGCACCCGCAGCAGGTTCATCCCTTATATCGTTCGCGTCGATTCGCTCGGCTACGCGCTGGCCGCGCCCACGGCGCTCGGTCAGAGCGCTTCCGACCTGACCACGGATCGGATGGTCCGCTACGAACTCGCCGGCTTCATCCGCGACGCGCGCGAAGTAATCTCGGACCCGCAAGCCGAGCACCAGGTAATCGCCGAAGTTTACAGCCGCGTGCGGGGCGCCGCTTACAAGTTCCTTGAGAACTACTACCACGAGCAGCAGCTCGCGCATGACCCGTTCAAGGTCGCCCAGCACCAGACGGTCACAGTCCAGATCGACTCGATCCTGCCGCTGTCGAAATCGACGTGGCAGGTGAGATGGACCGAGCAGGCGCTGGGCCTCGACGGCACGCCCATATCCACGACGCACTGGGAAGCCGTCCTCGACACCGAGATGACGCCGCAGGCCTCTGACGCCTCAATCTCCGACAACCCGCTCGGCTTCTACGTGACGCGAATCAGTTGGACGGAGCAACGAAGCTGACGGAGGAGAAAAGCGATGCGAAGCAGGATCACAGCGATCGCTTTTGGACTCGCAATTGGGCTTGGTGGGTGCGCATCGCGGCAACCACCCGCGCCGCCACCGCTCACGCTCGTAACGCGTGCCGCGCCGAAGGCGGAACCGACGCCGGCGCCCCTAACGGGCGCGAAGCTTCTCGCTGAGCAGGCGCCCGAAGTAAGACAGGCGCTGGAGGAGCACGACAAGACCGGAAACTGGCCGTCGTACACGAGACCTGGTTACGTCCTGTACCCCTACGGCCAGGTCACTGAACCCGTCATCAACTGCGCGCCGCTGCGCACCACCGACATCCAGCTTGAGCCGGGCGAGACCATCACCGACGTTGCGCTCGGCGACGCCGAGCGCTGGATGGTGACGCCGGCCTCCTCGGGCGACCCGCGCAATCCAACCCCACACCTTGCAGTCAAGCCCAAGGCGCCGGGTATCGCGACCAATCTCACGATCTACACGACGCGCCACATCTACCACCTGAATCTGCGCTCGCGTCCGGGCCACGAGATGCAGGAGGTCGAGTTCTACTATCCCAACGATCTGCTTGCCGCGATGACGAAGGCTGATCAGCAGGCGAAGCAGGAGAGCGAACAGGCGAAAGCCGACGATCCGGCAGTCGCGCCGCTCGCTTCGCTCGACCCAGGCGTCCTGAATTTCTCCTACAAGGTTGCCGGGCCAAACGTGCCGTGGAAACCCGTCCGCGCGTTCGACGACGGAAGCCACGTCTACATCCAGATGCCAGCCGGAATGAAGTCGAGCGAGGCGCCCGCCCTGCTCATCGCGGCAGGCGACGGCAACGAGATGGTCAACTACCGCGTGCGCGGCGACTACTACGTGGTCGACCGCCTGTTCGAGCAGGCGGTGCTGGTTTCCGGCGTGGGCCGCGCGCAGGACCGGGTCCGGATCGCATACACGGGCGCTGCGAGGTGAGCGATGGCGGCGACTCTGAAAGCGGTTCAGCAGGCGCAGCGTTACGGAGGTGGCCGGTTCACGCGGACACTGGTCATCACGGTCGGAGCGGTGCTGGGCGGCTCGTTGCTGGCGATGATGCTGGCACTTCATTCCGCATCGCAGCCGGCCGAGAACGGAACAATGAAGCATCAAGCAGTGGCCATTCCCGACATGGCGCGCCGGCGGGCGGTGGCCGAGCTCGAAGCCGACGCCAAGCCGCTCACAATGCCGACGGCGGCTCCGATGCCAACGCTCTCTTCACCGCCAATAGTCACGCGGCAAAACAATTCCGTCGCAAGACCGCCGAGCCGGCTCGCGGCGCTTCGAGAAGACGAGTTCATCAAGGCGCTCGGCGCGCCGCAGATGGTCGAGTCGTTCCACAACCGCGCGCTCGACATCCCAAGTGCGCAGGCCGGGTCGCCAGGGCTTTCAGGAGTCCAGCAGGCGAGCAGCGACGTTTCTCAGGCAACACTGAAGCCCGCGCCCTCGCCCTACACGGTGACGGCAGGCAGCGTGATCCCTGCCTTATTAGTGAGCGGCATCGACTCTGATCTTCCCGGTCCGGTTCTCGGGCAGGTACGCGAGAACGTCTTCGACAGCGCCAGCGGCAGGTTTCTGCTGATCCCGCAGGGCACGCGGCTCATCGGCGCGTACAAAGCCGCGCCCGCATCTGGGCAGAGCCGCGTGCAGATCGCGTGGCAGCGATTGGTGTTCCCAAACGCGTCGAGCATGGACCTGCCGCAAATGCCGGGCGCCGACAGCGCCGGCTACTCGGGTTTTACTGACGAAGTTGATCATCACTATCTGCGGACCTTCGGCACAGCCACCCTGCTGAGCCTGATCAGTGCTGGCCAGATGGTTGGACAGATGGGAGCGTTCGGCGGCGGCTACGGGTTCGCGGGACCGATGGGATACGGCTACGCCGCGCCAAACCAGTGGGCGCTCATGGGTGAGATGGGCGGCTCGGCGGCTTCTTCGCAGATGGGAGCGGTCGGGCAGCAGGCGTTGCAGCAGGGCATCAACGGCTCGCCGACGATCGAGATCAGGCCGGGCTATCAGTTCAACGTGATGGTGACGCAGGACCTGGTTCTGCCGGGACCGTACCGGGGCAATTAACCGAATCTCAGGAGTTACGGAAAGGAGCGAATCGCATGAAGCTCAAGCTGAAAGACAAAGAACTGCCGCCGGCGCAGCTCAGGCTGACGCTGCCCGGCAACCTCAAGGCGTCGCTGGACGAGTACCTCGTCTACTTGCGCGATACCTCGCACTGCGAAGCGGAGCTGAAGGAGGTCGCGCTTGAGATGCTGCGTCAGTTCGTGGAGGCGGATCGGGAGTTCAAGGCGTGGCGGATGAAACGTCCAGGCGCGGAGGTGTCAGGCGTGCAGGGTCGGATGGTTGAGGAGCGGCAGAACGGGGCGGCCGGGGCGAAAATTTCGTAGGGCAAGATAAAGGCTTCCCCGTACCGTGGCGCCCAAAATGGCTGTTTCGCTTGAAGAACGCTGGATTTTTCCGCCCCGTACCGCGCGGAGTGCGCCCCGTACTTTTCGGCCCGCTCTGCCGCTTGTCGTCGGAGCACTCTTCGCGGCTGCGATTCTGGCCTTCTGGCTGTTGGGTCTGCGCATCGCATTCACCGAAAGCGCCTGCCCGCCGGGCATCTACCGCGCAGCCGCCTTGCAGCCGGGAAACACTCTGGCGCGCGGGGAGTTGGTTCTTGCTTGCCTGCCGGAGAGGCTCGCGCGCTTTGCGCTTGCACGCGGCTATCTCGCGCGCGGCGCGGGTTGCGGCGACGGCATCGAGCCTGTCGGGAAACGGATCGGCGCGCTCGCCGGCGACACGGTCACCCTCGCGCCGGATTACATCACGGTCAACGACCGGCGGCTTCCCAACAGCGAGAGCCGCACGCGGGATACCCGCAGACGAAACGTGCCTCACATCGCGTTCGGAACTTACCGGGTCGCCGACGGCGAAGTCTGGCTGTTCGGCGAAGCGGACCCGCGAAGCTGGGATTCGCGCTACTTCGGCGCCGTGCCGGCAGGCGCCGTGCGGGCGGAACTCAAGCCGGTAATCACGTGGTGAAAGGTGGCTGACGCATTACATACGCGCGAGCAGGGACTCCGGCTCCATCACCTCGCCAATCTTGGCGGCCTGGTCGCGCTCGCCGGACTCGATCATGAGCCGCCCGATCTGCTGCTCGGAGCGTTGCTCAGGATGGCCGACAGCTTGGCCAAACTGCCGGAGCGCCGGCGCGCGGAGCTTGCGTCTATCGGCAGCGAGAAGCTCAACGAGCGAGCCAGCGCCAAACGCGCGTGGAAGTCATGGGCGCGCGCCAATCGGCTCCACAATCTGACGCTCTCAGACGCGCAAATCCGACGGATCGTCGCTGCGCTCGCCGACGAAAAACCAGTAGCCGAAGGCCAGCGGCTTTGCCGCCAGATGCTGGCGTTGCTCGACGGGAGGGCGGGCGATGAGTGATCTGCTGCGCAGCGATCTCTGGATGCACCCGCATCCGATGGGCATGCGCGGCGAGCGCCATCCGCACGGACCCAGGTTCTGGTGGACGGGACTGGGCAGGCGCGGCGCGCGATCGTCGCCGCAAGCCGACCGCCTCAACACGCAACTCGACCGGCGCGGCGCAATTGCCACCGGCCAGCCGCGCGCCTACATGCAGCGCAGCGTCGTGAAGGTTTCATACTCGCGCAACACCAAATCGGCTTCGTGGGCGGCACATGGACGCTATCTGGCCCGCGACGGCGCGCAGCGCAGGGGAGAGAAGGGGCTGGGCTTCAACGCCGAACGCGACGATCTCGACCTCGCCAAGCTTGTCGGGGGCTGGCAGAAGGCAGGCGACGAGCGGCTCTTCCGCGTCATCGTCTCGCCGGAGAACGGCGCCAAGCTGGATTTGCGGCAGCACGCGCGCGAATTGGTCGCGCAGATGGAGCGCGACCTCAACACGCGCCTCGAATGGGCGGCAATCGACCATCACAACACCGACAACCCGCACCTCCACATCCTGATTCGCGGACGCGATGACCAAGGCCGGGCGCTTTCGATCGACCGCGGCTACATCCAGTCCGGCATCCGCGCGCGGAGCGCCGAGATCGCCAGCCGCGAGCTTGGACTCCGCGTCGAGCGCGACGTGCTTAAGGCGCGTGGCGCGGCGGTCCGCCGCGAGCAATTCACCGAGATCGACCGCGAGCTTCTGCGTCGCGCCGATGGAAAGCGGGTCGTCAGCTTCGACGGCAGGCAGCCGCGCGGCGAGGCGGCGCGCGAGCGTCGGGCGCAGGAGATAGCGCGGCTCAAGTTTCTCTCGCGCATGGGACTTGCCGCCAAGATCGATTCGGCAAGCTGGCGGCTCGCGCCCAATCTGGAGCGGACGCTCCGCCAACGGCAACTCTCAATCGACATCATCAAGAGCCGCGCGCGCCACCGAGAACAGATGCTCGACAAGCGCGCACCGCTCGCCATTACCACTCTCGCGCCGGGCCAGGAACTCACCGGCCGCGTGGTCGGAACGGGGCTGGAGAGCGAGGCGCGTGACCGCCGCTACCTGATGCTCGAAGGAACCGACGGCAAGCTTCACTACCTGCATCAGACGCCGGCGATTATCCGCGCGCGCGGCGAGGGAAAGATCGGAATCGGCGAGATCGTGACGCTTGAAGCACGCGAGTTCGAGAAGGACGGGCGCAGGGTGAACTACATCCGTGTCGAGCAGCACGGGGCGCTTACCTCGATGCAAGGCGACAAGCAGATCGGCAACCGGCTCGACCTCGAAACGCTCAAGACCATCGAGCGCGAAGGCCGAATCGACAAGCGCGGCTGGAAGGGGTTCGCCGGCAAATGGCGCCAGGCGATCGAGGACCGGTTGCCCGCCCTGGAGCAGGCCGGGCTGATCGTCCGCAATCACTCCGCAGGCCGCGATTACTTTGTGCCGCCTAGAGCGGAGCACGAGCTTCGCGCCGAAATCGCGACGCGCGAGCGCCGCGAGCGCCAACAACAGCAGGGAAAGGAGCGCACACGCTGATGGCTGCAACAGCACTGCCTTACAGGCCGCCGGTCAAGTCGGCGGATCGACGATTGGCCGAGATAACCGTAGCGACGGCTGGATTTGTCGCCTTTGTCTCGCTGTGGGTCGCCACCGAGACTGCGGCGGGGATGCTCAATGACGCCGCCCTCCTGGGTCAACCGCTCGCCACGCTTCCGGTTGTCGGCCCGCTGTACGCGCCGTGGGCGATTCTTCTGTGGGCGTGGAAGTGGCGCAACGTCGCGGCGGCGAGCGCCTTCTTCGCGAAGCCAATGCACCTGTTCGAGTACCCCTCGATAGTGGCGGCAGCGCTTGCGATGGGAGCGGTGCGCCTGGCTCGCATCGCCTCTTCGCGAGTACACGATCTCCACGGCTCAGCTCATTGGGCGACCGCGCGCGAAGTCAGAGCGAGCGGCCTTTGCGATGCTCAAAGCGGGGTTTACGTCGGCGCGTGGCAGAACGGCCGGCCAACCCACTATCTGCGTAACAGTGGTCCGGCCCACGTGCTCGTTTTCGCTCCGACGCGCAGCGGCAAAGGCTCTGGCGTCGTCGTGCCGACCTTGCTCGATTGGCCCGAGAGCGTTGTGGTGCACGACATCAAGGGCGAGAACTGGGCGCTGACGGCTGGCTACCGTCGGCGCAATCTCGCCAATCTCTGTTTCCGGTTCGATCCAACCTGCACCGACGGCAAGGCGGCGCACTTCAACCCGCTCTGCGAAATCAGACTCGGCGACGAGGAGGTCAAGGACGCGCAAAACGTCGCCGACATCCTGATCGATCCCTCCGGCAGCGCGCCGCGCGACCATTGGGACCTGACGGCCCACGATCTTCTTACAGGGGTGATTCTCCACATTCTCTATGCCGAGCGCGAGAAAACGTTCGCACGCTGCCTGAGCTTCCTCGCGCCGCCCGATCGCAGCCAGGATGACGCGCTCAAGGAGATGATCGACACTCACCATCCGCGCGCTATAACGCACGCGGTTATCGCCGGAGCGGCGCAAGCGGTCTTGAGCAAGAGCCCCAACGAGCGCGCGTCGGTGTTGAGCACGGCGGTGCGCTGCCTCAGCCTCTACCGCGACCCAATCGTGGCTGCCAACACCGCCGACTCGCACTTCGCCATCGCCGACCTGATGCATCACGAGCAGCCCGTGAGCCTGTACCTCAGCGTTCCGCCATCAGATCTCACCCGAACCCGTCCATTGATGCGCCTTCTGTTGGCGCAATTGGGCGCACGGCTGACGGAGCGCTTGCATGATCGGAACGATTCGTCGGCGCGACGCAGACTCCTGCTGATGCTCGACGAGTTTCCGGCGCTGGGGCGCCTCGACTTCCTGCAGAGCGCTCTCTCATACGCGGCCGGCTACGGCATCAAGGCCTGCCTCATCGCTCAGGACCTCTCGCAGCTTTACGCAGCGTACGGCCGCGACGAGTCGATCATCTCCAACTGTGCGGTCCGCGTCGCATTCGCCCCCAACAAGATCGAAACCGCGCGCTTGGTCTCCGAGATGGCCGGCATCGCCACTGTACACCACGAGCACCGGACCCGCTCGGCAAACGGGACGACCATCTCCGAGCCGGCGATGCGGCGTCCCTTGCTGACGCCGGACGAAACGATGCGATTGCCCGAAGAGGCGGCGCTGATCTTCGTTGCCGGTCATCAACCGATTTACGCGAACAAGATTCGTTATTACGACGATGCCGACCTACGCGCCCGATCCGAGATCGCGCCGCCGGTTCACTCCGACCGAATCGAGCACGAGCACCAATGGCCCGACGCGACGGCGAAAGCGCGGTCGGCCGATGCCATCGGCGTAACCGCGAACGCAAACGGCGTGGAGGCTCACTCGGAAGACACCGAGCGCGGTACCCGTGAGCGGGACAAGGTCAACGAGCTGTCGAAGGAATGGCCGTTCAAGTGAGAAAAGCCGCACACGAGGTCTCCTGCTACCTGACCCAGGCCGAGGCCAGGGAACTGCGCGACGAGGCCAGCGCGCGCCACCTCTCGCTGTCGCGCTACCTGCGCCAATGCCTGCTCCACTACCGCGCGCTCGCCGCCGGCGCCGACGGCGGGATGCGGCAGCTTTCGATCGCGCTTTCCGACCTCGAGGCGCGCCTTGCGCGCAGCGTCGAAACCCAGAGCAAGCGGATCACCGCGCTTCACCGCGACGTTCAAATACTTCTCGCGATGATCGACCGGCTCGCCTTCATCCTCTCCGTGCATACGCCGGAAGTCCCCGACGAGCTGCGCAATGCCGCGCTCGCCGCCGGCGCCCGGCTTTACAACAACTGGCGCAGCGCGGTGATCGAGATGACCGAGAGCGGCGCCGCCGTGGATTCGTTCAATCACGGCGGGCAGCCCGAGGACCGGAACTCTTCGGAGAATTACGATGAGCCTTCAGGCGATTCAGTCGGCGCGGCTCGATGAGCGGCTCCGCCGCGAGCTTGGTCCGGCCGTGCTCGCGGCACTCGACGACCCTGACGTGATCGAGATCATCCTCAATCCCGACGGCCACTTATGGCTTGAGTCACACGGTCACGGCATGCGCGCGACCCAAATCAGCATGTCCGCCGTTCAGGCCGAACGGCTCATCGGAACGGTCGCCTTCGCGCTCCACACCGTCGCCAACGACGCGCACCCGGTCATCGAATGCGAGCTTCCGCTCGACGGCAGCCGCTTCACCGGCTGGCTTCCTCCGGTCGTCAGCGCCCCGGCTTTCGTCATCCGCAAACACGCTCGTCTGATCCATACTCTCGACGATTACCTCCGCGACGGAATCATGACCGAGCAACAGGCTGATACTTTCCGCCGGGCGATTGCTGCGCGTCAGAACATCGTGCTCGCCGGGGGCACCGGGTCCGGCAAGACCACGCTGGCCAACGCGCTGATTCACGAGATGGTCGAGGCGAGCGGCGACAACGAGCGCTTCATCATCATCGAGGATACGCGCGAGCTTCAGTGCGACGCGCCGAACATCATGCAGCTTCATACGTCGGCCGCCGCCGACTTGACTTTCCTGACTCGCACTACGATGCGAGCCCGGCCCGACCGGATCATCATCGGTGAAGTCCGAGGCGCCGAGGCCCTCGGGCTGCTCAAGGCTTGGAATACTGGTCACCCCGGCGGCGTCACTACCGTGCACTCGAACGGCGCCGCGGCGGCGCTGGTAAGGCTTTCGAGTTTGGTTCAGGAGGCCAACGTCCCGCCACAGCCTGAGCTAATCGCGGAGACAGTGCATCTGCTCGCATTCATCGCGCGCACGTCCAAGGGGCGGCGCGTCACCGAGATGGTCCGAGTGCAAGGTTACGATCCCGAGCACGGATTCAAACTCGCGCCGGTAGGGGCAAAACCATGAATCCCGAATATCAAGTTCTCTATTTTCTCAGCGTCCTCGCCGCCTCAACCACTTTCGCGAGGATGAATGCGCAGCCCAAGACGACGTTCTTTGACTGGATCGCGCTGGGAAGCCTCGTTCTGCTGATGGCTCAGGTGTTCTCACTGGCGATCAAACCGCCGCTATGAACAAGCAATTCACAGGAGGTATGCAACATGCCGCATTCGAA
Source organism: Pseudomonadota bacterium (assembly GCA_021324855.1). Lineage (GTDB taxonomy): Bacteria > Desulfobacterota > Binatia > Binatales > Binataceae > JAJPIG01. The sequence goes on along the minus strand of JAJPIG010000013.1, from coordinate 188,899 downwards.
GAGTTTCAAAACATTCGCGAAATGGATCAGGTGGATCGCGTACGCTTACGGCGTCGTTACGATAGCGTGGCCTGCGCAGGCCCTCGCCACCACCGGCATCGGCGTTCTGCCGTGGGACCAGCCGCTGAACACGATCCAGATGGATCTGCAGGGCACCGTCGCCCACGCCGCGACCACCATCGCGGTAATCGCCGCCGGCCTAACCTGGACCTTCAGCGAGCACGGCACCGGCGCGCGCAAGATGTCGGCGGTCGCGCTGGGCGGTGCCGGCGCGCTCGGCGCAACCCAGCTCATGATGGCGCTCTTCCCCTTCGCCCCGGCAATTCTCTGATGGAACTGCAACGTACGCCGATTCATCAATCGCTGGTACGGCCCATCCTGCTGGCCGGGGCCGAGCGGCGGCTCGCGATCCTCAACTGGCTCTTCATGGCCGCGCTCATCTTCGGCGTCGGGCTTCATCTCTACACGCTGGCGCTGGCGACCCTGCTCGGCACGGTCGGGCACTGGGGACTCAGGCAGGCCGCCAAGTTCGACCCGCAACTGAGCGAAGTCTATGTCCGCCACCTCCACTACCAGCGCTATTACCCGCCGCGCGCCGGCGCGACCGCGCCGGTCGCGCCGATCCACCCGGCGGTTCCTCAAATTCGAAGGTACTGAGCCATGCTTTTTCGGGAGTTCAAGAACTTGCGCCACAAGCGCGAGCGGCTGCTCGGCTTCTCCGATCTGCTCAATTACGCCGCGCTGGTCGATCCGGGCGTGATCCTGCTCAAGGACGGGTCGCTGCTCGCCGGATGGCGCTATACGGGACCCGATCTCGACTCGGCCGGCGCGGAGGAGCTGACCGCTCTCTCGCACCAGGTGAATTCGGCGCTGGCCGCACTGGGCGATGGCTGGGCGTTGAACGTCGATCTGGTCCGCCACCCCAGCGCCGGATATCCGGAGCGCGGCGCCTTCCCCGACCCGGTTACCGCTCTCATCGACGAAGAGCGGCGGCGCCATCACACCGCCGAAGGGCGGTATTTCGAGAGTGAGCTCGCGCTTACGCTAACGTGGACGCCCCCGACCGAGATGCAATCGCGCGCGGCAGGACTGCTCTTCGAGAGCATCACACGGCGCACCAACTGGGAGCAGACGCTCGAGTTTTTCAAGCGGAGCCTCGCCGAGTACGAAGACGCCCTCAGCGCCCGCCTCGCGCTCGCGCGCATGGACGACGCGACTCTGCTCGCGCATTTGAATGCCTGCATCACCGGAGGCCGGGAGCCAATCCGGTCGTCCGAGGACGGAAGCTATCTGGACGTGTTGCTGGGCTGCCACGAGTTCCACGCGGGTTTCCGTCCCATGCTCGACGATCTTCATATTCGACCTATCTCAATCGCCGGCTTTCCGCTCGCCTCATGGCCGGAGGTCACCGCTTTCCTCGACGAACTCGCTATTCCATATCGCTGGTCCACCCGCTTCATGTTCCTCGACCCGGCCGAGGCCGAGCGCGCGCTCAAAATCCAGCGCCGCAACTGGTTCCAGAAGCGCCACGGCCTCGGCGGCATGATCAAGCAGGTCTTCAGTAACGGCGCCGCGCAGAGCTTCGAGAACCGCGACGCGGTAGCGATGGCCCACGACGCCGACGAGGCGCTGGCCGAGGCCAGCTCATGCCGGGTGCGCTTCGGCTATTACACTAGCGCCATCATAGTCATCGACGAAGATCCTGGCGTCGCCGACGCCAACGCGCGCGAGGTCGCCAAGCAACTCCAGCATCATGGCTTTCCAGCGCTCATCGAGCACGTCAACGCCAACGAAGCCTGGCTCGCCTCGCTCCCAGGCCACGGCTACCGCAACGTCAGACGCCCGCTCATCCACACCCGCAACCTCGCCGACCTCATTCCTACGACCAGCGTATGGGCGGGCCAAGAGACGAACCCATGCCCTTTCTACCCCGAGAACAGTCCGCCGCTCATCTATGCCGCCACGACCGGCAGCACGCCCTTCCGCCTGAACCTCCACGTCGGCGACGTTGGCCACACGCTGATCTTCGGTCCCACCGGCTCCGGCAAATCCACACTACTCGGCCTCCTGATCGCGCAATTCTTCCGCTACCCGGACGCCCAGGTCTTCTGTTTCGACAAAGGACTCTCGGCATTCGTGCTCACTGCGGCAGCGGGCGGCCGGCACTACGACCTGGGCGAGAACGAAATCGCCTTCTGCCCGCTCGCCCGCGTCGACAACGAATTCGAGAGCACCTGGGCGGTCGAATGGCTGGAGATGCTGCTCGCCCTGCAGGGTGTCACGATCCTTCCGCAGCATCGCAAGGCGCTCTGGCGCGCGCTTGAGCTGCTTGGCGAAAGCGAGTCCGACGCGCGCACCATCACCGACCTGATTCGCCTCATCCAGGACCAGACGCTGCGCGACGGGCTTAACTTCTATTCGGTGCACGGCCCGATGGGGCGCTTTCTTGATGCCGACCGCGACGGAGTCGAAGAATCGCGCTTCATCATCTTCGAGATCGAGGCGCTGATGGCGATGGGCGAGAAAACTCTGCTCCCAGTCCTCACCTACCTGTTTCATCGCATCGACGGACGGTTGGACGGACGGCCGACGCTGCTCGTTTTGGACGAGGCGTGGGTGATGCTCGCCAACGGGACCTTCGGCGCAAAGGTCGAAGAGTGGCTGCGCACCCTACGCAAGAAGAACGCCGCCGTCGTGCTAGCCACCCAGAGTCTCACCGAGGTCGCCAACTCGCCAATCCGCGACGTGATCCTGGAATCCTGCCCGACCAAGGTTCTCCTGCCCAACCCGGAAGCGCAGAACCCAGCGATCAGTGAGCTGTATCGGAAATTCGGCCTCACCGAGCGACAGATCGAAATCGTCGCGACTGCTGTGCCCAAGCGGCAATACTACTATCTATCGCCTGCCGGACGGCGGCTCTTCGAGCTGGCACTCGGACCCGCGACGCTCGCCTTCATCGGCGCCGGCTCGAAGGCGGACATCCTCGAAGCTCGGAAACTGATCGCCTCGCACGGGCGATCATGGTCCGTCGAGTGGCTCCGCGCACTCGGTCATATCGAATGGGCGGAATATCTCGCGAGATCAATCGGACCGGCAGAACCCTCGCGTCTTGAACTGACGACTCGCAACGGCCACCTGAACGGAAGCTACTTCCATCACGCAAACGGCGGCGGTCTCCAACCCAATGAAGGAGCAAACAGACATGAAACGATCACGTGAGTCTGTTTTGTGGCTGCTCTGCGGACTGCTCTTGTCGTTGTGCCTGCTATTCATCGCACCGCGCGACGCTCTCGCGCAGTTCGGCGGCACGCAGACCGTCTTCGACCCGGCCATGTTCGCGCGCCAGTTTCAGCAACTGCAGCAGGAGACCCAGGCCGTCGCCACCGAGGCGCAGCAACTTCAGTACATGATCAAGAACACCACTGGCGGCTCCGCGGGCGTATGGCAATCCGACCAGTCGATGCTCGATGAACTCGGCGGACTCATTCAGCAGCAGGGCGGTCTCTCCTACTCGCTCGGCAATCTGCAAGCGCAGTTCCAGCAGCAGTTTCCCGGCTACGCAGTGCCGCAGAATCCGGACCAGCAGGAGGCGCAGAACATCGCGACGACGCTAAACACTCTCAACGGCACCTTGGCCGACGCCCAGGGCCAGGCGCAGAATTTTGCCAACGAGCAGGCGCAGTTCGCCGAATTGGAAGGCATGAACCGGACCGCTGTCGGACGCCTGCAGGCGATCCAGGTCGGCAACGAGATCGCGCTACAGCAAGCGCAGCAAATTCAAATGCTGCGGCAGTTGGTCGTCGCGATGATCAACGCCCAGAACGTCGCCGCCGCCAATCGCGTCAACGCTCAGGCCGCCGAGGACGCCTCGGTCCAGCGCTGGCTCAGTGCCGGGCCAACCGTTCCGTTTTCCCCCACCATGCCCGACAATGGGCTTACCAATTTCGGCTCGCCGCCAGTCGGAGGACCACAATGAAGAAGCTCATCGTCTGGGTAGCAATCGGCGTCGTCGTAGCCACGGGATGCAATCGCAATCAGCAGACGACTGGCCATGACGCGCTCGCCGCGCTCGCCTCACGTCAGGCCGCGACCAACTACGACTATCCGTTTTGGAATGACCAGTTCCGGCGCAAAACCGACGTTTGGCAAAAGGCGCTCAGCTTCTGCAACCAGCCGGACCACAAGTTTCTCATCAACTGCCAACCCGTCCTCGCGGTTGCAGCGCCGCGAATCCCGTTCTCAACCTCAATGCCGAACAATGGTCTGACCAACTTCGGCGGAATGCGACCTGAGGCAAACCCACAGCCCACGAAATAGAGATCGTTGGAGTCGTCCATGAACAACCTCGACAATATCGCTCAGACGTTCCAATGGGCCGGCCAGCGTTACATGAACATCATGCAGCCGCTGGCAGAGAAAATCTTCTTTGGCTTAGTCCTTATCGAAATCATCATAACTTGCGTTCACTTTGTTGCAGACCAGGATCAGCCCGCGCGCCTATTCGCCGAGTTTCTTAAGAAATCCCTCGCTCTGGGGTTTCTCTACGCCATGATCACCAAGGCGCCCGTCTGGTTTAATGCTTTGTTAAGCAGTTTCGCGGCACTTGGCGGTCAAGCAGCCGGAATTGCTGATCTGAGCCCGAGTACTGTTTTCAACAACGGCCTCACGCTCTTCCAGACCATCTACCGAGGCTTCGCCAGTCTCGGCTGGTTCCATCTCACGATGGCCTCGCTCATCGCACTCATCGCCGGCTTGATCATGTTCCTATCGTTTGCACTCATCGCGGGCCAGATGCTGCTCGCTCTCTCCGAGGCCTACATCGGATTAGGTGGCGGCGTCGTGCTGCTCGGCTTCAGCGGCTCGCGCTGGACCATAAAGTTTGCCGAGAATTTCATCGGCTGGATCGTCGGCGTCGGCGTCAAGCTCTTTTTCCTCTACCTGCTGGTGGGCGTTGGCATGACCATTACCGCTGGCTGGAACTCTGCCTTGACCGGCTGGACCGTCGCCGACCCCACGGTGCCCCTCACCATCGCCGGCGGCGCACTCATCTTCATGCTGCTCAGTTGGGAGATTCCCAACGTCGCGGCCCGCATCGCCGGTTCGTCGGTAAGTCTCAACCTCGCCCACGCCTTTGAGGCAGGGATGGCCGGCTACGGCCTCGGCCGGATCCTCATGAGCAGCAACTCGTCCGATGCCGAACCGGCTGCCACACCCCTCGCGCAAAACCTCGAAGCTGGCGAAAAGGCCGCGGCAAACGGACAAGGAACAACTACAAGGCTGTCAACGGCTCGGCCATCTCCGAACGGGAAGCCGAACACCGAAACTTACTCCACGTCGCCGACAGCGCTTGGAGGCCGCGCCACAGCAACCGCACGGATCGGAACAAATGGCGGCAGCGCCACGCGGCAGTATTGAACCGGCAAAATGTCCTTGCGCGCGACCAGAAAAGTGGAAGCAAGAAGCAGTATTATCGCGGAACGGATCGAACGCCGCATTTTCCTTCTCCGGGGCCAGAAAGTCATGCTCAGCCCTGATCTGGCGCAGCTCTACGATGTCGAAACGCGCGCATTGGTTCAGGCAGTCAAACGAAACGTCGAACGCTTTCCCGCCGACTTCATGTTCCAGCTCAACGACGAGGAATTTCGCAGCTTGAAATCACAGACTGTGATTTCAAGTTGGGGCGGTTCCAGGCGCGCCGCCCCCTACGCTTTCACCGAGCAGGGCGTCGCAATGATCTCAACCGTCCTTCGCAGCAAGCGCGCCATCCGGGTCAACATCGAGATCATGCGCGCCTTCGTCCGCCTCCGGCAAATGCTCGCGTCCCACGCTGACCTCGCCCGCAAACTTGATCAGCTCGAAAAGAAGTACGACGCGCAATTCAAGGTCGTCTTCGACGCCATCCGCGAGCTCATGACCCCACCCCAACCAAACCGCCGCCGAATCGGCTTCAGCGTGCGCTGAGTTCGAAGACCGTATAAGACCAACGCAGAAAGTCGCTTCCCAACCATTAATACGGCGCGAGACCGTTTTAGGTCACCCTGGTCCTACCATTCATCCACTTTCCCTCGCGTCGGACGGTAGAGCTCATTGTGGAAACTCAATTTTTGACAAACACCCATCGGACGCGCACCTCTGGTATGATGCATTAACATTTAGGAGGGGTTGGCGGAGATGGCGGGGGTGATTGTTTCTCCGGAAGAAGTTCAGCGCAAACTTTCAGAATATCGGCTGGGCTGGTTGTTCTCCCACGATCAGCAATGGAAGAACGGGAGAGGCTGGAACGCGGATCCCGGCCGAAAAGGCTTGGCAGGGTTTATTTCCCTTGCTCTCCGAGCAAGCACCGGAGTGTTGTGGGAAATCGATGGCGGCCGGACTCAGGATTTTTTGGATCTTCACGATCCCAGATCGACAAGCGCCGGAGCCGTTGTCCCGACCGTCTCTCGCAGCCACGTGCAGTTCGAACGTGCCGGCCGCCGATGCATCTTTGGCATTGATTCCCACGGTCGCATCGATCGTCGTCTGATTTCGGACCCCCACTACATACCAGGGAGAACGCACGTCCAGCTCGCAGTGACACTCCGAGGCGCTTTCGCAAACGCGACGGTTGACGAAATGCTTAAAATCGGCGGCGATTGGGGGTTCAGGTTCCTACCTCTCACAGAATAAAGTATATGAACAAAGCCGCCCAATCTGTCGCGCTGCAAATCGTATACGGTTTCAAATCTCCTGCGCCCCAAGACGATGCCTTCAGACAGATCCACGAGCGCATATTGGATCAGCTTGCCCAAGCGAAGGCTCGCATGTTGATCGTCAGCTTCGACGTTCGCCAAGTGCCCGAAGCTTTCGAGAAGCAAGACGAGGGTAAAGAGCTTCTCTGTCAGCTTCGCGACCTCGCGATGCGCCGCAAGATCAAAGTTCGCTTCGGCAGCAGGAAATATCCTTACGAATGGTTTCCCCTACAATTCGTCCTGGTTTACCGAAGCGGCGACCTCTGCCAAGCGTTTCCCTGCATGCTGGAAGGCGGTTACGTCTCGCCTGAAACGTTTCTTGAACATCTTCTCGCGGGGGAGCCCTGGACTATCGGCGGCCGGCGCAAAAACCGCGGCCGAAACCATGACCGCATTGTAGACTATCTGACGACCTGCTCCGAGTTTCTCGAAACGGGTCTTACTTTCCTTGGTGCGGAACATCCAGTGTCGAGCGCATCAGGTGAGACTGGCTCATTAGACCTGCTCTTTCGCGACCTTGAAGGCCAACATCTGATCGTCGAAGTCAAGGTTAACGCGTCAGAGCTAGACGAAGCGGTCGGAAAACTCGGCAGATATCGGCGCCTCTTCGCCGAAACGAACCATATTGATTCCGCTCGCATTCGCTGCCTGGTGGCTTGCCCGTACATTCCGGAAAGCCGGCAGCCCGAGCTTCGCGGAGCGGGTATCGAGTGGCGAATAGTACCCCACGCTGCGCTTGCCGAAGCGAAACTGACGGACAAGTAAAAAACGCGTGCTGCGCACTTTCGAACTCCGCGCAAGCGCCACCAATTTTCCGAAACCATCGAAACCTTTCAGGCAAGACCCGCCGTTACCCCGGACACGCCCGAGGCGACAGCGATAGGCTCGACAGCATCTGCGCGTCGAGTTCTCGGCACATGTCGACAACCGAACCGCCTGCGGCTAGGCGCAGCACGCATTCCCTGAGAACGTCGCGAGTTACGTCCTCACACGCGTGTAAAAAATCCTTCGCGACTACGGGGCTCAGCCGTTCGACCTTCTTCGGCAACCCTTCATCGCACAGCAGCTTCCCCTCGTGGACGATTTCGTTGCGGACCTCGTACATAGCGCGCAGAAGAGATTCTGTCTCCGCGGGATTCCTCAAGTGAACAAGTAGGGCCGCACCTCGCTTCGACAGTGGCACTTTCTTCGCTCCTGAATTTGACAGAAGGCAGCTTTCTAGAGCGATCGTCAGATCGATGATCATGTCTTCCGCTGACGGCCGTCCAAATGCTTGGTTAAATCGGCGCAGAGGAATCTGCATCGCATTCGCCAGGCCGCCAAGCGCGCCGTAAATCCTCCCGAAGTCCTCCCAGTCACAGGCGCGCAGCTCAAAAACACGGCCGGAGTTTCTTACGCGCCCGTCAAACACGTACTGAGAGGCAAATTTCTCGAATAGCCCGCTGCTTGTACCCAGGATCGCCGGCGCACCGACATCTCCGGCGCGCAAAAGGCGCAACGCCGTCACAACGCGTGTAACTTTGCTGGCAAACTCGGGGCCGAACCCATGATCATCGCACGCGCCGGAGGAGAACCCGACGAGCATAAATCGCGCACGCGCTAAATCGCTCCGGTCCATCACCTGCGGCTCGCCAAAAGGGCCAAATCCGGGGTTGTGGTTCCAAAGACGTGTCTTCTCCTCATGGCTAAGTGCGATGAGTTCAATTTCCCCGTCGATCCGCAATGGACACTTTTCGGTCCTGAAATTCACGAGGGGAGCAGCCAAGCGCCATTCGATCGTCGGATCGGTCCAGTGCTGGATGAGACGATCATACGCCTCGAGAAGCTGATCCCTATCCGGGCGCAAAGTCTGAAGCCGTTCGCATAAATCGGCCAACGCGTAGTGGACTTCGTAGGCGAGCTGATGGCCGAGCTGGTTCCCGGAACTGCCGAAGGTTGGCGACCGAATAGGCTTCCAATCTTCGCCGAGCACTTGGCGCTCTCTACGGACCTCACGCTCGAAATGCTCTCGTGCGCAGTCTTTTGCCTCCTTTGTCCCCCAACGCTCGCGATTCACGAGGAGAAGCCCGCGAAAATCAGGCTTCTCGATCTGTCGGAAGCTGATCGTCGAACCCGCCGCCGCTGAACCCGAGAACTCGGGCGCTCGGAACTCGAAGAGCGTTTCCGCACGCTTCGGCATACCCTCTGCGGCAACAAAGGATTGCGCCTGTTCAAGCGCCTTTTTTGCAAAAACCAAAAAATCCGCCTTCAGATTCCCCGGGAGGCTCGCGTCGCTGGTTCTCGGCATCTCAACAACCTCTTCCTCCATCCCCACTACCTACGGTATATAACCCCGTAGGCAAAGGGCGGCAATGTGGCCGCCAAACGCACCACTTGGCGAGGGACGCGATGAGCAAAACTCTCACATTTGAAGTCACTCAGGACGCCGCTCCCCCTGACCAGCTCGTTCACATCTCTAAACGGCCACATGCCCAAGGTTCCAACCACGCGAGCGAGGTGCGCTTTGCCAGCATCGAGGCCGTCCGCAATGTTCTCACGCGGGAGCGGCTTGCGCTGCTGCGCGCCATCAAGGGCCGTCGTCCCGGTTCCATCTACGAGCTCGCGAAGGTCGTCGAACGGAATCTGAAGAGCGTGCAAACCGATCTCAAGTTTTTGCAAGAGCATGGATTGGTGCGGTTGAACGTCCACCAGCAGGCGAGGAGAAAGCAGCACGTTAAGGTGCCCGAAGCGCCCTTCGGCGAAATCGCCGTGAGAATCGCCATCTGAGGACAGAGATCGGAAGGGGGAGCTTTGACCCATGCCAAATTGTCCTGTTTGCGGTGACCCCAACGCACAGGTTGGAGATGAAGACGCTGGGAATCGGGCAAAAGTGAACTGTCCCGCGTGTTCAACTTTCGTCATCGTCAAGCGCGTCGCCGGCAAGTACCGAAACAATCCAAAATATCCCCCCAGGCTGCGGTACCGCATCAGAAAAATGCAGCGGCAAGATGCAAACAACTATCCCTTCATATCGGAAGAAATGGCCGCTCGCTTCGCGGAAGAACCGCTCCCATCGGTCCGAGAACAAGCTGACACCCTCCTCCTCCAGGCGGGCGACGAGTTGCGCGAGTCCAATCCGGCAGGATGGGCGAACCTCAGAATTCCGCAATGCGTCGCCAGTATCGGAGCCTACGACAAAGACGCACTCCAGGAAGTCATAAAAACGATTGGGACCGAGGAACGACTCATCAACTTCCGAGTCAATGGCGACGTACTCGGCGTGGCGTTCACTTTCAAAGGCTGGGAGCGCTACGAGGAAATTAGGAGAGCACCCTCGGAGGCGCGACTGGCGTTTATGGCCATGCCGTTCGGGGATGACAGATTGGACCGCCTGTTCCGCGAAATCTTCAGACCAGCGATCAAGGCCACCGGTTTTGACCTCCGTCGAATCGACGAAGCTCCACGGGCAGGAGTGATCGACGACAACTTACGCGTCGAAATCCGCAAAGCACGCTTTCTCATCGCTGAACTCACGGGCAAGAATGCGGGAGCATATTGGGAAGCGGGTTTCGCTGAGGGGCTCGGCCGTCCCGTGTTTTACACATGTGAGAAAGACTATTTCGACCAGAACAAAACCCATTTCGACACGAATCACTGCTTGACGATTCTGTGGACGGACACAGACGATGGGCGCCAAAAAACAGCGAGCGACCTAAAGGCGAGCATCCGAGCGACCTTACCTGCCGAGGCTCTTCAGACGGACCCCGGTTAGGCCAAAGCCCGTAGCAGACACGACCACAAATGGCGCTGAACGAAGCTGATACGCGTGCGAAGTTGATTGATCCGGCCATCCACGGGTGCGGATGGACAGAGGAGCTGATCAAACGCGAGGTCACCGCCGGCGCCATCGATATCATCGACGGCAGGCCGCGCCGTCGCAAAAGCGGACGCGCTGATTACCTGCTTCGAGTCAGAGCAAGCAGCTCAACACAGCCAGTGGCGCTGGCGCTCATCGAAGCGAAAGCCGAAACGCTACCGCCAACTCACGGCCTTGAGCAGGCCAAACTATACGCCCGGTGCCGACTTCTCAACGTGCCTTTCGTTTTCTCCACGAACGGTCACTTGTTTGTGGAGTTCGACCGCTCCACGGGTCTCACCACTAAACCGAGGCCGATTTCAGAATTTCCGACACCAATCGAGCTTCGTGTCCGTTACGAACAGGCGATGGGCTTCAGCCTCGACGCGCCTGCGGCCCGGCCGCTGCTTGTCCCCTATCCGGGCGGCGAGAGTTCTCGCCGTTATTACCAGGACGCTGCCATCCGTGCGGTCCTCGAGAAAATTGCGCGAGGAGACAAGCGCGCTCTACTATCGCTAGCTACCGGTTCCGGGAAGACCTTCATCGCTGTCCATCTGCTCAAGAAGATCGCCGATGCGGGTCAACTCCGCCGCGCGCTCTTCGTCTGCGATCGCGACGAGCTCCGAAGCCAAGCGCTTGCTGCGTTTCAAAACGTTTTCGGCGCCGATGCTGCCCCCGTTTCCTCGCGCGATCCGGCCAAAAACGCGCGCATTCTTGTCGCCACCTACCAGACCCTTGACGTTGCCAGCGATGAAGCGGAAGCAAACTTCCTCAAGCAAAATTATCCTGAGAACTACTTCGGCCACATCATCATCGACGAATGCCATCGGTCTGCGTGGGGCAAGTGGTCCGAGGTGCTGCTCCGAAATCCCGACGCCGTTCAGATTGGGCTCACAGCCACCCCACGCCAGCTAACCTTCACCGAAAATACCAATGAGGCCAAGGCCGACGCCCAAATCTCCGCCGACAACATCCGCCACTTCGGCGAACCGGTCTACGAGTACGATCTTGGCCAGGGTATCGAAGATGGTTACCTTGCCGCGTGCGAAATCCTGAAGGGCCGGGTGAATCTCGATGACACCGGAATCACGATTGACGAGGTTCTCGCACGCAAACCCGTGAACGCCAACACCGGCCAACCCGTCACCCGTGACGAGCTTCGGCACCTATACGAGAAAACTTCCTACGAGGACCGCATCCTTCTGCCGGACCGGGTGATGTCGATGTGTGCGGATCTCTTCCGCTACCTGCTTGAAACCGGCGGCCCAGAGCAAAAGACCATCATCTTTTGCGTGCGAGACCGTCACGCCGACGACGTGGCGGCCGAGATGAACCGGCTCTATGCGAGATGGTCGGCTGACCAAGGAAGAAAACCCGTCGATCCATACGCCTTCAAATGCACCGCAAGCGTGGACGGCGCCACTCAGTTTCTGCCCGACCTACGCGGTGCATCGCGCTCCCATTTCATCGCCACCACCGTGGACCTCCTAACCACGGGAGTCGATGTTCCCGCTGTCAGAAACATCGTCTTCTTCAAGTACGTTCGCTCGCCTATCGCGATGCATCAGATGCTCGGACGCGGAACGCGAATCCACATCGAGACCGACAAGCTGCTGTTTCGTGTTTACGACTACACGAACGCCACGCGCCTATTTAATGAAGAGTTTCTGACGCGCTTCTCGCAACGGAAACCCCGCGAGCGAAAAGAGCCAATCGAACGCGAGCCGGAGACCATCATCCAGGTCGAGGGCTTCGACGTGCACGTCACCGAGGCCGGCAGGTTTATCGTGACCCAGGTCGACGGTAAAGCGACACCCGTCACGGTCGAAGAATACAAAGAGCGTCTCACGGCTCGACTTCTCGCAGAGGCTCCGACTATCGATTCTTTCCGCAGCAAATGGATCTCGGCTGAAGATCGACACAGCCTGCTAGGCAAGTTGCCGGAGGACGGGCGGTCCGCTTCCATCGTGCGCAGACTTGACGACATGGAGGCCTACGACCTCTACGACGTGCTGGCGGAACTGGGTTACGGCATGGACCCGCGCACGCGCACCGAAAGGTCTGCTGCCTTCAGCTACAAGCATCAAGATTGGCTCGCGAGTCTTCCAAGCGATACTTCGGCGGCGCTCCGAGCGATTGCCGGCCAATTTGCGCGCGAGGGCACGGAGGCCTTGGAGAGTCCGTACATATTCAGCATCCCAGAGGTAATTCGCGCGGGCGGACTCGAAGCGCTCAAGAGCCTGGGCAAGCCGGCCGAGGTTCTGCATGAGGCCAAGGAGAGGATTTTCGCAGCGTGAACGACGCGTCCCAAATATCTGTCGCCGTCGCCGAAACGCACAGCGAGTTTCCGGCCGACTGGCGCCGCGTGCGATTGGGCGAGGTATGCCTTATCAACCCACGCAGGCCGGTCGGTTTGTCCAGGGACGCAGACGAGCTCACCACATTCGTTCCAATGTCAGCCTTGGATGAGCGGCTCGGCATAATCACGCAGCCAGAATCTCGGCCTTTCGCAGAGTTACAAAGGGGCTACACATACTTCCAAGCTGGTGACGTCTTATTCGCGAAGATCACGCCCTGCATGCAAAACGGCAAGCATGCCATCGCGCGTGATCTTACCGATGACATTGGCTTCGCCTCCACTGAGTTTCATGTAGTCCGTCCTACACCGGAAATCCTTGGTGGCTGGGTTCATTATTTCCTCCGTCAGCCATCGACCCTTGCGGCAGCGGAGCGCTCCTTTACCGGCACGGCCGGGCAACAACGGGTTCCGCCAGAATTTCTCGTCGGGATCGAAATTCCGCTCCCACCGCTCGGAGAACAAAAGCGAATCGTCGCCATCCTTAACGAACAGATGGCTGCGGTCGAGCGGGCACGGCTCGCTGTCGAAGCACAACTACGCGCCGCAAGAGCGCTTCTCTCCACGTGCCTCCGGACAGTCTTTGAGAAGACACAGAACGGATACACGCCCAAGAGGCTTGGAGAACTGCTCCAACTCCGCAAGGAAGTCGTTCACCCGCACGACAAACCAACCGGACAAGCAAGATTCGTCGGCTTGGAGCATATCGAGTCCCTTACAGGAGTGCGTACAGAGTTCATCGAAGTCGATATGTCCCGCCTGACGGGCCGGAAACCTAGGTTCTATAAGGGTGATATTGTTTATGGCTATCTCCGACCGTACCTGAACAAGGTCTGGCTCGCAGAATTCGACGGCCTTTGTTCTGTCGACCAATATGTGTTCGAAGTACGGTCTTCCTTGGCCGAGCCAGAGTTCATCGCCTGGTTCATGCGCAGCTCGGTCTACTTGCAGCGCGCGCCCATCCAAACCACTCCAGGTCAATTGCCGCGCATTCGAACCGAAGAGGTCGCTTCTGTAGAACTTCACCTACCACCGATACCGGAACAGCGGGCAATTTGTGCACTGATCAACGACCAGGTGACCAAGATCAATCAACTGCACACAGCCTTGGGAAACCAGCTCGCAGCGATCAATGCTTTACCGGCCGCGGTTCTACGCCGGGCGTTCAATGGAGAACTCTAACAATGGCCCCAAGAAGCTCCGCCTTGAAAAAACAGAACAATCACAAAAAGGCCGTCGAGCTACGAGGCGAAGTGCGCGCCGCCGACCTGGACGGCCGCCAGTTTTCGCTTCGGCTCGATGACGGAACAAAGGTTGTCGCGAAATTCACCAGCCAGCAGGAAGAGACAATCACGGAAGCCCTTCGAGAACACACAACCCGCCGGTTGAGGCTCAAAGGCAGAGCAGAGGTCGCGCGCACCGGAAGGATAAAGCGCCTAGCTTCCGTAGAATCGCTCGCCGTCGAACCCGTGGAAATCGCCAAACCCGCTCCGTCGCCGAAGCCGATCTGGGAAGCCATCGTCGAACTCGGCGCGAGCATACCGGAAGAGGAATGGGCAAAGGTGCCGCGCGACGCTTCAAAGAACCTGCATCATTACCTGTACGGAGCGCCTAAAGAGGAGGAGCAATGAGGACGCTCTTTGCGGACGCGGCGTACTTTGTCGCCACGCTAAATCCTCAAGACGATCTCCACGACCACGCCGTTTCCATCGGTCGCACTCTCGATGACTGCCTCTTGGTCACGACCGAGATGGTCCTTACCGAAGTCTTGAATTTCTTCGCGGAAAGGGGACGCGCATTGCGGCAGCTTGCCGCCAATTTGGTCGGGCAGCTCAAGCACGATCCCAACACCCGAATCATTCCGCAGACTACCGCTCAGTTCGAGGACGCCTTGGAATTTTACCGCAGCAGGCACGATAAGGAGTGGAGCCACACCGATTGCGCATCTTTCCGCGTGATGGAGCAACAAGGCATCGCGGAGGCACTCACGCACGATCGTCACTTCGAACAGGCTGGCTTCAAGGCCTTGATGAGGTCATGAACGGGCCGATGGCAATTCGCTCCAACCGAACCAACGGCAACAGCCGGCGATTCAACGGCCAACAGTCGTTGAACGCTGGGATTAAGTCGATCTGCGACATCATGCGCCGCTCAAACTGCGCCGGCGCGCTGCAGTACGTCCCCGAGCTTACCTGGATTCTCTTTCTCCGCATCCTGGACGAGACCGAGGAACGCGAAGCCCAAGCAGCCGAAGCAGTTGGCCGGAGCTACACCCCGACCATTGAGCCGCCCTACCGATGGCGCGATTGGGCAGCGCCGGACGGCGAGAAGCGGCTCGAACTGCAGAACGGCGCGCTTGGCGCATTTTTTGGTTTCGTCAACAGCGACCTCATCCCGCACTTGAGGGCGCTGCGCGACAAGCCGGGCGCCACTTCACGCCAAAAGGTCATCAGCGAAATCATGTCGGGCGTTGAACGGACGCGGATCGACACAGAGCGCAACTTTCTCGACGTGCTGGATCGCGTCAACGATATAAGCGCCCACAACGTCGATCCCACGCACGTCTTCACCTTGTCGCAAGTCTATGAGGGTCTTCTGCTCAAGATGGGCGAGAAGGGAAATGACGGCGGCCAGTTCTTTACTCCCCGTGAAATCATCCGGGTGATGGTGCGCGTGATCGATCCAAAGATCGGCGAGGCGGTTTACGATCCCGGATGCGGCACCGGCGGCTTCCTCGCGCAGGGTTACGAGCACATGGCCGGCAAGGACAACGCGAACATCACTTCGCCAGGTCATTTGGAGACCCTCAAGGAACGCACCTTCTACGGCCGTGAAAAGGACAACGCCATTTATCCAATCGCGCTGGCCAACTTGGTCCTTCATGGCATCGACGAGCCGCATATCTGGCACGGAAACACACTCACCGGAGCCGAAACCTACGGCGGACTCTTCGACGGAGCGCCGGCCCTCTACGACGTGGTCCTGATGAATCCGCCTTTCGGGGGCAAGGAGGGCAAAGAGGCCCAGACCCGCTTTCCGTACAAGACCAGTGCAACCCAGGTGCTCTTTCTCCAGCACGTCATCGACAGCCTCAAGCCCGGTGGGCGCTGCGGAATCGTACTCGACGAGGGAGTTCTCTTTCGGACTAACGAGGCCGCGTTCGTCCAGACCAAACGCAAGCTGCTGAACGACTGCGACCTCTGGTGCATCGTGAGTCTTCCCCCCGGCGTCTTCGTCTCGGCTGGTGCCGGCGTCAAGACAAACCTTCTCTTCTTCACGCGCGGCGGTCCGACCGAGAAGGTCTGGTACTATGACCTCTCGGACATCAAGGTCGGCAAGAAGACACCGCTCACGGCAGACAAGTTCGAGGAGTTCTTCCGCCTTTTGCCCGACCATGGCGACAGCGAGCGAAGCTGGACGGTCACTCGCGCAGAAATCGAAGGCCGCAACTACGACCTCAAGGCAGTTAACCCGCACCGCAAAGGCGTCGACGACACTCGGACCCCGGAAGAATTGCTCGACATTATCGAAGCGAAAGGTCGAGAAGTCGCCGAAGCACTGGCGCATCTTCGGAAAGCCCATGCGACTGGGTAAAGAAAGAGATCCTCTGGATGGCGGTGCTCAGGAATGAAGATCGCGACTATTCGTATCAAGAACTTCAGAGCGTTCGCCGACCAAACCATTAATCTCAACGACTACACGTGCTTGGTGGGTCCCAATGGCGGCGGGAAATCCACAATCCTATATGCCCTCAATATCTTTTTTCAGGAGCGGACCGCGCTCACCGCGGAGGACTTCCATCAAAAGAATACGGACAACCCGATCGAAATTACACTGACCTTCGCTGAGCTCAGCGACGAGCAGCAAAAGGATTTCGGCCACTACGTCCGCCAGGGTCAACTCGTCGTCTCCGCGGTCGCCACGTTCGATCAAAGCGCCGGCACCATCAATCTCACACAATACGGCGAGCGCCTTGGCATGAGCGCCTTTCGGCCGTACTTCGAAGGCAACAAGAAGGTCGCAGAACTTCGGGAAACTTATGCGACGCTTCGCAAGCAGTTCCCAGACCTTCCCGACGTTAACACACAACCCAAGATGACTGCGGCTCTGAACGACTACGAGGCCGCTCACACCCAGGATTGCACACTTCTCCGAAGTAGCGATCAATTTTACGGTTTCACCAAAGGAACCAACCTCCTTGCTCCTCACATACAATGGGTCTACGTACCAGCGGTCAAGGACGCGACGGCTGAACAAGTTGAGGCGCGAGACTCCGCTCTGGGCAAGCTTCTGGCTCGAACCGTTAGAGCCACGATCAACTTCGAAAAGGGCCTCGACACAATAAGAGCCACCGCGCGCACGGAATACGACAAGCT
This sequence comes from Pseudomonadota bacterium, assembly GCA_021324855.1. Classification (GTDB taxonomy): domain Bacteria; phylum Desulfobacterota; class Binatia; order Binatales; family Binataceae; genus JAJPIG01. Next base: position 171,604 of record JAJPIG010000013.1, on the reverse strand, counting down.
GTTACAGCAACAGCAGACAAGCCTCAACAGTCTTTCCGCCTCGCTGCAAGCCCGCCTGAAGGAGTGGGCACACCCGAACGTGAACCTACGCGTCGAATGGACCGGTGACCCGGATAAGTCCGTCCGCATAGACCAGCCATTTGCACACGTGGTTGCAGGTGAAGACCAATTCGAAGGCGAACTATCTCATCTGGGTCACGGTTTCCAACGTTCCTATTTGCTAGCGCTTCTCCAAGAACTCGCTGGGGCCAACAGCACCGGCGCCCCACGCCTGCTTCTCGGTTGCGAGGAGCCTGAGTTATACCAGCACCCACCTCAGGCACGTCATCTGGCCGCCGTCTTGCGGAAACTGAGCGGCAGTAACTCACAGGTTATCGTTTCCACCCACAGTCCTTACTTTGTTTCCGGAAACGCCTTCAATGATGTTCGCATGATACGGAAGGATGGAATAACCGGGGCCTCTCAGGTCACGCAGGTTTCCTACGAACGTTTGGCGAGTGACATTGCCACGGTTACAGGGCAACCGTTTGTGAAGCCAAGTGGCGCCTTGGCCAAGATTCATCAACTGTTGCAGTCGACCCTGGGAGAGATGTTTTTTACGCGGCGCCTGATTCTCGTAGAGGGACCGGAAGATGCCGCATATCTGACGACATACTTCGCGCTACTCGAAAAAGAAGAGGAGTACCGCCGACTCGGCTGTCACCTCGTCCCAACAAATGGCAAGAGCCAGATGATTTACGCTGTGGCTCTAGCCAAGGCCATGAACATTCCCACGTTTACGCTCTTCGATGGTGATGCCGATAAACCTGACAAGAACGGCAGTCGCGCCATGCATCAAAGGGAAAATAGCGCCTTGCTGCATATCTATGGTGCGAACTCAGCTGATCCTATGCCGTCAGCAGACTATTGGGGAGCCGGTATCGTGATGTGGGCGTCCGACATCGGTAGGGTCGTTAAGGACGACTTAGGGGAGGACCTTTGGAGAAGCTACCAGGAGAAAGCTGATGCCCAATACGGTCACGCAGGCAATCTGCGAAAGAACAGCCTGCACATCGGAGCCAGCTTGGCTCTTGCTTGGGAGGATGGAAAGAAAAGTGCGCGCCTCGGCCGCTTGTGCGAGGAAATCCTCCGATATGCAGCAGCAGCTTAAGCTGTCAGCCACACGCTTCCTTCAGAGAGCACGCACTCTCAACTTCTAACGCGCGCGGGAGCGAAGCATGGCTGCATTCCGGTTTGTACACGCTGCGGATCTTCACATCGATAGCCCGCTACTCGGGCTCGCCAGCAGGTCAGAGGAATTCGCGGCCCGCATCGACGACGCGTCGCGTCAGGCCTTCGACAATCTCGTGTCGCTCGCAAAGGAAGAAGAGTGCCGTTTCGTTCTCCTTTCGGGTGACCTGGTCGACGGGCAATGGCGGGACTTCCGTACAGGGCTGTTCTTCGCAGACAGGATGCGCCGACTTAAGGATGCAGGTATCTCCGTCTTCATCGTGCTCGGTAATCACGACGCGGAGAACCCCTTTATGCGCCGACTTGAGCTAGCTGACAACGTGCGCGTGCTCTCCCGCCGCGAGCCCGAGACCCTCCGTTTGGATGATCTAACTGTGGCGATCCATGGACGTAGCTTCCCGCAGCGCGACGTTACTGAGAACTTCGCTCGCACCTACCCGGCGCCCGTCGCGGGGTACTTCAACATCGGACTCTTGCACACCGCGTGTGACGGCCGCGAGGGCCACGCGCTTTACGCTCCGTGTACCATCGAGGATTTGGTGAATCGCGGGTACGACTATTGGGCGCTTGGCCACGTCCACGCCTACGAGATGGTGAGCAGCGATCCGTACATCGTCTTTTCTGGCAATTTGCAGGGACGCCACGTGCGAGAGGTCGGACCCAAGGGCGCTATCCTAGTTACAGTCGAAGACAACCGTGTCGTTGAAGCAGTGCATCGCCCGCTGGATGTCATTCGCTGGTCAGTCGAGAACGTCGACATAAGTGCATGCACCGATGTGGACGCGGTTCGAAACCAGGTGCGCGAAAGTTTGTTGCGCGCCGTGAACCTCGCGGACGGCCGCGGTCTCGCGCTGCAAATGAGGGTTTGTGGCTCGTCCGCGCTTCACGACGAGATTGTCGCGCATGAAGTTGCCTTGAGCGAAGAGATACAGACGATCGCTGCTGCGATCTCCGACGGAATATGGATCGGAGAGATTGAGATCGATACCGCGCCGCCACGCGAAGCCGCGACCGATCCCACCATCGCGGGACGAATTCGGGCCATTGTCGAGGAGTTAAGGAACGAACCCAGCTTTGCCGAAAGTCTCGATCGCGCACTCGCTGATGTGCGCCAAAAGCTTCCGGCCTCCGCGCAAGCCGGAGACTTTCTGGTCAAAATCCGCAGCGAAGCTTTGGCGCGCGCGGCGCGGCTTTCGGCCGCCCTGATCGCCAGCGCGAAAGAGTGATTCAATGCGCTTCGAAGAGCTTGTGATCGAGAAGTACGGAGTATACCAGAGACTTTCTGTGAACTTGGACGCCGCCCCGGGCCTTGTGGTGATTTACGGTCCCAACGAGGCCGGCAAGAGCACCTGTCTTTCTGCGACTGTCGACTTTCTGTTCGGAATCCCCGCCACTTCACCGTACGGTCAGGTGTTCGGCTACGACCAGATGCGAATCGGCGCCACCCTGCGCCTTGCGGACGGTCGGCGCATTGTACTCCGCCGCCGCAAGGGACGAGTCCGAACCCTCACCGACGGAAACGGAAATCCGGTCGACGATTCCCTCATTAACCTAACTCTTGGCGCTACCACTCGCGATCGCTTCGGCGCACTGTTCGGCCTCGACCACAACTCGCTGCGCGAGGGTGGTACGCGTTTGCTCGAAGCCCAGGGTGACATAGGGCGGTTGATCCTCGAAGCGGGAGGCGGACTACGCGATTTAGTCAAGACGATCGACGCGCTCCGCGACGAGTCCGACCGTCTGTTTGGCCAGCGCTATTCCGCGGGTCGTGAATTCTATAAAGCTCGCGATGCATTTGAGGCCGCGGATAAGGCGGTAAAGGCCGGAACTCTCACGCTCGATGCCTATGAGGCAGCAAGAAGGCAGCTCCAGTCAGCGAAGGAAGAGCACCAACGCCTGACCGACCTTCGAAAGGAGCTTGAGCAGCGGCGCTCGTCTGTCCAACGTGCCGAACGCGTTATACCATTACTGATCAAACTCGACCGCATCGACCACGAGATCGCAACCTATTCAGATCTTCCCCCACTTCGGTCGGACTTCGCTTCTGTCGTTCGCGAGACGCTTAAACTGCGCGCCGTAGCCCGAGAGACTCTCGAAGAGGCCGAACGGTATCGCTCTGCCCTTGATCGCGACCTCGGCACAATGGCGGTCGCGCAAGAGTTGCTAGACGCGGAATCTGCGATTCGGAGCATCACCGAGAAGTCGGTACATGTCGCAAGGGAGCGCGCCGACCGCCCGAAGCGAACTGCCGAGCTGATCGAGCAGGAAGCTAGACTCTCGCAGCTTCGAGAACATATCGGAGCGCCGCCGGGTGCCGATCTCGCACCCCTCATGCCATCTCTGAAGGCGCGCCAAGCTCTCAGCCAGCTGATACAACAGGGACTCTCTTTGCGCACCCGGATCGAAGCTATAGGGGGCCAACTCACAAACCACGAGAGCACTCTCAAGTCACTCCAAGAACGGCAGCAACGACGCGCGACGGCCGGATTCAGCCAACCATTCGGCATCGAGCCCAGCGAGTTTAGAGGGCTGCCGCGTTTGATGAGTGAAGTAAAAACGCGAACTGATCAGCTAACAGCGATCGACAGCGAGGTCACCCGCCGACTCAATAAGATCCACTTTTCGACCCTTGACGAGCTCCGAGATTTCCGCTGCCCCGAAGCCGCGGCGATTCAAGCCGAAATCGACTACCGCACCGGTCTCAGAGCAGACAGCGAAAGGCAGGTTGAGGTGTTACGTGAGCAGCAGCAGCGGCACGGTCTTGCGATCTCGGCAATTGCCCGCCTGAAGGCCGCTGGCGAAGTTCCGACGGATGCTGCCATCCAGGCCGCCCGCGCGACCCGCGAGGCCGCTTGGCGCCCCATTCGGGCGACCTATCTAAGCGATGACGTGGGCGCTCTTGTGGCTGTGTCGCTTGCCGACCGCGAGGAAAACGCCGCGGAGTTCGAAGCTCATGTCAGCGAGACCGACCATCTCGCGGACCGCAAGTCCATCGAAGCGCAGCGTATCACTGACTTGGCCGCGGCCGAGAAGCAGCGCGACGAGGCACACGTTGCAATCGAATTGACCCAGAGGACGTATAAGGAGCTTGAAGACCAGATTGCCAGCCAGAGTCACGCATTCGCCGAAACCTGGCCTGACGCGGTCGGGAGGACGGACGATCTTGTACGGCTGAAAATGCTGGTGAATGAGCGGGATGCCATTCTCGCACTCGCGGGAGACGCCAAAAGAATTCGCGACGAGGTCAATGCGCGCCGCACTGAGATCGAACCTGGCCTCGAACGCCTCGCACTGGCCGAGACCCGGCTCGGGATCGCTGCTTCCTCCAGTACCCCTCTACAGGCGCGAATCGCGACCGTTCAACAAAGGATCACGGCGCACGAGAAGGAACACGCCGACTGGCGTGCCGATAGCGCAACCATCGACAGGATGACCGCCGAACTGGAGCAGATGCGACGCGAATTGAACGCCCGCCATGATGATCAGGCCCGCTGGGATACCGAGTGGCAAGCGGCGCTGCGCGAAATTGGCCTCAACTCCGACGCTACGATTGAACTTGCAAACGAGGTCGTAACCGAATGGTCGACGGCCAGCGGCGTGCTCGATCTAATTCGCAGCACACGCCGAAGGCTAGAACAATTCGATAATGATGAGCGCGCACTCAAAGAGCTTATTGACGGCTTGGCCCCCGGTTTCCACTTCCCGATTCCAGACGATCCGGTCGCAGCTGCGAAGATGTTCTCTGAACGGCTCGAGGAGGCCAAGCACGTAGCAGCGGAAAAGCGTGGGCTTGAGAGCCAGCTCGGAAAGCGGACCGACGAGCGCGACTCAAAAAAACGCGACCTTGAGGGGCTTGAGCAAACGCTCGAAGCGCTGTGCGCTGAGGCGAATGCAGACGAAATTTCCCTAGTCGCGATTGCCGACCGCTATGAGCAGTTGCTCAAGGTGCGGAGCGCGCGCGAGCAGATACTTGAGCAAATCGCCACTGCCGGCGACGGTCGCTCCGCGGAGATGCTCCGAACGGAATGCGTGGGGCGCGACCTCGACGCCATTCGAGCGGAGCTTGCTGACCTGCGAGACGCAATAGAACGGACGCTCAAGGAGATGGAGGCGGCATACGCCACTGTCCAGGAACGCCGCCGTGAGTTTGAAAACTTCAATGCCGCCTCGGGCATCAATAACGCAGTCGGCGAACGCGAGCATGCCGCCGCACAAATGCGGCTCGTCGTGGAGCGATACTTGGAAGTCACACTCGCGCGCCACCTGCTCGAAGAGGCAGTCAGGCGATTCCGCACTGAACGCCAAAACCCACTTATTCAACGCGCGGGCGAGCTATTCGCTCTCACGACGCGCGGCACGTTTTCGGGTATCAGCACCGATATCGATGAGGACGGAAAACCCGTCGTCGTCGGCAAGCGCACTGGCGGAGGAGATGTTACGGTCGCCAGGATGAGCGACGGGACCCGTGACCAGCTCTTCCTCGCGTTCCGCCTCGCGAGCATCGAGCACTACTGCGCCGTCGCCGAGCCGTTGCCCTTCATCGCCGATGACCTTCTCGTCCACTTTGATGACGACCGCACTGCGGAGACGCTCGCGCTGTTGGCTGAGTTCGGTCGTACCACGCAGGTGCTCCTCTTCACCCATCATCGAAGCGTGCGCGATGCGGCTATGCCGTTAGTTAACGATGGAGCGGCCAGGATCGTTGATTTGACATGACGTCCCTGTGCTCCTCTCCGAAGCCCTTGGAAGTTCACTGTTCCCGGAATTGTTTCCGCGCCGCCTTGGCGTCGGGTCGGGATTTAGGCATGCAGTCGATCTAAGCGCCTGAGCCTTCCGCTTCGCTAACCAGTGCAAGCCGCGCCGGCGCTGCGCTGTGAGACCCGCGCTCGGGCTCCGCAAGCTGCGCCGCTCGCGCCCATCGATTAACCCCACCTAACCGATCCGGCGTCTCCGCTTCGCCGCCGCTTTTAGTGGTGGCGTTCGCTGCGCTAGCACGCCGCGCCAGCCCTGACGGGTCGCTTCGCTCTGGCACGGCCTGCCGCCCGCTCCGCTCGCGCATCTGAGGAACCTGCGCTGCGACCTCCAGTTTTGGTTGAGAGGTCGCCGCGAAAAATGTTGCGCGGGGATCAAAGCAAAGCGCAGCACGCCCTGCCGCAGGAGCGGAAGCGGGCGAAAGGAGAAACCAAACATGCGACGCAGGTTCAAATGCGATCCCAAGTGGATCACCGTCAGGTATCCGGCCAAGTGCGCAAAGTCCGGTTGTGACGTACCGATAACGCCCGGCGAACACGCCTTTTACTACCCCGAGGATCGAAACCTTTACGGCGTCCGATGCGGTCACGGCGAGGAAGCCGCCCGTGACTTCGCCGCCCATCGGATTGATGAAGACGGCTATTAAGCAAAGCAAATTAACCCAAGTGAGGTAAGGACAATGGCAATCAACAAGGCAATCGTGATCGGCAATCTGGGAGCTAACCCCGAGATTCGCGCCCTGCCGAGCGGGCAGAACGTCGCGAATTTCTCGTTGGCCACCACGGAGCGGTTTACCGACCGCAACGGCGAGAAGCGAGAGCGCACCGACTGGCATCGGATCGTCGCCTTCGGACGGTTGGCCGATACGTGCGAGCGGTTCCTCAGCAAAGGCCGGCAGGTTTACGTCGAAGGCCGGCTTACCACCCGCCAGTACGAAGCCAAGGACGGATCGGGCAAGCGCTACCGGACCGAAATCGTGGCGCGGCAACTCCGCCTGCTCGGGAATCGGCCGAACGGCAACGCGCCCAAGGCTCAGGCTTCCGAAGACATCCCATTCTAGCCGACCCACCCAGGGGGAGCCGCACAAGCGGTTCTCCCGCAATCAACCCATCCACAATCGGAGACTACGAAAATGGACATCTACACAATGATTACTGATAAGATCATCAACCTGCTCGAAAACAACGTGGTGCCGTGGCACAGGCCGTGGACCTCGACCGGACTGCCGCGCAATCTTGTGAGCAAGAAGCCATATAGGGGCGTGAACGTGTTTTTGCTTTCCGCGTCAAAATATGTTTCGCCGTTCTGGTTGACAATGCGTCAGGCGAACGAGCTTGGCGGACATATCCGCAAGGGCGAAGAATCTACCGCCGTGGTGTTTTGGAAGATCGAAGAAGCGAAGCACGGCACGGAAGACCGCGACGCCGAGAAGAGCGATCCGAAGACGCGCCGTCGATACCTACTCAGAATGTATCGGGTTTGGAACCTCGAACAATGCGAACTGCCCCAATCGGTTCTCGACAAGCTTCCGATGATGGAGACTCATCAGCACGATCCGATCGAGGCTGTCGAAAAGATCGTCGCCGGAATGCCTGACCCGCCCGAGATAGTACGCGGAGGCTCGAAAGCGTTTTACTCGCCACTCACCGATCGCATTACGCTTCCACCGCGTGAGCTATTCATCAGCGCCGAAGAGGAAGCATGCACGACCCTACACGAATGTTCGCACGCTGCCGGAGCGAGCAAGCGGTTGAATCGGTCATCGATTACTGGAGCCGCGCCGTTCGGTTCGCCCACGTACAGTCTCGAGGAACTGACCGCGGAGCTTTCCGCAGCCTATCTTTGCGCCGAAGCCGGAATCTCCAACGCGGTCATCGCCAATCAGGCAGCGTATGTTGCCGGCTGGTTAAAAGCGCTTCGCGATAATCGCAAGCTTTTGATCCACGCCGCCGCGCAGGCGCAGAAGGCAGCGGATTACATCCTCAATCGCAAATTCTGCGAGCAATGATATTTTCGGCGCGCCCGCGCTTGATGCGCGGGCGCGCCTTTGTATCAAACCTCTCGATCTCCGTTCCGCGCTGGCGCTCCGCCATGGCGCCTATTATGGGTGAGTCGGGCGTCCTTTCGGGCCAATCAGCAGCCAAGCGGCCGAGGTCCCGGTCGTTGTTTGGTGCTCAGGGTCGCCCCAAAGCCCCACCTCGTAACCGTGCTGTCGGAGAACTTCCGCCAGTTGCTCCGAAGCTATCAAGCTTTCCTTGGTGACCGACACTTGGATGCCCGTGTAATTCATATTGAGCGGGCGTTTAGGTTCAGTTATTTGCCACCCAGCTTTCGCGAACACTTTCGAAAAGTCGTCCGCTAATTCTTGACAGTCAGCCGTCGGACACGCAAGTATTCGCGTCGAATGAATTCCACGGGCACGCAGATCTGTAGCGATGGAGTCTATTTGTTCTTTGGTCAGCGGACTCCACTGCTGTGATTGTTCTAGTTCGACGAGTGCAACCTTACGCGATGCAAATGGCAAACGGAGTTGGTACGCACCATGAAAGTCTAGAATCAGTCCAACCAGTCCTATCAGAAACGCGACGCCTGCAACAAAACGAAGAAGCCCCGTCGAAGCGGCCGGCATGGATCGCATTGGTATCAAAGTGAGCACAACAGCTAGTCCAACCGCAAAGAACCATGCCGGATTGAAGCCTCCCACTCAGCGACCCTCCAATACCGTATTCAAGCTCGCTCGCCGATGTCACGCAAAAGGCTATTAGTCCGTTCGTCGACTATTTTGCGGTGGTGTGATTCAGGCAACCGGCCTCAGCGCCTCCAGATAAGGCTGCATCGCCGTCCATACGCCGCCTTTGACGGCCTGCTTGGAGATTTCCGCCGGCGTGGCCTTCTTCTTCCGAAGCGCTTAGCGAAGCCCCTCGATCGCAAGCGCATTACCGAGAACGCGACGATAACGGAAAACATCGGCAACCGTTTTCGCAACGCCGAAGATCGGCACCTTCACACCGTCAATCACGTGAAACTCCACACCTTTATCAAGCCGCTCTTTGGGAAATCGAACGAATCGGATCGCCGGATACTCGATACGCGGGCGCCAGGCCTTGGGCGCAATAGCCATCCATACTCGCGGGGGCATTTGATCGGTGAGATCATGAAAAGCGAGCGCGGAGACGAGGCAGATCACGCCTCTTGGAACGCGCTTCGAAGCTTCGGCGAGGACGTGATGCGCATCGACTGCCGCATCGGGGAGCTGATAAACTCCACGGCCAAGACGCACGACAGCCCCGGCGCGTTCCAGCCGCGAGATAGTCGCCGCCGTGACGCCCTTTGCCCTGAACTCAGCCAGGCAAACCATTCCGCGCTGCTTGAGCAGGGCTACCGCTCGATCCTCCTGACGGTCTGAGCGCTTGGCTGTAGGTTGGGTCAAGATACATTTCCTTGGATGCTGCGGCTTATCGTCCGAGGATTTATATCATATTTTACCGAGGAGCGCGATTCCTCCCGTGGTGGAATTGGAGCAGTTCGCCTCTGCGCGGAAGCAGGGAAGCTCAAACGCTCGGTCATCGCCAATCAGGCCGCGTACGTCGCCGGCTGGGCCAAGAAACTTAGGGATGACGGCAAGCTTATTGTCCACGCGGCCGCACAAGCGCAAAAGACAGCCGACTACATCCTGAATCGGACCTCTTCCGAGTGAATTTGCGGCGGCCGAGCTACCGCTCGGCCGCCGTATTGGCACTCGGGTTCATCAGACCCTAGCATTATTCTTCTCACTCCTTCTTTACGACAACGAATCCCGATGTTGCCGCACTTTCTGACGATACACGTTCGGCGCACAATTTCGGGATACCCACTTCAAGTCCTTTTGTTTGGTCTTTTCGATAGCGATCACCGCCCTTACCTGAAACGATGCTTCCGAGCTCATCGAGCGCTACCTGCCAGATGTCATTGACGACCGTTTCAGCAAACACCAAGTCGCCGTTGGCCTGCTTGATTGCGTCGATAAATTCGCACTGGAGCCGCGCGGCGAAATCTTTTTCTCTCTGAAATCGGTCGAGTTGTCCCAAATCTTTTGCCTTTCCCGTTTCGTCAACCCACCTATGCAGGTATTCGCGCTTCGGGATCAGCGACCCGACCGCAGGTAAGCCCCAGTGGTGAACTTGCGGATTTCGGTAATCGCCAGTCCGGGTCTTAAACGCAGTCTCGTACCTGCAGTAAAGATTTCCGGACGGATGCTTTACGAGGCGCTTTTGGATTCCGTTTAAATCCTTCCGTTCATACTTGAAGACCACCTCTTTGACAGAATCGAGAAAGCCCTTTATTACCTCTCGCGCTGAAAAGAGGCGACTGTAGAATGTGTAAAGTCCCGTTCTAGCGAACAATTCCGCACCAGTCCCCGTGCCTTCAGCATTAGCGATTTCAAGCTGTTCATGGGCGGCGGCCAAATGAATGAATGTTCCATAATTGCAGGTCGCGAGTTTCCTCAATGCACTCGGAGCGCCTGACCTGACGTAAAGGCAATGCCGGTTCACGACCCGCCAGGTGATGGGTACAACGTGTTCTCTCCAGAGCAGTTCGTAGTTGGGGAAGACAGTCCCGACAACGCCACCCCAACGGCGCTCGATCGCGTCACCGCCCTTTCAATTCGGTAGTCCATAGCTCTTCTCATCCTTGTGCCTGCTGTCTCATAGCGATGAACGCCGCCACGGGCGGAGAACGGTCAATGCCAGAGCTGCAATGCAAGAGTACTGGCTTTGGCATGCATTCATACGCCTCGCTGGCTTCGGCCTTAATGCGCTCGACGAGCGCCATCCTTCGCTTTCTCTCAGCCGCCGTATGAGCATGCGCTGGATCAGGCCAGGGGAGATGTTTAACCTCCAACCCAGACGCGCGATAGAAGCCCAGGAGGCCATCCGGGTGAAGACGCAACGGTTCGTAGTACCTGAGTTCCTTCTCATGCGACAAGCAAATGATGCCGACGAATCCTCTCGCCACGATCCGGCGCACCCAGCCGATGACCGCGCTGCGTGCTTCTGGCGGCAGCGGTTTCCGACCTCCGAATATTGGATGCCTCCGCAGCGGTCGCTGAGCGCATGCAAAAGCACCGTCCAACACCCAGACTACGAGATTCGAATCTTCACCTGACTGCAGTGAGTCACCGAGGACTCGCAACCGCTCCCGAATTGATGCTTCTAGCTGACGTTCGGCGACGCTGGTCCGTCTCACCATCGGAGGATTCCAGTTGCAGTCCGAGTATTAGAGGCCCATGTGACCGCGAGTAATCCGCATATAGTCCCATTCGTCCAAGGCTTTGAGCGGCGAGGAAATGGTCGGCGCAAGAGAGGCGACCTGTCTGCATCTTATCTCCATAAAATCCATGTACCGCCCCCACCAAAAGCCTTTCTCGACCTTACCCACGTACTCCGACCGAATCCCGTATTCGTTCGCGATCTTGTTATCCCACAGAGGAAAGAATGTGGGAGCAAGGACGTGAAGAGCTTTTGCAACACCGACAGCCCCCAATACGGTCGCAAAATCTCTAAACATTGGCATCAAACCGGCATCGGTCGTTCTTGAAAAGGACTCAATCGAGCGTGATCGACACGCCTCGATCTCCGTGCGATGCACCTGCAAGACATTTTCTAGCGCCGTCCAATAATCTCTGTCAGCAGGGTGGTGGCGATTGTAATAGCGTCGATTCCATGTAAATAGGAGGACGTTCACCGCTTCAGCGAGGGAGTATGCCCCTGTTCCTGCGAAGGCCGCTTCAACCAGGTCTCTCGATATGCGATAGAACAGATCACGAAGCTCTTCTCTGACATAGGCTTCGCGCGCGCGCCTGAGATCGTCAGACGTTGGCACCTTCGAATCGTTAAGGATACCGGGCAGCTTCACGAGCGGTTATAGAAGGCCGGCGCTTCTCAGCTACAGATGCTTAAGCGCTTCTCCAATTAAGGCCAAGGCACCTTGAGTCACGAGCGACGAGCCAGCGGAAACGGCTCCATCACGAATCATCTTTTGCAGCGTCGCGAGGGCACGCCGAAGCTTGCCCAAGTTAGGCGTTCCGAGCTGAGCCTCAGATTCGATTGCTTCGATTTGGAGCCTAAGATCATCTTGTCGAGATTCGGGAACCAGAAGGTCGATATGTTTGCGCAGTTGCGAACAGAGCGCTGCTAGGCTGGACGCGTCGACGCCTTCAGTAGTCTGCCGCGTAGTGACGCGCGCACCCCGCGCTACTCCAACAACATTCGAGAGGTTTTCAACGTTTCCTTGGATGCTTATCGAGACACCATGAGCTTGCTGCTTCTCCTTCGGTGAGAAGGAAAGGCCTTCTCCCCGGACACCGGCCTTCTCGAGACGAATGCTCCACTCAAGTATCTTGTTTCGGACATGCTCTGGGATCGCGAGAATCGCCATGCGGTTGAGAAGGCACCGCACGTCCGTGGGATATTCGAGCGATTTTACGAGATGTGCCTTGACATTGGGCTGGAGGGTGAATGCGAAGTCCCCGTCCCCCGAGGCGGTGTCGAGTTCACCGACCGGAGAGTTTATGAGTCGAGGCTCGAACAGCCATCCGAGTCCTTCCGGGTTGGGGAAAATAATCGGCTGCCAGCCGTGATACGGATTGAAAGCTTGAAATTCGCCGTGAATTTTCCGGTATTCCGGGTATTGATCGGTTGGCCCGTACCCATTCAGCTCGCGATCTACCCATTCTCTCAGTTCGGCGATATCGAGCTTCTCCGCGACGACCTTGGCCTTACGCAGGAGGTCGTTTATTGGAATAGACGGATCGAGTGCTTGCGCTTGCAGTTCTTCAATCAGAGATGACATATTCGCGCCGAGGCTGAGTGACTCATCTGCCACTACGAACGGAACGCAAAAGCTACGGATACACTCGGCGCCATTTGTCGCGCACGCCGCGCCTCGTATCTCGGATACGCTCAGCCAGAATGGGATCGTCCGGCCTTATCCTCCGAGCTCTCAATGCAGCTTCTTCTTGCGTATCGCCCCTCGCTATCACCCGACCGCCCTGTCGCGCAACGTATTCGCCATCACCCCTACGTTCTACAAAGATGTCACTCATGACGGCTCCTCGATCTTCTTTTCGCCGCGTCCAGACGGCTTCTCCCTAATTCCTCACGCGTTCTTCTGTCGCAATAAGCCGCAAGCTCCTTGCGGCCAAACTGGCCAATAGTCTAGCGCCCGCGCTAGATCAACAAAATCGCCGTCCGCGGATTTCCCAACACCCTGGTCGTGGCGCCAACAATGCGTATTCTCTACGGCAGGCGCTCGCGGCCGTTGCGGTAGGCGGTTCCGGGAGGTGCCGTTGCTGCGCGAGAGCGCGCCGGTCTCGTAACGCTCCAGGAATTTGCGGAGACCTTACCGGCTGATTTCGAGCATCGCGGACGGCTCAGATTTGTGGTCCCGCATCTACGCTCACGGTCGGGTTCGCCGTGCCAAGCCAGCGTTATTTCCGGGGCGATCGCTCTCGCTGCCAGCGTAGCGCTCCAACCGCCGATACAGCGTGCGCACGCCGAGGCCGAGCATCCGCGCGGCTTGCATCTTGTTGCCTCCGGTGAGTTCGATCGTCCGACCGATCAGCGCGCGTTCAACCTCGTCGAGCGACGAACCGAGCGGAACCGTCAAGGATTCGGCCTTCCCATTGGGCGAGCAAAATTCCGGCGGAAGGTCCTCCAGGGAAATGGTCCGCTGCTTGCTCACAATGACCGCATGATGGATCACATTGCGCAGCTCGCGAATGTTGCCGGGCCATCGATAGGCTTTGAGCGCCTCAAGGCCGTCGGCGCTCACGCCCTCAATCTCTCGATTGTGGTCCCGGTTGGCCTCGCGGATGAAGTCCGCGACGAGCGCCGGCAACTCCTCGATCCGCTCGCGCAACGGCGGCAGGTCCAACACGAAGACGTTGAGACGATAGTAGAGGTCCTCTCGCAAGAGCCCCTTGCTGATGGCGTGCTTCAGCGGCTGGTTGGTCGCCGCCAGCACCCGGACATCGACCGTCACTTCGCGATTCCCGCCAAGTCGGCGGATTTTGCGCTCCTGGAGCGCCCGCAAGAATTTCGCCTGCATGTCGGGCCGCATTTCGACGAACTCATCGAGCAGCAGCGTCCCGCCGTTGGCGGATTCAAAGCATCCTTCGCGGCTGCGATCGGCTCCGGTAAAGGCGCCGCGTTCGTGACCGAACAGCTCGCTTTCAATCAGCATCTCAGGAATGGCGGCGCAATTGACCGCAACGTAGGGACCGGCGCTGCGCGGCGAAAGGTTGTGGATAATCCGCGCGAGGTGCTCCTTGCCGGTCCCGCTTTCGCCCGTGATAATGACCGGCGCCGAAGAGCACGCGGCGCGGGCCACGAGGTCCATGATTTGGCTCATCGCCTTGGATCGATGAATCATGATCCGTACGCCAGCGTCTGAGCATCACCACCGCCTTCTCATCCGACTCCCGAGACTTAGTCGGGACATCAACAACCTGTCAACCGCGACCGCGCCGGTAAAGGTGAGGGTTATTGGAGGTCGCCGAGCAATGCCGCGGGTGAGTCAGGGCAGTTTTACTTTCGTCGGGCAATATCGCTGCCTCGACTTTGTGAATACCGCGCTCATCGCGGCTAGGAGCGGCGCCGATCCGATTCCAGACTTCGAGGGCCTTGTGTCATGGCTGCACGATGCCGGCCTCATCGATGCCGCCCAGCGGAGCCTTGCTCTTCACAAGTGGAGCAGCGGACGCGAGGCACAACAGGCCTATGCCGGCGCAATGCTGTTCCGCGTGCGCTTGATGGAAATCGCGCAAAGACTCGCTTCCCACAGGCAGGCGCCGATATCCGGGCTTAACGCGATCAATGAACAGCTTCAGCATCGCGTCACGCGCGCCACACTGATGCGCGGCAAGAGCGGATATTTTGAGCGCTTTGAAACCGATCTCACCGAGCCGCGGCAACTCATCGTCCCGCTGGCGCAATCAGCGGCCGATCTTCTCTGCAATGGCGACCTATCTTTGGTTAAACGCTGCGCCAATCCGTCCTGCTCGCTCTACTTTTACGATATCTCGAAGAACCACACGCGGCGATGGTGCAGCATGGACACTTGCGGCAGCCGCATGAAGATGGCGGCATACTATCAGCGCAAGCGCCTTCGCCGTGCGCGATCCTGACTTCCCGCCGCTGCGCTCCGTTGGCGGTAACGAGCTCGGGAAGTCCGGGGAACTTTCCTCGATTTCGTGTCTGCCAAAATGACACGGTTCACATTAGGCGGAAAAATCTACCGTCAGGCGGTGAAGCGGCTTTCTCCTTGACTGCCTTGCGCCGCGCACCTGTTTTACGCTTGGAGAGCGGACGAGCGCGGCTTGGCATCGCGATTGCTGACAAATGAACCAGGAGGACATGCAGTGGTGCGGCGGAGGATTCAAGGATGACAGGGGGTCAGCCGAACCATGATACGATCCGCAGCATCCGACCGAACCGTCGAATCAGCGCCCGCATCCGTGCAGACGAGCGAGTACCTCCGAATTCCCGAAACGGCCGGGCGCGCCTGTGTCGCGCCGAAGACGCTTTACAACTGGATCAGTCTCGGACGTATTGGCCCCGGCGAGGGCGTATGTCATATAGGTCGCAAGGTCGTCATTCATTGGCCGACCTTCGAAGCAACGGTGCTCAGAGGGACTCTTAATGGCGCGGCTTGAAAGCGATCGCGGACGGCTTCTGATCAGTTTTCAGTATCGGGGCCAACGCTGCCGCGAGTATCTAGGCCTGCCCGACAATCGCGAGAATCGCCGCGTCGCGGCTCGCGTTTTGAAGGAAGTTGAGCTTGAGCTTGCGACCGGCAAGTTCGTTTACACGGCCCGGTTCCCGGAGAGCAAGAATCTCGCGCGCTTCGACACGGCACGAGCCGAGAATACCGAGCGTCCGACGCTTGGCGAGTTTGCAAACTTGTGGCTGGAAGAGAGACGCGCCGGAATCACGCCGGCGACCCTCTACGATTACGAGCGGCTACTGCATGCCTACATCCTGCCGTCCAAGCTCGCGAGCATGCGGATCGACACGATTGACGACGGCGATGTCAAACGTTTCGTCGCAGAGGTGCAGGCAAAGCGGACCCGAAGAGGAGAGCCGGTCAAGCCGCGCCGCATCAACATGGCGCTCGCGCGGCTTCGGACCATCTTTGCGACTGCGAAACGCCGCAAGCTCATCGCCGAGGACCCGATGGCATACGTCGATAATCTGCGCGAGCCGAAGTCCGAGGTCGATCCGTTGACGTTCGAGGAAGCGCAGAGACTTCTCGCCGTCGCGAGCGGCCAGGACCGCGCGGTTTTCACCGTCCTCATCTTTGCCGGGCTCCGTCCCAACGAAGCGCTGGCGCTCCGATGGGAAGACATCGACTTCGACCGCGAAGAAATCAAGGTCCGTCGGACGATTAGCCGATTCGGCGGCCTCGGACTACCGAAGACCAGCTACAGCGAGCGCGAAGTTGACATGCTGGCGCCGGTGCGCGCCGCGCTCCAAGAGCAGCGCGCTCGATCGCAACTGAGAAGCGAATTCGTGTTCGCGAGCGAGACCGGCGGCCCGCTCGATCTGACCAACCTGCGCGAGCGTAACTGGCGGCGGTTGATCCGCAAGTCAGGCCTGCGTCCGCGCACGCTCTATCAGTGCCGGCACACGTTCGCGGCGCTGCAACTCTCGCGCGGCGAGAATCCGCAATACGTCGCTCATCAGATGGGTCACGCCAACCTAGAGATGATCATCCGGCATTACGCGCGATGGACGCGAAAGCCGGAGCGTGTCGGCAAGCTCAGCGCCCAGCTCGAAGCCGAGTTCCCGCCAGAAATGCCAGAAATTTGCCAGAAAGTGGCTGGGGCAGAGGAACTTGTCCACACCCGCCAACCATCGAAAAGTCTTGATTTTACTAGGAGAAGTGGTGGAGCGGGCGACCGGGGTCGAACCGGCGACGTCCAGCTTGGGAAGCTGGCATTCTACCGCTGAATTACGCCCGCTCTTTAGCGGAAACTATCGGCATCCCAAAGCGATTTCAAGCTCGCAGAAAGCGCGATGCCTCGCCTTCACTCCGGAAATTCACTTTCTGAGCCTCGGCGCCGATTCATCGAATGCTCTCCCTGCCCCCTCCGAGTAAAGCATCGCCATGGACCGCCGCAGTGTCTCTGCATCCGGGGTCAGCCACCGCGCGACGCATCCGTCGGCCCGCAGCGGCGATGCGCCGCCATTCACGTCCGCCGCTGCGAGGCTGGCGTTCAGCGACTTCGCGATTGAGTCCCATTCGCTCGATTCGCCGGCGACCACTAGGCTCGCGAGATAGTTGAAGCGGCCCATCACGCCGATGCTGTCGTGCGGCCTCGTCCCGGGTTCGAGAATCGCACGGCTCCGCAGGATAGGACGGCCGCCATACCCGACCTCGATCGAATCCTCGATGCGCCTGAAAGCGAAGCGCTCGCCGCGTCCGATGCGCCCCGCGGCAAACGCGCCGTAGAGAATTGCGCGGCTGCCGCGTTCCATCGCGACGATAAGGCGCTGGATCAGGTTGGCGCCGGCGTGCGGAATGAGATGGTCGGGGAGATAGTCGAGGCGCGCCCCGGCGGCGAGCCGAATAGTTGTTTCATGCGTCGTCGCGTTGCCGCTCGTTCGATAGAGTTTGCCGGCCGAGGCGGTCGTGATACGCGCGACGCTTTCCGCGCCGAGCGCGATCTCGATGCGTATCCTGTCGCCGCCGAGCAATCCGCCGCCATTGTTTAGCAGCACCACGTAAACCGAGCCGTCGGCGAGCTCGATCGGCGCCATCACCTGGAGCGGCGGCGACATCCGCGCCGCGGTGAGCACGGTGCGCGCGCCGCGCCGCTCGAAGCTCAGGCGAAGAAAGCCGTCGCGGCCGACGCGTTCAGTTTTCGAACAGCAGACCGCGGCGAATCCATTCGACCACGGCGTCGACGCCGACACCGTCGCGCAGGTTGGTAAAGACGAACGGGCGGTCGCCGCGCGCGGCTTTTGCGTCATGTTCCATCACCGCCAGGCTCGCGCCGACATAAGGAGCGAGATCGATCTTGTTGATCACCAGCAGACCGGTCCATCGCCGTTCCTCCCATCGCAATTGCAACGAGTCGCGGTCGCGGCCGGCGAGGAGCGCCGGCGCGGGCTGATCGATAAGCTGTTCGATCACGATCATCGCGGCTAGAACAGAAAATAACGCTGCGCCATAGGGAGCACGCGCGCCGGCTCGCAGGTCAGCAGTGCGCCGTCGGCGCGGACTTCGTAGGTTTCAGGGTCAACTTCGATCTTCGGCAATGCGTCGTTATTGATCATGTCGCGCTTGCCCAACGAGCGGCATCGCTCCACCGCTACCATCCGGCGTCCGAGCCCGAGTTTCAGATCGAGACCCGAAGCGAGCGCTGCTTTCGATACGAAGGTCAGCGCGGTGGCGCGCGGCGCCGTGCCGAATGCGGCGAACATCGGACGGTAGATGACCGGCTCGGGGGTCGGAATCGAGGCGTTGGGATCGCCCATCGCCGCCCACGCGATCATCCCGCCTTTGATCACGAGTTCCGGCTTGACGCCGAAAAAGGCCGGATCCCACAGCACAAGGTCAGCCAGTTTGCCGACTTCGATCGATCCGATCTCGTGTGCGATTCCATGCGCAATCGCCGGATTAATCGTGTACTTCGCGACGTGGCGCCGCGCGCGGAGATTGTCGTCGCCGTCGTTCTCGCCCGGCAGCGCGCCGCGCTGACGCTTCATCTTGTCCGCCGTCTGAATGCGCGCTCAATCTAACGAATCGGCCGGTGAACCGTCACTAGCTTGGTGCCGTCGGGAAACGTGCCCTCGACCTGGATTTCGTCGATCATCTCCGGGACGCCTTCCATCACATCTTGGCGCTTCAGGATGGTTGCGCCGTATTCCATCAGCTCGGAGACTGCGCGGCCGTCGCGAATCGCTTCAAGCAGATCGGCGGTGTTGAGCGCGACCGCCTCGGGGTAGTTGAGCTTGAGGCCGCGCGCGCCGTTTTCGCGCAAGCTCGCCGGCGCTGAAGATCATCAGCTTGTCAATCCCTCTCGGCGTGAGCCGCATGGTCACACTGGCCCGTCAAGTTGTCGCATCGTCGACGTCGCGATGGCAAGGAAACAGCTTGGCACCCGATCAACGCATCGAGTAGGTTATCGGCCAGGCAGCGTATCTACAAACGATGAGAGCCATTTCGTGCCGATAAAAATTCGAGCGCTCGATCCAAGCCGCGCGCAAACGCGCAGGCTTGCGACGCTGTCGCGCAAGGTCCTGCGTAAACAATTCGCATCGACGGTGAGGCCGGGCGCCAGCCTGCTCGCGTTCATGGAATCGCTGCCCGAAGTTTTGGCAGCGGCGCAGCTCCAGGAACTTGCGCGCGCCATCGCGCGTGCTCATCGCGCGGGCAAGCCCTTCCTGATGCTCTCGGGAGCGCATCCGATCAAGGTCGGCCTCGGCCCGCTGATCTGCGATCTGATGCGCGACGGAATCCTGAGCGCCATCGCGACCAACGGCGCCGCGATCATCCACGATTTCGAACTCGCGCTCGCCGGCCGCACCTCGGAAGACGTAGGCGAAGGACTTGCCGACGGCAGCTTCGGGATGGCCGAGGAAACCGGCGCGTTCCTGAATCGCGCCGCGCGCCTGGCGGCGGATGAAAATCGCGGGCTCGGCGAGATCGTCGGACGCGAGATTTGGAAGCGCCGGCTGCGCTACCGCGATACGAGCCTGTTCGCGACCGCATGGCGCCTGGGCATCCCGGCTACAGTACACGTCGCGATCGGCGCGGATATCATCCATATGCATCCGACCGCGGATGGGGCCGCGATCGGTCAGTCGAGCCTGAAAGATTTCAGGCGATTGGCCGAGGTGGTCGGCGAGCTTTCTGGGGGCGTCGTGCTGAACCTGGGCTCCGCAGTGGTGATGCCCGAGGTGTTCCTGAAGGCGCTCAATCTCGCCCGCAACCTCGGGCGCAAGGTGCGCAACTTCACCGCCGCCGACATGGATTTCATCCGCCATTATCGGCCGCGAGTGAATGTGCTCGAGCGGCCGACCGCGACCGGCGGCCGAGCGATCATGCTGACCGGTCATCATGAGATTATGTTTCCGCTGCTGATCGCGGCGGTGCGCGAGGAACTGGCGAGGCGCTTAACGGCTGCGATGCGCACTCAAACCGGAAAACATCATCCGATCGCGCTGCTGACGGATTTCGGCTATCGCGATCATTACGTCGGCGCGATGAAGGGCGTAATCGCGAAAATCGCGCCGGCCGCGCCGTTGATCGATATCACGCACGGAATCCCGCCCCAGTCGGTCGCCGCTGGTGCGCTCGCGCTGCGCGAGTGCTGGCGCTACTTTCCACGCCGGACGATCTTCGTTGCCGTGGTCGATCCCGGGGTCGGTACGGCACGCCGCGCAATCGCGATCGCGACGGCCGCGGGATGCCGTTTCATTGGACCCGACAACGGATTGCTGTTTCCGGCGGCAGAGAGCGCCGGGATCGCGCGGATCGTCGAGCTGACCTCGCCGCGCCATCGGCTGGCGCGCATCAGCTCGACCTTTCACGGCCGCGATATCTTCGCTCCCGCCGCGGCGTGGCTTTGGCGGGGTACGCGGTTGAGCGCACTCGGTCCGGCAATCGACGAAATCGAGCGGCTCGACCTCGGTCATCCCGTGGCAACCCGGAGCGAGCTGGCGGGCGAGGTCATCTACATCGACGGCTACGGGAACCTGATCACAAATATCGATCGCGGGAGCTTTACGCGCTTCGCTGCTCGCTTTTCCGGAAGAAGGCTTTCGGTTAAGATTCCGCGTGGTGCGTCGCTGCCGATTCGTGACACATACGGCGACGCACCCAAAGGTGCCCCCCTGGCGACATTTGGAAGTTTCGAACTGCTGGAAATCGCGATCCGCGACGGCAACGCCGCCGCGCACTATGCGGCACGACCCGGCATGCCGGTGAAAGTACATCTTCAAAGATGAACGAGCCTGTCAATCAACTGGACGACGATAAAAGCGCGCCGACGGTATTGAGCGAAATCCCGCGGCATCCCGACGCTCGCGAGTTCTACGCGCCGGCGGAAACGCCGGTGCGCATTTCGCGCCTCAATGCCGTCCTCTTTCTACTCACGCTGCTCACCACCACGATGGCGGGCGCGTTGATGGCCGGAGCGGATTTCTCGCTGCTGCGACCGATTGCGAGCTTCGGTGCGCTGGCGAGCGGACTCAGCTTCTCGATTCCGCTGATGCTGATACTGCTCGCGCATGAACTCGGCCATTATGTAATCGCGCGGCGCCACGGCGTCGATGCGAGCCTGCCCTATTTCATCCCGGCGCCGCCGATTTCGCAGATCTTCTTTATCGGCACGTTCGGCGCGTTCATCCGGATGCGCTCCATACCGAACTCGCGCCGCGTGATGTTCGATATCGGCGCAGCGGGTCCGTGGGCCGGGATGCTGATTGCACTGCCGGCGGCGATTATCGGTCTGCAGCACTCGACCATCGGACCGCTCGATACCTCCGCTGGAGGGCTCGACCTCGGCAACTCGTTGCTCTTCCTCGGACTGTCGCGGCTCGTCCTTGGCGTGGATCCCAACTCTGTGAACTTGACGCTTCATCCCATCGCGCTCGCCGGATGGCTGGGTTTCTTCGTGACCACGCTGAACCTGCTGCCGAGCGGCCAACTCGACGGCGGGCATGTAACTTACGCTCTATTCGGACGCCGCCATCGTCTCATCGCGCGCTATGCCGTCGTCGCGTGCGTCGCGATGTTCGCGATACCGTTTGTGCTCGGCAAGGATTATTGGGCTGGATGGCTGCTGTGGGCCTTGATCCTCATCATTCTTGGTCTGGGCCATCCCACGACTGCCGATGCCGAAACTCCGCTTGATCTGCGACGCCAGGTCGCAGCGTGGCTCACGGTCGTTCTGTTCGCGGTTACTTTCACCCCGGTGCCGTTCTCCTACACGCCGCCCGGCGCGCCGCAGGAGAAGGACAAGATTTACCAGGTGATGCAGCACGTGCCGGCGCCGCCCGCCGCCATCGGAAGCCTTCGGCATGGACGCGAAATCTGATCTTCGTTTCGCGCGGCCGAGCTGGGATCAGTACTTCCTGACCATCACGCGCCAGGTCGCGGAACGCTCGACCTGTCTGCGAGCGAAGGTGGGCGCGGTAATCGTTCGCGACCGCAGCATTCTCGCGACCGGCTACAACGGCTCGCCCGCCGGATTGCCGCACTGCACGGAAGTCGGATGCCTGATCTACGAATCGAAGAATCCGGACGGGGAGATTGAGCTGAATTGCTTCCGCACGATCCACGCTGAGATCAATGCGATCACGCAGGCGGCCCGCAACGGCGCGGCGATTCGCGATGCCGATATTTACGTGACGCATACGCCCTGCATCCACTGCCTCAAGGTGCTGATCAACACCGGCATCCGCACCATTTACTACGGCCGGCCTTACAAGCTCGCGACCGTCGGCGAACTGCTCAAATATTCCCGGATCCGGATGGTCGAGGTGCCGCCGGAAGAGACGCCCGCATGAGCGCTGCCGATTCACCGGCGGCGGCAAGCTGCGGTATCTGCGGGCTGATCGAGCGGATTCGCGGCAGCTCATTCGCGGATTTCATCGCCGAACTCGAGCACCACTATGTGATCCTCGGCGATGCCCAGTTCTACCGCGGGTACTGCGCTTTGCTTTTCAAACGCCACGTGATGGAGCTTCATCGGCTTGCGCCGGAAATCGCCCGCTCTGCGTTCGATGAAGTGCTCGCCGTTGCTCGCGCCATCGACGCCGCGGTGCATCCCATTCGCCTCAATTACGAGAATCTCGGCAACCAGGAACCGCATCTCCATTGGCACATCTTTCCGCGCTCCGCCGACGATCCGATGCGTCTCGCGCCGGTCTGGATGCGTCCCGAGGCCGAACGTAAAGTAACACTTGATGATCGCGAACGCCGCGCGCTGATCGAATCTCTTCGCGCCGAGCTTGCGCGCATCCTTCGCTGATGCGCCGGACGCTCCGGAACTGGCGCCGCCCGGCACTGTTTCTGGCGATGCTCGCCGCGCTCGCCGGATGTCATCGCGCGACGTTGCCCGAGAGCGGAACCTATCCGGCGCGGCTTTATGCCGCTCGATGCGGAACCTGTCACGCTGCCTACAATCCACGCTCGATGACCGCTGCGATGTGGCAGGTGCAGCTCCAGGCGATGGAACCGCGGATGGCGGCTACGGGCCACCCCCTGAGCGATGACGACCGCCGCGCAATTCTTGAATACCTGACGCGTAATGCCGGTGGTTGATCTTCGCTTTTGCGCGCGGCCGGTTTGCGCTATCCAAAGGTGCGACGGCACAGTAATCAGGATGTAGCCTGTATGCGTCAGATACCGGTCGGAACGAAAGGCATATATCACTTGCGGGTCGCCGCCGAACATCTCGCCAGCAGCGTTAATCCCGCGTTGCCCGAGGTAATGGCGACTCCAATCATGGTTCTCACGATGGAACAGGCCGCGATGGACGCGCTGGTCCCGTACATGGACACCGGCGAAACCTCGGTCGGCATCGGAGTCAACGTCGAGCATCTCGCTGCCACACCCATCGGCCACCTGGTGCGCGCCGAGGCTGAGGTCATCAAGGTCGACGGGCGTCGCATCGAATTTCAGATCGCCGCTTTCGACGAGCATGAGCAGATTGGCCGCGGCACACACGGTCGCGCGATCGTCGATCTTGGGAAGTTCAATCAACGGCTGCAACCGAAGATAAGGAAGTGAATTCGGTCCCGGAGCTGAGCGATGGAAACGCAGGTCTTCGATCAGTCGGAAGTTTACGTCGGCCGCGATTTGGGCAGCGTGGATTTCGAGATCACGCCGGAAGTGGTCCGCAAATACATCGCCGGGACCGGCGACGATAATCCCTGGTACACGCGAGGCTCGCCGCTCGGCCCTGCGATCGCGCCGGCGTTGATTCTTCACTCCGCGCCATTTCGCAATCGCGATTGGTACCTGCCGAATCTGTTCGGCAATCTTCACGCGCGCGAGGAGTGCGAATTTTTCCGGCCCGTGATGGTCGGCGAGCGGCTCAGGAGCCGCAGCCTCGTAGTCGACCGCTATCTCAAACGCGATCGCGATTACGTCGTCAACGAAACATTGATCTTCAACGCGGCGGGAGAGCTGGTCACGCGCTTGCGAGTGCATCAAAGTTTTATGATTGAACGTCCCGGCAACGGCGGCGAGCGGCTGGCAATCGATCGCTCGCGCGAGCGCGCCGCTGGCCGGGCATTCAAGGTTGGCGAGCGCACCGGCGAGCCGATCGAAGCGCCGCTACGCCCGATCACCGAAGCGATGTGTATCGCGTTTTCCGGGCCATCGCGCAACTACCACACCGATCGCGACGCCGCGCGCGAACTCGGCTTCCCGGAAATCGTCGTGCAGGGGATGCTATCGGTCTGCATGATCGCCGAGATGATGACCCGTCGATTCGGGGTGGGCTTCATCTGCGGCGGGCGGATGGATGTGAAGCTCGTTAACGTCCTGTGGTGCGGCGAAACCACCGGCGCCAAGGGGATCGTCGTTGAACGTCGGCCCGAAGGCCGCCGCAACCGCGCCGAGACCGATGTCTGGTGCGAAAAGGCCGACGGTACCAAGACCGTGGTCGGCTCCGCATCCGCGCTCGAGCTCTGAGCGCGATCGCGAATTCGATACGAGAGGATCGAGGGAGAAGTTGATCGATGGCTCACGGAGCGGACGCGCTCGCGACGGCATCCGGCAACCGCCGGCGCAATCATACGATGTTCAATCGCAATCGGATGAAGATCGGCATCTTCGCGTCGAACTGTTCGAGCGGAATGGCCGCAACCAAGGTGCCCGAACGATGGAACGCGAGCTGGGCGAACAACGTCAAGCTGGCGCAGATGGCCGATGAGGCGGGCATCGAATGCATGGTGCCGGTGGGACGCTGGAAAGGTTACGGCGGCGAGACCGATTTCGAGGGCAGCACCTTTGAGACCATCACATGGGCGTGCGGTTTGCTCGCCGTCACGCGCAATATCACGGTGTTCGGCACCGTGCATTGCCCGCTGATTCATCCGGTGCTCGCTGCCAAGCAGGCCGTCACTGCCGATCATGTGGGCCAGGGCCGCTTCGGCCTGAACATCGTCTGCGGATGGAACCAGGACGAGTTCAATATGTTCGGGGCACGTCAGCAGGATCACGATCGGCGCTACGATTACGGCCGCGAATGGTGGGAGGTCATTCAACGTATCTGGTCGGGCGAAGGTCCGTTCGATTATCACGGCGAGTTCTTTCATCTCCATGGCGTTATCGGCCATCCTGCGCCGTGGGGCGGCGAGCGTCCGATCATGATGAACGCCGGGTCGTCGCCGGCCGGCCGCCGCTTCGCCGCGCTACACTCGGATTTCCATTTCGACCAAATCTTCTTCCTCGAGCAGGCCGCCGAACGCGTGAATCAAACCCGCACACTCGCGCGCCAGCATGGCCGGCCAATCCAGGTTTTCACGTCGGGTTACGTTGTATGCCGTCCGACCGCGAAGGAGGCGCGCGACTACTTCAACTACTTCGGGGTCGAGCACGCGGACTGGGGCGCTGTCGATCGCCTGATCGAGCTCGCGATGGGCGCCGGCGGTTCGCGCTCGATCTCGCCCGAGGTCGTGAAGATGGCGAAGGAGCGCTTTGCCGGCGGCTACGGCGGCGTGCCCTTCGTCGGCGATCCGGACACGGTCGCGGCAGAGTTCAAGCGGATCTCGGATTACGGGTTCGACGGGGTCGCGATCGGATTCGTCAACTTCCTCGACGAGCTGCCGTACTTCTGCCAGGAAGTGCTCCCGAGGCTCGAGCGGCTCGGGCTCCGAGAGCCACTACGCTAGGCGGCTCAGCCGGCGCTTTGCAGCGGTTGCGTGCAGAACGCGCAGCGGCGCGCCTGGATTGGAATCTCGCTGGCGCATTCGGGGCATCGCCGGGTCGTAGGGTCAGGGGGCGGGGCCTCGCGCGACCACGCGATCAACGCGTTGATGGGCAGCACCACGAGGTAGTAGACGACCGCCGAGATGATCAAAAACGAGACGATCGTGTTGGCGAAGTCGCCGATCATGAATTTGCTGTGATTCAGCTCGAAGGCGATCGCGGCAAAATTCGGCTGGCCACCGATCGCTGCGATCAGAGGCGTCAGCAGGTCCTTGACGAACGCCTGGACGACGCTGTTGAACGCCGCGCCGATCACCACCGCGACCGCAAGATCGACCACGTTACCGCGCAGCAAAAATTGGCGGAACCCTTTCATCATCGAAATTCCCCTGGCCCGCAATTGCCGGGGCCTGATTCACGGGCCCCGATCATCCGCTGGTTAGCGCCTCGACGTCCTCGACTCGCTTCGGTATCTCGGCCGACATCACCTCGTAACCGTCGGCCGTGACCAGCACGTCGTCCTCGATCCGGATTCCAATCCCGCGCATCTCGGCCGGCGCTTCGGCGTCATCGGCGCAGATGTAGATCCCCGGCTCGACCGTCAGCACCATCCCGGGTTCGAGTTTGCGAGTCTCGCCGCCGACCCGATAGAGGCCGACGTCGTGCACGTCCATGCCGAGCCAATGGCTGGTGCGATGCATATAGAAGCGGCGATAGGCGGCAGAGCCGATCAGCTCATCGGTTGAGCCGTCCAGCAGTTTCAGATGCCGCATCCCGTCGACAAGCACACGCACCGCGGTTTCATGCGGAACGTCGAACGTGACGCCGGGCTTGATGGATTTAATCGCCTTGAGCTGCGCCTCGAGCACCAGTTCATAGAGCGCCCGCTGGGTGGCATTGAACCGCGCCGCAACGGGAAAAGTCCGCGTGATGTCGGAGGCGTAAAAGTCGTACTCGCAGCCGGCGTCGATCAGCAGCAGCTCGCCACGTTCCATCCGGCGGTCGTTGTGGATGTAATGCAGGATGGTGGCGTTGGGCCCCGAGGCAACGATCGACGGGTAGGCGGAGCCGCTCGCGCCGCGCAAGCGGAACACATACTCGAGTTCAGCCTGCACTTCCCATTCGCCCGCCCCACCCCGCGCGGTGGTCATCGCGCGGCGATGCGCGTCGGCTGAAATCGCGATCGCGCGGCGCATCGCGGCCAGCTCGTCGGGCTGTTTGAACAAGCGATGCTCGTGAATGATTTCGCGCGGATCGAGCAGCGCGGTGGGCCCGGAGCCGAGGCGTTCGCGGGTCGTCTCGCACGCCCGCATCAGCTCGATCACCTTCGCGTTCATCCGCTCGTTCGCGCCGAGCGGATAATAGATTCGCTGCGCGTCGCGCAAATAGCGCGGGATGACTTCGTCCAGTTCATCGACCCTGAAGGCGCGATCCGCGCCGAAAACGTCGACCGCGCCTTCGACGCCGGCGCGGCGGCCGGTCCAGATCTCGCGTTCGCGATCGCGCGGCCGCACGAACATTGCGTACTCGCCGTCAGGATGCCCGGGCGCGAACAACAACACCGCGTCGGGCTCATCGAAACCCGACAAATAATAGAAATCGTGATCCTGATGGTACGGAAACTCGACATCCCGCGAGCGCACCGCGACCGGCGCACTTGGAATGATCGCGATCGCCCCGGCGCCGATCGCCTGGATAAAACGATTGCGGCGCTCGCGAAAGATCGCGCTTCGCTCCGATGTGATGTGAGGTTCCGTCATACGAAAAGATTACTTGAGAGCGTCAGCGGCGCGCATCGCCGCGATTTCCGCATCGCTGTAGCCCGCTATCTCACGGAGCACCTCGTCAGTATGCTGCCCGAGCGTCGGCGCTGCGCTGCGAACCGAGCACGGCGTCCCGCTCATCCGCCACGGGATGCCGGCCTGCTTCGCCCGGCCGATTTCCGCATGCTCCGGCGTCACGAAAAATCCGCGTTGGTTGAGATGCGGGTCTTCCGAAAGATCGCGGCCCGTGGCGCATACCGCGGCCGCGACGCCGGCGCGCTGCAGCGTCTCAGCGGCTTCGGCGGCAAAGCGCGTGGAGGTCCACTCAGTAATGATCGCCTCGAGCTCGTCTTCGTTGCGCTTGCGCGCGGCAAGCGTCGCGAAACGCCCGTCGGTCGCCAGCTCCGGCCGCCCGATCGCCGCCGCGAGCCGGGCGAACCCGGCATCGTCCGCCACCGCGATTGCGGTCCACATGTCGACCGGACGGCCGGCGATCGGCTCGGCCATATCGCGGCATCGAAAAAGCCCATGCGGCGCCATCAATGGATCACGGCTGCCGTCGCGCTCCGGCTGATGTCCGTTCATCGTGTAGTCCAATATACCCTCTCCGATAAGCGCCATCGTGCACTCCCACTGGCTCATATCGATGTACTGGCCTTCGCCGGTGCGCTCCCGATGATACAACGCGGCAATGATCGCGAACGCGGCGTGGCTGCCGGCGTTGGGATCGCCGTAGCTGAAACCGACGTGCATCGGCGGCCATCCGCGATAGCCTGTCAGCGCCGACATCCCCGAGAGCGGCACCTGCGCCGGACCGTAGGCGACGTAGCTTCTCAGCGGCCCAGTGTCACCGTAGCCGCTCAGCGAGACGCCGATGATGTCGGGCCGGAGGCGCACCAGGTCGCGATAGCCGAGTCCCAGCCGGTCCATCACGCCGGCCGCGAAATTGTTGATCACGACATCGCACTTCAATGCGATTCGGAGCGCCGCTTCGCGGGCGCGGGGATGTTTCAGGTTGAGCGTGATCGATCGCTTGCCCAGGTTGTACTGGTTGAAGTAGCCGGAACGATTTACGCCGAACTGCCCGCCGAACCACGGGGGCGTCACGCGCGAGACACAGAGCCGCGTCGCTGACTCCACCCGGATCACGTCGGCGCCCATGTGCGCAAGCTGCATCGTGCAGTACGGCCCAGCCCATACCCACGTGAAGTCGGCAACGCGGATGCCTGCGAGCGGCGCGTTGTTCGTCGGCATCAGATCACCGCCTCGCGTCTGAGCGCCTCGATCTCGCGCGCCTCAAGGCCGAGCTCGCTGCCGAAAATTTCATCGTTATGCTGCCCCAGCGCGGGCGCAGGACGTCGAATTTCCCACGGCGTGCGGCTCAACCGATACGGCGCGCCGGGATACTTGAAATTGCCGGCCTGCGGATGCGTCACATCGACGAAGAAGCCGCGCGCGCGCAGATGTTCGGAATTGACGAGATCGGCGAGATTGGAGATTGGAGCGAACGGCACACGGCGCGCCTGTGCCTTGTGGTAGAGATCCTGTACCGATTGTTTACCGATCCAATCGGCGAGCAGCGGCCGGAGCGCATCGTAATTCACGCCGCGCTTGAACCGCTCGTCGAAGATTTCTTCCGATGCCCACTCCGGATTGCCCATCACCTCGACGAAGCTGCGCCACTGATGTTCCTCAACGCAGCAGGCGAAAATCCACCCGTCGCGGCATTCGAACGTATCGAGCGGCTGCACCGGCTTGGGTCCGTAGCGCGTAAGAACCATTCCCATATACGGCCAGAAAGTGTTTGCCATCTCGATGATCGCCGCGACGGATTCCTGCACCGAGACTTCGACGTGCTGCCCGGCCGCGCCGCGCGCGGCGGCAAACAACGCGCCCATCGTCGCGACCGCGGCATGCGCCCCGCCCTGATAGCCAGCCTGATAACCGTAGGCTTTGAGCGGCGGCAGATCGGGACGATCGCGCGCACCATTGAGATAGCACGCGCCCCCGTCAGACCACACCGTCAAATCCTCGGCGCGCCAGTCGCGCCGCGGTCCACTGAGTCCGTACGGCGCGACCGAAGTCATCACAAGCTTCGGGTTGAGGCGATGGAAGCGGGCGAACTCGAATCCGATGCGATCCATCTCGAAGGGCGCGAGATTGTGAATCAAGGCGTCGGCCCTGCTCAACAGCCGTTCGAAGATCGCGAGGCCGCGCGGCGAGGCGAGATCGATCGTGATGCCGCGCTTGTTGGTGTTCAGATAAATATAGAGTCCGCTCTTCTCCGGATGCGCCGCGCCGCCGGCGAACGGCCCACGCGTGCGCGCGCGATCGCCGCTTCCCGGGCGCTCAACCTTGATTACCTCCGCGCCGAGGTCGGCCATCAGCTTGGCCGCGTAGGGCGCGGACACCATCTCGCCGACTTCGATGATGCGAAGCGATGAGAGGGGGCCGGGCATCAACCGCTCATCAGTTTTGATCGGACGGCGTTGCTCGCGCTAGCTTTCCGGAAACGCGCGGCGCCAAGGATGCACGTCGAAGCGATCGTGCACGCCTTCCTTCATATATGGATCGTTGCGCGCGAAGCTCTCGGCGTCGGCCTGCGTCGCCATATCGACCACGATCAGATTGCCGGCTTCGTCGGTGAACGGACCGCCATAGACCATCTGCCCGGAAGCTTTGAACGGTTCGAGATACTTCTGATGCGCGGGACGGACGCGGTTGCGCAGCTCAGTGCGGCCGGGTGGATCATGCGCGATGATCGCGAACAGCATGCCCATTGCCTCCTGCGGCGAAGTGATGTCGCTTAATTAGCACGCATGGAATCGGCTTCCAAACCGCGCGCGGCGGGACTCTATTTCAGGGGAATTGCTCCGTAGCCGGTGTAGTAAATCATGAAATAAACGGCGCCGATTGCCAAAAGCCCGATCGATGCCGCGACGTCGCGCGGCGCCACCGGATATTCGATGAAGCTCGTCGGCCGGCTGATGCGCCCGAAGCCTCGCGCCTCCAGCGCCATCGCCATCGCATTCGCCTTGCGCAGCGCTCCCATGAACACCGGGATGATGACCGGAACGTAGCGCCGGATGCGCTCCAACGGTCCGCCACGATTGAAATCGTACCCGCGCAGGCTCTGCGCCTGGTAAACCGTAATCGCTGAATCCATAAACAAGGGCGCGAGTCGGAACGCAAGCGTGATCGCGAAGCCGGCGCGATACGGCACCCTCAGACTCGAAAGCCCGACCGTAAATTCCTCGATCTTCGTGGTCGAAAGGAACACCACCGAGGTCGCCAGCAGCTCGGCCAACTTGAGTCCGCGTCCGAAGCCGAACAGCAATGAGGCGCGACTGAGATGGATGAACTTGAGATCGATTAGAACGGGGCCGCGCCGGTAAAAGATCATCCACGCGAGCGTGGTGAAGAGGATTACCATGACGAAAAGCCATCGAAGCCGATAAAAATTCGGCCATGCCCCCGCGTTCTTCGCGGCGGCGAGCAGGAGCAGTCCCAGTGGCAGCAGCGCCAGCGGATGATCGACCCAGTAGACCGACCAGAACATCACGAAAAGCGCAAAGACCTTGACTGTCGGATGAAGCCGATGAAGCACGCCAATGCGCTCGATGTAAAGATAGATCGGCATCAGCAATCCTTTGCCAGCGCGTTAATCAGCTCCTCAGCGGTCAGCGCACTAACGCCGAAGCGACGGCCGAGCGCGGTCACCTCCGGCGCGCGAAACGACGATGAGCGCAACAGCTCGTCGTCGGCAAAAAACTCGCGCACCCCGCCGTCAAACAGAATGCGCCCGCGGCGCATCAGGATGACCCGTCGCGCATAGGCAGCGACCAGCCAGGGCGTGTGCGTAATCATCACGATCGCGATCCCGGCGGAATTGAGCTCGCTCACCAGGCGCATCATCCGGCGCTGCTCGCGATAATCGAGCCCGGTCGTCGGCTCATCGAGAATCAGCAATCGCGGACGCAGCGCGAGCACGCTCGCCACGGCGAGCCGCTGGCGCTCGCCTTTGCCGAGCAGGAACGGGTCGCTGGCGCGCTCGCTTTCGAGATTGACCGCGCTCAGCACTTCGGCGCATCGACGCGCGACCTCGTCTGGCGCAAGCCCGAAATTACGCGGTCCGAAAGCGACTTCATCTTCGACCGTGGCGGCGAAAATCTGATGGTCGGGATTCTGGAAGACGTAGCCGACCTCGTGCGCCGCTTCGGTCGCGCGCAGCAACGCGCGATCGCGCCCGCCGATCATCACGCGTCCGCTCTCGGGCGTGAGCAATCCGACGATCTGCTTGGCGAGCGTGGTCTTGCCCGAACCGTTCTGCCCGATGATTGCGATGAACTCGCCGGGCCGGATCGCGAGCTGAATCGACTCGAGCACACGCGGGCCTCCCGGATACGAAAAATTCAAACCATCGATTTCCACAATCGGCGCCGAATGATCTTCCACCGCCGGATCGGAAACGCCACTGACAGCCGGCGCAGCAGCCTCGCGCGCAAGGCCCGGCAGGCGTCCGCGAATGAGCGCTTCGGCATGGCCGACATCGCGCGCGTGCGCCGCGATTCCGAGTGCAGCGAGAACGCGATTGATGTCCGGCGGATTCACGCCGCATTCCTCGAGCAGATCGAGCCGGGTGAAAAGCAGCTCCGGCGGCGCGTCCGCAACGATCTCGCCGTCGCGCATCAGCAGAATCCGATCGCAGGCGCGCAGCTCGATGGTCTCGTGCTCGATGACGATCAGGCTCTGCCCCCGCTCGCGAAGCCGGCGAATCAATGCGAAGACCTCCGCCTTGCCTTCCGGATCGAGATCGGTGGTCGGCTCATCCATAACGATCACCTCCGGGCCGAGCGCCAGCACCGCCGCGATCGCAAGCCGCTGCTTCTCCCCGCCGGAAAGCGTGGTGGGATCGCGCGGCTCGAATCCTGCCAGCCCGACCGCTTCCAGAGCTGGTCCGATCCGCCGGTTCATCTCGTCGCGGCTGATCCCGGCCTGCTCCATCGCGAAGGCGACTTCATGCGCAACGTTGGTCGAAAAAAGCTGCGCCTCAAAATCCTGGAAGACCATACCGACCGTGCCGGCGATTTCGCTCACGCGCTTGCCGTCAAGCGGGCGTCCCCCGATCGCGACGACGCCGCGAAAGTCGCCGGGCTCGAACTCCGGGATGATTCGATTGAGGCACTTGGCCAGCGTCGATTTACCGGCGCCAGATGCGCCGACGATCCCGATCATCTCGCCGCGCGCCTGCGCGAACGAAACGCCGCTCAGCGCACGCCGCTCCGCGCCCCGATAGGCGAAACTGAGACCTTCGGCGCTGACCGCCGGCGCGGACTTCGCCCCCGCTACGATGGTTTGCCGCCCGGTCGTCACATGAGGCCGACACCCGCAACGGCCAGCATCATGAACGGCGTCACCGCGATAGCGATCGCGCGGTCGTAGGGCGGCTGCGCCATGCCGGGCGGGATGAGCGATGGAATCCAGTAGCCGGTGGAGACCAGATTGCCGACTGCCCAGGCGCCAAGCGTGCCGACCGCGAGCATCGCAAGCCCCAAGGCACTGGCCGCGCGCGACGGCGGCGTCACTTCCGACATCACGTCCGTATAGAGCATCCTGCCTTTGCGAACTCGCGGGTAGACCTCGTAGAGAATGAAAGGCGCGAGCACGAACGCAGCCGTCGCGTTGTTGATGACGATCAGATTTCCGAGCACGCTGAACGGCCTGAGCGCGAGCATGTTGTCACCCCAGCCGACGAAATCGGCGCAGAGGATGCTCGCCAGCAGGCAGGTGATGGCGTACTTTGCGATCGTCGCGGGCGAGCGGCTCACCGGGCTCTCGCCATCCGCGATAATCCGCCAAATCTTGTAGGGTACGTAGCCGTAGAACAGATTGCCAAAAAAACCGAAGACGTCGCCTGGGCCGACGCCGCCGAAGAAATCGCCTATCATGTTGCCGATCGCCGAGCCCCATCCTGCGGCCGGTCCGAACAGAAACGAGCAGACCACCGGGATCGCATTGGCGGGTCGCAGTTCGGTGATGCCCGGAATGATCGGCAGCGCCTTGAACGGCACCAGCACGGCGGCGTAGAGCGCCGCAGAGATCGCGCACAGCACGACCATCCGGGTATTCCGCCACATCAGGCTCAGATCGGCCATTTGGGCGTCAGTATGCCGAGGCGCGCCGTCTAATCAAAGCGGCGGCTTGCCCAACGATGCGCGGCAAGTAAACTGGATTAGCTGGGTCTCAGGCAGGGATTTTCGATGCCGATCTACGAATACGAATGCGGAAAATGCGGCAAGCGCACGAGCATCCTGACGCTCCGGGCGAGCGAGCGCGTCAGCGCCAAATGCCGCCATTGCGGCGCGCCGGAAATGCGCCGGCTGATGTCGCGATTCGCCATGCCGCGCAGCGATGACGCCCGGATGGAATCGCTCGCCGACCCATCGAAACTCGGCGACATCGATGAAAACGATCCCAAGAGCATCGCCCGCATGATGAAGCGGATGGGGCGCGAGATGGGCGACGAATTTTCCGGACCCGAGTTCGATGAGGCGGTCGAAGAGCTCGAAAAAGGCGGCGACCTCGACGGCGACGATGACGCTGGCGGCGGTGGCAGCGACGATCTCTAGTGTCAGGCCGGCCGGAATAGCCGCTCTGCGTTCCCGTGCATTATCTTCTCGCGGTCTTCATTGCTGCATTTGAGCTCGTCGAGCAGCTTCGTCGGCCGCTCCCACGGACCGTGCGGATGATCGGTGCCTAGGATTAGCTGGTCGGCGCCCATCGTCTCGAAGCATAGCTTCAACG
Source organism: Pseudomonadota bacterium (assembly GCA_021324855.1). Classification (GTDB taxonomy): domain Bacteria; phylum Desulfobacterota; class Binatia; order Binatales; family Binataceae; genus JAJPIG01. The sequence continues at coordinate 137,123 of JAJPIG010000013.1, read as the reverse complement.
GCCCCGGTTCGTAGGTGACCGTATCCATGTAAAGCCGCTTGAAAATCTTTCGCGGATCGTTTTCCTGGCTGCCGTTTCCGTAGCTAGGAATCAACCCGATAATGCGCTCCATCAGGTAAGGCAGCACGCCGCCGACGTGCGGCACGATGAACGGGAGATCGGGAAATTCCGCAAGGCGGCCCGAGAGCGTCAGGCGTACCGCCGCAAGCGTCGTGTCGTAAATGAAGCCGAGCGCCGGCACCGGCACGAGCTGCATCAGATGATTCCGATTCAGCGGCGCCGTCGGATGCATGAAAATCGGCCGCTTTAGCGCGTTCATCCGCGCGAAGATCGGCCGCAACTCCGGATCGTCGAGCGGCTTGCCTTTGATGTTCGAGAAAATCTGGAGCCCGCGGAACTTGAGCTCTGAGAAGCATCGATCGAGCTCTTTAAGCGCGCTGTCGATAGTGCCGTAGCCGAGCGAGGCCATCCCCCAGAAACGTTTCGGATGGCGCGCGACGGCCTCCGCGATGCCGTCATTGGCGATGCGCGCGAGCTCGTCGGCCTCCGCCGGCTTCATCGCGAGTTCCGGTCCGGGGAGATTTACGGTCAGAATACAGACATCGACGCCGACGCGATCCATATCCTCGAGCTTCTTGCTCATATCGGCGAACGACTCGAAGTTCTGGATTGTCAGATTGTCGCAGCAGTGCAGGCCGAGCCGGCCGTTGCCGGGACGCGCGTACGGATAATCGGTGCGCTTCTCGAGGCGCTTCACCAGTTCTTTCGGAAAGATGTGGTTATGGACGTCAATTCTCACACTTGGAGCTCCCTGACGATCGGCGGCCGCTGAAGCCGCAGCCGCCGTCGCGATTTAGGTCTGAATGCAGCGCGCGAACGCTACGAAAGCTGGTAGCATTCGGCGAGATTGTCGTGCAGGATCCAGTTCTTCTCCTGCTCGGTCAGATCCGCCGTATGCTTCGCGATTACTTCCTTCGAGTGCGGCCAGGTCGAATCGAAATGCGGAAAGTCATTGGCCCACATCAGCCGCCGGATGTTCATCAGGTGGCGCACCTGGAACGCAATGTAATCGTCCTGGAACGAAATGTAGACATTGTTGCGGAAAAATTCGCTCGGCGCTTTGCTCAGTAGCTCGGTCTTCATGTGATGCCGGTGATGGTCGTAGGCGTAGTCCATCCGGTACATGAAGTGCGGAATCCAGCCGGCATCGGCCTCGGCGCAGATCAGCTTGAGCTTCGGATGGCGATCGAACACGCCGCCGAACACGAACATCGCGAGCAGGTCCTGATTGCCGCGGATCAGGTTCATCCAGGAGCTGAGCTTCGAGTTGACCCCGCGGCCCATCGGCGCGTATGGCGAATCCAATGGCTCGTTGATGTTTCTCGGGCCGGGCAGATGGTGGAAAGTCACCGGCAGGTTGAGCTCGACCGCTGTTTTCCAGAACGGATCGTAGATGCGGCTGTCGTAATCCTCGAGCGCCGGCCATCCCGGCAGCATGATGCCGCGCAGGCCGAGTTTCTTGATCGCATGCGCTTCGGCCACTGCGTCCTCCGGCGTGCGCATCGAAACCAGGCCGATGCCGAGCAGCCGGTTGGGATTCGACGCGCAATATTCGGCGAGCCAGACGTTGTAGGCATCGGAGCAGGCCTTGCGATAGTCGTGGTCGGGATGCTTGCAGAGGATCATCCCGATGCTGGGATAAAGAATCTCGGCTGCGATGCCGTCGCGTTCCTGGTCCTCGATGCGTTTCTTCGGGTCCCATCCGCCGCTCTGAAGCTGCTCAAATTCCGCCTTCTCGTCCATCTTGTCCGGCGGTTTGCCGGCGCCCGACAACAGCGCCATCGGGACTTTGAAGTTGATTCCCGGGATGCTGTACATCACGCCGAAGCGGTTGTCCTTTTCGAGATGCGGCGCGCGATCCTTAAAACGGCTATCGATCCGTTTCGACCAGATCTCGGGTATCTCGATTACGTGCGAATCTGCCGACAGCACCGGCTTGAGCATAGTTCTGACTCTCCTTTGCTTCCTTGGTGTGATGATTATCTGCTACCGGCCCCATTTCAAGGGCGCTGAAAGGGCCGTGTCCGTTGGGATCAATAATTAAAGCCGGTTCCGATCGAGGCGATCGATTCGGCTGAGATTCCTCCAGCGGTGTGTTGAGGAAGACTCTGATGCCGGATTTTCAAGGAGCGCGGCATCCGCGCCGCAGCTCCCGTCCTCAATCGGTTCACGAAAGAATCAGCGCGTCGTTTGAACGACGCGCTGATTCGGCGCCACGTTCTTCGCGAAACGCCGACCGCTAGAATGAGGTCATCTGAGCGACGGCTGCGCAGTGAAGAATCCCGGGATTCTTCACCTCGCAGACTCGGTTCAAAATGACGAACCCGGCAGAACTTCCCTAATCCTTGTCCCCGTCGTTGTCGCCCTGGAGACAACCATCCTGACCGGAGCTGTTGGGATAGCCATACCCGTTTTCCGTCCAAAGGAGAGGGCGTGACCTGCGTCAGGTCGTCTAATCGGCCGACAGCATAACGATCGCTGCGGCGGCCATCCCTTCGCTGCGGCCGAGCGCGCCTAAGCCCTCGGGGCTGGTCGCCTTGACATTAATCTGATCGAGGGACGCGCCGAGCGTTTCCGCGATTCGATTCCGCATCGCCGCGATGTAGGGCTTAAGCTTCGGCCGCTCGGCAAAGACAGTAACGTCGGCATTTTCGAGCCGCCATCCGCGGCCGGTCGCGATGGCCCAGACTTCTCTCAGCAGCCCGATGCTGTCGGCGTTCGCGTAGCGTGGATCGTTGTCGGGAAAATGGCTACCGAGGTCGCCCTCGCCGAGCGCGCCGAGGATTGCATTGGCAAGCGCATGCGCGAGCACGTCAGCATCGGAATGCCCCTGCAATCCGACGTTGTGAGGAATCTCGACGCCGCCGAGGATGAGCTTGCGGCCGGGCCGCAGCGGATGGAAATCGAAACCGTTACCAACGCGAAATTTCATCGTAGATGGGTGCAGGGCTCAGCCCTGCCGCGTTGACAAGCGGCGGGTGACTGGCCAAAGTTTTGCCACGCTGCGGAGCTTGTGAGGAGGGCGTCGATGCCGGCCTTTCTGAAAAGTCCCAGGTTCATTGTTGGCGCGATCATCGTGGCATGGATCGCGTATGTCATCTACTTCAACTCGCAGCTCGAGCCGATCCAAATCAAGCTGCTGCCGTTCGTTACATTGCAGTTCAACGTCTCGGCCGTAATCGGCGGAGCGATGATCGTCGGCGCAGTTATCGCGATTGCGGTTCAATCTTTCTGGCGCAGACGGCGCGCTTCGACGAATGCGCCGGTATCGGCAACCGCCCCCTGATTGAGCAGCAATGCGGTCAGCTCCCGGCCCTTCTTGAGCGGATTCTCGCCCGCCGGTCCGATCAACAGCGCATCGGCCTTCGAGAGCGAACTGAGCGCGCCCGAACTCTGATTCCCGGTCGGCCGCGCCATCCAGGTATCGCCCTCGCGTTCCAGCGTCACGCGCGCGAACTCGGTGAGGTTGGTCGGCTTCGGAATATCGACGCCGCATCGCACCTGAATTCGCGGCAGGCTCCAGTCCGCCGCACCGGCCATCTTGCGCAGCGCAGCGCGGGCATAGACGAAAAAGCAGACCATCGTGGAGACCGGATTTCCGGGCAGGCCGAAGAAGGGCCGTCCTTCGATTAGCCCATACTTCAGTGGACGGCCGGGCCGCTGCGCGACGCCGTGGAACAGCTCGCGCATCCCGATTTCGTCGAGCACGCTTTTGACATGATCGAAGGCGCCCGCCGAGACGCCGCCGGTCGAGAGCGCCATATCGAAGCCGGCCGCCTGCCTTAGCCGGGCGCGGATTTCGTCGGGATTGTCGGGCGCGATGCCGAGCATGACCGGCTCGCCGCCGGCCTCCTCGATCGCGCCGTAGAGACCGTAGGCGCTTGAATTGATGACCTGCGAGCCGATTGGCGCTTGGTCGACATCGACCAGTTCGTCGCCAGTGGCGACCAGGGCCACGCGCGGGCGTCGATAAACATAGATCATCGCGCGGTTGAGCGAGGCGAGCGTGCCAAGATCGGCGGCGGTCAGGATTCTGCCGGGGCTCAAAATGAGCTCGCCGCTGCGCAGGTCCTCACCCCGCGGCCTGATAAACGCGTTTGGCTCGGGAGCCTGAAGGATTTCAACCGTGACGCCGTCACTTCGGGTACGCTCGACGGGAACAATCGCGTCGGCGCCCTCTGGAATCGGCGCGCCGGTCATGATTCGCGCGGCATGAGCGGCAGTCACCGGTTTCGACGGCATCGCGCCGGCGGCGATGGTCTCGGTGACGGTCAGCCGGACGGGACGGTTCTCGGCTGCCTGGACAACGTCGTCGCGGCGCACGGCATAGCCGTCCATCGCGGAGTTGTCGAAGCCGGGTATGTCGCGCGGGGATCGAATCTCCTCGCCGAGCACGCGGCCGCGTGCCGTCAGGATCGAAACCCGCTCGAGACCGAGCGGCGCCACGCTGTCCAGCACCAGCGCAAGCGCTTCATCGACACTAACCATCATTCAGGTCCAGCATAACGCTGCAGATGTGAGAGCGAAACGCGTCTGCGGTCACAGAACGCATCAGGCTGTGTCGCGGATGCAGAAGCGGCGGGAAATCAGAGGTCGGTTTGCGGCAGATTCGGAACGCGGACATCGAAGGCGATACGCTCCGGCGTGCGATCGCGGAGCAGCGCGGGATTCAGCGCGCGGAGCCGGGCGATGGTCGTTCCGTAGCGCTCCGCCAGCTCGGTGAGCATCGTGCCAGGGCGGACACGGACGGTGCGATAAGTCGGCGGCTCAACAAAAGTGACCGCCTGCAGACCGTACTCGCGCGCATGATGCGCAATGACGGCGACCGCCATGAAACGGTTCATCAGGCTGCGCGTGGTCCGCGGAAGCTGCGTGACCAGACGGTCGTACTCGACGCCGCGCAACGACAGGAAGCGATCGAGAACCGCCTCACCCTTGTTCCATCCAATCAGCGCGACCTGCCAATCGTTGGTCTCGTTGTGCAAAGTGGCAAGATATTCGGCCGCAGCGCGCGTCGATTTAATCGGATCGCGCCGCTCATCGACATATTTGTTGACGAGCAAACCGAAACGCCGCGCGGTCGACTTGCTGAGCTGCCAGGGTCCGGCGCCGCCGCTCATAAATCCGCTCTCGGCAAAGCTCAGGTAGATCAGGTCGCGGGGGAGACCATCCTGCTGGAGCACGCGCACCATGTCGACGAAGAATGGACGGCTGCGCTCGAACGATTCGACGAAACCGCTTGGATGAGCCAGGATTTCGTCGACATACTGGCGGACGGTATGATTCAGGACGATTGGGAACGGCGCGACACCGCGCGGATCGCTGCGAACAAATGACATCGTGCCGGGTTGAGCTGGCGATGACACCGCGAATCGGGCTCCCGGCGCGATGAGCATCCCGGAGGCGGCATCGCCCCACGCAGGCATCGTGCTTGTCGATGGAGCCGAAGGAGACACTGAACGGCGTGGGACTTGGTTGATAACGGCGACACGTCCGATGACGCGTATGCCGGGGATGTTATCGTCGGCACGTGTTCGCGCCGGCAGCAGCATCGCGAGCACGATCAGAGCAGAAGTCAAATATGTGGCCGAGGCCTTCATATTTCCGGGCAACCTTAGCCGCCGACCGGGACCGGATCAACATGGTTGCTGTTGACATTTGATTAAAAAATCTTATGCACTGGACGTATAAAATTAAGTAAAACCGAAATTGATGTTAGTTATAAGATGTAATCTAAAGCATAAATCACTAAACAAGCTTTAATAGCACCGAGCTAAAGAGAAGATTTCAGTGGCCTCCGTATTTCAATTTTTTTCGCGTTTCTATGGAATCGTCGATTCTTCATCTCCGCTACCCCCGGTGGAGATGGCTCGTTTGATGCTCGCGGCTGGGGTCCGAACGATCCAGCTTCGCCTGAAAAGCCTACCGGCGCGAGATGTTCTCGATTCAGCGCGCTCGATCGCTGACTTATGCCGGTCCGCGGGTGCGATCTTCATCGTCAACGACCGGCTGGACATTGCGATGCTGGCCGGCGCCGACGGGACGCATCTCGGCCAAGACGATTTGCCGCTTAACTCGGCGCGTCGCCTCGCGGGGCCGGCTCATCGAATCGGAATTTCGACGCACAACCTCGAGCAGGCGCGCGAAGCAGAAGCGCAGGGCGCGGATTACATCGGCTTCGGACCGATTTTCATTGGCGGGACGAAGAATATCCAGGTTGGCAAGGGAGTTGCTGCGATTCGTGAGATTCGGGCGGCGGTGGCGATACCGATTGTAGCGATCGGAGGCATTACCGAAGCGACGGCACCCGAGGTAATCGAAGCCGGCGCCGATGCTGCTGCGATTATAAGTGATGTCGTGACAGCTCCCGATATCAGCGCAAAATGCCGATCTATCCTTCGGACGCTCGACTGTAAGCCCTGACCGCCGGTTGGGTCAGGCGGGGGCAATCTCCTTGATTAGCCGGGCCTGCTCTTCTTCGAGACCTGAGCAGGCGAGCGCCGCCGCCGCGCCGATCAGCGCAAAAATCGCGAACAGGACAAGCGCGGCCGCATAGTTGTGACTGAGGTCATAGATGCGCCCCGAGAGTACCGGCCCGACCGCCGCTCCCATCGTATAGGCGAGATTCGTCAGCCCGACGATCGATCCGAAGCGCTTGAGCCCGAGACATTCGGCAGTCAGAAACGGCACCAGCGCAATCGGCGCGCCGATGACGACTCCGAGGATCGGAATCGCCAACGCGAGGACGACCGGCGAACGCGCGCCCAGGAATATCAGGAACCCTGCCGCGGTGATCGTGAAATTCAGCGCGACCGCGATGCGCCCGCTTAGCCGGTCGGCGATCGTACCCATCAGCAGCTTGCCGAGCGACGCGCAGATCAGCACCAGGCTAAGCGCGAGCGCGCCGACGCCCGAGCTGTACCCGAGGCCGACCAGGTAGGGCGGCAAATGGACGACGATCGCGACCGCGAAATAACCGAAACAGAACTGGATGACAAAGATCATCCAGAAGGAGCGCGCGCCGAGCGCCGGTCCGATCTCAAGACCCGGTAATTCGATTTTTGGTTCATCTTTTCCTGAAGCCGCCGAGCGGCTCCGCGGCCGGCTCTGTACGGTAAGAAGCAGAACCGGAATCGCAATCAAAAACATCGGCGCGGCAAGGAACAGATACCCGAAACGCCATCCGCCGTGCCCGATCGCCCAATGCGCCGCGAGCGTCATAATGCTGCCGCCCGCCGACGTCCCCGCCATCGCGATGCCCATTGCGATCCCGCGCCGCTCGCGAAACCAGTTGGCGACCACCAACGAGACCGGCAGCAGCGTCGATGCGCCCAGTCCGATTCCAACCGTGATATAGCAAAGCATCAGCGGGGCGAAAGAATTGATTCGGCTCGCGCCGACGAAACCGGCCCCGACCATCGCTACGCCGGCCGCCATCAGCCATCGCGCCTCGACACGATCGAGAACCCAGCCGAAGACCGGAGTTGTGATTCCGAGCGTCGCTTGGAGCGCCCCGGTGACCGAGGCAAGCTGAGCGCGGCTCCATCCGAACTGCCTGAGTAGTGGGATGAAGAAGATGCCCGAGGTGAAAAAGCCGGCGCCGAACACCAGCATCAGCTCGGTAAAGAGGCTGGCGACGATCATCCATCCGCGCCGTTCGTGCGGGGTCATCGTGGAAGGGCTGTAGCCGATTCGGCCGATTTCGGCAATCGCAATTACCGATGGCCGCCGCCCAGCCATTAGGTTATGAAAGGTGATGACGGCGCCAAGGGGGGCGGAGGAGGAGAACGATGCAACAGATCAAGTCATTCGGAGTGCTTCAGAGCGCAAAGGTGATGAGCCTGGTGTACGCGATCCTCGGGATTCTGGTCGCGGTCGGTTTCGTGCTAACACGCGCGATGCATCGCGGGATCCATCATCCGCGAGTACTGGCGCTTCTCATCTTCGTCCCCATCCTGTACGCCATATTGGGTTTTGTGCTCACCGTCGTGGTGTGCGGAATCTACAACTGGGCCGCGCGCCGGATGGGTGGAATCGAGATCGAACTCGCACCGTGAGGGAGACGACGGTGGCAGGGGAAAGGAAGCGGCCCAGATCGCTCGGATTGGCGGTGACGCTCTCGGCGCTCGTCATCCTGGCAGTGTCGCTGGTGAGCCTGACGAACTTCTTCCCGCTGACCTTCCAGTCCAGCGCCACGATGGTCGTCGGGCTAACGCAGGCACAGCAATCCGATCTGATCGCGGGCTTCTGCGCAACGATGGCGCATGAAGCGAACCGGCCGACCGGCCACGTCGCGCTCGCAAACGTGGTTGCCGATGCCATCCTCAACTACGCCGACCGTCATCGCGCCGAGGTCGATCTGAAGACTGCGCACGCCATGATGCACGCTGCGCTCGCCGCCGAGCCGCAGGATTTGACCATCGCGAAGATGTGCGAGGCGGCTGGCCGCTCGATCGTCTCGCTCAACCCGGAAGTGCATCGGCCGGTCTCCGCTGCAACCAGCGCTGCCGCCGGCCATTGAGCAGGTTAACGGCCTGTGGATTCAGCGCTCGAACCGGGCTTGTCATTTCGCGAGTGAAGGGGATAGCGTTTTGGCGGAAAACAGGTGAGTAAGCGGCCAAAGATTGGTTCCCGGCGTCATCATCGTCGTCCACGCAGTCTCCGTCTCGCCGTCAGTCATGGGTCCGCGCCTGCAACCGACGCCGCCTGGCCATCAGGCTCGATCGTGATCCTGCTCGCGCTCGGCGCCATCGTCGCGGGCTATATGGTCGCGCGCAGCCGGATGCCGGCGGCTGTTGAATTCTCCGCGCACGATACCGGCGCGCCGTTCATCCCGGGCACCACTGTTCGTTTCGGACAGGAAGAGCCTGCGACCGCCGGCAACAATGATGACCTCGGCGAAGTCGTGGAACCCGATCTCACGGAGGCTCCCGGCCTGGGGGCGCAAGGCCAAAACCTGGCGACCGGGGAAAGCGCCGCAGTGGAATAGTTCCTTATTCGAGTGCGGTCAGCGGGATGTAACCTTCGAGCCCGCTCTTCATCCGGATCTTCACATAATTCAGCGCGATTCCAATCACGTGGACGTTGTGTCCGCGATGCACCTCGGAGAGCTTCTTCGACCACTTATTCGCGTCGGCCCGCACGGCCGCGTTCTTCGTCAGCATGAAAATCTTGTCGGTCGGCTTCACCATGTGAGCGTCCTTCTGCTGGACGTAGCCGGTCGCTCCGTTCTTGAGTTGGACGCGTAACCAATGGCGCGTGACGCCCGTGACCTGGATGTACTTGCCGGCGATGCCCTGTTCGAGCTGATGCGCGCCGGTCGAGGGACTCGCGTAAATCGGCGTATCGTGGCTGAGCGGGATGCGCGCGTTGGCCTCCTCGATATCGAAATGGCCGGCGGTGGCCGCATGATGGGCCGCGCGACGCGGCTTACGTGCTGCGGTCGGCGAAGCGGCGGGCACAGGTGGCGCTGTCTCGGGAGCGCCTTCGGGCGCGATCGTCGGCGGCGCGCCGACGGGCGCCGGTCCCTCATCCTGCGTCCATGCCGGATTGAAGCTCACGAGCGTGGCGACCAGTACGGTTACGCCGAGCGCAGCATAACGATGGCGTCGCATAGCCATCCTACCTCCCCTCCTTCCTGCGCCGATGCTCAACAGGCGCCGCATACCGTGCAGCGCGTGACATCGCACGGTTTGCTCTGATGCTCGTAATGCGCCTTCTTGCGCTCGGACAGCAGGAACCATTTATGGATGTGATGGTCGATAAAGTCCCACGGCAGCAGCTCGTCGTTGCCAAAGCGCCGCGTGACGAAGAAATCAGGATGAGGAAGCGCGCTCGAACCGTCTGAGACCTCGCGCCCGATCCTGCGCAATTCCTGCCAGATCGCTCCCGGCGAGTCGCATCCGGCCGCATCGAGACGCCGCAGGATGGCCCCCACCCTTCGATTGCCGCGCGAGACCAACGCCTGGAAATATGCTTCGCGCGGCGACTCGGCATCAAGATCGATTCCGCCCATCCGCGCAAACTCTGCGCGCAGCATCGCGATTTTCCGTTTCAGCTCCGTTGCGGGCTCCATCGGATCCCATTGAAACGGCGTCCAGGGCTTGGGCACGAATGGATTGAGCGAGACCGTCACACGCCCGATACGTCGTTTGCCGGCCCGCGCGCGTTCGAGGATGCGGCCGGTGAGGCGCGCGATTTCAAGCACGTCCTCGTCGCGCTCCTCGGGCAGCCCAATCATGAAATAGCACTTGAGCTGCTCGACGCCGTTCCCCGCCATCAGATCGGCCGCGCGCAGGATGTCGGTCTCGGTCAGGTTCTTGTTGATCACTTTGCGCATCCGCTCGCTGCCGGCTTCGGGAGCGATCGTGATGCTGTGATTGCCGTTGCGCGAGAGCGCGGATGCGAGCGCGGGTGAGATGCAATCGGCTTTCAGCGACGACGGCGAGAGCCGCCCGCCGCGATCCGCGACCTGCTCGGCGATCGCCGCGATACCCGGCACGCTCGCCATCTCGGCGCCCACGAGCCCAATCACATCGCGCTCGCCAAGCCCCCGCGCCGCTTCGGCGGAGAGCCGCTCGGGACTCCGGTAGCGAATCGGTCGATACATAAAACCGGCCGCGCAGAACCGGCATCCCCACTGGCAGCCGCGGCTCGCCTCGACCAGGTACATATCGCCGAAGACGGATTCTTCAGTGAGGATCAGCGAGGCGGTGGTGAAGCGATCGAGGTCGCGAATCATCCGGCGGCTGACGCGCGATTCGCCCGGACCGCGGTAATCGAGGGATGTCAGACGACCTTCTTCATCATAAATCGGCCGATAATAATCGGGACGGTAAGCGCCGCCGACTTTCGCGAGCTGCTCCAGGCGCGCGCTCACATCCAGTCCGCTTGTGTCGTGATAGCGGGCGAGAAACTCCGGGACCATCTCCTCGCCCTCGCCAATCAGAAAGAGGTCTACGAAGTCGGCGATCGGTTCGGGATTGAGGAAAACCGCCGATCCGCCGGCGATGATCAGCGGATAGCCGCGGCCTGTACGTTCGCGCCGCTCCAACGGGATGCCCGCCATCCGTAGCATCGTGAGCAGATTCAAGTAATCGGTCTCGAACGCGATCGAAAACGCAAGTATGTCGAAATCCGAAAGCGGACGGCCTTGCTCGAACGACACCAGCGCAGCGCCGCGTGCGCGCATCATCTCGCGTTCGTCGGGGTCCGGTAGAAACGCGCGGTCCGCGCGGACCATCGAGTCGGTATCGAAGATATGAAAGATGGCCTGGTAGCCGAGGTTGGCCATCCCGAGGCGGTATAGATTCGGATAGGCGACGCAGACCGCGATGTCGCCGCCACCGCGCCGCTCATAAAGCAGCTTTTCGTTGGCGATGCGCTCGAGCGCGCGCTGGCGAAGGAACATCCGGTTCGTGGTCTCCTTGAAAGTTCAGGCTACTGTGCGCGTGCGCCGACACGCAACGGGGTTGCCGGGATGCGCCGGAATCATAGCCCGGCCACGCGCTCTGAATGGCAATAGACGTTGAATCCGCCGTCGCGCATGAAGCCGATCAAGGTGATTCCAAGCTCGTCGGCAAGATCGACCGCGAGTGACGATGGCGCGGAGACCCCGGCGAGAATCGACACACCCGCAGCCGCCGCTTTCTGCACGATCTCGAAGCTCTGCCGCCCGCTCACCATCAGCACGGTGTCGACCAGCGGGATTTTCCCGGCCATCAGCGAGTGACCGATCACTTTGTCGACTGCGTTGTGCCGTCCGATGTCTTCGCGAATCACGTCGGGCGGCGCGGATACGCCGTTGGTCCCGATGCTCGCGACGCGAAACAGGGCCGCGGCATGCAGGCCGCCGGTGCTCGCAAAAATTTCCTGCGCGGCGCGCATCCGCGACGAAAGCCCGAGCAGAAAATCCGGATGCACGACGGTGGCATCGCTAAGCGGCCGAAGGCGGCGGCGCAAAGCGTCAATCGAGGTTTTGCCGCATAGTCCGCAACTCGACGAAATCGTCAGGTTGCGGCGGAGCCGCTTCCGGAGCGCATCAGCGGGAACCGCGAGGATCGCATCGACAATGTTTGGCTCGGGATTTCCGCGTCGATCGCGGACTCGGCGAATCTCGGCGATCTCCTCGCGTGCGGCGACGAATCCCTCGGTCAGCAGGAAGCCGGCGACCAGCTCCTCGTCATGGCCCGGCGTGCGCATGGTGACCGTAAAGCGCGTGCCGCCGAGCCGGATTTCGAGCGGCTCCTCGACCGCGAGATGGTCGAGTTCGCGATGGGGCGCGCCGCCGCGCCATTTGAGCGCCGAATGGTCGTGCACAAATTCGCTCACCGGAATTATCCGAGCGCGATCACGGCCGCGCGCGCGACGTCGCTGAGTTCCGCGCCGCCATTCTTCGCATACGCGATAATCTCACGGCGCATCCGTGGCTCCCAGAAGTTTCGCAGATGCGCCGTGGTCGCGGCGATGGCCGCCTCACGCTCCATTCCGGACGCGAAGAATTCGGCGATCTGATTGGCCATTTTGACGAGATGAGAGGTATCCATCGGGTGCGGCGCGCCGCTATTTCCCGATCTGTTGCTCGGCGGCGCGGATGATCTGCTCGGCCGTCGGCCGCTCCGGAATCCGCCGGGTCGGCATGACCTGGACCGCCGTCACTTTGTACTCGGGACAATTCGTCGCCCAGTCGGAGTTTTCCGTCGTGACCACGTTGGCGCCGGACTCCGGATGATGGAACGTCGTGTAGACCACGCCCGGCGCGACGCGCTCCGTCACAAGCGCGCGCAGCACCGTCGAGCCGGCGCGGCTGGTAAGCTCGATCCAGTCGCCGTCACGAATGCCGCGCTGTTCGGCATCGTGTGGATGAATCTCCAGGCGATCCTCCAGATGCCACAGCACGTTGCGAGTGCGGCGCGTCTGCGTGCCGACGTTGTATTGTGTGAGAATCCGGCCGGTGGTCAGCAGCAACGGGTAGCGAGGCGAGGTGCGCTCGTCGGTCGGCACGTACTCCGTCACGAGCATCCGGCCCTTCCCGCGCACGAACTGACCGACGTGCATCACGGTCGTGCCAGCGGGCGCTTCGTCATTGCACGGCCATTGCACGCTGCCGAGCCGATCGAGCTTCTCGTAGCTCACGCCCGCGAAGGTCGGCGTGAGCCGCGCGATCTCGTCCATGATTTCCGATGGGTGGCTGTACTCCATCGGATAGCCGAGCGCGTTCGAAAGCAGGCACGTGACCTGCCAGTCCTCGTAACCGGCCAGCGGCTCCATCACTTTACGTACGCGCGAAATCCGCCGTTCGGCGTTCGTGAAAGTGCCATTCTTTTCAAGGAACGATGACCCTGGCAGAAAGACATGCGCGTATTTCGCGGTTTCATTCAGGAAGATGTCGTGAACGACGACGATCTCCATCGCTTCGAGCGCCGCCGCGACATGGTGGGTATTCGGATCCGATTGCGCAACATCCTCACCCTCGATATAGAGGCCGCGGAAGCTGCCGTCGAGCGCAGCGTCGAACATGTTCGGGATACGCAGGCCGGGTTCTGGATCGAGCTTGACACCCCATACCGCTTCGAACTCGGCGCGCAACTTCGGGTCGGAAACATGCCGATACCCGGTCAGTTCGTGCGGGAATGAACCGACGTCATTGGCGCCCTGGACATTGTTCTGGCCGCGCAGCGGGTTCACGCCGACACCCGGCCGCCCGAGGTTCCCGGTCACCATCGCGAGGTTCGCCATCGCGAGCACCGCGGTGCTGCCCTGGCTGTGCTCAGTAACGCCGAGTCCATAGTAGATCGCCGAGTTCGGTCCTCTGGCGTAGAGCCGCGCGGCGCCACGAATTATCGCGGCCGGGACACCGGTGGCGCGCTCGACCGCTTCCGGCGAATTGCGTGCATCAACGATAAATTTCTTCCAGGCCGCGTACTCAGCCGACTCGCAGCGCTCGGCTACGAAGCGCTCGTTGGCAAGGCCCTCGGTGACGATCACGTGAGCCATCGCGTTGAGCACAGCGACATTGGTGCCGGGCTGAAGCTGCAGATGATAGTCGGCAGCGACGTGTGGCATCCGGACCAGCTCGATCGCGCGCGGATCGATCACGATCAGCCGCGCGCCTTCGCGAATCCGCCGCTTCATGATCGAGGCGAACACCGGGTGGCCCTCGGTGGGATTCGCGCCGATCACGACGATGACGTCGCTCTGGTTGACGGAATCGAAATCCTGGGTGCCGGCAGGCGTGCCGAACGCGGTCTTGAGGCCGTAGCCGGTCGGCGAATGACAGACGCGGGCGCAGGTATCGACGTTGTTGTTGCCGAACGCGGCGCGCACCAGCTTTTGGACGAGATACGCTTCCTCGTTCGTGCATCGCGAGGACGTGATGCCGCCGACCGCGCCCCGACCGTATTGGTTCTGGACGCGCTTGAATTCCGCGGCCGCGTAATTGATCGCCTCCTGCCACGAGACCTCAGTCCACGGATCGCTAATGCGCTTGCGGATCATCGGTTTAAGCACGCGATCCGGATGGGTGGCGTAGCCCCAGGCGAAACGGCCCTTGACGCACGAATGGCCGTGATTCGGCAGCCCGTTGCGATTCGGGACCATCCGCACGACCTTATCGCCGCGCAGCTCAGCCTTGAACGAACATCCCACGCCACAGTAGCCGCAGGTCGTGATCACGGCGCGCTCGGCCATGCCGCGTTCGAGCACGGTCTTTTCCATCAACGCGTCGGTCGGACAGGCCTGCACGCAGGCTCCGCACGAGACGCATTCGGAGTCGGCGTACTGCTGACGCTGCCCCGGCGACATCAGGGACGCGAAGCCGCGCCCGTCGATGGTGAGCGCGAAGGTGCCTTGCACCTCGTCGCACGCACGCACACATCGCGAGCACAGGATGCATCGCGCGGGATCGAAGCTGAAATACGGATTGGTGTCATCCACCGGCAGATCGAGATGATTTTGTCCGGAAGGGTATCGCATCCGCTCGAGACCGACCGCCGCCGCCATCTGATGGAGCTCGCATTTGCCGCCCGCCTTGCACTCGAACGGGTCGAGCGGATGGTCGGACATGTAAAGTTCCATGACGTTGCGGCGGAGGCCTTCGATGCGCTCGCCCCGGGTGCGGACCTTGATTCCCGCAGCGACCGGCGTGGTGCACGAGGCCGGAAAGCCGTTGCGCCCTTCGATCTGCACGATGCAAAGCCGGCACGAACCGAACGGCTCGAGCGATTCGGTGGCGCACAGTCGCGGAATTTGCAGATCGGCAAGCGCGGCAGCACGCATAATCGAGGTGCCCGCCGGAACGGTCACTTCGCGTCCGTCGATTTCGAGCGTGACCTGCTGGTCGGATTTCGCAGCCGGAGTGCCAAGATCTTTGTCATCGATCGATTGCACGGCTCAGCTCCAGTTTGTGATCAGGTCGGCTCGCCGGACAGGCCGAAGTCGCCCGGAAAATGTTTAAGCGCACTCATCACGGGCAGCGGCGTGAGGCCGCCCAGCGCGCACAGCGACGCGTTGGTCATCGTATCGCAGAGCTCACGCAAAAGCGCGGCGCTCGCCGCGCGATCGCGATCCGCGATGATCTGATCGATCAGTTCCATCCCGCGTGTCGATCCGATCCGGCACGGAGTGCATTTGCCGCAGGATTCGAGCGCGCAGAACTCCATCGCATAGCGCGCCATTCGGGCAAGATCGACCGTGTCGTCGAATACCACGATTCCGCCGTGCCCGAGGATACCGCCCTCGGCCGCGATTGCCTCGTAGTCCATCGCGACGTCGAGCTTCGCTTCCGGAAAATACGAGCCGAGCGGTCCGCCGACCTGCACTGCGCGCACCGGCCGTCCGCTCGCCGTACCGCCGCCGAAATCGTAGACCAGCTCGCGAAGCGTCACACCGAACGCTTTCTCGACCAGACCCGGATACTTCAGGTTGCCGGCGAGTTGGAACGGACTGGTGCCGCGCGAGCGGCCCATCCCGAAATCTTTGTAGAAACTGCCGCCCTTCTCGACAACGATCGGAATCGTGGCGAGCGTAACGACGTTGTTGACCACGGTCGGCGCGCCGAACAGCCCGGCAATCGCCGGAACCGGCGGCTTGTAGCGCACCATCCCGCGCTTGCCCTCGAGGCTTTCGAGCATCGCGGTCTCTTCGCCGCAGATGTAAGCGCCGGCGCCGACCCGGACATCAATTCGAAACGTTTTGCCGCTGCCGCGGACATTCTCGCCAAGGTAGTTGCTCGCGTTGGCCGCGGCGATCGCGGCCTTCAGCGTTCGCAGCGCGTGCGGATACTCGGAGCGCAAATAGATGTAGCCGCGGGTCGCACCCACGGCGAGGCCGGCGATCGTCATCCCTTCGATCAGAACGAAGGGATCGCCCTCCATGAGCATTCGGTCGGCGAAGGTGCCTGAATCGCCCTCATCGGCGTTGCAGACGACGTATTTTTGCTTCGCTTCGGTCTCGAGCGTCGTCTTCCATTTGATGCCGGCAGGAAAACCTGCGCCGCCACGGCCGCGAAGTCCCGAGGCGGTGACCTCCTCGACCACCTGCGCGCCCGAGAGCGCAAGCGCGCGCTCCAGTCCGCGATAGCCGCCGTGCTCGACGTAATCATCGAGCGAGAGCGGATCAATAATCCCGACGCGCGCGAACGTCAGCCGCTCCTGGCGCTTCAGGTACGGAATTTCGTCTGTCGGTCCGACCGCGAGCTTGTGCTTGCCGCCGGTCAGAAATCCGGAGTCGAAGAGCGACGCAACGTCTTTGGCGGCGACGGGTCCGTAAGCGACGCGTCCGGATGGCGTCGCCACTTCGACCATCGGCTCAAGCCAGTACAGACCGCGCGAGCCGTTGCGGACGATTTCGATATCGAGTCGGCGGCGGCGCGCTTCGGCGGCGATCGCATCGGCGACCGACTCCGCGCCCATCGAGAGCGCCCCCGAATCGCGGGGAATGTAAACCCGCACGCTCATCGATGGTTTCCGTTACGGTTGGTAATCATCTGATCGAAGTGTTCAGGCGTCGCACGGCCCATAAGCTCGCCATCGACAACGATCGCCGGCGAGCAGGCGCAGTTCCCAAGGCAATACACCGGCTCGAGCGTGAAACGGCGATCGCTTGTGGTCTCCCCGAACCCGATTCCGAGCCGCTTCCGAATATGATCGGCGAGCACCGCGCCGCCCATCGCCTGGCATGACTCGGCGCGGCAGACCTGGATTACGCAGCGACCGGGCGGATGATGCTTGAAATCGTGGTAGAAGCTGGAGACGCCGTGCACTTCGGCACGTGACAGATTCAGGATTCCCGCGATCATCGCGACCGCCTCGCCTGGAATCCAGCCGAGCTCGTCCTGGACCTGGCGCAAGATCGGCATCAACGCACCCGGCTCGTCCTTCAGCGAGGTTGCGATTCGACGGACCGTCTCGCGGTCCCATTCGTGCTCTGCGGCCATCAGCATGCCTGCGCCGCTACATCACCCTTAATTCAAACAATAGCGGCAACGACTGCCCGCGGGAGTTCGGCTCCCTCGACAAGGCTCGCCCATAGGATGATTGCCGTCAAGGGGCCTTGTCCGCCTCTCGCAGTGCTATAATTGTAAGCGTTTTGGCGGAAATTGGAGGAAAGCGCCGTCGAGGAGAGTCGCCATGATGCGCCGTTTCAAGTTCGAAGATGAGATTTATAGCAGCCTCTACTGCGTGCCGATGGCAGTACGGCGAAAGCTCGATCGGCTGGGTGTGAAGATCGGGCTCAAACAATGGCAGGCGCTGGGACGAGGCGAACGACTCGCCATCTGTCATCTCCCGGCCGACTCCGATGAAGAGGCCGACGCCCTGAGAACCTTCATCGAGGAAACGGTGAAAAGTCGGAGCGGTACACCGCCGAAAAACATCCCGGACACGGATCGGATGGCCGCGGACCCGCCCGCCGATCCGCCGGCGGCGCTGGTGCAGAATCTCAATGCGGTCGGCATCGCGCTGGATTCCAATGCGTGGTCGCGACTCGATTCGGATCAACGCTATGCGCTGGTCAAACTCGGCGGCGGCAAGGAGCGCAGCCACAACCTCCGCGCCGCGGCGGCCGAGTTTTTCGGCGCACGCTGACACTCAATCCGGCTCGATGCGATATGGAACGTCGCGTCCGCTGCCGAGCCGGATTCGATTCCTGAGCACCCGACCGATGACCCGCTTGGCCGCACGCACCGCCGCTTCGAGCGTTTCGCCACGCGCAAGGTAGGCAGTGATCGCCGCCGAGAAGACGCATCCGCCGCCATGCATGCTCGCGCCCGGCACGCGATCATCTTCAAGGACCGTGAATTGCTTGCCGTCGTAGTAGAGATCGCTCGTTTTCGCGCCCGGCGCAGCACCGGTAAACGGATGCCCACCCTTGATTACGACGGCGCGCGGGCCCATCCGATGGATTGCGATCGCCGCTTCACGGCGCGCCGCGTCATCATGAATCGCGATTCCACTGATCGCCTCGGCCTCCGGGATGTTCGGCGTCACGATGGTTGCCAGCGGGAACAGCGCGCTGCGCAGCGCAGCCTCGCCCGCGGCGTCGAGCAGGTGCGCGCCGCTGCTCGCCATCAGGATCGGATCAACGACCGGCGCCGGTAATCCGAGCCGCGCGATCGCACTCGCGACCGCCTTGACGATTCCGGCATCGATCAACGCGCCGGTCTTGATCGCATCGGGGATGCGCTCGGCGGCAACCGCCTCGATCTGCGCGGTGACCATCGCGGGCAAAATTGGTTCGAGCCGGTCGACGCGGAAACTGTTCTGCGCGGTGACCGCGGTGACCGCGGAAAATCCGTAAACTCCGAGTGCGGCAAAGGTCTTAAGATCGGCCTGGATACCGGCGCCGCCGCCGGAATCGCTACCGGCAATCGTCAGGGCTGATTTCGGGAGCATTCGGGACGAGCTTACCACGCCCCGACTGGCGGTGCGGCTAGGCGACGGCGCGCCGACGGCCGGGGCTGCCGCCACGCATCTGCTCCTGCCATTTGCGCCACAGCCCGCGCATTTGCTCCTCGTCTTCCATCACCGGCGAGCGAGTGAGTCCGCGCGACATGTCGGACCATTCGACCTCGCGGAAAGCGCGAAACCCACGCTGGCACGATTCAAGCGCTTCGACATCGTCGGGGGTCGAGAGCCCGCCGGGGCCGAGAAAGGTAAGGAAGGCATCAAGGCGAATTGACCGCCAGCGCTCGGGTTCGTTGCGACGCCCCAGGCACCACGCCGAAACCTCCATGAAGCCGGGCTCGATCGGATAAAAGGTCCGGAACGTCAGCGACATGATGTCATTGACGATCAGATTCGGATAGATGAGCGTGTTGCGCTGGTAGTCCGCGATTCTGAGCCCGCGCTCTTCGCCAAAGCGCGCGACGAGATCCCTGCGGATCGCCTCGATTTCGACCCGCGCCTCGTCGCCCCATCGCGGCTCCCACGACGCCACCGGCTTGCCCCACGGCGCTTTGTATTCCATTACGCCGTGGCCGTTGCCGAGGTTGCGCGCGCCGCCCGGGAACTTGACGCCCGCTGACGACGGCACGCCAACCATGCTCAGGTAATCGATGAAAGTCTTGTGCGTGGCGCGGACGTGGTAGCCGTCGATGCTGTTCTCGCACAGAAGCTTCCAGTTGGCGCGAATCGAATACTTGTGCGTGCCGCTGATGACCTCCATACCGTCGTCGCCGCCCTGGTCTAGGATCGCATCGAGGACGTCTTTCGCATCGGCGAGGTAGGTGACGAGGTCTTCAATTTCGGGATCGAAGCTGATGAATATCAGCCCGCGATAACTCTCGACGCGCGCCGGCGATCTAAGTCCATTCTGTTCTTTGCGGAACGCGCCGGCGTATCCGGCCGCATCGGGCACGCCGACCAGTTCGCCGTGATTGTTGAACGTCCACGCGTGATAGAAGCACTGAAACGTCTTCGCATTGCCGGACGATTCGCGGCAGACCTGCGCTCCGCGATGCGTGCACGAGTTGATAAAGACCCGGAGTGCGCCGTCGTTGCCACGGCAGATCAGCAGCGGACGCCCGCCGACGTCGCGCGTGATGAAATCGCCAGGGCGCGCAATCTCGGAATCATGCGCCGCGTAGAGCCATGAGCGATCGAAAACTCGCTCGCGTTCGGCCGCGAGGATTTCGGGCGAGACGAAGGCGGACCGATGGACCCGGAAAATCCCGCGCTTGGGATCGTCTTTGACGAGGTCCCTGAAACCATTCGCGCGCATTCAGAATCCTCCAGCGACTAGAAGCTTTTTCATAACATTGCCGAAAATCGGCCATCAGGCAACCCGAAATCCAGCGGCTATAGCAGGCTGTAACAAGCTCGCTGTTGAAAATTCTTTCAGTATTTTTGCGTGCAACGTTGAGATGCCAGTATGCACCCGCTATAACTTCGCCCGATAGCAATCGCCAGTTCGCGCCGGTAGTTGAGTCCAGCCCGACGCGCCTGACATTTTCGCGCAGGCGGCTCGGAGCGGTGGTGGGGAGGACGTATGATGCGCGGGGATGCGCGTGCGATCGCTCTGTTCGTACTCACAGCCATAGCACTTGCAGTTTTGCCCTTGCCCGTGCTGGGAGCGGGTGCGGCGCCGGATGAAGCCGCAACGCTCAGGCAGATCCAGCAAGAGATCGCGCAGCTACGCGACGATCGTGAACGCGACATGCGGCAAATCCAGCAGCTCGAGCATCAGGTGCAGGAAATCCAGAGTCACAACCAGGAGCTGCAGAAACTGAACGATCAGCTCACCAAGCAGCAGACAGCCGAGCACGAGCGCGAGCTTCAGAGCGCGCAGCAGATCAAGAGCATCCAGGCGCAGGTCGCCAAGACCCCGTCGATCGTGGGCAATACGCTACAGAACTGGTGGGGGTCGCATCGTTTCACGGTGGTCGGCGACGCTGACCTGAGTTACTTCTGGAACGGAAAGCACACCAACACCACCGACGATTTCAACAACCCCAACAACAATTCGTTCCTGATGGATGCCGAAGCGGTCATCCTCTACAACGTGAGCGATAAGTTCTTCTTCGTGATGACGCCGAGTTGGTCCGAGGATCAGACCAACAGCGGCTCATTCGATTGCGCGCCCTGCTACGGCGATTTCCTCATGAAGCCAAGCGCGAAGCTCGACCTCGATCTTCAGCTCGGCCGCTTCGACATGCCTTTCAATGACTATTTCGAGGACTACGCCGTCGGCTGGATCAAGCAGACCGTCGACGATCCGGTCGCCTACCAAGGCGTCAATGCGATCGTGCCCAGCGCTGCCGATGGCATGATGCTACGCTTCACCTACGATCTGCGCGATCTGCACGCGGGCTTCATGGACGGGCTTGCCTACGTGGTCAACGGGCCGCGCTTCGCCGATACCAGCCCGCAGCCGAGCCCGCTTCCCGGGTTTCTACCGAAACCACAGGTTGGGCCGTTCATTCCCGGATCGTCACTGGTCGAGAATCAGGTCGATCTTACGCGCACCAAGGGCTATGGCGCGCGCATCCGGTTTTACCCGCTGGGTGATGATTCGGAATACGGCCTGCTCAGAATCGGCGCATCGACCTACGACGGCGATTGGGACGGCAGCGGGCACGCTTACATCACGTGGGGATTGGCCGCGAACTACGTTTATGATGTCTTTCGCTTCCGCGCCGAATATATGTCCGGCGATCGCAAAGTGCCGGGAGCGACCAGCGATCGGCGCGACGGATGGTACGCGCTTGGAGCCTACAGCCTGACGCATCTGGTACCCGCGCCGTTCAATCGACTTGAAGTTTACGGGATGTACAGCGGCGCGGACCATCGCTATTGCAACATCGAACCAGCCGTCTTCGGACCCTACGGAGCCTGCGTCGCGGGCGCCGCTTCGCCGATCACACAACCACGCGAGTATGCGGCCGGTATCGATTACTGGATAACTCCATCCCTGGTGTACAAATTAGAGGGCGTGCTCCAGACCTCCGGGGATAATCATATTGATCCGCAGGTCCTTACCGGCCTTGCGGTCGGCTTCTGAGGAGGACGGGCAATGCGTCAAGCCTTGCGATTGACGATTGTTGCGGCGCTGATGCTCGCGATGCTGATCGCGGTCCAACCCGTTCGCGCGCAGGAACAACCGATGTCAGCCGCCGAGCGTCGTGAGGCATTTATCCGCGGAGCGCGCATCTGGCCGGTCGCATGCGCCAGTTGTCACAAAGCGCGCCCAGGCAGCGAGTTCTCGCCGGATCAGTGGCAACTCATCATGCGGCACATGCAGATTCGCTCGCAGCTTCCCGCGCGCGACATCCAGGCGGTGCTTATATACCTGCAGTCGTCGCATCAGCCGCCCGGATGAAGTCTTTGCCCCCCGCATGTCGATCACATAGGCTCTTAAGAACCGGGTTGATCATATTGTGCAAAGGAGAGCCCTCAGTTGTTCAGGCGAATCATCCTTCTCTGGCTCGCGCTCGGTTCGACGGCCGTTCTAACGCTCTCGGCCGCTCCGTACGCGAGCGCCGATCCGTCCACTGACTTCAAGATTTTCTGCGCACGATGCCACGGCGATTCCGGCCATGGCGACGGTCCGGACGGTTCGACACTCAGCACCAAGCCGCAGGATTTCGCCGACTGCCCCGCGATGAGCAAGCTCAGCGACCAGACCATCTTCAACGCCATCAAGGGCGGCGGCTCATCCGTCGGTCTGCCGGCTGATATGCCGGCGTGGGGCGAGGGCCTCACTGATGATCAGATCAAGGGGCTGGTTCAGTATGTCCGCGGCTTCTGCAAGAAGTGACATGCAAAAGGCGGCCGTGAAGATGAAACCGAGGATCGTTTTTTCGCAGGCCATGCGTATCGCTCTCGCGGCGTTGGTCGGACTCGCAAGCGTCCATCCCGCATTCGCCGCGACGCACAATTTCACGCTGACCGTCGGCAAGGGCCAGATCGATATCGGCGGCGGTATGAAATATGCAGCATGGACCTACAACGGCGCCGTTCCCGGCCCGGTCTTGCGCGTCCGCCAGGGCGACACGGTCAATATCAAGCTCGATAATCCGACGGGCGATGCGCACGGGATATTCGTCGGCGCCGCGCAAATCGCGCCGCATCATTTCGGCGGCGATCCGCTGACGCCCGTAAGCTACAGCTTCAAGGCCGACGTACCAGGGGTCTTCGCCTACCATTGCACCGCAATTCCAGTGCTCGATCACATAGCGGGCGGTATGTACGGCATGATGATCGTCGAGCCGCGCAACGGATGGCCTTCCGGTCCGGCCCAGGAAGTGACGCTCGTACAGGGTGAATTTTATGGGCTGCCCAACGCCAGCGGCCTCATCAACGGCGACCACGCCAAGATGGTCGCAGCGCTGCCGGACTTCGTAGTCTTCAACGGCAAGCTCAACAACTACAGCCTCGACCACCCGATTCCGCTGAAGACGCACAAGCTGGTGAGGATCTTTTTCCTCAACGCCGGACCGAACCTGAACTCGACCTTTGATATTGAGGGCGTGATCTTCAAGAACGTCTATGCCGGCGGAAATCCCGCCAACGTAACGCATGGGCTGGACACCTATACGGTTGGTCCGGGAGCCAGCGCGGTTTTCGAGTTTCAGGTCGACGAGCCCGGGAACTACCCATTCGCAGATTCGAGCCGTGCCGCTGCTTACAAGGGAGCGCTCGGAATCTTCAGCGTAAAGCCGTAGGTTTCGATGTCACGCCCGGCGACCCAGCCAGCATTTGACATAGCCGCTCCGCGATTAGCGTACCGCCCACCAGATGGCCGGCGGCGTTCCAATGCCCCGTCCCTGCCTGCGTGTTTCTGAAGCCATGCAAAAATTCATGATGCTCATCTGCCCAGCGCTGCATCGGCTCGCCAAGATTCAGGACCGCAAAGCCCTCGCGAACGCCGAGCGCGTGCAGCCGCTGGTCGGCGTAGAAAAGATTGCTGACGCCGAGATGACGCATATAAGCGGCGCGGACTGACGGATCGGGATAAACCTGGATGCCGTTGGTCAGGGTCACGAGCAAGAACGGCACATGATGGCTTCGGACCTCGCGGTTCATCAGCGCGATCTGCCGCTCGGTCACTTCCCATGCGTCGCGCCACGCCTGATTGGTTGGCTCCTGATAGATCGCCTCGCTAATTCCCAGTTCGCGACCGAGGATCTTCGCACGTGCAAGTGATTTCCGCGCCCGCCAGCGATCCCGAATCACAACCCGCGCGCGGCTTAAGAGCGCGATTACCCGTGAGTGGCGCGATTCGAAACGCATCATGCACTGAAACCGGAACCAGGCCGAATCGATGAACGGTCCGCCCGGCACGATATCGCCGTTATGCAGGACGAAGAACGGGCGGCATTGGTCGCCTTCGAGCACGACCGAGTTGTTGCGGAAATCGTTGCCACTGAAAAAGGCAAGCACGATCGCGTCGGGTTCGAATTGCCACACCCGGCGCTCCAGCGTCACCAATTCCTGCGTCGTGCCGTAGCCGTCAACGCCGAAGTCGAGTACCTGGACCGCTTTCGGCTTGAGGCACTGGCCGAGCTTGCGCTGCATCACTGCGCAGAAGATCGACGGGTAATCGACTTGTTGCGCCTCGGTAAAGGAATCGCCCAACACTGCGATACGGATCGTGCTGGGTGGTTTGCGAATCGTGATCTCAGGTCCGCGAAACCCCTCGCGATTGATCGCGAGCCACGCCCTGCCCTCCTCATGCTGCCATCCGGCGGCGCCAGGATTGAGCGTCCATCCCGCGTAGCGATCGTAAATGTAAAAATCGGGATGAACGATAAGGAAGCGGAGCGCAACCTCGGCGATCACCAGTGCGGCAACGACTCCGGCGATCGCGAGCGCAATGTTTCCGAGCAGGCGGCGCATGACGAAGCGCTCAGTGTGCGCCGTCGGCGCTACCGGCCCCGGTGAGCATTGCACAGAGCCGCGCGGCGATCAGTTTCCCGGCCATGCGATGTCCTTGTGCATTCCAGTGTCCGAAGCCCATCGGCGTGTTCTTGAAGCCGTGGAGATAAACATGATGCTCGCTCGCGTATTTCTGGAGTTGCGGCGCGAGCGCCAGCACCGCAAAACCCTCTTTCCGGCCCAGCATCTCGATATGCTCGTCGGGGTAGAAGAGATCGTTGATTCCCTGGCGATGCATGAAATTTGCTCGCGCGACGGCATCGGGCAGAACTTGCACGCCGGTATCCAGCGTCACGGCCAGAAAGCGGGCATGATGCTCCACTGACTCGTCTCGAACCTGTTTGATGAGCGCGTCGGTCACATCCCACGCATCGCGCCACGCCTTGTCCGTCGGCGGCTTATAGATGTTGTAATTGATCGCGCGTTCGGTGGGACTCTCGGGCGTGGGAGCGCGCGGAGGATGGCGCAGGATGGTCCAGCTTTCGGCCAGCAGATCGGTCAGCGCAGCATCGCGATAGTCAAATCGCGCCATGCACCACAGCCGGAACGAAGATGAATCAAAGAAGGGACCGACCGGCGTCAGCCGGCCGTCGTCCAGCGCATAGAACGGCCGGCATCGATCGCCTTCCAGCACCACCGAGTTGTTGCGGATATCGTTGCCGAGAAAAATCGCCAGCACCACCGCGTCGGGCGCATAGGCGAGCGCGCGATCGCGCAGCGTCACAAGTTCCTGCGCGGTGCCGTAGCCGTCGACGCCGAAATCGAGCACTTCGACACGCTTGCCCTTGAGGGCGGGGCATCCGGCTAGTTCGCGCTCCGCCACCGCGCTGAAGGTCTGATCGTACGGGACTTGGATCGCTTCGGTGTACGAATCGCCGAGCATCGCGACGCGGAAAGTATCGGCCGGTTTGAAGCGCGGACGGTCGGGACCGCGAAATCCGTCGCGATTGATGCTCACCCAGGCGTCGCCTTCACGATCGTAGTATCCCGACGCGCCCGGCCTGAGACTCCATCCAGCGGCCGGATCGAAGCAAAAAAAATACGGATACCAATGATTCGCGATTCGGAGCGCCGCTTCCGCGATCAACAGCGCTATGATGATACCCCCAAGCGCGAGCGCCAGGTTCGCGGCGGCGCGTTTCAAAAGCTCCACAGTGCGTTTTTGGTTACCGCTGAATTTCCTTCGTAACTGGGCGCACAAGCGCAGGGCGTCACGAAGCCATCAGAATATCAAGCCGCTAGAGCAGGATCATCCAGCAAAGTCGACCCCATAGAAGCGCGCGGGATTGCGCGCAAGGATCTTCTCGCCGACCTGCGCCGGAACTTCCGCCAGCTTCTCGCGCAATTCGGCGAGCGCGCGCGGATATGCGCAATCGTAATGCGGATAATCGGCGCCCCACAGCAGCGTTCCCTCGAATCCGCGATCAACCAGGTATTTGAGCGAAGTCTCCTCCGGATCGAACGCGACGAAACAGTTGCGCATAAAAAGTTCACTCGGACGCGTCTTCTGCCATGGAATGAACCGGCCCAGCTTCTCGAAATGGCCGTCGAGCCGGTCGAGCCAGTAGAGCATCCAGCCAGCCCCGGCTTCGAGAAACGCGACTCGCAGATTTGAAAAGCGTTCCAGTACTCCTCCGCATAGCATGTCCATCGAGGCCATCTGCTGCTCGAGCGGATGACAGATAACGTGACTGAAGAACAAATCGCGATTCGGATAGCGATTCTGCGCCACGCTCTGAATCGACCCGACGGCAAAGCTGCCGTGAATTGCAACCGGCATCGCAAGCTCTTCGGCGGCCGCCCAGAATGGATCGTAAGCAGGATCGTTCAGCCGGCGATGATTGTAGGGTGTGGGCCGGATCGTCACGGCGCAGAGTCCGAGTTTTCGTGCGCGCCGGAGCTCCTGCACCGCCATCGTGACGTCCTGAAGCGGCACGGTCGCGACCGCGTGGAGCCGCTTCGGATTGATGCGACAAAAATCGGAGACCCAGTTGTTATAGGCTTCGGAAGCGATCGCGGCGACTTTAGGATCGCGAATCGCGGCAAAGGTAAGCCCGATCGACGGATAAAGCATGGTCGCGTCAAGTCCCTCTTCATCGAGCACACCTAGCCGCGCCTCGGGGTCGCGTCCGCCGCGCGGCGTCTCGCTCCACGGCGTATGGATCGCGCGATCGAGGTCGCCGAGCCCGCCGGGAATCGTCGCTGCGGCAATTGGGAATCCCTCGAACACTTGGCCCTCGACCTTCATCAGCGCGATGCCATCCTGATGGACGATTTGCGGAACCAGTTCCCGCCATGCGGCCGGCGTGTATTCGGTCCATACGGCTTCCGGCTCGACTAGGTGAGAATCGGAATCGACGCAGGTGTACATAATTACCTCCCGCTCGGTCAGTGAAACATCAGGCTGCTCCGCGCAGACCCAACTATGCAACCGGGCTGTGCGTACCGCAAGCTTGACTTCCATCTATGCGGGTCTAAGCTCAACAAAGTTCCGCGCGGGCAATCGAGCGAACGATTCCAATCAAATTTTTCGGGAGGCCAAATTCGATGGAGAAGAAATTCATCAATCCGCCGACGCTTTCGACCCCGACCGGTTACACGCACCTTGTAACGATCGAGGGCGGCGGCAAGTTGGTTTACATCTCCGGCCAGGTCTCGCTGGACCAAAGCGGCGCCGTAGTCGGCAAGGGCGATTTCGCCGCCCAGACCCGCCAGGTGCATGCCAATCTCGTCGCGGCGCTGGCGGCGGCGGGCGCGAAGCCGGCGGACGTGGTGAAGATCAACACCTATGTGGTCGATTACAAGGCCGAGCATCGCGCGATCATCCGCGAAATTCGCGGACCGTTGTTCGGCAAGGAAAATCCACCGGCGAGCACGCTGGTCGGAGTGCAGGCTTTGGCGCTTCCGGAGTTCATGCTCGAGGTCGAGGCCATCGCCGTCGTGAAGTAGGCCAGGGCCAGTGTGTACTTTCACAATGCCGGCGGCGCGGCATCCTGATGGAAGCCGCGCCGCCGGCGTCTTTATCCGAAAAAAAACGCCGCCGGCCCCGTGGCCGGCGGCGTTCACAGACTCAAGCCTACAGCATGTTAAAGTTCCACTGGAATTGGGCGAGTATAAAGTTCTTGCCCTTGAACATACCAGCGGTGTAGTCGTCCTGGATGTTGTTGCCCACGATCGCGATGTACTGCAATTTCATGAAGTACTGGCTGGTCCATGGCGGCACCAACGCGATGTTCGGGAACAGCAGGAACGTGTTGCCGTCCGGGTTGTAAACGTTAACCCACTGCGGCGCAATCGACTGCCACCACCAAGAGGTGCTGGCCGCGAAGATAAAACTCTCTTCGTTATGTCGCGCCTGCTGATAGGTGAACGGCGCATACTCCATGAATCGGCTCGGACTCAGAATCGTATAATTGTTCCACTCAAGATTGATGGTCAGCGAGCCGCCGGTGCTGGTCAGCCACGGTGCGTAGATCTGATCGGCGTCCAAGGCCACCAAGGTGTTGATCGTATCGGAGTACTTGATACCGCTCGCCTCGGTGCGCGAAGCGAATGGCGTATGATCCTGCCACACACCCTCGGTACGCAGCACAAACGGGAACATCGCACCGAGCTGTCCCGGGATGTTGATCGGCATGTTTGCGGTGAAGCCGATGTCGTTAAACTGCGGGAAAAACTCGACCAGCCTTTCCAGCGGCGCAGGACCAAACCCGGCAACCGGCCCACCGATCATCTGGAGCATGCTGGCAGGATTCAACTGATGGCCGTGCCAGTAGAGGACGGTCGCCTCGACAAGCTGGTCAATCAGAGCATGAAAACGGAGGCCTTCGTTGCTGTAGGTCAACTGCGAGGTCGGCATGCGCCAGCGAGCGATTACGTTCGGCGGCAGGAAGTTGGAGGCGAACGAAGCCTGAGGGTAAGCAGCCCAAGCTGCTGCGGTCGGAGTGCCTGGAATCGTCTGCGAGTTCGGATTCGGGAAGAACACCGGGCCGCCGAACGGGGTCTGAGTATTTAGGTCGAATCGCCCTCCGAAAGGAGCGAGGATGTTGACCGAAGCACCGTTGGTAGCGGCGCCGGAATAACGATGGTCAGGTGTGTCTGTCCAGATCCAGTTGCTCCATAGCGCCTGGATTGGGGGCTCCCAGATGCCTTCGACAAAGTTCTGCGTGAACCAGCCATACTCGGGCAGTTCAAGAATTGGATGCAGCATATACTGCGGGATGCGCGACTGCTCGAGGTTGGCGAAACCGAAATTCCAGCTCAAATCCTGAGGGTTGACGACGTCGGCGATACGAAAGGCCAGCGATTCGCCCCAAGTCACAATCTGACGGCCGGTGAAGAGGCGCAGTGGGCCAAGTGAGAGACGCCACCACGCTTCACGGAAACCGACTTGGTTGTAGAAATCGGCCGCGGCCGAAGCCGTACAATGACTGGCGCCAATCACGCCGCTGATCCCCGGCGGGAAGCATCCCTGCTGATTGCCAACGGCGTTCAGCGCCTGCGCATCGACCGATCGATAGCTCTGCTCGAATGCGTAGGCAGGCTCATAGACGCCCCACCACCGCAGGAAGAAATGGTTTCGCCCATCGAGATCGTAGTTAATGTCGATCTGCGCCAGGTTGCGTTCCGTCGCCAGCGAGTTCGACGCATCCCCGGGGTGCCCATAGAACGGCAAGGTGTTGGTCCGGATTAGTTCCGGGTTTTCCCACATTCCGGTTGTATTCTGTAGCAAGCCTGTGATGCGCAAGCCCTGGAGCCACGGGTTCTCCGGATGTGGAATCCACGCGCCGGCAGGACCGCCCTTGATGAGTACATCGGTCCACGATTGCGGTTGCGCCGCGCCTCCCGGATTCGCCGCGCCCGGAATTTGGGCGTATGCGCGCGGAGTCATTGCGACCACTGCGCCAACAACGGCCAACGCAAGGACCCAGCCTGTCAGTCCCTTACCCCCCAACCAGGCTGCTCTTCCGTCCGGCCTCGAGTTACAGGTGCTCATAGTTGCCTCCCCGGATGCATTCGCATCGCTCTTGCCACACCTGACCTAGC
This sequence comes from Pseudomonadota bacterium, assembly GCA_021324855.1. GTDB lineage: Bacteria > Desulfobacterota > Binatia > Binatales > Binataceae > JAJPIG01. The sequence continues at coordinate 107,145 of JAJPIG010000013.1, read as the reverse complement.
CAGCTCGCCACAATCTCCCCAGTAGCCGGCTTTGGTCATCTATCGCACGAAACTAGCTCAGTTCTTGAGCAGTACTGACCCCCGCAGGGCTCGTGCAGTTTGTACCCTGACTGTTACGATAGTCAATACCTCGCTCAAAAATCATTTCGCCCACATTTGCATGGTTTGCGTCACTCGTCCTTCAATAGCGCCATCACGCCGGTATGTCGATAACACAACTGTAAAGCAATTGCCAAATTCCCGCTCGCTTCAAATCGGTTCATCGCTAATCCGGCCAGACCGGCACAATCTTCTTGACCGACAGTTGATCTCTCAGACACCGGAACGGGTGACTCCACCAAAAAATCTTGATTCGTTTTGGACTGACACGAACCCCCCGTCCACCGCACAAACCGCCTCCAACGAGCCCTATATCGCACCGAAACTGCGGAGATGTCAAGACGGTTACACCCCTGAAAACGGGTTTTTATCAAGGCCGCTCCGAAGCCGATGAAGTGCTCGCGGGAGCTCTTCCTTCTGGCCATCCCGGCGTACCGGGATCGAGCGGAACATCGACATTCTTCAGAAAAATCGCGAACAGCCGCCAATTGCTGACGGCGAGCAGCAGTTCGACGAATTGCTCGGGCGTGAATGAGCGTTCGAGGATTGCGCGCGTGGCGGGCCGAATCTCGAAGCCGTCGAGCAATTCGTCGGTCATCTGCAGGATCGCGCGGTCGAGCTCGCTGAATGCCGCGCATCGATCGGGGTCGCGCACGCCGAGGATCTCGTCATCGGTCATGCCGATTCGTTTCGCGACCCCGACGTGCGAGCAAAACTCGTATTCGGCGCCGGAGCGCCATCCGATTCGCAGGATGATCAACTCGCGCTGCCGCGCCTCAATTCGGTTCTTGTAAAGCAAGGTCGTCAGCAGCTTGGCGACCGCTCCGGCGCCTTCCGGATAGTTCAACATCGCGCGCAGAGCATTCACTGACGACCATTCACGGGGAATCCCAACCTCCGCTCCGCGGCGTCGAGCTTCATCCAACGGCAGCAGTTTGACCATGAGCGCCTCCGTGTCGCGATCGAATCGAAATTATTGAATCTCTAAAGATGAAAAGCCAGGCGGCCCGTGACGGCGATCCGAAGCAACGCTGATCAAGCCGCGATACCCTCCTTCCCGATGCCTGGCGATGCGGCCGGCGCGGTGCGCACGAGGCTCCGATCATTAGGCCGTCACTCAAAATCTCTCAGCTTCTTCCGAATGCATCACCTCGTCATACAGCTCAAGGGTGCGGTCGACCATCGTCGAAAGGCTGAACTCTGCGCGCACGCGCTCCTTCGCTGCGCGACCGTAGCGCGCAGCCAGCTCACGATCATTGAACAGCCGATTCATCGCTCCGGCGAGCGCCGCGGGAGCGGCGGGCGGCACGGTGATTCCCGTCACGCCATCGAGCGACACGAATGGTACCCCGGAGGTGAGGCTGGTATTAATCACCGGTTTTCCGCAAGCCATCGCTTCAAGCTGTACGATTCCGAACGCCTCGCTCCGGGCGATCGATGGCAACACGAAGAGATCGCAAGCCTTGTAGTAGGGCGCCAGGCGATCGTTCGGCATCTCACCGATAAACACCACGCGCTCGCCGACTCCGGCCTCGCGGGCCTGGAGCTCGAGCCTTGAGCGCAGGGGACCATCGCCGACGACCAAAAGCGTACCGGTGACCTGGGTCATCGCATCGATCAGATGCTCGATGCCTTTGTAGTAAACCAGCCGCCCGACCGTGAGCGCGATACGCGGACCATAGCGGACGCGGATCGCAGCTACGGCTGACGATTCACCTTCGACGCCGGCGTCGAAGCGTTCGAGCGGGATGCCATATGGAATCACGGCGCAGCGCGCGTGATGCCGGGAGAGGATCGCTGAGCTATGCAGGTAGTTCGGCGAGGTCGCGATCAACGCGCGGCACTTGCGCAGAAAGCGCCGTTCGAGTGGCGCAAAGATCCGCGCCAGAATCTTCTGGCGAACTATATCGCTGTGCCAGGTGGCAATCAGGCAGCCGCGATGACCCGACGCGAGGTAGGCGGCAACGCCCATCGGATTGGGCAGATGAACGTGCACGATATCGGCCTTGGAGCGCCGAATCAGCGACGGCATCGAAGCGCAGAATGGAACTCCCGCGAGCGAGAAATGGCTCGCGAGCCGCGTGACCGCAACACCGTCCAACACGCCGTGCTCATTGTGACGGCGGTTGTTGGCGACGATCACACGCACGTCGTGGGTTTTGCGTAGTTCTCCGCAGAGCGCCTGCAGATGAGTCTCGATTCCGCCCACCTGCGGCGGATAGAATTTCCCGATCTGCACCACCCGCATCCGCCGACGTACCCGAAGTCGCCCCCAAGGCTCCCGGTCGAAGCTCAGCGCACCGGACGGGTTTTCGCCTGCGCTAATTGATGTGCCCCCTCAAGACCATCCGTTACATCACAGGTTCTACTCTAGTCATAACAAAGCCACAGCATAATACAGGAAGCGCCACCAAACTCCATTGACAACATCAAAACGCGTTCGCCTCGACATCCTCCGGGATGTCAGTCGGGCGTCGCAAAAGCCTGAAAGTTTTCAGGGTGAACAGATTATTCAAGATCGTCGACACTGCCGCGCGATGTCTAACCACCAATTACTTTCCCCGATGTACGCTCTATCACGCCGCTTGGAATCCCCCGCTGCTGGATCCGTTTCGAGGTCGCGCGCGATGCGCAACCGATCCTCGCTGCCACTCGTCTTGCTTTTCGCGATCCTGATCGCGCGCCCGGTGTATGCCCAGCACGAGGTGCAAGGCCAGGCCAACTCGAGCCAGGACTATATCTCGCACGGCGATGTCGCCTTGGCCGCCAATGCGTCTCCCGTCGCCGTGCTGAGCGTCAACAGCAACCGTGTCACTGCGGTATGCCAAATGGTCGGCACGATTGGAACCAACAGCGCACGAATTGGCGACACGTCGATTGGTGCGTCGCAAGGCACGCTGCTCAGCTCCGCGATTCCGGCCGCGACCTTCGATGTAACCAGCGCGCTGTATGGATTTTCGTCGACCGGCGCGACCGTGAACTGTGCCGAGATTGTACGGGGTCAATAGATGAAAGACCTGACTCCCATCCTCTTCCGTAAAAAACAGGGGAATGAAAAAAGTTTGACCCGGACCCTTTCCTTCAGGGAAAGATGGCCAAAGGTGGGGCTAGGTTTCCTCATCGTCTACGTTTTCGCAGCGCTCGGAGTTCTTCTCCTCGCCGTGCCGGCGCGTGCAACGCAGCTCTTCGGCGCGGGCGGCGGCGGCTCGGCCAGCCCGGGCGTCGCGGGTCAGATGGCACAGTATTCCGCGCCGACTACGCTCTCCGGCCTCGCCGGCGTCACGATGCCGATCGCGAACGATGGCGCCACGGGCACGACGGTCAACGCCCTCGCGAAATACACCGCGAGCAGCAATGCGGTCATCACCGCGACCTCGGATACCGGCGGCGCGATCGGAATCGTGGCCGGCGGAGCGGGCACTACCGGCAACGCGATCGTTCAGCTTCAGGGCCTCGCGAGCTGCGCTTTTGACGGAGCGACCACCGCGCTTGACTATGTTCAGATCTCAAACTCAGTCGCCGGCGATTGCCATGATGCTGGCGCATCGTATCCGGCGAGCGGCCAGATTCTCGGTCGCGTGCTTTCAACCAATGCGAGCGCCGGGACTTATTATATGCATCTCTATCCGCCGGAGATTCGCGGCTTCACCTTCACGATCACGGGCGGCGCTGCGCAATCGCATAAATGGGTGAGCGCTATCACGGGCGCCGGCGCAGTTACGATGACGCAGCCGGCGTGCGGCGACCTCTCGAACGCAGCGCCAAGCTGTTCGACCGACGCCACAAACGCAAGCAACATCTCGTCGGGAACACTATCCGCGAGCCGGTTGACCGCGCCGCTGCTGTTCCAGTTTCCGATTAGTGGTTCGGTGGCGGGTTTGGGTCTGGGCACAAGCAATACGCTCGACTACGATTGTGTCCCCATCAGCACGCCCCTTACCTTCTCGCACATAGTCGTGAACGTGAACGTCGCCGACGGAACGAACCCATCCGACCTCGGCATCTATAACTCAGCGGGAACGCTGATTGCCGACACCGGCGCGAAGACCTGGGCCTCGACCGGCATCGTAGACACTCAGATAATTCAGGCGGCCAGTTGCACCGGCAACGGCACGCCATCAACCAGTTGCACCGGAAGCGGAACGGGTGGATGGGGATCGTCGGTCACGGTCAATCCCCCGCTTGTTTGTGCTGCGTTCACCAGCACTGCGACCACCTTCAAGATAGCCGAGGCGAATAACGGCAGTTATGGATATGCTGCCTGGTCGTACCTGACCAACACAGGGTCGTCTTCCAATGGCATTTTGCCCGCGAGCATCACCGCGCCGACGAGAAATCTAAATGGGTATGTCTTTTCTTTCACGCTCTATTAGGATGCGCCGACTACTTATCGCATTGATTCTTCTCTCGCTCGTCGCGCCGGCCTGGGCCGGACCGGGCATGATCGGCGTCAAGGACTATGGCGCGAAGGGCGACTGCGCAACCGACGATACGGCGGCGATTCAGGCGGCGATCAACGCGGCAGTGGCGACCGGTGGCGGGCAGGATATACTCCCGCCCAGAGATGTATTCTTTCCGACCACGCCCAACAGTTGCTATCTGACCAGCTTCCCGATCTGGGTGAAAGCCAACTCAGGCGGAAGCGGCACCGGATTGCATATCCATGGCGCAGGCCGCGAAGCCGCCGTCGTCAAGGCGAGCGGCAATTACGACGTGATGTTCGTCGCGCCGCCCACCTGGACCTCACAGCTTAATGCAGGCTCCGGAGCCGGCGTCCTGTGGAGCAACAGCGGCCTTCCAGTCACCTGCTCCACCTGTCAGGAGATGCTGTTCGATTCGTCAAATGCGCCGTGGGCGCTCGACCTGAAGAGCGCCTTCGGCAACGCCACGCCGTTCAACGGGCTCAGTCAGTTCTCGATTGAGTTCTGGGCCAAAGTAACCGATACGAATAACGGGGATGGCGGCTACTGGCTCGACGCGACCGGCAGCGATGGCACAGGCAGCGGAAATGTCACTGGCGTTGCCAGCTTTTCGTACACCATCGCGGGTGGGGGTGCGTCGAACAACATCACCGTCTTTTTGCATACAGCATCAACCGGCATAGTGCGGCTCTTTAACATCGGATCGTTTACATCGAACGCCTGGCACTACTTCGAAGTGTCCTATGACGGCTCTAATATCCGGACCTTTATTGATGGTGTCGAGGCCAACAAGACGGCGGCGACCGGCAGCACGGTGGATCTTGCCTATACGCCTCTAATGTTGGATGCACTCGGGGCCACGCCGATCGGCGAGGGCAGCGGCGTGAAAGGCCAGATGTTCGGCCTGCGGGTCAGCAACATCGCGCGCCATACGGCGGATACCTCCTATACACCGCCAACCACCCAGCTTTCGGGGGACTCCAACACACTGTTGTTGCTGAACGGTACGACCGTCGATTCGGCCAAAAATACGGCGTCCTCAAGCGGCCCGTTCGTCCAGCCCGAATATGTCAACGGCAGCACGAATACGTCCGCCTGGTACACGATGCTGGTTAACTATGCAGGCACCAACCAGAAGGTCACGATTGACGACCTGCAACTGAACAACGGTGCAATCGGCCTTGATGTCGGCCTGACGCTCGATTCGACCTTCAAGCAGCTATTGCTCAACGGCAACACCTTCGTCGGATTGCGCGAGACGAACAACAGTTACGGCGATCGCTGGAACGACATCCGGGTCAGCAACGGCGGTAACGCGCAGGCCGCATTCGAGTTTCTGTGGGGCTTGCAATGGGCCGCCGATTTGCGCGCGGACGCTGGAGCGGGCGCGTATGCCGTGATCGGATGGGATGCGATTCATCTGATCGACCCGTTCCTGCAGATGAACTCGAACACGCTCTGCGGCATCGTTCTGAGACAGGCGGTATCCTCGACCGATACGTCGGTAATCGATAATCCTACGCTGGACGATGAGAACGGCTCGACAGGGCCGTCGCTATGCGTTGTCGGAGCCGAAAACATTACGGTTAACGGCGGCGGCCTGTCAGGGTACACCAGCACAAGCCCGATTGTTTTTGACACCGGGAACTTTGTTCAGGGAGTAATTTTAAAAGGCACGCAACTGACTTCGGTAGGGGGCAATCCGTCGCAATGGTCAAAGGTGTCGTTTTCGCCGCCTCAGGGACAGAATGCCTATATCGATTTCGATAACGTGACGTTCAGCAACAGAACCGGCCTTTTGCAGAACGCCATCGCGCTGACTGACGGCAACATTAATTACCGCGTCGAAGCGCCTCCTCAGCGGGTTAACGGCACGACCGCCGGGAATTTCATATGGTCGCTTCCAATCTATAGCTCGGGATCGAAGTGCGTCGTGGTGAGCCTCAATGGCTACGAGAACACGACTTCAACCGCCCAGACCGCAACGCTGCCGCCGGGGATTTCATCGCTCGGCGCGGTAACGACGGATACGGGTACTTGCACGGGTGTCACCATTACCGCAACGACGATCACCTTGCCGTCATCGATGAGCGGTACACAAACCGGCGCGTGCCGCGCCTGCGGAGAGTAGATATGCAGGCCGCTTCATCCGAGCAAATCGCGATTGGCTCTCACCCACTCCGTCAGCCGCGCGACGCCATCGCGCCATCCCGTGCGCGGACTCCATCCCAGAAGGTCATGGGCGCGCCGGATGTCGCTCAGGTAAATGCGCTGATCGCCTGGGCGCCACGCGGCATGGGTCAGTGGCAACTTCGTACGGCTGCGCTCACCGAGATAATCGAGCAGTTCGAGCAGCGAGACGCCATTCTTCGGCCCGCCGCCGATATTGAAGGCTGAACCCGCGACCCATTCGATGTTCGCTGCGGCCGCCTCGTAGGCGTCGACTAGATCCTCGACGAACAACAGATCACGCACCTGCTTGCCGTCACCATAAATCGTGATCGGTTTTCCGAGCTCGGCCGCAATCGCGAACCACGCCACCCATCCCTGATCTTCAACTCCGAACTGCCGGGGCCCGTAGATGCACGACTGTCGGAAGACGACGGTGTTCAGACCATAGATGCGATGGTAGTCGAGCACGTACTGGTCCGCCGCTCCCTTCGAGCAGGCATACGGCGAATGGAAATCGAGCGGCTGCTGCTCGGAAATTCCCAAGGAGCGATCGCGATATCGATAACTCGTGCCGTTCAGCTCCACGCTCACGTCGGACATGTCACCATAAACTTTGTTGGTCGACGCGTAGATGAAGGGCGCGCCGGTTTCCGCCTTGCGCGCGGCCTCAAGAACATTGATCGTACCGCCGACATTAATCTCGAAATCGGTGCGCGGATCGCTGATCGAACCGGTCACAGACACCTGCCCGGCGAGATGAAGTATGAGGTCGGCATCGCGATGCTCGCGGAACAGGCCTTCGATCAAGGCCGCATCGCGGATATCTGCTTCGATCAACAACACGTTCCCACGGTCGTCCAGCCATCGGACATTTTCGCGCGAGCCTTTACGCGACAGGTTGTCGACGACAACCACCTCCGCACCGCGCTCGAGAAAGCGGCTCGCCGCGTTAGAACCGATAAAACCGGCCCCGCCCAGGATCAGGATTTTCGCATCCGCTCCAGCGAGCTTTCTGTGCCAGGCTAAATTTTCAATTCCCGTCACCAACCAATCCTCTTTGCGTTCATATCCAGATGCGTCGCTTGGATTTAGTTTCCGAGCAGTTGCCGATAAAGCTTGGTGGCACGCTCCGCATACGCGTTCCATGTGTATTGTTTTGCCCATTGGGCGCCGACCGCCGACCTTTCCGACCATCGCTGCGGAGATTCGCGTTGCTCGCGGAGCAGGCTCCCGATGGTTGCGGCCCATCCAGAGATGTCATCGATCGCGCAGTAGGTGGTGGTGGTCCCGCCGATTTCGCGCAGCACCGGCAAATCGCTTGCGACCACACTCGTCCCGCACGCCATCGATTCGAGCACCGGAAACCCGAAGCCTTCGGCGGATGATGGCAGAATCGTCAGCGCCGCACGCCGGTAGATCGCGGCCAAAACCGCGGGGCGCAGGAACGGCAAGACCGCGATCGAGTCCGACGGCAATTTCAAGGTGCGCGCCAGCTCGCGTTGCTCGCTGGTGAAAGCCCCGCCGACCCTGACCAGCCGCAGCGACGGAAGCTCGCCTCTGAGCTCGGCGAAAATTTTGAGCAACACATTGATGCGTTTCCGTTGGATCGTGCTCCCGACATGCACTATCTCGGGGACTTCGGTTCGCGCCGCTCCGAGATGTTGCACCGCTTCTCGATCCGCCTCCGGATCGGGCCGCAAACTGAATATCGGGGCGATCCCGTTTTGATTGATCGAAAGCCTATCTTCGGGGATTAGCCGATGCCGCAGGACTTCATCGCGCGTAGCAGCGCTGTCACATGCGACGGCACATGCGCTCTGGAAGCCGTCCATCGCGATGCGCGTCATCTTGCGAAACGGCCACGAACGGATTTCTTTTGCCGGCTCCGTGAGACATCGAAAGGTATCCAGGTCGTGACATGTGACGACCGCGGGCGCCGGACGCGCGGCCTTGACCAGGTGACTGTAGCTGTGATCGACAACATGAAAGAGATCGAATCGCTTTCTTGCCGCTCTTACGATGCGCGGATACTCGATCAGCCGGTTGATCAGTCGATCGAGATTGTTCAGCGTGCGCTCACAACGGCCGCTTAGACGCGAAAATCGCCGAATGAAGCGCGGGCGGATCTGAACCGCGGCGATTTCGCGGAACGGCCGCAGATGAGCGCTGAGCATATCGGCGACCAGGTCCATGCTGGGCCAGTGCTCTTCGTGGTAATCGGACAAAATGGCGACTCTCAGCGGCGAACCCATAAGCACCGGCTAGCTCTGCATCACCCGTTCGAGGAAAGCCAGATGCTGGCGCGCAACTACCGGCCATCCATAGCGGCTTCTGGCGCGCTCGAGGCCCTGCTCGGAAAGCTCGCGCCGCGCAGCGTGATTTTCCATCAACCTGCTGATCTCGCGCACCCATCCCGACCGGTCGCGTTCGCCGACGACCACCGCCGCATCACCGACGATATTTGGAATTTCACCGCTATCGCTCGCGATGACCGGCACGCCGCAGGCAAACGCTTCGATCAGCATCCGGCCGAAAATCTCTTTCCAATTGGAGACGGTCTGGCTCGGCGCGCACAGGAGATCCATCGCGTTGAGATAATGCGGCACCCGGTCATGAGAGACCCCGGAGACGACCCGCACCCGATCGCCGTGACGCGCCGCCCATCGCCGCAACTGCTTTTCGAGCGGCCCGCCGCCGACAAACAGCCCGCGCCAGCCGGACTGAAGATCGTCGAGAACGCGGGTCAGCAGGTTCAGGCCCTTCTCTTCGACGAATCGGCCGAGGAATCCGATCACCGGCGGCCCCGCCACCAGCCATCCGAGCTTCGCATGAATCGAATTACGGGCGCACGCGTCCGGATGAAACGCCTCGACGTCCACGCCTAGCGGCACCACCTCGTGCGGACGACGATCGTAGCCGCGCGTCAGCAAGGTGGCCTCACCGGTCCGTCCCCGCGCCATCCATCCGGCGCACCGCTCGATACAATAACTTTCGATATTCGAAAACGGCGGAGGGTAACGCTTGGCAATATTCTGGCCGGTCCAAAAAACGAGCGGTACGCCGCTGGGCGTAAATAACGCGACCTGTCCGCCGGCGAAGACATAGGGCTCCTCCCAGCAGTGAATTGCGTCCCAGGATTCGCGCATGACGACGCGGAGTTCCGGACCATACAAGAAAATGTGCGCGTGACGGCTCAGGAAGGTCGCGATCTTCTTCAGCGGAAAGAGTTCGTCAGTCAGTTCCCGCGTCTCGATCCAGCCCAGGTCGCCGTAAAATCTTTGTGGCGCAACCGCGCAAATTTCCCAGTCTCCTCCGCCCGCCTTCGCCATCTCGTTGACCAGACGGCGGTTGAGGCCGACGCAATAGGAATGTCCAATCGAAAGTAGGCGTCGTGGTCTGCGACCGTTCATCGTTCGCGACAGACCGAGGCGAACGGCTCAAAATGATTTCGCTCAACAACCGGCATACTGAGGCTACTTTTCTTTACTCAATCGGCGTCCTCCCGTTCAAGCAGAGCTGCGCTGCAGGTCGAGCAATTCGGTGAAAAAATCTAGATGCTGCTTCGCGATGAGCGGCCATGCGTAGCGATTGACCGCACGATCCAAACCCGCCAACGCGAGCGCCGCGCGCCGTGCTGGACTGTTGAGCAGCTCCTCGATCGCGCGCGTCCAGGCGCTCTGGTCGCGCTCGGGAACCATCACGCCGGCGTCGGCAACCACGTTCGGAATCTCTCCGCTGTCGCTTGCCACGACCGGAACTCCGCACGCGAACGCTTCGATCAACATCCGGCCGAACTGCTCACGCCATTTCGCCGTGGTCTGGCTCGGCGCACACATCAGGTCCATCGCGTTGATGTACGCCGGCACTTCGTCATGGCGGACCTGAGTCACGATTCGGACGCGGCTCGCGTACGCTTTGCTCCATTCGCGGAGCATCGATTCCATCGGCCCCGATCCGACGAACAACGCGCGCCATGGCGACCTGATCTGCTCAAGCGCCTCGGTCAAAACTTCCAAGCCTTTTTCGGGCACGAGGCGTCCGAGAAATCCGACCACGGGCGGTCCGTCGGAATCCCATCCGAGACGTTCACGGATCGCCGCCCTCGCGGCAGGATCGGGATGGAAGTGCGACAAGTCGACGCCGTGCGGTATCACCCGATGCGGCCGCTGGCAGTAGCCGCTGCGCGACGTCGACTCAACCGCGGATGCGCCCGCTGCGATCCAGCCGCACGAGCGCATCAGGCAGTATCTGCGAATCCACTCGAACGGCGGCGGATAATGCTTGAGATAATTTTGCGCGGTGAAGAAGACCAGCGGCGTCGCACCGGGCGCCATCGCCGCGACCTGACCGCCTGCGATGACGTATGGCTCCTCCCAGCAATGAATCAGATCCCAATGCTCGCGTAATATTTCGCGGAGCCGGATGCCGTAAAAGAAGAGATGCGGCGAGCGGCTGCCGTAGACGTTGACGCCGCGCACATCGCACAGCTCGCCGGCCATCGCTTCGAGTGTTATCGGCCGCAGATCGCCGAAGAAGAACGACGGCGCGACCACAGTCACATCCCAATCCGGTCTTCCGAGCCGCGCAATCTCGTTGGTCAGGCAGCGGTTGAGCGCCACGCAATACGAATGACCGATCGACAAAAGGCGGCGCGCGCGAGGCATCCTGTTTACGCCGGCTCCGAACCCGAGTGTGCAGGTGTTCGCGATTCACTGTGGCCTGTAACGCGAAGCAGAATCTCGGTCAGCGGCTGCAGATGCCCTTCCGTCGTGTACGATCGCGCGGCGGCAAGCGCTCCGGATCTGAGATGCGCGTGCCCGGCCGGGTCGCACAGACATTTCGCGATCGCTTCGGCAAGTCCCTGTGCAGTCGGCGGTTCGCCCGGCGCGAGATGGCCGTTGATGCCGTCGCTCAGCCATTCCGGGATGCCGCCGACGGCAAAAGCCGCGACCGGCAAGCGGCAGAGACCCGCCTCAAGACCGACGAGGCCGAACGGCTCAGGCCACCATCCCGGCATCACCATCAGATCGCTATGCGACATCAAATCCGCCAGCGCTGCGCCTGCGATCCATCCGGGAAACGTCACGCGCAGGTCGGCATGATGCCGTTCGATCTGCGACGCGCGCGCCGCGAGGCTCCGCCGCAGCGGACCATCGCCGGCCAGCATCAAATCGATCGGCCGGCCGAGCATCCCACTCGCGATTGGAGCCGCATCGAGCAGCAGAGCGACTCCCTTCATGCTTACCATCCGGCCCGCAAAGAGCACCCGGAACGAGCCATCGCGCCGAACCGCTGGATCTTCCGAATGTTCGCTTCGATCGTTCGGCCGGATGAACGGATGGAGGCTTCGCACGCGATCGGGATCCAAGCCGAGGCGCAGATATTCGCGCCGGACATACTCGGAATTGGTGATGACAAAACGATAGCGGCCCAACAGCTTCAGGCGGTGCGTTTCCGCGGCATACAAAGAAAGCATCGTCTTCGGATTCAACCCGCCGCATCGATGCGGGAAGTAGTGCACGAGGCACATCGCACCGAACGGACTGTGGCACGGCCGCGAGATCGGCGCAGCGAACGCCTTCTGACCCGAGATACAGGCGCCGCGATAGCCGTGGGCATAGTAGATGGCGGGAAATCCGGCGAGCAGATCCTCTTCGAGCGCCAGGCTTTCGATGCCGTGATTTAAGACGACGTCTGGACGCCACTCGTGAAGCTTAGCAATTGCGCGATGCCGTCCGATTGCATTGACATAGATTCGCTGCACATTGCGCGATTCGCCGATGGCCGGATACGCCGCCGGCTCATCGTGCTCGAAGAGAAACGCGATCTGATGGCCGGCATCGCAGAGCGCCGGCGCCAGGCGATCGAGATAGGTTTCGATTCCTCCCGCCAACCGACCGCTGCGAAAGCTTATTGCGATTCGCATGCGGTTCGCAGCGGCGGCGCTGCCGCGCGCACCCGCGCACCGTCGCCCCATCCGGCGAGATTATGCTTCCACGTCGCGAGCAGGATTCTGAGTTCGCGCGCCGGCCGTCCATAGCGTTTGACCGCGATCGGCAGCGCCGCCAGCCCCGGCGCTGCGACCGAACCGACCATCAGGATGTACAGCAATCGCACGCCCCGCAGATGGGGCGGGCTATGTTTCGAGAGCACGAAAGATCGATTGTACGCGCCGTTGTAGATCTTGACGTTCAGATCGCCGCCCCGGCCCGGCTCTGAGACATTGCTGGTGGGATGATGCATCACCACGTTCGCGAAATCGAACACCACCCGATACCCGCGCGATTTCACCTGGAGACAGAGGTCCAGCTCGTTGTCCTGCCAGTATCGCCGCAGATGCGGGTCGTATTCCCCGCACGCTCCCCGCCGCAGACTCATGTTCCCGCCCGGTAGCTGGTCGACGTCCTGCGGCGCCCACCATCTCATCGCCGGCTCATGATCGTACATGTTGCCGAAGGCTTTGCCATACCAGGTCAGCTCGCCGACTCGTGTTGGCGCGCGCTTCATGAATGGCGCACCGTCAGGATGAAAATTATCGTACGGCCCGCCGACCGCGCCGATCGTCGGATCGCGGTAGAACGCGAGATGCCGCTCGATCCAGTCCGGCGGCGCGATCGCATCATCATCGGTCCGCAGAATGATGTCCGTATCCGCCGCGCGCATCCCGGCGTTCAGCGCGCCGACCATGTTCGCCTCGGGACTATGCACGAGTTCGAGGCCTGCGGGCGCTTCGCCGCCCATCGCGAGGACGGCATCGCGCGTCGCGATGTCATCCGCCTGCCATACCACGATAATCCGGCACGGCACGACGGTTTGGTTCGCAAGGCTGCGCAGACAATTCACGAGCGCCGCGGGACGCCCGATGCTCGGAATCACGACGCTCGCGTCCGGAAGCGGCACTATATCCTCGATGAGCTGGAAGAAGCGGTCTGCTCGATATCAATACAAGATCCGGCGTTGGACTGCAGCTTGTAAACCCAGTCGTGGGTCTCGCGCAAACACGCAGGCCCATGACGCTCGATCACGTCGGCGCGTGCCTGCATACCCATGGAAGGCAATTGCGAACGTCTCGGTGTCACCTGATCACGGAGAACTTCGACCAGCGCGCGAACGTCCGCCGCCGGAATTATCCATCCAGTCTGTCCGGGTCTTACCAGTTCCGATGCGCCGCACGCGTCGGTCACCACGACGGGCAACCCGGATGCCATCGCCTCCGCGACCGCATAGCCGAAGCCATCCTCGAGGGTCGGAAAGACGAACAGCTCGGCGCGTCGTAGCGCCGGGATCGGATCGCCGGGCGCATTGATGACCTCCAAGCCCTCACGTTCGCGCGCGAAGAGCATCCGGCAAGCTCGATTTCCGGTTGCACCCACAATTTCCAGGCTCGCCGCCTCCCGCCCGAGCATCCGCATCGCCCTTAACAGGTAGACGAATCCCTTGCGCAGATCGAGGCTGCCAACGAAGCACAGCCGTAATGGTCCCGAGGTCGATCGCGGCATCGATGGCGGAGAAAACCTGGCGGTATCGATCGGCTGTCGCAGAACCGAAATCTTCGTTCCGGGAACGCCGCCGGCCTCCATCGAGGATTTTGCCAGTGTCGAAGAAACCCGCACCCGGTCCGCAAGCTGATACTCCTCTTCGACCCGCGCGACCATCGCTTCCGTCGGATGGCCCCAATAGCGGGCGCCGCACCATCGAGCTGATTCGCGGTGATAAACCGCGCCGAAATTCCGGATGTGTCCGTTGGGATTGTCGAGGATCGACGGCACGCCCGCCCGCGCGCACCATCGGAGCGTCTCGAGCCCGACCTGCGTGAAGACATAGCAAAGGTCGGGGGCAAGTGGTTCGATCTCGCGCGCCGCCCACGCGCCGAGGCTGCTGTCATGGGCAAGTTGCGCCGCGCCGTGACGCCATCGCCAGGTCGTGTAGAGCCGCTTCCAGTCGGGCACGAAATCGGGACTTCGATGCCATCGGATTGCCAGGCTGTCGGCTACGTGCGGAAGCGGCTCGAGATGGCCGGGACCGAAGGCATGGACCTCCGCGCCGCCGTCGAGCAGGCCGGCGAGCGCGGTCGCCGCCTGCATCCCGAGTCCGCCGAATCCGGCGCACGCGCCATAGACCATCGCGACGCGAAGCTTACGGGACATGGATCCTCAGCTCGCCGCTTGCTCCGGCCGGCGGCTTGCCCATAACAGTCCACTCCAGCCACCTTGGATGTAGCGGACCTGGTATCCAGCGTCACGCAACCAGTCGGCAAGCCTGGCTCCGGTCCATCCGTCGCGCGGATGGAACTCCATGCAGATTTGATCGATTCTGGTGAGCACCGATTTGCAAGCCGGAAGAATATCCCATTCGGCGCCCTCGCAATCGAGCTTGAGGAGATCGATTCCCTCAATGCCTCTATCGTGCATCAATCGCGGCAAGCTGATCACCGGTACTCTCTCGGCGGGCCGCTCGAAATTGAAATAAGCGCTTGATTGGCTGCCTGCGAGATGAATCGCCATCTCGCCTTCGTCAGCGCCCAGCGCAACGGGCAGGACTTCGATGTTCGAGAGCTTGTTGAGCGCGCGGTTCACCTCGATCATGCGAGCGTTCTCACTGACCGGTTCAATCGCAAAGACACGCCCGCGCGGACACAACGCGGCCACCTGGATGGCAAAATCTCCAGCAGATGCACCAACATCAACCACCACCGCGTCTTCGGCAACATGAACATAGTGATCAGCAAGGTAAGGATTGATGAGCACAGCTTCGTTCAATACCGCGAGATCGCTGCTTCCCGCCCGGACGAGGTAGCGCAGCCCGTTTCGCAACTCGAGGATAACGCTGATCCCGAGTTTGGGCAGCGGCCATACCCACCAGTTCCGGTAAACGCGCGGCGCCGAAACGAGGTATCGCCAGCGATTTCGCCAGCGGGATTTGAAGACCGAGAGCCTCCAGAGGAACTGATTCATTCCTTTAAAATGGCCGACCGTCGGATAATGCCATCGCAAACGCGGGAGCGAATGGACCCCAACTTGCCGATCGGCTCAGCGAGCCGCGCTCCGGACGGTAAAGGCCCGAACCGCTTTTGTGCGTCGACTTCGTGATATTCATCGGCTTGTTGCGCAGCTCAAAGGCTCCACTTATTACCGTCCGTTCGACTTGATGGCGCGACAATCAAGCATCCGCTGCGCGTGAAAGCACGATCAGGTCCATCGGCGGGCCGGGCTGAGCAAAGCGATCGATCAGCGCCAACACCCATAGATTCGCCTTCCTCAGCCCTCTTCTGCCAAATCTTCGATACAACCGAAGAATCGACCTGAAGCCCCAATACATGCAGTAGTCCACGTCGATTACTTCCAGGCCTCGCTCGCGCAGCATCGCTTCGAACGCCGCGCGCTCATACCCTTCGCGAACGTGATCGGGATCGTAAACCGCCGGCGGAGTCGGCACCGAGATCAGGAGCCAGCCGCCGGGCGCGAGCATGCGCCGCAATTCATTTAGCGCCGCAGCATCGTCATGGATGTGTTCCAGAACTTCCGTGCAGAGAACAAAATCGAAAATCCCCGATTTAAGCGGCACGTCGGTCAGCGAGGCGGCTACTATCTGTTGCCTCGGATCATGGGTGAGGCGCTTTTGACTGACATAGCAAGGGTCGATTTCGACCGCTCGCGTGAGGCTCGAAATCTCGAGCAGCAGCGGCGAGAAGGAACCCTCGCCCGCACCGGCATTCAAGGCCCGCAGCGGTTTACCTTTCGCGACATGACGCTTAATCAATTGTCGCAGCGGCGGATTTTGTACGAACCTTCTGGCCTCGTCGACCCATGCGGGCATCACCGGCCACAACAGCACCCATAAAACCTTTTTCCACCAACTCCGCGGCATCGAGCTTCGATGAAATGCCTCCTAGCTGATCCGTGAATTCGCAATCAGCCTGCCGATGCGGTTCTTCCACAGCGCGCGGTCCGAACTGGACAAAATTATCAGCCACGAGTAGAGCGCGCCGAGCAGAATCATCATGCCGAGCTCGAAGCCCAGCTCGAACCAACCCATCGAGCGCGTCCGATGCGCCAGCATCCAGACGGCCACCATCCACGGGGCGCTCAGCGCGATCGATCCGAGCGTGGTCGCGGCGAGCGCGCGCAGACTCACCCGATAGCGCCGGCTGAAAAGGTACGGATTGTACCAGACCTCGGTAATTCCGTAGCCAATCACGGTCGCGAGCGACACGCCGTAAAGCCCAAGCCGCACCCCCAGCACGTAGCTCAACGCCACGTTCACGATCGCACCGAACGAGGTGACGGGCGCGCGATGGCGCGCATCGCCCTGCATGTCGATAGTCCACGAGAAAAGCGTGAAGAACGCGAACATCAGCGTCTGCACCGCCGTCAGGACCGTCAGCAGGTCGCCCGCGTAATACTGCGCGCCCACCCACAGCCGCACGAAATGGAAGTTGTAAGCGGCAAGCGTGCCGAGGAGAGTCAGGCTGAGTCCCAGGATCAGCCGGAGCAGCTCGAGCATACGCTCCTCGATCATCCGGGTGTCGCCGCCCGCGATCATTTCGGCGAGTCCGGCCCAGGTGGAACCCGCAAGCGAGGTGACGAAGCCGCCGAGGATCGTGACCAGGCGCTGGGTAAGCGAGAAGGGAGTCACAGCGGTCGGATTGATCGCGAGGCCGACGATTATGTAGTCGGTCAGCAGATTGAGCTGGCTGCCGATGCCGGTGACCATCAGCGGCCATCGCAGCGCCCGCAGCTCCGCGCGATCGATGCGCGTCGCCGCGGCGCAATAGCCGCTGAGCCGCGGGATCGCGAAGGCCGCGATCAGCATCGCGAAGGCGAGCATCCCGGCGACATACGCGACGAACTGTCCGATCAGCCCGTAGCCGCACCATGCGAGCCAGACCGCGCCCACCATCGTGATGATCGCCTGGACCAGGAGCGCGAGATGCACCAGGTAGGCGCGCTGAAGACATTCGAGAAAAGAGCGGACCACCTCGACCGCAGCGAGCGGGAGGGCCAGCAGAAAGAGCAGCGCGCCGATCCGCAGCTCGGTCTGCAGATGGGGCGCGACGGGCACCAGCACCGGCATGAACCACGCCATCAGCAGACCGGCCGGCGCGACGAAGATGAGACTCTGGCGCAGCTCGAGGCGGATACCGGCCTTCACGACCGAGACCGCGCGATCGATCTCGCCGCGGCTCGCGAATTTGAGCAGCATCACGGCGAGCGCCGGATTGAGTCCGAAGTATAGATAGATGAGATAGCCGGTCCATTGCTGCGCGGCGCGGAACGCGCCGAGCCGATCCGCGCCCAAGTAGTGCAGGATGTAGGGCGTGGTCACGAACGCGACCGCCATCGTGATCACGCTCTTGAGGCTGCCGACGCCCCACGCCATCACGGCGAGCGTGCTGCGGCTCGGACCGGCGGGAGCAGTAGCGGATTCGGCGAGGTTGGGCGTGGCGGCCAAGCGATTACGTCTCAGGCTGAGATGCGGAGATCGCGGCTCGCGGGCGGATTTGATTCCGCCGCCGCGACGATCTTCTGCGCCATCGCTTCAAGGGTGTCGGCGCGAAGCGCGCTCGAGAAGCGCGCGATTCGTTCCTTCCATTGCGGTAGCGCCGTCCGCCATTTGAGCAGCATCGCAACCAGCGCATCGACGTCTTCCGGATCGCGAATCAAAAGCTCGGCGAGACCGGCGGGAAAGCGCTCGGCGACGCCAGCCGCTGCGGTTACCATCGCGGGTATTCCGCTGCAAATCGCCTCCTGCACGTTGACGCCGTAGGCTTCGTAGCGGACGGGGCTGATCAGCAGATCGGCGGCGGCGAGGAGATCGGGAATGCGCTCGGTGAATCCCAGCAGCCTGATTCGGTCATCGAGCCGCGACTCGACCACCATCCCGCGCCAGCGATCGAGCGCGCGGCCGCCGCCGGCGACGACGAGGTCGACGTCCCAATCCGGCCTGGTACAGAGCTTTCGCCATGCTGCGAAGAGCACGTCGAAGCCCTTGTTGGAATCATAACCGAGCGCGCCGACGAAGGCGGCGAGCGGCCGCGCGCTCGGGACCTTGAGCCATTTGCGGGCCGCCTCGCGGCGTTCCGGCGTTGCCGGCGAGAGGCCGGGCGGCGCGCCGGGATAGATGACCTGGATACGATCCGGCGCGATGCCGAGATAATCGATCAGCTCGCGGCGGGTCCGCTCGGAATTCGCGATCACGAGGCGGGCGGAGCGGAGCGCGGCTCGCTCGTGGCGCAGCGCCATCGCGCGGAACGCCCGCTCCTTGACCTTGAGCCACCACGGAAACTTATCGGGATTGACCCGCCATGCGTGATGCACGCAATGGACCCAGTTGATATCCGGCCACGAGCAATTGCCGCCGTTGGTCACGACCCGCGCGCCCGGCGAGGCGAGACTCAAATGCGCGGCGACGCGCCGCCCTTCTCGGGCGAGAATGACGCCGCCCAGCATGAAGGAGCTCGCAGGCTTCGGCACGCAATGAACTGTAATCGCCGCGTCGTCGAGCAGGTCGCGGTCGGCATAATGGCAGACCAGATGCACGCGGCGGCCCGCGGCGGCGAGATGGCGCGCCAGCGCCCAGTTGCATCGATCCATCCCGCCGTGGCGATGGAAGCTGCCGGCCACGATCACCCATGGCGGTTTCGATTCCGCGCTCATCGGACTCATCCAGCAGCCGCGGCGGGTTCGGAAGCGAGCGTGCTCGCCCTGACGCGGAACTGTTTGAGCTTCGGCCCCCACATCCATCCGGTCATGAACAGGAGCAAGGCGGTGCCCGGGATCGAGGTCAAGAGTCCAACACCAATAAAAGCCGTGCCGAAGGTCGCTGCGCAGGTAACCTTTGCAACCCGCCATCCGCCGCGCCATGGACCGCTCCGATCCCCGGGCGTCAAGAAAATCGAGGCGAAGATAAACGCCACCCACAGTCCGAGCCCAGGCAGCCCGAGTTCGAGCAGGAGGCGCCCGTATTCATTTTCGATCCAGGTCGGATTCTGCAATCGATCCTGGAGAAAATACGGGATGCTGGTGCCGCCGCCGCCAAGTCCGTTGCCGAGTGGATATTGAAAGAGGGCGTCGATAAAACTTTCGTTAACGCTAGCCGAGACCCGGTTTTCGACGAAGTTCGTATCGAGCTTGGTGAAGCGCTGGAGACGAGGTTCCTTGTAAACCCAATAGCCGACGACAAGAGCGATCGCGGCGAAGGCAAACAGATGCTTCATCCGAATCCTGGCGAAACTTGCAATCGTCGCTCCCTGCGCAAACATCAGCAGCGCCTGGCTCCGCGATGCGCCCAGGAACACGCCCAGCAACCCGGCGACCAGCCCGGCCGTCAACAACAGCTTGATCCGCTTGCTGGTCGATTGGGCCCATGCCCCGACCAGCAGCGGCATCGCGAGCACCATCGTGGCGGAGTAACCGGCCTGCGATGGGAAGGTCGAGGGAATCCGGTAGAGATCTCTTGCACCCGCGACCACATCGTTCTGCTGGTAGAGCAGGACGGTGACGTTGTTGTAGGGGAAGAAGCGCGGCAGGCCGAGTGTGAACTCGCCGAGCGCGAAGGCGAGCGCCACGAGGTTCAGAATCGCTAGCCCGACCGCGAGCTGCGAGCGTTCGCCGTCATCCACCATCGCGCCCAGCAGCACGAACGGCACGAACCAGACGGCACCGCGCAATCCGACGAGCTGGATCAGCGGATCCTGGATCGGGATGAAGAACAGGATCAGCGGCCACGCGATCAGGCAGATGACCCAGCCGCGGACGCGCCGGATGCGCAGGCGCTGCATCGTGGTGAGGCCGCGCCACATGATGCCGAGGTAGAGGCCGCCGACGCCGGCATCGAAGATGAAATGCGAGGCGGTCTGCGGAACGTTGGCGCGGATAATCCCGTACAGGTAACCGATCGCGATGGCGGCGTTGATGCCGACCGCGAGCGAGCGCCGGGTGCAGAAAAAGACCAGCGTGAACGCCGCGCCGCACAGCAAAAGCGATTCCATCGATTAGGACACTATTGAGCGAATCGGTTTACAACAACCCCGGCTGCCGGCACCCGGATGACGAAGCCGGATCGGGATGTCCTCGGACCGCTTTCATCAACACTTCGTAGAGCAGCGGGATTTGCACCGCCGGCGAGAAGCGCGCTTCGGCGCGGGCGCGTCCGCCTGCTGACAATCGCGCGCGCAGCGCAGGATCGCGGATCAGTTCGGTGAGCGCGGCGGCCACGGCGCCGGCGTCGCCCGGTGCGAGCAGAAAGCCTGCGGTCTCGTCGATCACTTCGGGCGCGGCGCCGAGCCGCGTCGTCACGACCGGGAGACCGGCGCGCATTGCCTCGATGAATACCGCCCCCAGTCCCTCCCGAAATGTGTCGTTGGGCTGGCAGTAGATATCGGCCGCGGCGAGCAGCCGCGCGACATCGCCGCGCTGGCCCCAGAAGCGCACGCGACCATCGATACCGAGGCGCGCCGCCTGCGCGCGGAGCGCATCGAAATACTCGCGCTCCATCGCGCGCTGCGGACCGCCGATTTGCCAGCATTCCCAGTCTGCGATGTCGCGGATCGAGCCGAGCGCATCGAGCAAGATGCGCGCCCCTTTGCCGGGTTCCATCCGGCAGGCCTGTGCGATGACCACCGCATCGGGGGCGGTGCCGATTTCGGCGCGGACCTCGCGGCGCGCAGCGTCGGTAAGCGCTGCGATCGGCGGCACGGGATTGTAAACCACGTGCGCGGCGATGTCGGGATAGATCGTTCGCAATTCGGTGGTGAGAAAATGACTCAGGCAGATCGCGAGATCGGGCGGCGTCAGCGCGGCCCATCGTTCCGACCAATGACGGCCGGTGGTCTGCCCCTGCAGCCAAAACACCAGCGGTATGTTCGCCGCGCGAACGACGGGTCCGAGAATCGCCTGCGTCCAGGCATGATGGCAGATGACGACATCGGGATGGCGCCGGCGCAGAAGCTCAGCCAGCCGCCGGCGCGCGCGCCAGATCGTGTTCGGATACCTGACCTTGAGCGCTCCCAGGCCGTGCACCGGAACGCCAGCGGCTTCGAGTTCGGACTGCAAGCGGCCCTCGAAACAGATCGCGAACTCCGGCTCCATCGACGGACAGAGATCGCGCAGGCGCGCCAGCGTAACGAGCAGCGTCTCGATGCCGCCGAAGAGATTCCCCGGCGCGACATGTAATACGCGGATCATCGGGACGCGATCACGGATTCGTAAATCGCGATCAGTTCGCGTGCGAGCCGCGCGCGACCGAATCGATCTTCGGCCCGGCGCCGCCCGTTCGCGCCCAATCGCCGCCGCAGGTCGGGATCATCGGCCAGACGTACGATGCGTTCGGCAAGCGCCCCGGGATCGCGGCCGGGATAGGTCAACGCGTTCTCGCCCTCGGAAATTACTTCGGCGACGCCGCCGAGATTGGCGGTCACGACCGGCTTGCCGCAGGCCATCGCCTCGGCCACGATGCGCCCGAACGGCTCGGGCTGCGTGCTCGCATGGACGACGACATCGAGTGCGCGAATCGCCGCCGCCGGATCGTTCACATAGCCGGTAAATCTTACGCGTCCGTCAAGACCCAACTTCCGCGCCGTTGCTTGCAACTCTGCCATCGTGAATTGACTGCCGCGCGTGTCGTAAATCGGACCGCCGATTATATACCCGCGGATGCGGTCATCCCGGAGCATCGCGAGCGCCCGCATAAAGATCTCGTGCCCCTTCCAGCGGGCGGTCGTTCCGAGCAGGCCGACACGAATCGCGGCCTCATCGCGATGCTGCGCGCCGGCCAGCGCATCGAGGTCTAGCATCGCGCCGCAAGCGTTGAAACGCTCGAGATCGATCGCGTTATAGACGGTGCGAATTTTCAACCGGCCATTACAAGCCTGGGCCAAATCTTCGGCTGTGCTTTGCGAGTTGGTAATCGCAACCGAGCATCGCCGGGCGCGCGCCTTCATCAGGCGCGACATCAGGGGCCGGGCCCGCACGTAATCGCGCACATGCCAGACGATCGGAATTCTCAAGGGCGCCGCCCACGCGGCCAAAATGTGAGTCTTGAATCCATTGCTGATGATGATATCGGCCTGCGATGCAAGGGTCGCGCGCCGAAGGCGCTTGAGATAGCCGATTAGCCGCGGCCCGGAGGCTGCTACACGAGCTGCAACGGCGGCGCTCGAAATCAAATTGCTGGCGCCCGAGTCGCCGGCTCGCGTGACGGCCTCGGGCAAGGATAGAACCCGCGCCTCGACGCCGATATCCCGCGCCCCTGCGAGGAGATCGCCGTCCGTGCCTGCAATCAGTTGGAGTCGCCATTGCGGCTGCGCGTCGCGAAGCGCGGTCATGGCATCGAGGAGGCTGCGCTCCGCGCCGCCGAGAGCGCCAATCGGATTCAGATAGAGCAGCTTCATCGGCGGTCTGTTTTCTGCTTCGTCGCCGTTGAAGTACGAATCATATCCGACGCAGCCGATGGCGCTGCGTGAAATCATAAAGCGAAACGAAGGCCAGCAGTTGCAGCGCGCTCACCCGGTTGTCGCCCTGATCGAAACGCGCGCGCAGGTCGTCGACCGCCGCGGCGTCGATGCCGAGGTCTTTCCATCCGCGTTCGTCCGCGATCGCTTCGCGCGCGTAGCCGCGGAGCGGTTCCGCGTGGAACCAATCTTTCCACGGAAATGAAAAGCCCTGCTTCGGGCGGCGCCAGACGGACTCCGGAACGCGCGGGCCCGCGATGTCGAGCAGCAGCGGCTTGGGTCGCGGGTCGGGCCGTTTCCATTCGCCGGGCATCGCGAACACTGCTTCGACCAGGCGATGATCCAGAAACGGCACGCGGTATTCGATCGGCGCCGCCATGCTGAATGCGTCCGCATCGCGAAGCAGCATGTGCCGCATGAAGAACTGGAGTTCGAACAGGCTGATGGCGTTGATCCGATCGAGCGGGCGCTCGTCGCGGCGCGCCTCTTCCAAAAGCCCGCGCTCGATGCCGGTGATTGGATCGGAGCCTGCGGGCAACGGATGCAGCCCGCGGCGCTCGTCGGGCAGGAACAACTCGCGCCGCAGCAGGTACATCGCGAGCGGGTCGGCATCGCGCCGGTAGACCTCGCCGAGCTTCGCGCCGAAGCGCGTGCGAAGCATTCGGCCAGCGATCGTGACCGGCCATTTCAAAGCGGATTGCCTGCGGAGCCGCATCGCGCGCGGAATATCGACGAAGCTCGCGTAGCCGCCGAAGAGTTCATCGCCGCCGAGACCCGACAGCGCAACCGTCAGACCCTGCTCGCGCGCCGCGCGGCTCACGAAATAGGTGTTGAAGCCGTCGACGGTCGGCTGATCCATCGCGGCCAATGATTCTTCCAGCGTGGACTTCGCATCCGGGCTTGCAAGAGGCACGGTCCGATGGTCGGCGCCGAAGGCGTGCGCAATTGCGGATGCTGCGATGCTCTCGTCGTCGCGCGCGGAATCGAAGCCGACCGTGAGCGTTTGCGGATGGTTGGCGCCCTCTTCCGAAGCGATCGCCAGCAGCGCGGTCGAATCGATTCCGCTGCTCAGGAACAGGCCGAGCGGCGCGTCGCTGACCAGATGCAGCCGGACCGCTTCGTGAGCGATCGCGCGAAGATCGTCGACTGCCGTCTTGCGATCTCCGGCGCGATCAACGTCCAGGGGCAGATTCCAGTATTGCCGGCGCGAAACCTCGCGGCCTGAATCCAGGTCGAGTGTGAGATGCGATGCCGGCCGGAGCATCGAGACGCCATCCACCAGGGTCTCGTAGCCCTGCACGGCGCCCTGCGCGAGAAAGCTTTCGAGCGCGCGCGGGTTCACATGCGCCGGCGCGATTTCGGTCCCCAGGCTCAGGATCGCGCGCAACTCGCTTGCGAACACGCATCCGCCGGCGGGAAACCAATAAATGTACAGCGGCTTGATGCCCAGCCGATCGCGATAGAGATGTGCCAGGCCGCGGGCTGTATCGACAAGGCATAAGGCGAACATCCCGCGGAATCGCGACACGCAATCATCGCCCCAGATACGGAAAGCGTGCAGGATCACCTCGGTGTCGCAATTCGTTCGGGATGGCCATCCGGACGCGGCAAGCTCGTTCTGCAGCTCGCGATAATTGTAAATCTCGCCGTTGAAGACCACCCAGTTCGGCTTCAAGCCGGGCGGGGGATGGTCGCGCATCGGCTGATGCCCCGCGCGCGATAGATCGATAACCGCGAGCCGCGTATGCACGAGCGTCACTGTAGACAGCGGTTGCTCGATTCCTTCGTCATCAGGCCCGCGATGGCGCAACGCGGTCATCAGCCGGCGTCCGAGGACCGCGCCCTCATCGCGTACGCCAATCAAGCCCGCTATGCCGCACACAATTCGACTCGCTCAAAAAGAATTGATCGCTTCGCGCCGATCTGACGTACGCTTCGGATCAATCGGCGTCGCAATCCAGAAGTCGGCCTTCCAGATGAATGAGCGGGCGCGAATCATATGCACGCGACGGCCGTCTATCCACGTGGCGGGTGGTTGCGAGCCCGGCGCTCCAGCCCACAAAAGATAGTCGTGACGCAGCGGAGGGCGAGCTGAGTCGATCTGGAGGCAATGCCGGACCTTGACGACCGGCACAAGTTCCTTGCATCCGCCGAAATTGGTCCCGAGTTGCGATGATGTGACGACTTCCGCGCCGTCGGGAATTGTCTCATCGAGGGCCTTCTGCAAAACGGCATGAGCACGTAAATAATTCTGATGCCCGATGCTCAGAAGCAGAAAGCCGGCCCCAAATACGACGCACGCCGCTCCTTTAACGCGCGACGGATCCGACTCGAACGTCGAGAGCTGCGCTTTCAACCATCGCGCGGCGGGAACGCACGCGACGAACGACACCGGAAGCAGAAAACGCTGTCCGGGAATCGCACCGGCGAGCAGATGCATTATGTTGTATTCCTGCAGATTAACGCCGTCGCGATAGTAATAAAGCGAGGCGAGCAGGATCGTCATTGCCGAGGCGATCGGGAGCGCGAGTCCATCCGCTCTCCGTGGCGACAACACGCTCCATCCCGCGATGGGAAAGATTGCCAACGACCCCAAATAAAAGATCAGGAATGCTCTGAAATGCCGGCCATCAAAATTATGCTGATGGCCCAGCACCCAGTATGCCGGATGGAACGGCGAGCCGGTGATGAGAAAATTGTACAGCGCCAGCAGCGCGATCGCGGGCATCGCGCCCGCCGCCAATTTAGCGAAGCGCTCCGCCGCGCCGTCCCATCCCTGCTCCAGGAGCCATACCGCGCCGAAAATTGACACGAACGGTCCCATCCACGGATGCAGCAGCACGGCGCTTCCGAGGAACAGGCCCGCGAGCACGAGCCGTGGCGCCGGCCGCAACAGCATCGCGACACCACACAGGCCCATCGTCGCGGCTGGTACCGCGGCCATCAGGGTTTGCGAATAGTAAAGCGTGCCCGGGTTCAGAAAATACAGAACCGACCACGCCGGACTGAGCCCCGACTTGAGCAACTGCGCGCGAACGATGAACGCGCCCAGGACGAAGAACCCCGCCGTCACCGCGAATCCGAGCCGCCAGTTGATCTTCATGCACAACGCCAGGAGCGCGGCGTGAAATGGCGAGTAGAGCGAGACGATGTGACGATCGATCCTGAGCCCCGCGTTCAAATTAACCTGGTCGAGATAGATCGTGCCGTGAGCGATCGCATAGCTGAGCGACAGCGTCGAGCTTTCGTCGAGTATCGAGTAGCTCGCCGGATACCATGCCAGATAGATCGCGCAGAAAGTCGCGACCAGGATTGCGAACGTGTAATCAGGACGGCGCGCGGCGAGTTGCGGCTCAGGCGAGGCCACCGGTATCGATGCCGATGCGGCGGTCATCGATCGACGGCCGAATCGGCCCGCCCGGGTACTCCGGCGGCTCGGGAATGATCGTCGATTTTGCGCAGCAGGTCGCTTCGCCTGCTCTGAAACTCACGATTACCGGGAGCCAGCGCGATGGCGCGGCTGTAATCGGCCTTCGCGGCCGGGTACTGATAATCACCCTCTTCGGCTTGCGCGAGATAGAAATAGGCCTGCCCGGATTGAGGAGCGAGCTTGACGGCGCGGCGCAGGAGTTCCGCAGCCGAATCGTAGTTCTGATAACGCAAATAAAATTGACCCAGCAGCATCAGGTGGCGATACGAGGGCTCGTAGCTGACGGCATCGCGCAAGGCCTTCTCGGCTGACTTAATGTGGCCTTGCTCTTCATCGACCCGCGCGAGCTCAAGATAAAGCGAGCCTGCGTCGATACCCCTGCTTGCGGCCATCTCGATCACCCGCTTCGCCGACGCCTCGTTTCTCGCCGGGCCGTACACCAGCGAAATCAAGTCGCGATAGGACCTGAAATCGTACGGATCGGCGTCGATCGCAGCGAGCAGTGTGCGTTCGGCATCGGCGGCGCGCCCCGACGACGCGTAAGCCTCCCCGGCGCCGAGATAGTACCTGAACCGGAGCGCCGGATCGTCTTCGGCCCGGGCGGCGTTGTCATAAAGCCGGGCGGCATCGAGCGTCCGCTTCTCCGCCGTATAAAGCGTAGCGAGGCTGTCCACGGCGCCATCGAAACCGCGATTGGCGGCCTCGCCGAGACCGGTTTCGATCGCCGTGCGCTGCGGCTCCGAGAGATACGGCAGCACTTCCAGACTGAGATAAAAATGATCGGACTGGGCGGGGGCGTGGAAGGTTGCGCGCGAGAGTTCTTTCAGCGCCTCGGCGAAGCGCCCATCGCGCAGCAACGCGACGATATACCAGTCGCGGGCCTTCGGATTGTTGGGGTCGAGCCATACCGCGGTGTCGAGTTCGGCGACCGGCCATCTTCCGCTCTGATCGTGCAGCATGTTCGCCAGCCACAGATGCGGATAAGGGCTCGACGGATGTGACACGATTTCCGCTTCAGCCTGCCAGGTCGATTTCGGAAACGGAAGATCGTCGGGATAGTCGATCTCTTTCTGCCGAACGGCCCATACCACCGCGATCATCGCGACGAGTGCGATCGCAGCCGGCGCGATCATGGCGGTGAGGATCCCAGGCTCGTCGAAAGTTCGCGCGACGTGCGAGCGCGCGATGCGCGTGGCGAGCGCGACGATCAGGACGAACAGCATCGCGTTCGCCGGAATCTGCAGGCAGAAGTCGCCGAGTTCATCGAAGGCGACGACCAGAATCGAGGCGACCAGCGCGGAAAAAATTATCCATTGGCTGGATTGGAAAGAGCCGGAGCCGCGCTTCAGGATCCGGCCGACCGTCCAGCATAGCCACCCGAAGAGCAGCAAGCCGCCGAGTCCATACTCGGCGGCTGCCTCGATGTAATCGTTATGTGCGGCATTGACGAAATATGGCGACCATGGCGGCCGCTGGTAATGCGGGAAGACGGCGGACCACGCGCCGAGGCCGACTCCGAAGATCGGGAAGTCGTGAATCATCCGTCCCGTATCGGCCCACCATCGAAACCGCGCGGTCATCCCGACGCCGGTTGAAAAGCTCTCCGCCAGCCGGCCGCCCGCCTGCTCGCGCTGTCCCGCGCCGACCAGCACCAGCGCGAGGACGAGGGCGGCGACGCCGAAGCCGCCGACCGCCAGCGCCCACATCGAGGAGCTCTGCGGGACTTTTCTGACCAGCTCGTCATCGAGGCGCTGCTGATAATGCCTGCGGAGCATCCAAGCAAGCGTGAGGAAGACGATTCCGACTTCGATCAGCCCGGCGCGCGACTGACTAATCAGGATCGCCGCCACCATCATCACTGCGGATGCCGCACAGACGAACTGAAAGCCGGTGAAGCTCGGCGATCTCGCGAGCGGCGCGCGAAACATCGCACCGACGATCGCGAGCGGCAGGGTCATCGCGAGGTAGACCGCAAAATGGTCGGGATCCACAAACGGTCCGCTGGCGCGATGCGGTCCGGGCGCCGGGCCCGCCCAATCATGCGGCACGTGAAACCACAGAATCTTGCCGTTCCAGAACGCCTGCTCGACGAGGCCGACGATCGCAACCGTCGCGCCCGCGGCGAGCACGATCAGCAAAATGATACGGCGGAACCTGCGCTCATCGTCGCGGCTGCCGAACCCCGCCGGATAAAAGACCATCACGAAAAAGAGACAGGCGTAGGCGTACGACTTGAGCAGCGATGCGCGGGTCAGCGCCGGCAGCACGGAAATTGAACGCCACGCGCCCGCGCCGGGAATGGGCGCCGGGGAATTCGCTTTCGATGCGTTCTCATCTGCCGATGCGGTCGCTGCCGGCCCGCGCGACTTCGCGATGAAAGGAACGGTCGCCCCCTTTTTCACTCCATCGGCGGTAGGCAGCACCACGGGATCCGCAGACCGCTTGCGCTTCGCGAATGACTGCTGGAACTCGCGCTGTTGGTAGACCAGTTGCGTGGGCCATCCCGGAAGGCTGCGCACATATAGTTGATGGGCCTGCGGCGAGAGCACGGCAATCACGCGCGGCGGAAGCGGGACGAGCTGAAATGCGATGAAGCCGAGCAGTGCGAGCGTCGGAATCGCGAGCGCGCGAAAGTCCCACTCCGAAAACGCCAGCCAATCGGATTTTGCTCCGGGTGTGAGGCAAACCTTGCCGAACCAGAAGATGGTGAGCGAAAAACAGAGGCATTCCGCGAGCGCGAGCGACCAGGGATCGACCGAGCCGAACGCGAACGGCGTGAAGAACATAAGCAGCGCGGTGCTGGCGAGAACCAGGTTGTCCCAGAGGTCGGACATCAGAGATGAAAACGCGAAGTCCGGTTCCGAACCGAAGCTTTAAACGGACGACCTTCAGTTCTCCGCCACATTGTCCGGAGCGGAGTTCCCGTCCTGCTCGTCAGATTCCGCGGGGCCGTAATACTTGTAGTAGGGGAAGAAGTAATCGACTTTGTGAATTTTGATCCGGTTCAGCACGATGCCGAAGATCTTGGCGTGCGCGTGCCGGAGCCGCGCCAGCACCGCCTTCACCTGCTGTTTCGGGGTCTTGTTGCCGGCGACCACGACCAGCACGCCGTCGGCGAGCACCGACAACAGGATCGCATCGCTCACCGGCAGAGCCGGAGGCGAATCGATAATGATGTGCGTGAACTCGGTTCGTAATTGATCGAGCAGCCGGCTCATCTGCGGCGAGCTGAACAGTTCACTCGGATTGGGCGGCAACTGCCCGGCCGTCATGATGAACAGGTTGTCGATCGCAGTCGGCGAGATGCAGTTCTCGGGCGTGGCGAGGCCGGTCAGCACCTCCGTCAACCCGCGCAGGTTCGGCGCCCCGAGCACCTTGTGGCATCGCGGGATCCGCAGGTCAGCATCGATCAACAACACTCGCCCGCCCGCGTGCGCCAGCACAATCGCGGTATTGACCGACACCGTCGTTTTGCCTTCTTCGGGCACGGCGCTGGTGATCAACGTTATGCGCGGCTGCGAGCCGGCCCGCGACAGCATCAGGCCGGTCCGCAGATTTCGATACGCTTCGCCAAGAATCGAATAGCCTCCCTGGTAGGTAACGAGGGCGCGGAGCCTGCTCGGGCCTTCAACGGAAGTGGTGTCGGGCGCATCGTTGCCCGAGATATAGAGCGATTCGCGGGTTTTGACAGCTTCCGGAATCAGCGCCAGACTCGGCACGCGCAGGTAGCGTTCGACCTCGCGCGAATCCTGGAAGGTGTTGTCGAGCAGATCGATCAGCAACGCCAGCGCGACACCCAGCACCAAGCCAAGCACGGCGGCGGCGATCGCGTCGCGGAAGAGTTCCGGGCTGGACGGGCCGCCGGGAGCTTCCGCTTCATCCACGATCAAAACGTTGGAGGCGTGAACGTCCGCGACTACCGTCAGATCCTTCATCCGCTTCAGGACCGCGTTGTACAGCTCGCGGTTGGTATCGGCGTCGCGTTCGAGGATCAGGTAGCGGACCGCGGCATCATTGAGGCCGAAGGCCAGCGCTTTCTGCTGATTGAGATCATTCTGCAGATTCGCCTCGCGCTCCTGCGCGCCCGCGTACTGCGCCTCAACGCTCGCCACCGCGCTGGAAATTTCGCGCTCCAGCACCGAGCGCGTGCCGGCGATCCGCAACGCGAGCTGGCGCATCGGCGGGTAATCCGGCTTGAATTTTCCGGAGAGCGCGGCATATTGCGCCTCGTCGCTGTCGAGTTGCTCTTTGAGCCGCTGCACGAGTCCGCTGCCGATCACCTCCGGCAGCGCATCGGCGCGGCCCTTCTTGATCATCATCACCTGGGTCGCAAGCGAGATGGTCTGCAGATGGGCCGCCTGAAGCTCCTCACTCATCTTGTTGAGGCGCTCCAGGATGACGTCTTCCTTGCCGTTGACGGAAATCAGACCCGGAACTATGCCCTTGTCGCGGCGATACTGATTGACGGCGGCTTCGGAAGCTTCGAGTTGTTCCCTGATTTGCTGCAACTTGCCCTTCAGAAAATCTTCGGCCTCTTCGCTCTCGTGCGAGTTCATCTCGACGCCCCACGCGATGAATTCGCGCGCGTGAGCGTTGGCCAGTCGCGCCGACAGCCTCGGGTCGGCGGTGGTAAAGCTGATCTTCACCATCTGCGTGTTCGGAACCGGCGAGATCTGCAGCTTTGAAAGATAGGCGCTGACCAGCGCGCCCCGCGGCGGAGGCGCGGCCCCTGCCGGCGACTCGTCCGGGAGACGGCTCGGTGAATCGCTTGGGAGCGTCGATGCTTCGGTGTCAAGCGACGAAGCCTCGGGATGCTCGCCCGGCGTCACGACACGCGGGGGGCGCCCGAACAACAACTGTTTGAGCTGATCGCGCACGGTCGCGAGCAAACCCGTCTGCCGCCGCCCGAGGAAGGCCGGATCGTTGCGAAGACCTTCGGCAGCCACCACGCGCGCGGCCAGCGTCTTCGATTTGAGCAGTTGAAGCTGAGTCTCGTCCTGGTCGGAATCCGAATCGGAATTCTGCGAGACGATTGTTACCGTCGCGTTTTCGAGCATCGACGGCGGCGTGTTCCGAATCAGTATGGTTGCCGTCGCGGTATAGAGCGGCGTCGCCATTTCATCGCGCAGGATCGTAAGCGCGAGCAGCGCCGCCGGAATCGCAAGGACCAGCCCGATGCGTTTCCGGATCGTCCGCCAGTATTGATGGAGGTCTTCCTGAAGATTGCTCTCGATATCCTCGGCAAGGACAGTAAGCTGCGCCTTGCGCGATTGTCGGGAGCGGCGACTCGAGTACGGGGCTATGTCTCCAGCCATCTCCGCGATACTCTCAGGAAGTCAGAGGCCGTTGACCATCATGGCGGCAGGCGCAAAGCTGAAGAGCCCCTGGACGCCGTAATAGAGGGCATAGCCTGGAATCTTCCAGGTCGAGTACCCCACCTCGACCACATCGTTCGCTTGCAGTGGAACGTCGCGTTCGCGTGCGCTCTTAATGTCCTTTAAGTTGACGACGATCGTCCTGGTCTCGTCCTTGCCGGCCTGACGAATAATCTTGATGTTCGTCTGGTCGGCCGCGTACATGGGACCGCCTGCGGCGGAAATTGCGCCCAGCACCGTCAATCCCGGAGTGATGTCCAGTGACTTGGGGGTATAGACCCACCCGACCACGCTGACGCTGCCGGCACGCGGCACATAGATCGTGTCGCCGGGGCGCACCGGCATGTTGAGATAACGATCCGCGGACGGGTCGCTGCCGAGATCGATTACATAGCTGGCGGCGACGGGTTCCTTGAGCATTCCATTGAGCGGCGGCGCCCCCTTCGGGTCGTGAACGGCGGCAGCCTGAAATTGCGTCTGCGCAAGATGAGACGCGGTCGATGCGATCGCCGCGTTCGGATTTTCCTTGGCCGGCGTAAGCACGATCCGCGACGCCGCATTATCGGTCGTCCCGCCTGCCTGGATGATCAGATCGTGAATCGTCTCGGTCGGTCCGTTCACGGTGTACATGCCGGGCTGATGGACCTCGCCGGAGACCGCCACCTCGCGACTGCTGTAGCTCTTTACGAACAGCTCCACCTCGGGGTTGTACATGTACTTGTTGAGGCGCCGTTCCAGCTCTTGCTTGAGTTGCGCTTCCGTGAGGCCCGCGGCGTGAACCTTGCCCACGAAATGCAGGTCGATGTCTCCCATGCCATCGACGCGAACGGTTTCCGAATCGAAGTCGTCCGCTCCCGCAGGATCAGAACCGCCGGCCGCAGCGCTCGCACCGCCACTGTTCTCGAAACCCGAGCCCGTACCTTTCAATCCCGGAAGCGATACCTGGATGACATCGCCGATCCCGATCGGGAAGTCAGAGGCATTCGCACGCCGCTCCTGCATGAGCTGATCGAGCGACGACGCCTTGAGCGAATCGATCGCGCTCTGCGCCGGCGGCACAGTGCCGACAGTCGGGAGGGAAGCTGAGGGTGGCGGCGGCTGCGAAGCGCCGCATCCAACCAGGCATCCGAGCGCTATGACGACCGGCAGGCAGCGCGCCAGATAACGGATGTTTGATTGCGACCACGGCCCAAAAGCCGCGGCTCGGCAAGCAAATGCGGTGGCAGACCGATTTCTCAAACGGCGGCCCACGGTGAAGGCAAAGGGCGTCATAGGCCGTAAGGTATCGAACACGCCGAAAGTTCTTTCAACCGAAGACTTAGGACGAATCACGTTCGTCGAACACGCGTCCGCCATCCCGTAAACCCGGGAAAAATTAGAGGAACCGGCAATAACGGAACCCCCTGGGAAGCAAAAGCGCCATGACGCTAACAGGCACATCGAACGATGTCAACCTGATAAACGCGATAATTAAGCTACTATAGACTGTTTTTATATAGCTCTAGTGAGCTTTGATGATTAATTTCTTAAGGCGAACTAGTCTGCTGTGGAAAAGCCCGAGTGTATCTTGCCCCTCAAAAGCTTACATAGAGCAACCGTGGCACTGATGGCAGTCGTGCGTTGACACTGTCGCAACATTCGTGATTATCGCAAGCCTCAATAAGCTAAACGGGAGAGCCTGCGTAGACGACAGCTCGCACAGATAGATGAAGCGCTACACGCGTTGGACGAGATCGCCAGCGCGATCCGAGCCGTGGATGCCCGGATGATGAAAATTTGCAACTCGTATTACGTGGGCTTTGCCGAATGCAACCTGCTATCGCCCCGGGATCGCGGCGAAGCGGCAAACAGCAGGATGAATCCGACCACGATCTCACCCGCCGCGATCAGCCCACCGATCGCCACCACGAAGTCGTTGATGTGCGCTTTGCTGTGCGTCACGGTCCCAACGAGCGCCGTGCCGAAAATTACACCGGCAATTATCAGAATCACGCCGACGAGTTTCATCGATTTATCTTTTACCCAGCCCGCTCACTCAGGCAAGAGTTGGGAATTGGTCTGCGCGCTCGGCCAGGCTCGGAGCCGGTCTTTTGATCGCGCCGACAGGCTGCGGATGCTGGCGCATCCCATGTTCTGTCAATCGAGCAGGCCGCGCGCCGCCGCCGCGATGTGCGCGGCGGAGATGCCATGCGCCCGATAAAGTTCCTCGAGGGCGCCGGTCTGGCCGAAGCTGGTGACGCCGAGGTTCGCGACCCGTCTCGACAATGCGCGGGAGAGCGCCGCGAGCGTAAGCGGATGAGCGTCGTGGACGGTGACGATCGGCGCGCCGCGCTCGTCATCCGACATGAGCCAGCCGAGCCCGTCCGATTCTGCTCCGGCCGCGAGGCTCTGATGAAACAGACGATCGGCGCTGGTGACCACGAAAACGTTGGCGAAGATCCCGTCGCGCTCCAGCTCGCCCGCCGCTGTCAGCGCCTCCTGCACCATCGCGCCGACCGCGAACAGATGCACGACGTTGTCGCCAACGCTGTAATCGCGTTCCGCGCTGCGATCGATCAGCCGATAGCCGCCCGCTAACACCCGCCGGCGCACTTCGCTCTCATCGCGCCCGGCGAGAAACCGATTGAACGGCGCCTGGTCGATCGATCGCGTCGAAAGCCGCAGATAGGCGCTCGCGCCATGCTCACGATCGTGCAGCGCGCGGAGCGCATCGAGCATGATCCACTCGACCTCCTGCGCGAACGCCGGCTCGTAGCTTAAAAGGCCCGGCAACTGCGCGCCGATCCCCGGCGTGATGGTCGATTGATGGGCGCCGCCTTCGTGGCTCA
The DNA here is from genome assembly GCA_021324855.1 of Pseudomonadota bacterium. Lineage (GTDB taxonomy): Bacteria > Desulfobacterota > Binatia > Binatales > Binataceae > JAJPIG01. The sequence continues at coordinate 72,370 of JAJPIG010000013.1, read as the reverse complement.
GCGTCACGCCCGACGGCGTGCCGATCACGATGAAGCGCGAGCCCGAGTAAAGCCCGTAGATGAAGGCGTCGAGCGCGCGGCATACGAACGGATCGTAAACCGTGCCGATCGGCAGCAGCGGCTGCCCATAGAGCTGGTCTGCAAGGCCCAGCAGGCCCAGTTGCATGAACAGATTGGTCTCCGAGATGCCGAGCTCGATGTGCTGTCCGCGCGGGCTCTCCTTCCAGTCGATCAGAAGCGCGATGCCCAGCTCCTTGAAGTAGTTGCGGCTCTCGGGACGGCGCGAGTAGATACCCGCGCGATGAATCCATCCGCCGAGATTCGTCGACATCGCGACGTCCGGCGATGCCGTCACCAGATACGGCGCGACCTCCGGGATACGCGCCAGGTTCACCAGCACGCTGCCCATCGCGGATTGCGTCGAAAGCGAGCCCTGGTAATGCAGTCCCAGCGCGGGTCGAATCTGCGGCAGCTTCGCCGCCGGACCGCCGGGGCTGCGCTCGTGCGACCATCCGAGCATCTCCATCGTGCTACGGATGTATTGCATCTCGTCGCTGTCCGGCGGGAAGCCGGCAAATTCGTCGCCGCGCGCGATGCCAAGCTCGTCCTGCAGATGCGCAATTTCAGACGGCTTCAGCAAGCGCGCATGATTCGCGGGATTGCCGGCGATCGGCAGGCCCCAGCCTTTGATCGTGTAGGCGAAGATCACCACCGGGCGATCGGTCACCGCGAACGCGCGCGCATAGGCGGCGAGCACACTCGCCAGATCGTGTCCGCCGAGGTCGGCGATAAGGCTTTTGCACTCGTCGCCGGAGTAGTTGCCGAGCAACTCGGCCATCGCGGGTTCGCGCGCGATCAGCCGCTCGCGAATCGTCTCGCCATCCTTCAGCAGCAGGCTCTGGTACTCCTCGTTGCTCATCGCATCGATGAGCGCGCGGAGCTTCGCGCCTTTGGGCCGGCTGAAAACGCTCTCGAGCCGATGGCCGTACTTGAGGTCGATCACCTCCCAGCCGTTGCACTTGAACATTTCACGCAGACGCTGCGCGCGGCCGTCCGGAATCACGCGATCGAGGCTTTGCCGATTAAGATCGATTATCCACATCACGCGCGCGAGCCGCTGCGTGAACTCCTCCCCCAGCGCCTCCCAGACGTTGCCCTCATCGAGTTCCGCGTCGCCGACCAGCGCAATCTGCCATCCGGAGCCGGGACGGTTCGGGTCCGCGCCGAAATGATCCGCCACATAATCGCGCACCAGCGCGCCGAAAATCGGCGCCACCGCGCCCAGGCCCACCGAGCCGGTCGAGAAATCGACGCCGTCAACATCTTTGGTGCGCGATGGATAAGCCTGCAATCCGCCGAACTGGCGGAATTCCCTGAGCTTCGAACCCGGCAGGTAGCCGCGCAGAAACTGGATCGCATGGAAGACCGGCGACGCGTGCGGCTTGATCGAAACCAGATCGCCCGGCTTGAGATAGTGAAAATAGAGCGCGGTGAGCAGCGTCACCACCGAGCTCGAGCTCGCCTGATGGCCCCCGACCTTCACGCCCGCGCCGTCGCGCAGGTGGTTCGCGTGATGCACCATGTAGGTGGCGAGCCACAGCACGCGGCGCTGAATCCGCTCCAGCATCGCAACGTCGCGCGCATCCCACGCGGGCTGGGAGTCGGTTCTCAAGTCGGCAGCATTGGTCATAAATTCATGTCCTCTGGTCCCAACTCTGTGCCGCAATCATACCGCTTGGAAGATCTTGATATAAATGCGATATCGCCGACCCGAGCCGGGGAAAGCAGCCGGCTTCGAGACGGTCATTGCACGATGGAGGCTCGCGCGACTCGACACTCTCCGCATCGTTGGTCGAGCTACCGCTCGCCGACTTCATCGATCGCGGCGATGCGTTCATCGCCAACCGCGCGAGCGAGCTGGCTATCCGTAGCGCGTTCGAACGCTAAGGAAGCTCTGCACAAGCCGGCGTGCTATACCAATGCCCCTGTTTGTCATCCCGAGCGAAGTGAGCGACGCGAACGAAGCCGAGGGATCTCGGACAGCTTCGCGCAAGCGAAGCCGGTACCGGTTCCGGTTCCGCGTCCGCGCAGCGCTCCTTACCTGTGCCGAGGCTCCCTAGCTGCAGGGCGCGGCTGAGCTTGTGAACGTCCCGAAGAAGCTGAACCATCCGTTGACCGAGAACGATGTCGCCGCCTCCGCAAACCACGGCACGAACGCAAGGTCCTGCACATGGTAGGTGAAGCCGTTCGCTCCCTGCTCGCTGAACTCCGTGCCTGACAGCGGATCGCCGACCTCAAGATTACCCTGGCAGCTTGAGACTTGCCCGACGTGTCCCCAGGGTGGCGTGATGTTATTCACGAACGGATCGTCCATCCATTCCGCCACTTCATGGCCCAGCGCGACCACGTCGTCGAGACCGTTGAAGGTGCCGCTGTCGATGATTCCCGCCTCGCTGTAGGTTTGCACTCCCTTGGTTGTCTGGATCGCGTTGTGGTAGCCGATGATGCAACAGTTATTGACGCTTGAGACGAAGAAAACGACATCATAAGCCAGGAAAATCGGCAGCACATTGGGCTTCGCGTTGATTCTTTTCAACAGCTTCGGAACCTCGACGCCATCGAACCAGTTGATATCGGCTAGTCCGAGTGTTCCCCCGAGTGGTCCGCACGCTGCCGCACCGGAGGCCGCGCCTGCGGACGAAGGCGGCACATTCACGACTATCGGGGCCATCACGGTCGGCGTGTTCAGCAGCACGTGGTAATCTGGTGCGGTCGTGGAAACGAAATTCCAGAAATTCGCCCGCTGGAACGCGTCGGTGTACTGGGTCTTGCCGACATCGGTTCCGCTGAGGTTGTAATCCAAAGATTTGAAAATCGGTGAATTCAGCGCCAGTCCCACAGCCGATTTGTTGCTGCTGCAGGAGACTTTCTTGTTCGGGTTGAACTTGAGACCGGGGAGCTTGAAGACGATTGGGACGAGGATGACCTTGACCTTCGTGGTCTTGGAGCCGAGCGACGGATCGGTCCCCACCATCGTGAACGGATAATTCGTCGAGTCGGTGGTAAAGCTTCCATCCCAGGTGGTCAGCGGCTTGGCAAGCAATGGCGACGCTGCGATCGCCGCCGCAGTCTCCCGACTGACGCCCTTGCCGACCGCATAACGCGCGGAATTTGGATCGATTTTGACAATCGGGATATCTTGCGCGAAGGCGCCGCCGGCCATCATGATCGCGGCGAACAGCGACGCGATCAGGACGCAGGTCCGCTTGTTACCGCCGCGAAGCTCATTCGAGGCCATTGATGTGCGCAAACAACTGTAGACCATCGCCCCCTCCATCATGATGAGTCGCCTTATCCAGGAACAACTCAAGTTCGCCAAATATAGCGGGTCTGCGCTGGCGAGTCATCCGGCGCGATGAAAATCAATATGGGTCGAAGGCTCGCATGAACCCTCAACTGATGTGCCGTCGGGCGGGAACTTGCCGTTTTGATCGCCCGGGAAGACGCGGACCCATCACCACGCGGCAGCGATGACGGCATGGGGTAGAATTGTCTGACGGTTGTAGGTTCCGTCACCAAATTTATTTTCTCGGGAGTCGATCTTCGGCGGCTGCGGCGACTTGCTACGACGGCCGGAGTGCGCCCGCTCGCTGTCAATGCGGCTGCGCAGCAGCCATGCCGGGAGATCGGGACCTGGCACAGGCGGACATACTCGCCTGCATCCACGGTATCTTCGGCTTTAGCGACGCGAGGACCGCTGCAAGCGCGAAATTTCTTGATGCCGGGGTCGCCGCCGCGCTAATTTACCGAAAATGCGTCCGAGGTCTAACTCCGGTCGAGCAGACTCTCTGCGGCGCGAACTGCGCTACGGCAAGCACGCAAGGGTTTTCGACCACGCAGAAAGGCAACCTGAGGAGGTGGCGCAAAAATGGCGGGGCGAGAAGAGCTAGTCCAGCAGCAGGAGATAATCAGCTTTTTGCAGCCAGCGCTGCATATGCCGCAAAACTGGAACTACGAGCTGGCCAGCCCCGTGGTGAAAGCCTATCTGCATCCGCCCCACGATGTCGGCGGCCAGTTCGACGTCCCCGCCATCTATGAAGAGAAGGAGGAGGAGCAGTGGGAACTCAACACCTACGTTACCTGCGAAGTCCTTGGATGGCGCGGGATATGGAATTCCGAGGAGAGACGCCGTCGAGCCGATAACGACCTGGGCTATGCAATGTACTTGGGCATCCCGTACTACGGACGCTGGATACTGGCGGCGGCGCGAATGCTGGTGGACAAGAAACATATCGCTTTATCCGAACTGATCGAGAAGATCGCGGAGGTGAAAGCGCGCTATGCGAGAAAGTGAGTCACGCGGAACGCCCCCGGCTGCCGCCGGCAAAGCCCGTTTCAAGGTGGGGGACCGAGTGCGGGTTAAGGACCTGCCGAATCTGTTTTACAGCCGCACGCAGATGTACGTTCGCGGCGCCGTCGGGACTATCGCCGCATGCACATATCAGGACCTCATCCCCGAGGACGAAGCTTTCAATCGAGACGGCCGGATCGAGCAATATTACATTGTGCGGTTTCGGCAAAAGGATCTCTGGCCCGGATACCCATTCGACAACGACACCCTACAGACTGAATCGCCTGAGCGCTGGCTTGAACCCGCCGACGACTGACCTGAATTGAATCGACGGATCGAACCGGAGGAGAATCCAAAAAATGAGTCATGCACATACGCCGGGAAATGGTGGCGCCGAACACCCCGCGGCGCCAACGGTGGACGAAATAACCGATTTCGAAGTTCTCGAAATCGCGGTCCGCGAACTTGCCATCGAACACGGCCTCTTTACCGCCGAAGATCATCGAAGGTTCACCGAGTGGGCCGAGTCGATTGGGCCTGCCGCCGGTTCCCGGTTGGTAGCGAAAGCCTGGGTCGACCCCGCTTTCAAAGAGCGTGTTCTGAAAGATGCCGTGAAAGCCTGCAAGGAGATCGGCATCGATTGGGCCGAGCCCACCGGCTTCGGCACCCCAAGCGACTACATGAACCTGCGCGTTCTGGAAGATACCCCGACGCTGCATCATGTGATTGTTTGCACGCTTTGCTCGTGCTACCCGCGCCCGCTCCTCGGGATGTCGCCCGAATGGTATCGCACTACAAACTATCGCCGCCGACTGGTGCGCTGGCCCCGGCAGGTTCTTGCGGAGTTTGGCCTGGTCCTTCCGCCCGAAGTCGAGATACGCGTCGAGGACTCCAACCAGAAGTGCCGTTTCATGGTTCTCCCGGTGCGGCCTGCAGGCACCGAAAATTGGACCGAGGAGCAGCTGGCCGAGATTGTCACGCGCGACTGTATGATTGGCGTAGCCCTGCCGCGCCCCGGCAGGACCGCAGACGTTCATCCCATGCATCGGGCGCGGCGTCCCGTCGGAAGTTCCCGAGACTGAGGGGAGCTCGGCCATGAGCGAGAATAAAGAGCTGGCCAACACCCGCTACGCGCTGCTCGAGGCGCTGCGCTCCGAGGACCAGACTTGGAACACTCTTGCACCGCGCTACGGGGTAACCAATCCGAATCCGCCATGGAAGACCAGCCTGATAGCAACCTGCGAGTGCCTGGCCGTAAGCGGTGCGCTGCCGGTACTCGAACGGCGCGCCGCCGAGGATGAGCTCGCAGAGTCCGCCTATGCCGATGTTCCCGAGCCAGAACGTCAGCTACTCGCGCTGGCTCATACGATGCTCAGCCGTGGACTGATAAGCGAGTCCGACCTCTCCGCGCGGATGCGTGCCATCAGGTCGCGGCTCGAAGCGGTTTGAAGGATTCGCGCGACCGGCCCCCGGAGCCGCTTACCGGCTCCGGCGTGACGCTGCTGGCGCACTGACGCTAATACGCTTCGCGAAGTAGGCGCGCTCGGCCGCGATGGCGCCCGCAGACTATGCTTTTGCCAGCGGTTGAGTGGCCAGGTGTGACTGAAGGCGTCTAGCAGCCTGCTCAAGGTCCGCCTCGCTCACGATGTTGTAGCGATCGAACACGCTCCGCGTTTTGTGGCCCTAAGATTGTTTGCCGCACGTCAGGGGGCTAAATGAACGCCGATCGTCGTTCCGCGATAGTAATGCCGCAGAATCTCGACGTAATCCTTCCCCTGCTCCGCCATCGCCGCCGCGCCGATCTGGCATAGGCCGACACCGTGCCCCCATCCGGCGCCTCTCAGAATGAAGCGGCCCGGTTCCTTCTCGATGACGAACGCTGAGCTGTAAAGATGGGTGCGCGACAACGCGCGGCGGATTTCCAGCTCCTTGCCGATGATGATGTAGTCGCGTTCGCCGGTGATCTTCAGCCGATAGATCCGGCCCGACGGCCCGCGCGCGAGCGCCTGGAGGCCGCGGATCGGACCGAGGCTCACGCCCAGCCGCGACTCGACCAGCCCGGCAAGTTCTTCCGGCGTGTAAGCAGCATGCCAGCGATAGAAGTCGCGCGTCTCCTGATCGAATGATGGCAGCACGCGGGCGAGCAGTTGCGAATCATTCGTATTGCAGTAAGCCGGCGGGCTGGAGCGTATCCACATCTCGGGACTGCACGGCGATGGTTGCGTCGCGCCATCGTAGACCGACCTGAGATAGGGAACATCCTCATCTTCCCAGGCGGTCGCGTAATTTTCGGTCATCCCGCCGCACGACTTGGAAAACCGCGCATCGCAGACCGCGCCGCCATAGCGGAGAAACTCGCCGGCCGTGACGCGCACCGCTTCGGCCGCGGCCGGAGAGAAGGCCTTCGTGATGCCGTGGTAGCGCTGGCAATGGTCGTCGGCGCATACGTCGAAATCGCGATGCATCTCGCGGCCGTACCAGCGGACGATTTCATGCGAATCGCGGCGCTCCGCCGGCGCCCGTCCGGCGCGCGGCGGATTGACTTTCGGAAACCATAGCCAGCTTCGCGAGATCACGGCGTGGGCCTTGAGCAGTTCCATCGGACACGAGGCGCTCATCTCGGACGAGATGACGCTGGTCACGTACTCTTCGAGCGCAACGTCGTTGATCGCCGTCAACCCGCCCTCCCGCTTGATGAGCCGCAAGACGCCGCGGAATACCTGGCGCTCCTCGCGCTGCCAATGAAATCCGATTCCGATCGTGACGTCGTCGAGGGCGAACGCGCACGATGCGGGGTCGGCCGGAGTGAGCGTCGCTTCGGAATCGAACCGATATCGGCCGGGCGCGTAGCGCCTGCCGGAGCTGTCGGTATACGCGCCGATCAATTCGACCTCGACCGCCGGCCGTGCGGTGACGAGTCCTACCGATACGTTCAAGGTTCGCGCTCCAGCTTCGCAACGACTTCCCGAAATCGATCGTTATCCAGCGTGACCTCGCGAAAAATTGCTGCGATCGCGTCGCCCGTGATGACTTCGAAATCGCGCGCGAGCGGCACGACGAAGATTCCGCACAAATCTATCGCCGCCGGACTCACCGTCAGCTCGCCGGTGTGAAACACCTCCGGCCGATGCTTTCCGCGCGGGAACAGGAAAATCGTCCACTCCCCGGCCTCCTCGTACGCCGCGATGTTGACCATCGGCTCGGGCTGCTCCCCCGTGGTTTCGGCGAGCAGACCGATCGCCCTCTCGGTTCGGTCAATCAAAGCCGATCGATCCCGCCCGCGCAGGATCAAAACGTTTCGCGCGTAATTCGGCGCCGCGATCCCGGTCAGGCCGGAGGTCTCCTTCACGATCGGCAGCAACTGTCGCAAGCCGGCCTGAAAATGCAGATGGTCGGGCGCAGATGCGCCGCATTGCGGGCCGTTATAGATGATGAAACAAGCGGGCAGGGTTGCGGCGAGATCGAGCATGGTGCCGATCTGGTTCGCGATGCGCTGCATGCGATGCTCGCGATGAGCGATCGTCAGATGACGATCCACGATTGGAAACGGATTGCAGTAGATCGTGAAATCGCCGAATTCCAGGCCCTCCTCCTCCGGCGGCAGGTTTCCCGCACATAAGAAACAGGGACGCTTCGCAATCGTCTCGCGATCGACCGCCGCGGTGGTGCTGCCGACCCGGTGGGGTATGTGACGGATGAAGACTTCGAACCAGTCGACGCGGACCGTTCGCGTCCGTGCCTGCGCGAGACCGGCGAGGCCTTTCGCGAGCTGCGGCCAGGCCCTCGCCTGACGCCTGAAGAGTTCTTCCACCCGGTCGATCATCGCCGCATTCGGGCCTGAAGCTCGACGGTCCGCAGCCAGTCTTTATAGAAGTCGTAGCGGTTGGCGGCTTCGAGCGGGATAGCGCTGTCGCTGTTGCCCTCCCATCGGCGGCAAAGATAGAGCGGCTCGTAAATCCGGCCGATCTCGTAATCGCGGCTTAGACGCAACGCGACCGCATAATCTTCGCCGTAGCTGACGTTCGGAAAGCCGATTTCACGCACAATCGCAGTATCGAAAGCGCGCGGCGCGCCGAACCCGTTGACACGCAGCGCGTTGTTTCGGCCGTTCTCGCGCGTCCATTCGCGATGGTCGACCAGGCCGGGCGGAATCTCATGCAGCGAAAAATCGACCATCGTGTACGCGCCGACCACCATCGCATACGGCCCCGCTTCGAGTTCCGCAACGATGCGGCCCAGCACGCCGTCATTGAGGTACAGGTCATCGGAATCGAGCTGGATCGCATAGCGCCCGCAGTCCCGCGAATAGAGCGCCTCATTCCAGCATCCGCCGATCCCCAGGTCCGTGCGTTCGGGAACGATATGCCTGACGCGCGAATCTCGGATCGCGCGCAGGATCTCGGTGGTCCCGTCCGTCGAATGATTGTCAACAACTATCACATTGAAATCGAAATCAACGCGCTGACCGATCGCGCTTCGCACCGCATCGAGAATCGTCCGCTCGCGATTGCGAACCGGAATCACGATGCTGGCCTTGACCGGAAAGCTTTCGATTGTCGCCGGGACCGGCTTGAAATGCGGCTCCAGCCAGGCGCCGATGCGTTTCAGGTGCGCGGTTGCAATGCGCTCCATTTCGAGCTGGTAATCGCGATTGCGCGGATCGACGTAATCGAACTGCTTCTCGCCTGTCGGCCGCGCGTCGCCGGCCGACGCGCTGTACAACGGCTCGGGAATCCGCACGATCGCGTGCCGCTCCGCGATTCTGAGCCGCAGGTCGTACAGTCCGCCCCATTTCCAGCCGTCGTCGATTCCCACTTTACGCGCGGCCGGAACCGACACTCCGATCACCGGGCCGAAATCGAAGGCGTCGCGGATGCTTCCGCGCTGATAGTCGATACGCGGATGGCCCGCCGCATCGGCATAGACCCAGCCGGCGCCGGTCTCACGCATCACCTGACGCATCCGCTCGAACATGCGCGGTCCGGGCTCAAAGCTCGCGCGAGGATCGCCGATGAAAACGATCTCGGCATCGGCAGCATCGAGAATCGCCCGTATCCCCGCCGATGAGTAGTCAGTCGGATGGACGATTTTCACATCCCGCCCCGCCGCTTCGCGCCTGCTCGCTCCGCTATCGAAGGTCGTCGCCTTGCCGGCGTCATCAGCGGCCGCATCGCGATTGCGCCCGCCATCCGGTTTTCCTTCAGGAACTCGCTTAACTCCTGTTCCACGACCCCGCCTTTGCTGCGCGACGCGTGGCGGATTAGCAGCCTGTCATTTTCGCGCACGACGATTCCGGCGTGAAATACATCGAGGTTCATCCGCGTCGAAACGAAAAATATCAGATCGCCGGTCTGCAGCGAGGCGGCGAGCCGCGATACCGCCGGTTTCGCCACGCATTTGATGCGGACGCGCTGCGCGTCCAGTCCGGGCACGACGTTCAGGATGCGGTCGCGGCTGACGATCGGAACGCCGCGCGCGCGAACCGGCGCGATTATGCGTTCGCGCAGGTTGTTGCGAATCCATCCCGTCATATAGTGATTGCGCCATTTCCAACCGATGCGCCCGCGGTCATACCGAATCTTCCGCAGACCGTCGACGAAGTCGTCGGCGGTTGAAGCGCGCGCGAGCGCCAGGACCGTCTCGATGTATGTCACGCAATCGAAGCCGTCGAGGGTGGCGGTGAATACTTCCGCGTTCTCTGCCGATCCGATCAACGGATTTGGCGTGTACGGATGTCCGATGAAGGCGCGGGACAGAACCTCCATTCTCATGCCGGCGGAGTGATCGTTTTTGGCTTTGGATAAAAGCTGCTCCACGCGGCGCCGCCTGAGACTTCGTGGCTGTGCGTGCCTCATTGGATTTTCATTTCTAGCACACGCGCGAGGCTCTCTTCTGCGATGGCCGGGCGCCGAACCGCACGGCGGTCCACATCCACGGCTCAGGACCGGGGCGGCTCTAACAGCAACGCGAATCCGTCGGGATGATGAAAATCCGGTTTGCCGATCGGATGACTCAGCGCCCAGTACGACAATCCATCTTCGGCTTCGATCACCGCTGCGATGCCGAGACGGAGGGCCGCGCGCGGATGCTCGCTGGAGAGACTATCGAGTCGGACTCGCGCGTCCATCTCGAACCAACTGTCGCTCGATCGCATTGCGATTTCCGGCCGCATCTTTCCCTCCGCGATTGGACCGCCGTCGCGATAGGCGCGGAAGGCATAGACTGTCCACTCGCTTGATGGGGCGAAATTAAACTCGTGATATGCAGGCCTCCCTGCGATCGCGATGAAGCTCTCGAAGCAGGTATGACGCCAGAGTTCAACGCCGATCCGCGGCGCGCCCGGCGGCGGCAATATAAGCTTCGGAATATCGCCTTCAAGGCGAAATACGATTCGGAGTTCAGCATCGCCCGAGCGGCGCAGACGGACCCGGATCGCGCGCACCATCGCGGATGGGGTCGTGTGATGACATACGAGGCCAACGGAGCGCTCGATTGTCATCGGGCGCTCACGGGCACGTGAGGGGCTTCGCGATCATCAATCGCGAATCGCCATCCAAAGGTCTTAGAGCCGATAGAAGCGACGCGCGTTGCCGCCCAGGATGGCGGCCTTCTCGTCCGCGGTCAGCGCCGATTCCTCCAGCGTCTCTTCGATCTCATGCTCGACGGCTTCGGCGCCGGCTTCGTGCGGGTAATCCGACGAGAACGCGAGGAACTGCACGCCGATGTTGCCTTTGAGGTAGCGGATCGCGTGATCGTTGCCTTCGCATCCGACCAGCACGCGCCCGTTCTCAAACAAATGGCGCACCGCACCGGCATTGAAGAAGGTCTGATCGCGCTTCACCCGCTCAAGCACCAGCAGCACCCATTCGACGCCGCCTTCCAGAAATGCGAAGCGGGTGGTCGGGTAGCGCTCCATCGCGCCTTCGTATGCGAGCGTGAGAAACGCGTACATCAGCGCGACCGGATGATGCACAACGTGCGAGGCGACGAAGCTGGTGAAGTTATCGACCCCGATGCCCCGGTTCGAGCCGCCATGGAAGGCGATCGGACAATCGAGATCCGCCGCCTCCTTGTAGACCGGCCAATAGAACTCGTTGCCCGGCGGCAGCGGCAACCCGGTCGAAGTCACCATCGCGCCCGGCAAGCCCAATTCCTTCACCGCGCGCCGCAATTCGAGCACTGCATCGCTTGGAAACTGCATCGGGATGAGCGCCATCGGATGGAGCCGCTTGTCAACCTTGTGGAAGCGGTCGGCAACGTAATCGTTGTAGGCGCGACAGAGCCGCACGACATAATCGCGTAGCCTGAGCGTGCCGATCGAGAGTCCATCGCTGGTAAAGAGCACCGAATGTTCGAGACCGAGCCGCTCGAGCAGCGCAGACCAATCTTCGCCCGAGCCGAGCCGTTTGCCGCTCCAGGCGCGCGACGGACGTTCGATGGGGTTGTTAGGAAGCCCGGCAAGGTGATGGATGCCGTCGAGGCCGGGAAACACGGCGATGCTCTGCGAGAAGGCACGGTCCGGCTCCGTGAACGGCCGGATTCCGGCGTCCATGTATTCCCGGAGTTCGGGAATCGACTCGACGATATGTCCGTCACAATCGATCACTGCGACATTGTCATGGGCCACGGAAGTTCACCTCGCTAACGACGGGCTCGCGCCTCGTTCGATTATCGCACGCCATTCAGGCGACCTACTTAGCATTTCTATCAGATGCGCGGGAGTGATTGGCGTCTCCTCGATGACGATTTCGAAGGGCCGGAGAGCATCCTCGACGGCCGCAATAATCGCGGCCGGCGCCGGAATCGTGCCGCCTTCGCCCGCCCCCTTCACGCCCAGCGGGTTAAGCGGTGAAAGGCTTTCCAGATGCTGGATGTTGACCTGCGGAATGTCGGTCGCAAACGGCATCATGTAGTCCGCCAGGTTGGCGGTGAGCGGCTGCGCCTGCTCGTCGTAGGCCATCCGCTCCAGCAGCGCATTGCCGATCCCATGGGCGACGCCGCCCTGGATTTGGCCCTCGACGATCACCGGATTGATCACGCGCCCGCAATCGTGAACCACGACGTAGCGGATGACGCGCACCGCGCCGGTTGCGATATCCACCTCGACCTCTGCGATATGCGTGCCGTTGGAATAAGCGGCCTGCGTCGGCATGAAATAATCGGTCGCTTCCAGGCCCGGCGTGGGGAGCGTGGCAAGCGCAAACCCGGGCATCCCCTGGGCTTCGGCGGCAAGCTCGGCGAACGAGATCCCAGGATGGGCCGCGCCTTTGACGCGCGCTCGCCCGCCCGCCAGCTCCACTTCGTCCTCGCCGACCTCCAGCGTCTTCGCCGCGAGCTTGATCACCCGCCGGCGCACCTCCGAGGCGGCAAGATGCACCGACGAACCGGCATTGACCGTGATGCGGCTTGCGAAGGTCCCGGTACCCATCGAGATTGCCGCGGTATCGCCGGTCGTGACCATCACGTCGTCGAGCGGGACGCCAAGTTGCTCGGCCGCGATTTGCGCAAAGGTTGTCTTGTGGCCCTGGCCCTGCGGCGATGCGCCGCTGGTCACCGAGACCTTGCCGGAGCGGAGAATTTTCACCGTCGCGCCTTCGAACGGTCCGAGCCCGGTGCCCTCGACGTAGTTACCGATTCCGATGCCGATGTAGCGGCCTTCGCGCAGCGCCGCCTGCTGACGGGCCGGGAAATCCTGGTAGCCGGCGGCGCTGAGCGCCATCGCCTGGCATCGCGGATAATCCCCGCTGTCATAAATGACCGGCGAGCCGTCGCGGTAGACCAGCCCGACCCGGTACGGCATCTGCGCCGCCGCGATGAAATTGCGCGCGCGAATCTCCGCGCGATCCAGTCCGAGTTCGCGCGCCGCGCGATCCATCAGCCGCTCCATCGCGAACACCGCCTGCGGGCGGCCTGCGCCGCGCACCGGCGTGGTCGGCACACGGTTCGTAAAGGCGACCACAATTTCAAGATCGTAGTTCGGGACCACGTAAGGCCCGGGCAGGGTGGAACCCGAAATCTGCGGGGTCACGATTCCCCACGGCACGTACGCGCCAGCATCGTGGAGGAGCCTTCCGCGCAGGCCGCGGATGCGTCCGTCGCGATCGAGCGCCAGCGCGACCTCCCAGTACTGATCGCGCTCCTGGTTGGTGGCAAGAAAGTTCTCACGCCGATCTTCAATCCATCGGACCGCCACGCCGAGCTTCAACGCACAAGCCGCAATGACCGCTTCCTCCGCATAGAAGGTCGCCTTCGGACCGAAGCCGCCGCCTACGTCGGCGGGCGCGGCGACACGAATCCGGTCAGGATCGAGTTCGAGCAATTCGGCGAGCGCATGGCGGCTCTGATGCGGCGCTTGCGTCGCCGACCAGACCATCAGGCGGCCCTCGATCGGATCGAACCGCGCAAGCACGCCGCGATTCTCCATCGCCGGGCCGCATCCGCGATGGGCGAAATAGGTGCCGCGCGTGACGTGCGGCGCATCGCGAAACGCCGCCTCCGCGTCGCCGTACGTGAGCCTATAGCGCGCGACGAGATTGTCGTCGAGGTTGAGATGCGCGCGCGGCGCGCCGGCTTCGAGCGCGAGGCGACAATCGGCGACGGCGGGCAGGATCTCGTAATCGATCTCGACTGCATCCGCGCCGTCCTCGGCCTGGTAACGGCTATCCGCGATTACCACCGCGATCGCTTCGCCGGCGTAGCAGGCCTCGCCGCGCACCAGGCAATGCTGCGTCAGCGGATGCTTGATGAGCGGACTGCCGACCGGCAGCGGGACCGGCGACTCGCGCATCCGTCCGGGCATGTCATCGATCGTGAAGACGGCGCGGACGCCGGGGACGCGCAGGGCGGCGCGGGTATCGATCGATCGGATGCGGGCGTGGGCGTGGAGCGCGCGAACGAACGCCGCATGGACTACGCCAGGCATCTGCAGATCGCCGACGTACCGGCCGCGGCCGACCAGCAACGTCGGATCCTCGAGGCGCCTGATGCGCGCGCCTATGTGCTCGAAGGGCATCGTCGCATCCCGTCAACAGGGGAAGTGGACCAAACCCGATGCGACAAGTCCAGCGCAACGCGCGCAGCTCTCAAATCGCGCGGCGCGCTCGATGCCGCCTTGAGGACTGTGATAGATGACATCGGGATGAGTGATTCCTCAATCGCAGCGGCTGGCGACGCATCGCGAGCGGCCACGGGCGACGCGGTCCGGCGCTTCATCGCACAGCTTTACAGTTCGCGCGAGCTTCTGGGCGAGGATGGCGTCATGTGCAAGCTCGACGCGCTGAGCGTGACGCCCGGCCGCGGCGAGTTCATCGCGAGCGTATGCCGCGAATATCGGCCGGCGCGAACTCTCGAGGTCGGGATGGCGTGGGGCATGTCGACGCTCTACATGCTCGCGGCACATCTCGACAACGGCTCGGCGCGCCCTCACTGCCATACCGTCATCGATCCGTTCCAGACTGAAATATTTCACGGCGCTGCATTGCGCGCGGTGAAGGACGCCGGCCTCGGGGACACGATCGACTTCTTTGAGCAACCGTCGCAAATCGTTCTTGCGCGGCTAGCCGCCGAGAAACAGCAATTCGATCTCGCGTTCATCGACGGCGACCATCGCTTCGAAGCGGCGTTCGTCGACTGGTACTTCATCGATCGGCTGCTGAAACCGGGCGGCGTCGTGATCTTCGATGACCTGAGCATCGACGGCGTCTATCTCGCCTGCACCTTCGCCGAAAAAAATCACGGTTACATTCCGAAGGCCCAGTACGTCAGCGAGGAACTCGCGCAGCGTTATCACTATCGCAAGGATCGCAGCGGGCGATGGGTGCGGCCTGCCTTGCGCGTCTATGAAAAACCGCGTGTGTCGTCGGTTCGAGACGAGTTTTACGTCGCGCCGTTCTGGCGCGGCCTGCGCCAGTTCGAGACCGTGCTCGGCGTCTGCTGGCCGTCGCTCGCGCGCAACCGCCTGAATCACATCGGGCGCATCGCGCTGCTCGAAGGCGATCGTATAACGGCGCGCCGCGCGTTCTATCGATCGCTCAAGGCCGGCTGGTTCCAGCCGAAAACCTGGATGCGCCTGTTGCGGACCTGCCTGCCATTGTCGATCGCGGCGGGGCTCACCGGGCCGAAAAGCGTCTCACAAGTCCATCGCGATTCTCAAAAAACCGCGGGCTAGACCTCGCTGCGTTTGCGATTGCGATTTATGCCTCGCTGCGGCCGCCGGTGCCTTGGCGGAAGCGAACTCGATGTCTTGCATTCCCGGGCTGTAGGATCGACGATTCGTCAATCAGGCAACCAACGGAGGTATTTGCAAATGATGGAATTGTTCTATTCGCCGGGCGCGTGTTCGATGGCGTCGCATATCGCGATCGAGGAGATCGGCGCGCCTTATGAACCGCGTCCGACGCTGATCGCCAAAAACGAACAGAAGAGCGAGGCCTACCTGAAGATCAATCCGCGCGGCAAGGTACCTGCGCTGCGAGTGGACGGCACGGTGATTACCGAAAACGTCGCGATTTTGAACTACCTGGCAAAGCGTTTTCCCGAAAAGAAAATGATGCTGACCGATCCGCTCGGCGAGGCCCGTTGTCTGTCGACAATGGCCTGGTTCTCGAATACGGTGCATCCGTCGTTCACACACATCGCGCGACCCGAGCGCTTCGCGGAGGATCCTGCGGCCCAGGCCTCGGTGAAAGAGACCGGACGCAAAACCTTTTATGCGAACTGCCAGGAAATCGACGCGATGCTCAAAGGGCAGCAGTGGTTGATGGGCTCGCAGTTCACGGTCTGCGACGGCTATGCACTGGTGTTCTACGTGTGGGGCGCACGGGTCGAGTTGCCGATGAAGGAACTGAAGGCCTACAGCGAGTTCAAGGATCGGATGATGCAGCGGCCGGCGGTGCGGAAGATCCTCGAGCGCGAGCAGAACGTGCTGCTGAACTATTGATCGACGAGCGGGCGTGGCCGCGCGCTGCGCCGGCCTCGCCCGCCGCTCATACATCGACCTTTCGATTGACATCAAGCCAAGGCATCGCTAGACGGCGATAATGACCTTCGCAGGGAGCACTGCCCGCCTGCAGGCTGTCCTGCGTCGGAGATGGGTTCGCCGGCTCGCAATCACGATCGCTGTCATCCTGATCGTTTACACTTTGGGCGGTTTTTTCGGTGTTCCGCCCCTGGTGCGGCATATCGCGACCAATCAGGTCGCGGCCAGCCTTCACCGCCCGGTGCAGGTGGGACCGATCGCGTTCAATCCCTACACCTTGCGCCTCCGGATCGATCAGTTGAATGTCGGCGACGTCGGCTCACCCGAGCCCTTTTTCATGGTCCGCGGACTCAATGTGAGAGTCTCGTGGACCTCCCTCTTCAGACTTGCGCCCATCGTCAGGGAGGTGGTGATCGATCAGCCGTCGATCCATCTCGTGCGGATCGCACCGAACAAATTCAATTGCTCTGATCTGTTGCAGCCTTCGGCGCCACCGCCGCCCGGAACTCCGCCGAAAAAGTCGAGCCGCTTCGCCGTCTCGAACATCCAGCTAAACGACGGTACGATCCACTTCGATGATCGCGTACTCGCGCAGAAGCATACGGTCGACAAGCTCACGCTTGACGTGCCGTTCATCGCGAACCTGCCCGCCGACACCGACATCTACGTGCAGCCGCTGCTGCGGATGAACGTCGACGGCAGCCCGCTTCAGGTTGCAGTCGAAACCAAGCCGTTCGGGAAGACGCAGGAATCGAGCATCTATATCAATCTCGATCACCTCGATCTCAACCGCTATTTCGGCTACGTGCCGATAGCGCTGCCGATCAAGCCGCCGCAAGGGACGCTCACCACCGCATTGAAGATCTATTTTGTCCAGCAGAGCGAACATCCGCTGATTCGCGTCACCGGAAGAACGGATATCGATCAACTGGGGGTACATGATGCCGCCGACGCACCGCTGCTGGACCTCAAGCACGCCGACCTGACGATGGCCGATGTCGAGCCGCTCGAAGGCCTGATTCATCTGGCCTCGATCAATGTCGACGGCCTTGCGCCTCATCTGGTGCTCAATCGCGATGGCACCACGAACCTCACTGCGCTTGCCAGCGCGCATCCGAAGGCCGCTGCCCCGCCGGTTTCCGCGACTGCCGCGCCGCAGCTCCCGGTTGCTGCATCGCCGAGCGCAACCACATCGCCCGGCGCGCCGGCGCTGTCGATTTCCCAGGCCGCGCCGCCATCAGCACAGCCGAGTGCGTCGCCGACTGCCGCAACCACGCCGGCCGCAGCCGCTTCGCCCGCTGCTCCTCCGGTCCAATCGCTGACCTCCTCAGCAGCCGCCCCGCAATCGGCCCCTTCGTCTGCACCGACGGTGAGCAGCGTGCCGAAGCCGGCAACCATGATCGCGCTCGACTCCTTCGAGATGAGTAACAGCGCGATCGATATCACCGACAACATGGTTCCCAAGCCGGCGGTGCTGAAGATCGACGCGCTGCACGTGGGGCTGAAAAATTTCGCCAACAATTCGCAGACGCCTGCAACGTATGACATGAGCGCGACGCTTGGCGGCGGCGGCTCGATCGCGGCCAAAGGTGGCGTCTCCTTGCCGAAATCGCAGGCGACTACCGACCTGACAATACAGCAGGTCGATATTCCGGCGCTGATGCCGTTCGTGCCGCCCGGACTTTCCAACGCCACGGTCCTTTCGGGCAAGTTCAGCGCAACCTCAAGCATCGTGACCGATTTCGCCGCCGGACGTTTTAACATCCATGCGCAGCCCGCCAAAGTAGCCGTCGATAATTTCGCCATCAGTGCACTCAATGAAAAGCGGAGCCCGCTCGGATGGACTCACTTCGGTGTGACGGTCGGGCAGGCGGATCTCGCTGCGCGCCAGGCGATCGTCGATGAGGTACGCACCGAAGGCCTCGACATCTTCGTCCAGCGCGGCAAGCACGGCGAAATCAACCTTATGGCGCTGGAGTCGCCACCGAGTCAGGCAAGCGCACCGGCACCGATCCTTGCGAAGCAAGGCAAGCGACACGTGCCGCGGCCGCGCCCGGTGCGCCGCGCCAAAGCGAGACTGAAATCACCGCCGCCCCCGGCAAGCGCCCCGCCACCCGGCGGATGGCATTACCGCGTCGCGACGGTCGCCATCGAAAACACGAAAATCAAGATCGAAGATCTCTCGGGCCGCAAGCCGATGACGACCACGCTCGCGCCGCTTAATATTCATCTGAAGGACGTCACCGACGATTTGGCGAAGCCGTTTACGATGGCAATCGACGGCATCGTCAACCGGCGCGGCAGACTGAAGATCGCCGGCGACGCCGCGGTTAAGCCGCTGCGCTCGAAGCTGCGTATCAATCTGCGCCGAATTGATCTGACCGGCCTGGATCCTTATCTCTCGTCGCAGTTTAACGCGAAAATCGCGCGCGCTGCCCTTTCGATGGATGGCGAGGCGCAGGTTGAGAATCGCAATGACAAGCTTCGCGCGAGCTATCGGGGCCGCGCGGCGCTCGGAAGCGTGAAGCTGCTCGACCGTTTGACCGGAGAAACTTTTTTTAGCTTCGATACTTTCAGCCTCGACGGGATAGACGTGCGGTATGGACTCGGCGAACCGCGCGCGCACGTCGGGTCGGTGGCGCTCTCGGACTTTTACGCCCGCCTGATTCTGAACAGTGACGGACGTCTCAACATCCGCGACGTGATGGCGAATCCGAATCAGGCGCCCGTGTCGTTGACTCGCGCCCGTACGGAAGGAGCGCAGCCCGTTTCAACCGCGACTCCCGTGGCAACACCGCAACCGACTACTGCTTCCGCTCCGCCTTCGGGCACTCCACCGACCACCGGGGCCAACATCAAGGCCGATGTTGAGGTTGGAGGGATCACGCTGCAGGGCGGACAGGTGAACTGGACCGACAACTTCATCAAGCCGAATTACTCAGCCGACCTCACGGACATCGGCGGCAGGATCGGCGAGGTCGGCACACAAACGGCGCAACCGGCCGACGTCGCCCTAGAGGGCAAGATCGATCGGACAGCGCCGCTCCAGATCAGCGGATCGGTGAATCCGCTCGCGCCGGTCGCGTTTATCGACATCAAAGCGAACGCCAATGATGTCGAACTGCCGGGGCTCTCGCCCTACTCGACCAAATACACCGGCTATCCGATCACCAAGGGAACGCTGACCGTCGATGTCCATTACCTGCTAAACCAGGGCGTGCTGAAGGCGGAAAACCACATCGTCATCGATCAGCTCACGTTCGGCGATCGCGTGGCCAATTCGAGCGCAGCGAATCTGCCGGTGAGGCTCGCGGTCGCGATCCTCAAGGATCCTCAGGGGCGAATCGACCTGCGCATTCCTGTATCCGGCTCGCTTTCCGATCCGCAGTTCAGCATCGGCAGCGTCATCTGGCACGCGTTCGCCAACGTGATTTTCAAGGCGCTCACCTCGCCTTTCAGCTTGTTGGTCTCAGCCGTTCATGGTGTCGCAGGGATGGGCAATAATACCGGCGCGGGGCTATCGTACATTGATTTCGCTCCGGGGTTCGCCTATCTGACGCCCGCGACAGAAACCAAGCTCGATACGCTGGCAAAAGCGCTTGCCGATCGGCCGGCGCTCAAAATCGAGATTGCCGGGCGAGTTGACCCGAGCCTCGACAAGAAGGCGCTTCCCGAAGGATTGCTCGATCGCGCGATTCGTCAGCGGAAGGCCGACGATCAGGGGCGCAAGGTAAGCCCGGCGGAGCTCGGCAATGTCAAAGTCACGCCCGACGAATACGACAAGTATCTGAAACAGGTGTACAAGGCGGCGGATTTTCCGAAGCCGAAGAATCTGATTGGTTTGACCAAGTCGCTGCCGCCTGACGAAATGAAAAAGCTGATCATCACGAACACCAGGATTACCGACAAGGAACTGAAGCAACTTGCCGATGAGCGCGCGGAAGCGGTACGCGGCTATCTGTCTAAAAAGATCGATCCGAACCGGATAGCGATCGGCGCGCCGAAACTCAGCACGGAAGGTATCAGCAACGGCGAAAAGACCACGCGTGCCGATTTGTCATTGATGTAGTTACAGAGTATCGGTTCAACGAGAGGCAATTCACGATGAGTAATAAAATTGACGTTGGTATCGGGCTTCCGTCTCATATTCCCGGAGTCGAGGGCAGGACAGTCGTCGAATGGGCGCGCCGCGCCGACGGGCACGGCTTCGCCAGCCTCGCCGTGATCGATCGGATTGTTTACGACAGCTATGAGCCGCTCATCGCGCTGGCCGCCGCGGCTGCGGTCACGAATCGTGCACGGCTCACTACCGCGATCCTGATCGGTCCGCTGCGGACCAATGCCGCCCTGCTTGCGAAACAGGTTGCGAGCCTCAATGCGCTTTCCAACGGGCGCGTCGTGCTCGGCATCGCGGTCGGCGGACGCGAGGATGATTTCACCGCGAGCGGCGCGGCCTTCAAGGGGCGCGGCCGTGCGCTGGACCGGCAGATCGACGAGATGCGCCGCATTTGGGCGGGTGAGTCGCGCGGGATGGCCGGCGCGATCGGGCCGAAGCCGTCGCGCGCGCCGAAGATCATCATGGGCGGCCATACCGAACCGGCACTGAAACGTGCCGCGCGTCTCGCCGACGGCTGGATCATGGGCGGGGGCGCAACTCCCGAGGGTTTCAGGAAAGCTGCCGCCCAGTTTAATGCCGTCTGGTCGGCGCAGGGCCGCAAGGAAAAACCTCGATTGATGGCACTGAACTACTTTGCGATGGGCGCCGATGCCGCCAATCTCGCGAAGCATAACGTGCGCGATTATTATCGCTTTGCAGGCCCCTACGCCGAGCAGGTCGCCGCCAGCGTTCTCACGACGAACGCGGAAATCGCGGAGCGAATCGCGGGACTTGAGCAGGCGGGATGCGACGAGCTGCTGCTCATACCGGGAGCGCCAAATGTCGAGCAGGTCGATCTTCTGGCGACTGCAGTGTTCTCCCGCCACTGAGCAGTCGAATAGATTCATGAATGACTAATCAATGAGACGAGGCTGGTTGCCATGGCGAAGCTCAAACTAAAGCTGGCGTGCGGAAACTATGATCGCACGCGCGCATTGATGGATGGCAGCCTTCAGCCGGAAGGCATCGATCTCGAATACATTCTTTCCTTTCCCGCCGACACCTTTCCGCGAATGATCAGGGACAAAGCCTTCGAAGTCTCCGAGCTCGGCCTGACGTTCTATCTCGGCACGCTCGCGCAGCCCGATCCGCCGTTCGTTGCGATTCCCGTCTATCCGATTCGTTTCTTCGTTCATTCGTCGATCTTCGTCAACGCCAACAGCGGCATCAGGGAGCCGCGCGATCTAATCGGAAAGCGTCTGGCGGAGTTGTTCATCTACGGACATGATGCGGGTACGTGGGCGAAGGGAATACTCAGTGATGAGTATGGGGTGCCGGTCCGCGGCATAACGTATCACGTCGGCGGACTCGATCGACCGGCCGCACGATGGGATTGGGTGCCGTTCGAGCCGCCGTCAGATGTCCAGGTGAAACAGATTGGTCCAAATCAGACGCTTGACGCGATGCTGGAAGCGGGTGAGATCGACGCGCTTTATTCCGCGATGGTGCCGCCGTCGCTGATCGCCGGATCTAAGCGCATCCGCACTCTGTTCGACGATCCCGAAGCGGCCGGCCGCGACTATTTCAAACGCAGCGGCATTTTCCCGATCCAACACATCGTCGCGATTCGGAAAGAGGTCTACCGAGCGAACCCGTGGGTCGCGCGCTCGCTTTACGACGCCTTCAGCGAAGCCAAACGTCGCGCCGAGGAGCTGTATCGATCACAGGCGCAGCATCTGCATCGCCTGTTCATGATTCCCTGGATGTCGTCGTTGATCGAGAGGAATCGCGCGCTGATGGGCGACGATCCATGGCCGTACGGATTGAAGGCTAACTACAAAGTGCTCGACACCTTCCTGCGCTACCATCACGAGCACGGTCTGTCGAAGCGCCGCTTCAAGCCTGAGGATCTGTTCGTCCCCGAAACGATCGAATGAACTAGAGTCCCCAGCGCGCGGTGTTCGCGATGATTCGCTCCTTGATCGGCTCCGGGTAGAGATTGTCGAACGCCAGCCGTTCAGGGATCTCGTCGCGTTTCCAGGTCACGGGCCACGTGCAATCGAGCAGGATGTTGCCGCCGCCGTGGCCAAGCTCCTTGAATTCGCCGCGTGAGAGATAAGGCGAAAGGGGGCTGTTGATGTGCCCCGGGTAGACGTGCACGCCTTTTACGGGATTGCACTTGGTGCAGATCGCGTGAAAGACCTCTTCAAGATTTGCTGGATCGATATCGTCATTGACTACGATCACGTACGGAAAATAACGGCCGTTGCGATCCATCCAGACGGTCGACGCGATTAACTGCGGAATACCGGCAAAGGGCGTGCGCGTCGAAACGATCGCGGCGTGCCATCCCGCCTGCTCAGGGATGCATAAGCGGCTGATCGGGATGCCGGCGGTGGTCAGCGCGGTCTTGACGTTGCCCGCCACCGACAGTCCCCAGATGAGTTCGTCGGTTGGAAAGCCGAGGCAGGTCGAGGGCAGAATCGGATTGTCGCGATAGGTGACGGCGCTCAGCCGGAAGACCGGACGCTTGATGACGCCCGCTACCACATAGCCCGGATACTCGCCGAAGGGTCCCTCGTCCTCTACCTCCGCCGGATCGATCGTCCCTTCGAGCACGATTTCTGCATCGGCCGGGACATAAAGATCGACCGTTTTGCATTTGACCAGCTCGACCGGACGATTGCGAATGCCGCCGACCACCTCGACCTCGGAAACGCCGAACGGAATCCCGGAAGCCGCGACGATGTTGCACAGCGGATCGCCACCGTAAAACTGCGCGTACTCCATGACACGCTTTTCGCGCTGATACTTGCTCAGGATGTAACCGCCATGGTTGAGCGCGCCCAGCCAGATACCCGTGGAACGCCGATCATGCACCATCCCGCGATACGTGCCCCAATTGACCCACTCGGAATCGAGGTCTTTGCACACACCAATATTCAGTGTGCCGATATATCGCCCGCCGTCCTGCGGATGGAGCAGCGGGACGGGAAACTTGAGAATGTCGATTTCGTCGCCGATCATCACATTCTGCTGGCAGATCCCGCTCGGCACGATCTCGGGTTTTAAACGCTTGCCGAAATTCTGCTGATAGAACGTAACCAGATCGTGGTAGCCGGTATCGCGCGGCAATCCGAAGATCACCGCCAGGCGCTCGTAGGTGGCGTAAAGACTGCCCAGCAGGCTGGAGCCCTTCATCGAGTCCTTGACGTTCATCATCCACGGCGCCGGCGATTTGCGTTCGGCGGCGTAGCGCATGATCGCACCGGCTTCGAGATACCAGTCAACCGAATCCTCGATTTTGGTGACCAGGCCCTCTTCGACCATCATCGCGAGATAGCCGCGCAAATCCATCGCTAATCCTCCTCCTGAACGCCCTTTAGCCGGCCAAATCGCTAGCTTCCTTCACGATTAAAAAGCAAGTAGGCGGCTCGCACTTCGCAATTCATCAATTCTTAATGATTTCCTTAAGTTGCGACTCATCGGATTGAAGAACTGATGACGGAGCTGAAGAAGCGCTACACGATAGCCATCGTGACGCACAATCTGCAGCAGGCCCGCCACGTCGCCTACATGACGGCCTTTCAATACGTCGACACCAGCAACGGCGGCCGCACCGGTTACATGGTCGAGTATGGTCCGACCGATCGGATCTTCGAGAACCCGCAGGCCGAGCACACCAAGCAGTGCATCCGCGGCGAGTTCAGTTGATCGACGCCCCGACGATCGCTGAACCTCAGGGTGTAATCGCCTCCAGGAACGCGAGCGATGGGACAAAAAACAAGCTCCCGGTTACCGCGCGGCTGAAGTCCAGCAGCCGGTCGTAGTTTCCAGCCGGTCTGCCGATAAACATGTTCTCTAGCATCTGCTCGATCGGGCGGGGCGAGCGCGCGTAGCCGATGAAATAGGTCCCGAACTCGCCCTGCCCCGCCCTGCCGAAGTTCATGTTCCCGCGGAGGATCTTTACCTCCCGTCCGTCTTCTTCAATCGTCGTGAGCGCGTTGTGTGCGAAGGTCGGCTTCACGTTATCGTCCAACTCGATGTCAGAGAGCTTCGTCCGCCCGATGATGCGTTCCTGGGCCTCCGTGGAAAGCGCGTTCCATCCGTCGAGATCATGCAGATATTTTTGCACGATGACATAGCTGCCGCCCGCGAACCCCGGATCCTCATCGCCGACCGTCGTCGCCTCAATCGCGTCGTCCTCGACCGGGTTCTCGGTGCCGTCGACAAATCCCAGCAAATTCCGCGAATCGAAGTAGCCGAACCCATGGACCTCGTCGGCCGCTGAAATAACGTCGCCAAGTGCGAGCGTGATCTGCGTCGCCAGCTCAAAGCAGAGATCCTGCCGATCGGCGCGAATATGAAACAGCAGATCTCCGGCGGTCGCGACCGCGTGGCGGTTTCCTGCCTTGATCTCACGGAAGGGATGCAACTCGCGCGGCCGTGGTGGACCGATGAACCGATCCCACGCATCGGAGCCGATGCCCATGACGCACGAAAGTTTTCCTTCCGGGCTGCGGAACCCAACCGCGCGCACCAGCTTGGAAAGACTCGCGCACAATGACCGAACTTTCGTCCGGCTCTCGGCGAGCGGCTTAAGCGTCAAAACCTGAAAGATCGCGGCTCGGGTCGGCGATGCGACTACCCGTTGCGATGCGATGTGCGGCGTTTTCGTCGGCTCTTCTGCCATCGTGAAATCCAGATCGAAGTCGCGATCCGGCCCCGCGAGGAAATAATTAGTCAGCGACACGCCATCATGCCACGCGCGGAAACAGGAATCCAAGCATCACGCCGCGGACTGAAAATTTCGGAGATCGAAATTCAGCGGATCGCAGCGTGCGGCTCAACCGCGGTCTGATCAAGGCGCGCTGCGATCAGTCCGTCGAGTAACTCGGGAATTTCGAAAATCGCGAGATTCTCGAACTTTCGCAGGTTGTTGCGCAAACGTTCAAGCTGTTGCGGATCGTGCACCCGGCTGATTGCATCCGCGACCTGCCTGAACGAACGCACCACGATGCCGAGGCCGTTTTCCCGTATCCACTCCGTATTATAGCGCTCCTGGACCATCGTCAGCGCATTATTTTTGCGGCGCGACTCGAATCGCTTCGGCGGCGCCATTTTTCATTTGCGCCGCATCGCGATACTTATGTCCGGACATCGCCAAGGAGGCAGAATCGATGGGACGGCTCGACGGCAAAATCGCATTGATAACGGGTACCGGCGGAGGACAGGGCCGTGCCGCCGCAGTGTTGTTCGCGAAGGAAGGCGCGAAGGTGGTCGGATGCGACCTGAAAGAAGCCGGCGCTGCGGAGACGCTTAAGATGGTGCACGATGCGGGCGGCGCGATGGTCTCGATGGCGCCGATCGACATTTCGACCGACGCCGGCGCGAATGCCTGGGTCAAGGATGCGGTCGCGGCTTTCGGCGGCGTCGACATCCTTTACAACAACGCCTCGTTCCCCCGCATCGGACCCTTCCAGGAGGCGAGCGCGGACGACTGGTTCTTCACGGTCCGCAACGAACTCGACATCGTCTGGTTCGTCACCCGCGCTGCCTGGCCGCACCTGGTGGCGCGCGGCGGCGGTTCGATCATCAACACCGCCTCGATCGCGGGCCAGCGCGGGATGATGTTTCTGCCGCAGTCGGCGCACAGCGCGACCAAAGCCGGCGTAATCGGCCTGACGCTCCAGTTCGCAGCGGCAGGCGCGCGACATCACATCCGCGCGAATTCAATCAGCCCGGGATTGATCGCCACGCCCGCCACGCAGGTTTACACCGACGATCCGGAATCGGCGTTCTCGCGCAAAGCCAGAGAAAATCCGTGGGGCAGAATCGGCTACCCGGAGGACATCGCGAAGCTCGCGCTCTTCCTCGCCTCTGACGACTCTGAATATATAAATGGAGTAGATATCGTGGTCGACGGCGGGCAGTCGATCATGCTCTGAAGGAGCTCATCCATGAAAATGCGGCGGCTGGGAAAAAGCGGCCTCACGGTTTCGGCGGTCGGACTGGGATGCATGGGGATGTCGTGGGCGTACGGGTCCGTCGACGAGACGGAAGCCATCGCGACGCTCGAACGCGCGGTCGAGCTGGGCGTCAATTTCTTCGATACCGCCGACGTTTACGGTCCGTTCACGAACGAGATCCTCGTCGGCAAAACACTGAAGCGCGTGCGCGATCGAGTGATCATCGCGACCAAGTTCGGTAATCGCCGCGGACCCGACGGCAAACCGATTGATCCCGATGGACGCCCCGAATATGTGCGCGAAGCATGCGACGCTTCGCTCAAGCGGCTCGGCGTCGATCACATCGATCTCTATTACCAGCATCGCGTAGATAAAAAGACGCCAATCGAGGAGACCGTCGGTGCGATGGCCGAGTTGGTGCGCCAGGGCAAGGTGCGCTACCTCGGATTGTCGGAAGCGTCCGCTCGAACCATCCGGCGCGCCCACGCGGTGCATCCGATCGCTGCTCTGCAGAGTGAATATTCGCTGTGGACCCGCGAGCCGGAGGATGAGATCATTCCGACGATTCGCGAGCTCGGAATCGGCTTTGTGCCGTACAGTCCGCTTGGACGCGGGTTTCTGACGGGCCGGATCGAGAATCCCGATCAATTCGAGCAGTCGGATTTTCGGCGCATCTCGCCCCGCTTCCAGCGCGAGAACTTCAACCGCAATCTCGCGATCGTCGACGGGCTAAGGCAAATCGCCGCATCGAAGGGCGTTACGCCCGGCCAGATCGCGCTCGCTTGGGTGTTGGCGCAGGGCAGCGACATCGTGCCGATTCCCGGCACGAAGCGCCGCAAGTATCTCGAGGAAAACGTGGCCGCAGTCGACGTCACGCTCGATGCCGACGACCTCCGGCGCATCGATCAAATTGCGCCACCCGGCTTCGCGGCGGGCGAACGTTATCCCGAGGCGGCGATGCGCAGTATCGATCGCTGAGCGTCACGCGAGGCGCAGCGCGAACCGCGGATCGGCAGCGCGGATCGGAACCTCGGGCAAGCCGAGTTCGCGCCGCACGAGGTTGGCGCCCTCGACCAGCGCGATGCACTTGTAGAGCGCGATTCGCCGCGACAGCCCCTCGCGTCCGAAGCCGCAATCGGTCGTGATCACGAGCCGCTCGGGGGGCACGTATTCGAGCGCCTTCCTGATCAGCCGCGCCACGACCTCCGGCGGTTCAACCGTGGTCTGGGTATGACTGATCACGCCGATACCGATCTTCTTGTCAGTCTTATAGCGCCCGAGTAGCGGCAAATCGCGGCCTCCGGTACTGGCGCACTCAAGCGTCAGCACATCGCAATTGAGTTGCAGCAGGTACGGCAGCGCGCGTTCGTAACTGGGCCGGTCCCAGAAGATGGCCTGCTGGTTCGGATTGCCCCAGCACGTGTGCACCCAGATTTCCGCGTTGACGCCCTCAACCTCGCGATTTAACGCGCGCGTGTAGAAATCGATCTCGCTTTCGGGCGGCGGCGGATCCGCGATGCAGGCGTAGTGATGATGCGGCTCTTCGATCTGGATCACCGGGCATCCGGCGGCGGCAAGTTCCTTCAGTTCCTCGTTCTGCACTGCCGCGAGATCCATGATCAACTCGTGGTCGTCGCGATAATACTCGTTCTGCAGCACGGCCGGCATGCAGGTCGCGCTGATGGTGCCGAACTTTACCGGCCGTTCGCTCATCTTCTGCGCGGTTTTCCAGATCGCGGCATATTCGAGCGGCCCACGGCTGACCTTCCCGGTGACGGCCGGTGGATTGTAGGCCTCGTTGATTTCGTAGAGGATGCGCCCGGGACGCACGCCGGGAAATTTCAGAAATTCCGAGGTATCGCGGAAGCCTTCGATGCCGCCGATGCGCTGCAACGCGTAGAAAAACCACGAGCGCCCGCCGACTTCGAGATCGAAACGCGCGTCGCCGTCGGTCAGGATGTCGAGGCCGGCGCGCTCCTGCTCCCCAAGGAAGGCCGCGAGCGCGTCGAGGTACTGCTCACGGTAGAGCGAATCGCCCATCGCGACCCGGAAGGGCCGCCCGCGCAGGCTTTCGACGAACCACGATGGCCGCGGAAACGATCCGGTCACCGCGGTGACCAACTTTCTTCCTTTTGTCGCACCCAGCATCGGTCGGCTCCCGTCAGTCGTTCAGGGCCGCAGCTCGTAGAGCACCACCACGTCGTCTTTGATCGGCAGCCGCTGAAAGCGCGAGAAGCCGGCCTCGGCCCCAAGCTCGCGCGCCTTCTTCTCGCCCATCGCGATGCCGATGCCTGCGCCCTTTTGCGCCAGCGAGGTCGTAAGGCAGTAGAGCGTGCTGATCGAATAGGCCATCTTGCCGAACGGCGTGAGATTCTCGGTCAAATCGTCCGACACGTTGAGTTCCTGGACCAGAAAGGTGCCGTCGTGTTTTAACGCGCGACGCACCGAGCGCATCAACGCCGCGGGATCGGCCGCGTCGTGGACCACGTCGAAAGCCGCGATGAAGTCGAACTGCCCCGGCGCGAGGCTGCTGCCGTCGCCGACCTCGAAGGCGACGCGCTCCGTAAGGCCGGTGCGCGCGACGCGTTCGCGCGCCCGCTCGATCGATCCGCTATGCATATCGACGCCAATCACGCGCGCCTTGGGGAACGCTTCCGCGATCATGATCGCAGCGCGTCCGCCGCCGCATCCAACGTCGGCCATCTTCCCGCCCGCTTCGAGCGCCGCGACCACCTGGGGCATCGCGGTGAGCCATTTGCGCAGCAGCTTGTGCGTGTAGCGCGTGGCGGAGTTGCGCTCCAGCGCTTCGAACAGCGACGGCGGGTACTCAGCCTGTGTGACGCCGCCCCCGCGCTCGAATTCATCGCCGACGCGCGGCGCGATCGTCATGGCAGCCTGCGCCAACTGGAAATAGCTGGCGACAAAAAACGGCGACGACGGATCGGCGAGCGCCGCCGCATATTCAGGCGTCAGCGTGAAAGTTTGCGCATTGCGATCGTATTCCACGTAGCCCGCCGCGGCCATTGCGCCGAGCCATTCACTGAGGTAGCGCGCGTTCAGGCCAGTCCGTGCGGCAAGCTCAGCGATGGTCAGCGGGCGTGAATCGCCCATCGCCTTGAAAATTCCGAGCCGGTCGCCGATATAGCAGAGCGCGGCGTGCATCGCAGTGCCGGCATCGCCGACCACGGACAGCGCGACCCGCTTGGCCTTCTCGAAATCGATTGGATGGTTGCCTGACATCGCTGCTGCTCGTCGATCTCAACAAAGTAGTTTATTTCCCGCGCGCTTTTTGGAGCGCGCGCCAGACATTCGCGGGCGTTAATGGCATCTCCATCACGCTGAGTCCCGGAATCGCATTCTCGACGGCGCTGCATACGGCGTTCAGCGGCGCGCCGCATCCCGCCTCGCCGACACCCTTGCATCCCAGCGGGTTGAACGGCGAAAGCGTCTCCTGATGGGCGATCTCGAAGCCGGGCAAGTCCGCCGCGGTCGGAATGGTGTAATCGTAAAACGTCGTGGTCATGAGCTGACCAGCTTCGTTGTACGCGAGATTCTCGTAGAGCGCGCCGCCCAGACCCTGGGCGCATCCGCCGTGCATGTTGCCCTCGGCCAGCATCGGATTAACCACGCGGCCCGAGTCGTGAACGAAAAAATATTTCAGCACCTTGATTACGCCGGTTTCGGGATCAACCTCGACGATGCAGGCGCCCATTCCGCTCGGCCACGACGGGTAAGTGTTGATGCCGCCGAACGGATGCATCTCGGGACGCGTGTATACGTTGGCGTGACGGAAATAACGGGTAGTCTCAAGGCCGGGCTCCAGATCGATCGCGTGCTGGCCGTAGGAATCGCGATAAACCGCGCCCGCAACCTCCTTGAAGGTCACGGAGTGCCCTGGCGTGTCCTTGACGAAAATCCTGCTTGACTCCGCTTCGAGTTCCGGCGGCAACACCTCGAGCATGCTGGATGCGACCTTGAACATCTTGCTGCGAATTTCCGTCGCCGCCTGGCTCGCCGCGACGCCGCCGATCAGGATGCTGCGCGAGCTGTAGTTGCCGAGACCGAATGGACATGAGTCGGTATCGCCTTGGACGACACTTACCGTCTCAATATCAGCGCCGATCGAATCGGCGACGATTTGCGCGATTCCGGTTTCGTTGCCCGTGCCGGGAGAGGTCACGCCTGTCAGCACCTTGACCTCGCCGGAAGGCGTCACTCGGACGGTTGCTCCGTCCCATGAGCTGATGAGCGCGTTGGGCATCGCGCCACCCTCCGGCATCAGCTCATGGCCGATTCCCAGCCCGAGGCAGCGGCCATTGCGGCGCGCCTCTTCCTGCAATTTCGGGAAATTTTCGTAATCGATCGCTTCGAGCAGCTTGCGCAGCGCGCCCGGATAATTGCCGCTGTCGAGAATGACGCCGCTTACCTGATGAAAGGGAAATTCTTCCGGCTGAATGAAGTTCTTAAAGCGCACCGCGGCGCGATCGAGGCCGGTGGCCGCGGCCACGCGATCCATCACGCGGTCCATCAGCAGCGATGAAGCCTCCTTCCCGAAGCCGCGATACGGAGTCCACGGGCACTTATTCGTTACGACTGCATTCACCCGGATGTGGCAGTTCGGGATTTTGAACATGGTCGGGATGCACGCCGCAGTAACCATCGCCATTCCCCAACCCTGCATCCCTGCGGGCGCGCCGAGGTCGGAGGTGATCGTGACGCGCAATCCGGTGACTGATCCGTCCTTGCGCCAGGCCGCCTCGAACCGCATCCGATTCTCGCGCGCATGGCCCCCCGCGAGCAGGCCCTCGGCGCGCTCCTCAATCCATTTCACGGGACGGCCGAGCTTGCGCGCGAGGTATGGAATCAGCACGTCCTCCTGCGAGGTGGGAGTCTTGAGGCCGAAAGCGCCACCGACGTCGGTCTGGATGACCCGGACGTTCGCCTCTCCGACTCCGAGCGTGTCGGCGATTATCGATTTGAGGACGTGCGGCTGCTGCGTCGAGACCCAGACCGTGAGCAGCTCGCGGAACGAATCGTATGCGGCGAGGTAGCCGCGCGGCTCGATCGGCGTGCCGGTGTAGCGCTGCGTTTTAACGATGCCGCTTACGACGCCGTCGGCGTCGGCAAACGCCCGCTCTACGTCCCCCGCGCGGAACTCCTGGCTCGCCATCGCGTTGGTGCCCCATTCAGGCTCGACCAGCGGGCTTCCGGGCGCCAACGCCGCTTCGCAATCGACGACGACTGGCAGTTCCTCGTAATCGACCTCGATCAGGTCGGCGGCGCGGCGCGCGTTGTACTTGTTGTCGGCGACGACCGCAGCGATCGCTTCGCCCACGTATCGCACGCGATCCGTCGCCAGCGCATACGGCTTCGTCGATTTCAAACCAACCGCCGCCGGATCAAGCGGCATCGCGATCGGATTTGTGTTCTTTTTGATCTCGTCGCCGGTGACGATCGCCACCACGCCGGGGGCCGCTGCCGCTTCTCCGATATCGATTTTGCGGATGCGCGCGTGCGCATAGGGACTCCGCAGGATTGCAACGTGAAGCATCCCGTCCACCTGCAGATCGCTGACGTAAGTCCCGCGCCCGGCAACCAGTCTGCGGCTCTTCAGCGCCGGCATCGGCGTCCCGACATATTTCATCTTTGCTGATTCAGTCCCTTGCAGTTCGATGCGCAATATTCCGGCAGTTCCAGGCGCAACGCAAGAATCCGAATCAGGGCCGGCGGGCGGCTCGGATTAGCCGGCGCGAGCCGCGGCCAGAATCGCGTCGCGATCGTATTGGAGCAGGTCGCCGATGCGACGGATGCTGATATCGGCAGGCGAAAGTTTGGCGATCGCCGCGAGGTCGTTCGCATAATGACCCTGGCGTGGAAAAATCGTCGTAACGCGCGCTCCCCAGGCATGCTTGACCGCATTCAGAATCCGCAGCTTGTCATCGATCAACACATAATGTTCGGCGGGATAGCGATGCTGGACATCGTCAAGCTCGGCTTCCTTATGAACATAGATCAGAACGCGGCCTTCGAATTCCTCGGCAAGGCCGGAACGCTCAACTTTATGCGGCTGGAAGACGACGTCGCCGTCGGAAAAGATCACCGTGGTCGCCCATTGACGGACGCTGTCGACGACATCGAGCGACTCAGGAAAAAGCCGATTCGCAAACGGATAGTTGACCAGGAAGGACGAGACGGTAAGCAGATGGGGGTCGCGCGGATTCTCCAGGCGATAGCGTTGCAGCGCGCCCAGGTAGTCGGCATAGCCAAGCTCGGTGCGTAGTTGCTCGAACAGCGTCCAGTAACGTTGCTGGCGCTCGTGCCCGACTTCGCGCTCAAGATGGCGCATCAGATCGGCGACCACCCGGTCGTTATCGAGCAGCGTGTTGTCGACGTCGAACAGCGCGACGATTCCCTTCGAATCCATCGATTTACCTTCCGCCGTGCGGATCGTCAGATGATGCGCCGGGCCGGTCGCATTCTATCGTGCCTGATGCCGCTCGCTCCACGCGAGCCACTCGCGACGACGCCCTATAGCGACGATTCGAGCGTTTGCAGTATGCTCATTCATCCCCAAGGAGCTCTTAAGAGCAGCAGCAAGATGAGCCCAAAACGATTCAACGCAGCCTCTGCGATTGTCGCCGCGTTCCTGCTGATGTCCGGAAATGCGGTCCGGCAGTCAATTTTCAAGGCGGGCGCGCCGGCTGCACAGACGCCGCTGACGTTGGCGCAGGACGATTCAGGCAATGACAACGGCTCGGCATCCGATTCGTCGGACGACAGCGGCGACGCCAACGATCAATCCGACCAGTCGGATCAGTCGGATCAATCGATGCAGTCGGGGGACGACCAGTCGGATTCGGGCGACGATCAGTCGTCCGATTCGGGAAACGATTCCGGCAATGATTCCGATTCAGACTCGTCCGGCGACAGCGGCAATTAGGTCGGGCCTTGATTAAAAAAAAACGGGCGGCCTGAGCCGCCCGCTTTTGCGTTCGCAAATTACCGCTCAGTTGCGACTAATCGCCGCCACCATCGCCGCCCTCAGGCTGGTGCTGGCGCACCAGGTTTCCGAGTACCGCCATACCGGTATTCGTCTGGACGACGCTTACGTGATCTTCGGAAACGATCACGATCGCGGCCGTCTCGTTCACAGTAGAGCAGGTGCCCACTGTGCCTGTCGCCGCGGGCGTGAACGTTACGTTCAGACCACCGGTGCCATCGCCATTGACGGTATAGGTGCCGCTGATCGTACCCGGGCAAAAGTCGCCAGCCGAGTCATTCAACAATTCGGATGAGCCGGTGATATTACCCTGGCCATCTGCGACCAGCAGGCCATTGCCTACCACCCAGACGCCGTTGCCGATGTTGCCCTGGAAACTGTTGACATAGGTCCCGTTCAAATCACCGAGACCGAAGCTACCGCCGCCTCCGTCGCCATCCCAGTGATTGACGCTGCCGTGGGCTTTGTGAGTGCTGTGATGATGCCCATCGGCCATACCGGTGGTCGCGAGCGCGAGCGTACCCACAAATCCGAGCGCGATCGCAAAAGAAGATCTCCCCATCAGACGCATCGCTATTTATACCTCCTTGGAGCCTCCGGCTCCCCCCGAAGTTTGCCCCTCCGACACGCCGCGATTGTGACAATTTGCATGAATGCAGTCAAACTAAATGAAGAAAAACATCAATCGATGAAACTGAAAGACCTCTCGACCAAATAACACAAATTAAAGTCGCATTTTTCACCTCGATGGCCGCGGTATCCGAGCGTTGGCTTCACCTTCTCTCGATCGCATGCCATAACCAAATGAAGCCTTTAGGAAACCAATCCTTGGACCGAAATCCATATGCAGAGCTTCGCGACGCCGACGCACTCGAACGGGAGCGCCTATACGAGCAGGCGTACGATCGCACCCCGCCCGGCGCGCCGGCAGATTCATCCGCGATTCCGGAATGGAATGCGCGCCGGCGGCGTCGGCTGAAACTCTACCGGCACGTGATGGGCGCAGCGGCCCGCGATGTGCTCGAAATCGGCTGCGGCACCGGCGATCTCACGTGCGCGCTCGCCCGGCGCGCGCCACGCGTGATCGCGATCGATCTTTCAACGCGCGAGCTTCAACTGGCGCAATTGCGGGCAGCGCGCGATCCGGAGGTCGCCCGGCGCATCGAGTTCCGCAGGATGAACGCCGTGCGGCTGGAGCTTCCGGATGCGACCTTCGATTTCGCCGTCAGCACCTCAATGATCGAGCATCTGCATCCCGATGATGTCGATCGTCATCTGCGCGAGGTCGTACGTGTCCTGCGTCCCGGCGGCCGTTACTTGGTCTGGTGTCCGAACCGCCTCGGCCATCACAAGGATCGCCCGTTTCATCTCTGCATGATGTCGCATCGCGATCTGCGGGTGCGGATGCGCGCGGCGGGATTCAGGTCATTTCAATCTCCGATGCTGCGGGGACGTCCGATGGTCGATACGCGCTTCAAGATTGCGATGGAGTCGACGATGTCGGCACTGTGCATCCCAGTCCTTTGGAGCCATCTCGGCGTCCGCAACGTGATGATCGTCGGGTCGAAATAACACCATGGCTCGTCATTCGCGAATTTTCCTGCAAATGACAAGGTCGAAGACTTTTCCAACGAACGTACCTGTGCGAAAAGACAAGCAGCCGCAGACCGCGGTCAGAACAGGGAAGCCCAACGATGGATTTCGATCTCAGCCCTGAGCAAAAGCGTCTTAAAGACGCGGCGCGCGAGCTCGCCAGGGATTTCGCCACGCGCGCCGCGACCCACGACCGCGAACGCAGCGCACCAGTCGAGAACTATGCCGCGCTGCGTGACGCCGGGATGTTCGGCATCGCGGTTCCAAAGGAACTCGGCGGGCTCGGCGTCGGCGCAATCGGATGGGTCGCGGTGGCCGAAGAACTTGCGCAGGGATGCGGCGCGACGGCGCTCGCCTTCAACATGCATATGAACGCGACCGGCGGAATCTCGGATCGGCAGCGCATTCCGCTCGCCGTTCGTCAGCGCGTTGCCGACCTCGCGATCAAGGATGGCAAGCTGATGTGCACGTCCGCGACCGAACCCGGCACATCCAGTCTGCTGCCGAGTTCGTACGTCTTCTCGATCGAGGCGCGCCGCGTGCCCGGCGGCTACCGTATCCACGGTCGCAAGACGTTCTGTTCGATGGTCGAGTCGTCGGACTACTGCTACCTGTTCGCGCATCCGCAGAATCATCCGAATCCCACGCAACTGATCGCGCTGCTGGTGGATGCGAAACAAAAGGAGATCACCTTCACCGATATCTGGGACACGCTTGGGATGCGCGCAACGCGCAGCAACCAGGCCGATTTCGATGGCGCCTTCGTACCCGACGATCTGGTCTTGTACGAGATCTCGGATTTTACGCGCGGCTTTATTGTCGAGGAATCGACGTGGGCGTTCGGCGGCTTCGCAGCCTGCTATCTCGGCGTCGGACTCGGAATCGTCAAGTGGGCGCAAGAGTTTCTGAGTCATCGGATGGCGCGCGGGCATACGCAGGTGATGGGCTATCATCCCGACGTCGCGCGTCGCGTCGGCGACATGGTCACTGAGATCGAAGCCGCGCGCTACATGGTCTACCGCGCCGCGTGGGAGCATGACGCACACGGCCCGACGATGGCGGCATTCGATTGGTTTCTGCGCGCCAAGCTCGCTGTCGGCAACGCGCTGCAACGGATCATCAATAACGTCACGATCGCGTGCGGCGTGAACTCGCTGATGCGCGCGCGCGAGCTGGAGCGTATGATCCGCGACGCGATGACCGGCCCGATCATGCCGCCCGCTTCGGATGCTTGCTCTGGCGCGATCGGCTTGATGAGCATGGGATTGGACTTGGATCAAGCGCCATCTCTGCGTACCGAGGATCCTGCGGTAACCATCCGCACCCGCAATAAGGAGGCATCAAGATGAGGCTCGACGGCAAAATCGCAATCGTAACCGGCGCCGGCAGCGGTATCGGACGGGCTACCGCGCTACGACTTGCGCAGGAGGGCGCAAATCTCGTCCTCAACGATTTGAATCAAAAGACGCTCGACGAGATCGCACGCCAAGCCGGCTCCGCGCATCGCACGAAGGTGGCGACCGTCGCGGGCGATGTTTCGCGCGAGGAGACCGCCGCCTCTATCGCCGCGACCGCTACCAGCCAGTTCGGCCGCGTCGACATTTTGGTCAACGATGCCGGCATCCATCACGTCGGGGATATCACCGAAACTTCGCTCGAGGACTGGAACCGGCTCATCGCTGTGAACCTCACCAGTATGTTTCTGGTGTCGCGCGCGATCATTCCGATCATGCTGAAGCAACGCTCCGGGGCGATCGTGAATCTCGCCTCAATCTCGTCCTTTGTCGGTCAGGAGATGGATGGAAAAAGTACTTTCCTTTACAACGTCACCAAGGCCGGTGTGCTGCAGCTCACGACCTCGCTCGCGACGCGCTACGCTGCCGATGGGATCCGCGTGAATTGCGTCTGTCCCGGCGGGGTCAAGACGAACCTGATCCTCGGCTCGATTCTGAAGGGTCAGGATCACATCGATGATTCGATTTGGAAGGCGATCGGCCCGTCGCATCCAATGGGCCGCGTGGCCGAGCCGTCGGAGATCGCCGCCGCGATTGCGTTTCTCGCGTCGGATGATGCCTCGTTCATCACCGGTGCGGCGCTGCCGGTTGACGGTGGTTATTTGGCGCGTTGAAGCATCATTTACGGCGGCGGATAATCGATTCTCTGTAGGCCGCCGCACCATGGACATCCAAGAAGTTGTTAGCGACCGCGTTGGTTCGCGCGGTGACGCCGCTGCGCCACCGTTGGCGCTCGAAGTCGAGCATCTGAGCTTCTCGTACAGCGAGCGGCGCGCTCTTGACGATGTGACTTTTGCCGTCAAAGCAGGAGAAATTTTCGGCTTTTTGGGCCCCAATGGCGGCGGCAAGACCACTCTGTTTCGTATTCTGTCGACGCTCGCGGCATCCGCTTCCGGAACGGCCCGCGTCTTCGGCCACGATTTGGCGGGCAACACGATGGCGGTACGCCGCCGCCTCGGGGTTGTGTTTCAGCATCCGAGCCTCGATCAGAAGCTCACGGTCGCCGAGAACCTCGCGCATCACGGGCGGCTGTTCGGGATCACCGGCACGCGATTGCACGAGCGGAGCCGCCTGATGCTGGAGCGGCTCAGCCTCACCGATCGCGCGAACGACGTGGTTGAAACGCTATCCGGCGGGCTCAAGCGCCGCGTCGAACTCGCGAAGGCAATGCTCCACGAACCTGAGCTGTTGATTCTCGACGAGCCCAGCACGGGTCTCGATCCGGCAGCGCGTCGCGAATTTCATTCCGCTTTGGCGGAACTTCGTGCCGCGAATCGGGTCACGATCGTGCTCACGACGCATGACATGGAAGAAGCCGGGCAATGCGATCGGATAGCGATCCTGCATCGGGGC
Organism: Pseudomonadota bacterium; assembly: GCA_021324855.1. GTDB lineage: Bacteria > Desulfobacterota > Binatia > Binatales > Binataceae > JAJPIG01. The sequence continues at coordinate 34,517 of JAJPIG010000013.1, read as the reverse complement.
CGGATGGTCGCGATCGGCGCGCCGGGCGAGCTGAAGGCCCGGGTCGGCGGCGATGTCATCGTGATTCGGGCCGCAGCACCCGAGACTTTCAGCCGCAAACTTGCCGAACGATTCAGCGTAAGCGGCACGATAGTCGACGGGACGGTGCGGGTTGAACATCCGCGCGGTCACGCATTGGTGGCGGAAATGGTCGATGCGCTCGGCGGCGAAATCGATTCAGTTACGTTCGGAAAGCCAACGCTCGAAGATGTGTTCATTCATTTGACCGGCGATCGCTTCTTTGCCGGCGCGCCCGATTCGGCGTCATGAGCATCGTCCCGGTTCAGGCGGCAACTCTGTGGTGGCGCGAGATCACGCGCTTTCGCCGTCAGCGCAGCGTGATCATTGGCTCGCTCGTCCAGCCGTTGATCTTTTGGGTTCTGATCGGATGGGGTTTTCGGGCGTCATTCAAGCCGAGCGGGATGCCTGCAGGAATCGACTACGTGCAGTACTTCTATCCGGGCGTGATCATGTTGGTGCTGCTGTTCACCGCGATTTTCGCGACTATCCAGACGGTTGAGGATCGGCAGGCCGGCTTCCTGCAAGGGGTGCTGGTCGCGCCGATTTCGCGCGCGACCGTGATCCTCGGACAGGCGCTCGGTGGCACAACGCTGGCACTGGCACAGGGGCTAATCTTTCTCGCGCTCGCGCCGCTGGCCGGTATCGCGCTGAGCCTGTCGGCGATCGTAACGACGGCAATGATGATGGCGCTGATCGCGTTCGCCCTCACCAGTATCGGCCTGACGATCGCCTGGCGGATCGAGTCGACGCGCGGCTTCCATTTGATCATGAACTCGATCCTCGTTCCGATCTGGTTTCTATCCGGCGCATTTTTTCCGGCCAACGGCGCGCCGTCATGGCTCGCCTGGGTCATGCGGATTAATCCTTTGACCTACCAGATGGCGGCGTTGCGCAAGGGTCTTTATCTCGCCTATCCGGCGGCGGCAATCGGCGCTCTGCCACCCTTCTCACTCAGCATCCCAGTGTCGATTGGTTTTGCGATTGTCGCGTTCGCGGTCGCCTCACGCGTTGCCAGCCGCACCTCGGCGGTCTAACCGGACAAAGCCGCAAGCGGAGCCGTTCCAGTCACCCAGCGATCCGGGCCCTTGACCGTGGTGATCGCATAATGATTGGTTGGAACACCGACCCGCGTCGCACTCGAGCTGATACTAAGCAGTTTTCGGCTGGCAATTTACCTTTTACGACTGGCACAACGCCCGCATCGCAGATTGGCAGAGATTACTTGACTATCGCGACAGCCGTCGAGTCACTCTAATCGCAACCCGCGATTGATCGCTCGGCGCGCGAGTCTCCCGCTCCAGCGAGGTCTACAGGATCTTGCGTCGATCGAGAACGCGTTTGGCCTTGAATTCGGTCTTCGGCAGCGTACCGGCGGGCACCAGCTCGACCCGCGGGCGAAGCTCGCAGCGGCGCGAGATTTCCCCGATGAGACGCGCGCGGAGCTCGTCCGCCTCGATGCCGCTAATCTGCTCGCGCGTTTCGGCGACGATCGTCAGCATGTCCATCACGCCTTCGGTCTCGAGGACGATCTGAAACTCATCCGCCAAAACATCGAAGCCGCGCACGATTTCCTCGATGGCGGACGGAAAGAGCGTCAGCCCGCGCACGTTGAGCATATCGTCGGCGCGGCCGACGAAGCCGCCGCGCGCCCGCGCGAGTGTCCGCCCGCAGGCGCATCGATCGTAATCGAGCACCGTGAAATCGCCGATCAGAAAGCGCAGTTGCGGCGAGCCCTCCGAATTCAGGTTCGTCACGACGGTGAGTCCCCGCGCTCCTCTCGGAACCGGCTCAAACGTTCGAGGGTCAACGGTCTCCCAGATTTGCAAATCCTCGGGCACGTGGGTTGAGACCGGTTCTTCCTTCAGCGCGTCCTCGCATGTAAACGCCCATCCGGCCGGCACCGCCTCGGTGCATCCATAGACGTCGTGGAATGCGGCGTTCCAGGTTTGCTCGATGCGCCGGCGCGTCGCCGCGATCCCTGAGGCGGGTTCGCCGGCACATACCAGCCGTTTGATTGAGCTGCGCGCCGGATCGTACCCCGCCTCACGCATCGCGTTCGCCAGATGGAGCGCATACGAAGGCGTGGCGGCGATTACCGTCGGCCGGTAGAGATCGATCATCACGACGCGGCGCTCAGTCGGCACACCGCCCGGCACGATCCCGACCCGCATCAGGTTCCAACCGTAATGCACCGACCAGAAAAAGACGTGCGGATTATAGGTCGTGCAGGTGAGTCCCAGGTCGCCGGCGCGGATGCCCATCGCGTACATCGAACGCGCGCTGGTAATCGCCCAAAGTTCGCGATCGAGCTGCGTGTAGCGGAACGGGCGTGGGGTCGCGGTGGTGCCCGAGGTCGAGAAAACCATCCATCCCGAGTCGCGCCAGACTCGATCGTCGATAGGCGTGTAAGTGCCCCACGGCCGATGCGTCTGCACGTCCGCGGTCATTTCCTGTTTGGTCGTGATCGGAAATTTCACCAGGTCATCGAGCGAGCGGATGTCACCGGGGGTAAGCCCGGCGGCGCGGAACTTGGCGCGATAGAACGGGCTTTGCTCGTAGAGGTAGGGAAGCATCGCGGCGAGCTTCTCCTCCTGGATTTCCCGGATTCGGCTGCGCGATGCGGTCTCGAACTCCGGCGCCCAGTAGCGTTTGCTGCCCGGCTCCTCGAGGCCGCGCGTAAATTTGCGCAGCACGGCAATCCATCGCTCGCGCGCCGTCAGCCGCCGTCCTGTGATCCGGCGGACCTCGAGCGCCTTCGCCCTTCGCCTCTCACTCGCCATGAATGCGAATCGTCAGTTGAACTGGACGTATTCGAACTCGAGGCCAGGCTTGCCGCCGATGCCCTTGGCCGGCGGCGCGATCCAGTTCGCGATCCTGCCCGGCTCGTAGACCGGCTTCATCACCGCGGCGACCCGGGCGCGATCCTCTTCGGTCGGAAGCCATTCGGAACGGCGACGTTCGAACTCCTCGCGCCGGAGAATTTTGCCCCATGGATCGCAGGGCAGGCCGGCGAACGCGCCGACCTTGCGATTGAAGCAGACCGCCGGAAGGTAGAGCCGCGCGTCGATCTTCCGATGCTCCAGCTCGCGGTTCCAGCGCCGCAGTCCACGATGGCAATCTTCGACGTAGGCGTCGCGCAGCACCGCGTTCATCGCGCGGCGCATCGGGATTTTCTCGATCGATCCGTCGGGCTTGCGCAACTCGTAAGTCTGATCGAGCGCCAGATGCTCGGGATAGTCGTCTTCCTGGAAGCGGCCCTTCAGCCCGGCCGCGAAATAGGTCGCCGCATTGCTCGAATCCTCGCCGCCGAACAGGTCAAGCGCTTCGGTGTACCAATAGTTGATATATTTCTGCAGTACTCCGAGCGGGATGACGCCGAGCTCGAACAGATCGTCGCGGTCCTTCTGCAGCATTACGTCGGCCGTGCGCGCCGCGATGCGCTGGATGCCGCTCTCGCCGACGAACATATGGAACGCCTCTTCCGTCAGCATGAAGCGCGTCGTGCGGGAGAGCGGATCAAAGGCGCTCTCGGCCAGCGCTGCGAGCTGATATTTGCCGTCGCGATCGGAGAACATGCTGAAGCAGAAATAATCGAGCCAGTCGCGCACCGGCGCGTTGAACGCGTTCAGGATGCGCGGATGATCGGGATTGCCGCTGCGGCGATACAGCAGCTCGTCGGCTTCTTCGCGGCCGTCGCGTCCGAAATATCTGTGCAGCAGATAGACCATCGCCCACAGATGGCGTCCTTCTTCGCAATTCAACTGGAAGATGTTGCGCAGGTCATAAAGCGATGGCGCAGTCTTGCCCAGCAATCGATTCTGCTCGACCGATGCCGGTTCCGTATCAGCCTGCGTAACGATGATCCTGCGGAGTTCCTTGCGGTGATCGCCCGGGACCTGTTGCCACACCGGTTCGCCGTAATGATCGCCGAAGCCGATCCTGCGATCCATCACCTCGGGAGCGAGGAAGATCCCCCAGCGATAGTCCTGCATCCGCACGTAGCCGTAGTTGGCCCAGCCTTCCGCTGAGACGCTGATCGCAGTGCGGAGATAAACCCGCGAGGCATCGAAGCCCTCGGGACCGACCTCGCGCCACCACTCGAGGTAATGCGGATGCCACCCGGCGAGCGCGCGGCGCAGTTGTTGATCCGATTCGAGATTGACGTTGTTTGGAATTTCGTTGCTCATGTGCGATGCCAGTCGAATTGCGGACTTTCGGGCCTTCCGTAAAGTTTGAGCGCGCCGCGCGGCCCGACCGCGTTCGGCCGCTGGAAAATCCAGTTCTGCCAGCTAGAGAGGCGTCCGAAAATCTTGGTCTCCATGGTCTCGGGCCCGGCGAAGCGCAAGCTCGCCTCCATCCCGGTCAGCGCATCCGGCGACAGCGACAGCCGTTCATCGATCGCGAGACGAATCTCGTCGTCCCAATCGAGCTCGTCGGGTGCGGCCGTCACCAGCCCCGCCGCCATCGCCCGCTCCGCGTCGAACCGCGATGCTTCCGATGCCAGCCGCGCCGCATGCTCCGGGCGGGCGAGGAAACGCGTCGCGAGACGACTCAGACCGTTCGGCATCGGCAGTGCGCCGCCGTTCAAGACGCTGGTCGCAATTGCGGTCTTGCCGCTCGATTTCATGTAGATGCGATCGGCGGCGAGGGCGGTTTCGAGCAGAAAGCCGCCGAAGCAGGATTCGTCATCTATCAAGGCGAAGAAGCTCTTCGCCGTGAGGTCCATCCGCTTGAGCGCGCGGCGCATCAGCAGCAGGACTTCCTTCACGAAGTAGTCGTCGCGATGCGCATGCAGTTGATGGTCGAGCGCGAGCACCCGATCGAGACTTCCGGTCGACCTGACCGCGACCAGGCCGATCTCGGGATGGTTGAAACGCAACCGGAGCAGCGCATCATCGAGCTCGCGAAAAAGCCGCAGCGGATACCAGTCAGCGCCGAGCTGCGCCGCATCGGCAGGAATCGGCTCCACAGCCGCCGGACCATCGATGCGCAATTCGGCGAGGCGACGTGCGCGATCGAGCGTCAGCGTCAGATGGCGATAACGAATCTCATTTTCACGAGCCGCCGGATTCAGTAGGTCGAGCACAATTCCGCGGCGCGCAGCGCGGCCGGAATCGCGCGCCGCGACCAATTTGTCAACGCGCTGCTCGACGGCCTCGGCGAAGCGCGAGCGCGGAATGAGCGCGTCGACGAGATCCCACGCAAGGGCGCGTTCGCCGCGCACTCCCTCGGCCAGCGTCACGAAAACATCGGCGATGTCGCGGCGCACCTTGCGTTTGTCGACCAAGCGCGTCAGCCCGCCCGTGCCGGGCAGTACGCCGAGATAGGGAATCTCCGGCAGACTGACGGCCGAGCGGCGATCGTCGACCAGCCAAATCTCGTCGCATGCCAGCGCCAGTTCATAACCGCCGCCGCTGCAAACGCCATTGAGCGCGGCGACATAGCGCTGGCCTGAGAGCGCGCTCGCCTCTTCCATCGCCAGCCGCGTCTCGTTGGTGTACTTACAGAAGTTGACCTTGAAGCTGTGATCGGAGCCGGCCAGCATGAAAATGTTTGCACCCGCGCAGAACACATCGCTCAGTCCGCTGGTCAGCGTCACCACCGAGACGCCCGGATGCTCGAAGCGGAGTCGATTGACGGCATCCGCGATCTCGATATCGACCCCGAGATCGTAAGAGTTCAATTTCAGCAGATAGTCCGGGCGCAGGCCGCCGTTCTCGTCGACCTTGAGGATGATCCGCGCGCGATCGGCGTCGGCTTCAAGCCGCAGATGCCGGTAGCGGCTCGGCTCGGTTTCGAAACTAATTTCGGACATGTAGCTATACTACCGCACGTCGGAAACCACGCGCCATACATCGACACACTTCGGCCACGGCGCCGGGGTGCGGCGCGTTTCTAATAACCCGGGAAGAAGCCCGGCTGGCGGTTCACGCCCAGGATCTGGAACGGATTGCGGCCGAAAGGCATCTGACCGACCGAGCCCAGTCCGCCGAGCGTGACCTGGAACTGGTAGGCCAGTTCGTTCGGGTTGACTGTGTCCATGATGCCGAAGTCGACCGACCAGCAATCGCAGGGCGACTTGAGGCGGATGCCGTACTCGGCTGTAAGCAACCGCGATGCGCTCAAATCGTACTGAGGCGCGAAGTAGACGCCCAGCCGATCGAACAGATCGTAATACATGCGCAGCATGACCAATTCGCTGCCGTTCGGTTCAGTCGGTGTGAAGACGGTGGCGTGCGGCCCGATGTAGTTATAGGACAACTGCAGGAACGAGCCGCTGAGCGCGCGGCCCATGTAAAGGTTCGGCGTGTTCCTGGTCCACGGCGGTTGAAAGTCGAAGAACACGCTCGCGAAATTGATCTGCTGACGCGTGCGCGGATCGTAATCTACGGTCGAGCCGAACGAGGCAATCTTGGTCGGCAGCAGAGCGAGCGTCGCTTGCACGTCCGACATCCCAGAGCCCGAAATCGGATCGACCGCATGATCAGTGTCGTAGTCCTGTTGAATCGTGAGACGCGCCACTTCATCGATCTGGTCGCCGCCGCGAATGGTTTGCGCCGCGCGCTGACCGAAGAAGCCGTCGGAAAGGGTTATAGGTGAGCCGGGCTGCTCGGCCGGTGCGGTCGGCAGCGATGCCGCACCCGGGATCTTGGCGATCAGGCTGGTGGTAATGCCATAGGTGAGCAGGCTGCGCGCGTTGTAACGATCAACCTGATCGAAGAGCGGCAGATTGTTCTGGTTGACATTTGGAACGTACGTGTAAGTGAAGAACGGATCGATAGTATTCTTGATCTTTTCAACCGATTCCCAGTTCAAATTGTAGACCCGCTCAAGTTCGGTGCCTGCGCTGAACTGCGCATACGGCAGCTCGCGATGATTAAATCCGTTCGGGCCGGGAAGGCCCTGCACCAAGGCGTTATTGTACTGGAGTTGGTGACCTGCAAACTGCTGGCCGACCGGAATGACGGTGATGTTGTCGCCGGATGATTCGTACAGCGTCTCGTCCATCCCAATCGTGCCGTAGCCCCAAAGATACTGACCAAGGTTCCAGGGCACCGTCAGATGCGGATTGATATCTAGGCGTTGTCCGCTCAACCCCGTCTGACGCCAATAGTTGACCGCCTGAACATTGTAAGCCGCGTACGCAAGTCCGTTCGCAAGCGGCATCATTCCGGCAAAGGACAACGAAGGCAGGGTCTGCAACGCGAAGCGCTGCGGCTGAATAAGATCCTGATTCACGACGCCGCTAAATTGCGCGTAGCCGCTGCCATAATCCTCAATCGCGCCGAAATCCGACTGCGCGTTGCGCAGCGAGTTGAACGGTGTATCGAAGCCGCGTGACAGCGTCCAAAGGTTCAGCTCGCGGAGCAGGAATGGATCGCTGACGCTCAACGCATCGCCGTACACCGTCAGGTCGTCAGTGAGATGCTGGCGCGCCATCGCGATGAGATCGTAACGGTCCAGCGGAATAAACGGCGAGGCGACCTGACTATCGACGATATCCGATTGGCGGTTGGCGGCGCTCCGCAAATTTTCATTGTAGAACCCGCCATCGGCCCAGAAGAAATCGTCAGGGCCGTTGGTCAGCCGATACTCGGACATCAGACCGACACGTTGCGAAGTTTCGACGTCGAGCGCCACCGTCGCGTCTGAACTCTTGTTGATGGCAAGGTAATAGGGCTGTAGGTACTGAAAGCCGCGCAGACCCGACTCGCCCATTCGCGGACTGAGGAACCCGCTATGGCGGGTTGAATCGGCGGGAAACATCGCCGTCGGCACCTTCAGCACCGGAACGCCGAGGATGTTAAAGCTGGCATCCTTTGCAGTCCCTGAACTGCCCATGTGGAGATCGATCTGGTCGCCGGCAATACTCCAATCGGGCGTGCCTTTTTCGGCGCCACAGGTCGTGAAGAAGCCGTTTTCCACCTGGTAGTGCTGGCCGGGCAGCTTGTTGATCTTCTTACCCGCCAACCGGTAGCTGTTGTTATGCGCGTAGACTTCGCCGTTATCGAGCTGGACGGTTTCGGTGACCAGGTCGAGCGTGGCGCTTTTGGCCGTCACGCTACCCTCTGGATCGGTCAGATGAACGTGACCGACGGCGCGCGCCTTGTGATCGCGACGCATCACCCAGATTTCATCGGCCTTGAGCAAGGTTTTCGCCTGCTTCATCACGGCGTCGCCGCGCACAATGAAAGTATCGGTCTTGGAGTTGTAGATGACCTCGCGGCCGCTGACATCGACCGGTCCGCGATGCGACTGGATTACCGGCTGCGGGATGCCATGCGAATCGCGACACCATCCGGACGTCCCCCGGAGGAGCACGATCGCGAGTATCAAAGAATAGACGAGAAGCCTGTTAAGGTTGAGCTTCAGGAAAAAGCCCCTTGCGCCCCGCTTGGGCGAGAAACCACGGGTATACCTCCCCAACCAGATATACCGAGCCTGTCACCAGCACCACCTCGTTAACAGCCGCCTGCTCCATTACCAGTTCCATCGCACGCAGCGGGTCACGTACTACGCGGGTAGAGACCAGTGAGCCAAATAGCGGTTTTAGCTGCTCCGGGTCAAGTGGGCGCTTGGGTTTTACGGTCGTCAGAATGGCCTCTCGCACCCGCGGCGCCAGCAACTGCGCCATCCGGTCGTACCTCTTATCCTGGAGACAAGCGAAAACCAACCACGGTTTGATATCCGGGCTGAGCTCAACATCCATGGTCCTGAGCAGCGCTTCAATGCTCAGCTCGTTGTGGGCGCAATCGAGAATCACCATCGGTGCCCGCGATACGATGTCGAACCGTCCGGGCCATACCACCTCGCGAAAGCCGCGTCGGATGGCAGCCTCATCGATCGGCCATCCTTGCGCCCGCAGCGCTTCGATCGCTGCGATCGCAATTGCGCCGTTCTCATGCTGGAACGGCCCGGCCAGCCCGATCTCGACGCCCGGCAGATTCAGCGCCAGCCCCTGGTAATCGAAACGATGAGCCGGCGCGCCGGAGCTGTATGAAAAATCGCGCCCGATCATGCGCACGGGGCTCTGCCGCCCGGCTGCGATCTCGCTGAGCACCAGGCGGGCCTCGGGGTCTCCCGCACCGACGACGACAGGCACGCCGTGCTTGATGATGCCGCCCTTTTCGGCCGCGATCGCGCTGATTGTGTAGCCGAGCTGCTCCATGTGATCGAAGCCGATCGGCGTAATCACGCAGAGCTCCGGGCGCACCACGTTGGTCGAATCGAGCCGCCCGCCGAGCCCGGTCTCGATCACCGCAACCTCGACCTTCGCTTCGGCGAAGTAGAGAAACATCAGGGCGACGGTGAACTCGAAGAACGTCAGCGCGAGTCCCGCGCGTTCGTAGATCGCGCGGAGCCGCACGATGTAATCGATCATTTGCTGGCCGGGCATCTCGGCCCCATTGATCCGGGTCCGCTCGGTCAGGCGTACCAGATGAGGCTTCGTATAGAGGCCAACGCGCATTCCCGCGGCGCGGAGCGTGCTGTCGATCAACGCGGCGACGGAGCCCTTGCCCTTCGTGCCGGCGATATGGATCGCGCGGAGCCTGCGATGTGGATTGCCGAGCATCGCCAGCGCGCGCTCCATCCGCTCGAGCTTGTAAATCTCGCCGCGCGCTTCGAGAGAGTAGAGCCAGTCGATGGTATCGGTGTCACGCGCCATGCGTGGCAATTTTAGCGGCGTCGCCGCAAGGATCAACTTCGATGCGCTTTGCGCGCCTGCCCTCGTCCTGGCGCGGCCTTTCGACTGTTCGAGGTCAGCATCCTGAGCAGCGTCGCGAGCGTAAATCGCATCCGGTCGCGCGCGACGATCATGTCGAGCATCCCGTGCTCGAGCAAAAACTCGGCACGCTGAAAACTGTCCGGCAGCCGCTCGTTGGTTGTCTGTTCGATGACACGGCGGCCGGCAAATCCGACCAGCGCGCCGGGTTCCGCGATATTCAGGTCGCCAAGCATCGAGAAGGACGCCGCGACGCCGCCAGCGGTCGGATCGCACAGCACCGAGATGTACGGCAGCCGCGCATCGCGCAAGCGGCCAATCGCCAGCGCGACCTTCGCCATCTGCATCAACGCGAGCGCTCCCTCCTGCATCCGCGCGCCGCCCGAGGACGAAAATACGATCACGCCCAGTCGCTGCTCAGCCGCGTAATCGAAGAGGCGGGCGAGCTTCTCGCCGACGACGATTCCCATGCTCCCGCCCATGAAGCTGAAATCCATGATGCCGACCGCCGCACGCTGTCCTTCGATTTTTCCAGTACCGACGACCACTGCATCGTTACGGCCGGTCGCGCGGCGCGCCTGCGCCAGACGCTCGGGGTAGGGCTTGCTGTCAATGAACTCGAGCGGGTCGGTGCCGGCGAGCTCGGCGAAGCGCTCGCGCCAGGTGCCGCGATCGATCGTGACGGCGAGGCGCTGCTCAACGGTCAGACGAAAATGATAGTCGCATTTCAGGCAGACATTGAGGTTGCGCTCGACCTCCTTGCGAAACGTGATGCCCTTGCAAGCCGGGCATTTCGTCCACAGGTCATCGGCCATGCCCTCCTGCCGCTCGGCTGCGTTTTCCATGCGTATCCTTTGCGCCATCGATTAGCTGCTCACCGCTCTGACCGATGCGCTCGCCGATGCTCGAACCGCTGCCTTCATCGCGCCCGCGAGCTCGCCGACCGCGCGCTCCGGCGCCTGCGGATTCGCCTCGATTAGCAATGAGAATGCGCTCCCAACGACCACCGCCGCCGCGAAGCTCGCTACCTGCCCCGCCTGCTGGGCGGTTGAGATGCCGAAGCCGACGCCGATCGGCAGCCGCGTGATCGTTCGGATTTCACGCACGCGCGGCTCCAGATCGGAATCGAGCTCGGCGCGCGTGCCGGTTACTCCCGTCACGGAGACATAGTAGAGGAAGCCGCTCGCCGCGCGCGCGATGCGCCGCGCCCGCTCGAGCGACGTGGTCGGCGCGAGCAGATAGATCAGATCTAGGCCATGTTCACGTATCGGACCGCGAAGCTCAGCGGCCTCTTCGGGCGGCAGATCAACCACCAGGCATCCGTCGGCGCCGGCCCGCTCGGCATCCGCCGCGAAGCGCGCCGGCCCGTACTGCAGAATCGGGTTGTAGTAGCCGAACAGCACGAGCGGGATGTCGGTCTCCTTGCGCAGATCGGAGACCAGGCCGAGGACCGCGGCGACCGAGGCGCCGGCCCGAAGCGCACGTGCGCCGGCGCGCTGATTCGCCGGCCCGTCAGCCATCGGATCGGAAAACGGCACGCCGAGCTCGATCAGATCCGCACCGCGCGATTCAAGCTCGAGCACGATCCGGCGTGTATGGTCGAGCGTCGGGTCGCCCGCGAAGACGAACGGAATCAGGGCGGCTTCGCCGCGCTCGGCCAGTGCGCGAAATTTCCTTTCGATTCGCCCGCTCATTACCCTCCTCACTCCTTGAGGCCCGTTCCGAGCGCGCCAGCAACAGTCTGCATATCCTTGTCGCCGCGGCCGGAGAGATTGACGATCATCACCTGTTCCCTGGGAAGTTCCGGCGCGATCCGGATCGCGTGCGCCACCGCGTGAGCGCTCTCGAGCGCCGGAATGATGCCTTCGGTCTCGGAGAGCGTCCGCAGCGCCGCAAGCGCCTCGGCGTCAGTAATGGTGGCGTACTCAGCGCGGCCCGAATCCTTGAGCCATGCGAGCTCCGGGCCGACCCCCGGATAATCGAGCCCGGCAGCGATCGAATGAGTCTCGCGAATCTGGCCGAGTTCGTCCTGTAACAGGAACGTGCGCGCGCCGTGCAGTACGCCGACCGAACCGGCCGTGATCGTCGCGGCATGCGAGGGACCGTTTAATCCAAGCCCGCCTGCCTCGACGCCGATCATCCTCACGCCACTATCCTTTATGAAGGGATGAAACAGTCCGATCGCGTTGGAGCCGCCATTTACGCACGCGACCAGCAAATCAGGCAGGCGGCCTTCCGCGGCGAGGATCTGACGGCGCGTTTCGCGGCCGATCACGGTCTGGAACTCGCGCACGATCCATGGATACGGATGCGGCCCGGCCGCCGTGCCGATGAGGTAATAAGTGTCGCGCACGGTCGCGATCCAATCGCGCAGCGCCTCGTTCATCGCATCCTTGAGTCCGCGGCTGCCCGAATCGACCGGCGTGACCTTCGCGCCCAGCAGCTTCATCCGGAAGACGTTGAGTGCCTGGCGCTCGATGTCGAGCGTGCCCATGAAGACTTCGCATTGCATCCCGAACAGTGCGGCCATCGTCGCGGTCGCGACGCCGTGCTGTCCCGCGCCGGTCTCGGCGGTAATACGTCGCTTGCCCATTCGTGCCGCGAGCAGCGCCTGACCGAGCGTGTTATTCACCTTGTGCGCGCCTGTATGACAGAGATCCTCGCGCTTCAGATAGATTTTCGCGCCGCCGAGCCGGCGCGTCAGATTGGCGGCATGGAACAGCGGCGTCGGCCGGCCGACGTAGTCGCGCAGGTTGCGCTCGAACTCGGCTTTGAACTTCGGATCGCGGCGCGCGGCGCGGTATGCATGCTCAAGCTCGACCAACGCAGGCATCAGAGTTTCGGCGATGTAGCGCCCGCCGAAACGACCGTAGCGTCCGTGCCTATCCGGATAACTTTGCATTGCGAAAGAAGCTCCTGAGCTTCGCATCGTGCTTGACGCCGGGCGCTGATTCAACGCCGCTCGCCACATCGATCGCGAATGGATTAAGCGCCACTGCCGCCGCGACATTGTCGGGCGTAAGGCCGCCGGAAATGAAGACCCGGCTCAAATCGCGTCCGCGCAAACCTTCGAGCGCAATCGTCCGGCCGGCGCCGCCGTAGAGTTGCGGATGAAACCGGTCGATCAGGATGTACTCGGCGCGCGTGGGCGGAAACGGCGCGCCGTAATCCTCGGGCTTCAGTCGAATCGCGCGGATCGTCGGCACGCCCCATCCTTCAAGTGCCGCTTCATCTTCATCACCATGAAATTGGATAAGGTCGAGCCGGAGCGCGGTCATGCGCTCCGCGATGTATTCGCGCGATGCGTTGACGAACACGCCGACGATACGACATCGATCGGCAACCGCAATCCGGATCTCGCGCGCGCGATCGATCGCTATGCAGCGCGGGCTCGGCGGATGGAAGTTCAACCCGATAAAGTCCGCGCCGAGTTCGACGGCCAGCATCGCGTCCTCCACCCGAGTGACGCCGCAGATTTTGATCTTTACACTCATCGCGCGTTAACTCCGTCGAGCGCACCGGCCATCGCGGCGAGCCGCTCGCGCGGGTGTCCATCGCGCAGCAGGCTTTCGCCGATCAGAAACGCTTGCGCTCCGGCCCGGGCAAGCCGCCGGATATCGTCAGGAGAATCGATCCCGCTCTCCGCGACGATCAGCGCGCCGCCGCGATAGCCGCGCAGCAGCTCTTCGGTAACCGAAAGCGAGGTGTGGAAGGTATGCAGATCGCGGTTGTTGATTCCGAGCAATTGAGCACCGACGCGCTCAGCGCTTTCGAGCTCAGCGCGATTATGAACCTCCACCAGCGCTGCCATCTTCAGTTCGTGTGCGCATCGGGCGAGCCGCCGCATCTCGTCCTCGCCAAGCATCGCGGCAATCAGCAGGATACAATCCGCGCCCGCCGCGCGCGCTTCATAGACCTGGTACGCATCGAGCACGAAGTCCTTGCGCAGCAGCGGCAGATCGACGGTCGCGCGCACCGCCCGCAAATCTTCAAGCGTTCCTTTAAAGTGAGCGTCAGTCAGCACCGACAGCGCCGCCGCGCCTGACGAGGCGTAATCGCGCGCCACCGCCGCCGGATCGAGGCCGGGCAGGATGTCACCCTTGCTCGGCGAGGCCCGTTTGATCTCCGCGATGATGGCCGGTCGACGATTTCGGAGCGCGCTGGCGAAATCCTTCGGATGCGGTGCGCGGGCGGCTGCTGCCATCACGGCTTCGAGCGGGAGCGCGCGCCGGCGCTCGTCGACCTCGATTCGCTTGGCGGCGAAAATTCGCTCGAGCACAGACGCCATCACAATTCTCCCCGGCTCGCGCGGCGGAGCTTTTCGACAGTTTCGAGCGCGCCGCCCGCTGCGAGCACGGCGCGCGCGATCGCGATGCCAGCCTCAAAGGAAGCCGCACCGCCACCGACATAAATAGAGGCGCCGGCATTCAGCGCGAGCACATCTTGCGCCGGGCCGGGAGTGCCCGCAAGCGCGGCACGGAGCGTCTCCACCGCGTGTTCGGCATCGTTAACGGCGAGCGCCGCCCGGCTCGCGATCGACAAACCGAACGTCGCCGGCTCGATCTCGTACTCCTCGATTTCCGCGCCGCGGCGCACCTCAGCGATGTGGGTCGGAGCGCTGAGCGAAATTTCGTCGAGCCCGTCGCGTCCGTGCACCACCATCGCATGCTCCAGGTCGAGCGCCTTGAGCGCCTCGGCCATCGGACGCACCAGCCAATCCTCCGCGACCCCGAGCAATTGAAAGCGCGGGCGCGCCGGATTCGCGAGCGGCGCCATCAGGTTGAACAGCGTGCGGACCGCAAGTGCGCGGCGCAGTCCGCCGACGCGGGCGAGCACCGGATGATAGGCGGGGGCGAAGATGAAACAGATGCCGGCGGCGCGCAGGCATCGCCGCAAACCCTCCGGATCGCAATCGATCTTGATCCCGAAGCGCTCCAGTGCATCGGCTGCGCCGGAGCGTCCGCTGAAGGCGCGATTGCCATGCTTTGCGACCGGCACGCCGGCGGCCGCTGCGACCAGTGCCGCGCCGGTCGAGATGTTGAAGGTGCCGGAGTTGTCGCCGCCCGTGCCCGCGGTGTCGAGCACGCGGCCGTCATTGAGATCAACCTGGCGCGCCCGCCGCAACATCGCGCGCACGCCACCGATAAGTTCGGCGGCGCTCTCACCGCGCAACTTGAGCGCGACGATGAAGCCGGCGGCGAGCGCCTCGGGCGCTTGATCGTCAAGCATCTCACCGATCGCGCGCTCCGCCTGCTCCGGCTCAAGCCGCCGTCCCTCGACGAGCGTGAAGAATGCTTTGCGCAGGCTGGTTACCACTCCGCTGCGGGCGAGAAAGTTCGCCAGCAGATCGCGGCCGTGCCGGGTCATCAGCGAGCCGGGATCGAACTGCACGCCCTCGACAAGGTACCGGCGATGCCGCAGGCCCATTACCTCGCCTTCCGCGGTGCGCGCGCTGACGCTCAGCGTCTCGGGAATCGAATCGGGATCGACGGCCAGCGCGTGATAGCGCATCATCTCGGCCGGGCTCGGAATGCCGGCGAAGATCGTCTTGCCGTCGTGGCTCACCGAAGCGTGGCGCCCGATCATCAGATGGGAGGCGCGCACGACGCGCGCGCCGTAAGCCGCTGCGATGCACAGGTTGCCCAGCGCGACGCCGAGAATCGGCACGTCGGCGCCGAACTCGCGGACCACCTCGACCGAGAGGCCCGCGCGCTCGGGCGCGCCCGCACCGGGTCCGATCACGATTGCGTCGGGACCGAGCGCGCGCACGCCGGCGAGATCGATCGCGTCGCTCGCTTGCACGATCGGCTCAGCGCCCAGCTCGGCCATCCGCTGCGCGAGATTCCAGGCCATCGAGTCGTGATTGTCGATTACGAGCACGCGCGCCATCGCTACTCCTGCGCGCCGCCGTTCTCGAATTCGCGCGCCGCCGCGATCGCACGTCCGATCGCGCGCGCCTGTCCCAGCGAACTTTCGAATGCCGCCGCGGGATCGCTTTCCGGGCTGATCGGCTCGGCGGCGCGGAGGTGAAGGCGTCCATCGCGCACCAGCATCGTGCGCGAGGCAATCGCGGTGTCGAGGTTCCCGACGAAACTGAAGTAGCCGACCGCGCCGAAGAAGATTCCGCGCCGTCCCGGCTCGAGTTGATCGACAAGTTCGAGGGCGCGCCGGCGCGGCAGCCCCGACGCGCCGCCCGGCGGAAACGCGGCGCTAAAGGCGTCGAGGGCGTCGGCGCCTTCGCGCAGGATTCCGCGCATGTTCGAGACCATCAGCATTTCATCGGCGTAGCGCTCGACGGTCATCAGCTCGGTGACTTCGATCGATCCGACCCGTGCGATGCGCCCGAGGTCGCCGCGCGCCGCATCGACAAGCGTCAGATGAGCCGCACGATCGATCTGATCGGCGAGCATCTGGCTTTCCAGGCTGCGATCCTCGGCGTCGCTCGCGCCGCGCGGACGCCATCCCGCGGTCGGACGCAGAGTCACCTCGCGCCCTTCCACGCGCACCATCGACTCGGGCGACGCGCCGACGATTGTCTCATCGCCAAGGCGCAGGTAGAACATGTAAGGCGAAGGACTGATTGCGCGCAGGCCGCGATAGAGATTGAACGGATGCGCCGCGAGCGGCGCTTCGAAACGCACGCTCGGCACGATCCGGAGCGCTTCACCGGCGACAATCTGTTCGCGCGCGCGGCTCATCGCCGCGACGTAGTCGGCGCGCGATCCGCCGACCATGGCCGGCTCGTACGGTCCGCCACGACGGTGCGAGAGAGCCGGCGTACGCGGCAGGCCGGCGAGCCGGGCGATGAGATTTTCAATCTTCTTCTCTGCGCTCGCATAGGCGGCACGGATAGAACCGAAGCCGTCCAGCACGACGTTGGCGATGAGCTTAATCTTCTGGCTCAGGTTGTCGAACACGAGCACCGTGTCGGTAAAAGTGAGACACATCTCCGGCGTTTCCAATCCCGGATGACCTGACGCCAGGCCTTCTATCGCGAGCGCCAAGTCATACGAGAGAAACCCGACCGCGCCGCCGAAGAAGCGCGGCAGATACGGCAGTTCGGGCGCGCGATAACGAGCGAGCTCGCGGCGAATCTCCGCGATCGGGTCGCCTGCGCGGCGAATTTCCGGAGTCCCGCCATGCGGGGGAATCAGCTCCATGCGCCCGCCCTTAAGCTTCATCACCAGCGACGGTTCCGCGCCGAGAAAGCTGTAACGCGCCCATTTCTCGCCGCCGGTCAGGCTTTCGAGCAGAAACGAGTAATCGCGCTCGCCGGCGATTTTCAGAAAGGCCGAGACCGGCGTCTCCAGGTCCGCCGCGATTTCGCGGCACACCGGAATCAGGTTGAAGCCCCGCTTCGCCAGGGTTTCGAACTCGCTCACATCAGGTCTCAGCATCGCTTCGTCGCCGGGTCAGCCATTCGGACAGTCCATCTCCATGCAATAAAAAAGGCCGCGAGGCATCGTGCCCGCGGCCTTCGATTACGTTCTCCGAGTTCGATTAGACGAGCGGCGCGCGAGCGGATCCCTCGGCATCGAGTCGCCAGACCCACCAGCTTGCAGCATGTCCAATCCGATTCATCGCAGTACTATTGACTATCGACCATGTGCCGGTCTGTCAAGGCGGTTTCGGTAAAGCCGTGCTATACGAATGACCGAGGCGGGCCGTCAAGCTCGGACCATCAATTCGTGGAGGAGCGCATCATGAGCGATCAACCGAGGCAGGTTGCCGGAGTCGCGACCAGGATGATCTTCGAGAACGACGACGTGAAAGTGTGGGAGATGGACGTGGCGGCGGGCGAGCGCTTCCCGCATCATCATCATGCGCTCGAATACCTCTTCTATGTAACAGCGCCGGCGGTGCTGACCGTCAGTCGTCACGGCGTCGAGCCGTACAACATCGATGCGCACGAACGCGCCGTTTACACCTATCCAGGCAACAAGTCCGAGACCTTCATCAACAACGGTCCCGGCCCCTATCGCGAAGTATTGGTTGAACTCAAGCGTCCCGCGCGCGCCGAGCAGAAGTCGATGAGCTTCGCCAAGTGCGAGGCTCTGGTGGGACAGCGGCCGACCCCGGGCACCGTGCGGATTCTCGAGAACGACCGCGTCGCGATTTCAGAAACGATGCTCGCGCCGGAAGAGGAAGCGATCATCGCGAGCGAGCGCGATTCGGTAACCTACGTCCTGCAGGGTGCCCGGGTGGGCGTCGCCGAACCGGCGGCAGCCGGCGATGCGCGGATCAGCGAGGAAGACCGGCGCGACCACAGCGTGCATTGGCAACCCGCCGGGATGGCGCGCAAACTAAAGAACCTGGGAAGCACGAATTACCGCCATCTGACGATCGAACTCAAATGAGCGCAGGCACCGGTGCAAATTAACCTGACGCTTTAACTCTTCGTTAACCAAGATAAACCCCGGAGAGGATTTGAAACCCCCTGTCCTCCCGCCGCTGATGACGGTCAAGGCTCCCGCGCAACTGGAGCCTGACGAGATTCGGAAGATCGATCATTACGCGCTTTGGGCTGCGGGGGAGGCTAAGATGTGAAGGTTCGCGAGGCTATTGCGATGCTCCATGCTGATGGATGGTTTCTGGTTGCGACGCGCGGCAGCCATCGCCAATTTAGGCATCCGAGCAAAGCCGGGCGCGTTACGGTCGCCGGCAAGCCGTCTGACGATCTCGCGCCCGGCACGTTGAACAGCATTTTGAAGCAGGCTCAAATCAAACGAGGGCACTAATATGCGGTACGCGGTAGTAATCGAAAAGGCGGACGGAAATTACTCGGCCTACGTGCCGGACCTGCCCGGATGCGTCGCAACCGGCGCATCGGTCGAGGAAGTTGAACACGAAATAAAAGAAGCGATCCGCTTCCACCTCGACGGTCTTCGCCAAGATGGCGCGCCCATCCCACAGCCGTCGGCGGTATGTGAGTACGTCGAGGCATAAGCGCCGGAGTTGGCAACCCAACAGTGGGAGGTATATGGAGCCGTGAAACAATTCGAGTTGCGTGATGGAAGTGGGTGCCTTTGGGCGACTCTGAAACTCGGGACCGCTGGTCCAGCCATCATAAGTAATCGTCAAGACGACGCCTCTGTGCGGCACTGTCCGCCTCTGTATCAGCATGACTCGAAAGGGGAGAAGCTCTGGGTTACGAACGTCCAAGGTGGCATCGCATTCTGCGGAAGCAACGGCGAAATTCGCGGACGCATCGCCCGGCGTGCCGGCCGAATTGACGAACTCAATATAGATGACCAGAGCAGCGCGTTCCAAAGTAGCGCCGGTCTCTACGTTGTTTTGAGTGACGAGCCTGGTTCTCTCTAGCAGGGCAGCCGATTAAGCCGGGTGGCATCGCCCTAGTACTGAGGCTCGGACGCTAAGTTGGTTCCTAAGTCCTGGCTGGCGGAGGTGAATTCTTTGATCTAGTGTCCGTAGGCGGCGTCGTACTGGGCGCGCAAACGGTCCTGAGCGGCGCGGGCCTCTTCCGCAGTCGCAAAGGGACCGACTCTCACTCTGTACCAGGTCTGCCCTGCGACCATCGAGGGCACGATAGTGGGCGTGTAGCCGAGCCGGCGCAAACGAGCCGCCATCTGCTGCGCGCCGGCGTTGTCCATCACGGCATCGATCTGGATGTTATACGGATGCCGCCGAGCGAGCGGAGCAGGCTCCGTTGCCGCGACCTTCGCAGGCGGCGTGGAAGCAACTCCCGGCGTTCGCGCTCCCACTGCAGGTACTGGATTCGACGGCGCGCGCTGCTGGTCCGCGTCGGTGCTCGCCTCCTCCTCTTCGGGCGGGGACGACGGCGGGACCGAGGCTTCTTCCGGCGTCTCTTCGGCCGGCGGCGGCGGTTGAGCCGCGGCGCGGGCGGCAGCGGCGCTGCGCGCGCTCACCGATGCAACAGCAGGCGGAGCGACCGTAGTTGCGCCGGCGGCAAGCGCGGGCGATGCTGCGGAACGCGGAGTTGTCGCCGCGGCCTGCGGGCTGGGCAGCGGGAAGTTTGTTGCGAGTTGGCTTGAATCGACCTGATTCTGCCGCGCCATCTCGTAGCCGGCAATCAAGCCAAGCGCGAACACGGTCCCGGAGAGGGCCACCAGCCCGACCAGGAACAGCAAGGCACCACCGGCTCTAATCTCGAATCGCATCCGCTTCTCTCACATCCGCTCGGGCGCGTTCACCCCAATCAACTGAAGACCGTTGCGGAGCGCATCCATCAACAGTGCCGCCAGGTAAAGCCGCGCCATCGTCAAGGATTGGTCGGCTCCAATTATACGATTGGCCGGCTTGTTGTAATAGCGATGGAACTCGCCGGCCAATTCCAGCAAATAAAACGGAATGCGATGGGGTTCGAGTTCAATTGTCGCTGCCTCGATCACCTCCGGCAGTCCAACCGCGAGCTTCGCCAGGCCCAGCTCCTCGTCGGAGAGGAGCGCCAGGTCGGCATCGGCATCGGGCGCCGGCCGCTGATAACCCGCCTTCTCGGCCTCGCGAAAGACGCTCGCGAGCCGCGCGTGCGCGTACTGGACGTAGAACACCGGATTCTCGGGCGCCTGGCGCTTGGCCAGATCGAGATCGAAATCAAGATGACTATCGCTCTTGCGGAACAGAAAGAAGAACCGCACGACGTCCGCGCCGACCTCATCGATCAGCTCGTCGAGTGTGACGTAAGTCGCCTTGCGGGTAGACATTTTCACCTTCTCGCCGCCGCGCGTGAGCGTGACGAACTGATAGATGATCGCGCGGATCGATGCCGTGTCGTGACCGAGCGCGCGCACGGCCGCGATCACCTCATTGTGCTCGGCAATATGGTCTGCGCCGAAAACGTCGATTATCAGGTCGAAGCCGCGCTTGAGCTTGTCGATGTGGTACGCGATGTCGGGTGTCCGATAGGTCGGCTCTCCGGTCTTGCGGACCAGAACCGCGTCCTTCGGCAGGCCGAGCGGCTCGCCTCGCAGCCATACTGCGCCCTCGTACTCGGCGATCAGCCCGCGTTCGCGAAGCCCCGCGAGTGCGGCGTCGACCGCGCCGCCGCGAATCAGATCGAGTTCGTTGGTGTAGACATCGAAGCGTACGCCAAGCCGCGCACAAGTTTTGCGAATGTCGGCGAAAATCGCGTCAACCGCCGCGGTCCGAAACGGTTCGAGATCCCCCTGATCGGCGAGCTCATCGCCGCGGCTTTCTTTGAGCGCATGCGCGATGTCGCGAATGTAATCGCCCTGGTAGCCATCTTCGGGGAACGATACCTCGCGGCCAAGCTCCTCGAGATAACGCGCGCGGACCGATTCGCCGAGCAGCTTCATCTGTCGCCCGCCGTCGTTGAAATAGTACTCGCGCGTGGTCGCGTAGCCGGTCGCCTCGTGCAGCCGCGCGATCGTATCGCCAAGCACGGCATTGCGTCCGTGGCCGACAGTGAGCGGTCCGGTGGGATTGGCGGAGAGGAATTCGACCTGGACTTTGCGTCCGTCGCCGATTTGAGGACGCCAGAACGCAGCGCCGTCGCGCATCGCGCGTCGGATTTCGCCCTGCCAGAACGCCGGCGCCATCCGAAAGTTGATGAAACCTGGACCAGCAGCGCGCGCTTCAAGCACCTGATGTCCAAGCACGATGTGCTCCAGGATGATCTCTGCGATCGCACGCGGCGGCTGTCCCTCGCTCCGCGCCATCGCAAGCGCAAGGTTGGTTGCGATGTCGCCATGGGCGGGATCGCGCGGCGCTTCCAGACCGATCATCGTCGGAATCGACTTGAGTTTGCCGTGAGCGTGCGCCTTTTCGAGCGCAGCCTTGAGCATCGCTAGGATGATTTGCTTCATCAGAGAGGCAAGCCGTATGGCGCAATCGTGGCAGATAGCCCGAGCCGTGTTAAGGTGCATCCATCGGCTGACGGATCACTATCCAGAAAGCGCAGCGTTTCGCGGACACGGAGGAACCAATGGATCTCGGACTTGGCGGCAAAATCGCGATCGTCACGGGCGGCAGCAAAGGCATCGGGCGCGCTACCGTCCTGCGAATGCTCGAAGAAGGGGCGCGTGTGCTCGCCTGCGCGCGCGGACGCGAGGGCCTCGACGAACTCGCGGGCCTCGCGCGGAGGATCGAAAACGGAAGGCTCGTGACGCTGCAGGCCGACATGAGCAATCCCGGCCAGATCGCGATGACCGTCGAACGGGCGCTCGCCGAATTCGGGCGTATCGACATCCTGGTGAACAACGCCGGAAGCGCGCGGCTCGGACGGTTGTCGGAGGTTTCCGACGAGGCCTGGATAGAGGATTACACCCTGAAATTTTTCGGGTATGTCCGGATGGCCCGCGCGGTGATGCCGCATCTGCAGAAGCAGCGCTCGGGCGTGATCGTGAACGTCATCGGAGTGGGCGGCCTGATGCCCTCGGCGGGGTACCTGACCGGCGGCTCGGCGAACGCTGCCTTGAATCATTTCACCAAGGCACTCGCCGATGAGGGCGCGCCGTTTGGCGTACGCGCGGTGGGCGTCAACCCGGGTCCGATCGAGACCGATCGCTATCGTGGTTTCGTCCGGCCCAAGGAGGCGCGCTCCGAGGCGGACGCCGAGCGCATCATTGCCGAGGCCCTCAAGGCGAGCACCCCGATGGGCCGTGCGGGCAAGCCGGAAGAAGTGGCCGATCTGGTTGCGTTTCTCGCTTCGGATCGCGCTTCATTTATCACCGGAACCAGTGTAGCAATCGATGGCGGCAAGAACTGCAACAGTTTGGCAAATTAGAACCGTCGAAAGCGGGCGTATTTTATTCAAAATCGCCGAAATTCGCCCAAGCCGCTCACGCCCGTTTGCGTCTCAATTCTAGAGGGTCTATAAGCTGATTAGAGTGAGGCTCCCCGCGGCAAGTTAGTGGAGGGTGCCATGTATCAGTTTCTGGACGCCGTACAAGATTCGTTCTACAACCTGACCAGCTACTGGAACGCTCTGCCGGACGCTGATCGCGCCGGCGCTTCGTTTATCGGTGGACTGGTGCTGGTCGCGATGTGCATCAAAGATCGCGATGTCGAATATGGCTCGGTTGCGATGGGCCTCGGCGCCATCCTGATGTTCGCGTACGCGCTCTCGCTCACGATCAGTTTGCTGTAAGATTTCCCCATTTCGCACTCGCCTTTTACGATACAGTCGGTCTACCAATCGGATTCAAGGAATTCAGCGATACCGATGTAATCGCACGCCAACGACTGCAGGAGCACTACAAGTATCCGGAGCGTTTTGGCCAGGAACATTTCTTCACGGGGGACGTGGCGATCGTCGCATGGCGCAAGCTCGCCTCACGCTTTAATCGCGACATCCAGGAGCCGCCGGTTCCATAATCGACTAGGTCGGCTCCACTAGCGGAGGTCTTATGGGCCAGATCGTTTTTGTCGCAGCGATGAGTCATACCGCGCAGATGATTTGCGCAGCCGACGCGCTCGACGAAAGGCAGAGCCGGGACATTTACGGCGCGTGGCGCACGCTGAGGGCACGGCTTGAAGAAGCGCATCCCGATGCGCTGATTGTCGCCGCCTCCGACCATTTCAAGACTTTTCATCTTGACGACATGCCGGCGTTCTCGGTCGGCATCGGCGACAAGACCCGCGCATGGGGCGAAGCCGGAGTGCCGAAGTACGAAATCCCGATGCATCGCGAGCTCGGCGAGGCACTCGTCGATGGGCTGCTCAATGAGGGCTTCGACGTCGCCTACTCGCGCGACATGCCGCTCGATCATGGCTTCGCCTGCCCGCTCCATTTCATCACGCCCAAAATGAGCGTTCCAATCGTGCCGATTTTCATAAACTGCTTCGCGCCGCCGCTGCCGGCAATGCGTCGCTGTCTCGGGCTGGGCCAGGCGATCGCGAAGCTCGTCATGAGGTCGACCGCCGCCAGCCGTGTTGCGATTATTGGAACCGGCGGCCTATCACACTGGCTGCCGCTTCCGCGCTTCGGCGCCGGCGCGAACGAAGACGACGAGAAAATTATCGCCGCGATGATGCACGCGGGGGACGACGACACCTATTCGCAAATCCTCTACCGGCGCATCGGGCAGATCTCGCAGGCCGGGACCGCGCGCGTCAATGAGAAGTTCGACCACGAAGTGATGAACGCGCTCGGTTCGGGCAACGCCGCGGCGCTAGCCGAGCGCGGCACCGACTGGGTCGAGGAGCACGGCGGCAACGCCGGCCAGGAGATTCGCAACTGGATTTTCGCGGCAGGCGCCGCCGGGGACCACCTTGCGGAGGTCATCGCCTATCAGCCGGTGCCGCGCTGGCTCACAGGCATCGGCTTCATGCAGTGGCGGATCTGATCGGCTTCACGACTTGCGCCGCCGCGTTTCCCATTCCGGCGCGCGGTTGAGCGTCGGAAAGCCGGATCCGAGCTGAATCAGAACGCCGTGGGCGCTGCGCGGCGAGATGAAGGCCTCGCAAGAGCCGGACGAGAATTCGTGCTCATCGACGATCCGTACGCCGCGCTCCTTGAGCTCCGGCAGGCGCTCGCGGAGGTCGGGAACCTCGAAGGTCAGATGATGCAGTCCCTCGCCGCGTTTGCCCAGAAATTTATGCAGAAACGATTCTTCGCCCAGCGGCTCGAGCAACTCGAGCGAAAGGCCGTTGAGATCGAGCGCTACCAGCCGCCATCCCGCCTCCGGGTTCTCAACTTCGAAATCGAAACTCGCGCCAAGCACCTCTTCGAAGAACTTGCGGGCCTTCGCGATGCTCCGCACGGCGATGCCGATATGATCGAGTTTGCCGATCGGTCGCTTGTCCGCCATACGACTTTCCTAGCATGAGCGGCAAACGAAAGCCGACCCTGTGGAAGAAGCCTTTGCTGGTGAGGGTCTACGAGGCAATCGGCGCGCTCGCCAAAGGCCGAAGACACACGGGCGCAGCGCGTCGACCTCCCGACGCAGAATTACTGCGGCGCCGGGGGCCTCAGAACAACGTGTAGATGAACGGGCTGACGGCGGAGTATTGCGCGACCGCGATCAGCAGGCCGATCAACAGCAGCGAGGCGATCAGGGGAATCAGCCAGAACTTTTTGCGCTCCCGGGCGAAGCCCCAAAGATCTTTCAGCAACTCGAACATCGAATACCTTATATACGTTCGCCGCGCCTGCGGCGAGATTTTCTCGCACGAAGGCGGAGGAAAGCAATCGTCAGTTCATCATTTCTTATTGACGATGTTGCGTGAGATTAGATAAACCATGAGCCATCCGGCAGCGGCAACGAATCGGAGCTAATCTTCGGGATTGCCTGACGGGAGGGAACGCGAGAGCGCCATGGAAGTTACGGCTCATGACATCCTGTTGATCGGCGGCGGCGGCGCCGGGCTGCGCGCCGCAATCGCTATCGCCGAGGCCGATCCCCGGCTCAATCTCGCCGTGGTCTCGAAGGTCTACCCGATGCGCAGCCATACGGTGTCGGCCGAGGGCGGCGCGGCAGCGGTGATTGCCGCCAACGACACGATCGACGAGCACGCCTACGACACCATCTCCGGAAGCGACTGGCTCGCCGATCAGGATGCGGTTGAAATCTTCGTCAACAATGTGACCCACGAGATGCTTCGGTTGGAGCATTGGGGATGCCCATGGAGCCGCGAACCTGACGGGCGCATCGCGGTGCGTCCATTTGGCGGAATGAAAAAGGAGCGCACCTGGTTCGCCGCCGACAAGACCGGCTTTCACATGCTTCACTCGCTGTTCCAGACCTCCCTCAAGTACGGCGAGATCAAGCGCTACGACGAAACCTTCGCTACCCGATTGCTGGTCGACGACGGCGTGGTCGGCGGCGTGGTCGCGATCGAGCTTGCGACCGGCAAGATTCGCGCGATCATGGCCAAAGCGGTCATCCTCTGCACGGGCGGATGCGGCCGCGTTTTTCCGTTCACGACCAATGCGAACATCTGTACCGGCGACGGCATGGCGCTCGCATTTCGCGCCGGCGCTCCCCTCAAAGACATGGAGATGGTGCAGTACCATCCGACCGGCCTGCCGCAGACCGGCATCCTCATCACCGAGGCAACGCGCGGCGAGGGCGGATGGCTGGTCAACAAGGACGGCTATCGCTACCTGCAGGATTATGACCTCGGCAAGCCGACCCCGACGCCGGTGTTTCGCAGCATGGAGCTTGGCCCGCGCGATCGGCTCTCGCAGGCGTTCGTAAAGGAGATGGAAAAGGGACGGACGCTAAAGGGCCCCTACGGCGATTACGTCCATCTCGATCTGCGCCATCTTGGCGAGAAAAAGATCGACGAGAAGCTGCCGATGGTCCGCGAGCTGTGCCGCAACTACGCGAATATCGATCCGGTCCACCAGATGATCCCGGTGCGGCCGGTCGTCCACTATATGATGGGCGGTATATCGACCGATTCGAGCGGCGCCACTCCCCTCAAGGGACTCTACGCCGCGGGCGAGGCCGCCTGCGTGAGCATGAACGGTGCGAATCGGCTCGGCTCGAATTCGCTCGGTGAGCTGCTGGTGTTCGGAGCGCGCGCCGGAACGTCGGCGGCCCAGTATGCGAGCGGCGCGCGCAGGCCGTCGGATCGGCTGCTGGCGCAGGCCGCCGACGAAGAGCGGCGAATCGAGCGCGAGTATCTGAATCGCAACAGCGGGCGCGAGCGGATCGCGAAACTGCGCGAAGAGATGCAGCATGCGATGGAATCGGCGTGCGGGATCTATCGGACGCGTCAGACGCTGGAGGAAGGCGCGGCGAAACTCGCGGAGCTCAAGCAGCGCTTCGGCGGCATCACGCTCGACGATCACAGCCGCACCTTCAATACGCAGTTGATGGCGGCGCTCGAGCTCTCCGGGATGCTGGAAGTGGCGGAATCGATGGTGCATGCGGCGCTCTGGCGCGAGGAGTCGCGCGGCGCCCATCAGCGCACCGATTTTCCGAAGCGCGACGATCAGAAGTTCCTCGCCCATTCAATCGCCCATCGCAACGCCGAGGGACCGCCGCGCATCGAATCGTTACCGGTCACAATCACCCGCTGGCCGCCGGGCGAGCGGGTGTACGGAAGGTAGGAGCATGGCCGACAAGATCACGCTGGAGGTCGCGCGCTACTCGCCGGAGCAGGACGGCGAGCCGCGTTTCGATCGCTACGAGGTGCCGCTGATCGAGAACTGGATGGTCCTCGATGCGCTCAATTACATCAAGGATCAACTCGACGGCACGGTGACTTTCCGCTGGTCCTGCCGGATGGGAATCTGCGGCAGTTGCGGGATGGTGGTGAACGGCCACGAGCGGCTGACCTGCGAGACCCTGCTGGCTGACTATTTACCGGGCCCGATTCGGGTCGAACCGCTGCGCCATTTTCCGGTGATGCGCGACCTGGTCGTCGACCTCTCGGATTTCATGGAGAAGCTGGAGCGCGTCAAGCCGTGGATTATCCGGCAGCCGGGCGCGCCGGAGCCGAGCCGCGAATTTATTCAGACCCCCGAACAGCTTGCGGAGTACAAGCAGTACAGCCTCTGCATCAACTGCGTGCTCTGCTATTCGGCCTGCCCGGTGTACGGACTCGATCCGCATTTCATCGGACCGGCGGCGTCCGCCCTGTCACTGCGCTACAACCTCGATTCGCGCGACCAGGGCGCCGAACAACGCCTGGATGTGATGGCGCAGCACGACGGCGTATGGGACTGCACGGTGATTGGTGAGTGCTCGGTGGTTTGCCCCAAGCACGTCGATCCGTCGCTGGCGATCCAGGAGTACAAAATCTCAGCGACCAAGGCCTGGTTCAAAAACCTGCTGATGCCCGGGGGAGGGAAGTAAGCGATGCCCAGCGCGGTGCCGCGGTACAGACCCTACGAGCGCCGGATGCCGCTCCTTTGGTGGCTCCAGCGATGGAACTACACTTGGTTCATCCTGCGCGAACTGTCGAGCGCGTTCGTGGCATGGTGGGTGGTCGTGACGCTGATACAGATCGCGTCGATTCTTGAGGGGCCGCAGGCGTACGCAGCCTTTCAGGCCTGGATGGCCCAGCCGCTGTTGATCATCGTCAATATCGTCTCGTTTATTTTCATACTGTTTCACACGCTAAGCTGGTTCCGGCTGGTGCCACAGGCAATGCTGCCGCGGATTGGCGGCAAGCGCACGTCGGCAGTGATGACCGGCGCGCCGATGTACGTCGTATGGGCGGTGGCATCGGTAGTCGTCGCCTGCTTCGCATTGGGGGTGTTCTGATGGCCAGGCGGTCGGCTGAATCGCTACCGTGGTCGCTGTTTGGAGCGGGCGGATTCATGGTCGCGTTTTTCTTTCCGATCCATATCCTGCTCTTCGGCATTCTGATTCCGCTTGGATTAATCGCCGCGCCGACGCACACCGGGATGCTCGCGTTGGTGAACCATCCGCTGACCCGTCTCTACCTGTTCGGCTTTTGCGCGCTCGGTCTTCTGCACGCCGCTCATCGTCTGCGCTTCACGCTTTCGGACATGCTGCGGCTGAAGCATCTCGATACGCTGCTCGGTGTGCTCGCTTACGGAGCGGCGCTGGTCGGGGTCGCGGTTACGATCGATCTGCTGATCTAGTCGGCTGAACGTGCTCTGGAGTTGCGGGACCTGCGCATCGCGCGGCAACCGTCGCGATGCGGTTGCGCGCGAACTCCATCAGCATCAGTCCCCGCGTTTCGGGAGGGATCGAAGCGGGGGACGTCAAGAGCTCGTCTGGATACGGAAAAAAGATTTTTTCGGCAAGCTCCCGACAGCGATTGATCAGCGGTTCGACGGCGCCGTAGGAGGAATAAAGTCCCACTGCCAGGTCTCCGTTGGCTACTTGCCCGAGCCATACTCCGCAGCAGTACTTGCCCCCCGCATCGACGAGGCTCTTGGCGACTACGAAGCGCGCCTGGGTTTCATTTCCAATCCGCCAGGCGCGCGGCAGCATCCCGCGTTGCTCCGCAATCACCGGATTAAGGTCGGAAGGATTGTTTCCCGCCGACGTCCAGTGCGCCGCGGCCAGTACCAAACGATCAAATAAGGCTGAGGCAGCTCTGGCTCTCATCTGAGCCGCCGTCAGCTTCGAGTATGGAAACAGCGCTGCCTGGTCGAGGCGGCAGATGGTTACTCCGCCGACCTTCTGGTTCGTGGCATGCATCGATACGAGCAGTTTGATCCAGTCGTCGGCGTCGGGATCCTGGTTCGCGATCGCCACCGCGTGCGTCGCGTGATGCGCCATGAAGGCGCCAAGCTGCGCGGGGGCGTCCGGCACATAGGTTGGATTAAGGAAAGCATCGTAGATGGGCCACTGCTCAAAATTGGGCGGCGCGAAGGCCGTCCAGCCGCCGACCATGCGAAAATTCATTCCGCTCTCCGCCTGCCAGAGCATGCTGTTACCGCGGATGCCGAACGGCAGCACCAATACGTTCTCATCCGGAGCGAAATACCGGGCGGAGATTCCAGACTTGAAAAACACCGGCGTATCGTCCGCCGTAGTCCAGAAACTTGCGGAGAGATTGGGCACTGTGACCGCGACCAGCGATGCCGCGATGGCGATATTCATCGCAGCGCCGAGGCGGTTGGTCGCGAACCATATTGAGGTGATTATTGCCAGCAGCAGAAACACATAAACCATGAACCGGGCCGGGAGTGCTTTATCGAGCAGCGGGAAAAACCGAAAAGCTTTGAACGGACCTCCGCAATAAACCACGCCACCTATATGAAGCAGCGGACCCAAAGCGATCACCGCCATCAGGATGCACAAATCGACCAGCAGCTTGCCGACCGGCTCGCGCCAACGATGCCACGCATAAATTGCGAAGATGATGATCGATGGTAATCCCAGGTAACCGCCGACTTCTCCCGGACCGTATTTGCAAAATGGAGCGGCTATCCGGGCGATAAAAGGGACAGTTCCAAGCTCGCTGGTCGGCGCAGGGACCAAAAAGTTGAGCAGATCGCAAGAATACGCTTCGGCGGACCAGATCGGCCCGTGCTGCCATGGAAGAGCAAACAGGTAGTAGAGATAGGGGCTCAACAGGAGCATCGCGAACGCGTAGGCGCAGACGACTGGAAGAATCAGGCTCAACACTTTCCGCCGGGTATCCGGCGGCGTGAACGACCATGCGAGAAATAACGCCATTGCGCCGACCGCGGTCATTGTTGCGAAGATTTCGATGGATATCAGGAACTCGGCGATCAAGATGGCGGTCGCGGCAATGACGAACTTCCATCGTGAGACTTCGCCGTTCATCGCGCGCAGAAAGAGCAGCACGCCCAGCGGCAGTGGAAAAACCAGGCTCAAATGCGGTCGGCCCAGGTTCGCGCCGAGCATGTAGGCCGAGAACCCGAACACGTAACCCCCGATTAGCGCAGACCACCAGCTACCGCTGATGCGCCTGCAGAGCAGGAACGCGGCCCATCCGGCAAGCGGCGAGGCAAGCAAGCTGATCAGATTGAAGGCAGCGAGCGGCCCGGCGATCCACGTGACCGGCGCAGCGACAAGGCTGGGCAATGGTAATGCGGTCATCCAGGCGAGATTCAGACCATCGGGGGCCCAGACCAATTTCGTTAAAAATGGATTCTGTCCGTGGATGAGCGCGTGCGGCCACCACGCTATCGCCCAGATGAAAGCTGTCGGGTCACTGCCCTGTCCAATGTAAACCTCGCGGAAGTGCCCAATCAGTGCGCGGCCGAGGGTGATGATGGCGAAAGCCAAATAGATCGAAAAAGCGAGGACTCCGTAGCGATCGATCGGATGCCGGATTGACGCTGGTTCGCCTCGCCCTGACAAAGCCGACTCAGATTATGACAGCGGATGATCGCCGACAATACTGACCGTCGGATAGCCCTTCTCCAGTGTTTTCAACAGCACTCAAATATTGATAAATTTATCAATATTTTGATATGATATGTAAAAAATTGTTTACATTATAAATTTTATGATTTTGCACATAATTTTTCTCCGCATGAAGCGGAGTTGTCCCAAGGCTGGGACAGCTGAGACATGAAATCCCTAGCTGATCTGAAATTCGGACGGCTTTTCGGACTGAACACTTGTGGCATGGATTGTGCGTTAAAACCCAACTAAGCTAAACGCTGACCGATTGGCACAGAATATCTGGAATGGTTGTGATACCACCCATCCAAACTCTGTTGCGGTCGGAAAAGACAACCAATGATGGAGGAAGGGAAATGAGCGAGTTCGTAACACGTCTGTATGTGCGGGTTAGTGAGAGCAAGGGCCAGACCATGACGGAATATGCCCTGATTCTCGCCACTATCGCCGTGGCAGCTTACCTGGCCTACAAGGGTCTCGGCACGAGCATCAGTACGCTCGCGACCAACGTCGCGGCCGACCTATAAGCGTCCGGTGTCCGGCGGCGGGGCATGGGTTCCGCCGCCACGCACCCACTGGCCGCTCGGGTTCCTGAGGTCGGCAGCATCGCGACGGATAGCCCGGGTTGGACGGCAATAATCTGTCCTGTTTGCCGTTTTTTGGCCGGTTTGGATTTTGAGAGTCGGCCCGAAAGGGGTGCTCTCTGGAGGTTGCGGAATTCACTCCCAATACGGCGGAGAGAACCGGCAAACTTTGATCCTAATCATTAGTAGGGTGAAAAGTGTCTGTGCTGTGATTGGCGACGCCTCAGGAGAGCCTATGTTTGGAGGAAAGGAAATGAGCGAACTCGCAATGCGTCTGTATGTGCGGGTTAGTGAGAGCAAGGGCCAGACCATGACGGAATATGCCCTGATTCTCGCTACTATCGCCGTGGCAGCTTACTTGGCCTACGAGGGTCTCGGCACAAGCATCAGCACGCTCGCGACCAACGTCGCGGCCGATCTGTAGGCGCCGGTCCCTGGTAACGGGTAGCATAGCGATGGATAGGACGGTTTGGACGGCGATAACATGTTCGCTTCGCCGTTTTTTTTCCAGTTTCGATCTTGAGAGTCCGCCTGAAAGGGGTACTCTCTTTGAAGGGTTGCGGAACTTTCCGTCACGGACGTTGGACGGAGCCGCCGCTTGGTTCGATCCTGTTGCCTGCGGGGAGAAGCTTACTGGCCATGACTGACGACGCCTCTGGAGAGCGCCTATGTTTGGATGGGTCATAAAAAATTTCGTTCGCCTCCACGGGTTTCGGCGGGGGCAAACGATGACTGAGTACGTGATGGTATTGGTGACGATCGCCATCGCTGCGGTCGTCGCTTATCAGAGCTTCGGCACTTCAATCAGTGCCGACGTGACTGCAATAGCGGGAGACCTGTAGCCGTAAACGATTCAACCCGATCGCCGGAGTGAACTCGATGAGTCGCAGCCGTATCACCAAACGCGGATTTCGTGGGCGCGGCCAGGCGATGGTCGAATTCGCGCTGACCGCGGTCGTCGCACTGCTGGTTCTATTCCTCGGCATCCAGTTCGCGCTGCTCGGACAGGCCGCACTCGCCGTCGGACAGCTCGCTTACCAGGGCGCGCGTTATGCGTCGATCAATCCGACCCTGAACAACGCCACCGTTATTTCCTGGATGCGCGGGGTGGCTTCGCCCACCATCGCCAATTCAGACAATACGATCCTGAATATCACCATCAACCCGGACGCGACGCGCCCGGTCTACGGGACCGTGACCGTTACCGTTACCCTGAATCCGGTCAAGCAGAAATTGGTGCTGCTGCCGAATCCGTTCTTCGGGATTAACTTCAGCACGATGATAACCAGCACCCAGAGTGCGATGGTGGACTAAGGAGGAAGTGGTGGACAGGGAGGGAGCAAAATGAGACGCCCGACGCTGTATGTGGTGGTGGCTGCGCTCGCGGCGATGATCGCCGCGATCATCGTTTACTCGGCGCTGAAAAAACGCGAAGCCGAGGTCGAACGCGCAATGGTGAAGTCGGTTGAGATCGTCGTCGCCGCGCATGATCTTCCGCTCGGCACCAAGATCGATCCGGGTTCGGTCAAGCTCGCGCGCTGGTCGCGCGACAGCGTACCGCCCGGCGCTTTCACCGATCCGGCCGCGGTGATGAACACCTTCGTCAAGGATTCCTTCGTCACCAACGAGCCAGTGGTGGCCGACAAGCTTTATGTCGGGACGCGCACTGCCGGCGTGATGCCGTTGTTGATTCCGGTCGGGATGCGCGCCATGTCGGTGCCGGTGGATGAAGTCAGCGACATCTCGGGGTTTGTGCTGCCACGCACTCACGTCGACGTGCTGGTCGCGATTCCGGGCAGCGGCCCGAATGAAAAACCATTTTCCAAGATCGTACTCCAGAACGTCGAAGTCTTGGCAGTCGCTCAGGAGATCGAGCATTCGAAGGATCAACCGCAACTCGTGAAAGTCGTGACGCTTCTGGTCACCCCCGAACAGGCGGAACGGCTAGCGCTTGCATCGCGCGAGGGCACGCTCCACCTGGTGATGCGCTCGTACAGTGATCAGCAGATCGTCGCTACCAAGGGCGCAAGCCTGAGCGACTTGATCGGCTCAGTCAGCGGAAATCAGAACGACAATGCCGGCGCCGCCACGCTACCGATGCCGGTGCGGACGGCCTATCGGCGGCCGGTCCCGGCTATACGAGTCGAGGTGCTGCGCAACGGCAAGGAATCGCAGACCATCTCGTTCGTCAGGCAGCAATCTCGCGCGGACCTCGGCGGCTACTGGACTCCGCAGATTCAGCGTCCGCGTTCGGAAGCGTCCGCCCCGCCCGCTTTGCCGCCAGCGCCGCCGCCGCCGTTCAACGCGGCGCCGCCCACATCTCCTAGTCCGTCTGCGGGACTGATTTCGGACAGCAGCGCTTCCGCGATGGCGCCGCCAAGCGCTGCGGCCGCTCCGGGAACGTTGCCGGGCTTGAGCGGCGCAATCCCGAGCAACGTCGAGAGCAGGGATTTCCCGACCGGTTCGTACAAACCTGCTCCGAAAACCATCGTGGTTCCATAACGGGATAGGTGAGGGGGAGATCATGAGGGGAAACAAGAAGCTGGCGATCGGGCTCCTGGTCGGAGCACTATCCTTAATCATTATTGCTTCGCGATCGACGCGCGCCGACGACGGCGCGGACGCGAAGGTGCCGGTCTCGATCAGCGCCGGCGAGACCTATGTCATCAAGGGACTGGATTCGACTTCCACCCCTGCGATTCGTGTCCTTCAGAATCCACATGCGCTCGTGATTAACAGCACGGCGCCCGGTGAGCTGACGCTGGTCGGAGCTGAAGCTGGCGAATGGCAAATCAAGGCGACGCGCTCCGATGGTCAGACTGTGACCTACGACGTTGCTATCAACAGCGTCGCGAGCCCTATATCGCATCCGCTGAAACCGGCAACCGCGCCTGGTGCGATGAGCGACAGCGGCCTTTCGGGTTCCGATGCCAAAGCGGCTCCGTCAAGTCCGCTCGCGGCCTCCGGTTCGCTCGACCGCGGCAGCGGTCCGATCACTAACCCGGGTGCAACCACGGCATCGGCTGCCTCACCGGCGGCGGTTGGCGTTGCGCCATCGACGACCATCCCGACGACGCCTTCGAGCTCGACGCTGACTCCGGTCGGGACTACGTCCACGGCCCCAATGGCCACCACTCCTCCCGCCGTCGCGCCATCTGCGATCGCCCCAGTGGCCTCGACCGCTTCCGCGCCAGGACCGTTGGTAGCGGATGCATCATCGCCTTCGATTCCGGCTTCAGGCGTAGCTCCCGGTGGGGTGATGGCGTCGCAGAGTTCTGCGCTCCAAGCACCTCCGCAGAAATTCCGAACTGATCCCTTGGCCGGCCCGCCGCCCTCGCCCGCCGAGGCGCCCAATGGCGTGCGGCGGCGGAACTACCTGCCCGATTACGGCCTCGATTTGAT
>JAJPIG010000032.1 GCA_021324855.1 Pseudomonadota bacterium | reverse complement strand
GGATCCCAATGATTTGCTCCTCGTTGAACCGGCTGCCCTTCATCCGTCCGTCTCCTTTTCGTGACGGACTCTACCTCAAACCTGTCGGGCTGGCGGGGTGCAGGCCAGTGGCGCTCCAAGAGCTGTAGCGCTTTCCCCGACGTGCGGCCCAAACGGTTCAGGATCAGCTCGCGATGCTCCTCGCGCATCTTCACGATTTGGCGGGCATTCACAGTGGCCTCTTCGGCGACTTGGGCCACGCCCTGCAGGAAGAACTTGAGCCAGCCTTCCCAGTCGCCGCGATCGCGGACCGCTTGCAGCCGGTCGTAGTACTCCGCCCGGTTAAGCTTGAAATAATGAGATAGGTATAGCAGCGGGCGTTTCGAGATCTCCTTCTCGCACAGCAGAAAGGTGATCAGTAGGCGTCCGACTCTTCCGTTTCCGTCGAGGAAAGGATGAATCGTCTCGAACTGCGAATGCGCGATCCCCACCTTGATGAGCGCCGGCATTGGATGTTCCTGATGCAAGAACTTCTCAAAGTTGTCGAGCGCCTGCCGCATCTCGTGTGGCGGTGGCTGGGCACCGAGGTGCGCCTGCAGACGCTCGGCGGCGGCGAGATCGGCTTCGCTGACGATGTTGTACCGGTCAAACACGCTCCGCGTCTTGTGGCCCGATAACGCCATCGCCACGCGGTCCGGTATGCCCGCCCTCACCATGTTCCTAACTGCGGTGCGCCGAAGGTCGTGCACCAGGACCTTGCCCACGCCGGCGCGCTTGCAGGCGGTCGCCCATGCCCGCTTGAAGTCTCCGACAGGCTGGCCGTCGAGATGAAACACGTACGGGCAGTCCAGGCGGCGATTCGCATTCGCCCGCTCGATAATTTCAAGCAGCTCCCCCGAAAGCGGCAGCACGCGGCCGTCCTTATTTTTGCTGACCGTCGGCCTGAGCCGCACAACGCGCCCGGTAAGATCAACGTCGCGCCACTCAAGGGCCTTCATCTCGCCGACCCGCCATCCGGACAGGTAGAGGAACGTAATCGGATCTTTCAGATACTGCGGCAGATGGTCGCGGAGCGCCACAAAGACGCCGTGATCGACAAAGCCCTCGCGTGCGTTGTTCTCCTCCAGCAGGGGAATATGCGGAGCGTAGCGAAGCCGCCCCGACTCGACCGCCAGCTTGAACATCCGCTTCAGAGCGGCAAGCTCGCGGTTGATACTCGCATTAGCGGCGCCCTGCCGCTGCCGGTCAGCCGCGTATTTCTTGATCCGCTCGGTCGTGATGTCCACGGCTCGGTCCAGCGCAAACCGCGTCCGCAAGTGTTTAATCGAAAGCCGGACGGAGCGGATCGACCGCAACCGGTTGACTTCGTAGTCGGTCAAGAGCGCGTCCGCCAAATCTTCGAACGTGACACGCTCCTCGACCGGCCCGACCAATTTCCCGTTCGCCGCTTCGCCGATGCGCTGCTTGAGGAGCTTGAGCGCCTGTGCCTCGCTCGTTGAGCGCGAACTCTCCCGATGCTCCTTCCCGCGATAGCAGTAGGCGATCCAGTAAATCGAGCCGCGCTTGAAAACGCGGCCCATCCCTCTGAGCGGCTTCTGTTCCTTCCTTCTCAACTCGTGCAAACGTTCCCGGATGTGAAGTTCGATCGCGCCCTGAACCGTATCGGTCCGGCGCAGCTGCGCGTCGGCGCGAGGTGCGCCCTTTCGCGCATCTCGCGCGGCCACAATAGATCAATGTTTGAAGAGCGGCCGTGTCAACGGCACGGCGAGTGAATTCTCAACGGCTCTTGGAGTGGCGAGGGGGAGAAAACTTTCCCCCTCGCGCTTCCCCTTACTCGGGCACAAACCCGAGGGGGAATTTCAAGTGATCAATCGGGGTGACTTTCCGGTGATCATTGACATTATGGCCGGCGCAGAAGACTAAGCTATGAACTGGCTGGGTTTCGGGCCATTTCGGAGGCGCGGATGCGCGCGCGGAGCCGGGCCACGTCCTCCGCGGCTTCGGCGTACGCAACGTCGTAGAGGCTGATCGCGGCAAGCGCTTCTTCGGCGCGTTGCATCGCGGCCGCAAGTTCGGCTTCGTCAACCACCCTCGGCGTTTCCGCTTCGTCCGCCAGCACGGTCATCGCACCGTCTTTGACCTCGGCCAGTCCGCCGGAAACGAGAAACTGATTGCGCGCGCCGTCCGGCCTCGTGATGGTGAGAATTCCGGGGCTCAACGCCGTGATGTAATCGACGTGGTCGGCCAGCACGCCGAACTCGCCAATCGGATTGACCGCATCGACCTCGCGCACCGGGCCGTCGAACATCACGCCGGTCGGCGTGATCAGACGCATGACAAACTCGTGCGCCATCGATCCTAGCGCGCCTCTCCGCGCGCCAGCCGTTCGGCCTTGGCGCGGGCATCGTCGATGGTGCCGACGAGGTAGAACGCCTGCTCCGGCAGGTCATCGCACTTGCCGTCGAGAATTTCGGCGAAGCCGCGCACGGTCTCCTTGCGGGGCACGTAGCTGCCCGGGATGTTCGTGAACGGCTCGGCGACGTGCATCGCCTGCGACAGGAAACGCTCGACGCGGCGGGCACGCGCGACGACCAGCTTGTCCTCGGCCGACAGCTCGTCCATCCCGAGGATCGCGATGATGTCCTGCAGGTCGCGGTAGCGCTGAAGAATCGCCTGAACGCGGCGCGCGACCTCGTAATGCTCCTCGCCTACGACCTGCGGATCGAGAATCCGCGAGCTCGATGCGAGCGGATCGACCGCGGGGAAAATCGCCTTCTCGAAGATCTTCCTGTCCAGCGCCGTGATCGCATCGAGATGCGAGAAAGTCGTCGCCGGCGCGGGGTCCGTGTAGTCGTCGGCGGGAACGAAGATCGCCTGCACCGAGGTGATCGATCCCTTCTTGGTGGTCGTGATGCGTTCCTCGAGTTCGCCGAGGTCGGTGCCCAATGTCGGCTGGTAGCCGACCGCGCTCGGCATGCGCCCGAGCAGCGCCGAGACCTCCGAGTTCGCCTGGACGAAGCGAAAGATGTTGTCGATGAAGAGCAGGACGTCCTTGCCCTCTTCGTCGCGAAAATAT
Organism: Pseudomonadota bacterium; assembly: GCA_021324855.1. Classification (GTDB taxonomy): domain Bacteria; phylum Desulfobacterota; class Binatia; order Binatales; family Binataceae; genus JAJPIG01. Next base: position 10,791 of record JAJPIG010000032.1, on the reverse strand, counting down.
TCCGCCACCGTGACGCCGGTCAGCGCGACGCGGGCGCGCGCGCCCGGAGACTCGTTCATCTGGCCGTAGACCAGCGCAGTCTTGGAGAGCACGCCCGATTCCTTGAGCTCGAGGTAAAGGTCATTGCCCTCGCGCGAACGCTCGCCGACGCCGGCAAACACCGAGACACCGCCGTGCTCCATCGCGACGTTATGGATCAGCTCCATGATGGTGACAGTCTTTCCCACGCCCGCGCCGCCGAAGAGTCCGATCTTTCCGCCGCGCGCGTAAGGGCAAATCAGGTCGATGACCTTGATGCCGGTTTCGAGGATCTCGACCTCAACACCCTGCTCGACAAACGCCGGCGCATCGCGATGGATCGGCATCATGCGATTGGAGGTAATCGGCCCGCCCTCGTCGATCGGATCGCCGGTGACGTTCATCAGGCGTCCCAGCGTGATCTCGCCGACCGGGACAGCGATCGGCGCGCCGGTATCGGTAACTTCCATCCCGCGCACCAGCCCGTCGGTCGAGTCCATCGCGATGCATCGCACGGTGTCCTCGCCCAGATGCTGCGCGACCTCGAGCACCAGGTTGCCGGGACGATCACCGAGCGCCGGGTTGGTAACGCGCAGCGCGTTGAGGATCGCGGGCAACGAGCCGTTGCGGAACTCGACATCGATAACATTGCCGAGCACCTGTGAAATATGACCGGTTGAATTTTCTGTCATTTCCGAATCTTTCCTCAAAACCTTTAGGGTCAGCCGCGAAGAGCTTCGGCGCCGCCCACAATATCCATCAATTCCTTGGTGATCGTCGCCTGACGCGCGCGGTTCATTTCCAGCGTCAGGCTTTCGATCATTTCCGAGGCGTTATTCGTCGCGCTGTCCATCGCCGTCATTCGCGCGCCGTGCTCGCTGGCTTCGCCTTCCAGCAGCGCATGAAAAATCGACGCCTCGACGTAACGCCGCAGCACCACCGGCATCAACTCGGTACGGCTTGGCTCGACCAGGTAGCGATCGACGGCTGCTGCGTCCGTCTCGTCGGCTTCGGGGGCGACTATCGGCAGCAGCCGCTCATAGACCGGGCGCTGCGAGAGCGCGGAGCGGAACTGGCTGTAGACCATCCCGGCCTCGCGGATTTTTCCGCTGCGAAAATCCGTCAGCGCGCGGGTGGCAAGCGCCCGGGCCAAAGCGAACGTGGCCAGGCGCGGAACATTGTTGATGCTTTCGCCGGCGAGCGGCGCTTTGACGCGCTTGAAATGATCGGCGGCTTTGCGGCCCACCGCGAAGAACGCCGGCTCAAGGCCCGCGCCCCGAATCCGGCGCGCCTCTTCCTCGGCCTTGCGAATCAGGTTGGCGTTGTAGCCTCCGCAGAGCCCCCGATCCGATGCGATCACCAAAATCAAACTGACCGGCGATGCGCCCTCCGGGGCCCCGAGTGCGGCGCGCTCGGCGAACAGCGTCGAGCTTGCGACGCGCCGCAGCGCTTCGTGATACGGACGCGCGGCGAGCAGCGCCTCCTGCGCGCGGCGGAGCCGCGCCGCCGCCACCAGCTTCATCGCGCGGGTGATCTGCTGGGTCGATTTGACCGACGAGATACGCCGGCGGATTGCCTTGAGAGTCGCCATCGATTAGCCGCAAACCGCGCCGTTTCGAATCATGCCGCAGGCCGGGAGCCGTTCGAATGTTCGGCGACGAACGACTGTTTGTATGCCTCCAGCGCCGTGATCAGCTTCTTGCGCAGATCCTCGCTCAGCTCGCGCCGGGTCCGGATCTCATCGAGCAGGTCGGCGTGATGCGCGTCGAAATAGACGTAGAGGCCGCGCTCGAACGGCTTCACCTGGTCGATCTCGAGGCTGTCGAGGTAGCCCTCGTTGGCGGCGAAGATGACGAGCACTTCCTTTTCGATCGTGAGCGGCTCGTACTGGTTCTGCTTGAGCATTTCAGTCAGCCGCGAGCCGCGATTGAGCAGCCGCTGGCTCGCCTGATCGAGTTCGGAGCCGAACTGCGCGAACGCAGCCATCTCGCGGTACTGTGCGAGGTCGAGCTTGAGTGTGCCGCCCACCTGGCGCATCGCGCGGACCGCCGCCGAGAAGCCGACGCGCGAAACCGAAAGTCCGACGTTGACCGCGGGCCGGATGCCTGAGTTGAACAGGTCGGCATCCAGTACGATCTGCCCGTCGGTGATCGAAATGACGTTGGTCGGCACGTATGCCGAAACGTCACCGGCCTGGGTCTCGATGATCGGCAGCGCGGTGAGCGATCCGCCGCCCATCTCGTTGCTCATCTTGGCGGCGCGCTCGAGTAATCGCGAATGCAGATAGAAGACATCGCCCGGGTAAGCTTCGCGGCCCGGGGGGCGGCGAAGGAGCAGCGAAAGCTGCCGATAGGCCTGCGCGTGCTTGCTGAGATCATCGTAGACCAGGAGCGCGTGGCGCTTGGAGTCGCGAAAGAACTCGCCCATCGTGCATCCGCTGTACGGCGCGATGAACTGCAGCGGCGCGGCTTCCGAAGCGGTCGCGGCGACCACGGTCGTGTACTCCATCGCGCCGTAGCGGTTGAGCTTCTCTACCACCTGGGCGACGGTCGAGCGCTTCTGGCCGATCGCGACATAGAAGCAATAGACGTTCTGGCCGCGCTGGTTGATGATCGTATCGATCGCTATCGCGGTCTTGCCGGTCTGACGGTCGCCGATAATCAGCTCGCGCTGCCCGCGCCCGATCTGAAGCATCGAGTCGATCGCCTTGATACCAGTCTGGAGCGGCTCTTTCACCGGCTGACGGCGGATGATTCCGGGCGCTTTGATCTCGATTCGCCGCGTCTCGCTGGTCTGGATCGGACCTTTTCCGTCGATCGGCTGCCCCAGCGAGTTTACCACCCGCCCGAGCATCGCCTCGCCGACCGGAACCTCGGCAATCCGGCCTGTGCGCCTGACTTCGTCGCCCTCCTTCACCGCCTGCTGGTCTCCGAACAGCGCCGCGCCGACGTTGTCCTCCTCGAGATTCAGCACCATCCCGTAAACGGAATGGGGAAATTCGAGCAGCTCGCCGGCCGCCGCGTTCTGGAGGCCATAGATGCGCGCGATGCCGTCGCCGCATGAGAGCACCCGGCCGGTTTCACGCACCGATACCGTAGCCTCGAAGCCTTTGATTTCGTCCCTGAGGATTTCGCTAATCTCGGATGGTCTGATTTCCGCCATATTCGTTTGATTGGCCGGTTATTCCGCAAGCCGGCGTTCGGCCTCGGCGATCATCGTCGCCAGGCTGCCATCATAGATTTTCCCTTCAAGTTCCGCGACGACGCCGCCCAGTAGCCCTGGCTCGACTTTCACTGTCGGTATGATCGTGCGCCGCGCGATCGCGTGGAGGCCATCGACCACCCGCGCGATCTCGTCCGGGCCGGGCTCGCGCGCAAAGGTGAGCGTCGCCCGCACGCGGCCGAGACGCTCATCAGTCAACTCACGATAAGCCTGGACGATTGCAGGGAGGTCAGTGAGCCGGCGATGACGCGTGAGGACCATCGCAAACGATCGCACCGGAAAGCTCAGCGCGAGCCGCTCGACGATCTTGCCGATCGCTTCGATACGCGCCTGCTGCGACCGCTCAGGCGATTCAAGCACGACGCTCACCTCCGGCGCCGCAACTAACGCCGCCAGCCGTTCGAGCTCCGCGCCCCAGCCCTCAAGCTGCGTGTTGTCGGAGGCAAGAGCCGCAAGCGCTCGCGCGTACCGTTTGCCTATGCCGCTCATACGCGGGCCTCAGCGGCGAGTTTTTCCACAAATCCACTCAGTATCCGATGCTGATCCTCGGGCGTGAAATTGCGCTGCACAAGTTCCCGCGCCATCACTCCCGCAACGCCTGCCATATAAGCACGGACGCGCCGGCGCGCATCGTTCGCTGCGGCAGCGACGGTCAGTTGGGAGTCGCGCAGGATTCGCGCTGCGCCCTCGGCCGCTGCATCGCGAATCTGTTTCACCTGATACGCTGTCTCGGCCTCCATCTCCTTGATGAGCCGCGCCTTTTCATCGGCCAGGCTCTCGACCAGATGGATCGCATCGCGCGCCGCCTGTTCAGCTTCGACCAGCGCTGCCTGCGCGCGATCGCGACGGGCGCGGGCCTGATGGGCGCGATCGGCGAACAGCCGCCGCACAGCGGGGCGCGCGTAATGCACGACGATCGCGAGAAAGATCGCGGCATTGATCACGTAGAAGAGCAGCGCAAACCAAGAGCCCTCGCCCTCGCGCAGTGACTGCCCTTCGGCCGTAAAGGCCGTGATCGCGCCCAGCATCGCGCCGGCAATCGTCAGGATCGAGGTCTTGAGCTTAATCTTCATCGATTTCATCAATCGGTTCAGTGGCCTGCCGTTTCGATCGGACGCCGCAACAGCTTTTCGACCAGCTCTGTCGCCAGGAGCCGCCCCGTACGCTCAAGCTCGACTTGCGCCGCGGCAAGCTCACGCTGCATGTCGGCGCGAGCCTGCTCGATCGCGTCATGCGCCGCGATGCGTGCGTTTTCGAGCGTCTGTTGCGCTTCGGCCTCGGCCTTGCGCCGCTCGGTTTCACGCTGCGCCAGCGCTTCACGCCTGATCACCGCCAGCTCCGCCGCCCGCCGCGCTTCGGCGCTCTCCTTCTCTTTCATCAATTGTGCAGCGCGCTCATCGAGTTCGCGCAGGCGCCGTTCACGGTTCTCGAGCAGAAGCAGGAAAGGCTGGATAAAAAGCCGATTGAAAATAAACCAGAAAACGAGAAACGAGACAATCAGGATTATGAAGATGCCCCAGTCGGGTGGAATATGCATATCTATACGTCTGCGCTAGCGGGCGCGGCGTCGAACGCGCACAGGAATGATTCTCAGGCGATGACGGACGGCGGGGGTCAGGCCTGCTTGTGGCCTCCGGCCTGCGCCAGACGCTCCTCCTTCGGAAACACGGTGACCTTGCGATCGTCGCGCCCCGCCTCGACCTGCATCGTGCAATGCCCTTCGAAGCTCGCACCTTCGTGGATGACTAGGATCGGCGCGGCGAGATTGCCGACCACGCGCGCCGACGGACGGATCTCAAGACGCTGGGTGGCAGTGATGTCGCCGCTGACTTTGCCGCCGACCACGATCGATGCGGCGCTGATTTGCGCTGTGATTACCGCCGTCTCGCCAATCACCAAGCTATCCTTCGACGTGATCTCGCCGTCGACCTGTCCGTCAATTCGCGCGGCAGCATCGAACGAAAGCTTGCCGCTGACGCGCGCACCGCGATCCAGATAGGCGCGACCTTCGGCGCTCGCTGAAGCGGCGCTACGGGCGGCGGGCTTCTCCTCGACCGGCGTGACCGCGGGCGTCGGTTTCTCCGACCATTGCGACTGAGGCTGAGCAGGTTTAGCGCTTTTCTCGGGTTCCTTGGTGAAAAGGGCCATCGGCTAACTCCTGATTTTTCTTTTGGACCGAGCCGTTCCCGCACGGCCTTCGCGATGGCTAATTAGACTATCGCGGCAGCGGAGTCAAATTGCGGCGGCCAGGCCGCGCCACTGCCGTGAACAGATCTTTCCCTCCTAAAAGTTCGCTAATACTAGCAATTTATCAAATCAAGCACAACTTATGAACTGTTCATTGAGGGAAGAGAGCTCAGACTTGCAAACGTCCCCTGTCATAACCCCGGATATTTGCCCGCAGTTCGCCGTCAGCTCCGCGCAGCAGGTTGAGCCGGGATGCACTGGTAGGCGTTAGGTGCAGATGAAGGCGAGGATGAACAGTGAGCCGCTGCTGGACCGCGGGATGCTTATGGCTCCCGAAATTGCCAGCACCGTTCGTCAATATTAATATCGCACCTTTCCTCTGATGCTGCTAATGTTCGCTTCGCGAGCGCAAGCGTCTCACGAAGTTACAACGATTCTTAAATCTACCCCCCGATCTGGAACATCGAGCGCTCCCGCGTGGAGCGGCCCTCCAGCAGATGATGCCCGGTTGGCTTGAGCGCCACGGCGCGCTCCAAAATCCGCGCGATGCGCGGAATGCTGTCGCGGGGGTTCTCGCGAATCGTTTTGCGCACGTCGAGTTCGTCATCATTCAGCAGGCAGAGATGGAACTTGCCGTCCGCCGTAAGACGCATCCGGTTGCAGGTTCCGCAGTAAGGCTCGCTCACCGGGCTGATGAATCCGATCACGCCGCGCGCGCCCGCCAGGCGATAGTTACGCGCCTCGTCGCCGGGATTGCTCGATCCGATCTCTGTCATCGGCCCGAGTTCGGCTTCGATCCGCCGCCGGGTCTCGATATTCGAGACATAGCGCTGCACCGAAAGCGTCGCGCATTCGCCGCCCCCGAGCGGCATCAGCTCGATGAACCGCACGTGCCAGTCGCGCTCGAGCGTGAGCCGCGCGAGATCGATCACGTCGGCCTCGTTATAGCCCGCAGTTACCACCGAGTTGAGCTTGATCGGAACCAGGCCCGCCTCTTCGGCCGCCATGATGCCGCGCCAGATTTGCGCGAACGTGCCCCATCGCATGAGCCGCTCGACGGTTGCCGGATTGAGGCTGTCGAGATGCACGTTGATGCGATTGAGGCCGGCTTCCTTCAGCGGGCGGGCGAGGTCGGGCAGCAGGACGGCGTTCGTCGTCAGCGCGAGGTCGCCGACACCCTCGACCGCCGACAGGCGACCGACGATTTCGAGCAGATCGGAGCGTAGCGTCGGCTCGCCGCCTGTCAGGCGGAACTTGCGGAAACCGACGCTCACCGCGGCGCGCACCACGGTTTCTATCTCGGCCGGGGTCAGAAGCTCGGGCTTGGGCGCGAAATGAACTCCCTGCAGCGGCATGCAATATACGCATCGCAGGTTGCAATGATCGGTCAGCGAGATGCGCAGATAGTTGATTTCTCGATCGAAGGAGTCTTTGGGCACAGCTTTATCTTATTCGCCGTGTGTCGCCGTGCACAACGGTGATAAGAGGCCGATGGGACGGCGAGGGAATCAGCCGGTTATCGGACGCTCGGGCTCGGCCACGCAATGGGCGCATCGGCAGAGCGCGCGCAACTGTGCGTTGGTGTAGAGCGTCTCGTGGCCATCGGCCCATCCGATGAACATAGCGCTGTCGCCCATCCGCGCTAGATGCTTAAGTCGCTGGCTCGCCGGCGGCAGCTCGCCATCAATATGGCCGCGGCACGCGACGCACGGGCATCGCCGCCGCAGATTTTCGAGCGGGTAGATGCTGTCGTGGCCGTCAGCCCATTGGACTCCGATCGCGTAGCGGCCGACCTCGTTGAGTACCTTGATCTTCGGCCTGGCGGGATTCAATACCGTCGTCATCTCGATTCCCAATCCAGACTATAGCACGGCGCCGGACGGCCCGAATCGGCGCGCAAGTGGACATCCGAGATCGATGGCGCTACAAATTGCGCTTGCCCTGACATCGCACGTGTTTCCATCTTCATCTCGAATGGAGGTTTTCAATCATGGACGAAAAAGCGAAAAAGCAGAGCCTACTGATGATTCCCTACGGCCTTTACGTGCTCGGCGCGAAGGCCGGCGACAAGCAGACGGTCGCGACGGTCAACTGGGTGACGCAAACCGCCTTCAATCCGCCGCTGGTGGTGGTCGGAGTCAAGAAGGATTCGACGGCGCATGATCTCGTCAAGCAGTCGAAGAAATTCACGCTTTCGATACTGGGCACGGGCCAGAAAGCGCTCGCCATGGCGTATTTCAAGCACGTCGAGCCGCAGGACGGGAAGTTCGGCGCGTATGCGTATGAGGCGGGCACGAACGGTGCGCCGATCATCAGCGATGCGCCGGCATCGATCGAGTGCGACGTGGTCGGATTCTACGAGCTTGGCGACCATTCGACGGTCATCGGCCAGGTGACTGAAGCGCACGTCAAGCGCGACTCCGAGGTGCTGACGCTCGCCGAGTGCGGCTTCAAATACGGCGGCTGAACCGTATTCCTGCGCCGGACCGTATTCAAACGCTTGGGCTTTCGCCTCGAAAATGTGGTGAAAATGTAGCGATCACTTACGAGTCAATTGGCTGATGCCGACAAAAAAATCGCCGTGGCGGCGATGCCGAGAAGCGTGCGCATGGCGTGGAGCGTGCCCCAACGTTCGATTAGCGCGCGAGTCTCGGCGCTAGCGTTTCCGGGATCGGTTTCCACCAAGCGGCGATTGGTCGGCATGATCGCGAAGAGCGTCCACGGCCAGTTCGCGACCAGTACGATCGCGCCGATGATCCATCGCCAATCCCGCGTGATCGACCACGCGATGAGCCCCAGGATGAACCCGACGATCGCGAGCGGCGCCTGCATCATGAAGCCGCGCTTGTACGACGGCTTCCATTCGAGGAGCAGCGCGCGATCGTCGAGCATCAAACGCGCGGGCTGCTCGGCAAAGTTGACGTAGAACGCGGCGCCGGTGAAGAGCGCCGCGGCGACCAGCGCGAGCTGCCCGGCGATCATTGAAACTCGGGCGCCAGCGGCGGGTTTTCAAGCTGTCCGCCGCATTCGCGCGCGAGCATCGGGCGGACCTCTTCCGCGAAGTATTGCATCTGATCCTCGATCTCGCGACCTTCGAAGCCGTTGGTCTCGAACCACGCGTTGAGGATGAAATCCTCGTAGCCGCCGGTCTGCTTGATGCGCATGATCTTCTCGACCGCCTCCGCGGGTGAGCCGAAGATCGCGACTTCCTTTTCGATAATCTTTTCAACGCCGGCCAATGGATCGGGCTTGTCCGAAATCAGTTCGCCGTCGGCGAGGATGAGCCCGAAGCCGAACGGCGCGTAGTAATCCCATTGCGCTGCGAGCGCCATCCGGTAGCGCTCGAGCTCGCGCTCGCGGTCCATCCCGGGCATCAGCAGATGCACGAAGCGCGCGGTGACGATCCCGCGCCGCCGCTCCGCGTCCCATCCGAATTTGAAGCTTCCGCGATTCAGCCGATCGGGCCATCCGGACTTTTCGGCTTCTGCATAGTAGAGATCGATATTGCGGCGCAGACGCGAGTTCGGCTCGACGACGAAATAGCCGTTGATGCCGTTCTGCGCGGCCCATCGGATAGAGCGTTCGGTGGTAAGCGGCTCCCATACCTGCGGATACGGCTTCTGGAGCGGCTGGGGAAAGACCGAAAGCTCGCGCAGCGTGGTCGCGCTCTGCAGCACCGGATTGGGTCCGCCGTATGGATCGGGCGGACCAAGCTTCACGACTTCATCGAGACGGCGGCCGGCGTGCGGCTGCTTGAAGTAGGCGAGGGTCGACTGATGGTTCCATCGCGTGAAGACGGGCGGAATCGTGAAGAACTGGCCGTGATGCGAGAAGGACGGCTCCGTCCACGCCTTCAAAATGATCTCGTAGGCCTCCTGGTAGTACGCACGATTGCGCTCCTGGTCCTGGATCGTTGACCCGTAGGGCCATCCGAAGGTCTCAGCCTCGCGCGATTGATAGCCGCGCCCGATCCCGAATTCGAGCCGGCCGCCGCTGATGATATCGAGCATCGCGGCCTGCTCCGCGATCCGGATCGGATGCCACCAGGCGATGATATTGGCGGCCTGGCCGAGCCGGATGCGGCTGGTGCGCGACGCAATCGCGCTCTCGACGATCAGCGGGTTGGGACTGAACTCGATGCCCTCGGGCTGGAAGTGATGCTCGGTCATGAAGAAGTAGTTGAAGCCGAGCCGCTCGGCGAGAATTCCCTGCCGCACCTGGTTCACGAGCACGCGCTGGTTGCTTTCGTGGACCTCGGCCACGCCGGCGTCCGTGACCGTGATGTTGTCGGGCGTGATGACGGTCTTCAGATCGGCAGCGCCGTTGTGGAAAACGCCAAGCTCGAGCATCGTGTCCTCCTTTGCACGCGCCGGCCGCGGCGCGCTGTCTTAATCGAGCGTGCAGACGAGCGAATGGGCAGTGGCGGACGCGATGCGCGCCGCGACGGTCACGCCGACGCGCACTTCGGGCCGCGCCGGAACGAGAGCGGTTTTGAACTGGGGCGTCTTGCCGGCCATCATGCCGCCGCCGCGCCGCGCCGGTCCCTCGATCAACACCTCAACGCGGCTCCCGACCAACGCGCGATTGCGTTCGAAGGCGATCGCTTCCTGCAGATCGATCACCGCGGCGAGCCGGCGCGCCTTCTCCGTCTCGTCGACTGAGTCGCCAAGCCGAAACGCGCGCGTGTTCTCGCGCACCGAATATTTGAAGGTGAATGCGGAGTCGTAACGCACCGTGCGCATCAGGGCGACCGTCGCCGCGAAATCGTCCTGCTCCTCGCCGTGGAAGCCGACGATGATGTCGGTCGAGAGCGCGAGGTCGGGAATCGCGGCGCGAAGCTTCTCCACCAGCGCGAGATACTCCGCGACCGTGTACCCGCGCTCCATTGCGGCGAGAATCCGATCCGACCCGGATTGCACCGGCAGATGAAGCCAGGGTTGGACTTTCGGCTCGGAGGCCATCGCCTCGATCACCGAATCGCTCATGTCGCACGGATGCGGCGAGGTGAAACGGATTCGCTCGATGCCGTCGACACTCGCGACCTCACGCAGCAGGCCGCCGAAGTCGACCGCGCCGTGCCGATAGGCGTTGACCGTCTGTCCCAGCAGCACGATTTCCTTAACCCCGCGCGCAGCGAGCTCCGTGACTTCGGCGAGAATCGCGTTGGGCGGGACGCTGCGCTCGCGTCCGCGGACGTAGGGGACCACGCAGAAGGTGCAGAACCGGTCGCATCCCCGCATCACGGTGACATACGCTCGCACGCCATCTTCATGCTCGGATGCAAGACCGGCATAGGTTTCGGCGCGATCGAGCCGCAGATCGAGGGCCGCATCGAAGCGCGCGCGTCCCAGCAGCTCTGGAAGG
>JAJPIG010000030.1 GCA_021324855.1 Pseudomonadota bacterium | reverse complement strand
TCGCCCGGCTTGACGCCGACCGCATCGGGCGGAACGAAAGCCGTGCATTCGTGCACGCCCATCGGATCGAGATTCACCGCCACCATGATCACGTTGCGCCGGTCGTCCGTCGCTTTCACGTACAGTATTATCTGATCGTTGTCGGTGGTTAGAAACTGCAGATTCGTGAAGAGCTGCAAAGCCGGATTGTCGCGCCTGATTTGATTCAGCTTGGCGATGAATTCCGTTATGTTGCCAGGCTGGCTCCAATCGCGCACGCGGATTTCGTACTTTTCCGAGTCGCGATATTCCTCCGTGCCCGGAATCGCGTCGTTCTCGCAAAGCTCGTAGCCGCTGTAGATTCCGTATGCAGGCGAGAGCGTCGCCGCCAGTATAAGGCGCATCTTGAAAGCCGGCCGCCCGCCGCGCTGCAGAATCGGCGAAAGGATGTCCGGCGTGTTTGTGAAGAAGTTCGGCCGGAAATATTCGCGCATCGGAGTTTGAGTGAGTTCGGTCAGGTACTCGGTCAGCTCGGCCTTGGTGTTGCGCCAGGTAAAGTAGGTGTAGGACTGGCTGAAGCCGGCCTTCGCGAGCGCCTTCATCACCTTGGGCCGGGTGAATGCCTCGGCCAGGAAGATGACCTCGGGATGTTTTGCCTGAATGTCGCCGATCAGCCATTCCCAAAAATCGATCGGTTTGGTGTGGGGATTATCGACGCGGAAGATCTTCACGCCGTGACCGATCCAGAAACGTAGAATCGAACGAATCTCTTCGGCCATTGCGCCGCACTGCGGCGAATCGAAATTCAGGGGGAAAATATCCTGGTATTCCTTCGGAGGATTCTCGGCATAACGAATCGAACCATCGGGACGATGATAAAACCATTCGGGATGCTGTTTTATCCACGGATGGTCGGGCGAGCACTGGAGCGCGAAATCGAGCGCGACCTCCATCCCAAGGCCGTTCGCTTCAGCAACGAAATAGTCGAAATCCTCGAGGCTGCCGAGCGCCGGTTCGATCGCGGTATGGCCGCCGGCGGCGCTGCCGATCGCCCAGGGACTGCCCGGGCTGTCTTCGTTCGCGACCGAAGAGTTGTTCGGACCTTTCCGAAGTGTTTTGCCAATCGGATGGATCGGTGTGAGATAAACGACATCGAAGCCCATGTTATGGATTTCGACCAGCCGCGCCGCCGCTTCCCGCAGAGTCGCGCCGCGACCGGGCTCGCGTCCCTGCGAACGCGGGAACATTTCGTACCATGAGCTGAATCGCGCACGCGGACGATCCGCGATTACTTCGAGCGCCGGCGAGAAGCTGACCGGATCAATGCGGCGGCCGAAACGGGTCGCGTACTCCTCGACTTTAGGATCGCTGAAGATCGCGAGCGCGGCGCGTCCGTCGGTCTCGTTTTCGAGTCGCGAAAGGATCGTGCTCAACGTCGCTTTTCCCGCACTGTCGGCGCGCCGCTGGATCTCCTTCAGCAGTGCGATACCTTCGAGTATCTCTGATCCGACATCGCGCTTCCCCATTTCGACCCACTTCTTGAAATCGGCGAGCCAGGAAGCAAAGCGATCCGTCCATCCGATGACGGTAAAGACATAACGGCCGTTTTCATCCAGCGGAAACTCCCCCCGCCATCGATCATTGCCTATTGGCTCCATCGGCACTTCCGCAAACGAGCGCTCGCGCGCCTTCCTCCATCGAAGCGCTGCGCGGACGACTTGATGGCCGTCGCGAAAGACGTCTGCTTCGACGATGCAGGGTTCGCCCGCGATCCGTTTGGCCGGATAGCGGCCGCAATCGACGCACGGCGAAACGCTCTCGATCACGTGATGATGAAAGCGCAAGCGAAGAGATTGCTCGCGCTGCGAATCCAGAGACAACTCAACTTCCCTCACCGCAAAAAGTGTAAGATAAGCACCGCGCGCAGGCGACCACTACGAGATTAAACTGTGATTAAATTCCAGGCATACGAGAACATCGCGATAGATCATACCCACGACTGCGGCTAACATATTACTGGCGGTGGCGGAGCCAATGAATCCGGTCGTCATTCATTGTCATTTTTATCAGCCGCCGCGCGAGAATCCGTGGACTGGAGCGCTCGATCCCGAGGATAGCGCCCGCCCCTTTCATGACTGGAATGAACGCATTTATTCCGAATGCTATCGACCCAACGCCTTCGCGCGGATCTTCGACAACCGGGGCGCGATTGACCGCATCGTCAACAACTATGGGGCGATAAGCTTCAACTTCGGGCCAACGCTGATGGGCTGGCTTGAGCGGGCGCATCCCCGGACCTGGGCGCGCATCCGCGCCGCCGACCGCGTGAGCCTCTACACGCGCCATGGCCACGGCAACGCGATCGCTCAGGCGTACAATCATGCGATCCTGCCGCTCTGCAATCGGCGCGACCTCCAAACCCAGATAACGTGGGGCATCGTTGCGTTCCACCATCACTTCGGTCGTCAGCCCGAGGCGATGTGGCTGCCCGAGACCGCATGCAACGACGCCACTTTGGGCGCGCTGATCGACGCCGGGATGCGATACGCGATCCTGTCGCCGCATCAGGCTGCGCGGGTCCGCCCAATCGGCAAGGATGGGTGGATAGACGTCAGCAACGGCTCGATCGATCCACGCGTCCCATATCGCTACTTCCATCGTGACGGATCCGGACGCTCGCTCGCAATCTTCTTCTATGACGGTGCGGTCGCGCGCGCGATCGCATTCGAAGGTGCGCTGTTCTCGAGTCAGACTCTCGTCGATCGCATCGAGCGTGCGCGCGGACCCGCCGGCACGCTGATCAATGTCGCCACTGACGGCGAGAGCTACGGTCATCATTCCCGCTTTGGCGACCGCTCACTCGCCTACGCGATCGAGGTCGAAGCACCGTCACGCGGCTTCCGCATAACAAACTACGGCGAATTCCTCGAATTTAATCCGCCGCAATCGGAAGTCGAGATCAAGCCCGGTCCGACGGGAGAGGGAACCGCCTGGAGCTGTGACCATGGAGTCGGCCGCTGGACGCGCGATTGCGGATGTCAGGCCGGCGGCCGCGACGGATGGAACCAGGCATGGCGTTCACCTTTGCGCGCGGCCTTCGACGATCTCCGCGATCGCGCGGCCAAGGTGTTCGAAGAGTACGGCGGATATCTGTTCCTCGATCCGTGGGCGGCGCGCGATGCTTACATCGAAGTGGTGCTCGATCGGGCCCGCGATCGCGAAACGTTCCTCGCTCAACTCGCCGGACGCCATCTACATCGCACCGAACAGGCGCGCGCACTGCGCCTGCTCGACATGCAGCGGAACGCGATGCTGATGTACACGAGTTGCGGATGGTTCTTTTCAGATCTCTCCGGCATCGAGACCGTTCAAGTAATGAAGTATGCCGGCCGGGTCGCCGACCTGATGGCCGAGCTGGGCATCGCATCCGCCGAAGACCGACTGCTTGAGGGACTGGCCGAAGCGCGGAGCAATCTTCGCGAGATGGGCAACGGCGCCGATATCTACCGCCGCTTCGTCGCACCCTGCCGCGCGACGCCGAGCCGCGTCGCGGCGCATATTGCGATCACCGGTCTCGCCCACGAGAACGAACACGGCATGTTCGGCGATTTCAGTTACCGCCGGCTTCATCGTCGGCAGCGCCAGCATGGGCGACTGACACTGGCGATCTCCCGGCTTGCGCTCGAATCGACGTTGTCAGGCGAGCGGCAGGATTTCGCCGTCGCGGCAATTCATCTCGGCGGACCGGATTTCTACTGCACGATGCTTCCGTTTCGCGGCGCCGCGCATTTCCGCGAGTCAGCACGGCGGCTCTGGGCGCAGATGGACGCCGGCTCGATGCCAGTGTTGCTGCGCCTGATGCGCGAGGCGTTCGGTCCCGCCGAGTTCGGCCTCGACGATCTGCTGCCCGGCGGGCGGCGTTCGATGTGCCAGATGGTTTACGGCGATTTGCTTACCGGCTTCAGCGCACTTTTCGCTTCGCTATTCACTGAGTTCGAGCGGGTCGCCCAAATGCTCGAGCGCGCCGGCTTCGAGCTGCCCGGGCCGGTACGTCAGTTCGCGGAGCTTACATTCGGACACAGGTTGGAAACCGAAATCCGCCGGCTTGCCGGCAATCCCGATCCGCATGCCTACGAACACGCGCTGCAAATTGCAGATGAAATCACGCGGCATCGCTACGATCGAATCGATCGCTCGGCATCCAACACGATCTTCAGCACGATGATCGCCGAGGCCGTCGCCACCGCGGTCACATCGCCAGAAAGGATCGGCACGGCGCTCGAGCTGATCGAGCTTTCACGGCGGCTCGGCCTCGACCCGAATCTCGATCAGCCGCAGGAGTCAATTTACGACGCAATTACGAGCGGCGCTGTCGATACCGCTCCACTGCAGCCGCTCGCTGCCGCGCTGGGCCTGTCGGAGAACATTGGTGTGCGACACGAAGCATCCGAGGCGTCAAGTTCTCCCGCGATAAGTGCGACGGCGTAACTTTCGCTCACGGCGCGGGCGGTGCACCCGAAGACGGCGCGCCGGCGCCAGGCGCGACTGCCGTCGGCAGCGCCGAAACCAGCGCCATTCCCATCAGCAGCGCGCCGATCAGGGCATTGATTTGCGCGGGCTGTAGTTGCGTCGGCGGCGTGCTCGAAGAAGAAGCCGGCGGCGGCGGGAAGGAAGACGCGGCCGCGTTGAGCGATGGACTCGAGGTGCGCAGCTCCGGTTTGACGACGATGCGGTTGTCGATCTCCGCGTTGGGATCGTTCAGAAATCGCCGCGTCTTCTCCTCGGCATCGTTCTTCCCGTGGTCAGTGGCGACAAAGCCGTAAAGAATCACCTTATGATTCCCGCCGCCGGCATCGGTTACTTGAGCGCCGACTAGCGGCAATCGATGACCCTGCAAATAATAGGTCAACCGATCACTCGTAGCGGAATGCGCGCCTGACGGCAGACCCGACGAATAGTCAGTAGGCGGCGTTGGCGCGACGGATGGCGACGGGGTCGGCTGCGGCGCGGAAGGAGGAGCGCTGGACGAAAAGCTCTGATGCGTGGTGTAGGCGTAGCCGTGGACATAGGGCGTACAGCCCGGCAGCGCCGTCAGCACCCCCGCCACCCCCCAACTCACGACTGCGCGCGCCGCGCGCCACATACGAAAAAAGCTATGCCTATGAGGCGCAAGGCTCAAGCCATCGAGCGCGTACCGATCTGACTCAGCTCGGCATCGGCCACTTATAGAAGCGCGCCGTATTTTCACACAGCAGCTTGCGCTTGTTCTCTTCGCTAATGTCGGTCCGCTCCTGGAACACGCGCGCTGCGTGCTTCAGCCGGTCGTAGTGTGGGATGTCCGAGCCGAAGAGCCAGCAATCCGCGCCATACTCCTCGATGCACCAGGGGAGCAGCTTTTCCTCGACCTCGAAGCCGAAGAAAATATTGCCGCGCTTGATATATTCCTCGGGCGTCAGCTCCGGCCACGGCGCATCGACCGCGGCGAGCCCGCCCACACCGATGAGTCGCGACGGCAACTTCTCCGAGCGGCCAGGGTTCTTAATGGTCGAAAAGCGCTGTCCGTGCGTCAGATCTTCAAGCCGGCCCAGCACGTACGGCACCCACGCACATCCCGCTTCCAGGAACGAGACGTGAAGCTTCGGGTATTTGTCCAGAATCCCGGTGAATGCGAGTCGCCAGAACGCCATCAATAGCGATTGATGGAAGGCGAGATAGCCGAGCGGCGTGCATTCGCCGACATGCACCGATATCGGCATGTCCACCTGCCCCGCCGCATCCCAAATTGCCGAGAAGTGCGGATCGGTGATGGCGCGCGTGCCGACCATTCCGAGCACCATCGTGCCCGTGGCGCCCATCTTTTTCGTGCGTTCTATCTCCCTGGCCGCGAGCCGGGGATCGGCAGGATCGATGATCGAGACCCATTTCAGGCGCCCGGGCGCTTCGCTGCAAACCTCGCACAGCCAGTTGTTGTATGAACGCGCGCACGCGTCGCCCAGAATCGGATCGCGTGCGATGGGCCAGATGAGGAAGAGCGTCGGATAGAGCACGCTCAGCTCGATGCCCTCCTCGTCCATCAGCTTGAGCCGATCGCGCGCTCCGCGCAGTTCGAGCGCCTCGAGCGTCTCGGATTTTTTGGTGAGCGTGTCGACCCGTTTGCCGTTAATCGAATGGGGCGTGCCGAAGAAGCGATCCATCTCGCCACCGACGAACTTCGGCATCACGACTTCACCGTCGCACATCCAGTGCAGTGCGCGCTGCGATTGGATCACTATCGGGCGACGATCGAACAGCGCCGGGTCGAAGAAGCGCTCCGAGAAGGTGGCATCCCACTCCTCGACATGTGCATCGGCATCCCAGACCCTCATAGGTACCTCCGTTGTCCGGCGGGCGGGTGCCCGCTTACGCATCGAGTATCAGTGCGACATCGTCTTGCCGTCGATCAACTCGATCTTGTAGCCGTTCGGATCGTCGATGAAAGCAATCGACGGACCGCCGAATTTCATAGGTCCCGGCTCGCGTGAGATCTTCACACCTTTTTTTTTGAGTTCGTCACAAGTTTTGTATATGTCATCGACCTCGATCGCGATGTGACCGTAGGCATTGCCGAGATCATAACCGGACTTGCCCCAATTATGGGTGAGTTCGATCACCGCGTTCGACTTTTCGTCGCCGTAGCCGACAAACGCGAGCGTAAACTCGCCGCTCGGGTAATCATTCTTGCGCAGGAGCTTCATCCCCAGCGCATCGCAATAGAATTTGAGCGATTCGTCGAGGTTGTTCACGCGCAACATCGTGTGCAGCAGCCGCATCTGGACTTTCCTCCGCTACGGGCGTCATTGTGCCTCAGTATCTTCACCCCGTGATGGCGCTTGTCAATCGGCGCGGTCGCGACTTTTCCGCGGTTTTGCGAAGCGGCCCGCGTCGTGCGAAACTCGCCCCAATCAAGGGAGAACGCCGGCATGGATTTCAATTTCAATCCCGAGGACGAGGCATTTCGCCAACAATTTCGTCAGTGGCTCGATGCCAACCTGCCCGAAAATGAACGGATCGAGCCGCTCGATCTAGTGTTCGAGGAGAGCGAAGAATCATGGCCGCGCCGGCTTGAGTGGCACCGCAAGCTCCACGCCGGCGGATGGGTCGGAATCAACTGGCCCAAGGAGTACGGCGGCCGCAACGCGACCGTGCTCCAGCAGATAATTTACGAGCAGGAACTCCAGCGCGCGCACGCCCCCGCGCTCATCAGCGTCGGGACCTTGATGGTAGGCCCGACGCTGATCCGATGGGGCACCGAAGAGCAGAAGCAGCGTTACATTCCAAAGATCCTCTCCGGCGAAGAGATTTGGTGCCAGGGTTACTCCGAACCGAACTCCGGTTCCGACCTGGCCTCGCTGCAGACGCGCGCCGTCGAAGAAGGCGACTACTTCGTCGTCAATGGCAGCAAAATCTGGACTTCGGACGCGCGCCACGCCGACATGTGCATCCTGCTGGTCCGCACCGATTCCAATGCGCCTAAACACAAGGGAATCAGCTATCTGCTCGTCGATATGCACAGCCCGGGCGTGACGGTTCGGCCACTGGTGCAGATGACCGGAGCGAGCGGCTTCAACCAGATATTCTTCGAGGATGTGAAGGTTCCCAAAGCCAACCTGGTCGGCGAAAAGAATCGCGGATGGGAGGTGGCCCTGACTACGCTTATGTACGAGCGGTCGGGAATCGGCCTGCAACGCGACTTCGTCGCCCTCGCGCGCGATCTCGCCAGCCTCGCACGGATGGTCACGCGCAACGGACGCCCGGCCTGGGAGGACGACGCCGTGCGCCAGCGAATCGCGCAGTTCGCGTGCGAAGCGGCCGCCATCAAGTATGTCGCACTGCGTCAGCTCACTCGCCAATTACGCGGCGAGCAGCCCGGCAGCGAAAACTCGAGCACCAAGCTCTTCGCCACGGAGCTGACCGTGCGGATGTACGCGTACGCCTGGGAACTGCTCGGCCCGTACGCGCCAATCGTCCATGACACGCCACATGCTATAGATCGCGGTAAATGGTCATATCGGATGCTGGCCGCGCGATCACTGACGATCGGCGGCGGCACCAGCGAGATTCAGCGCAACATCCTGGGCGATCGCGTCCTTGGTCTGCCGCGAGGTTGACGATGGATTTCAATCTCAGCTCCGAAGACGAAGCCTTTCGGCGCGAACTGCGCGATTGGCTCGATGCCAACCTGCCCGAAAGCGAGCGCATCCCGCCGGTCGACTTCATGTTCGAGGAGAACGCCGAGCAATGGCAGCGGCGCCTCCGATGGCATAAGAAGATGCACGCTGCCGGCTGGGTAGGGATTAGCTGGCCCAAGGAATACGGTGGCCGCGGCGCGAGTTTGATTCAGCAGCTCATCTTCGCCGAGGAGATGAGTCGCGCCTGCGCGCCGCGCCTCGTCAACACGATGGGTATCATGATGGTCGGGCCGACCCTGATTCACTGGGGCACCGAAGAGCAGAAAAAGCGCTACGTCCCGAAAATCCTTTCCGCGGAAGAAATCTGGAGCCAGGGCTATTCGGAGCCCAACTCGGGTTCGGACGTCGCCTCGCTCCAGACGCGCGCCGTCGAAGAGGGCGACTATTTCATCGTCAACGGCAGCAAGGTGTGGACCTCGGACGCGCAGCACGCCGACTACTGCATTCTGCTGGTCCGCACCGATCCCAGCGCGCCCAAGCACAAAGGCATCAGTTATATCCTGGTCGATATGCACAGCCCGGGCGTTACGGTCCGGCCGCTGGTTCAGATGACCGGCGCGAGCGGCTTCAACCAGGTCTTTTTCGAGGACGTGAAAGTTCCGAAGAAAAACCTGATCGGTGAGAAAAACCGCGGCTGGGATGTCGCGATTACCACTTTGATGTTCGAGCGGTCGGGGGTCGGCGAGAACCGCGATCTCTCGGCCACGGCCCGTGAGCTCGCGAGGCTCGCCAGGCAAATCGAAATCAACGGCCGTTCTGCGTGGGAGAATTCGAGCGTCCGCCAGCGCATCGCACAGTTCGCTACTGAAGCCGCAGCGCTCAAGCATACCGTCGCGCGCCAGCTCACGCGTCGATTGCGCGGCCAGCAGCCGGGACCCGAAGGTTCGATTACCAAGCTCTTCGCCTCCGAACTGAACCTGCGGATGAACTACTTCGCGATGGAGCTGCTCGGGCCGTACGGGCAGTTGTCGTACCGGGCGCCGGGCGCGATCGATGAGGGTAAGTGGTCGGTGCGGATGCTCGGCTCACGCGCGCTCACGATCGCCGGCGGCACCAGCGAAATCATGCGCAACATTATCGGCGATCGCGTGTTGCGACTGCCGCGGGACTAAGCGATGGCCCAGCTCAAAGAAGAAATTCAGCGCCTGTCGTTTTCCGGAGCGGTCGATGCCGATGGGCACGTGCTCGAGCCCTCGGACATCTGGGAGCGCTACATCGATCCGGAATTCCGCGCCGGCGCCGTGCGCATCGTCAAGGATTCGAACGGCGTCGAACGGATGGAGGTCGGCGGGCGGGCCTCGAAGTTCATGTACGGTTCGCGGCTGACCTCGCTCGCTGCCATGGGTATGCGGCGCGAGGACCGGATCGGCGATCGTTTCCGCGGCGGCTACGGATCGGTCGCGCCGTTCGGGGCGATGGATCCTGCCGAACGCCTCGAGCGCATCGACCGTGAGGGACTCGCCGCCGCCTTCCTCTACCCGACCCTCAGCCTGACCTACGAGACCGAATGCAACGATCCGGCGCTCGCGCAGGCCTGCACGCGCGCCTACAACCGCTGGATCGTCGATTTCTGTTCCGGTAGCGGTGGCCGGATGATTCCGATCGCGCATCTGTCGCTCGGCGATCCCGAAGCGGCGGCCCGCGAGTTGGAGCGCGCGGTGCGCGACGGATGCCGTGGCGGATGGGTGGCGCAGTTTACGATGACTCGCAAGCCCCACGGCCATCCCGATCACGACGTGCTGTTCGCGAAAGCTCAGGAACTCGACGTACCGCTCGGCATCCATCCGACGCTGGAGCCGGTTTGGGCACTTCCCGGCCGCTACGATTTCCAGTACCTGCGCGGCCATCGCTATTTTCTGAACGTCACTGCCGCCGATGCCATTCGCCATGCTTTTACGAGTTTCTTCGAGTACGCCGTGTTCGACAAATTTCCCCGACTCAAGCTGGTGCTGCTTGAAGCGGGTGCGGGATGGATCAGCTACTGGCTCGATCGCATGGACGCGGTCTACGCCGGCCTGCTTGGGCGCCAGCTCGAGCTGAAGGAAAAGCCGAGCTTTTACTTCCAGCGTCAATGCTGGATTTCCGCCGATCCTGACGAGCACGCGCTGCCCGCGATGGTCGAGCTATGCGGCGCCGAGCGCTTCTTCTGGGCCTCCGACTTCCCGCATCCTGACCATGTCGGAAACTACATCGAAGAAGTCGAGCATCTCGCGCATCGGCTTCCGGAGCACGCGCGCGCAAAGGTGATGGGCCAGAACGTGATGCGAGTGTACGGCTGCGAACCTCCGCGTCTCAGCTAAGCGGCAGCATCACGTGCTCGCGATAAGCGGCCCGTTCTGTCAGCCGCTCATACCAGGCGCGCAAATTCTTGAGTTCCGGCCGCTCAATCGGCAGCGCGAACCATCGAAATGCCCAGGCCCCGACCGGGATGTCGCCGACGGTCAACTCGGAGCCGGCCACGTACTTGCGGCCTTCGAGCGCGCGATCGAGCCGCGCCCAGATATCGCAGAGCGACTTGCGCGATTTCTCGATCAGCTCCGGATTTCGTTTCTCGGGCGGGGTGCGAATCAATTCCCAAAACAGATTGCGCGAATCGAGGAACAGCGTGCTGAGCGCCCAGTCCATCCAGCGCTCGGCGTCGGCGCGCTTTTTCAGGTCGGCCGGATACAGCTTACCATTGCCATACTTGGCGGCGAGGTACCGCACGATCGAATGCGACTCCCAAAGCACGAAATCGTCGTCTTCGAGCGTCGGCACGAGGCCGTTGGGATTCATTGCGAGGTAGGCCGGTTCGCGGTTCTTGCCGAACTGCAAACCCGCATCGATGCGCTCGTACTTGAGGCCGATTTCGCCTGCGCACCAGAGCACCTTCTGGACGTTGATCGAATTGGTGCGCCCCCAGATTTTGATCATCCTCGTTTACCTCCGCTGCGAGATTGCCACGTGTGCGGCCTGGAACGCAAAAAGGCCGCCGGAGCGATGCCCCGGCGGCCTTGGATCACGCGTTGATCGCGATTTAATGCACATCCCAGACGTCGCCGCGTTCGAGTAGCTTCTTAAGATCACCCGGGCCCATCTTCGACTTGGCGGCTTCGAGCTGCTGATTGACGGCTGCATCGTAAGTCGGACGACTCTCGGCATAGAAGACGCCGATCGGTGTGGGCATCGGCGCTTCGAAGTTCGCCAGCATGAAGGCGAGTGAGAGGTTCTTTTCATCGTGCACGATCAGATCACTCTCACTGATACCGTTACCGAGCGTCACGACTTCCGGGCGCATCCCGTTCATCCGGATGCCCTTGTCGCGATTTTTACCGAAGACCAGCGGTTTGCCGTGCTCAAGCACTAGCTGATGCTCCGCCTTGATCGCCTTGTCGCTCAAGTCGTTGAACGCGCCATCGTTGTAGATGTTGCAGTTCTGGAGGATTTCGAGGAACGCGGCACCGCGATGGTCGTGCGCGCGCTTCAGCATCTCGCCCAGATGCTTCTGCTCGACGTCGATCGAACGCGCGACAAACGTAGCGTGCGCTCCCAGCGCGACCTTAATCGGGCTAAAGGGATAATCGATCGAACCGAGCGGCGTCGACTTGGTGATCTTGCCGACTTCCGAGGTCGGCGAGTACTGGCCCTTGGTCAGGCCGTAGATGCGGTTGTTGAACATCAGGATGCGCAGGTCGACGTTGCGGCGCAGCACGTGGATTAGATGATTCCCGCCGATCGAAAGACCGTCGCCGTCGCCGGTGATCACCCACACGTCAAGTTCGGGCCGGGTCACCTTGAGGCCCGTTGCGATCGCTGGCGCGCGGCCGTGGATCGTGTGGAAGCCGTAGGTGTTCATATAGTACGGAAAGCGGCTCGAGCATCCGATGCCCGAAATGAAAACAATATTCTCGCGCGGGATGCCGAACTCGGGCATCGCCTTCTGCACCGCCGCGAGGATCGCGTAATCGCCGCATCCCGGGCACCAGCGGACCTCCTGGTCGCTGACGAAATCCTTGCGGGTCAAAGCCGTAGCCATCGTGATCAGCCCTCCAAGGCCCGGTTAATGCGGTTGGTTATCTCGCTTACCTTGAAGGGCCGCCCCTGCACCTTGTTACAGCCGAAGGCGTCGATCAGGTAGTCCGCGCGGACCATCTTCAGCAATTGCCCGAGATTCATCTCGGCCACCATCACCTTGCGGAAGCGGCGCAGCTTGTCGCCCAAGTCGCCAGGGAGCGGATTCAGGTAGCGCAGATGGATGTGCGAAACCGACTGCTTCTTCGCGCGAGCCTGCTTGACGGCCTCGCGAATCGAGCCGAACGTCGAACCCCATCCGAGCACAACCAGCTCGCCGCCATCCTGATCGCCGAAAACTTCGACGGGCGGGATCTCGCGCGCGATGCCGGCGATCTTGCGCGCTCGCGTGCGCACCATCAGCTCGTTATTCGCCGGCGAGTAGCTCACATTGCCGGTCAAATTCTCGCTCGAAAGTCCGCCGATACGATGCTCCAGGCCCGGCGTGCCCGGGACGGCCCACGGGCGCGAAAGCGTCTCTTCTTCGCGCGCGAACGGCATGAAGCCCTTCGGATCCTTTGCGAACTCAACTTTGATTGGCGGAAGCTTGTCGAGATCGGGCAGCAGCCACGGCTCGGCGCCGTTAGCCAGTTGCCCATCGGTCATGAGGAAGACCGGCGTCATGTACTTGACCGCGATGCGCACCGCCTCGTATGCGCATTCGAAGCAGTCGGATGGCGTCGCCGCCGCAATGATCGGCACCGGCGACTCGCCATGCCGCCCGTACATCGCCATCAGCAGATCCGCCTGCTCCGGTTTGGTCGGCATCCCGGTGGACGGTCCCGCGCGCTGGATGTCGGTGATGATCAGCGGCAACTCGACTTTGACGGCGAGTCCCACCGCCTCGGCTTTGAGATTCATCCCCGGACCGGAGGTGGTCGTGATCGCGATCGCGCCGCCGAAAGCCGCGCCGACCGCTGATGCGACCCCGGCAATCTCGTCCTCGGCCTGAAAAGTATAGACCGGGAAATTCTTGAAGGTTGAAAGCTCGTGCAGTACGTCGCTGGCCGGGGTTATCGGATAAGAGCCGAGGAACAGCGGACGCCCCGCTTTAACCGCCGCAGCAACAAAGCCCAGCGCAGTCGCGCTGTTGCCTGTAATGTTGCGATAGCGACCCGGTTTTATCCTAGCCGGCTCGACCACGTACGAGCTGGCGAACATCTCCGTGGTCTCACCGAAGTTGTAGCCCGCCTTGAGCGCACGGCGATTGGCTTCGAGCAGATCGGGCGCCTTGGCGAAGCGCCGTTCCAACCACGCGAGCGTGCTGTCAATCGGCCGCTGATAGAGCCATGAGACCATCCCGAGCACAAACAGGTTGCGGCATCGGAAGACGGCGCGATTGTTGAGGCCCAGGTCGTGCAGCGCGAGCGTCGTCAGCCGGGTCACATCGATCTGGAAGACCTGGAACTTGTCGAGCGAGCCGTCAACGACAGGATTGGTTTGATAGCCGGCGCGCTTCAGGTTCGAATCGGTGAAAGCCTCTTTGTCGATAATGATAATCGCGTTGGGAGCAAGGTCGCCGATGTTGGCCTTGAGCGCGGCCGGATTCATCGCGACCAGCACCTCGGGCTCGTCGCCTGCGGTAAAGACCTCGTTGCTGGAAAAATTGAGCTGGAAGCCGCTCACGCCGGCCAGCGTTCCCGCAGGGGCGCGGATTTCCGCCGGGAAGTCAGGCAGCGTCGCAATATCATTGCCGGCGAGCGCCGACTCGGTCGTAAATTGCATCCCAGCCAACTGCATGCCGTCGCCGGAATCACCCGCGAACCGAATAACTACGTGATCGCGACTCGTGCGCTGTTTGGGAATCGCCGCTTCGCCGCCGTTCGCCGCGGCGGAAGCTGCCGATTCAGGTGGAACAGCCATTTAACGCTCCTTATTCAACCAACCCTTTCGGTTAGCATCTCGACTGCATGTGGACGGAAGATCGATGGACGTCTATGTAGCGGAATCATAGCCCACCCGGGCCTCGGACAAAAGAGGCACCCGCCGTCATCGAACTGCAAAATTGGCAAATTCTCCTTTGAACTGCTGCCATTCTTCGTCTACTTGAGTTACGCGCGCAAGCGACGGTCCGGTCTGCGCCCAGGCAATAAGCGCCTCGAGGTCGCGCCGCCGTCCTTCCGCAACGATCTCGACCGTGCCATCGGCGCGATTCCGCGCATAACCACAGATGCCTAAATTTCGTGCTTCATCGGCCGCTGACGCGCGGAACATCACGCCCTGCACGCGCCCTCGGATGATAAGCCGCACGCGGGCGCGGTCGGTCGCCATGTTACGTGCTCCGCCTGGGCAACATTGAGAGGAACTCGGCCTCGCTGAGCGTCCGGACGCCGAGTTCGGCCGCTTTGCGCAGTTTCGATCCCGGGTCCGCACCCGCAACCACAAAGTCGGTCTTGCGACTGACAGAAGACGTCACGCGTCCTCCGGCGGCAAGGATCGCGTTCTCAGCCTCCTCGCGACTCATGGCATCGAGCGTGCCGGTAAGAACGAAGCTCTTGCCTGCACCCGGCCAGCTTGCGGTCGCCGCTTCCTCGACCGGCGCGATGTCTAGGACTTTCGCCAGCCGCGCGACCATCTTGCGATTGCGCGGCTCATCGAAGAACTCACGGATGCTCCGCGCCACCTCATGGCCAACGTCGCGTACGGATTGGAGCTCATCCTCACTCGCGTCCGCCACTGCGTCGAGGGTCTTGAAGCGCTGCGCGAGCGCGCGGGCGGTCGCCTCGCCCACGTGGCGGATGCCGAGGCCGTTGAGCACGCGATCGAGCGTCGTCTTCCGCGATCGCTGGATGGAGGCGAGCACGTTCTGCGCACTCTTGGCGCCCATCCGCTCCAGCGCTTCAAGGTCCTGAAGTTTCAGCTTGTAGATGTCGTCGAGTTCGCGGATCATCTCACGCTCGACAAGTTGGCCGACCAGCTTGTCGCCCAGTCCGTCGATATCGAGCGCCTGTTTGGAGGCGAAGTGACGGATCGATTCACGCATCCGCGCCGGGCAGTTCACGTTCACGCACAAGTACGCGGCCTCACCCTCTTCGTGCACGATACGGCTGTTGCAGACCGGGCATCGTGCCGGCATCTGGAATTCCGGGGCGCGAGGATGCCCCTTCTTGGTCACGCGCACGACATACGGAATCACATCCCCGGCTCGCTCGATCAGTACCGTGTCGCCGACGCGCACGTCCTTGCGGCGAATCTCATCAAGGTTGTGTAGCGAGGCATTCGAGATCGTCACGCCGGCGAGTTGAACGGGCCGCAGATGCGCGACCGGCGTGAGCGAGCCGATGCGGCCGACGTAGACCACGATCTCCTCGACCACCGTTTCGGCCTGCTGGGCCTTGAACTTGTACGCGATCGCCCAGCGCGGCGAGCGCGAGACCTCGCCTAACCGCTCCTGAAGAGCGAAGGAGTTAATCTTGGCAACGACGCCATCGGCTTCGTAATCGAGCGCGTGCCGTTCTTCGGTCAGCCGATTCCAGTAATCGAGCACCGCATCGACCCCGTGGCAAACCTTCGAACGCGGATTCACCCGCAGCCCGAATGCCTTGATGCCCTCGAGGAACTCCCATTGCGAGGTGAATTCGATCCCCTCCATCGCGCCCGGCGTGTGACAAAAAATCTCGAGCGGGCGCGCAGCCGTGACCTTCGGATCGAGCTGGCGCAATGATCCGGCGGCGGCATTGCGCGGATTGGCGAACGGCGCTTCGCCATTCTTCACCCGTTCCTCATTCAGCCGTTCGAATGCACGCCGCGGCAGGATGACCTCGCCGCGGACTTCGAGCAACGCCGGCATCCTGCGATGCGGCTGCCGGATGAGCGTCAGCGGCACGCTCTTGATCGTGCGGATGTTTGCCGTAACGTCCTCGCCGTTGATGCCGTCGCCGCGCGTCGAACCGACGGTCAAGCGGCCGTGCTCATAGACCAGCTCGACGGCGAGACCGTCGAGCTTGACCTCGGCGACGTACTCGAGATCGGCATCGCTGCGCAGCATCCGCTTGATGCGCGCGTCGAACTCACGCATCTCCTCCGCGCTCATCGCATTGGCGAGCGAGAGCATCGGCTTGCGATGCGTCACGATGCCGAACTTTTCGCTCGGCGCCGCTCCCACTCGTTGGGTTGGCGAATCGGGCGTGCGAAGTTCCGGATGCCTGCTTTCGAGCGCCTCGAGCCGGCGCATCAACACGTCGTATTCGGCGTCGGTGATCTCAGGATCGTCGAGAACGTAGTACCGATAGTTGTGATGGCGGATCTGTTCGCGGAGCCTCTCCGCTTCGGCGTTAAGTTCGGCGAGACTTTCAGACTCAGGATGCTGCGTCATTTTCGATCCGGCGCGAGCACGAACCAGCGATCCCCGGGCGGAGTCAGGTTACACCGGCGAGCCGGCGATTGCGGCGCTCAGCGGTGCGGTAGGCGTCGTAGATTCCCCAGACCCAGAGGATCGGCGTGGTGATGAACCCGATGACGAGCCACATCATCCACCACGACACCGCGTAGGCAGCGATCATCGCGAGGCCCTTGCCGATCTGGCCGTTGTAAATCTGGCCGAGTCCGCACCAGAAGAACGAGAGCACCGCGGCGATTCCGGGGCTGTGCTGCGCCGCGCGCAGCTCATCGGGCAGCCGCGCGCTGCACGATCTGCAGTAACGCGCGTCGTACCGATTCGGATAGCCGCAGCTCGGGCAGAACATTGACGGAATCGGCCGGCGCGGGAGCTAGGCGGCAGCCGCACCGTGCATAGTTACCATGCCAAAGTGGCTGGGCTCGCCGCCGGGACCGAACACCAGATGGTCCGAGTAGTAATGAATCGCCCAGCCACCCACGATTACCGCGATCAGGACCAGTATGAGCAGGTAACTCGTTTTCATCGATTCTCCAGTCCGTTGAGTTTTGTTATCAAGCGCATTCAGCGCGCAAAGCCCATCGCGCGCAAAAATTCATCGACGCTCTGAAACCGCATATACAGGTTGGTGCGCTTCTGTGCGCCGATCGTGGTGCTCGCTTCAGGCGCGTATGCATGTCCGGGATAGACCACCGTCGAATCATCGAGATTACGGAGCGTCTGATTCAGGCTGTAGTACATCTGCTCCGGGTCGGAGCCCGGCAGATCGACGCGTCCGCACGAGTTCACGAACAGCGTATCGCCGGAAACCAGGTTCCCCTCAACCAGGAAGCATTGCGATCCGGGTGTATGACCAGGAGTGTGGATGAACTTGATTTCCCGCTCGCCGAGCTTGATCGTGTCGCCGGAATCCATCTTGACCAGGTCGGAGTCGGAAAGCCCCGCCACCTTCTTTGCGCCCATCGCCTCGTGTTTGTGCAGATAGACCTTCGCGTCAATTCGATTCAGGAGTTCGGCAGTACCCTGAATCTTATGGCCGAACAGGTCGCCGCCGAGATGGTCCGGATGGTAGTGCGTGATAAGGATATGCGCGATCCGGTAGCCGTCGTCCGCGGCGGCGTCGAGAATCTGCGCAACGTCCCACGCCGGATCCACGACGGCCGCGGTATGCGTGCCGGGATCGCCGATCAGATAAACGAAATTCGCCATCGGTCCGATCTGCATCTGGCGAAGATAGAGCCGCTCGTTCGATACCATCGTGTGCCGATCTTACTTGCCGCAAGCGCAATTTTGTAGGTGGCTGGGGGACGAAGGGAAAACCGCTAGCTCTTGGGCTTTGCCTTGCCGGCCGCTAAAGGCTTCGGCGGCGGGCGCAAGCCACGGTCCCACAAAAATTCGGCCTCACCGAGCCGCTTTGAGATCCATCGCGACTGGACGAACAGATGATCGCTCAGCCGGTTGAGATAGACGAGCAGCCGCGGATTGACCGGTTCTTC
This sequence comes from Pseudomonadota bacterium, assembly GCA_021324855.1. Lineage (GTDB taxonomy): Bacteria > Desulfobacterota > Binatia > Binatales > Binataceae > JAJPIG01. The sequence goes on along the minus strand of JAJPIG010000030.1, from coordinate 52,873 downwards.
GCGGCTGAGTTTCCAGCAGATGCGCTCCGCGCGACGGCATACCGTTCGCGCCTGATGAAGAAATGCATTGAGCTTGCCGCCGCCGGGGAGCGTGAACGAGTTGAGCGGCGCAAGCTCCTGCTGCATCCGATCCATCTCGACCTCGAGCCGCCGGCTCTCTTCCGTTCCGATCCGAAACATCCCGTCGTATTCGGCTCCGGGCGGGGTCGCAAGCTCGCTGCCGACATCGAAGAGCTCATTCTGAATCCGGCGCAGCCGCTCTTCGTACCAGGCAAAATCGCTTCCGAGCCTTTCCTCGTAATCGGAGAGGAACGTACGCACGATGCCGATCGCGCTGTTGAGTTCATCGACGGTGCCATAGGCTTCGAGCCGGAGGCTCTCTTTCGGCACGCGCGCGCCCCCGACCAGGGCGGTCGTGCCTTTGTCGCCGCCGCGCGTATAAATGCGCGTGAGCCGGATCGTCATGCGATCGCGCCGGACTCAGGCGAGGCCGGCCCGTTTGCGGAGCGCGGCGTACGAGGCGTCGCCGGTGTCGCTGGAAACCGGCAAACCCGCGTCGCGCCATCCCGTTACGACCACGGCGCCTGACGCATCGCGCGCGCCGCCGAACCCGCCGCGCACGTTGGTGAGGTCGGTAAAACCCGCCTGCTCCAGGATTTCGCAGGCGCGCTGCGAGCGCCCGCCCGCCTGGCATCCGACGACGAGCTTGCGATTCTTCGCTAGAGTCTTTTCGGCTACGGCCAGAAAGTCGGGATTAGGCTCCATCTGGCCCGGGCCCTTGATGAAGACGACCGGGATGTTGATCGCGCCGGCAGGATGACCGCGTTCGAACTCGGCCTCGGTGCGAACGTCCAGGTAAAGCGCGTCAGGATTGCGTTGAATGACTTCGTACGCCTGCGGCGGGTCGAGTTGGTTTATCGGCATAATGATCTCCCCGCGCCGTGCCAGGTCAGGCATCGGCGCACCAATGAAATGTTTCAGGCCTGATGATTCCCGAACTTCTCGAAATGCACCACTTCCGCGCGTGGCTTAAGCGGCTTCGCTTGAGGCGGCCGCTTGTCGTCGCGATAGCCGAAAGGCAGCACGGTGAAAACTGCCCAGCCGGCGGGAATTCCGAGCAGCGACGCGATCTGATCGCCTTCGAAGGTTCCGATCCAGCAGGTGCCAAGACCCATCGACCAACCGGCGTTCGCCATGTTCATCACGGCCTGCGCACAATCGACATCAGCCCAGCGCGTATTGTTAGTGTCTTTCAGGATCGCGATCGCGGCGGGCGCCTCGGCGATGAACTTGCCGGTCGAACAGAGCTCGCCAAGCCGTTTGAGGGTCGCAGGATCGCGGATCACGATGAAGTTCCACGGCTGCAGATTGCGCGCGCTCATCGCATGGCGGCCGGCATCGACGATCGCGCGCAACTTATCGATCTCCACCGGCCGGTTCGCGTATGCGCGTTGCACGCGCCGGGTCTTCATCACGTCGACGATATTCATCACGTCCTCCGTTCCAGGCTGAGCAACGTTCACTATACATCGGTCGCGGCTCGCTCAGGCAACGGAAAGCTCGTGCGCCGCGCGCTCAGGCGGGCTTGCCAAGTTTGCGGGCTTCGACCTCGTCTCCTTCGATCCATTTCATCCTGCGATAATCGAAGCGCAAGGCCTCGATCAGGTTGAATTTGACGATTTCGAAATAGGGCGAGAGATCGAAGTCGCGCGGTGTGATCAGGGAGGGCGAGACGCTGCGGAAGACGCCGGGCAGCGTGCGGCCGCGCCGGAGCGCGCTCCAGATGCGCTGCGGCGGGCCGGGCCGATGCCCATCTGCATAGGGCTCGAACACCGGCAAGATCGGAAAGCGCACCCGCTGGAAACATTCGGCAATCAGGCTCGAACAGATGACCTGGGTCGGCTCGCCCGAGCCGAAACGCAGCGCCTCGCGTCCCAGGCGCGGCGGCACGATGCTCACCGGAAAGAAATAACGCGCGAGATCGAAGATGTTCCGCAGATCGTACGTCTTTCCGACGGCCGCGATCGCGTGCTCGAGCACGATCGCGACGTCGGCAGCCGTAATTCCGTAGGGACGGCAGAGCCGGATGTTGAACTCGGCGTAGCGGCTGATCGGCGTCAGCACTACGCCGCGCTCGACCAGCGCCTCGACCAGCAGGTGACGCGCGTCGCGTTCCCCGAACTCCCGGACCAGGCGGCGCGCCAGTTCAGAATCGCCCTTCAGCGGCTCATCGCCGACGTAGAGCGCCGAATGCGACCACGAACTCTGCGTGAGGTACTTGATGCACTCGCTAATCCGCTGATTGCCCTCAACCAGCACCACGTCGCCCTTGCGCACATGCTGCTCGAGCGCTGCGAGATCGTTCGGGATAGTCAGCGTGTAGCGCTTGATCGGCGCGGTCAGGATGCGGATGAAGACATCGATAATCGACCGGCGCAGCCGCCAAAGCCGGCTCAATCGCGATGCATCGGATTCGGTCATCGAAATCGCCCTTCATAATCTTAGACCACGCGGCCGGTCGAGAAAATTCAGGGCTTGCCGTCTTGGCTGATAGCGGGAAGGATTGCGCTGAGAAGCTGTTCTTAGCCTTCGTCCTAGCCTTCGAACTTACCGACCAGCGCGTAGTACGGAATCGTCACCGTTTGCTGCTCCGGATCGTCGGTCTTGATCGTCAGATTGCCGCGCAACTGGCCGTCGGGCGTGTTCTTCCGCAACAGCACCGTGACTTTGTACTCCTTGCCCGGCGTCACCGGCTCGATCGACGCGCCCACGCTGCTGCTGGTACTCGCCATCCCAAGCAGCTTCAGCGGACGCGGACCCGCGTTGGTGATCCTCACGATTCGCTCTGCGCTGCCCAGGTGCGGCACGATACCGAATGAGACCTGCGGCGGATCGACGCTTATCGACCCGGTCACGGTGCCGTAGACCGCCACCCGCGTCGGAACGCGGTTGGTCGCGATGTCAATTGTATCGACGAACGGCCCGACCGGCATCGTGCTCGCAAGTAAGATCTTCAACCTCGCGCCGCCGTTCGAGGCAGTCGACTCACGCTCGACTTGGATGTTGGGATTCGAGTTGCTGATCTTGCCGATTTTGAAGCCGTCCGGCTTGAGCGCGGTCAAGGTAACTTCGCGCGTCGCGCTTTGGCCGTGTGGGACCTTGCCGAAATCGATGTCAGGCGGCGTCGCGCTGACCTGAAGCCGGACGTTGCCGACCATCGTGAGCGTGGCCGTCTGATGCTTCGGATCGTTGGTCGCGATCGTGATGGTGTGGCTGCTCTGGCCATTGAGAGCGCCGGTCGCGAGCGTCACCTTGATCTCGCTGGTCTCGCCCGGTTCGAGTTCCGTTTTGGTCGGCTTGGCCGCAGTGCATCCACATGACGGCATCACCTGCCCGATTATCAGCTTGGCCTGCCCGACGTTCTTGAGCTTGAAGACGTGCGATACGGGCGGTCCGTTGAGCACGGTGCCAAAATTGTAGGTCGCCTGATCGATCTCCAGAATCGGCTGACCTGCTGCGAAGCCTGCGAACGGCGCAATCGCGATGATCGCGACAGCCGCCAGGGTAATAGACAGCCTACGGAAAGCTTTCGGCATCATGGTCCATCTATTAGGCCGGGCGGCAAAAGGCCGGATCAAGAGGCGCGCCCGGCGACGCGCGGCGCCTCGACCGGCACGGGCGCCGGCTCGAAACGTCGCAGGAAATCGGTGCCGTAGTCGCCGCGCTGAAAATCGGCGTCAGCGAGGATTCGCAGATGGAGCGGGATGTTGGTCCGGATACCGTCGATCACGTACTCGCGGAGCGCCGCCTTTGCCCGTGCGACAGCGAGAGCGCGATTCTCGGCATGCACGATTAGCTTGGCAACCAACGGATCGTAATGGACAGGGACCTGGTAGCCGTCGTACAGCGCGGTCTCGACACGCACGCCCAGCCCGCCGGGCTGATGATGGTTCGTGACCACTCCCGGTGAGGGCAGATGCGTGTCGGGATCTTCGGCGTAAACGCGGCATTCTATCGCCGCGCCGCTGTAGGTCACCTGGCGCTGCGTGAAGCGCAGTTTCTCGCCCATCGCGAGCCGGATGCTCTCCTTGACCAAGTCGATGCCGGTGACCATCTCGGTCACGCCGTGCTCGACCTGAATGCGCGTGTTCATCTCGATGAAGTAGAACTCGCCGTCCGGTGCGAGCAAAAATTCGATCGTGCCGACGTTTGAATAGCCGACGACTTTCGCGGCCCGCACCGCCGCCTTGCCCATCCGCTCGCGCAGTTTGGGAGTGAGCACCGGGCACGGCGCTTCCTCGAGCACCTTCTGATGACGCCGCTGGATCGAACAATCGCGCTCGCCGAGATGAATCAGGTTGCGATAGTTGTCGGCGAGAATCTGGAACTCGACGTGCCGCGCGCGTTCCAGGTATTTCTCGAGATACATCGTGCGCGAGCCGAACGCCGCCTCACTCTCCGCGCGGGCGAGCGGAAAAAAGCGGGCGAGCTCGGTGTCGTTGCGCACGATCCGCATCCCTTTTCCGCCGCCGCCCGCAGCGGCCTTGATGAGAATCGGGTAGCCGAGCTTGCGTGCAGATGCTTGCGCATCGCGGAGCTCGACCACGCCTTTGCCCTCGCTCCCCGGCAGCACCGGGACGCCGTGGCGCGCCATGATACGCCGCGCGCGCGGCTTGTCGCCCATCAGGCGGATATGGCGCGCGGCAGGTCCGACGAAATTCACTCCCGAGCGCCGACACGCCTCGGCAAAATCGCCATTCTCGGAGAGGAAGCCGTAGCCCGGATGCACCGCGTCGGCGCCATAAGTCAGCACTGTGCTGATGATCGCGGGAATGTTCAGATAGCTGTCCTCCGCGGCAGCCGGTCCGATACAGACCGACTCGTCAGCCATCTTGACGTGCAAGGCGTCCTTGTCGGCAGTCGAATAGATCGCAATAGTCGGGATACCGAGTTCGCGGCACGCCCGGATGATCCGGATCGCGATGGTGCCGCGATTGGCGACCAGGAGCTTCTTGAACATGCCGAGCTGCGCCCTACCCAACCTCCAATATCAAAGCGGCTGCCCATATTCGACAGGCTGCCCATTGTCACACAGGATTCTGACCACGCGGCCGGGTATTTCGGCCTCGATTTCGTTCATCATTTTCATCGCTTCGATTATGCACAGTGGCTGCCCCTTGCGAACCGAGTCGCCCTCCTCGACGAAGGGCGCGGCATTGGGCGCCGACGCGCGGTAAAACGTCCCGACCATCGGGCTGGTGACAAGCCGCTGGTTCGCCTCGAGCGCGGGCGCTTCGCCGCGCCCTTCGCCATCGGCTTTGATACCCGCTGAGGTTCGCTTCGGCGCTGCAGGGACCGCAGCCCGCGACGCCACTTTGGCGGGTTCGGCGGCTGGCGTCGCTTGATCGCGATGGCCGCGCACGAGCCGCACCTTGCCCTTCTTGTCCTCAATCTCGAGCTCGACCAGTCCGTACTCCTGCATCAGGACGAGCAGCGCCTTCAGATCGCGAGCTTCCATCGGTCAGTGGCGATCCGCGCGCGTCGATTTGAGCACACCGCGCACGGCGCGCAGCGCCAGAAGATAGCTTTCGGCGCCGAACCCCATGATCCGGCCGGCCGCGATATCCGCGATGGTCGAATGATGGCGGAACGGCTCACGCCGGTAGACGTTTGACATGTGAATCTCCACCACCGGAATTTTTACCGCGAGCAGCGCATCGCGGATCGCGACGCTCGTGTGAGTATAGCTGCCCGGATTGATCAGGACGACGTCGATGCTTTGGCGGCGTGCCTCATGGAGCCGCTCGACGATCGCGCTCTCGCTGTTCGACTGGAAGGTTTCGACCACAAGGCCAAGCTCGCGTCCGAGTTCGATCAGGGAGCGATCGATATCGGCAAGGCGCGTGCGGCCGTAGATTTCAGGTTCGCGTTCGCCGAGCAGATTCAGATTCGCGCCGTGAATCACCAGCACGTGCAGCGCCGCTTCGGCCGTGCGTGCACCTTCGCGGCTCGCTGCGCTTGCGCTTTCGGCTCGCTTCGCCATCCCGCCCTCCCGCGGCATTGAACCGTACCGATGCAGGCGTTTCAAGCACCGTCCAGCTAATCGCGCGATGAACGCGCACGCAGCGCCCGTTGGTAGATCTCGCGTCGACTGCCGCCCTCGATACGAGCGATCAGCGCGCTTGCATCCTTGAGGCTCATCCCGGCCTCGACCAGCGTTTCGACATCGATTCCGGTGCGCGCCGGCCAAACCTCCGGCGCTCCGGCGATCACGATCGTCACTTCGCCCAGCGCCTGATGCGACTCGAAATGTGCGGCCAATTCGCCCAGCGGGCCGCGTACTGTCTCCTCATGAGTCTTGGTCATCTCGCGGAGTACCGCCGCTTCGCGATCGGCGCCCATCGTCACTGCCATCTCGCGCAGCGTTTCGGCCAAACGCCGCGCCGCTTCATAAATCACGATGGTGCGGCGCTCCGATGCCAGTTCGTCGAGCAGCTTGCGTCGCGCGCCAGCGCGGGTGGGTAGGAAGCCCTCGAAAACGAAGCGGTCCGTCGGGATGCCGGCGATCGACAGCGCGGCGGCAACTGCCGACGGCCCCGGAATCGCGACGACCCGGACGTGCTCGCGATGCGCCTCGCGGACCAGCCGGAAACCCGGGTCGCTGATTCCAGGCGTGCCCGCATCGGTGACCAGCGCGATATGCGCGCCGCGCTTGAGCCGCGCGATAAGTTCCGGAATACGCCGCTTCTCGTTATGTTCGAAATAGCTCAGCAGCGGCTTGCGAATCATGTGCGCCGCAAGCATCGCGCCCGTGCGCCGCGTATCCTCGCACGCGATCAGATCGACGCTGCTGAGGATGTCGCGCGCGCGCGAACTGAGATCATTCAGATTTCCGATCGGCGTCGCGACGACGTAGAGAATGCCGACCGCGGCGGGCTCGTCCAGACTGGCCAAATGCGGCGCGCTCGCGGCGGATGGCGGTTAGTGATGGGACAGCAGATGCTTGAAGGCGGCCTCGTCGAGCCAGACGCCCTCGCCTTTCGGACAGGCGAGCACTTTCAAACCGTGCTCGACGCGTGGAACGAGCGCTTCGTGGCATCGCGGACAGAGCGACTGACCGCCTTTGACGCGCTCGCGCATCTTCTCGATTAGCTTCCGGTCCTGCTCGAAAGCCCACTGGTCTTCGCGCGCCTTTTCGACGTCGCGCAGCTTGTCGCCTAATCGATCCTTTTCATCGCTCATGCTGAGTTTCTGACCCCGATTCCGCCGCGACTGCTCACAGGCGCAGCTTCAGGCCATCTCCTTGATTAGCTTGCCGCTGCGCGCCGCCTCGACTTTCGCGTCAAACTGCGGACCAAGATCGACGCCCATCTCGCGCGCGCGCTTTTTAGCCCACAGGCCGACATTGCGCGAATCTCGATAGAACGATTCATCCGTCGGGCGGCTGGTATCGAACCGATCGAGCCGCGACGCTTCACTTTCGACCACCGCGAAGGACGACATCACGCGCCGCATCCCGCGCCGCGCGCCACATCGCGGGCACACCGGGCGCCGCGGGCGATTACGGCCGAGGATCACATGAGAACTGACGGCAGCGCAGTCCGCGCATTGATATTCGAAAATCGGCATATTCGAGACTACCATACCGCTCGCTGCAGTGTGCGGCAATTCGCCTTCCTCAGACACCTGCATCGCCATTGGCTTTGCGTCGAGTTCGCCGCGATCCAGTCGATGCTCGCCACCTTATGATCGCAACGGCGGCTATGTGTCGTACAGAAATCGCCGCATCAGCGGGCTACCGATCAGCATGACGGCGCCAATGATAGTGGTCACGACTCCGGTCGCGATCCACCACGGAGATTTGCCACTAACTCCGATTCCGAGCGTCACGAGCCCCCACGCAGGAATCGCCAGTGACGCAAGGAGTCTGATCGCGACATTTACGGCATCCTGGGTGAGTCTCATTAGTCTGATTCCAAAGCTCTAAGTTATTGGCTCCGGCCAATATCTGATTCCAAAGCTCTAAGTTATTGGCTCCGGCCAATAATGGCGTATTCCGTTTTCGGGATCGAAGGTCGCGACTTCCATCGCGCCGGCGTTGTGCGCGAAGCCAAGACGTCCCCGGCGATCGACGATAATTACACCGGCTTCGCCGCCGGTCCGCCGGCCGAGCTCCAGGATCGTCGCGCGCGCCACCTGAGCCGATTTTCCCATGCTCAGGTTCCGCACTGCCTCGCGACACAGCGCGAACATGATTATCGCCTCGCCCTGCCCGGTCGCCGAGGCCGCCCCGGAGGCATCGGCATATACTCCGGCGCCAATCAGCGCCGAGTCGCCGACCCGGCCAGCAAGCTTCCCGGTCATACCGCCAGTCGAAGTTGCCGATGCGAGCGCGCCGCGTGAATCGATCGCAACCGCACCGACCGTCCCGCCCTCGCGCCCATCAGCGGTCTCGGCGGTCATCAGTTTGCGTTCGAACATCAGACGCCAGCGCGCCTTCGCGCGCGGCGTGATAAGTTCATCAGGGCGGCAAAGCGCGATTCCGGCGCGGCGCGCGAGTCGCTCAGCGCCCGCACCGACCATCAGGATATGCGGCGTCGTCTCCATGACGGCCCGCGCCAGCAGAATCGGATTACGGACGCGGCTGACCGCGGCGACCGCGCCCGCGCGCGCTTCAGGAACGTAGTCGCGCCCATTATTCCCGCCGGCTGTCCGCGCCTCAGCGACCATTAGCGCAGCGTCCATCTCAACCCGACCATCAATGTTAAGCACCGAGCCGTACCCGGCATTGAAGTATTCATCGTTTTCGAGCGCTTCCACCGTGGCGATCACCGCATCGAGCGCGTTCCCGCCGCCCCGGAGGATGTCGACCCCTCGGCGCGTTGCCGCAAGCATCCCGCTTCGCCGGCGCGGGCGTTCGGAGGCCGGCCCGCGCGCGCCGGCGCCGCCATGGACTATCAATGCTGGTGTCGACCGCAAAGTCATTTACGATGCCGGGCGACGCGCCCACAGAAAAAGCCGCCGGAAAGTGAAGATGAGCGGTCCACGCGTGCCGTAGCCGTGCTCAAGGTTCGCAAGCAAGTCAGCCTCGAAGCGCGGACGTTCCTCGGGTGTTAGCGCCTCGATGAACGGGCGCATCGATGTCGCCCGGCTCCATTCGATTACCTCGGACGGGCCGGTCATCGGATGCTCAAAGGTCCGGTAGTAGCAATCGATGTCAACGAAGCCCAACTCGCCGAGCAGCCGCCGATAATCATCGAGGGGCAGCACGTAAAGCCCGGGAAGCCGCACTCCGACAAACTTTTCGCGCCATTGATCGCTCCGCGCCAGCATCATCATGCTGCGCTGCGCGGTCTCGATCTCATTCGATGGAATCTGGATTACGAGACGTCCGCCGGGTTCGAGCGCGTCGTAACAGGCGGCGAGCACTTCACGATGGTCGGGCGTCCATTGCAGCGCGGCGTTGGAGAAAACGAGCGTGTAGCTGCCAGGGGCATTGAAGTTGCGAAAATCGCCTAGCTCGAAACGAATCCGCGATGCTAGGTTAGGCTCGAGCGTTGAAAGCAAAGCGGTGGCGCGTTCGATCATCGCGGGCGATGAATCAAGCCCCACGCCGCTGCCGTGCGACGTCCGGCGAACCAGCTCGACCAGGTGCTCGCCGGTCCCGCATCCGAGGTCGATGATTCGTTCATCGGACCGCAGTTCAAGGCGACGCAAAATCGCTTCGAACGGTTCGGCGCGGTAGCGCGTAAAACGGTGATAGAGCTGCGGGTCCCAGTCGGCCATCGGGCTTCAGTGGTCAGCTTTGAGCGGTATCATGCCGCGCGTGGCTGGTCCGCACCGGCCGCGTCGATTCGTCGTCCGGCTCGGGCAGCGCGAACTCGGTGATCGAAGCAGGTGGCGTTAGATGTCCAATCTTCCCGCTCGGCTCCGTGAACCAAAGACTATGGTCCGGGCCCGCCACGATGAAGCCGGGGTAAGTGTCGGGACCGGCCTTGAGCGCCTGAATCGCGCCATCCCGTGAGACGCAGAAGAACATGTGCGTGCTGCCCGATGTGATCCAGACAGTCGCATCGGGTCCGCTGGCGATTCCAAGCGGCACGCCGTCGGCAGGCAGGGCGAAGTCGACGATCTTGTCATCCGGCCCGACCTTGCCGACTTTGTCCGTCGCAAGCTCGGTAAACCAGAGCGTGTGGTTGGAGGCCAGGGTCAGACCGCCCGGTCGGCTATTCGGCGTCGGGATCGGAAATTCGGTGACTGCGCCGAGCAGCGTGATTCGGCCGATATTGTTTCCGTAATCCTCGGCGAACCAGAGATATTTTTTATCGGCCACGATCTCGCTCGGCCCGCCGCCCGAGGGCACGGAGTATTCGACGATCTTGCCGTCCATCCCGAGGCGGCCTACCTGGCCAACCGCATGCTCGGTGAACCAGATCGCGCCGTCGGCCCCGGTTGTGATTCCAACCGGCCCCGATTTCGGCGTCGGTACCGGGAAGTAATCGACCGAACCGTCAGCCGGCCTCAGGCGTCCGATTCGGTTCGCAACCGGGTCGGTGAACCAGATGTTCCCGTCGGTGCCGATGGTCAGCCGCTCGGGGAAACCATCGCCGCTAAGCTCGAAGCGCACGACGTTGCCGGCGGGCGTGAAGCGGCCGAGCGCGTTGCCCTGGTATTCGCTGAACCAGATTTCGCCTTTGGGATCGGCCGCGATTGCGTACGGCGCATGAAGCTGTTGCTTGGTTACATAGGTGGGCTTCACGCGCAGCGGTTCGGTGGATTGACCGGTACTGGCTGCGGTCGAGCATCCGGAAATCGATGCGCCAATCGCGAGCATCGCGACGAGCACCGCGATCGTGCACACGCCGGGCTCAGGTGCGATCATCATCCGGTGCTCGGTTCGAAGGTTCATCTGTGCAAGCACGCAAAACCGGCACATCGGACCGGCCGGGATTAGGCGAGACTATATCGATTTGCGGCGCCTTGCGAGCGCCTTTACGAGCGGCCGCTGCGTTTAACGATCTCCGCCAAAGCCGCGGTCTGCCGCGCGATCTCAGGATCGTTCATCAGGTCTTCAATCGGCGCGGGAAGCCGCCAGCTCCAATTGGCATCGCCCACGGTGCCGGGCGAGTTGATTCGCGCGGTCCATCCGAACAAATCCTGGATCGGTTCGACGACGTAACATGATGGCGCAGCGTAAATCACTTCGAGGATTGCATTGCGTGCTGGTTCGCAGAGCTGGTCTTTTTCGGGGTCGGCGCGGTCCGCAATGGCAAACGAGTCGAGCAGCACTCGGCGCTCCTGTGCACCGATTTCGCGCCACCATTCAGCCATGGTCTCGGTATCGTGCGTGCTGGTGGTTGCCAGGCTGAGTTCAGGATAGTGGGCGGGCGCTATAAATCGATCGCCGGGATGGCCCTGCCCTTCGCGCTCCCATCGCATGATTTTGTATCCGGGGACGCCGAGCGCGCGCAGCGAATCGCGCACCCAGGGCGGGATGACGCCCAGGTCTTCGGCGATGAGCCCGGTCGTCCCGCCCTCGTCTTGCAAAGCCCGTATAATTTCTTCGCCTTGCGCGCGCTGTTTGCCTTCCTCTTCGGGCGTAAAACGCCCGGGCTCGCTCGGATCGAGCCCGAAATTCCAGGTCCGATAGAGTCCCACCACGTGATCGATCCGCACGATATCGTAAAGTTCGCGAGCGCGGCGCAACCGCGATCGAATCAGTGACCAGCCGCTCGAGCGCATCTGATCCCAATTCGGCATCGGCAAGCCCCAGCGCTGCCCGGTCGCGCTGAAAGCGTCGGGCGGCGCGCCGACCAGGCGCGTGAGATCGAACTGATCGCGATGCGCCCAGACTTCCGCGCTGTCCAACCCGGGCGAAAACGCGAGATCGCCGATCAGACTTGCACCCGCATCTGTGAACGCAGCACGCGCGCGCCGCATCTGCGCATCCGCAACAAACTGCCAGTAGCGATACATCGCGATTTCAGCGGCCAGCCGATGCTGCGCCTGGTCGAGAGCGTCGGGCTCACGATCCCTGAGCGGTGTCGGCCACCGCTCCCACGAGGACCATCCGAACTCCTCCTTTAATGCGCGAAACAGCGCGTAGTCCGCTAGCCAGTAGTCGTTGCGATGCTCGAAATCGGCGAATGCGGTGCGCCCGGCGGCGTCGCCGGAGCGGCGAAATCGTTGATATGCGTTGCGCAGAAGTTCGAGCTTGGTTCGCCGGATTTCAACCCGCGAACTCGCAACTGCCAGATTCTGACGCGCGCGTTCGAGTGAAGATTCGGAAACTCCCGCCAGTCCCGTGAGCGTGATATATGCCGGGTCGATCGCGAACACGCTCATCGCGCTGTAGGGACTCGCTTCGCCGGGTGCGGTTTCGTCGATCGGCAGGAGCTGGATCATGCGATGACCCATGCGGCGCGCCCATTCGAGCATAGGGATAAGGCCGCCGATTTCGCCGCGCCCGAGGTCGGCGCGGGAACGGAGCGAGAAGAGCGGAATGAGGATCCCCGCCGACCGCTGCAACATATTTTTCCTTGGTGAACTACGAAACGAAACCGAGACCGAATTTGCTAGCTCTTCTTGCCCTCGCGGAGCTGGCGTTTCCAGTCGAGCCGGCGCGCCTCGGCGCCGGCCTTTTCGGCTTCGGGAATCATCCCTTTCTTCTGATAAAACATGCTCAGGTTCGTGAAGGCCAGGATGTCTTCGGGCTCCTGCTCGATCTGGCGCAGCGTAAGCTCGATCGCGCGATCGAGGTCCCCCTTGGCCTGGTAGCACATGATGAGTCCATGGAGCGCGTCCGCGTATTTCGGATCGATTGCCAGCGCCTGCTCGTAGAGCGCGATCGCGGCGTCGTAGTTCTCCTCGGCGTATTGATCGACCGCTTCGTCGTAAAGCGCTTCCTTATCAGGCATCCGGACCTCCTGACTTGCTTCAAAGCTTCTGCGGACTTCGTATCATGGATCGATCAGGACGCCCGGATTCAATATCGCATTCGGATCGAGCGCCCGCTTTGCCGCCCGGAGCGCTTGCGCAAAGCCGTCGGGCCGCTGCCGATCGTACCATCGACGATGGTCGCGGCCGACTGCATGATGATGCGTGATCGTCCCGCCGAGCTCGATCAACAGGTCCGATGCCGCGGTCTTGATCTCGTCCCATTGTTCGAGCTCGCTCCCGCGCCGCGCCGGGCCTATCACCGTGTAGTACGGCGCAGCGCCGTCGGGATAGGCATGGGTCAGCCGACACGTAACCGCTGCCGCGCCGCAAACGCGCCGCGCGACTTCGGTGGTGCGCTCCATTATTCGAGCATGAAAATCCGCGAAGCGATCCCAGGTAATCGCGGTTTCGAAGGTCTCGTTCAACATCCCGATCGCGACCATCGCGTCGTGGATGTACGGCCCGGCCAGAAACGCCTGACGCCACGCGCCTGCGGCGCCCTCGTGTGTCGCTGTCGCATCCCGCGCCGCTGCCTCGGGATCGGGAATTCGCCCGCCATGATCGGCGCAGCATTCGAGCGCGCGCTTCATCCAGGCGTCCAGCGGATGGTCCGCGGATTCGAAGGCGAGCACCAGCACCGCGCTGCCGTCGCGACTGGCGCCCGAGTTCTGCGCCTCGCCTGGATCGAGCAACCGGCAATTGGCGGGATATAGCCCGGTTTGCGCGATCGCGCGCACGGCCTCCGCGCCGCGTATGAAGTCGGGAAACATCACGGAGGCGCCGGCGCGAAACGTCGGACGATCCTGCAGACGCATCCACGCTTCCGTAATGACGCCCAGGATGCCCTCCGATCCAATGAACATCCGATCCGGGCTCGGCCCGGCGCCGGAGCCGGGCACGCGTCGCGATTCGACGATCCCGGCCGGTGTTACCGCGCGCGTCGACTCGACGAAATCATCGATATGCGTGTAGAGCGTCGCGTAGTGGCCGCCGGAACGTGTCGCGATCCATCCGCCGAGCGACGAAAACTCGAACGACTGCGGGAAATGGCGGAGCGTCAGCCGGTGCGGCTTCAGTTGCTCTTCGAGCGCGGGTCCGAAGATGCCGGCCTGGATGCGCGCGGCGCGCGATCGCCGATCGATTTCGAGCACGCGATCGAGCCGCGCGAGATCGATTGAGACTACGCCGCGATAATCGCCCGCAATGGGAGGCTCGGTGCCGCCGACCACCGATGATCCGCCCCCATAGGGAATCGCCGCGATGCGCTCCGTGTCGCACCATTCGAGAACGGCGATGACTTCCTCCTCATCGGTCGGAAACGCGACGAGGTCGGGCGGATTAGGAAACTCGCGCCGCAGACCCCGCACGATGTCGCGGTAGCTCTTGCCGTAGGTATGCCCGGCGCGCTCGTAAGGATCGGCGGTGCAGAAAGTGGCGAGCGCAGGCGGCGCCGCGATGCGCGGTTTGCGCAGCTCGATCTGATCGATTGTCGGCGCGGGAGTGATCGTGAGCCCGGACACCCCGAAGCGCGCGCTCATCCGCTCGGCGAGCCTTCGATGCTCATCGGCGCTCAAACCCTGGTCCTCGTAACCCCAGCCCCAGAATTTTCGTTTGCGAGTGGCCATCGGTCTCTCTCTTCGATACACGCTAACCGCGCGTGGCATCAACAGATTGCAGTCGTCATTGAATCGGTCGTACTTTTCCGATCGACGGCAGTCTATCAATCTGCTTCGCAGGAGATACAAGCATGGCTCAATACACGACTTTGCGCTTCGAGGTCCGCGGCAATGTCGCACATCTGACGCTCAACCGCCCGGAGGCGGCCAATGCGATGAACGCCGAGATGGTGCGCGAGCTTGAGGACTGCATCGCGCGCGCCGAAGACGACTCCGCCGTCCGGGCGCTGCTAATCAGCGGCGCCGGCAAGGCCTTTTGCGCGGGCGGCGATCTCAAGGGCTTTGCCGCAGTGGCGCCCGACGAGTTGCCCGGATTCATCGAGACCATGACCGGCAGTTTGCATCGCGCGCTCTCGCAGATGGCTCGGATGAATGCGCCGGTAATCGCAGCCGTTAATGGCGCGGCCGGCGGCGCCGGGATGAGCCTCGCGTGCGCGGCCGATTTCGTAATCGCCGCTGAGTCGGCCCGCTTCACGATGGCGTACACGCGCGCCGGCCTCACCCCGGACGGTTCCGCAAGCTACTTTCTGCCGCGTATCGTCGGCTTCCGGCGCGCTGCGGAGCTGATGATCACCAATCGTGTGCTGAGCGCGAAGGAAGCGCTGGAACTCGGAATCGCGACCCGGGTTGTCGCCGACGATCAGGTCGCCGCCGAGGCCGGAAAATTTGCCTCCGACCTGGCCTCCGGGGCGACACTCGCCTACGGTGCGGTGAAGCGTCTGCTGCTTGCGAGCGCAAACAATTCGCTGGAGCAGCAGATGGAGCTCGAAAGCGGCGCGATCGCGCGGATGTCGTCGACGCGCGATGCCCGCGAGGGCATCGCGGCGTTCATCGCCAAACGCGCCCCCGCCTTTACCGCACGCTAGCCGCGCCGGGATTGGCGCCGAGCGCCGCGCCCAGGCGATGGCCTTCGCGACTTCGGAACGCGACCGCTATCGCGAGCCGCTCGAGGTGTTGATCGATCAGCTTGCCGCCGAAGCGCATCCGATGCGTCGCGAAAAACTCGCGCACCTGATCCTCGCGATCGAGCAGCGCGACGATTCCCTCGCACATCCGCGGCAGCGCGGCATCCGGATATTTGTTGCTCATCTGCTCCCAGTTCTTGCGCAGGAAATCCCACGCCTCATAGCGGCAGACCGGGTTCACCAGCAGCGCATGCATCAGGTAGGGCGCGTTCTGCGTGCGGACCTCACCGTCGAGCGTCATCGTCATGGTCTCGCGCAGCAGCTCGATGCGGTTGAAATCGGCTAGCGCGAAGAGATAACGCTGCTCAACCTGGGGGGTCCGGGCAGACTTAAAGTTCTGCTTGAACTCGGCATAACGCGTCGCATCGCCGGTATACGCTAAAATTGCGACCAACGCAGGCATCACGTCGCGGTCGACCTTCGACGGATCCTTGCCTGCCAGCTCGTAAAGCCGGGCGGCCTCGCGCTGGACATCCGGATCCTCGCCCAGCGTGCCCGTCACGTTGGCCAGCGTGCCACGGAGCTGACGCGTGAGCTCGTCTTCTCCCGGCTTCGGCTCCCATCCGAGCCGTCTGAAAGCCGGCCCGGTGATTGCGCGCACGGTTGCCGCGAACGCCGGCCGCTCGCGCTCATCGATGATCAGGTCGAGATAATTGAACGCGCCGATCAGCGCCCGCCATACATTGAGATCGCCCTCGCCGCTGAAGCGACGGGCGAACGCGAGAAATTCATCCACCGGCTTGAGTCCGGCGACGGTCGCGGCCCAGCTATCGCTCACCAGACCGAAGCGCTCGGTCGGTGTGAGTTCATCGAGGCTGTGCGCGAGTTCGGCGAGCAACTCCGGCGCATAGCGCACGCGATAAAAACCGTGGCCGCCTTCGTTCACCAGCGCCCATTTGATCGGTTGTCCGGCGTCGAGCTTCGCCTCCGCCCCGACCATCAGCAACTTATGATTCGCCGCGCCATCTGCCGTCCGCACGCGGACCATCACCGGGATGTGCCAGAGCTGCGGCTTCGCATCGGACTGCGGCAGATAGAAAAAGCGGCGCTGGCTGAGGCGCAAGCCTTTACCGTCGGCGGTGCGGGCAACCTCGACAATTGGAAAGCCGGGCTGGAAGATCCATGAATCCATCAGGCGACGCACCGGCTCGTGCGAGGACTCCTGGAGCGCATCCCAGAGATCGCCGGTTTCGGTGTTGCCGTACTGATGCTTGCGGAGATAGAGCGCGATGCCTTTGCGGAACTCCTCCGCGCCCAGGTACTGCTCAAGCATGCGCAGCACCGACGCACCCTTCTCGTAGGTGAGCGTGTCGAACATCGCGCGCGCGTCTTCGGCAGTGCGCACCGGAAACTCGATCGAGCGGGTCGAGGTAAGCCCGTCGATCGTCATCGCCGAGGCACGCGAGAGCGCGAAGCTTTCCCATCGCTTCCAGTTCGGCTTCCAGGCGTCGACCGCGAGCATTTCCATGAAGGTCGCGAACGCTTCGTTAAGCCAGATGCCGTTCCACCAGCTCATCGTGACCAAATCGCCGAACCACATGTGCGCGTTCTCGTGGGAGACCACGTCGGCGACACGCTCGAGTTCGGCACGCGAGGCCTCCCGCTCGTCGACCAGGAGTGCGGTCTCGCGGAACGTAATCGCGCCAAGATTTTCCATCGCGCCGGAAGCGAAATCGGGAATCGCGATCAGATCAAGCTTGTCGCCCGGATAGGGCAAATCGTAGTAACGCGCGAAGTACTTCAATGAGAATGCGCCGATCTGAAGCGCGAAGCTTTCGAGCCCCTCCTTGCCCGGCACGTGCACGACCCGGAGCGGCGTGCCGGCATCGACCGGCGGCGTGGCGACAAACTCGCCCACGATAAATGCGACCAGATAGGTCGACATCGTGATAGTCTCGCGGAAGACCACTTCCCTGCGGCCGTCAGCCAGCGCGCGTTCGCTCTCGACCCCGGCATTGGAGATCGCGGTGAGGCCGGGCGCGATCACCAGCGTGATCTTGAAGCGCGCCTTGAATTCGGGTTCGTCCCAGCACGGAAAGGCGCGCCGCGCATCGGTCGCTTCGAACTGCGTGCTTGCGATGAGATGCTCGCGGCCCGACGCATCGCGATACTGGCTGCGATAGAACCCGTGCAGCTTGTCGTTCAGCACGCCTTTGAAGCGGATATGGAGCTGCCAATCGCCGGCCTCGAGCGCCCGATCGAAGCGCAGCCGCGCCTCTTCAAGCGCCGGAAGAAATTCAGCTCTGCCGGTCAGATGGATTGCGCCTCGCGCCGCCGTAACTTCGAGAATTTCCAACTCGAGCGCGTGGAGGACGATGTCATGCGTCGGCCGTTCGACGGTAATTGCGACGGTCTCCTCGCCGGCGAAGTTAGCCTCCGGCAGATTCGGTTCGAGCCGCAGATCGTAATGCGTCGGCCGGACGGTTGTGGGAAGTCGATGGTCGGTCCCGGCCTCGACGGCCACGGAATTCTCATTGTCGTGCATCGCTTGGCCTCTCGATCGTGGATGAGGTTCGGCGCGGGCCATCGCCCGCAGTGCGTCAAGATTACGCCATGCGCCGCGAGGTCGCGAGCGCCGCGAAGTTGGTCAGCGTAACGCCAGCGCGATCGAACGCCGCGCGAACCGTCCGGCTTGTGAGGATTTGCAGGTCGCGCTGTGTTGCCGCCGACAGCGGCGCGCCGCCGACATCGTCGGCCGGATGAAAATAGAGCTCGGTGGTCCCGGCCGGCAGCCGCTCAATCACGTTAATCAGGTAACGCTCCGTCAGATGGCCGCTCTGGTGAAGCCCGAAAAGCCAATCCGCAGACCGAATACCGCGCTCGGCGGCGAGCCGTCGCGTGCGGCGCGAGAGCACTCTGAAGATGGCCGCTTCGACCAGCTTGCGCGACGCATGGTCGCGCGCGATGCGCAGCGTGGTCATCACCGGTTCGCGCGGTATGCGGATGAACGGCACGTTATGTTCCGCCGCCAGATCGATCACGATATTGGCGAGCACCGGATGGACGTGGAAATTGAGATGCCCATCGATGTGATTCAAGTACCCGATCAGTTCGAGGTGACGCTCGACCTGCGCACGGCATTCGGCGCGCAACGCATTGCGGATCCGCCGGTCGAAGAAGTAGCGCATTCCGGCGAGCGTCGGATTGCGCGCAAATTCAGAAGCCGCATCGACCACGCCATCGAGATGGCCGGGGCTCAAAACGCTGTGGCCGCGGCAGACAGTCAGATGCAGACCGACATCGAGTCCGGGCGCGTCGCGCGCCGCTGCTGCCGCCGCCTGCGCCGACGGCTCGCCGGTCATCAGGCTGGTGGCGCGGAGCACGCCTTCCCGATGCGCCCGCATTATGCCGGCATTGACTTCGGGCGAGAGGCCGAAGTCGTCGCCGGTCACTATGACGATCGTCTCCGCGCGTCTCATGCTGCGCTTTTCCCGCGGCGCTTTCGCTCGCCGGGCGCATCTGGTGAGATGTTGTCTCGGACGATCGACGGACCTCGACGATGATCCTGCTGTTTTATGCGTTCCGGATGGAACTGACGCCGTTTCGCCGGCGCCTCGAGCGCCGCCGGCCGCTCGAGCTCGATGGTTTGCGCGGCTTTCGCACGCGGATCGGAAATCTCGAGCTGGCCGCAATCGCAACCGGCATCGGACCGCGTCAAGCCGCCCAGACTGCGCAGCGCGCATTCAAGGCCATCCCAAATCCCACGTTGGTCATAAGCGCCGGCGTCGCGGGCGCGCTCTCTCCCGGCCTCGCAGTCGGCGATGTGGTAATCGCCGATCGATTGGTTACCGTGCGCGCGGACGGCGCCGCGCCAGAACGCGTAATCGCGGTCCCTCCCGAGCGGGTCGAGGAACTGGGCGCGATTCTCCTGGAAGCCGGGCTCGCGGTTTCGACCGGCGCGATGCTTACGACCAATCACATTCTCGCGACCAGCGCCGCCAAGCGGCAGGCGCGCGAACAGAGCGGCGCAATCGCCGTCGATATGGAGAGCGCAAGCATCGCGGCGGAAGCCGCGAGCGCAGGCCTCCCGATGGTCTGCATGCGCACCGTGATGGACGGCGCCGATGAGGATCTGGCGGCGGCGGGCTTTACCACCTCCGAAGGTCGCGTCGACGCGCTCACTGCGATGCGCACCATCGCGACCCGGCCGCGCGAAATCCTGCGCATCCCGCGCATGATGTACAACCTTTCGATCGCGACGCGTTCGCTCGCCAACGCACTCGATGCGGTGTTCCAGGCCGCCGCCTGATTCGCGGGTTATCAAGCGCGGCGTCTGAGCGCCTGGTCGCTGGACACGCCCGGCCGCTTCGGCCAGACCGGAAGGTCCGCCTCGAAAGGAAAGTCGGCGAGATGATTCGCGATGTCCTCGGCGGCGCCGTAACTTTCGCGGCGGGTCAGCACATGAGCGGCCAGCGCCACCATCGGCATGAAGATGAAAACGGCCGCCCATGCAACGTCGAATGCGCGGATCCTGAATAGCATTGTGATGCCGAAGATTACGATTCCAGCGTAGAGCATCGGACCAAGCAGCGCGCGCGATGGCATCGCGGGTTGCATTCCATATGGGCGGCTACCGCCGCGATTGAGCCGGCGGTCGATGAGCTGAAAAATCGCGATGGTGGCGCCGGCCACGATGAACCAGCCGATAAAATTGCTGATCGGCACCCCAAAATAGGGACCCGGCGGGTCGTACCAGAAGAGTTTTCCCAAGAACCAGCGATCGCCGCGCACGCTCAGCGGGTCGGCAACCAGATCGACCATCACCTCGAAGATCGCCGCCAGCATCCAGACCCGTATCGCGCCCCGAAGCTGCCAGGTATCGAGCAGCCGCAGGTCCCATCCACGCGCATAGAGCGGCGCCGCCAGCAGCATGGCGACGGTGTAACTTGCAAAAGCAAGAAAGGTAAACGATATCGAATCCATGAACGGGACGCCGGCGATCCATAGCTCGCGGCCGCGGGTGGTCGGCAGGTAATGATAGAGGCCAAATGGAAATCCGTTGTGGATCGAACTCCACTCGCATCCCAATGCTACGGCGTAGCTCAGGATCATGAAGACCAGAGTCGCGCGCAACCCGTAGTTCACGATTCCGGCGATCAGAAAAGCCGCCAGAAAGACGAAGACATACGGGCGCAGCGCGATGGTCGCGAGCAGCAGATGTCCGGTCGTGATCATGCGGCAGACCGCGCCACCCCAATATCGCGGAAAAACCTAATAGCGCGTACGAGCGCGTCATCGACCGCGCCCGGATTGTAGCCAAGCTCGGTGCGCGCTTTTGCCGAATCGAAGAACATGCGCTTGCGCGCCATCCGCACCTCGGTGAGACTTGCGCGCGGAGGACGCTGTGTAATCGTGCGCGAGACGGCTTCCGCGCCGAGCGCAAAACCCCACGCGACCGCGTAGGGCAACCGCACGCGCGGCGGACGCAACCCCGAGAGCCGCGCCAACCGCGACAGCACCTCGGCGAGCGTCAGATTTTCACCGCCCAGGATGTACTTCTCGCCAACCCGTCCGCGCTCGGCTGCGAGCAGATGGCCGCGCGCGCAATCCTCGACGTCGACCAGGTTGAGCCCGGTGTCAACATACGCCGGCATCCGGCGATTCAGAAAATCGACGATGATCCGACCTGTCGGCGTCGGCTTGTAATCGAGCGGACCGACCGGCGTCGACGGATTAACGATCACAACCGGGACACCTTCACGCGCCGCCTTGAGCGCTTCCTGCTCGGCTATGAACTTCGAGCGCTTGTACGGACCGACCATCTCGGCGAGTGTCACCGGAGTGGTCTCGCATCCAATTCCACCGTTAGGGATACCGAGCGTGCCGACGGTGCTCGTATGGATGAACCGGCGTACGCCGGCGCGTGCCGATGCGTCGAGCAGGTTTTTCGTTCCCTCGACGTTGGTGGCATACATCGGCGCGGGATCGATCACCCAGAGCCGGTAGTCGGCCGCCACGTGATAGACCTCGGTACAGCCGCGCACGGCTCGTTTGACCGCTTCGCGATCGCGCAGATCGCCGCGAACCAGCTCGCATTCAAGCCCTTCGAGCGCGCGTAGGTCGGCATTTTCGCGCACTAGCGCCCGGACCGTCGCGCCTTCGCTCACCAACGCCCGCGCGACGTGCGCTCCGACGAAGCCGTTCGCCCCCGTGACCAGCGCTACTCGCGATGCCATGAGCGCTTCCCGTCAGGCGGCCTCCGGAATGTCGACACGCGCGGCGACCGCGGATGCGGCCATCCGGCCGGAAATCACGGCACTTTCGATGGTCGCCGGCAGCCCGGTCTGGATCCAGTCCCCGGCCACAAACAGATTCTTCACCGGGGTCGCGGTTCGGGGACGGATGCGATGCGATGCGAGGTCTGGCGCCATCGTCGCCTGCTTTTCCTTGATTACCAGCGCCTTCACGATCCGCGCCGCGCTCGCTGTCGGGATCATCGCGCGCAGGTCGTTCATCACGAGGTCCAGCAGCTCGTCGTTCGTCCGATCGACGAGCTTGCGAGCCCCGCTGATCACGAAACTCAGGTAGCCTCCATGCCGCGCGCCATGCTGGGTGAAGATTTTTCCCTTATTGAACAGCCATTGCGTTGCGGTGCCGATGAACCCGATGAATGCGGCGTCCGTGACGACACGATCGAGCCATACGTGGACGCAGACGATTGGAGAGACACCGAGCCCTGAGAGCCGTGCGAAGTAGGGATCGGCGGCGAGCGGTGCCGGAATTATCCGAGTCAATTGCGGCGCGCCGACGGCAAGGATGAAGTTCGCCGCCTCCAGCGCGCTGCCATCGCGCAGCCGAAGTCGCGTCACACAATTATCCGCGTCCAATTCCAAAGTTTCGACCGCGCTATGACGTGCGACGACACCGCCGCGCTTTTGGATGAAATCCGCCGCAGCGCCGCAATAAAGATCGCTCAGTCCGACGCGCGAGTAGACGAACGCCGAGTCGCTCCGCCGGCCGAAAAAGGCGCGCTTCAAGACCTCGGCAAGCAACGCCGCCGAAGAGACTTCCGGGTCGTCATTGAGTGTCGCAGTCGCCAGCGGATACCAAAAGCATTCACGCTCGCGCGCGCCCTGGCCCAGCAGATCCATCAGGTCCGCGACGGTAGAGCGTTCGAGCGCCGCGGGATCGCGCCGGCGCATCCGCATCATCTGAGCGCTCGCAGCCATCACGCGCCATCGCTCACGCGCCGTGAGCAGCCGATAGCGCAGCAGCGCGGCGCTCATATGGAACGGACCGGGCATGGCGGCCGTCCGCAGCCATCCGCAGCGCCCACCCCGCTCGAGCATCTCGATCTCGAGGTTGCGATGAAAGAACAGCCCGCCGCGAGTGCCGATACGTCCGAGGAAGTCCAGCGTCTCGCGGTAACAGCCCATCAGCACATGCTGGCCGTTGTCGATGAAATCGCCGCTGTCGGGATCCTGGAACGAGTAGGCGCGTCCGCCGAGCGCAGGCTTGCGCTCGACGAGTGCGACGCGAAAACCGCGCTCGGCAAGAGCGACACCAGCGCTCAAACCCGCGAAGCCGCCGCCCACGATCGCCACGTCGCGCTTGTCGACCATCGTCGATGCCCTCAGATGCCCAGGTGACCGCTGGCCCACGCCCGACCGACCAAAAAAAGCTTGCGTGACGCGGAGAGACTGCATCGATAGTCGAAGACGCGATAGTCGGCTGCCACGATACGCCGCAGGATGTCCCCATAGATGAGACGCATCGCTTCGGCCGTGAGCAGCGAGCCGCGATCTTCGGGCGGCAGACTCTCCTCTGCGGCGGCATAGAAGCTCCGCGCGCGTCCAGCCTCGAATTCCATCAATGCGCGAAACTCAGGAGTATAGACGCAATTCAAAATCTGCTCTTCGGTCACGTTGAAGCGCGCGAGGTCCTCGAGCGGCAGATAGATCCGGCCGCGCGCCGCGTCCTCGCGCACATCGCGTAGAATGTTGGTGATCTGAAAAGCGATGCCGAGATTCTCAGCATAGACCTCGGTCCGCGGATTGCGATACCCGAAGATGTCGATGCACACCAAGCCGACTGCAGAAGCGACGCGATAGCAGTAGAGCCTCAGTTCCTCGAACGTCGCGTAGCGGCGGCGGGCCAGGTCCATCTCGACGCCGGCGATCACCTCGTCGAAGAGTCGGCGCGGAATATTAAAGCGCGCCGCGCTGTCGGCGAGCGCGCGGGAGATCGGATGTTTCGGCACGCCGGCGTAGACCGCGTCGAGTTCGCGGCGCCATCGCTCGAGCATCACGGCCGGCTCGCGCGGCAGTTCGTCGTCCGCGATGTTATCGATGAACCGGCAGAACGCGTAGACCGCGTACAGGGCGCGACGCTGCGCGGCAGGCAGCAATATGAATGCGTAGTAAAAGTTTGACGCCGAGCGCCGCGTGATTCGAGCGCATCGATCGTAGTCGCGCGCAAGCCGGTCCGCGCCGTTTTCAGACTTCAAGCGTTCCACGCCACGCCCGCCATCCGAGCTTCAAATAATCCAGCCCGGTGAGATGAGGCCGGCGGCGAAAGACATCATAGTTCACCGCCTCGATTGCGCGCAGGATCGCAAGGCCGCCGCCCGCGAACATCAGGATGTCCCGCGCCAGCCGCCGATCGACAAGGCTGTGCAGCGCGGCCCCTTCGCACAGCAGGCGACGGGCGTAGGCGATCTCATGACGCATCAGCTCGATGAACGCGGGGGTCGCCTCGCGGCGGGCCAGCGCCTTAGTGTCCAGTCCGAAGCGGCGCATGTCGGCGCGCGGAAAATAGATGCGCCCCTTGTCGAGATCGATCGCCACGTCCTGCCAGAAATTCGCGAGCTGGAGTCCGCTGCAGACGCGATCCGAAAGCGACTGGCAATGCGCGTCGCGACAGCCGAACAGGTACAGCACCAGATGACCCACCGGGTTCGCCGAGTCGCGCGCATAGTTCATCAGGTCGTCGATGGTTTCGAAACCCTGGAAATTGACATCTGAACGAAAGGCGCGCAGCAGGTTGGCGAACGGCTCGCGCGGGATGTCGAAACGCCGAATGGTGTCGGCCAGCGCGATGAACACCGGATGATGCGGGCGACCCGCATAAGCGAGGTCAAGTTCGTGCTCCCATTCGTCGAGGCTCGCGAGACTCCGTTCCTCGTCGGCGAAATCATCGGCGTAGCGTGCATATGCGTATATCGCATGCATATGCGGGCGCATCGCACGCGGCATCAGCCACGACGCGATCGTAAAATTCTCGTAATGGCTCCGCGCAAGCCTTCCGCAGAAGGCGTACGCGTCAGCGAGGCTCATCTGCTGCGCTGATATTTCGGACGGATCCGTCAGCGCGCCGCGCTTGCCGATGGATGGAGCTTCTTCTGCGGTGGAAGTGGTCATAGCAACGCGGTGGCGGCGATCGGATCGAGGCCAGCCGCCTCGCGCGCGGCCGCGCGCGCCCATCCGTCGGCTTCGAGCAGATCTTCCAGATTCGCCGCGGTTCGATTGTTGAAGCGTTCCATCACAGACTCGATATGACGGGGCACGTCGATGAACCGGACGTGACCGGCGAGAAACGCGGCGACCAATTCCTCGTTGGCGGCGTTCAAGCAGGCCGGCATCATCCCACCCGCAACCAGCGCCTCGTACGCGAGCCGCAGGCATGGAAAGCGCGTGAGGTCGGGCTCTTCAAAAGTGAGCCGGCCGCGTTCGATCAACGACAGCGGCGGCAGATGATGGAGCGGCAGGCGATCGGGAAACGCGAGCGCATATGCGACCGGAATCGCCATGTCGGGAATCGCCATCTCAGCGATCACGGAGCCGTCAATCAGCTCAACCATCGAATGGATCACGCTCTGCGGATGAATGACCACGGCGATTTGTGCGCGATCGAGATCGAACAGCCAGCGCGCTTCGATCACCTCGAGACCCTTGTTCATCAGCGTCGCCGAGTCGATCGTGATCTTGCTGCCCATCTGCCAGGTCGGATGCCGCAGCGCATCGGCGACGGTGACGTCGGCGAGCTGCTCGAGTTTCAACTCGCGGAACGGGCCGCCGGAAGCGGTGAGGACGACCCGCTTGAGCGTCGCGCGATCGCGCCCTTCGAGACATTGGAAAATCGCATTGTGCTCGCTGTCGACGGGCAACAGCTTCACGCCATGCGCGCGAACCGCCCGAATCACCAGCTCGCCAGCGACGACCAGCACTTCCTTGTTGGCGAACGCGATGTTCTTGCCGGCCGCGATCGCCGCGAGCGTGGGACGGAGACCCTGTGCGCCGACCAGCGCCGAGACTACCAGCCGGGCCTCGGGATGGGTCGCGACCGCGATCGCGCCGTCCATCCCGTGAACGATCGCCACGCGATCCGGTTGCAGCCGCTCGGCCAGTTGAGCGGCAAGCTCCGCTGAGGCGACCGAAACCAGCTCCGGCCGAAAACGGCGCACCTGCGCGACGAGCAGGTCGAGATTGCGCCCCGCGGCCATCGCGACCACCCGGAAACGATCGCTGAAGCGCGCGACGATATCGAGCGTGGTAACGCCCACCGATCCGGTCGAGCCGAGTATCGCGATCGGCTTCATCGTCCGTCCGTCAGCGCGCCGTGGTGCTCCGGATGCGTTGGCGCAGGCGTCCGAGCGCCATCAGCGGAAAGTAGTGACAGTACAGGTGATAGCGCAGATAAAAATGATTAGGAAAGCCCGTGCCGGTGAATTCGGTCTCGTCCCAACTGCCGTTTGCGTTCTGCCGCTCGATCAGCCAGCTCGCGCCGCGACGCGCCGCCTCGCTGATTTCTTCTTCGCCGGCGAGCAGACCCATCAGCGCCCACGCAGTCTGTGAAGCCGTGCTCGGGCCGCGTCCGCGCCACGCCGGGTCTTTATCGCTGAGACAGCTTTCGCCCCATCCGCCGTCATCGTTTTGTTTCGATTTCAGCCATTCGACGGCGCGGCGAATCCACGGCTCGCGCGGTGTGACACCGATCGCGGCCAGACCCGAGAGCGCCGAAGCGGTGCCGTAGATGAAGTTGACGCCCCAGCGGCCCCACCATGAGCCGTCGTTCTCCTGCGCGCGCCTGAGCCATTCGATGGTGCGGCGAGCCACCGGATGGTCGGCGCGGTAGCCGACCGCCGCCATCATTTCGAGCACGCGCCCGGCGATATCCGGGCAGGTCGGATCGGTCGACGCTTCGGCATCGGCGAACGGCGCATAGTTCAGCCAGGATGCGGTGTTATCGACGTCGAAGGCGGCAAAGCCGCCATCGCTCGATTGCATCCCCATGACCCAGTTCGTACCAGCGCGAATCGCGCGCTCACGTGCCGCGGCGTCGACCGACTCGATCGCGGCAATCACCATCAGGATGACTGCCGAATCGTCGACGTCGGGGTACCAGTCGTTGAAGAATTCAAACGCCCATCCGCCAGGCTCAAGATGCGGGCGTTTTACCGACCAGTCGCCGCGCTTGAAAATCTGATGAGCGATAAGCCAGCGCGCCGCCTTCACCAGCGAAGCATCGGCGCGGTTAAAGTCCGAATCAATCAGCGCTTTCGCAGCGAGCGCGGTATCCCAGTTGGGCGACACGCACGGCTGATACATCACGCGCTCGCCGTAATGCCAGGTGAGCTCATGGCTCGCCTCAAGCGCCTTCGCAATCACCGGATGCTCGTTGCGGTACCCGAGCCCCTTGAGCGCCATCGGGCTCAGCAGGTAGCAGGGCTGGATGCCGCCCCAGGAACCGTTGGCGTCCTGATGGTCCAGCAGCCAGCGCTCGACGTAGCGAATCGCGCGTTCGCGCAGCGCCCTCGGATGGTAACGTTCGTAGCCTTTGAGGACGCTATTGGCGAGCAGCAATGCGTTTCGCACCGAGAACAACCGCGGCGCCCGATTGAGCTTGAATTTCGTGAAGTGGGGCGGCTCGATATACAGTTCGAGGACACCATCGCGGTAATCGACTGGCACCGTGGGACGCGTTGCCTGCATCAGCATCAGCGCCATCAGGGTGCCCCGCGCCCAGGACGAAAGCTCGTAGATATTGAGTGGCGACCAGTTTGGCAGTAGCGCCAGCTCGATCGGCATCGATGGCGTTGCGCTCCACGGCACCTGGCCCATCGCAGCCAAGTAAAAGCGCGCGAGCGTGCCGGCTTTGGCGATGCCGCCGTGGGCCATGATCCAGCGCCGCGCCTGAAGCATTGGCTCGTCGCCCGCCCGCATCCCGGCGAGCTTGAGCGCGAAGTACGCTTCGATGCTGGTCGACAGATCACCTTCGCCGCCCGGAAAGAGGTTCCAGCTTCCGTCCGATTGCTGGATGTCGAGCAGGTACTTGCTCAATTTGGCCTCGAGGCCGGCATCGGAGACGCCCATGAAACGCCGGTAGATGATAAACTCGGCGTTCATCTCGGCGTTCGCTTCAAGCGGCGCCTGCCAGAAACCCTCCGGACGCTGCGCGGCGACCAACGATCGCTGGGCGCGGGCGATCACCTCATCTAGACGTGCAAACCTGTGTTCTGACGCAGTCGCTGCAGCAGCACCGTCATCGTTCATCTGCGAGACAGCTTGTACTGATAGATCCAAACGTCGTCCTCTCCACAGTCATCCGAAATCAAACACCAGTCAGGTTACGCCACGGAGTGGACCAATGGCAGCGGCGAAAACTCGTGACCGCAACTTCAGCTAGGGGATGACCGCGCACTTCAGCATCTCGCCGCGATCGAGCATCGCGAAAACCTCGCTCAGCTCGGAGAGCCGCCGATGGCCGTTGACGATTCGTCCGACGCCGAGGCGCCGCTCGCTGAGCAGGTCGAGGGCGCGTCTCACGTCGCGCGTCCTGTAATGGAACGGCGCGAGCAGCGTAAGATTATCGTAATGCATCCGGCGCGTATCGACGTTGAGGGCTGTATTCGCGGGACATCCGCCGAAAAAGATCACGCGACCGCCGCGGCGCACACGCGCGAGCGCATCGTGCCAGCCGTCAAGCTTCCCGGTCGCTTCGATCACCAGGTCGGGGCCGAAACCGCCATTCAGCCGCGCGATTTCAGCCGCGGCATCTGATCTCGCCGCATCGAGGACGCGATCCGCGCCCAGCTCCCCGGCCCATCGGAGCCGCCGCTCGCCGTGTCCGGCGATCACGATTTCGCGCACGCCGGCGGCGCGCAGCACGAGCAGATGCAGGAGCCCGAAGGGACCGGCGCCGACAATAAGCGCGCTCTCACCGCGGTGCGGCTTGGCCATCTCATGTGCATGAACCACGCAGGCCATCGGCTCGAGCAACGCGGCCTCCTCGAAGCTCAACATCGAAGGCTTGCGAAACGTATTGCGCGCAACGATATGCGCCGGCAGCAGGATGAAGTCGGCGTACGCGCCCATCAGCATCCGCCCGACCGCGTCGGCGCAGAGATTCTCCTGCTCACGCAGACAAAAGAAGCATCGGCCGCAGGGCGCGGTCGGCGCTGCCATCACGCCGTCGCCGACCCGGAAGCGCTCGACGCCCTCGCCCAGCGCTGCGACGACGCCGGAGAACTCGTGACCGAACGGCGTCGGCAGGCTGAACATCGGATGGCCACGGCGCCAAGTCTTGAGATCGGTGCCGCAACTGAGCGCACATCGCACTTCGAGCAATATTTCGCCGGGCCCGGGCACGGGCAGCGTAAAAGAACGGAGTTCAAGCCGGCCCGGCGCCTGCAGGATCGCCTGGCGAGGCGCCGGCTCCTGGATGGGACGACGGCTGTGCGCGGCCCCGTTTTCAATCACGTGAGCGCCGCTCATTGTTTGCGCTCCACGACCAAGTTAGCGAGCCGACGGAGCGGCTCGGCACGATGGTCGAAGGCTGCGAGCGCAGCGACCGCGTCGTCGCGAAGCCGATGTGCCAGGCGGCGCGACTCGGCAATTCCGAGCAGCGCCGGATAGGTCGCCTTGCCGCGCTCCCCGTCCTTTTGGGTGCGCTTGCCGACCTGCTCGGTCGAACCTTCGACGTCGAGCAGATCGTCGATCACTTGAAAGGCGAGGCCGAGCGAGCGCGCGTAGACTTCGAGCGCCGCAAGCTGCGCTTCGCCGCCGCCGCCCAAGCGGCCTCCACCGACCGCCGCCGCAACAAACAATGCGCCGGTCTTGTGCGTGTGAAGATCTTCGAGTTCGGCAACGCTCACCGCGCGCCCCTCGTCCATCAGGTCAACCACCTGCCCCGCGACCATCCCCGGCGAACCGGCGGCGCTTGACAACTCAGCGATCGTCTCAACCAGCGCGCTGCGGTCGACAGTGGCCGGAGTTAAGCGCGCCAGCACGCCAAAAGCGTCGGTCAAAAGCGCGTCGCCCGCCAGCGTCGCCATCGCCTCGCCATATACCTTGTGATTGGTGGGCTTGCCGCGCCGCAGATCGTCATCATCCATGCACGGCAGATCGTCGTGGATCATCGAGTATGTGTGAATCATCTCCAGCGCGCAGGCCAAACCCATCGCCGCCTCAGGCTCGCCGCCGACCGCCTCACACGCCGCCAGCGCGATGACCGGGCGCAGGCGCTTGCCACCTGCGAGCAGGCTGTAGCGAATTGATTCCAGCAGACGCGCCGCCGGGCCACGCGGCTCTCCGACGACCTGTGCGAGCGTCGTTTCGAGCAGCCGCACGCGGTTTTTCAGGTAGACGTCGAAATCGAAGTCCGGCGCGGAACCGATCGCATCGTCAGGCGCTTTCGCGCGATAACGGCCGGCCCGGGCGGTTTTCAGATTTTGCATCAGACGCTTCGCCGCCAACAAGTTGGAACGTGCCATGCCGGCAAAACGACCTCGCTTCCCCCACCTCCACCTGTCGGCCGGGGAGCCCCGCTGCGCGCCGGCTCCATCCTGACCTCAGGCCATGTAGTGACGGACCATCCGCCACGAATCCTTCAGATTCTTGCCAAACTCAAGCGCCACCGTGCCCTCGAATCCCGAATGCAGCTTGCAATCGCGGCAGCGTATGTCCTGCTTGGTCCGATAGAACTCCCAATCGGTCGCCGCGTGCAGCTCCTGGAAAGTCTTGTAATGACCGTTGGTGATCAGATAGCAGGGCCCCTTCCAGCCCTGCGGGTTACGGGTCACGGTAGTCCACGGACTGCACAAAAGATCGCGATCGCCGACCAGGTAATCTAGGTAGATCGGCGTGTTGATGATCCGATAATCGTCCGCCATCTTGCGGACCTGCTTGAACTTGTACGGCATCTCTTCTTTCTTGAGATAGAGACCGTCGTTGCTCAACACCTGGTAGTGATAACCTGGCGTCAGCAGCATCCCGTCGACCTTGAGGCTGGTCAGGAACAGAACCAGTTCCTTGAGTTCCTCCGCGCTGGTCTCGCGGAAGACCGTGGTGTTGGTCTGCACGCGATAGCCCTTCTCCTTCAGCATCTTGATCATCTTGACCACGATGTCGAAATGGCCCTCGCGATCGACCACGCGATCGTTGGTCTCACGCATCCCGTCGATATGGATATTGAAGCTCAGGTAGGGACTCGGCCCGACCTGGCGGACAAAACGTTCGAGAAGGATGGCGTTGGTGCAGATCTGAACGTGGCGCTTCTGCTCGCCAATCAGGCGTTGCGTCAGGGGCACTATATGCTTGTACATCAGCGGCTCACCGCCGCAGATCGAGACGATCGGCGCATCGGCTTCCTTGGCCGAGGCGAGAGCGTCATCGAGCGTCATCATGTCGCGGATCGTGTCCTTGTACTCGACGATCCGGCCGCATCCGACACACGCGAGATTGCAGGCGTGCAGCGGCTCGAGCATCAGCACCAGCGGGAAATATTTCTTGCCCGCCCGCTTGTTGCGCCCGACATAGCGCCCGAGGTCGATCATCAGTTTGAGCGGCATCCGCATCGATCGGCTCTCCTGCCGAGGCTTCTGAGCTAGGCGACGGCCTGTCCGCCGTCAGGATTGCCCTGCTTGGTTTCGCCGAACAGCCATTCGCGGACCATCGCGAGCGCATGCTGCGGATCGAGCGCCGGGCGGCCCATGAATAGAAATTCGATAAGGAATCCGTTGAGCGCCGACAGCAGGAACGCCGCGGCGCCCTCGGAACTGTAACCATGCACGCACAGACCGCGCTGCTGAGCCTGCGCGATCAGACTGGTCAGAAGACCGCGATAGCCTTCGTAAAGCTGCATCACCTGCGAGCCCAGGCCGCTCTCGCCCCGATGCTCATCGTGGAGCAGTTGCGCCAGAAAGAAACGCACCGAGTTGGCGTTGTCGCGCACGAAAAGCAGATACATCTCGACCAGGCGGAGGATCTGTTCGCGCTCATCCAGCGCACTGAGCTCCTCGGCGAAATCGATGAAATAGGGCTCCAGGAGCCGGTTGAGAACCGCGATGAAGAGCTCTTCCTTGGTTTTGAAATGCCAGAAAATCAGCGCCTTGCTTACGCGGGCTTCACGAGCAACCTCGGACATCGAGGTTTCGTGGAACCCTCGATTCGCGAACAGGGTCATCGCGGCACGGAGGATTTCGTCGCGTGAGCCGGGGGCCTGCTCGCGGGCTTCGGTGCCAACGCTCCTGGCCTGTACTTCCTTGGCCTGTTCATCCGCCATCGAACTAAACTCTAGCTCCCGCCACGGCCCTGCCACCGCAATAGGCAAAGCGTCACAATTCCCTAACCATGCGGTCAATAGAGAGAAGCATTATCCGCTCGGTCAGGAAAGTCAACAGCGACCGGGCCTTCGATGTCACAGGCGTCCATACCACTGGTTTTCGACTCAAGCGGCAGTTAGATTCAACCCATTGTGGGCGGTTTGTAGGCAGCATCGGCCAAGGAGGACAAGGGGATGGTGCGGATGCGGATGGGAGGAATAAGTGGCAGGATTGGGTGGTTGGTCGGCATCCTCATGATCAGCACCGTCAGCGCGGCGCACGCCACCGACCTTGGCTCAGACACTGCGGCGTTCGTTCTGCTGAGCACCGGCGGCAAGGTGATACTCGGTAAGGACTCGCAGGCGGGACTGGGCGGCAATGGCGGCGATCTCGGGATGGTCGGGGGAACCGCCGCGATTCTGGACAAAGACGCGCAGGCGGTGAACGAGGTGGTAACCGAGCCTCACGGAATCACTCTGCATAAAAACGCGGAGACCTTCGGCTGCATCACCGATCACGCGCAAATTAAGCGGGCAGCGGGCGCCAGGTGCATGAGCCTGTTCGACAACGGCGGGCAGCGGCCGGAACTGACTACGATGAAAAACGCGCTCGGCGAAGCAGCGCTATTCGCCAGCGTCGCGAATGCGCAGCAACCTGCGCAGATGTTGTCGACGATCGTCGTGTCCAGGAATGGCTTTCAGACCATCTTCAACAGCCAGACCGGCCTCAACGTAATCGCCACCCCGTCGGTGAATCTGAAGAAAAACGCCGAGCTGGAAATCTCAGGGCAAAGCGGAGACACGGACCTCCTTCTCGTACAAGGCGATCTGAAGTGGGGCGCGGATGCTTCTCTCTTGTTCAGCGGGATAACGGATATCGATCTCGTCATCGTGGTATCGGGCAAGCTTGTTTCGATTGGCAGGAATTCACGGTTGCCCGCAACCATCGTCGCGCCGAACGCCACGTGCGAAGTTGGCGCGGGCGCGCAAGTGTTCGGCGAGATGGTATGCGGGAAGAACATCTCGCTGGGCGACCACGCTCTGGTGCTATATGCACCGACGGCAGTGACGATTCCGTGAGCGCAAATCACCTGCTCTAGCTGCCCGCGCCTGCCGCCCGGCGGGCTTCGATGATGATCGTGAGTGCGCTGCGCGCTTCGCCAAGGTTTTTAGCTGCGATGTTGTCGCCCAGCACGATCGCCTGCTCGAATTCCGCCGCCAGCGATCCGAACCATGCAGCGTGATACGAGTCATCAGGCGCGTCGCCAACCGAAAAGTCTTCCGATGCCCCTGCGACCGTGAGCCGGAGCGAATTGCCGTCCAAATCGAGGGTCCCGAGCTCTCCCTTAATCGATGCCGACGTGCGGCGCTGGGCGGCGCGCCATGAAAGATGAATCGACGCGCGCCGATCGCCGGGAAACGCGAGTTCAAGGTCGGCAACCTCCTCAGCATTGCCGGCGGACTCGCCGGCCAGGCGCGATGCGACCAGCCGCGGCGCGTCACCGCCCATTAGCCACTGGGCCAGGTACAGCGTATGCCATCCGTGATCGATTAGAATCCCGCCACCCAGTGCCGGATCGCGACGCCATCGCGCGCCCGGTCCCGTCCCACCCGCAGGCGCGGTGCGCAAACGATCGAATGTTACTTCGCGAACCTTGCCGAGCCTGCCTGATGAGATGATCTCATGGGCGCGCCGGTAGGCCGGCGAATGCTTCCAATTGAGCACGCACATCAGGACGCGCCCGCGGCTGCGCGCCAGGTCAGCAAGCGAATCGAATTCGGTTAGGTCGAGGCAGAGCGGCTTCTCAACTAGCACATGCGCGCCCGCCTCCAAAGCGGCGCGCGCCGCCGACGCATGCATCGCGGGCGGACTCGCAACATCGACAAAGTCCGGCCGCTCACCTTCGAGCATCAGGCTGAGATCATCGTAAACCCGCACGCCCTTCAGGATTCGGAACGCATGATGACGCCGATCGGCAACCGGATCGCAGATTGCGGCAATTTGAATTTCAGGCCGCGACGCCCATCCCGGTAAATGGCCCTCGGCGGCGACCGCGCCGAAGCCGGCTATCGCGCCGCGCAGCTTCATCGGGAGCCGATACGACGGCTCGTCAACGCAGGATCCAATCGTTCGCCATCGTCTCCAGCGCGCGGTCCGCGTTCTCACTCGCGAGCGGGGGAGTATTGAGAATCAGCCGGTGGGCTCCGGCTTCGCGATAACGCTCGATCAACTCGCGAGGGTTGGATTTTCGAGCGCCCGCAAACGTCACCGAAATCTCGAGGTCCTCGAAACGCCGCCCCGCTTCGGCGCACATCGCGCGCATCCTGGCGAGCTCGGATTTGAGTTGATCAGGAGACCGTTCCAGCGGCATCCAGCCGTTGCCGATTGCGACCGTATTTTTCAGCGCGCGCTCGCCGGCGGCGCCGACGATTATTGGCGGATGCGGCTTTTGCACGGGCTTGGGATTGCATCGCACGGCCGCAAACTTGAGGAACTCGCCGCTGAAACTCGCGTCCTCGCGCGTCCACAATTCCTTGATCGCGCGGACATACTCGCGCGTGAGCGGCCATCGCCGGCGGAAGTCGACTCCGAAAATTTCGACCTCCTCGCGAAGCCACCCTGCACCGATTCCGACGAACAGGCGGCCGTTCGAATAATGGTCGAGGGTGGCGAGCTCCTTCGCCACGTTAATCGGGTTGTGCTCCGGCACCAGCAGGATTCCGGTGCCGATACGGATTCGGCTGGTCGCTGCCGCCGCGAGCGCGATGCTCACGAACGGGTCGGGGCAGTGGTAGTAGAAATCCGGAATCTTGCCGTCGGCGCGCGGAAACGGCGTGCGCGTCTCGGTCGGGATTACCGGATGCTCGGGGAAGACCAGCAGGTCGAAGCCCAGCGCCTCGCATTTCTGCGCCAGCGCGGCCGGATGAATGCCGTCGACGAGAGTGAACGCAAGCAGCCCGATCTTCATTGGTTAGCCTCCGGGTTGTGCAAAGACCATGAGCAAGCCGCGATCCCGCCCTGCTGCCGCGTCTCCCGCCGCCTATCACCGCATGATCTGACTGAGCCCCGCGACACTCGAATAGCGAGTCAGATCGGTGAAGTCGAGACCATCGTAGTTCTTGCATTCGCCGTTCGTCCGGCCGCCAGAATTGTAGAACGACAGATGGCTGTTCTGCAGATCATACATAACGCTGAATTGATCGCCGGTGTTGAGCTGGAGACCGTACGGCGGCATATCGCGCGCCATCTGTGAGGTGTAGGCGGTCTTCCAGAGTTTCATGTCTTCGTCGTACAGATCTTCCCAATCCGTGCTGTAACCTTCGGCGTCGATCCAGAGGACTTTTTTGCCATAGCAGTAGCCCTTGCGCTGCGAAGGAATCCGCTGCACCTCGATTACCAGAGTCGGCCGCAACTCCCACTTTCCCACCGCGGGCTTCGGCATCAGGATGGTCGGATAGAAATTGTCGTAATTGCGGTACACCATCCCGTTCGACCGCGACATCGAAAGCACATTCTGATTACGCAGGAATTTCGCATCGAAACGCGCTGGCGTCGAATTGAAAAGCGTGTTGCGCGCTTCATCCTGCGTGTAATCGCTACCGATAACCGGGCTGCATCGCGCGGCCGACGACAGCCGCAATGAACGGCGAAGCGCCGGCACGAACAGGAAAAGATCTTCTTCCTTCGCGAAATCGCTGTAATAGAACTCGACCTGCGCGGTGTAACGTGCCTGTTCGGGCGTCAGCACTTCGAGATATTCGGCGAACTGGATTCCGCGTGAACGCGGATCGGTAATCGGGAAGCCAGTATCCGAGATGTGATCGAGCTTGCGGTAGACCTCAATGAAGCTCTCCGAAGACCGATTGTGATAGCGATCCATGAAATAGAGCCAATCCTGCGCGTCGCAATAGATCGCCGGGTTGTACGCGTACCAGAGATTGACCAGTACCTTCCATCCCTTCATCGGCTCGGTCGGATTCGGGAACGGCATCCCCGCAACGTAGCCAGTCAATATATGACGACCTTCCGCGTCGTCTTTGATTCCGACGTTATGGGCGTACTTTTCGGTGTCTTCGATATAAGGTTTGGGCGGCGCGTAATGATGCGTCGGGCCGACGATCATCTGGAACTCGGGCGGAATCTTCCACTGGTAGCTGCCCTTGAACAGTTCCTGCATTCCGTCCGGCATGTACTGACGATACTGCTGCCAGTTTCGCAGCGTGATAATGGTGCCGTCCGGTATGCCGCCTTCCTCCTGCGCATGGGCGCGGAGCGCAGCCAGACACGGGATGAAAATCATCAGGGCAATCCAAAAGCGCAAACGTTTCACGATCAGTGGCCTCCCTGCGCCAGTTGAGTGTCAAATCCCGCCGAAAATGTTTTGGGTTAACCGATCCCCGGGCAGTTAACTCGCTTCCGACTTACACGAAAGCAAAATTCCAGACAACGGTTGTGGCTGTGGGCGAGCAATTTGGCGTGCTCACACGCTCTCAGTCCAGCCGAAGAAATCTTTCGCGTAGACGAAGCGGCCGACGCCCGCGGCGTGCGCTGCTTGCGCATCGACTTCCTGATCGCCGACCATCGTCGAGGTCGGCAGGTCGACGCCATAAATCTGCGCGAGTTCGGTAATCATGCCACTGCGTGGCTTCCGGCATTCGCAGCAGTCGCTCTCGTCGTGCGGGCAGATCTGCCATCCGGTCAGGATATCGCCCAGGCGTTCGTCGAGTTCGCGCATCGCCGCTTCGACCGCCTCAGCGCGGAGCCGGCCGCGCTTGATGCCGGCCTGATTGGACACCACGAAAATCAGATGGTTGCGGATCGGGGCGAGTTTTTCGACCACGTTCGGCATCAGCTCGATCACGATCTCGCCATTCGGGCTGAGCGGCAACTGCCGCGTCTCGTCCATCTTGACGAGCGTCCCGACAAGGTCGAGAAAGAGGCCGCGGTTACCGGTCTCGACAGGCATTGAGAAAACTTAGCGGGCGGCGCGCCAATCCAGATGCGCGCTCACGTGGGCGAAGACTTCATCCAGAATGACGGCGCCCGCTTCAGCCTGCGCCGCAGTGATCACGAGCGGCGGATTGATTCTGATGCGCGGGAAATAGCCCATAATAACCAGGCCGCGCCGCAGGCATTCCTTGAAGATGGTCTCGGTGACCGGGCGCGCCAGCGGTTCTCTCGTCTCGCGATCGCGCACCAGATCAAGACCAATCATCAGGCCGCGCCCGCGGACGTCGCCGACGAACGGATACTTTTCTTTCAGCGCCATCAGGCGATCCAGCAGGATCGTCCCGACCTCGCGCGAGTTCTCGACCAATCGCTCGCGCTGGATGGTCTGGATGGTCGTGCCCACCGCAACCGCGGCCAGCGGATTACCGCCATAGCTCGACGACGAGGCGCTGGGCTTTCCGAACGGCTCGGCTTCGCCCAACTCATCGCTGAGGAGCACGCCGGAGACCGGAAACCCGGAGCCCATCCCCTTGCCTACGGTTATGATATCGGGCTCGACGCCGCTATGCTCGATGCCCCACCATTTGCCGGTGCGGCCGAACCCGGTGATCATCTCATCGGCAATAAGCAGCGCATCGTTGTCGCGCGCCAGCTCCTTCACCGCCGGCATGAAGTCATCGGGCGGTATCACGTTGCCGGCCGTCCCCTGCATCGGTTCGACGATAACCGCGGCGACCGCGCCCGCCGAACTGCGTTTGACCTGCTCGGCCGCGAACTCGACGCAGTACATCCCGCATTCCGGATGGGTCATTTTGAAAGGGCATCGATAACAGTCGGCATAGGGCACCTGGTAGCGCCCGCCGGCCAGCGGACCGTAGCCCTGCTTCGATTCATCGCCGATAAGCCCGAGCACGCCCGCGGTCTTGCCATGGAAGCCACCCCAGAAGCTCACGACCTCGTGCTTCTTGGTGACGGAGCGCGCGAGCCTGAGCGCCGCTTCGACCGCTTCCGCGCCGCCGCTGTAGAGATGATGGCGCCGCAGCCGGCCGGGAGCGACCTCGCTCAGGCGCTTGAAGCCTTCGGCGCGCTGGGGAGTGGCGAACGTGCCGACGATCAGCCGATTCGCCTGATCGGCAAGCGCACGCGCGAGGGCCGGATGGGCATGGCCGAGGCTCGCCACTGCCACGCCGGCGAAGAAGTCGAGATAGACGTTGCCATCGACGTCGGTCAGCGTCGCGCCGTCACCGCGCTCGAAAGCGACGCCGGCGAGCTCGGAAATGCGCTGGCGGCCGGGCGCCACATAGCGCTGCTCTTCGGCAAAAACCTGCGCAGACTTGGGCCCGGGAATCTCGGTATTGACCTGCGGCAGATCGCCGGTCCGATCTGAAAATGGAATTTTCTTGGGAGATGTCTTCATACAGTTCGCCTCATAATAGCGAACCGGCGAGCGATTTCGAGATGGCGAACCGGGCAAACGCTTCGGCGCCGGATGGCTCAACGGTCGCGCCGGCAGAGCAAGGAGCGCGCGCGGCGCGCGATCGCGGGACCAGCGGCGTCACACACCCGGCTGAAACTCGGCCAATCGTTGAAATCGACGATCGTCAAATCCTCGCCGCTGACGATCGCATCGCCGCCCCAGACTTCGAGCCCGAGCGCCGCCGCCGCCCGCTCTGCTGCCTGACGGAGCGCCAGTTCGAGCGAACGCGCAAGCGCGCCGTACTCAGGGAGTGCAGCAAAGTACTCGCCGCCGCTCACGCCGTAAAACTTCACCAGTGTTCCCGAGACCGCCTGCTGGATGTAGACCCGGCGCACAGCGCGGCGCGCAAAACTCTCGAGCGCTTCCTGGAGCGCCGCGGGGCCGTCCACCCGCTGAACGTCATCCGGTCCCAAGGCGTGAAGATCGCCGCGTTTGACGTAAAGCCCGCGTGCGGAGTCGAGTCCGGTGACATCCCGCTCGCCGGTCGCGAGATCGATCACGAGGCCACGCGGCGCAGGCACTCCGGCGCGCATCAGACCGGCGCCGAGCAGGTCGCGATAGCAGTTGCGGATCGCGAGCGCGGAATTGATCACCAGCGCTCCGCTTTTTTCAAAGCTCGCCAGCCGTTCGAGTTGACGTTCGCCCTGGCACATCGCAAGCACCAGGTCGATGTCGCCGGTCGGGTAGCGATCATGGGTATCCGGCCTGACGGCTACCGTCTCGATGCCGGCCTCGGCAAGCGAAGCGAGTGCGCGATCGAGAATCGCGGCATCGGCATCGACCTTGCCCGGCGAAAATTGCGCCTCGCGATAAATTCCCAATGCCAACATACGAATTACTTACTACCGGCTTCTACGAGTGCGCGCGCCGCATCCAGGTCAGCGCCCTCGTCAATATCTATTGCGCCCATGATCTCGAAACCCAGCAGCCGCACGCCCTTGGCGACCAGCATGGCGAGAAACCGGCGCATCGCGTCAAGCCCCAGCGCGCGGGCTTGCGGGACGAAATCGAAAATTCGTTTCGGGAGAAAATAGAAACCTGCCGTGACGAGCGTGCTCTCGCCGTCACCGAGCGTTGCAACAGTCCGATCCTGGCGCAGCGTGGCGAACAATGGGCGTCGGTCGCCGCGCCAGCGCACCAGCGCGAGCGCGCCGTCGCAGCGCCCTTCACGCCCTGGCATCGTGGATTCCGCGGCAGCCGCGACGAATCGTGCAAGCTCGGACTCAGCAACGACCGCATCGACGGTCGCGAGCAGAAAGCGATCGCTTTCAACGTGATTGGCCAGAGCGAACAACGATTCCATCGAATTCGCCGTATCGCGTACGCAAAGCTTTAGATAGTCCGGCAGCTCGATGCGATCCGCGTCCAGCAGGCCTGCGCTTTCCGAATTCACGATTGCCATGACCCGGCGCGCACCGGCGCGATGGAGCGCGTCGGCCTGCCGCAGCAGCAGCGGACGCCCGCCGATGGCGACCAGCGGTTTCGGAATCGGGCCTACCGTCGGGCGCAGACGCTCGCCGGCGCCGGCGGCCAAAATCGCTCCGTCGATAATCATCACCAGACGAGATCCCGCAATTGCGCGATAGCGTCGATCACATAGTCGGCCGGCGGTTCAGGGTCGTCGGCTTCATCCTCGATCGATCGAGCCTGCGCGACGGTCCGCAGCCACACCGTCCGCATCCCAAGGCGGCGCGCCGGCGCGAGGTCCTTGTCAGGCGAATCGCCGACCATCGCGGCGTCCCGCGGTGCGACGCCCAGCTCGCGCAGCGCGATCATGAAGATTCCGGCGTCAGGCTTGAACACCCCCGCCGCGGAAGAATCAACGACTACATCAATGAAATGATCGAAGCCGCATTGCTCCAGAACGACCGGCAGATTGCCGTAGAAGTTCGAAACGATACCGATTCGATGTCGATCGTGAAGAAGTTCGAGCAGCTTGCGCGTGCCGGCCACAGTTTCGAGCGATTCCGCGACGAATCGGGCGCTGATCGTGCGCGCCAGCTCGCGCCGCCGGCTTTCCCCGGCCAAACGCGACCTCAAGATCGCCTCCGGACCGAATTCGGCCAGCCAGTCGAGTTGATGGTTGACCAGGTACTCGACGATCTCCGCGAGCGCGTAGCGGCGAAGTGAGCTTGTGTTGCGGTAGCCGAGGGCCGTCGCATGGCTGTATGCAGCATCGAGGCGTTCGCGATCGAGCGGAATGCCCGCCGCCCGGTAATGCTCCAGAAAGCGGTCGAGCCAATGCCGGGGCACATCCAGCGTACCGCCGAAATCGAGCAGCAGCGCGTAAGGCGCATCCACGATGGCCTCATTTTACCAACCATCCGGAGCCTGCGACAGGAAGCGGAGCGCAACCGCGACCCTCTTGTCGCGATTTAAGCTCGCCGTAACATCGCCACTATCACTCGATAAGCCGTCGAAACATCGGTGTAATCGTTAACCCCCCGTTGACAAACCCGTCCCAGTCGCCTTGACTATGGCAGACCGCTCGGTCAGAACCAGAGAAATGGCACCTAATTGCGCGATTGTCCGCTCGAAACCGTCCATCCTTGAATGCCTTGGTTGAGACTGCGCTGATCGCCGCTCCCGATCACGGAGCCGTAACGATTTTCGGACGCCCCAACCTCGAGCGTCTGATGATCCTGTGCGAGCGCGCGGGCATTAATCGGTTCATCGTGGAGGTCGATCCGGCTGTGCGCGCCAAGGCCGCCATCGCAATGGGCCGGTTCGCCGGGCGTCCCGAAGTGAAAGTGGTCGAATCGCTCGCCAAGGCGCCGCTCTCTACGAACGAGCCGTGTCTGATGCTCGCCGCCAATGTGGTCGCGAGCCGGCTTCAGCTCAATACGTTGATATCGCATGCGAGCAACGTTTCACGCGAGGTGATTTGCGTACGTGACGAGACTGGCGAGGCGACGATTGCTGCCGGACCGTTTGGGATGCTGCTCGCGCGTGACGGCGCGCGGTCGGTTCCCACGCCGGCAGACCGTTACCTGCCCTTCGCCCTTAACGGCCGTCCGTCAGATGCGACCAGCGCCGAAATCAGATTGGCGCGGTCGCTGCGGTTGGAGACCCTCGATAGCGACGGAATCCTGGCGCGATGTTTCGATCGACATCTCTCATGGCGCATCAGCCGCCACCTCGCCCGCACATGGGTCACGCCGAATCAGATGACATTCGCCAACACGGTCCTGGGCCTCGGGGCCGCCGCGATGTTCGCCTCGACCAGCTATTGGATACGCCTCCTCGGCTCGATCATGTTCCTCGTCTCGATCGTGTTCGACGGTGTCGACGGCGAAGTGGCGCGGCTCAAGATGGTGGAGACCAGATTCGGCGGGATGTTCGACAAGCTGACCGACAATCTGGTCAACATCGGCGTCTTCATCGGACTGATCGCCGGATGCTACCGCGCACATCACAGCGTCGCGTATCTCTATCTAATCGCGATCATGCTGACCGGCTTCGGATTCTGCGCGATTTCGGTGGCGCGCGCATTCAGGGTGAAAGGTCCGGACGCCGAGGAATGGATTGGTAAGGTCGATCGTATCACGGGACGCGACTTCGCCTATATTCTGGTGATTCTCGCGATCCTGGACCGACTCGCGTTCTTTGCTTGGGGAGCCGCGTTT
This sequence comes from Pseudomonadota bacterium, assembly GCA_021324855.1. Lineage (GTDB taxonomy): Bacteria > Desulfobacterota > Binatia > Binatales > Binataceae > JAJPIG01. Next base: position 10,700 of record JAJPIG010000030.1, on the reverse strand, counting down.
GGTAGTTACGTGTTTGCTCTCGGGCTTTGGTGGTTGACTGATCGGCACATGCCGCAGGCGGAGGCCGCTGCGCCTTCGCCCAAAGCTTGCGCGATCGCGGAGGAAGCATGAATAAACCTCGCATTCTGCTGGTCCAGCCCACGACCGTTCATCTGGACCACACGCCGCATAAGACCCGCTGGCGTCTCATCATGGGATTGATGATCCCGCTGATGGCGGGACTGACGCCTCCCGAGTACGACGTCACGCTCTGCGACGAACGCCTCGAGGACATCGATTTCGACGCCGGCTGGGATCTGGTCGGCATGACTACAACTATCGGCGCATCGCTGCGCGCCTATCAACTCGGCGACGAATTCCGCCGCCGCGGCATCCCGGTTGTGATGGGCGGTTTTCACGCAACGCTCCAGACCGAAGAGGCGCTTAAGCATGCCGATGCGGTGGTGCAGGGCGAAGCCGATCTGGTTTGGGAAGGGCTGCTGCAAGACTGGCGCGACGGCAAGCTCAAGCGCATCTACAAGTCCGACAAGCTCCACGATCTGAAAAACCTGCCGCGCCCGCGCCACGAACTGCTGAAGCTGAATCGCTACCTTTTCAAGGCGGTGCCTGTCCAGGCGAGCCGGGGATGTCCGTACCGCTGCTCGTTCTGCGAAATTCCGGTCTTCTACAACGGCAGCTATCGTACCCGCCCGGTCGGCGACATCATCGAGGAGATCAAGCAAACCATCAAAATTACCGGCTTCCGCCGCTTCCAGTTCATAGACGATCAGATCACCGGCAAGCACAAGTTCGCCAAGGAGCTGTTCAAGGCGCTCGCCCCGCTTAACATTCGTTTCTCATGCCTGTGGACGGTAAACTCGAATCACGACGAGGAGCTGCTCGAACTTGCGGCGAAGGCCGGCGTTTTCCACGTCAATATCGGCGTCGAATCGATTAGCCAAGAAAGCCTGCTGTCGATGAACAAGATTCAGAACCACGCCGACCAGTATAAGAAGCTGCTGGCGCGCCTGGAAAAGCACGGCATCTACTATTCGCTCAATTTCCTGTTCGGCCTCGAAGAGGACCATCCGGGAATCTTCGATGAAACGTTGCGCTTCCTCCACGAAGTCAAGGCGCCCGAAGCGTTCTTCAACACTGTGACGCCGCGCAAGGGCACCCCGATGCGCACGATGCTCGAGAAGGAAGGCCGCGTGATCATTCCCGACGCGGACATGTACACCAACAACTTCCGATGCATGTTCGTGCCGAAGAAGCTTTCGCCGCAGCAGGTCGAAGAAGGCGTCTGGCGCTGCACGAAGGAGTTTTATTCGCTCAAGTCGATGTTCAAGCGGCTGCTGATGCCGCCCGGAAAATTCACCTGGCAGGGCCTGACCGAGAACATGCTCTTCTATTGGGGCGCCAAGCGGCAGATCGATCCGGTCGATTACTACTAGGAAGTACGCCCGCTCGAAATTCCGCACCTGCTCCGCGTCCGTCCACCGGACGGCGTGGATTCCCCACCCTCGCCATCCTCCACGATTGATTGCAGGGGAAAACAGGCTGAGTGGTGCGCGATTACCAATCCCGTCCCGCTCGCAGCCGGTTCATCATTTTTTTGCAGGAAACCGGGCCGGATACCATGACAAATCTTGCTGAAATTCGCGTGCTGCCGAGATTTGGGCGCTGCGTGAGGGCAGCGCCGCCATAGGTGTTACGATGTAAGCCAGCCTATGAAGTCTCCCCATTTAGCAGTACTCGCATTGGTTCTGCTGATCCTGCTCCCACTCGGATGCTCGACGCGCCAAACCGAAGAAAAGCCCCAAAAACCGAAGCCTTGCCCACAATATATCTATGGTCCGAACAGGCCGGTGAGTTGCGGCGGCGTGCCCCATCTGTCGCCGTACGTCAACCCTCTAAATCCCTGAATCTTACGACGATCGTTCAACCCTGCAGAGTCTCGAGGCGGCGTTGCGCCCGGAGTGATGGCAGGCGGCTTTGGAAGCGGTGGCAGGTTGGTGATGTCGAGCACTTGCTTGCCGTTCACCATTAGCTTGCCGCCGGCAAAGTCAGCCTTCAGTTCATACTTGCTTTTGTCCTTGATCAGCAGGTGATTCTGAATCCAGTCGGCGACGCGCGTCGCACCTGCGACACGATCGACCAGCGTGCGTGGCGCATGCACCGTCGCCTCTCCGAACATCCGATCTTTCACGATTGTCATCGGCGCCGCATCCACCGGGGCCTGAGCTGCGCCCGCGCTGGATTTGTCCGGCATAATCGATAGGTTCAGGTTGGCCGTGACGGGACCGTCCGATGTAGACATCGTGAAATCGCTGTCGAGCTGCGGACCCCCGGCCGCAAGCGCCATCACGAAATCGTGCAACCCCGCCTGCGCCTGGGCCGTGAGCGCCTGCTTGTCGGGCTTGGTGTTCTGCAGCGCCTGTACGTGCTTGCTCCAGGTCTGGATCGCGTTAGGATCGATCTTCTTGACCTGCCACGCAAGCGCGATATTCCCGACGCGCTCGCTGCCGAGCACAGCGCTCGAAATCCGGATCGTCCCCTGCAGCTTCAGCATCCCGTTCTCGAGCGAGTCGGCGCCATCGCGCTGGATCAACTCGAAATTAACCCCACGGCCGCCCGGGGCGCTCACGTTGATCTCACGAATCGTATATTCGGTGGTTCCAATCCAGATGCCGTTGTCGGGTCGATGCCAGTCGCCGCGAAACGTCAGATCGCCAACCGACCAGCTCAGAAGGCCACTGCCGATGAAGCCGGGACTTTGCAGGACCACGCGCAGACGATTGTCGAGCGGTATCACCTCGCCTTCGAGGCCGAGAAAGTTCACGCCGCCCATCCCGTGGCTGATGGTTCGCGGCGGCATCGTGAGCCGCGTGCGGTTGCGGCCGTTCATATAGACCACGGTGCGAATCTTCAGATCAGCAGGCAGGATCGAAGGTGCGCCATTTGGACCGGTTGCGCCCGGCCGGCTGTCGACCACCGCCGCAACCGGCATCAGCGAAAACCATCCCGACCATAGCGGATACGGACCGTGAGCGATGCTTTCGTCAAGCACGGTCTGAATCGCGGACGTACCCACTTCCAGTTTCGCCGACGAAAAAAACCAGCCCTGATGATATGACAGCACTTTGGCCGTGATGCCGCTTGCCGCGATCTGTTCGACGGTCGCCTGATATGCAGCGCGCGCGCGAAATCCGAGCGCCATCGGGGCGAGCACAAAAATCGCGATAACCAGGATCGCGACGGCGAGGATCGGTCCGCGCAAAATTTGCCGTCTTTCGGGAAAAAGTTCAGGTGCATCGGTGAAGGAGCGCGGCACCGGCGTGCCGCAGCTGGTGCATACGATACGTTCGTCAGGATGCAGCTCTTTTCCGCACTTCAGACAATTCACGTCGGTCGCGTTGATCTCCGGGACGACGCGCATTCGAAGCTCGCCGCATCATCCGCCGGCACTTATCCCATATTCGCGGACCTGAGCAAAGCTGCACTATCGCTGCTAACTCATGGCCACTGCGTATAGTTCGCGAACAGTTCGCGCGTGGATGCGGCCAGCGCGCGAAGCTGGCTGGCGCAGTCGCCGCGATAGGTCGGCCCGTGCATCAGCGCCAGCGATGCCGCCTCGAGCGCCGCAAGCCCTTCCATGATCCGATCCGTGTAGGGCGTGTACGGCACCGAGTTGGCCATCGGCGATGCCTGGTACTTCCTGAGCGTCGCGGCGGCGCCGGTTGCCACCTCGGACTCTGTAAGCGCCGGATGGCGTCCGCTCTGGAAGAAGAGATCGGAGCAGAACAGGATGCGCTCGGTCTCTTCGAACATCAGGCCGGACTCCCAGGCATGCGGCACATGGGGCGTGCGGAGAAATCGAAAACGACGGCGTCCGGTGGTCAGGACCTCGTTATGCTTGAGGCCGCGGCCGGGCTTCTCCGCAACGTCGTTGATGCTCACGTTGATCGCGACCTGGCTGCAGACCGCCTGAGCATCGGGCGCGACCGTCAACCATTCGTTGATCGAACCGCATTCGTCGGCCTCGTAGTGACTGAAGCCGATCCATCGAAGCCGCGACGGATCGATCAAGGTGCGGACGGCGGCCAGCACCTCGCCGAAAGTCTTACGCGGGCCGGTATGGAACAGCAGCGGCTGCTCGTCGCGGACGAGAAATTCGTTGAACTCGAGATCTTTCTGCGAGAAGTAGGTGCAGATTCGAAATATATCAGGCGCGATTTCCGTCACGCTCGCATTGGCCATCGTCGTGTACCTCCGCCTTTGGTCGTACCAAATCAACCGCCGATCGCAAGAGCGACGCCGATCCCGGATGGCCGGGCGAAGCCAATACGTTTCACGGTCTGCGCACGCCAAGCACAATGTTGTCGATGAGCCGCGTCGTGCCGACGCGGGCCGCGACTGCGAGCAGGATCGGTCGATCGGCGCGCGCCGGCCACTCCAGCGTGTCGGCATCGACAGCTTCGAGATATTCGAGTTCGACCTTAGGAGTCTCCGCGATGACCTTCAGCGCGGTTTTTCGCAGCGTTTCGGCGTCGCGCATTCCGGCGACATAATGATCACGCGCGGCAAACAGCGCACGACTAAGCGCCAATGCATCGCGACGTTCGTCGGGCGAGAGGTACGCGTTGCGCGAACTCATCGCGAGGCCATCTTTTTCCCGCACGATCGGCATCGGCACGATTTCCAGGTCGAAGTTGAGATCGATGACCATCCGCTGGATCGCGCGAAGCTGCTGGAAATCCTTCTCACCGAAAATCGCGAAGTGCGGCTTCACCAGGTTGAACAGCTTCGCCACGATGGTCGTGACGCCGCGGAAATGGCCCGGGCGATGCGCGCCGCATAATCCGCGCGTCAGCTCCGTCACCTCGACCCAGGTCTGTGCGCCGGGTGTGTAGATCGCTTCACGGTCGGGAGTGAAGACGACATCGACGGGAACCTCGCGCAGTTTCGCCAGATCGCCTGACAGGTCGCGCGGGTAGTGCGCAAGATCTTCATTCGGACCGAACTGCGTCGGATTGACGAAGATCGACGCGACCAGCATCGAGGCACGCGCCCGCCCCTCGCGCATCAGCGTGAGATGGCCCTCGTGCAAGAACCCCATCGTCGGCACAAGCGCGATGCGATCGCCCCATCTGCGGGCTGCCTCGGCGCGGCGCTGCATCGCGATGGGATCGGCGATGACCTCCACGCTCAGGCGCTCTTGCGTCCGTAACTATGCTCGGCGTCCGGGAACACGCGGCCGCGCACCTCGCCGAGGTACTCGCTCGCGGCCTCGCCCGCCGCCTGCCACAGGTTCGTGTAGCGTTTGGCGAAACGGGGCAGCAGGCTTTCACTGAGGCCGAGCAAATCGTGCATTACCAGCACCTGACCATCGCAATGCGGCCCTGCGCCAATCCCGATGGTGGGCACGCCGATGCGTCCAGTGATCTCGGCGGCGAGATCGCTCGGGATGCCTTCGAGCACGATCGCGAACGCGCCCGCCGCTTCGATTGCGAGCGCATCATCGATCAACCGCTCACGCGATCCGGCGGTGCGGCCGGATCGGCGGCCTTGCACGCGATGTCCGCCCATCCGATGAACCGATTGCGGCGTGAGCCCGATATGTCCCATCACGGGGATGTCGAGGTCGGCGAGTCGCCGCACGGTGTCGGCAATCGCAACGCCGCCCTCGAGCTTCACGGCTTCCGCGCCGCCTTCCTTCAAAAGACGACCGGCATTGAGCACCGCCTGCTCCGAGCTCACCTGGAAAGAAAGGAACGGCATATCGGCGACCAGCAGGGCGCGACGGCGCGCCCGCGCAACCATTCTGGTGTGATAAATGATTTCGTCGAGGGTTACGGGCAGCGTGCTGTCATTGCCCTGCACGACCATCCCGAGGCTGTCGCCCACCAGGAGCACATCGATTCCCGCCTGATCGAAGATCCGCGCGAACGGGTAATCATAGGCCGTGAGCATCGCGATGGGCCGGCCTTCGGACTTCATCCGCGGCAGATCAGGGACTCGCACCTTTTCTTTATCCATGGCTCCCGCCAAAAAAAATGGGCCGCCTGCATCACCGGCGACCCATCAGGAACCGTTCCCAACCGAACGGGCACATTGGCCCTTGTTCCGGGTCCCGGTCCGAAAATTCGGATCCAGGCTCGAACCCAAAGTTTTATGTCGTCACGGGCCCGCAGGGCCCTCGCTACAAACCGTCTCGCCGGGATAATGCCTCGACGGACGATCCCTTAATTAGTACGAAGCCACGATGGCTGTAAAGCGAAAGTCTACTGGATGCGCGCGGCGGGCGGGCGCGGCGGTGCGGCTGGCGTAACAATCGCAGCGGTCGTGCCGGGCTTCGCCACGGTGCTCGCGGCTGGCAGGTTCGGCACCTTGACCGGCACCTGCAGGCGATGGCCATTGCGCACCACGGTCAGATAGATGATGTCGCCGGGCTCGACCTGGCGCATCCGATCATTGAAATCGAGGAAGTTGGTGACGCGGACGCTGTCTACCGCGATGATCATGTCATAGGATTCGCCGACCCGGCTACCATCGACCAGCGCCACCGCCATGATCGCCGGAGGGAAAAATAACGAGGCTGCGACCGCGGCGCCCTCGAGCACTGAATGTGCGCCGCTGCGCATCCCGCGGAGCCCCGCTTTCGCAGCCGGGCTCTCGGGCATCACGCTGACCACCAGCAGACCGGCGACCTCACCGCCGCCATCAATCTTGCGATGGGCCTCGCGCACCACCATCCCGACCGAGGTCGTGTTGTCGCCCTCCTCCATGAACTGCTGCAGACTCTCAAGCTGCTGCTGCAATTCGGCGGGCGGCTGCTGGCCTTGATAATTGTAAATGTCAGCGGCCTGATCGTAGACGTTGGGGATGGTGGCGGGCGGTTCAGCCGGTTCAGGCTGAGGTTGCTGGTCCAGCGGAACGACTGGCGGAATTTCCGTGGTCGACGGAGGGGTCTTAGCTTCGCTATCCGGCTGAGGGACCGGCGTACCGGCGACCCGCACGATTGGACCGTCTGCGCCGGGAGCGGGCGGCACCATCGTTCCCGGTGGAACGATCGATCCCGCAGATGTTCCGGGCGCGCCGACCGCTGCGGCCGAGCCTGGGAGGGCCAGTGGCGTCAGGGTCGATGTGACGCCCGGCGAAGCGGGCATCGATTGGGCTCGCGCCAGCGGCGGCATCGCAATCGAAGCGGCCGCCAGCACGACCGCTATTCGCCGCCGCGCGCTATGTGAGGCCCCAGCGATTCTCATGCTCTACGACCCGGCCCTCATTGCGAAGCTTCTTGAGATGCGATCTCACAGAGCTGGCTGCTGCCTGATGCAGATGCTCAGGGACATCGACATAAATCCGCTTCACCAGCACCATCACTTCATGTGGTCCATCGGCCAGCGCCGCCATCACCTGTCGCTCGCGCAATTCGCGATGCGCAATATATTCGCGAATCTTCTCTTTGGGATTGCGAATCGTCGGGCCGTGGGCGGGATAGATGGTTTCAAGATCGAGCTCGAGGAGGCGGCGCAGCGAATCAAGATATTGACCGAGGTCGCCGGTGTCATCCGGGATGACTGTCGTGCCCGCGCCGAGCACCACATCGCCGGTGAACAGCGCCTTCTCCTCGACCAGGTAGTAGCAGAGATGATCGGGAGCGTGGCCGGGCGTGAAGATCGCCTTAAGCGTGACACCCTCGCCTTGGATGATCGCATCGCGCGGGATGCAGGTGATCGGTGCGCCGACCGAATCGCGTTCCGGCCACGGCAGCTTGCGGGCATCGAGCGCGCCGAACCGCTCGCGAACCTGTTTGACGCCACCGATATGATCCGGATGCGCATGGGTGAGGATGATGCCTGCCGGGACCGCGCTGTCGCATAGCGCTTTGAGGGCAGCGGCGAGTTTCTCGGGATAGATCGCAACACCCTGGCCGGTATCAAGCAGAAGCGGGGCGCCATCGATGCCGACGAGATAGGTATTCGTTCCCGGCCCCGTAAAGGGCCCCGGATTCTGGCCGAGGACGGTTGCGACGCGCGGCGAGAGCCGGGCGAAATCGGGCATTGAAAGCCCGATCATCGAGTCCTTGACGATTCGCTGCGGCGCTTCCATCGTCCCCAATGAGCAGCGCGGGTACTCTACACCCTTCGATTGCGCTCGAAAATCAGCCGCAATCCCTTGAGCGTCAGAAATTCGTCGACCCGCTCGATGGTCTCGGACTCGCCCGCGACCAGTTCCGCAAAGCCGCCGGTCGCGATCACGGCCGCATCCTCGCCCCGCTCGCGATTGATCCGGCGTACTAGCCCATCGACCAACGCCGTGTAGCCGAAGACCAATCCTGACTGGATGGCCGCGATAGTCGTCCGGCCCACGGTTTCTCGCGGCCGCACCAGTTCGACGCGATACAGCTTGGCGGCATGCTCGACCAATGCGTCCATCGAGATCCCCAGTCCTGGCGCGATCGCGCCCCCGGCGTATTCACCACGCTTGGTGACGTAATCGAAGGTGGTCGCCGTACCAAAATCGACCACGATACACGCCGACTTGCAATCGTCGAACGCGGCAACCGCGTTGACGATCCGGTCCGCGCCGACCTCCTTCGGATTCTCGTACAGGATAGGCATGCCGGTCTTCACGCCCGGCCCGATGATCAGCGGTACGCAGCCGAGATAGCGCTCCGAAAGCTGCTCCATCACCTGGTTGAGCGACGGCACTACGCACGCTATCGCGACGCCCTCGAAACGCACGTCGATCCCGAACCCCGCGCCATGCATCAGCGTTTTAAGCAGCGCGCCGTGCTCATCCGCGGTCCGCTCGGCCATCGTGGAGATGCGCCAATGGTTGAGCAGCCGCTCGCCATCGTAGATGCCGATTACCGTATGGCTGTTGCCGACGTCGATCGTTACCAGCATCGCACACCTGCCGGCATCGCTCCTGACCGGCATGAGTGAAAGTGATCTGGATTATAGCCGAGCGCGTTAGCGTCCGGACAAGGATGGCATGCTTAGGTGGCTTTGCGGCATCAGCAGATTGCTGCTCGGCATCCCGATGTGACCCGCCGGCATCGCAGGATGAACCGCCGACCACGGCGCCATCGGCAAGGCGCCGATCCAGGGATAGCCGGGCGGCGGCATCACACCGAACCTGACATTCGGCGGGATTGCCGGCGCCGATGCGGCAGAGGCAGGACCGAAGGAGGGGTACCGGCCTAACACGGGACCGTAATAGGGATAGCCGTATGCCGGCATGGGCGCGCCGTAGTACGGCGACGGCACCAGTACCACCGACGGCGCATCAACCTGCTGGTTCTGATCGTTCTGCGCGCTGCCGGCAGTATTGCCGCTCGGATCAGCAGCATTATTCCCAGCGCTCCCGATCGGTACGCTCTGATCGGTGCCGTCCGTCGGATCGAGCGCAGATGGCGCGTTCAGCAACGTTTCGGGATCGGGCTCCGGAAACCCGCCGTCGTCAGCAGATGCGTCGTCACCGCCGCCCGCGGCGTTCGATGCGGCACCATGATGATGTCCGTCGGCGACGGGTGGATCGTCATGCGTCACGGCCGGCGTGCTCGGCGCCGGCACGCTCGGAGCCGAATCGCTCGCGGACGGATCTATCGGATCGGGCGGCGGCAGATCCGTATCGACCGGGGAATCATCGGGGGTTAGCACCGGCATCTCGGCTCCTGACGGCAGGCTTCCATCAGGATTGTAGATGCGCGGCAGTTCGAGCGTCGGATTGAAGCGCTCCCATCCGCTGGTAACCGGAGCGACTGTCAGCGGCTCGGCGGATGCGCCACTCGCGGAGAGTCCATAGAACGCCAATATCGCAGCGGCAACGAACAGCATCGTCGTCGCGCGATCGATGCCGCGAAACGAACGGTGGATCGTGAGCGCCGAGCGAGGCCGCGCCTGCTTCAAAACTTCCTCCGAGCTGTTGCGCGCCACCCTAACATCATCGAAGCGCCTTCGCCAAGCTTTGGTCAATGCGCTAATTTCGGACCTGCAACTCGCTGCAAATGGTTCCGCCTCGGCGAGAGTCGGGATAAGATTGCCGGCCATGTCGGATAACAAAGTAGCATTGGTAACCGGCGCAGGACGGGGCATCGGCCGCGAGATCGCGCTGACGCTGGCGCGCGAGGGCTACGCTACGGGATTGATCGCTCGCACCCAATCGCAACTCGAGGAAACCGCCGCGATGGTACGGGAAGTGGGCGCGCGGGCGCTGGTCACGCCGACCGATGTCGCGCGGCGCGACCAGGTCCTTGCGTCGGTCGCTGCCGTCGAGCGCGAACTCGGCCCGATTTCGGTGCTGATCAACAACGCCGGCGCTTACCTGCGCAAGCGCTTCACCGAAATCAGCGAAGAGGATTTCGATTTCCAGTTGAAGGTCAACGCCTACGGCCCGTTCTTCTGCAGCCAGGCCGTGGTCGACGGGATGGCCGAGCGCGGCGGCGGCACGATCATCTTCGTGCTCGGCTCCGAGAGCCGCGGTGGTCCTGCGATGTACTCGGCCTACAACGCATCGAAACTCGCACAGCGATCGATCGCGGAATCACTGGCGCACGAGTACATGCATCGCGGAGTGCACGTTGCGACGCTGGACGTCGATGGCGCGGTGGACAGTCCCCGGGTGCGCGAGGCGGCGCCGGACACCGACCCTTCGCACTTCGTCTCGCCGCAGCGCATCTGCGCCGAGATCGTGCACCTGGTGAATCAGCC
>JAJPIG010000020.1 GCA_021324855.1 Pseudomonadota bacterium | reverse complement strand
GCCTTCGGCGAGAGTCTGCCGGCCGAGCCGCGGCTTGCCGCGATGCGCGTGGCGGCGTTCGCGATGACGATCGCCGGCGGCCTGCTGATGGCCGGCCCCCGCAACGGCTAGGGGCACGTGCATCCGATCCCCTCCCTCGCGTTCGTCGCTCAGCGGCTTCTTCGGTGCTAATGCGCACGGAGGACCGCGCGGGGAGAGCGAAACTCGTTTTCTTCTTTCGCACTTTTCTGCAGGTAAAATACGGGCCAACAGCCAGCGTGCCTGTTTCCTTCTCCTGCCTCTTTTCCGGAAAATCACGGCGCTCTCGTGCCAACAGTGGGCTCACAGAGCGCAGCAGATTTCGATGACGAAATTGGCAGGGAGCGGGAAGGGGGCGACTCACGGCAACAGGCGTGCCTTGAAGCACTTCCAACTCTGAGTAACGGAACCTCTGAGCGGCTCCAGCTCGTGTCGGAGAGCGGCAACTTCTTCATTAATCGCTCTGCTCCTCTGCTCGGCTCTCAGCATCGCGGCTCTGGCCTGTTCCAGAACCGTATTCTGCAGTTGGCGGTGTCTTCGACAGATCTGCAACTTCAGTCGCGCATCAAGTTGTCTTTCACGCAACGCCTCCAGTCGCGAAGTTAAGGTCGAAAAAGTTTCGGCCCGGACTTCTGACAAGGCTTCCGCACCATCCTTGGTGGGCAAGGAACCAAGCTCAGCTTCAAGAGTCCTCAGGGCCTCGGCCACCGAGCGGTCCTCGTCCTCCGCCAAACCTTCCGAAATCCAAGCGGAATACACAGCTTCCTCGGCTAGCTGCACTTGCATCTTCCATTCCAGCAGTTCGCGGTCGATTCTTTTTCGTGCCTCCTCAAGTTGTTCGACTCTCACCACCGATTCGCAGGGAAAATCGTTTGCCAAGCTTGGGATCGATTGAGTTGCGGTCATTGGTTTTCCGTTCATGATTCCTCTCGCACGCGTGATGGGTATCGCGCCTCTCAGAGCATAAAAATGCGGACCGACTCGCCGTTATTCGGCGGCGAGCAAGTGCGGAGCGAGGCCAGAGGACTGGTGAGCCAGCCACGGTACTCGCAGATCAGCTTTGCGCGTCTGGAACTAGTGGGCGTCGTCAGGCGGAGGAGGGATTCGGCGATGAACCGGAATGTAGCCAAGCGGCCAAGATCGCGCATACCCTTGCTGGACGCGCGGCTGCTGCGGCGCAAGTTTTGGCGGCAGATCGCTCGATTCGAGTGTGCTGTATGCCGAGACAGTTGGTCCTTGCCCGCCTACTTCTTCCAGGGTATTGCGCGTGAGGTTATCGTGCTTCGCCGCAATTTGTGGGCGGTGGTGTAGAGTCGTGGACGCGAGGGGTCGGGCAAGCTGAGCAAAAGTGAACAGGCAGAAACAGACCGCCAGCAGCACACCGCACCTGACAATAGTCGGCCGTCTTGCCAACATTTCCGACCTCACCGCTCCAGACTCACAGACGATTCGCGTTTACCGCCTATTCATTCGGCTGATTCAGAAAACCTGAACCAGGGAAAATCAGCACTATGGGGCATCGTTGACAATCAGCACGTGGATGTTTACCTAAATTCAAGAGGATTTTCGCTCCGACCAGTATGCCGATCTACGAATATCACTGCCCCAAATGTGGAACCTTCGAGCTGATGCAGCGCATTACAGACGCGCCTGTCCGTAAATGTCCGACCTGCAATGGCAAGGTCGAGCGACTGGTTTCGCGGACCTCGTTTGTCCTCAAGGGCTCAGGATGGTACGTAACCGACTACGCCCGTTCGTCCAAGTCCGATTCGAAAGAAACCAAATCCGATTCGACGGCTAATGGCGCCGCGAGTTCGAAGGCTGACTCCGGATCGTCATCCGACACCGCCAAGCCGTCATCGTCGTCCGAGACGGCAAAATCATCGGGTTCTGAAAAGAGCGCGGCGAAGTAGCGCTGCGGTTCGGATCATTGCCCGCGCTGGAAGTCACCGCGCGTTCCATCTCGAATGTCTCCCGCGGCGCACAGGTCGCGGCGCCGCTTCTCGATCAACGTCGATGCGCGCCCTGTTTCTCGATCGCGAGCTGAGTTTGCGCCGGGACTATCCGGATCCGGCGGCCAGACCCGGCGAATCGATCGTGCGCGTCGAACTCGCGGGCATCTGCGGCACCGACCTCGAACTCGCCCGCGGCTACATGACCTATCGCGGCGTGCCCGGCCATGAATTTGTCGGGCGCGTCGTCGAGAGCGCCCGCCCGGAACTGGTTGGCCGGCGCGTGGTCGGCGAAATTAACGCCGCATGCGGCGCTCCCGGATGCGAATGGTGCCGGCGCGGAATGGGACGGCATTGCGCGGCGCGCACGGTGCTCGGAATTTCGGGCCGCGACGGCGCCTTCGCGGACTATCTCACCCTGCCCGATGACAACCTGATTTCGGTTCCCGACTCGCTTTCCGATCGCGCCGCGGTTTTCTGCGAACCGCTCGCCGCCGCTTACGAAATTTTCGAGCAGACCCGGATCGAACCATCCGAATCCACGGCAATTCTCGGTGACGGCCGCCTCGGCGCGATCGTCGCGCTCGCGCTCAACGCCGAGGGCCTCACCCCCGTCGTCGGCGGACATCATCGGGACAAGCTCGATCGTCTCGCCGCGCTCGGAGTTAAAGTATCGCTTGAAGCTGACCTCAGACCCGGCTTCGACGTCGTGATCGACGCGACCGGGCATGCCACGGGGCTCCTCCGCGCGATTGAACTCGTGCGTCCCCGCGGGCGATTGATCCTGAAGAGCACCGCGGCCGCCTCGGCGGCGCTCAACCTCGCGCCGCTGGTCGTCAACGAAATCACCGTCATCGGCTCGCGATGCGGCCGGTTTCGACCCGCGCTCGACGCGCTTGCGGCCGGCCGCGTCGATCCTACGCCGCTTATCTCGGCGGTCTTTTCGCTCGACGATGCGGTCGCGGCGATGGATGCGGCCGCCATCAGCTCGAACTTCAAGGTCCTTCTCCGTGCCGCGTAGCGGGCGCTCGGGAAAGCCGGGCAACGCGAGCGGCCAAGCCGTCCTGGTCGGTATCGATACCGGCGGTACATTCACCGATTTGGTTGCGCTGATCGGCAACGAAATTCGTGTGCACAAGGTGCTCTCGACGCCCGACGATCCGGCGCGCGCCGTGGTCGCGGGAATCCGCGAGATGCTGGCCGGCGTGACGCCGACGATGGTCACCTACAGCACGACCGTCGCGACCAATGCGCTGCTTGAAGGCAAGGGAGCGCGCGTGGCGCTGTTCACCAACGCCGGCTTGGCCGATCTGATCGAGATCGGACGTCAGAATCGCGACGATCTCTATGCGCTCGCGCCTTCCCGTCCCGCTCCGCTCGTCGATCGCTCCCTGCGCTTTGAAGTTGAGGAGCGGACCCTGTTCGACGGCAGGATCATTCGCCCATTGACGCGCGCCGCGATAGCGCGCGCGGTCCGCGCGGCGCGCCGGAGCCGCGCCGGGGCTTTCGCCGTCTGCCTGCTGCATTGCTACGCCAACCCGCGCAGCGAAGCGGCATTGGCGCGCGCCCTCGCCCCACTCGGCCTCCCGCTGTCGGTATCGCATCGAATCCTTCCCGAATATCGCGAGTACGAGCGGCTCTCGACCACCGTCGTCAATGCATACGTTGCGCCGCGGATGGTCTCGCATCTGGAGCATCTCGAACGTCTCCTGTCGCCGGCGCGATTGCGCGTGATGCAATCCAACGGCGTCGCGGTCGGCGCGGAAGCGACCCGGCGCGAACCGGTGCGCACGATTCTTTCAGGGCCGGCCGCCGGCGTAATCGGCGCGGCGGCGCTGGTGCGCACGCTTGGCGTCGATCGCTTCATCACCTTCGACATGGGCGGCACCTCGACCGACGTCTCGTTGTTCGATCGCCGCGAGCATATCCGCACACTCAGTTATCCCGCCGGCTACGCGGTCCGGACGCCGGTGGTCGATATTCACACCGTCGGCGCGGGCGGCGGATCGCTCGCGACCGTCGATGCGGGCGGATCGCTGCGGGTCGGACCCGAGAGCGCCGGCGCGGACCCCGGCCCCGCCTGCTACGGCCGCGGCGAGGCGCCGACCGTTACCGATGCTGATCTCGTGGCGGGACGTCTTGCCGCCGCGAATTTTCTCGGCGGCCGGATGAAGCTTTTCCCGGAGCGCGCGGCACGCGCGATAGGACGGCTCGGTCGCGCGCTCAAATTGGATGCGCTCGCCACGGCCCGCGGGGTGATTCGGGTTGTCAATGCCAACATGGAACGCGCGATTCGTGTGATCACCATCGAACGCGGCTTCGATCCGCGGGATTTCGCGCTCATGGCCTTCGGCGGCGCCGGTCCCATGCACGCGTGCGAACTGGCCCTCGACCTCGGCATCCGATGTATCGTGATGCCGCGCAATCCAGGACTGCTCTGCGCGTGGGGCGCGCTGGGATCGCCGCTCGGCCGCGAATACTCGATCACGATTCGCGAGGCCGCCCCGGTTTTTGCGCGCCTGTGCAGGCGGGCACGCCCGCTGATCGACCGGGCAACGCGCGAGCTTGCCGCAGAAGGAGCGCGGCCCGGCCGCATCCGTTACGAGCTCTGGGCCGATATGCGCTATCGCGGGCAATCGTACGAACTTGCCGTCCCGCTGACGCCGCGCTTCATCGCTGATTTCCACGCAGCTCATCGGCGGACCTTCGGCCACAACGCCCCCGATGCACCGGTCGAAGTCGTTAACCTGCGTTTGCGCGCGAGCAGCGGCGAGCGCGCGCCTGCGCCTGCGCACATCGCGAAATCACGCGGCCGGCCGTCTGCCATCAGTCGAATCGCGGCGCTGGTCGGGGATCGTCAGCGGACGATTCCGGTCTACTCGCGCGACGACCTGGGCGCGGGCCTCCGGATGGCCGGACCGTGCTTGATCGTCGAGCTTTCGACCACCGCCTACGTGGCGCCGGGGTTCACGCTGCGCGTCGACGATTACGGTAATCTGCACCTGGAGTCCGCACGATGAAGCTCGACGCGGTGGCGCTCGCGGTGATGAACAGCCGACTCGGCGCGATTGCTGAGGAGATGGGCGTGGTGCTCGGCCAGACCGGCTTTTCACCCAACATCAAAGAGCGGCGCGACTACTCGTGCGCGCTGTTCGACGCGCGCGGCGAGCTGGTGGCCCAGGCCGCGCACATCCCGGTGCATCTCGGAACGACGCCGCTCTCGGTGCGTGCGGCGATTGAGCGGCTTGAGCTTGCGCCCGGCGATATCGCCGCGGTCAACGATCCGTTCGCCGGCGGAACGCATCTGCCCGATCTCACTTTGGTTGCACCGATCTTTGTCGCCGGAGGGAAGCGGCCTTTCGCCTTCGCCGCCAACCGCGCGCATCATGCGGATATCGGCGGGATGGCGCCCGGCTCGATGGCGCTCGCGACCGAGATCTATCAGGAAGGTTTTCGGCTGCCACCGGTCAAGATCGTCGCGGGTGGCGAGCCCGCGCGCGACGTGTTCGAGTTGTTTTTAGCGAATACGCGAGTGCCCGAGGAACGAGAAGGCGACTTGCGCGCGCAGATCGCCGCGCTGGGCGTGGGCCGCGATCGATTGCTCGCGCTCACCGACATGATGGGCTACCGGTTCGTGACGGACGCGATGGCCGCGCTGAAGGATTACGCCGAACGATTGATGCGCGCGACGCTCGCGCGGCTGCGTCCAGGTACTTACCGCGCCGAGGATTTCCTTGACGACGATGGCTTCGGCACAGGCCCGATCCGATTGCGTGTTGCTATCGCCGTGCGGGGCGGACGCGCGCGGGTCGATTTCACCGGCTCGGCGGCGCAGGTGCGCGGTTCGGTCAATGCCAACTATGCGGTGACGCTCTCCGCCACCTTCTACGCGATGAAATGTCTCGCCGCCGAAGCGGTGCCGCCCAACGAAGGCCTGATGCGTCCGATCGAGGTGATTGCTCCGCCCGGCACGGTCGTCAATGCGACGCCGCCGGCCGCGGTCGCCGGCGGCAACGTCGAAACCTCACAGCGCATCGTCGATGTGCTGTTTCGCGCCCTCGCCAAGGCCGCGCCCGATCGAATTCCGGCCGCGAGTTCGGGTTCGATGTCGAACCTGACGATCGGCGGCTACGATCGTTTTCGTGCGCGCCATTTTTCGTACTACGAAACGGTCGCCGGCGGCGCCGGCGCGGCGCCGGGTCGGCCCGGAGAATCGGGGATTCATACTCACATGACAAACACGCTTAATACGCCGATCGAGGCGCTTGAGGCCTACTACCCGATGCGCATCACCGAGTATCGCATCCGGCGCGGCTCAGGCGGACGCGGGCGGGCGCGCGGCGGCGATGGTCTCATCCGCGAGATCGAGTGCCTGGTCGAGTCGAACGTGAGTCTTCTGACCGAGCGGCGCAGGCTCGCGCCCTGGGGGCTCCGCGGCGGCGGCCACGCCAAGCCGGGCGCAAACTTCCTGGTCAGAAAGCGACAGTTAGTAAGAATCCCCGCCAAGACCAATTTCACCGCGCAAGCCGGCGATCGAATCCGGATCGAAACGCCGGGCGGCGGCGGCTGGGGCCGCGCGAATCACTGACGATGGCCGAGCAACGATTCTTCTTCGGCGCGCACGCCGCAATCGTCAATCGCGGTCGGATTTTGATTCTAAAGCGCGCCCCCGAAATGACGTATAGGCCGGGCGCCTGGGACCTGCCCGGCGGCCATCTTGTCCTCGGCGAAAGCATCGAGGAGTGCCTGATCCGCGAAGTCGCCGAAGAGACCGGCCTCGCAATCGAAATCGAACGGATGCTGGGACTCAACAAAGCGGTCGCCGAGCCCTATATCCAGGCGCTTTACGTGGGCCGCACCAGCGGCGCATCTGGATCAATTCGGCTGCGGCCGCATGAGCATACCGACGCGCGCTGGGTTAGATTCGCAGAACTGACGGAGGCCGGCGAGTTGATTCCCTATCTCGACGCGATCATCCGGCGCGGCTGGCTCGATTTTCTGAAGTAACTTTCCGTTAGCGGGCCGGGTTCAGAGTATCGGCCACACGATCGTCAGCGCCCCGGCGACAAGCGCGGCAAGCATCGGAACGCCCACCCACAATCCGAGCCGCGGCCCGCCGATCACTCCGGCGATTCCGATCTTCACGATCGTGTTGACGGCAGCCGCAATTCCAAGGGTAATGACCGCAACTCTCGGAACGACATCGCCGCGCGTCCAGAGGGTTGCGACCGAAAGCGTGATTGCATCGACATCGACCAGGCCGTCGATCGCGCCGATGATATAAAGTCCCGCCGCACCCGCCATCTGCCGCGCTGCTTGTGAGAGCAGCATGATGATCGCGAAGAAGACGCCAAACTCGAGAGCCGTGCGAAGATCGAGCGGATTGCGGAACTCACTCTGCATCTCACGTCTCGGAGCGCGGTGACGATCGATTCCCCAAATCAACGCTCCCAGGCAGAACGCTACCAGGGCCGCAATGATCAGCGGTGGCGCAAGCGGGATCGCGAGGTCAGATGCGACAATCGCCACGATCGCCAGCATGCGCGGAAACATGATTCCTGAAGCGGCGATGATTCCGGCGACGAACAGATTGCGCGCCGCCGGGTTCTCGTGCTCCTTGCGCGAGAGGGTAACCGTAACTGCCGTCGAGGAGGTCATTCCGCCGAACAGCGCGGTTGCGATCACGCCGGCGCGCAGGCCAATCAGCCGATTCGCCAGATAACCGAGATAAGAAATGCCCGCGACCAGCACTACCATCCACCAGATCCGATATGGATTCAGCGCCTGCCATGGCCCGAAAGTCCGGTTGGGCAGGATCGGCAGCACGACCACCGAAATCAACAACAGCCGGAGTGTCGCTTCGAGCTCGGTTCGATCGATCCTCCGCAGCAGCTCATGAAGTTCGGGTTTGAAGCCGAGCAGGATTGTCACAACGACCGCGCTGGCAGCGGCGACAGTAAGCTCACCGGCCCCGGCGATGCCGCCGAGGGCGAACGTCAGCAGCGCAGCGACCGCGGTGGTCATGCTGATGTCCCTGCCTTCCTCCGAGCTGCGCCAGTACCCGAATGCGACACACATCGCTAGTCCCGCCAGGACTACAGGGGCGAGCCACGGCGGCATCCCGGAAATCGGCGCGGTCGCGACGCCGCCGAGCAGACCGATCAGGCCGAAGGTACGGAAGCCTGCCGTGCGAGCGCCTTCCGGCGCATCGCGCCGTTCCCATCCGCGCTCCAGGCCGATCAACAACCCGAGCGCGAGGGCTACGGCAAGCCGTCCTAAAATCACGTTCAGCTCAGGCGTCATCGCAGCTCCGTCCTGCGCGCCTCGTTGTATCCATCGCCGTCAAATCTGATGTCTCCAAATGCCGCTTACCGGCGCAGATAGCATCAGAGCGCGGCTGAAAGCCGTCGCCAACCGGATGGCACAAAAGATGAATCGTTCCAAATCGAAGACTTGAAAAAGGGGCAACCCAGGATGTCCAAGGAGCCAGAATCAGAGAGACACTGCGAGCTGCTTCGACCAGTCCGGGATCGATCGGGGCACAGCCATTTCAACGAAGTGGTGACGTTGCTTCGCGAGATGCACAATCTCGATCGAACGATGTACCTGGTGCGGTTCGAAGACGGCTCAACCACGTTCCTGTTCCCCAACGAAGTCGTTGTTGACGCGTGACGGTCTATGCGCCGACGCCCTCGGCCAGCCGGCTCAGGCTCGCACGGTCGCCGACCGCCACGAGATAGTCGCCCGCCTCGATCGCGGTGGTCGCATCGGGAATTAACGAGGTTTTGTCGCCGCGCTTCAGCGCTACGATTCGGAGGCGCGGGCTGTCGCGTTCGATCTCGCCGATCTTGCGTCCCAGCAAGCGACTCCGGGGTTGCACGCTGATCTCTTCGAGATCGACTTCGTCGCCGCGCCCGGGTGTCGTGAGCTCCAAAAAATCAACCACAGCCGGACGCAGGATCATCGCTGCGACGCGGCTTCCACCGCGCTGATAGGCGGAGACAACCTGGTTGGCCCCGGCCTGCGTCAGCCGGCGCAAACCGGCCTCCGTCTCGCCGCGGGCGTGAATGCGAAGCTCGTGATTTTTCTCGCGTGCGGAGAGCGTGATGTAGACATTGTCCGCATCCGAGCCGGTGGCGGCGACCAGCGCGCGGGCAGTTCTGATGCCGGCCTCTTCCAGAATTTCGTCGTCCAGTGCTGAAGCGATCAGGTATGGTGCGCCGAGCCGGTTGAGCGCCGCTTCCTTCGCATCATCCGGCTCGATCACGACGATCGGCACCGAGTTGGCAAGCAGTTCCTCGGCGACGACCCGGCCGAAACGTCCGAAGCCGCAAATAATCACATGGTCTTTTAGATTATGAATCCGGCGGTGCATGGCGGTCGCTCCCAGATGTTCGCGAAGCTGTCCCTCGAGTACGATCTCGCCGATTGAAGTTAGCAGGTATAGGAAGGTCCCGACGCCGACGACAATCAGCACCATCGTGAAGATTCGGCCGGCTGTATCCAGATGATGCACTTCGCCGTAACCAACCGTCGAGATTGTGATGACGGACATGTAGAGCGCGTCGAGCGGCGAAAAACCCTCGATCACGATGTAGCCGACCATCCCGACCGCGATCACCGCGATCACCCCGGCGACTGCAATCAGGAAGCGCCCGCCCGGGCTACTTGGCATCGAAGCCTCGGGGGTGTTGAAACGGAGCAGTGACCAAGGCGACGGCTGGCGCTTGGGAAAGAGCTGATGGCACCCCGGTTGCTACCCTCGTGAACGACGATCGCATCGATGCCTAAGATGCTGGAAAGACGTGTGGAAATCCACGCCGCGGAGGGGCGATGTACGAATCAGAATACCGATCCAAGCTGAGGTCGCCAGAGGATGCCGTCCGCCTCATTCCGGCGCGCGGCAGTCTCTCGATGGGGATGGCGATGAGCGAGCCGCCCGCTTTATTGCAGGCGCTCGAAAATCGCGTCAAGGCGGGAGAAATCAAGCATCTCCGAGTGTATTACTCGCATTCCGCGCCGGCCGCGATGATGACCATTTTGAAGTATGAGTACCTCGACATCATCAAGCCGCATCCCTTCTTCCCGACTATCGTGGAGCGCGAGCTGATGCGCCGCGGGGCGGAAGACAAGCGCCAGGTGCTCTCGTACATGCCGGGCAATTTCAGCGCGATGCCGCGGATACTCGCCGAGATCGGTATCGATGCGTTCATCGTGATGGTGTCGCCGATGGACAAGGGCGGCTTCTTCAGTTGCGGCACCAACAGCGACTACACGATTCCGACGGCGCGCGCCGCGCGCCATCTGATCGTTGAGGTCAACCCTAACATGCCGCGCGCGTTCGGCGATTGTGCGCTGCATGTGAACGAGGTCGATGCGATCGTCGAGAACGAGACGCCGCTGCCGGAATTGCCGAGCCGGCCGATCACGGCGACCGACCGCGTAATCAGCCGTTACATCGTTGATCTGATCCCGGAGCGGGCGACGCTGCAGATCGGCGTCGGCGGCGTGCCCAACGCGGTATGCGCCGCTCTGCACGATCACAGGGATCTCGGAATTCACACCGAGCTGATGACCCCGGCGGTCGCCGATCTGATTCGTTCGGGCGCGGTCACCAACAAGTTCAAGCACATCAATCGTCACAAGAACGTCTACACGCTGGCGGCGGGTGATCGCGCGCTTTATCAATTCATCAACGACAACTCGAGCATGGAGGCCTACCCGGTCGATTATGTAAACGATCCTTACGTGATCGGCCGCAACGACCGTGTGGTCTCAGTCAACGCCTTTCTGGAGATCGGGCTTGATGGCGAGGTGAATTCCGAAAGCATTGCGGGCAAGCAATACAGCGCACCGGGCGGCCAGCTCGATTTCGTGCGCGGTGCGCAGCTCTCTAAAGACGGCAAATCGATTCTCGCCGCCTATTCAACCGCGGGCAACGGCCGGATCTCACGCATCGTCGGACGCATCGCAGGACCGGCGACCGATCCGCGCTCCGACGTGCACTATGTGGTGACCGAATATGGCGTCGCGAACCTGCGCGGCAAATCGACCGTGGAACGGGCCGAGGCGTTGATCGCGCTGGCGCATCCTGATTTCCGCGACGAACTCTACCATCGCGCGCGCGAACTCGGCGATCTCTAATCATTCGATTGCGATTCAAGTTCCCTGGCTCGCTTCTCCATCCAAGCGCCCCACATCTGCATGGTCTTGCCGCACAGCTCCATCCATTGCAGGTGAGTCTTTGGATCGGAGGGCATCAGCGCCGGACTCATGCATCCGTTCAGATTCATTCCCATTCCCATCCCCGAGCTCATGGTCATGCCCATCATTCCGGGCCCCATCGGCATACCGGAGCCCATCATCATGCGCGGCGCGTGCCCCTCGCGGATAAGCTCCTGCATCCGGCGATTTCGATTCGCCATTATGTCCGAAAAGCTGGGCGGCAGGCCGGGACTGACTTGCGCCTGGGGCTTGGCCGCCGACGGATTCTGCTGCGCTCCCGAATTCGCGGCGGATGGGACCGCCGCGGGCTGCGCATGTAGATTTCCCGCTATCGCGAAGATCATGAAAGCGATTGCGACTACGGCCACGACCATCGATGTCGACTGTTTCATTCCACCCTCTTCGGTTACGGAAACGAATTAGCGCGCCATTGGATCATCCTGCCGCGGCAAAAGCCGAAGAAATTCCAAATCTCGAGCTGATGATAGACAGCCGCCTCGCGATCGCCACGCGCCAACGCGCCGATCATCCGGCCGCCATTGCGAATTAATTTTTCTATTCGATTATGCGTCCTACCGCCCGCAAACGCGCTGCCGATTCCGAACGCGAAGCTTTTGCGCAGGAGATAACGGCGCGTGAGGCGCTCGGGTCCGATCAGATGATGTACGCGGGCGCGGGCCGCGAATCCGACGCTGCCACCGCGCGCCATGATGCGCGCGAAGAGCTCCGTGTCCTCACCAGACATCGGATTCCCGCCAACCACGCCCAGATCCTCGCGGAAGCGTCCGAAAAGTTCGAAAGTATTGCGCTGAAATGCAACGTTGGCGCTGAAGTAGTTGTGCAGCCGCTCGCGCTCCGCCGGCGACATCTGCTCGAGCGCACCGGCGTCATGAACCGCAAGCTTCACATATAGTCGCGATCCGAGCCAGCTCGGACAGGGCGCGAGAAACCGGGGCAGGACCATTCCGCAGGCGACATCGAGACGCCGCCGTTCGAGCTCGCCGACGAGTTCGACCAGCCAATCCGGCTCAACGATCACATCGTCATCGATGAAACAGAGCACCTCGCCGCGCGCTTCATCGACGGCGCGATTGCGCGCGAAGCTCGATCCGACCCGCTCCTCCAGCACACGCCGGAGCGGAAACCTGAGTGACTGCGCTGCGCTCCGTACCACTGAAACGGTCGCGTCGACCGAGGCGTTGTCGATCACGATGCATTCCATGCGAGCACCGTCCGGAATCGCGAGTGGAGCGAGGCTTGCGAGCGTCTGGCTCAGGACCGCGGCGCGATTGTGCGTCGGGATCGCAATGGTTATGAATCTCGCGGCCAAAGCTCAGCCCCCGGCCTAGTCCTCGTTGTCGCCGGCGGTCGCCCGCGCGGTGGGGCTTGCGCCTTTCGTGCGGGCTCCGGACTCCGTCGACGGCATCAGGTCGGGCTGGGTCAGGACGACATCGCTGACCGTGACGTAGGGATCGGCGCTGCGTTGAGTGTCGATGGGCGCTTTCAACTCAAAGCCGAAATTGCGAGTTTCCCCCGGCATCAGGGGGAGCGCGCGTAAGGAAAAATCGGAAAACTGAAGCGGGGTCGCGATCGGCACGTGCTGTTCCACAAAAACATCGCGCCGGTCGGCGCCGTGGCCTTGATAAAAGGTAACGTTCATCCGCACGGAATCGACCGGGCGATCACCGTTATTCGCGATCTTGCCAAAGATCGCCGGGCGGCCCGCCGCCGACATCCGCATCCCAATGTCGCTCAGCTTGAGCTTGTCGTCGTATGCGAGCGCGACCGCGCGCTGCGCCACGATGGTCTCGATCTCGTGGAGTTCGCGGCCGTAGAGATACTTGAGGCCCCATCCGCCCGTGGCTTCAGATCGATCGAGCGCCGTAATTGCGTCCCGGTAATAGCCAACCGCCTGCGCATACGATCCGCCGTAGTAGCTGTCGAGGGCATGACGACGCAGATCGGCGGCGCGTTCCCGCGCCGGGAAGTCGGCCCGCACGCGCCATCGATGATGCTCCTTAACCAGCACGATGTCGTCGAGATAGGAAAGCGCGGGGAAATCGCCGCTCGAGAGCGCGTGACGCGCCGCCGGCACCGGATCGGCGTCCAGTCCGATCATCGCATTGATCGTTCGCTCGAGTCGGGCAAGGTCCGGCGCCTTCACCTTGACCGGAACGATTCTGCGCAGACCCTGTCCCTGCGGCTCCCCGAGATCAAAGTCCGTCGCCTTGAGCACCGGCCAAAACCATCGTCGCGTGACATCCTGAGTGAGCGGTACGGCGGTCAGAAACCGCTCGCGTGGATACGCCTCACGATCGACCTCGGTCAGCATCAGATAGCATTGCTCGTATTGACGCTGTTCGAGCGCGGTCAGGTAGTTCTGCGCGACGGTGCGCGGCGACTGCCACGTACATCCGGCGAACAACATCGCCGTCACCAGTATCGACGCGCGGCACAACCTTGCACCGCGCACAGCCCCGCGCCACCTCCGACTCATTCGAGCATTTTCCCTGCAGCTAGCGATCGACCGGCAATTGCGCGTCGTTCCAGTCGAGCATCCCACCCTTCAGATTGCCGACGCGTTCGAAACCCAGCGCGGTCAGCAGTGCGGCGGCAGTCGTGCTGCGTGCGCCGGCGCGGCAGATTACGATGATGTCGCGATTCTTGTAGTCGGCGATCTCGTCGGTGCGCTCGGACAACTCGCGCAGCGGAATGAGTTTGCTGCCCGGGATGTGTCCAAGTTCGCCCCTGTATTCTTCCGGTTCGCGCACGTCGAGCAGCAGCGGCGGCTCGGGCGCGGCGAGCCGCGCGAACACCTCGGTCGCAGAGACCTGCCGCACCTGGCTTAACTGTGCGTAGGTCGGGAATTTCATGCTGTCGGCATCGAGCGCCGACTGATTCGGCTGCAGCGATTCCTGGATGCTGTCCGGGAGCGGCAGGCCGAGATGGTTCATGAGCTCGATATACTCGTCGCGCGAACGGTTCGCGATTCGCGGGTTGCCATGCTTCTCTTCGCCGATGGTCGAATGAGTATGGCCTCGGTAGTCGTGCGCCGGAAAGACTAGGGTCGCGTCCGGCAGCGCGAAGAGCTTGCGCGTAATCGCGTCGTATTGCGCGCCAGGATCGCCGCCGGCGAAATCCGCGCGCCCGGTGCCATGAATCAGCAACACGTCGCCGGTGAAAACGCGATCGCCGGTGTAGAGACTGATCGAGTCCGGCGTATGGCCGGGAGTATGCAGGACCTGAAGCCGAATGTCGCCGATCGCGAGCCATTGCCCGTCCTGCAGATGCACGGCAACGTGCGGCGCCGGGGCCTGCCGATGCATCGCGACCGGCGCACCGGTCAGCTCAGCGAGCTCGAACGCGCCGCTACGATGGTCGGCGTGGGTGTGCGTGTCGATGATCAGTTCGAGCCGCCGCTGATGATAAGCGAGCACTGCGAGATAACGATCGATGCGCTCGCGCACGGGATCGATCATCACGGCCTTGCCGTCGGACTCCGACGTCAACAGATAGCTCTTGCACTTCGCGTGATTGAGTTCAGTCGCGATCATGCTGTGACCGTCCCAACGAATGTTGTCGATAACTATACCGTTTGCGGCGTGCGCAGGGGAATCAAATTGTTACGCCGCCTGTTCGGCGCGCCGATGCGGGAACTCGAAGCGCTGCTTCTCCGTCGCATCGACCGCCATCGTGACCATCCGATCGATATCGAAACAACTCTCGGCGCGCTCGACCTCGGCGATAGTAGCACGGGTCTCGGGATGCGCGGGTACGAACAGCGAGCAACAATCCTGATCGGGAAGAATCGAGGTCTCGAAGGTGCCGAGCATGCGCGCCTGCTCGACGATTTCGTTCTTGTCCATCCCAACCAGCGGCCGGAGGATTGGCATCCCGGCCGCGTTTTCGATGACGGTCATATTGGCGAGGGTCTGCGATGCGACCTGGCCGAGGCTCTCGCCGGTCACCAGTGCGGATGCGCCGGCGCGAAGCGCGAGCGCGGTTGCGATGCGCATCATGAAGCGTCGGTAGAGTACGACCCGGAGCGGCCGCAGCGCACGCGCGACAATTTCGCGCTGCACCTCGGCGAACGGCGCCAGCATCAGAATGGAATGGCCTTCGAAGCGCGTCAAATGGGCCGCCAAATCGGCGGCCTTCTCCCGGCTCGCCGCCGAGACCAGCGGATAGCTGTGAAAATGGACGAAATCGAGCCGCAGCCCGCGGCGCATCATGCGCCAGGCCGCGACCGGCGAATCGATCCCGCCGGAAAGCAGCGCGAGACCGCGCCCTGCGATCCCGACCGGCAGACCACCGGCGCCGGGATGCTTGCCGACTGCGACGTAGGCGGCAGCGGGCATGATTTCGATCGCGATCGTGAAGTCCGGATTTTCCAGATCGACCTTCAAGCCGAGTTCGCCGGCGACCGCCGCGCCGACGCTCCGATCGATCTCCATCGAGTTGAGCGCAAAGCGTTTTTCAGCGCGTCGTGTGCGGACCGCGAACGTACGGCCCGGATAGTGCCGGGCTTGTGACACCGCCTCGCGTTTGAGCGCTTCGATATCGAGCGGCGTCGTCCGGCTAATCGAGAAGTTCTGCAGGCCGAAGACCAGCGCTGCGCGCTCCACGATAAGCTCTTCAGGCTCCTCGCCGATGAGTTCGACCATCAGGCGCGGCCCCTCGCTGCGCATCGCGCCGAGCTCGATGCCCGCAAAGGCGTCGCGCAGGTTGCGCTTCAATTGCTCGATGAAGCGCCACTGGTTGCGCCCCTTGAGCGCAATTTCATGGTAGCGCCCGATGAGATAGCGCCGGGGCGATGCGGGGGTCGTTAACGGCTCGATCAGCGGCATGCGCTCAGCGTAGCTTTCGCCGCCGCTGCAATGCCAGTATTGTCCTTGCGCGTGCTGCGGGGCTGGATGATGATTCGGAAAGGAGAGACGTGAGCCAGGGCGACTTCAAAGGCGGTCTTGATCGCGGCCTGCAACAACTCCGCACTGGCCTGCTCGATCCGGCGGTCACGACCCGCCCGGACGGCGAACGGCTGGCCGCAGTGCTGGTGCCGATTTTCGAACGCTCGGGTGATCTGCACTTGCTCTACATCCTGCGTTCCGACCAGGTGAGCCACCGCGGACAGGTCGCGTTTCCGGGCGGTCGCGTTGATCCCGAAGATCACAGCCCGATGGCTGCGGCGCTGCGCGAGGCATACGAAGAGGTCGGCATCGAGCCCGATGCGGTCGAGGTGCTGGGCGCGTTCCCCCGGATGCGCACGGCCACCACCGGCATCCTCGTCGCGTCGTTCGCGGGATTGATCCCGTGGCCGCTCGCATTGCGCGCCAATCCGCACGAGGTGGCGGAGATTTTCAGCGTTCCGATCGCGGTGTTGCGCGACGTTCGTTATCGGCGCACTTATATTTTCCGTCGCGACGGTCTCGAATGGCGATTCCCGGCGATAATCTACGAGAACCGGCCAATCTGGGGACTCACTTACCGCATCACTTTGAGCCTGCTCGAAATCATGGCGTGAAAAATTCGGTCGCCCTGACACCGGCGCGAGGCGGCTCATAGCGTTCCAAAACCCGTTAATCTCGATGGCCCAGCTCAAAGACCTCTCCAATGACGATCTGAACCTGCGGAAAGCGGGCTTCAATCCTGCCGCCGACCCCGAAGACGCCTTGCGCATGCTGGTCGCTCTGCGCGGGACTCCCGAGGTGACCGACGCCGCGATCGCGCGCGCGCTCGGCGGCGTCCGCTCCCCGGGCGCGGCGAATATGCT
This sequence comes from Pseudomonadota bacterium, assembly GCA_021324855.1. GTDB lineage: Bacteria > Desulfobacterota > Binatia > Binatales > Binataceae > JAJPIG01. The sequence continues at coordinate 110,049 of JAJPIG010000020.1, read as the reverse complement.
GGCAACGATGGAAGCCGACGCAAGCGGCGCGTTGCGCCGCGAGATTCGCCGGTCGTTGTTTCGCCTGCGCCAGAGCGGCATCGTGCCCGCGCCCGATGCCGAGCCGCATCCGCGGCAAACTTCGCCCGCGCCGACCGCCGCTATCGCGACCGATATCGAAGGGATGCTCTCGCCGATCGACGTCACCGGCGTGCGGCTTATCTGGCTGATGAAGCCCAAGGCACGCGGCGGGCTCAATCTGCTGTGGGGCTTTTCGTCCGAAGAAGAAGGGTTGATCGGCTGCAATTTCGGCCCGGTCAGCCGCCGCGAATTGCGCGCTGACCGGCTGCGCGTCGAGGAACGCGCCGGCGTCAAAATGATCGAGGCCGACTGGCGGCTCTGCGATCTCATCCTGTGCGAGGCGTACCGCGCGACGCCCGAGAACCGGCGCGGTCCGGTCGGCAACTTTTTCGCGTGGCGAACCGAGCTTATCCCCGCGCCTCCGCCCGGCGACGATTTTGTCCATCCCATCTATAGAGAGCTCGCCGTCGAGGCGGCCGGCGAACCCGGCCTCGAACTGTTAAAAGAGCCTGAGGTGCTTGCCTGGCGATTCCCCGCCGCCGAGATCAAACCCTACGTCGATGAGATCGCCGAAGTGCAGCAGAGCGTGATCGTGCTGAATCCGATGCAGCGCGAGGATCGGATCGCGAGTGTGATCGAGAAGGCGATCGATGGACTGCTCGGCGGCGCGGCGGCGTTTCGCGCGCGCCGGCGGCTCGAGGATATAGCGTACTACCTCGCGCATACCGGGCGACGACGGACGGGCGGCTATGCAGCAGCCGCGGCGGCGAAAATTCGCGATGGCGCCGACATCAAGCGCATCCCGTTCTTTCAGAACCTGATTCGCACGATGCTCGGGGCGCTGATTGCCGCGCAGCAGGAGAAGGAACGCGAGGAGCCGCGGCTCATCATGACGCCGGCCGAAGCGATGCGCGCGCAGGCACAGCGTCAGTCCCGCTAGCCAGCCTGACAAGCGGCCGGCAGCTTTGTTACGATTCGTGCCGGATGCCGCTCGATGCGGCCGCGGAGCAGGACATGAACTCATCGAATGGACAACGCGCGCGCGGACCATTTTCCGGCGTACTTGTGATCGATCTCACGCGCGTGCTGGCGGGACCTTTCTCGACGATGCTAATGGCCGACCTCGGCGCGCGCGTAATCAAGGTCGAGCAGCCCGGCAGCGGCGACGACTCGCGCGCCTATGGTCCGTTCAAAGACGGCAAGTCTGTCTACTTCGGCTTTGTCAATCGCGGCAAGGAAAGTATCGCGCTTGATCTTAAAAATGATCGCGACCGCGCGCTGTTCCTTCGCATGGTCGAGCGCGCCGATGTACTGGTCGAAAACTTCCGCCCCGGCACGATGGAGAAGCTCGGCCTTTCGTGGGAGGCGCTGTCGAAAATCAACCCGCGATTGATTTATGCGTCGGGTTCGGGCTTCGGCCAGACCGGTCCGATGAGCCGCACGCCCGCCTACGACACCGTAGTGCAGGCGCTTAGCGGGATAATGAGCATCACGGGCTATCCCGACGGCCCACCGACACGCGTCGGCACTTCGGTCGCCGATTTGACCGCGGGTGTCTATCTCTTCGGCGGCATCGCGAGCGCGCTCTATGCACGCGAGACAACCGGCCGCGGCGCGCGCGTCGATGTTGCGATGCTCGACGCGATGCTCAGCTATCTGCTGCATGGCGTCATGGAGTATGTCGCGCATGGCCGCGCACTCGGACGCTTGGGGAACGGCCATCCGTCGATCGCGCCGTTTGATACTTATCAAGCCGCCGACGAGCTGTTCGTAATCTGCGCCGGCGGCAACGAAGTTTTCGCGCGGCTCAGCGAGGCGATCGGCCGCGGCGATCTCGCGCGCGACGAGCGCTTCGCGCACAACCGTAATCGCCATGAAAATCATGAAGCGCTGCGCGCCGAGCTCGAAGCGACGCTCAGGACCAAACCTGCGCGCCATTGGGTTGAGGTTCTGACCGTGGCCGGTGTACCCTGCGCCCGCATCCAGAGCATCCCGGAAGCGGTCGCGATGCCGCAGATCGCGGCGCGCAATATGATGGTGGAGTCAGACGGGATGCGAATTCTCGGCAATCCGATCAAGATCGGCGGCTTCGACGATCCCGCCACGCGGCCTGCCGCACCAGCGCTCGATGGCAACGGCGATGCGATTCGAGCGGAATTCGGCGCATCCGAAGAGCGCGCAACAGCCGCGAAGCGCTGAAAGCTCGATGCGCGAAGTAGTGATCATCGACGGGCTGCGCACGCCTATCGCGCGGGCGGGCGCCGATCGCAGCTACTTAAAATCGATCCGCGCGGACGACCTTGCGGTCATCTGCGTGCGCGAGCTGATGCGGCGCAATCCCAGGATCGCGCCGGGCGAAATTGAGGACGTGATCTTTGGATGCGCGAATCAGTCAGGCGAGCAGAGCCTTAACATCGCGCGGATGATCGCGCTCCTTGCCGGGTTCCCGGTCGAAGTCGCCGGCACTACCGTCGATCGGCAGTGCGGCTCGGGGCTGCAGGCGATCAACGTCGCGGCTCAATCGATTATGAGCGGCGCGGGTGAGATCGCGATCGCGGGCGGTGTCGAGCACATGACGCACGTCCCGATGGGCTCCGGTATGAATCCGAATTCGCGGCTCTTCGATATGTTCCCGCCTGAGTGGGCTTCGATGGGACTCACGGCTGAGCGGCTCGCGGCAATGCATGGAATCACGCGCGCGCAATCCGACGCGTACGCGCTGCGGTCGCATCAGCGAGCGATCGCCGCGCGCGAGCGGTTCAAGGATGAAATTGCCCGGGTGGATATCGACGGTAACTTACTCGATATCGACCAGGGACCTCGCGCTGACACTTCGCTTGAAAAGCTCGCCACGTTGAAGCCGAGTTTCCGCCCCGATGGACAGGTCACGGCCGGGAATTCGTCCCAAGTGAGCGATGGCGCTGCCGCGCTCATCCTGATGAGCGCCGAGCGCGCGCGATCGCTCGGAGTGGCGCCGATGGCGCGAATCCGCGCGATGGCAGTCGCGGGCGTGCCGCCGGAGATCATGGGATGGGGGCCGGTGCCCGCGATCGGCAAGGCGCTGGACCGCGCCGCACTTCGCCTCGGCGACATCGACTTGGTCGAAATCAATGAGGCCTTCGCCGCCCAGGTGCTGGCCTGCAACACCGCCCTCAAAATCGATGAAGAGAAACTCAACGTGAACGGGGGCGCAGTCGCACTTGGTCATCCGCTGGGATGCTCCGGCGCGCGCCTGACCGTCACGCTGCTCCACGAGATGCGCCGGCGCCGCGCACGCCTCGGCATCGTCAGCTTGTGCATCGGCGTTGGTCAGGGAATCGCAACGGTGATCGAGGCCTTGTGAGCACGGGAGTGGAACTGACCGCTCGGTCCGGTTAGAATCTCCTGAAAATGGACCCGAAGGAATTGCAACGTTTAATCGAACGAGGCCTGCCGGGCGCGATCGTCGAGGTGCGGGACACCACCGGCGGCGGCGACCATTTCGAGGCCTTGGTGGTGAGCCCGAGTTTCGAGGGCAAGACGCTCATCGAGAGGCATCAGCAGGTCTACGGTGCGGTCGGCGAGGCGATGCGTGCGCAGGTACATGCGCTGACGCTGAAGACGCTCACACCCGCGCAGTATCAGAACCGGAGGTAGGCAAGATGGCGAATGTAACCGATCAGATTCAAGCCGCGATTGCCGGCAACAAGATCGTGATCTTCATGAAAGGCTCGCGAAACTTCCCGATGTGCGGGTTCTCAGCCGCGACTGTGCAGATCTTCGAAGAGTTGGGCGTGCCCTTCGAGACCGTCGACGTGCTCGCCGACGAGGAAATCCGCCAGGCGATCAAGACTTACAGCAACTGGCCGACGATCCCGCAGGTCTATATCGACGGCAAGTTCGTCGGCGGATGCGACATCATCCGCGAGCTCTACGAATCGGGCGAACTGCAGACGCTCATCGAGAGCGCGCTGGCCGAGAACGCGCCTCAGTAGGCACCGGCCCGCGCCTCGCCGCTGCGCGGCGATCGCACGGCCGCGCTGCGCAGCCCATCGAGGCTGAAGCGGCCTGCACCGTACGCCGAGAGCGCGAGCAACCCGCCCATCATGCAGAAATTCTTCATGTACTGCTCAATCTCGCCGTGCGAGTAATGGAAGATGTACGTGACGGGGATCATCCAGAGGAAAAGGATGAATGCGGCGATGCGCACGCGAAGCCCAAGAATCAGCAGAATCGCGCTACTCAATTCAACTACGAGCGAGATCCATACCAAGGGAAGCGCGGGTCCGGGGGCCATCCCGCCGACCTTGACCATGTAGCCAGCCGTGCCCGCGGGATCGTGCAGCTTGGCCAATCCCGACCATATGAAGATTGCAGCCACCAGGATCCGCCCGACCAGAACCTCGAGATCACGCACGGTTTGCATTGGCATTCCCTCCCAGTTCGCCCTGTCCTGCCAGCCTTCTTTAGCATCAAGAGTTGATGCCGTACACAGAGTTTTGCAGTTTGTCCAGCTTGCAAAATAGAAAAGCGAAATGATTGATTGACGGTCTGATTCAATGGTTCGCGCAACGATACTGGAGCGCGCGAGCGTTCACGCTTTCGCTAATTCCTTCAGGCGAGGTGTTCCTAATGGCGCTGTGGAAACCCGATCAGACGTTCTATCCCTCCCCGCGGATGGCGATGCATGCGCCGCCCGAGAAGCATGCCTTCGTAGTCGCGTTCAATCCCACCCCCGCAAACGGCAAGCATGATGCCTTAACGGTGATCGATCTCGATCCGAAGTCGCGCACCTATGGCACGATCGTCGGACGTACCGAGATGCCAGGCGTCGGCGACGAGCTGCATCATTTCGGATGGAATGCGTGCAGCGCCGCGCTCTGCCCTTACGCGCCGCATCCGCATATCGAGCGCCGCTACTTCATCGTGCCGGGGCTGCGCTCTTCGCGCGTCCATATCATCGATGTCAAGCCGGACCCGCGCGCGCCGAAGATCGTCCGCGTCATCGAACCTGAAGAACTCGCGGAGCGCAGCGGCTACAGCCGGCCGCATACGATCCATTGTGGTCCCGATGCGATCTATATGAGTGCGCTCGGCGCGCCCAACGGCGACGGACCGGGCGGCATCGCGCTGCTTGACCATGAAAGCTTCGACGTGCTCGGGCGATGGGAGGTCGACCGCGGCCCGCAGTTCCTCGCCTACGATTTCTGGTGGCATCTCGGACACGATGTCGCGATCACCAGCGAATGGGGCACGCCGAACATGATCGAAAACGGCGTGGCGCCCGACCTGCTGCTGAATAATCGCTACGGCCATTCGATCCATGTGTGGGATTTGCGCCGCCGGCGTCATCTGCAGTCGATCGATCTCGGACCGGAAAACCAGATGGCGCTGGAGCTCCGGCCCGCGCACGATCCGACGCGCACCTACGGCTTCGTCGGCGTCGTTATCTCGACCAAGGATCTCTCGGCATCGGTCTGGTTATGGCATCGCGGCGACAACGGATGGTCGGTGCGCAAGGTGATCGAAATTCCCGCCGAGCCGGCCGACGAGTCGCTGCTTCCGCCTGCGCTCAAGCCATTCAAGGCGGTGCCGCCGATCATCACCGACATCAACCTGAGCCTCGACGATCGGATGCTCTACATCTCATGTTGGGGCACCGGCGACATGCTGCAGTACGATGTGAGTGATCCGTTTCATCCAAGGCTAACCGGCTCGGTGCGGATCGGCGGAATCGTCGCGCGCGCGCCGCATCCGAAGGCCGGCGGACCGGTCAACGGCGCGCCGCAGATGCTCGAGTTGAGCCGCGACGGCCGGCGCGTTTACGTCAGCAATTCGTTGTATAGCGCATGGGATGCGCAGTTCTATCCCGACGGCATCAAGGGATGGGTCGCGAAGCTCGACGCCAATCCGAATGGCGGACTCACGCTCGACCCGGATTTCTTCGTCACCTATGAAGGCGAGCGGCCTCATCAGATTCATCTCGAAGGTGGCGATGCGTCGTCGGATTCGTACTGCTATCCGTGACCAGCGTATGGCCGTGGTTCGCCGTCGCGATGCTCGGCGCCTACCACGGCATCGATCCGTCGATGGGCTGGCTGTTCGCGGTCGCGCTCGGATTGCAGGAGCGAAGCCGCGCGAAAGTCGTTGAATCGCTCCTCCCGATCGCGCTCGGGCATCTGATCTCGATCGGCCTCGTAGTCGCGATGATCGCGTGGGCGGCGGGATTCGCGGCGGCTGCGCCCTGGCTTCGGCCGGGCGGCGCCGCGATTTTGATCCTGTTCGGAATCTTCCGCTTCGTCCGTCCGCGGGCGCATCCGCGATGGGTCGCGATGCAGGTCACGATGCCGGAGCTTACGCTGTGGTCGTTCCTGATGGCTTCGGCGCATGGCGCGGGGCTGATGCTCTTTCCGATCCTGATCGATATGCCGATGCCGGCCGGCACGGCGCATCATCATATGATCGCATCCGGCATTTCACATCCATCGTTGATGCAGGGCATCGCGGTGGTCTGCGTGCATACGGGCGCGATGCTGCTCGTAATGGGCATTGTCGCGATCCTGGTTTACGAATGGGTCGGGCTCGCAATCCTGCGAAGCGCGTGGGTGAACCTCGAGACCATCTGGGCAGGCGCCCTGGTTGCCGCCGGACTGCTCGCATTCGCGATTTAGGTTAGCCTGTGCCCAAAGGTTGCTTAGTCTTTTCCAAGGGTGATGTTGTTTGTTTTGCTCTTTTTGATAATGATTCTCAATATCGCCCCGTAGGAGCTTTTCGATGCAGATTCAGACCGTTGCGCCTAAAACCAGCCGTCTGGCGGCGGCGGTCGCCGCCACCATCGCTATTCTGCTTCCGAGCTTGATCTCCCCACCCGCTGTATCGGCAACCAATCGCCTGACGCTAAACGAGGCTATCAGCCGCGCGATCGCGTTCGCGCCGTCGGTCGCCGCCGCCGCAGCGGCGAGCGACCTCGGCCGGGCGGCGCTTGGTGAGGCACGCGCCCCGCTCTACCCGAGTATCGACACCGGCCTGGTTTACTACCGCACCACCGGCTATAGCACGGCGATCACCAATGACGGCGAGACCGCCGCGCAGGCCACGCTTAACTACACCGCTTATGATTTCGGACGGCGGCTCGCGGTGATGCGCGCGGCCCGCTATGCCGCCGAAGCGGCGCGCCTCGGCCTCACTGCGTCCCAGAACCAGATTGTGTTCGACACCTCGGTCGCCTATTTCGATCTGGTGCGAACCCAGCGCGAGGTCGCGGAATGGCGAGCGAATCGCGACCAGCTCAATCGCTATCTCGGCGTGATCCAGGAGCTCGAACGGTCCGGACAGGCGATCACCAGCGACGTGCTGCGAATCCACAGTGAGCGCGACAGTGTCGAACTGCAGCTTGCGACGGCTGACCAGGCGCGCCGCAAGGCCGCGATCGTGTTAGGTTCATTTATTGGAGAGTACGATGACAATGTCGAAGCGGAGGACCTCACCTCGTTGCCTGCGCCGCCCGAAGGCGATATCCAGCGCAACCCGATCCTTCGGGCCGACCAGCGCAACATCGACTCTGCCACGCTGGCTGTGAAGGCCGCCGAGGCCGAGCGCTACCCCAATCTCGGCATGCAGCTCACGACCGGCTTCCTCGGCATCGATGCGCCGCACACCTTCAACAACAATTTCGGCGCGTCCTATCAGGGCGTGGTGGGGATGCCGATTTTCGATGGCGGCCTGATTCGCTCGCACATCGATGCCGCCCGGGCACGCAGGATGGCGGCGATTGCGCAGCGCCGCCAGGATGAACTGGTCCTTTCGCAGCGGCTTGCGGATGCGCGGATGCGCTACAACGAGGCGCGCCGACAGCTCGCGATTCTCGCTCGTTCAATCCCCGTCGCGCACGATTCGTTTGCGCTCGATTGGACGCGGTTTTTGGGCGGCGGCAGCGCCACGCTGCTGGAAGTAATCGATGCGTTGCGCCAGCTTCAGACCTTCCAGATCACACAGCTCGACGAAGAATTCGCGGCGCGCCAGGCGGCCGCCGAGGTCGCTCTGGTGTTGGGTGTCCGATGAACCATCGCCGGCTCGCACTCGGTTTTCTGCTCGCGTTCGCGATCGCCGTCGTGGGATGCCATCGCAGCGCCGAGTCGGATTTGGATGACGAAGAAGCGCCTGCGATCGCGCCGATACTTTCGGTCACTGCCGTGCCGGTCGTGGTCGCGCCGATGCGCAATGAACTGGATTTGCTCGGGATCACCGCTGCTCAGCGTCATATCAGTTTGCGCGCGCCGACCAACGGCCGCCTGTTCGGATTCAAGCTGCAGAGCGGCGATCGCGTGCGCCGCGGCGAAGTTGTCGGCTACATCATGAATCGCGAGATTGAGGCAGCCGAAGCCGGACTCGCTGCCGCACAAAAGATCGATCCGGCCGAGGCCGGCAAGCTGCGCAACTCGGTGATGCGCTATACCAGCCGGGCCGGTATTCCGGTGCGCGCGCCGGCTGATGCGATCGTCTCGCAGCGGCTGGTTAGCAGCGCTCAGATCGTCGCCTACCTCGATCCGCTGGCCGACCTTGTCGATCCCAACAGCATCTATGTCGAGGCGCAGGTGCCGGTAGATGCGCAGTCGCTGGTAAGGCCTGGGATGCCCGCGACGGTGACCTCGCCGGTGCAACCGAAAACCGTATTCCCCGCTGTAATAGTCGCGATGGCGCCGAATCTGAATCCCAACAGCGAAACCTCAACCGCGCGCCTCAAGTTCACCGGGCCGGAAAGGATCACGATCGCCGGCGCCGCCGCGCGCGTGCAGATCACGACCCTGCTCATTCCCGACGCGCTGGTGATTCCGGATCGGGCGCTGTTCGAAGACGCCTCGACCGACGCCTACTATGTTTTCACGGTCGGCGAGGACGGCCGCGCGCATCGCGCCACAGTCACGATCGGCATCCGGGAGCCGGATCGCGTGCAGATCCTGAGCGGCGTGAAGGCGGGTGATTTGGTTATCACCTCCGGCGGGTACGCGCTTGCCGACGGCCTTAAGGTACGAGTTATCCCGCCGCCGAAGGAGCCGGGATGAAATTTTCGACTTCAGTTTTTCTTGCGCTTGCCGGAGCGCTCACAATTTCCATTTTGAGAGGCGCGGCGCTTGCACAGACTCCGCCGGCGGGTTCGCCGGCGGCGGAGCGCACGCCGATCGCGCCGCCGGCCTTCATGCCGGACGCCGCCGCATCGAAGATCGTGAGCGTCGCGCGCCGCGGCCGCGCGAGCAAACGGATCGTTGTGCTCACGGAAGGGATCGCGATTAAGGAGACCGGGCCGGCGGAAACGATCAAGCGTTTCGGCGAGGTCTATGCGTTCTCGCCGGCGACGATCGTCGTGCGGCAGAACCAACCCACGCTGATCACGTTCTGGAACCTCCAGCCCGACGACGTGCACGATTTCGCGATCGTCGATGCGGCCGGAAAGCCGCTGATGGATTTGCCGCTCCCGCCGCTCTCGCAAACGCCGCTCATCTTCACCTTCCACAAGACCGGCGTCATGGAGTTCCGATGCCTGGTGCATCAGCCGGCGATGAGCGGGCAGATCCTGGTCCTGCCCGCTCCCTGAGTCATCACGATGCGTCGCGCCAATCCTGTCCTTGCGGTCTTCGCGGCGCTCGCGGCTGCGATTCTCGGCATCGTGCTGGCGCGCTTGACCCCGAGCGCGGTGTTCCCCGAAATGATGTTCAATCGCGCCATTATTCTGGCTGAGTCTTCCGATCTGCCGCCGGAGCAGATGTTGGTCGCGGTCACACGTCCGCTCGAAGAGGCGGCTTACGGCGTAGTTGGCGTGACCCTGGTGCGCTCGACCACCACGCGCGGCAGCGCCGAGGTGGATGTCAACTTCAGTTCGAGCGCCGATCCGACCGTGAGCTATCAGTTGCTCAATGCGGCGCTCGGCGAGATCCGGAGCCGCCTGCCCGCCGACACCACGATCGATTCGCGCCTGCTCACGACCGGAACCTTTCCGATTCTCGATTTGAGCATGAGTTCACACGATCGCGACCTAGCCGCGCTCACCGATATCGCCTTCTATGACATCGCTCCCAGCTTCCATCGCATCCCCGGCGTTTACCGGGTCGAGCTGGTGGGCGGCAAATATCGCGAATATGTGGTGCGCCTCGATCCCTCCTCGATGCTCGCCTATGGGCTCACGCCGCAGCAGGTGATCGATGGACTCAACAAGGCCAACGTCATCGCGAGCGCCGGGCGCATCGAGGATCTGCACCGGATGATGCTGACCGTGGTCACCACGAACCTGCATCAGGCCGACCAGCTTGCAGCGCTCGCGATCGCAAGCGTCAACGGCCAGCCGGTTTACGTCCGCGACATCGGCACAGTGCAGCTCGGGATTCGCGAGGATTACATCCGCACCTCGTGCGAGCACGGACCGGCGGTGCTGGTTGGCGTGTCGCGCCAGCCGGGCGGCAACACGGTCGAGATCGCGGCGCAGGTACGCCGGCTCCTGGAGCAGTTCCGCCTCCGTTACCCCGACGTGACCTTCACGCTCTCGTACGATCAGTCGGCGCTGGTGACCACCTCCTTCAACAGTGTGCGCGATGCGATCGTGCTTGGGCTCATCCTCGCCGTCGCGGTGGTGCTGGCTTTCACATTGAGCCCTATCAATGCGCTGATCGCGGCGATTGTCGTGCCCTGCACGATCGCGATCACGATCGCGGTGATGAAGGCCGCTGGCATGACCTTCAACATGATGACGCTCGGTGGGCTCGCCGCGGGCATCGGGCTTTTCATCGATGACGCGATCGTGATGATCGAGGCGATTCATCGCGCGCGATCGCGCGGCGTCGCGACCGTTGAGGCGGTCGGACAGGCGACGCAAGAGCTGGCGCGCCCGCTGGTCGCGTCGACGTTTACGGTCATCGTGGTGTTCGTGCCGCTGATCTTTCTTTCCGGCGTGACCGGCGTCTTTTTCCGCGCGCTCGCCGTGACGCTCGGCGCCGGCCTCGCGATCTCGTTGCTGCTGGCGCTTTATTTCACGCCGGCGCTCGAATTCGCATTTCAGCCGATCCGCCGCACCAGCCGGCCCGCCGGCCGAATCTTCAATCTGATCGGACAGATCTATCTGCTGGGCGCGCGTCCGTTCATCCGCTTCCCCGCTGCTGCGATCCTGGTCGCCGGGCTCAGTCTCGCCGCGGCATTCAGCCTTTACCGCAGCGCCGGCACAGATTATCTGCCTCCGATGGACGAGGGCGCGTTCATCCTCGATTACGCGACTCCGCCGCAATCGACGCTCGCCGACACCGACGCGCTGATCGCCGGAATCGAAAAGGTGCTCAAGGAGACGCCCGAGGTGGTCGCGTTCTCGCGCCGCACCGGCACGCAGCTCGGGTTTTTTCTGACCGAATCGAATCGCGGCGATTTCTCGGTTCGACTCACGCCCGATCGCCGCCGCGGAATCGACGCGATCATGAACTCGGTGCGCGACCGGATTCTCGCGAGCGTACCCGGCGTCCGGATCGAGTTTTCGCAGGTGCTCCAGGATCTCGTCGGCGATCTGTCAGGCACGCCGGAGCCGATCGAGGTCAAGGTGTTCGGCGCCGACCAGGACGCGATCGAATCGACGGCACGCGAAGTCGCCGGCATCATCCGCCAGGTGCCCGGCGCGGTTGACGTGTTTGAAGGCATCGTGCTGAGCATGCCGGAACAGGAGATTCAGGTCGACGAGACTGCCGCGGGACGTTACGGACTCAACGCGCTGGACATCGAAAACACGCTCCATGCGGTCATCCAGGGCACGGTTGCAACCGAGCTCAGGGTCCGCGATCGGCTGTTCGGCGTGCGCGTCCGCTATCCTGAAAGTTTTCACACGGACCTGGCCCAGCTTTCCGATGTGCTGCTCGAAACGCCCGCGCACGGCAAGGTTCCGCTCTCATCGGTCACGAAGTTTCGATGGCTCGGTGAGCGCCCCGAGCTCGATCGCGAACGGCTGCGGCCGGTCGTGCACGTCACGGCGCGGCTCGCGGGCGTCGATCTCGGCACCGCGATGTCCGAGGTGCGGCGGCGTTTGAGCGGGCTCGCGCTGCCCGTGGGCATCACGCTCGAGTATGGCGGCCTCTACGCCGAACAGCAGAAAGCGTTCGGCGAGCTGACGCTGGTACTGGTCACCGGCGCCGTCGGGATGTTTCTGATCGTCCTGTGGGAGTTCCGCAGGTTGACACCCGCGATCGCGGTGATGCTGGCGGCGCTGGCGTCCCTCGCCGGCAGTTTCGCGGCGCTCAACCTCACCGGCATCACGCTCAACATCTCGTCGTTCATGGGCATCATCATGGTGGTCGGCATCGCGGCCAAAAACGGCATCCTGTTGCTCGACCATGCCGAGCACGACACGGCCGCCGGCGCCGCGGCATCGACGGCGATCGTGAGCGCCGCGCATATCCGGCTGCGGCCCATCCTGATGACCACGATCGCGACGGCTGCCGGACTGCTGCCGCTGGCGCTCGGGATGGGCGCGGGAGCCACGGTGCAGCAGCCGCTTGCGGTCGCGGTGATCGGCGGCCTCGCCTTCGCGCTGGTGTTCGCGACGCCGATCGCGGCGGGCGTCTACATGCTCGGCACGCGCCGCGCGCCGCGTCGCAACTGAGATGCTCTAGTCGCGCCCAGCCTCGATAATCTTGTCGGCTAGCTCAATCGGCCGCGTGAAGATCGATTCGTGGCTCCCCGGCATCTGCACCAGCCGATAAAGGCCAAGCCGGCTCGACATCCGCGGATGCCATCCCCATTCGCCGTGCGGCAGCGCAGTATCCTCGGTGCAATTGAGATAACTCTTCGGGATGGTGAGCGTGTAGAACTTCTTCAAATCGAGCTTGTCGGTCATGCCGCTATAGGGCTCGCTCGACAGCGTGGCGTACGCGGCGCGCGCCAGTTCCGCGTCGGCGTCGTTGATGAACGCCTCGCGCCAGATCTGGTACGGCAGCATCACGGTGTTGTCGCCCGATGCCTCGGCCATCCTGGCGAACAACTCGCGGTAATGCGGCGGCGTTTCATCGAGCAGCGAATGGCCATCGAGCGGCACGAATGCATTCCAGAAAACCAGGCGTCGGATGCGATCGGTGATCGATTCGGCTAGCTTGGCGATGATCGTGCCGCCGTAGCTGTGGCCGACCACCACGAGATCGGTCAGTTTCCACTGCATCACGTAATCGACCACCGATTTGACTTGATCGGCGTGGCTGACATTTTTGGGCACGCCTTTGCCATGGCCGGCCAGGGTCGGCGCGTAAGCATAATGGCCCTTGCTCTCGATCCGGCGAACGACGGGAGCCCACGCGCCGCCGTCGTGCCACGAGCCATGAATCAGCAGAAAATTGTACGCCACGGAAGCACCCCGTAATCGATCTCGCCGCGTCCGTGTTTAACCGCTGCGGCGGCGTTGAATAATCTTCACATCCGGCGGCGTGCGATCGCAAATGCATCCGGAGCGCAACAACCTCCATCCCGCCCGCGCCGCCGCTCGATCCTCGCGCAGGTGGTTAATTCTCTTGAATCACCGCCGTTGCCGTTTCCTCACGTAACGGTATTCAGCGGCGATCGACAGGACGACGATAATGTCGAGCAGGGTCACGATTCCGAGAAAACCGGAATATTGCTGCGCAAGCTGGTGGAGCTGGTAAATCGTAAAGCCCGTGAAGATCAAAATCGCCGCAGGATAAGACCACGATTTTCTAGTGGCGAGTCCGCCAACCAGCCCGAGTTTGACCGCGCCATGCACGAGCAGGAACAGGCTCGCCGCACCTCGCGAATGGATCATCGTTGAGGTGTTGTGTACCAGCAGATTCGCCACCAGATCGGTGGGATCTTCCTTCAGCTCCCCCTCGACCAGAAAAAAGATCGTGCCCCTTAGTGCAGAGGGCGAAAGAACCAAAAGAAGAACGCCTCCAATGAGCTCCAGGGCCCCGTCGATGCCTTTTGCCAGCACGCCCAGCTCAAAAATCCGATGGAGAAGCTGCGTCCTCCGATCGGGTCTTGCTTGAGCGTTCTCGCGTTTAACTTCGTCGCTTTGCTTTCCCAAGCCCATGCTTTTGATTCGCGCGGCGCGATCGCCCTCACCGTCGATTACTCCAGGCATCGCGAGAGAGGAGCATCAATGATGGAGTGAATCAACCAGGCGCGGCGGCATACTCTCTCGGCACTGGTGCCTTGCGCGACTTGTTGAATCAACGCGGGCTTGGCAGAATTCGCGATCAGTGCCGAGGTGGCGAAACGGCAGACGCAGTGGACTCAAAATCCACCGTGGGCAACCACATGCGGGTTCAAGTCCCGCCCTCGGCACCAACTTTCTCCCGACAATTGCTGCGATTTCCAGCGCGGAGCATCCGCACGTTTCCGATCTCCACCACGGGCACTCGTTCGCTTAGAAGGCTGTGAGACGTCAGGAGACTGAGGTCCAGGAGAGGAAAGCCTCCAACATTGATCTCTGTATCGTTTTACGATATCGAAAAAAGATATTGACTCAAAAAGTTGGCAACCACTGGTTCTACTCCGGGCTGGTCCGGCTCCACATCCTGCACCACGCTGTTGAGGGGCCCATCTTCGGCTTCGGCATCATCGAGGAACTGAGCCGCCATGGTTATCGGCTGAGTCCGGGAGCGCTTTATCCGTTGCTCCATTCGATGGAGCAGATGGGCTATCTGCGCTCAACTGAGGAACGCTCTGGAAGATGGTCGCGGCGAGTTTATCGCGCGACGCCGCTGGGACGGGAAACGCTGCGGGAAGCAAAGGAGAAGGTGCGCGAGCTTTTCGCCGAGCTATTCGAGAAAGAAGCGGAAGGGTCGGCTTCGCGGCCCCAAAGACGGAGCGCTAAAGCATGAAAATCAAATGGCCGCTTGTGTGGATGGGCCTTGTTTCTGGTCTCATACCCGCAATGTGCCTGGCAGAGGATAGCGTGCCGCTCTCACTAACTCTAAGCCAGGCCGTCGATTACGCGCTGGCCCACCATCCAAGCATACGTTCGCAGCGAGCGGTTGAAGAGGGAAGCATAGCCGGCGTCGAGCAGGCACGGGTCGGGTATCTGCCGGACGTGGAGGCCTCGCAAATGCTTGATCGGGCAGCCCAGTCGCACAATCCTCCCGGGTTGTATCTGCCCATGCCGGGGTTTCCGGCCTTTGAAGGACCGCGAAATTCCGGGAGCTTCGGCCCCAGCGCGTGGAACAGCGGCACCAGCATCTACATTGACGAAAATGTTTCAGGCCTGCTGCGGCAAATGAACATCGTCGATGCGACCTTGGCGAAACGGCAGCAGGCGGCCGCCGGGCTGACGGCACAAAGGCTGTTGGTCGCGTACGGCGCTACCGACGCCTTCATGGCCGAGGTCGCCGCGGTTCAGACGGTGCGAGCAACAAAGGCAGGCGTCGAACGCGCGCACGTCTTTGAAACCGCCGTTCACGGTCTGGTAGCGAGCGGAATGCGGCCCGGAGCCGACGAGTCGCGTGCGCTGGCGGCGCTGGCTCTGGCGCGCAATCAGGAGATTGCCGCGGAGCAAAACGAACAGGTTGCGCAAGCCACGCTCGCCGATGCGCTCGGCATCACAGGAGATGAAAGGATTGAAACTGCCGACTCGCAACTGTTCGCACAACTTCCGCAGATCCCGTCATTCACCGGGGTAGCGCCGGGCAATCCGTTCCTGCGTCAGTTTGCGGCAGGGATTAAATCCTCGCAGTCGCTGGAGCGAGCCGCGGGTTACGAGTATCTGCCGCGGCTCGATGTGGTAGCCGGGATCTTCGGGCGCGGCACGGGGCTTACGTTTAGTAGCGCCGTTCCCGGCCCGGGCAGCGGCGCGCTTCCGAACGCCTTCAACTGGGCGGCGGGCGTGGTCTTTACGATTCCGATTCAGCAATTATTCGCGGCGCGTGCCGACATTCACGCTGCCGCTGCCAACGTACGGCTGGCCGAATCGCAATACGGAGAGACCGCGTTGCAAATCAAGGACCAGCTCGACAGCGCTCAGGCCATGCTTAGAGGGGCGGAGAAAATCGCGGCGAACATTCCGTTGGAATTAGGCGCCGCACGCGCCACCTGGAACCAGAACAATTCGCGCTATCGTGCGGGGTTGATGACGGTGCTCGACGTGGCCGACGCCCAGCAATTGCTGACACAGGCGGAGGTCGACAACGCCGTCGCGCGGGTAAACGTCTGGCGCGCAATGCTGCTCGTGTCGCGCGCGGCGGGAGATCTGGCGCCGTTTTTCACGCTTTACCGGCAGACCGCGCAAAGGAGTCATTAACCATGTGGCTCGTGAGGTTGGCGCTGCGCCGCCCGATCAGCGTGATGGTGGTCGCCGTTGCCCTTTTGCTCGGCGCCTACATGGCGGTCAGCAAGGCTCCCGCGAATATCTTCCCTACGCTGGGCATCCCCGTGATCTATGTGGTGCAGCCGTATGCCGGCATGGCGCCGAGCCAGATGGAGAGCCAGTTCGTCACCTATTACGAATATCACTTCCTCTACATCATGGGGCTGGATCATATCGAGTCTCAGTCAATTCAAGGCGCAGCTCTACTCAAGCTCTATTTCCATCCCGGCACCGACATCGCACAAGCCATGGCGCAGGTCACGGCGATGACGTTTCGGGCGACTTCCTTTATGCCGCCGGGTACGCTGCCAGCTTTCATATTGCGATTCGACGCCGGCTCGCTACCGGTTGGAAAGCTGGTTTTTTCGAGCAGGACCCTGAGCGAGTCGCAAGTGCAGGACGCCGCCCTTTACCGGATTCGGCCGATGCTTGGCACACTGCCGGGCGTCTCCGCACCTCCGCCCTTTGGCGGCAAAGTACGAACCGTGGTCTTCGATCTGGACCCTGACCGCATGCAGTCATACGGAGTGTCGCCCGCCGATGTGGTTCAGGCTGTGCTGAACTCAAACCTGACGCTTCCGTCGGGCAACATGCCGGTGGGCGACCTGAGCGCCATCGTGCATACGAACGCGATGGCCGAGGTGGTCAGCGACCTGGGCAACGTTCCGCTGAGATTGGGTGCCGGTCCAACGGTCTTCATCCGCGATCTGGGACGAGTTTACGACGGCACCGATATCCAGACTCAGATCGCTCTGGTCAACGGGCGGCCGACCGTCTACATGCCGGTCATCATGCGCGCTGGAGCGTCCACCCTGGGAGTCGTTAACGCGGTCAAAGCGGCGCTGCCACGGATGCGCGCGATGTTGCCCGCCGCCATAGACCTTGGCTTTGCGTTCGATCAGTCGGTGTACGTGAAGAATGCGATTCGTGATCTTGTTTTCGAAGGCACGCTGGGCGCGATACTGACCAGCCTAATGGTCCTTCTGTTTCTCGCCGACTGGCGCTCGGCGCTGATTGTCGTGATCACGATCCCGCTCTCGATCATGAGTGCCTTCATCGGGCTTCGGCTCGTCGGCGAGTCGATCGACATCATGACGCTGGGTGGGTTGGCGCTGGCGGTCGGAATTCTCGTCGATGAAGCGACCGTCGCGATCGAGAACATCCACGCGCATCTCGCCGGCGGCAGCGGAATTGCGCGCGCCGTTGCCGACGGCATGAGCGAAGTGATTGAACCGCGCTTCATCGCCGTGGTGTGCATCATTGCGGTCTTCATCCCGTCGTTCTTTATGACCGGAATCGGAAGCGCCCTGTTCCCGCCGCTGGCGCTGGCGGTGGTCTTCTCGATGATTGCCTCTTACATGGTATCGACGACGGTCTTGCCGGTACTTTCACTGTGGTTTCTGGAGACGCGGCATGATAGTCGCGTCGATCAACGCGCTGAAACATTCTTCGAACGCGTGCGTGGCAGTTACCGGGAGATCGTCAGGCGATTCCTTGCTCGGCCCTGGAGAGTGGCCGGCGTTTACATTGCGGTGGTCGTAATTTCATTGGTTGGCGCTGGAAGATTGGGCACGGAGCTCTTTCCTAAGGTCGACACGGGACAATTCCAGTTGCGCATCCGGGCCCCGGCGGGCACTGACCTCGCGCATACTCAGGCAATCGTGCAGCGCGTGGAGAAGGAAATCAGCGACGAAGTACGGCCCGGTAAGGTGCATCTCACCCTGGCCACAATAGGCGTTCCGAACTGGCAATACCCGGTGAATCTGATCTCGCTTTTCAACAGCGGGCCACAGGATGCCGTCCTCGAAGTTGCACTCGGCCCGGGCCGACGCCTTTCCCTGGAGGCACTGGAGGAAGAATTGCGCGGGAAGCTTGCGCACGATTTTCCCGGCGTGCGCTTTTCGTTCGAAGCGGGAGATATCGTCTCGCAAATTCTAAATTTTGGCTCTCCGACCCCGGTTCAAGTAACGGTCTGGGGGAAGAACTTCGACTCGCTTCTGCCCTACACCGAGAAACTCCAAACCGCCCTCAAGGGCATTCCGGAACTGCGTGACGTACAAATCCCGGAATCACTCGACTATCCGACGGTGAACGTAGACATCAATCGCGTTCTGGCCGGCCAGCTCGGAGTAACGATCCATCAGGTTGCAACATCGGTTATCGATGCAACCGCCACCAGCGTGCTGATCAGCCGCAACTACTGGGTCGACCCAGGAACCGGCATCCCTTATCCGGTTGAAGTGAGGGTGCCGCCCACAGATCTCGCAATCGACGGCGCTTTGCGCCATTTGCCGGTGATGCCGATCGGCGCCCAGCGTCCGCTGGTTTCTGATGTCGCGACGGTATCGCCCGGAAGGACGATGGGTGAGATTGATCACCTCAACAACCAGCGCAGCCTCAACGTAGCAGCCAATATTGTCGGCGATGATTATGGCCGGGCGGCTACTGACGTTGAGCGCGCAATCGCGTCGCTTGGCGCGCCGCCTCGGGGCGTCACGGTCGAAAACCGCGGGCAACTGGCGCAAATGTTGAGTACGCTTGCCAGTCTTCGTTCCGGCCTGCTGCTCGCAATTGTAGTGGTGCTTTTGGTGCTCGCGGCCAACTTTGAGTCCATCCGCGACGCTTGTGCAGTGGTCTCGACCGTGCCTGCCGTTCTGGCCGGGGTTGTGTTGATACTTCTCGCCACGGGCACCACGCTGAACGTCGAATCGTTCATGGGCGCCATCATGGCGGTCGGGGTGGCGGTTGCCAACGCAGTGCTCCTCATTACCTTTGCGCGGGACCGGCGCCGGGCGGGAGAACGTCCGTTGAGCGCGATCACGGAAGCCGCCCAGCGCCGGCTGCGGCCAATCCTGATGACCACCCTGGCGATGGTCGCCGGGATGCTGCCGATGGCATCGGGACTCGGCGCCGGCGGCGCACAGACCGCGCCGTTGGGCCGGGCAGTCATAGGCGGCCTGCTGGCGTCGCTGCTCGCGACCTTGCTGGTTCTGCCATCGATTTTCGTCCTCCTGACCCCCGACCGCCCGATGCATTCCAACTCGCTGGATCCGGACGATCCTGAAAGCGCCTTTGCAGAAAGTCGGCGATGAAATTCAAATCCCTGTTAAGGGTGTTGCCGCATAAAACAGGTCGCTTTGCGACGACGTTGGTCTTCATACTGCTGCTCGACGGCCCCACCTTGGCATCCGGCCAAAAGCAGCCGGCTTCGGTGAAGACAGCCGCGCCATTCGTCGACGTTGTGCGGGTGGTCTCTAAGCAGCTTTCAGAGACCGAACGTCTGCCCGCTGAACTGACACCGTGGCAGGTGGTCGCGATTTATCCGAAGGTGCAAGGTTTCGTCGAACACATCGACGTTGACCGGGGATCGATCGTGCGCGAGGGCCAGATCCTGGTACAAATATCCGCCCCAGAACTGCTGGCCCAAACCGCCCAGGCACAGGCGACAATGGTTGGTGACCAGGCGACGTACCGGCGCTTGCTCAAGGCTTCGCACACGCCTGGATCAGTTTCGGCCAACGAACTCGAACTCGCCGAGCAGGCATACAGGAGCGACCAGGAGCGCGTTCGGTCCCTGAAGACGCTGGCCGGATATCTTACGATTCGAGCTCCCTTCTCCGGAATTATCACCGAACGCAACATTCATCCCGGCGCCCTCGTCGGTCCACCAAGCGAGCCGCTTGCCGCTGCAGTACCGATGCTGCGCCTGGAACAGATCGACCACCTCCGGTTGGTCGTTCCCGTTCCGCAAGCCGATGCTGATCTGATTCCCGAAGGCAGAACTGTAAAGTTCACTACATCGGCCTTTCCCGGCCGGTACTTCGCAGGCACCATAAGCCGGGTTTCGCATGCTCTCGATCGCGCTACGCGCACCATGCCGGTTGAAGCCGACGTCTATCAGAAGCAGTACTTGCTCGACCCCGGAATGTTCGTGGAAGCGCTATGGCCGGTCGAAAGCGCGACGCCATCGTTGTTTGTCCCGGGCTCTGCGATTGGTGGCGGAGCGAATCCTTTTGTGGAACGCGTGAGCAATGGTCAGGTACAGCGGGTCTCCGTAACGCGCGGGAAAACGATGGGCGACCTGGTTCAGATCTTCGGCCAGCTTTTCGCAGGCGACCTGGTCATGGCCGAGCCTTCCGCCAATCTGGCGGACGGCGAGCGCGTCCGGGCGCGTATCATCGCCGGGGCGCGATGAGCTGGTTTTTGGAAGTGGCCACAGGCGTGAGATGCAGACTTTTGTCCCCCGCGTGGCATCGTTCACTAACGTGAGAACGGCGCGACGCCCAAGGCGGAGTTGCTCGAAACCATCGACGGCAAGATTGAAGAGATCCGCGGGCCGACGGAGGAGGCGCTATTTATTCGCGGTCTCTGCAATAAATCAAGCTGATGAAGGCGATGAGAGATGTCCGAATCGTGGTGTTCGCGCGCGAGCCGGTTCCCGGTCAAACCAAAACGCGGCTGATCGGTGCGCTCGGCGCCCGGACGGCCGCAGCACTGGCCGACGCCTTCATCCGCGATGCGCTTGCGAAGGCCGTACGACTGTCGCCCAGGGAGCTGATTATCGCCGGAAGCGGCGGTCAGAATGCGCCGCGAAGTGCTTATTTTCGCGCACTGGCGCGGGAGTTCGGGGCGCGTGTGATAGACCAAGGCTCGGGCAACCTCGGAATGCGAATGCAACGCTCATTGAAACCGCTCACCAGGAATGGTGGCGCCGTTTTGTTCGGCACCGACACACCCTCCCTGCCGCTGCGGCTTCTCGCGCGTAACGTAGAGTTGCTGGAGGATGGACCTGTGGTTGTGAGTCCCGCGCTCGATGGTGGATATTATCTGCTCGGCATCTGCGGCAATGTGCCGGATGTATTCACCGGGATTCCCTGGGGGAGCTCGCGGGTTCTGGCTCTGACACTGAGACGCCTCCGCCGTATCGGCGTGCCGTATTCACTGGGCCCATGGTGGTACGACGTGGACCGTTCGGAAGACTTGGTTTTGCTCAGCAGACATCTTGATAGCCGTCGGAAGTTCGGCGGCCTTCGAATGATGCCGCTTGGTTCTCCCCATCCCTGTCCGCGGACGGCCGCATTGCTCCGACGGTTGCGCATTGGAAGATGAAACTGTCGATTATCGTGCCTATGCTGAATGAAGAGGCCGCGATCGCAAGCACTTTACGCGCGCTGCGCACCGGCAGTCCGGAGGGCGAGATAATTGCGGTGGACGGCGGCAGCGGCGATCGGAGTATAGAAATCGCTCGACCACTGTGCGATCTGCTGATCGAAGCGCCGCGCGGGCGTGCTGCGCAGATGAACGCCGGCGCCGTGCAGGCTACCGGCGAGGTCCTGGCATTTGTTCATGCCGATACGATTGTGCCGCGTACCTTCGCCGCGGATATCGAGGCCGCGATAGCCGATCCACACATTGTCGGAGGAAGGTTCGACCTTCGCCTCGATGATGGCCATGCGCTGTGCGTTCTGATCGGTGCGCTCATCAGTCTGCGTTCTCGGGTCAGCCGGACGGCCACAGGAGACCAGGCGATCTTTGTCAGACGCCACGTTTTCCAGACTCTCGGCGGATTTCCGGACCTACCGATTTGCGAGGATCTGGAGTTTGCGCGCCGTCTCAAACGCACGGGCAAGATCGCCTGTCTGCGTTCCAGGGTAATAACCTCGGCGAGGCGATGGCGTAAAGCGGGAATTATCCGAACTGTGGCTCGAATGTGGCTGATCAGGGGTGCGTACCTTGCCGGTGTGCCGCCCGCGAAACTCGCCCGTGGCTACTGTGACATTCGCTGATCCTTGGCAAACCGGGTCGGCGCAGAATCTCGCTTATGTTCGGTAGCGTAACCCAAACGATGGGGAGGGAATCTCACGCAAGCGCACCGCCGCAGCTTGAGCCCGAGCCGGCGGTACAGCCGAAGCAGTGCTGCGCCGTAGCGATCCGCAGGCCATCCAATTCAGAAAGGTCGGCTATTTCCCATATGGTCAGAGGGCGACCGTTCTCACCATGGCGTACAGGCATTTCGAGCATCTGGTTAAAGTCGCAGTCGTAAAGCGTTCCATCGTAGCCGACGCTTACCAAGTGACGACACATCAATCCGTCGATCGTTTCGGGGTTGAAGTGATTGACCAGCAGGCCGAGATATTCCCGGGTCTTGCCCCACCGGTGAAGCTGTTCGGCAAACCGCTTTATCGGCATGTTCGTTATCGTGAGAAGGTGATGGAACTCGATGCCAAAATGGTTTCGTAATTCGCAACGATAACCTTCTTCGAGTCCGGCCTGTGGCGGCGGTAGAAACGCCCCGACGGGGTTATAAACCAGGTCGAGCCCGAGGTCCGACTCCGGCAGTCCATATCCCAGCCGATTTAGCAGGCGAAGGGCGTCGATGCTTTTGTCGAAGACGCCCTTTCCGCGCTGACTGTCAACGTTCTGCTGCGTGTAGCAGGGTAAGGAACAGATCAAATCAACGCCGGCGCTCCGGTAGAATTCGGGCAGCCACTCCATGGAAGCCATCGACAGCACTGTGAGGTTGCAGCGAACTATCACTCGTCGGCCAAGCATCCGCGCATTTTCGACCAGGAAGCGGAAGTTGTCGTTCAGCTCGGGTGCGCCACCGGTGATGTCAACGATCTCGATTGCGGGGCTCGTGCTTAACAGTTCGATAAGACGCTCGGCGGTGTCGCGCATCATGCGCTCGGTGCGTTTCGGCCCTGCATCGACGTGGCAATGATGACAGGCCTGATTGCACAACTTACCGACGTTCACCTGCGCCGTGCGGGTACGAGCGCGCCGCAGCGGAGCGAATCCATAACACGCTAAGGTCGTGTCGAATTGCTGGAACTCGGTCGTCATTCCTTCGCGATCATGCATAGCGTTTGAACAAGCCAGCGAGGCGCAGGCACTCAGAGATTGGCGGACTGCTCCACGGGCAGACCGGCGGCCTTCCACTCGGGGTACCCGTCCTCGAGCCGGACGGCCTTGAAGCCGCGCTTGCGCAACTCGGCCACTGCTTCATAGGAGAGCACGCAATATGGCCCGCGACAGTAGGCTACAATCTCCTGCTCGCGGGGCAGTTCCCGCAGGCGGCGTTTGAGCTCGCTCAGCGGCAGATTAATCGCGCCAGCCACGTGGCCGGCGGCAAACTCTTCGGGCGGACGCGTATCGATCACGGTAACCAGTCCGTCGCGCATGCGCCGCAGCAGCTCCCGGCGTGACAGCGGTTCGAGGCGGTCGCGCTCGCGGAAATAGCTGTTGAGCAGCTTTTCGACCGCGCCGACATTGCGCTCGGTCACCCGCGACAAAGCCTCCAGCAGCCTGACCACTTCCGGGTCGGCCAGCCTGTAGATCACGTGCTTCCCACTTCTGCGCGCCTCCACCAGGCCGAAACGGCGCAATTGCTGCAAATGTTGCGAAGCGTTTGCGAGCGTGAGGCCGGTCAATTTGACCAACTCCTCCACGCTCCGCTCCGTCTGCGCAAGCAACTCAAGGAGTTCAAGCCGATGCGCTGAGCCGAGGCTGCGAGCGACAGCAGCCAGGTGTTCGAACATGGCGCGTTTTGGATTCTGGCTTGACATGGTTCGAGCGAGCGCCTACCCTTTTCATTCAAGAACTTAATTGATTGTTGTATTGAAGTCAATGCTTAACAATGAAGCGATCATACGGCTCGGTGCGTTTGCGGGCGTGTTCGTCACGATGGCGCTGTGGGAAGCGGTCGCGCCGCGCCGCCAAAGGGCGTATTCGCGAGCCCGCCGCTGGCCGAGCAACCTCGCCGTTGTTGCGCTTAATACGGCGCTCGTGAGGATCCTCCTTCCCGCGACCGCCGTGAGTTTGGCGCTGCTCGGGTCGCAGCGGGGCTGGGGCCTCCTGAACAATCTGCCGCTTCCCGGATGGGTCGTGAGCATTGCTTCGGTAGTCCTGCTGGATCTCGCCATCTATCTGCAGCACGTGATGTTTCATGCGGTCCCCGCGCTTTGGCGGGTCCATCGGATGCATCACGCCGACTTGGACTTCGACGTGACCACCGGCGCGCGGTTCCATCCGATCGAGATCATCCTGTCCATGCTGATCAAGTTCGGCGTCGTCGCCGCACTCGGCGCCTCGGCGCTGGGCGTGCTGGCGTTTGAGGTTCTGCTCAATGCGACCTCGATGTTCAATCACGGCGATGTCCGCCTTCCCTTGCGGCTCGATCGCTATTTGCGATGGCTCGTGGTGACGCCTGACATGCACCGCGTTCATCACTCGATCGTGGTCGGCGAGACCAATAGCAACTTCGGCTTCAACCTGCCGTGGTGGGATCGTTTGCTTGGCACCTATCGCGCTCAGCCCGCCGCGGGCCATGACCGAATGACCATCGGCATCGAGCAGTTCCGCGAAGCCCGCGAGTTATGGCTCGACCGGATGCTGCTGCAGCCGTTTCGTGGCCCAACGGGTGGGTATCCAATCACCTGGAGGAGCGCAGCATGAGTACTCGTAGTTTCATTTATCGACTGATCTTAGTCACGGCGCTGCTTGCAGCGATCGCATGGCTCGCGTTCCATCGCGAAATTTTTGCAACTAACGCATTAGAGCAGGAACTCCAGCGCTTTGGGCCATGGGCGCCGATTCTGTTCATCGGGCTTTACGCGCTGTCCACGGTCCTGTTCCTTCCGGGGTCGGTTCTCACGGTGGCCGGCGGTGCTCTTTTCGGTCCTATTTGGGGAACTCTGTGGAACCTGACGGGCGCCACCTTGGGAGCCACGCTCGCCTTCGTGGCCGCGCGCTACGTCGCGTCCGACTGGGTCTCGGGGCGTATCGGCGAGCGGCTGGCTCGGCTGATAAGAGGGGTGGAGGAGGAAGGATGGCGTTTTGTTGCCTTCGTCCGGCTGGTTCCGCTGTTTCCATTCAATCTGGTGAATTACGCTTTCGGTCTGACGCGAATCCGTCTCGTGGAATACGTGATCGCCTCGTTCGTGTGCATGGCGCCGGGAGCGGTAGCCTACACCTACCTGGGCTACGCCGGCCGGCAGGCCGCCGCGGGCAGCGCGGGCGTAATCCGCAACGGTCTTGTAGCGCTCGGTCTGCTGGCAACCGTCGCCTTCCTGCCGCGCCTCGTTCGTCGATTCAAAGGCCCACGTTTCATCGACGCCGCAGAACTCAAACGGCGCCTGGAACACGATGACAAAGTCGCGCTGATAGACGTGCGCAGCGCCGAAGAATTTCGAGGGCCGCTCGGACACATTGCGAGCGCGATTAACATACCGATCGATGAGCTGCCCGGAAGACTCGCGGAACTGAAAGAGAAGCAGGAACCGATCATAACCATCTGACGAACCCAGAAGCGCTCGGCGAGCGCTGCCAGCATGCTTTCAGAAGCCGGATTCGTGCAGATTTCGGTTCTCCGAGGCGGCATGGAAAAGTGGAACCGTGCAGGCTTCCCGGTGGAGAGGGGTTGAAACGATCGTCATGCCTGTCCGCGCGCAGGCGAGCGTTTTTCCTTCGCAGCGAAGGCATCCGACCCGATAGCGGTCGCGATCAGCGTGCTGCGCCGACCAGCGCCATCTTTATAACGGAGCCTTTAAGGGCTCACGTTCACGACGTTCAAGGCATCCAGATAACCATTTAATCGATCCGATCAGCATGCCGCCCGACGATTTCTGTAGCGCTCGATCAGCCGATTGGTCGAGCTGTCGTGCCTGAGCGGCGCGCCGCCCTCGAGTTCCGGAATGATCTTTTGTGCCAGCACCTTGCCGAGCTCGACACCCCATTGATCGAACGAATCTATGTTCCAGATGACGCCCTGCGTGAAGACGCTGTGCTCGTAGAGCGCGACCAGCTTGCCGAGCGTTTCAGGCGTTAGTTGATCGGCGAGGATGACCGTCGATGGGCGATTGCCCTCGCATACCCGATGCGGCGCGAGCCAGTCCGGCGTCCCCTCCGCCTTCACCTGTTCGAGCGTCTTGCCGAAGGCAAGCGCCTCGGCCTGCGCGAAAACGTTGGCAATCAGCAGATCGTGATGCCGTCCGAGCGGATTCAGCGTGCGGCAAAAGGCGATGAAGTCGCACGGGATGAGTTTCGTGCCCTGGTGAATCAACTGATAGAAGGAATGCTGGCCGTTGGTGCCCGGCTCGCCCCAGAAAATCGGCCCGGTCTGATAATCAACATGCCGGCCGTCGAGCGTGACGTGTTTGCCGTTCGATTCCATCGTGAGCTGCTGCAAGTAGGCCGGAAAGCGCTTCAGGTATTGCTCGTACGGAAAGACGCCGACAGTCTGCGCGCCGAAGAAATCGTTGTACCAGACCGAGAGCAGCCCCATGATCACGGGCAGATTGCGCTCCGGCGGCGCGGTCCGGAAATGCTCGTCGATCGCATGGAACCCTGACAGCATCGCGCGGAAATTCTCCGGCCCGATCGCGACCATCGTCGAAAGCCCGATCGCCGAGTCCATCGAGTAGCGGCCGCCGACCCAATCCCAGAAGCCGAACATGTTGCGCGTATCGATCCCGAACTTCGCGACTTCGGCGGCGTTCGTCGAAACCGCTACGAAATGCTTCGCGATCGCATTCTCGTCGCGCAATCCGGCGAGGCTCCACTCGCGCGCGGTGCGCGCGTTGGTCATCGTCTCGAGCGTGGTGAAGGTCTTCGATGAAATGATGAACAGCGTCTCGGCTGGATCGAGGTCGCGGGTCGCTTCGGCGAAGTCCGTGCCGTCGACGTTCGAGACGAAGCGTACGGTCAGATTTCGATCCGAGTAGTAACGCAGCGCCTCGTAAGCCATCACCGGGCCGAGGTCAGAGCCGCCGATGCCGATGTTGATCACGTTGCGGATGCGCCGGCCGGTGTGACCTTGCCACGAGCCGTCGCGGATGCGCCGCGAAAAGTCCGCCATTCGATCCAGCACCTCGTGCACGGCCGGGACCACATCCTCTCCGTCGACCTTTATCGATTCGCCGCGCGGCGCGCGCAGCGCAATGTGCAAAACGGCGCGCTTTTCGGTCAAATTGATTTTCTCGCCCGCGAACATCGCGTCGATTCGCGCGCGCAATCCGCACTCGTCGGCGAGGGCGAACAAGAGCCGCATCGTCTCGTCGGTCACACGATGTTTCGAGTAGTCGAGGTAGAGGCCCGCGGCTTCAACGGCGAAATACTCGCCGCGTCCCGGATCGTCGCGGAACATCTCGCGCAGATGCAGGTTCCGGATCTTCTCGTAGTGCTCCTGTAGCAACTTCCACGCAGGCCGCTGCGTCAGTCCCGCCGTTTGCTCAGCCATGCGACGCTCCCTTCTAATCAGCTTGCCTTCTTGAGCGCGTTGCTCTTTTCGTTGATGCATGCCAGCAGATCGTCCCACGATTTACTGAACGATGCTGCGCCTTCACGCTGCAACTGCTCGGCGAGCGCATCGATGTCGATACCGGCCTTCTTGAACTCCGCAAGCACGCGCTCGGCATCGCCTCCGTCAACCGGCAACGGCGAATCAATCTCGCCATGGTCCGCGAACGCGGTCAGTGTTTTCTCCGGCATCGTGTTGATCGTATGCGGCGCAACCAGGGACTTCACGTAGAGTACGTCGGACGCCTTCGGGTCCTTGGTTCCCGTGCTGGCCCACAGCAGACGCTGCGAGCGCGCACCGAAGTTGACCAGCCGCAGCCATCGATCGGAGTTGAGCGTCTCGCGATAAGCTTTGTAGGTCCGCTTCGCGATCGCTATTCCCAGCTTGTCGCGCAGCTCCGGCGGCGCCGTGGAGGCGACCGCAACGTCCCATCGGCTGATGAACACTGAGGCGACCGACGGAACGAACGGATTCAGCCCGGCTGCGATGCGCCGTTCGATCCCACGCATGTAGGCATCGGCCGCCGCTAAATATTGCTCACGTGAGAAGAGCAGCGTCACGTTGATCGGCACGCCGGCGAAGATCGATTCCTCGATTGCCGACAAACCCTCCCGGGTGCCGGGAATCTTGATGAACAGGTTCGGCCGCGCGCCGAGCGCATGCAGATTTTTCGCCGCCGCAACCGTTTTGGCGCTCTCATAGGCAAGCTTGGGAGAGACTTCGAGCGAAACGAACCCGTCGACGCCGTTTGTCCGCTTATGAATCGGCAGGAACAGGTCCGCCGCGGCAGTCAGGTCGGCAAGCGCGAGATCGAAGAACAGGTCCTCGTCCCGGCGGCCGGCGCGAAGCCCGGCGCGAATCGCATCGTCATATTCCGGGCCGTTCCGGATGGCCTGGTCGAAAATCGTCGGATTCGAGGTCAGCCCGGTAATCGCAAACTCGTCGATGTAGCGCTGGAGCCCGCCGCTGGTCAGCAGCGCGCGCGTGATGTTGTCGAGCCAAAGACTCTGACCGGCGTCGTGCAGCTTTTGGGGTGCCTTCATGGTTTGCTCCTGAAATTCGAGTGGAACGCAGCCCTCACGATTTCTTCTCGAGATGACCGCCGAATTCGTAGCGCATCGCGGAGAGCAGCTTGTCGGCGAAATCGGCCTGGCCGCGCGAGCTGAACCGCTCATAAAGCGCGGCAGTCAGAACGTGCGCCGGCACGCCTTCGTCGATCGCCGCATCGATAGTCCAGCGGCCCTCACCTGAATCCGAAACCCGGCCGCCGAATTTCTTTAACTCCGGATCGGCCAGCAATGCGTCGGCAGTGAGATCGAGCAACCACGATGCGATCACGCTGCCGCGCCGCCAGACTTCGGCGATATCGGTCAGGTTGAAATCGTACTGATAAAGCTCCGGATCGCGGAGCGGCGTAGTCTCTGCATCCTCGCTCTGCGTTTGTTTCCCGACATTGGCGTGGCGCAGGATGTTGAAGCCTTCGGCGTACGCGGCCATGATGCCGTACTCGATGCCGTTGTGAACCATCTTCACGAAATGGCCTGCGCCGTTGGGTCCGCAATGGAGATAGCCATGCTCGGCGGTGCCGATGGGAGCCTTGTCGCGCCCGGGCGTGCGCGGCGCTGATTCGATCGGCGGAGCGAGCGTGGCGAAGAGCGGATCGAGATGCTTCACGACCCCGGTCTCGCCGCCAATCATCTGGCAGAAACCGCGCTCCAGACCCCAGACACCGCCGCTGGTGCCCGAATCAATATAATGAATGCCCTTCGTGCGCAGCGCTTTGGCACGGCGAATGTCGTCGATGTAGTGGGAATTGCCGCCGTCGACGATGATGTCGCCGCGCTCGAAGCGTTTCGCAAGCTCATCGAGGGTCGATTCGACCACGGCGGCCGGCACCATCATCCATGCCGCCCGCGGCTTCTCGAGCCTGGCCGCGAAGTCATCGAGCGATGAAGCGCCGGTCGCGCCTTCGTCGGCGAGCTGTTTGACCGCGGCGGGGTTGAGGTCGAAGACGACGCATTGATGGCCGCCGCGCATCAGCCGCCGCACCATGTTCGCGCCCATCCTGCCGAGACCGACCATGCCCATCTGCATTGGCTACGCTCCTTCGGTTGCGAGCTGAGTTAGTAATTCACGAGTGGGGAGAGCGCCGCTCTCCGAACCCATTCTACCGCGCCGTCACTGCCCGGCCATACTCCGCGGGGCGTCCTGCTGCGCGGTTCCATCTGAATGCGCGCTCGTAAAAGATAATAAAAAATCATGACGCGCGCCGTTCGATACTTTTTCGCGATTGTGATCCTGATGCCAGCATCGCTTGCGCGGGCGCAAAGCCCCAACGGCGGCGGGACGGTCACCGTGCCGCTCACGATCGATTACCAGACGCTCAGCGCCGCGATGAAGCAGCAGGTCTTCACCTCCGGCGGACGCGCGATCCTGTGGCAGGGCATCGGCGACTGTAACTACCTGACCGCCGAAAACCCGGTGCTCTCGCATCGCAACCAGACAGTGCAGCTCGAAACTGACGGGCATTTAAGCATCGGCGTCAAGTTCGGCGCGACCTGCGTTAATCCGATCGTTTGGAACGGAATCATCCAGGCGGAGACCGCACCGTACGTCGCGGGCACGATGCTCAAGCTCAGGATTACCGATCTCAACCTACTCAACGCGCATCATCGCAAGACGCTCATCGCCGGCAAGGGTTTCGATCTCGTCAAGCGCTACTTCATCCCGCGCCTCGAAACCTTCGAGTTCAACTTGAACCCAATTACCGATCAGTTGAAGCAGCTCGCGATGGCGGCGAGTCCGCCCGATGTCGCCCAGCGCGTAAACGCCGCGCTCGCGACGCTGCGCGTGATGCCGCAGATTGCGGCGCTCGATGACGGGATTCGCGCGACCATCCAGCTCACGCTCCCGGCGATGCCGACCGCGGCGCCGACGCCGGCGCAGCCGGTGCAGTTGACCGGCGCCGAGGTCACCGCATTCGAAACCCAGCTCGATCAATGGGACGCCTTTCTGGTCTTCGCGATCAAACAACTCGGCGGCCTGAGTCCCGATCCGCAGTTCCGCGACGATCTGCTTGGTCTCCTGCTAGACAGTCGCGCGCGGCTGGTCGCCGCGCTGCAGAACCCGCAGAGCGGCGGACCCGATCCGGTGCGGCTCCTGTTTCTGGAGATCTGGCGGCGGCTCGGTGACATCGTACGCGCGGCGGCGAGGCGCGGCACGCTCGGCGATCGATCGCTGCAATTTCTCGAGTTCGTCTCGGCGGGCGACGCTTTGTTCGCATTCGATCAGGCGGCGCCTGCACTCGGTATGAGGATCTCGGCTGACGACCTGCGACGGCTCGCGCATATTATGGCGCCGCAATCGACCGTCGATCCGCTGGCCTTCAGCTTTGCCGAGGATCCTGAGCTGCAAAAGATGTTCAACGTTCAGCAGCCAATCGAATCGGAAGGACCACTGGAGACCGAACCGATCGAAGCGCCCTCTCCCGCGCCGACCTCCACAGCGAGCTTGGCGCCCTCGATGACGCCCCAAGCTTCGCCCTCGGCAACTCCGATCCCGTCGGCGACATCGACACCCGCCGAATCTCCAAGTCCTGCGCCTTCGGAATCGCCGAGCGCGACCATCGCCCCGGCCGCATCGCCGAGCGCAACGGAAACGCGCGCCGCGCCGTCGCTGTCCGGAACGCCGACTGCGACGCCATCGTCGGCGAGCGTTTTCGATCTGGACGCGCTGCGATTGCTCGTAAGTCCGTCATCGGCATGGGCCGCTGAAGACCGCCCGACAGCGACAACCGGAATTATGCCGAAGCTGCAGGCGCTCGGTAAGAAACTCCGGCGCGCCGTGGTCAGCAGCGACAACGCGGATCAATACCACGCCGACATGGAACGGCTTCTCGACCTCAGCGCGGCGAACGAGTACGCGAGCTGGCGCGGCGATCCAAGTGACCGCGCGACCTACCTGAAGCTGGCCAAAGCGGTCGCATGGCAGGAGAGCTGCTGGCGGCAGTTCGTGGTGCATCGCAACCGGATTGTCTTTTTGGAATCGTCATCGCACGACGTCGGCCTGATGCAGGTGAATCGGCTGGTATGGCGCGGCTTCTACAGCATCCCGCGGCTTGAGTGGGACATCCTGTACAATTCGAGCGCCGGGATGCAGATTCTCGCGCGGTTGATGGATGACATCGAGAAAAAGCGCGGCGCGAGCGGCAGTCCGGGCGACCTCGCGCGTTCAGTCTATGCCGCGTACAACGGCGGGCCGAGCGCATATCGGCGATGGCGCAGTCACGAACCGCCGATGCAGCGCGCGATCGATCGCTCGTTCTGGGAAAAGTACCAGGCGGTGACCAACGGCCAGCCGATCGACATCCTGACCTGCGCCGCGCAATGGGACAAGTCGCCGGGACATTGAGGCATCGCTCGAACTGAATGCTCTTCTGTCATCCCGAGCAACCCACGCATCGCACAGGGGTCGCGAGAGATCGCCGCGAAGCGATTTGCCTGATGCCGATTCGGCAGCATCGCTGTGCGGCTGTTGCTCAGGATGAAGTCACGCGGAGGGGATTCGCGACCCACAGATCGTTCATCCACAGATATTCGATATGGGCGGTAATCGGCGCTGATGCTTTCGTGCCTCAATCGAAAACGCATCAAAAAAGAAAATTTCGCTTTGACAGTTGATCGCCAAAATCAGCATCGCAGTAAGGCCATTTGAACTCAGCTCCGATGTGAAGACGGCAATTATGCGCGAGCGCGGCGGCCTAAGGCGTTGCGCGAATTGCCAGCGCTGACACCTCGGACAAGAATTCGAGAGTTAACCGTGTTTTAACGCCAAAAAGCCTTTTCTGCAGAACGCCTGTAACCGTCGCGGTTCATTCCTTGTCGCCAATCTCGCGCACAAGGAGGAATCGCAATGAAACGTCTGCGACGCAAAAAATGGGTAGCCGCGCTGGCGCTCGGCGCAATGCTGAGCAGCCAATTGGGCGCGCCGTTGGCCTACGCAGGAGGCAGGTCAAATGACGCCGAAACGAAGACCCCGATTAAACACGTGCTCCTGATAATCGGGGAAAACCGCACCTTCGATCATGTCTTCGGCGCATTCCAACCCAACAAAGGGCAAACGGTTTGGAACCTGCTCTCCGAGGGCATCATCAACGCCGACGGCACGCCGGGTCCTAACTTCGGGGCGGCTCAGCAATGGCAGGCTTCGGATACAGTCACCTACTCGATCCATCCGACGAAAACCGCGCCGTTCAGCACCTTGCCGCCGGTCAACACGGACGGTGCTCCGACCAACCCTTACCTGCCGTCGATCAGCGTGGCGGAGTCGGTCGAGCCTGCGTTGCCCATCAGCGCCTACGGCCTCTTGACGATTGGCGGAACCGGCCTGCCCACCCATGTGATAGACACGCGCTTTCCCTCGAATCTGGCCAATGGTCCGTTCGATATCACCGCTTCGATTTCGTACGATGATTACGCCGGCAGCCCGGTGCATCGCTTCTTCCAGATGTGGCAGCAGGCAGATTGCGATGTAACCAAAGCCACTCCGCGAAATCCGAGCGGCTGTCAGAACGACCTTTTCCCATGGGTTGAAATCTCGGTCGGCGCAGGCGCCAACGGCAATCCGCAACCTGCCGGCTTCAATGACGAGAGCACCCACGAAGGCGCGCTCTCGATGGGCTTCTACGACAACGCGGAGGGCGACGTGAGTTATTTCACCGAGCTCGCCCATCAGTATGCGCTTTCCGACAACTACCATCAGGCGATCATGGGCGGCACCGGGGCGAATCATCTCGCCGTCGGCTACGGCACGACGATTTTCTACGCCGCTTCCGATGGCAGCCCCGCCACGCCGCCGTTGAACCAGATCGAAAATCCCAACCCGCAATCGGGAACCAATAACTGGTACACACAGGACGGCTACGGCGGCGGTTCGTACGTCAACTGCGCCGACTCGAGCCAACCCGGTGTCGCGCCCATACGCAGCTACCTGAATTCGCTGCCCTATCGGCCGTTCAACGGCGGCGATTGCCAGGCGAACGCTTACTACCTCGTGAACAATTACAATCCCGGTTATCTCGGCGATGGCACCCCAGCGCCGCTCGGACCGACCCAGTTCACGATTCCGCCCAGCCAACAACCCAATCTCGGCCTGCTGCTGACCAAGCACAAGGTCTCGTGGAAGTACTACGGCGAGGGTTGGGACAACGGCAAGGAGGATGGCGAGACCTACGGCGGCGACGGCGGCTATTGCAATATCTGCAACCCGTTCCTTTACTCGACACAGATCATGACCAACCCTGCGCTGCGTCAAAACCTGCAGGGCATCCAACAGCTCTACGCGGACATCCAGAACGATGCGCTGCCGGCGGTGTCGATCGTGAAGCCCGACGGCTTCCTGGACGGCCATCCGGCCTCATCGAAGTTCGAGCTGTTCGAGCAGTTCTGCCACAAGATCATCGACATGGTGCAGGCGAATCGCTCGCTCTGGCAGGACACCGCGATCATGATCACCGTCGACGAGGGCGGCGGCTACTATGATTCCGGCTATATTCAGCCGCTCGATTTCTTCGGCGACGGCACGCGTATTCCCCTGCTCGTGGTATCGCCCCATTCGGAGGGTGTCGGCGTGGTGCACGACTACTACGATCACGTTTCGTTCGCCAAGTTCGTCGAGAGGAACTGGAAGCTCGGCGAGACCATTTCGAGTTACAGCCGCGACAACCTGCCGAATCCCGTCGCCTCACGCACCAACCCCTACGTGCCCGAAAACAGCCCGGCGATCGGTGATCTGATGGAGATGTTCAGATTCGACAAGGAACGGCGCTGAGCGGTCACGATTGCGCGGAATGACGATCATCCGGGCCGCTATACAGCCCGGATGATCGTCTCGTCTATCCTGCCGTCGCCAGCGATTCTCTTACGGTATGACGGCGGCGTTCGCCGCACCGTGCACAAAATTCATGTCGCTCGTCGGCGTGAAGGTTTGATGCGCCGGATCATAAAGTTCGGCGGTGTTTTCCGAACTGCTGAAAGTGAACCCCCCTGCGATCAGCACCTGCCCGTCGAGCGCGGTGCCGGAGCCCTTGATGAGCGTCGCGGTGCTGTCATCCCGTATGTCGTTCATCGTGGGAAGTGCAGTGAACTTTCCAGTTGCCGGATCGTAAAGATCCGCCGTGTCGAGTGGATTAAAGGCGCCAGAATAAGTGGTCTCACCGCCCGCCACGAGCACAGTGCCATCGTTCAAGAGGGTCGCACTGTGGTCCACCCGGGGATCGCTCATATTGTTATTGGTAAAGGTGAATCTGTCAGTTGCCGGATTATAGATTTCCGCAGTGTCGTACGCGTTGCCGTTGTTGTCGATTCCGCCCGTGATCAGTACGGTGCCGTCGTTCAGCGCGGTGCAAACCGCATACGAACGCCCCTGATTCATTTGATTCGACGTAAGCGTGAACGTGCCGGTGGCGGGGTTGTAAAGTTCGGCGCTCGCAAGCTGCGGCGCAAACTCGCTCGTATCGGTACCGCCCGCGATCAGAACCTGTTCGGCCTTCGGCCCGGCGGTCATCACGGCGGCGCATGGCGCAGCGCGCGGAATGGACATCTTATGCTTGAGCGTTTTCCACGTCCCTTTCTTTAGAATTTCAGCCGTCTTAACCGGAAGTTCCTTGTCGCTGTTGGTGATGCCGCCGATGACCATCAACGAGCCGTCATTCAACGCCACCGCCGCGAAGTCTTCGAGATTGATCCGGAGAGCCGGCCCAAGCTTGAACTTGCCGGTGGCCGGATCGTAGAACTCGGTCGTCGAATTCAGGATGTGATCGTCCTTGCGATCGAGCTTCGAGCTTTCGCCGCCGATCTCCAAAAGCCCGGTTTTGTAAGGCAACAATTGCGCCTCATCGTGCGCGACCTTGGTCGGACAGCCGGTCATCCACTGACCCGTGGCGACATGGAAGAACTCGGTCTGACCGGTCTCGCTTTGGTCGCCACCTGGACCCCTGTTTTCGCCGCCCGTGACGAGCACATCGCCCTTACTCGGGATGTTCGGCACGCACGGCGGCACTTTGGCCTTGGAACCAACCGATTGAGCGCCCGCGATTCTGATGGTCAGCGGCGTCGCAACCAGCAGCAGCGCTGCCACACTCCCAATAATGGTCGCTTTCAAGGTAAACCCCCTCCTGTCCTTATCTTGAGATCCTAATATGAGCCGGCCGATGAGGAAAATGATGAAGCGTGCCTTGAGTCATCATGCATTGCCGATTGGCGTTTTCACGTTCGCCGGCTTCGGGTGTTGAATTAAATCCAACCGGAGACCGATGACTGTAATCGTCCGCCATCATCGCCACGCCCGCGTCCATCCTTCGATCGCCGATCGGGTCGCATCACTCGATTGGGAGCGAATCGCCACTGATCTCGATCAACGCGGATGCGCCGTCACGGGGACGATTCTTCTGCCGGACGAGTGCGATGCGATCGCCACGACGTACGAGAATCGCGAGCGGTTCCGCAGCCGCATCGTGATGGCGCGGCATGGCTTCGGAAGCGGCGAATACAAATACTTCGCCTATCCTTTGCCTGAAACGATCGCGGAGTTGCGCAAAACCACATATCCCAGGATCGCCGCAATCGCGAATCGGTGGAACGACTCGCTCGGAATCAAAAATCGCTATCCCGAAGATCACGACACGTTTATCGAGCAATGCCATCGCGCGGGCCAGACTCGTCCGACGCCGCTGCTGTTACGCTATGGCGAGGGCGATTACAACTGCCTGCATCAGGACCTTTATGGAGCGATCGCGTTTCCGCTCCAGGCGGCGATCCTGCTGTCAGCGCCGGGGCGCGACTTCACAGGCGGCGAGTTCGTGATCGTCGAGCAACGGCCTCGGATGCAATCGCGGGCAGAGGTCGTTTCGCTCGCCCAGGGCGAAGCGGTCATCTTTGCGACCCATCATCGGCCCGTCCGCGGCGCTCGCGGTTTTTATCGCGTCAATCTGCGCCACGGCGTCAGCCGGCTTCGATCGGGTCATCGTTTGATGTTGGGCATCATCTTTCACGACGCCCAATGACGACTTGCGTTGAAAAGGAAAAGGGCGTGCCCGTTTTTCGAGCACGCCCTTCTTGAGTTTCGATTCAGATCAACTAGCGCATGATCTCCGAGAGACCGCGGACGCTGGCGTAGCGGTTGGTATCAGTGTAATCCACGCCGTTCAGCGCCTTGCAATCATCATTGGCCTTGACCGCGCCATTGCCGCCCGAGAGCTTCACGCGGCTGATGTGCTGGTTTTGCACGTCGAGCATGATGCCCCAGCCATCGTTGGTCCAACGCATGCCTTCGCCCGGCACCGGGATAAGGCCCTGAGGATCGTAGTCGATCTTCCAGAGCTTGCCCGCCTCGTCATAGAGGTCGGCCCAGATCGACTGATAAACTTCCTTGTCGCAGTAAAGGATGCGCCGGCCGTAGCAGTAGCCCGAACGCTGCGAGGGCACCCGCTTCACGTCGATCGCGTAGGACGGCCGCACCTGCCATTTACCGACCTCGGGCTTGGGGAAGTAGAGCGGCTTTACGAACGCATTGTCATCCACTGTGAGGTTTGAATTGGGCTCCGGCATCTCGAGCACATTGCGATCGCCGAGAAAATCGGCATCGAAACGTGTCGGATTACCGTTGAAGGCGCCGTGACGAGTATCATCGTTACTGAAATCGGAACCCACCGCCGGGCTGCATCGCGCTGCCGTCGAAAGACGCAGTGAACGGCGCAGCGCGGGCACAAAGATGTAGGTATCCTCGGACTTGGTCAGGTCGGAGTAATAGATCGTCAGCACCGCCGTGTAGCGCGCCTGCTCAGGCTGCTCGACCTCGATGATCTCGGTGTAGTAGATGCCAGGCACGTTAGGATCGTCGACGCTGATGCCCGCATCGCCGCGATGGCTGAACAGATGCTGCACAAAGAAGAACTGGTTATGCGTGACGTTGCCGAAACGATCCTCGAAGGTAAACCCGCAAGTGTCGGCGCACAGCACGTACGGCGCGTAGGCGTACCAGTCATCGACCAGCACCTTCCATCCCTTCATGGGTTCCTGCGGATTCGGGAACGGGATGCCGCCGACGTAGCCATCGATGGTATGGCGGCCATCAGGCAGATTCACGATCTTGACCTGGCCCGCATATTTCTCGGTCTGCTGTACATAGGTGGGCGGCAATTCGTAATGCTTGGTCGCCTCGACCGTCATCTTATAGTCGTCCGGAAACTTCCACTTGCTTCCGCCGGCACCCGAGAACAACGCCTGCATCCCATCGGTCATATACTGCCGGTACTGCTGCCAGTTCTGTGGGGTAATCACGGTTCCGGGCGGAATGAAGGTCTCTTCGCCGGAAGCGGCCCATCCTGCCGTGCTGAGCGCGATCAGCAGGATCGCCGGGATTAAAATCTTACTCACTCTCATCACGTTGGCTCCTTAAAATAGATACCAGAGTAATCAATGTTAACCTGATGTGAATATTGAGAGAATTTTGCCACTCTGAGATTGGAAGGAATCAGCCTTCGGTTTAGTCTGTCTTATGTTAGCCGGTCCATGTATCAAACTGGCAAATGCTTGGCAAGTGGGCCCTGCCGAATCCGCGTGCATCAGCCTTGATTACGGGCGACGGCTCACGAATCCTGTTTGAAGTGGAGACATCTGCTCGGATGGCGTCCAAGCCTGCATTCAAAGCTCTGGGCAAAAAGTCCGTGATACGATTCGACCACCCGGACCCGAAGCTTTTGGAGCGCTTCACGTCGCCCTTTCCACCCGCCCAGGAGGCGCTGGTCCGGCTGGAAGCCTTCGAATTCACCAGCCTCTGTCCGATAACCGGACAGCCGGACTGGGGCACGATCGAGATCCAGTACCGGCCCGGCCGATGGTGCGTCGAGTCGAAATCGCTGAAGCTCTACCTGATGGGTTTTCGCCAGCACGGCTCGTTTCACGAGTCGTGCGTCAGCCGGATTTGCGATGATCTAGTTAAGCTTCTCGAGCCGCGCTGGATTGAGGTGATCGGCAGGTTCAACCCCCGCGGCGGAATCCGCATCGAGCCGCGGGTCATCTGGCCGCGGAGCTGAGCAGCCCGCAGCGCATCAGAATTCGGCCATCAGGCGGCCGAAGCCTTCGATCTGATCATTGATTCCATTGTGGCGCAATGCGTGCCAATAAGTCGCCGTGTTGATCGCGATCACGGGCTTGCCGAGCACCGCTTCGGCGGAGGCTGCCAGCCGCATCATGCTGAGGTTCGTGCCAACCTGAATGATCGCCTCAACGTCGGGCCCGTTCACCTCCGCGATGGCGTCGCGGAGTATCGACGGCTGCACGTGCGCAATGTGAACCGGGCTGTCGCAGCGGAGCCCCTTCAAACGGACGACATCGAAACCGCAATCGTTGAAGAATCGCAAAACCTGCTTGTCGCCAACCGGCTGGTACGGCGTAATGACGCCGAGGCGCCGCGCGCCGTAGCACTTGAGCGCCTCCTGCGACGCGTCGGAGCCCATCGAGAGCTTCAACCCCGAGCGGCCTTCGACGCGCTCGCGAAACCGGCGGCTGCCTTCCAACCCGTCCCAGAACGTCTCCGATGACATCCCCATGATTAGATAGTCGGGCTCGCAGGTCATCACGCGGTCGACCGCCGCCATCAGCTCCTTGCGGATGTTCTTCATCAGGAGCTCGAAGTCGTTATCGTTGCGGATCGGGTCGTTCGGAATGTAGATGCGCGCGTAATGGTTGGTCACGCCGCGCGGTCGCAAATCGTCGAAATCGGGCTGGACGATAGTGTTGGTCGATGGCGCGATTACGCCGAACTTCCGCCGCCATCCTAGCGCATCAGCCATCGGGTTTCTCCTGCCGCAGCCGCGCCATCAGTTTCGCTTCGTGAGCTTGAAGACGCGGAGCGCGTTCTCGCGAGTCACCGCGCGCATCGATTCGGGCCTGAGTCCCAACGTTTCG
This sequence comes from Pseudomonadota bacterium, assembly GCA_021324855.1. Taxonomy (GTDB): domain Bacteria; phylum Desulfobacterota; class Binatia; order Binatales; family Binataceae; genus JAJPIG01. The sequence goes on along the minus strand of JAJPIG010000020.1, from coordinate 70,418 downwards.
ATCTCGATCGCCGCGCGCTCCGGATCGATGACCGGCCAGTCCGTGCCGAACATCACCTTCCCGCGGCCATAGGTGTTCATATAGTGCACCAGCGGCGCGGGCCAGTGCTTCGGCGCATAGGCGTCCGCCCCGATGAAGATGTTCTCGTGCTTCCACGCCATCGAGATCATCTCCTCGGTCCAGGGATAGCCGATATGAATTCCGATCAGCCGCAATTCCGGAAAATCGATCGCGACGTGATCCAGCGTGATCGGCCGCCCGACGCTCGGCAATCGGCGGTCGCGCTGGTAAATGAGGTTCTGGCCAACCTGCATCATGATCGGGATGTCGAGCTCGCAGCACTTCGCATAGTAGGGGTAGTAACGCGCATGGTCGGGCGCCAGTTCGAACCAATGCGGGTAGAGATGAGCGCCGACGAAGCCGTATTCGCGAACGGCCTGCTCGAGCTCGCGCAAGCCCGCCATCCCGCGCGTCGGATCGACGCCGGCCAGTCCGCTGAAGCGATCGGGATGCGCGCGGCAGACCTCGTAAACGCGCCGGTAGGGAATCTCGAACGAGCCCTTGACTCGGAGGTCGCCGGCGCGCACCGCGATGAGCAGCGAACGCTCGATTCCCGCGCGATCCATTTTGGCGAGATAGTTGTCGATTGAAACCCCGCGGCGCATCTGCTCCGGCATCCGCACCTGGGTCATGAAATCGTCGTCGATCCCGGTCTGGCCGAGCCGCACCTCCTGCTCGGTGAAGAGATTGCAGACGATGTCAATCGCGCCGTTCATCGCGCATCATCACGCCCGCGCGATGTACAGGAACCATTGGCCCGCGCCGCCGAAATCCCCTCCCTGCAGGAGTTTCGTCCGCGCGCGAGCCTGTTCGAAGGCGCTCGGCACCATGATTTGGCTGACGTTCTCCGGTTTGAATCCCGCTTCCGCCGCGAGCGCCCTCAGATCGAGATCGTGATAGCGGCCCCAGAACGGTTCGTTGTTGTTGTAGGTGTCCCAGTCGAGCATGAACGCAGCATATGGCGGCAGCCCTTCGAATTGCGGCACCTCGGCGTGAATCATCATCCCACCCGGCCTGAGCAAGCGGCGGCATTCCGCGATCACGCGCCGAATCGCTCCGGCCGAGGTTTCGTGCAGCAGGATGTGGGAGACGATCAGATCGAACGACGCGTCGGAAAAGTTTGTCCGTTCGGCGTTCTGCTGCGAAAAATGAACGCGCCTGCCGAGCGCCTCGGCGCGCGCATGCGCGTAGCGGAGCATCGGCGCGGCGACGTCGATGGCGTGGACCTCGGCGCCGTGAAACGCTTCGACATACGGAATCGTGCTGTGGCCGACCGAGCATCCGAGGTCGAGAATTTTCGCGGGCTTGAAATCCGGATGCTCGCGCAGGAGCCAGTTGACCGTGCTGCGGCCCATGTCGTCGTTGAACGGGCCCATCCGGCCCATCGCATAGATATAGACGGCGCGATCGTAGATCGCGCCCGCCGCCATGTCGTCCTGCCGAAGCTCGGTATGGTACCCGCCGGGTTGGCAATGGATATCAACCGCCGCATGATATTCGGGCAATGCAAGCGCCGGATCGAGCGTGAGAGTCCCCCCTGCTCCGCCCGATGCGCGGGCGGTCTCGACCAACTCATCGAGCTGGCGCTCGACGCTGGTTGCGACCGAATCCCACATCATCTCCTGGCTGGTGCGCTGGAGCGCGCTCCACATCCTGTAGTACGGCTCCGATGCCATCACGCTCCGCACCTCGTGACGATCGCGCGGGGCGCGGCGATGCTCGCGCTCGAAGCGCGGCTTCGCGCTTCGCTCGTAGATTCGCTCATTGCCGGGCGAGACCCTGGTCGCCAGGTAAATCTTCAAACTTTGGACGAAACTCTGCCGCGCGAGCTCGTCGTGACTAGCTCGCGGCAACATCGCATGCTGGCTCTGCTCGGCCATCTCGGTTCCTCTTTGGAAGTTCAGTTCGAAACTTTTTCGATTGCCTTCTGATAGCTGCCTTCACCGCGCTCGATCGATTCGAGTTCATGATGAACGATGCGCAGGATGCGCTCGAGATACTCCTCGCGCCATCGCTCGCGCTCGGCTGCAACCTTTTCGTTGGGCCGGTAGCTCTCGACCTCCGCCGCGCTGAGTGCGCCTTTTACTTCCAGGATTCGCTCAATCGTGTCGAGTCGTTCGCGGATCACCGAGACTTCGCCCGCCAGCGCCATCGTGATCGCCAGCAGCTTGTCGCACTCAGGATTTTCGAAGTAGATGGGCCGCTTGCCCTTGGCCTTGCGTGACATCCAAAGCTCCCTCGCGGACGACGCCCGCCCTGCCTCGCGCATACCACGTGTCCGGCGGAGCGGCAAGCTGACGGCTGGTTCGGTTTCACGGCTTCGCGGGACTATGATTAAGATACGTTTCTGCGCCTGAGTTTCCGCGGGAGGAATCGAGCGATGGCTCTGCGGGCAGTCGAAATCGTGGAAGTTGCGCCGCGCGACGGCCTCCAGAATGAAGCCGTGATGCTGCCGACGGCGGTTAAGGTCGAGTTGATTCGGCGCGCGATCGACGCCGGCATCCGCCGCATCGAGGCGGTCTCTTTCGTCAATCCCAAACGCGTGCCGCAGATGGCTGATGCGGAAGCCGTGATGGCCGCGCTGCCGCACGGCGCAGCATCATACATCGGGCTGGTTTTGAATCGCCGTGGGATCGATCGCGCGATCGCGGCCGGCGTCTCCGAAATCAATTTCGCGGTGGTCGCGACCGACACCTTCAGCCGGCGCAACCAGGGCGTCAGCACCGATGAAAGCATTGCCGCCTGGGCCGAGGTCGCCAGGGCGGCGCACGCTGCGAAAATCCCTTCGAGCGTGACAATCTCGGCCGCGTTCGGATGCCCGTTCGAGGGCGAAGTGCCGCTCGCCCGCGTGATTGAGGTGGTCCGGCGCGTCGCCGAGCATCAACCGGATGAACTGGCGCTCGCCGACACGATCGGCGCGGCGACGCCGCGCGATGTGACCGAGCGCGTGAACGCGGTCGCGAAGATCATCGGCGGCATCCGGCTCCGCTGCCATTTTCATAATACGCGCAACACCGGCCTCGCCAATTCTTACGCTGCGGTCGAAGCTGGCGTGGGTGTGCTCGATTCGAGCCTCGGCGGCGTCGGCGGATGCCCGTTTGCGCCGGCCGCGACCGGCAACATTCCAACCGAGGATCTGGCCTACATGCTCGAGCGGATGGGAATTGCGACCGGGCTTTCGCTGCCGCGGCTGATCGAGACCGCGACCTGGCTCGAAACGCAACTGATGCACCCAGTACCCGGGATGCTCTCGCGCGCCGGCCTCTTTCCGCGCGCCGCGGTTTAGATAATCGCGAGCCTCGCGACCCGGAGAGACTGAGGTTATTGAACAAGTGGCATACAGGCTGGGCGTCGATGTCGGTGGCACGTTCACCGATCTTCTGCTGATAGACGAATCCAACGGCGAAACTTTTCGCGCCAAGGTGCCGAGCACACCCGCCGATCAGTCGGCCGGGGTGCTCGAAGGCATCCGCCGCGTCTGCGCGATCGCGGGGATCGATCCGTCCGCTATCAGCGAGCTGATGCACGGTACGACCATCGCCACCAACGCAATCCTCGAAGGCAAAGGCGCGCGCGTCGGCCTGATCGTCACCGACGGCTATCGCCAGGTGCTACAGATCGCGCGCTCGTACGTCCCGGGCGGTCTCGCCGGGTGGATCATCTGGCCGAAACCCGAACCGCTCGCGGCGTTGGAGGATACGGTTGAGATCAATGAACGGATAAGCGCGCGCGGCGAGACTGTCCGTCCGCTGGACGAGCAAAGCGTAGTCGCCGCGCTTCAGCATCTGAAGCGCCGCAAGGTCGAGGCAATTACGGTCTCGCTCATCAACTCGTTCGCGAACGATGCGCACGAACGCCGCGTGCGCGAGATCGCGACGCGCGAGATGCCGGGCGTGCCGATCTCGCTGTCCTCGGAAATTTTGCCCGAAATGCGGGAGTACGAACGCACGCTGACAACCGTGGCGAATTCCTACGTGCGGCCGACGGTCGCGCGCTATCTCGGGAATCTCGTGCGCGAACTCAAGCATCGCAAGATCGGCGCGCGCCTCAAAGTGCTGCGCTCCGACGGCGGCCTGATGTCGTTCGAGGCGGCCGAGCATGCGCCGGTCAACCTGCTGATGAGCGGGCCGGCGGGCGGAGTCGCGGGAGCACTATGGGCCGCGCGTCAGGCGGGCTTCGAGAATCTGCTGACCTTCGATATGGGCGGGACATCCACCGATGTCGCCCTGGTCGAGGCCGGCGAGCCACGCGTGCGGCGCGAGACGCGCGCCGGCGATGTGGCGGTGCGCGCTTCATCGCTCGACGTACGGACGATTGGTGCGGGTGGCGGATCGATCGCCTACGTCCCCGAGTTGACTCGCGCGCTGCGCGTCGGCCCGCGCAGCGCCGGCGCGGAGCCGGGACCGGCGGCGTACGGCAAGGGCGGCACGGATCCGACCGTCACTGACGCGAACCTGGTGCTCGGTTTTCTGCCGGCGGGTCTGCTCGGCGGCGAGATGAAGCTCGATCGCGAGGCGGCGCGGCGTGCGGTTGCGAAGATCGCCGATGCGATGCGTCTCGGCATCGAGCAGGCCGCGAGCGGGATTATCGATATTGTCAACGAGCACATGTTCGGCGCGCTGCGCCTGGTCTCGATTGAGCAGGGCTACGACCCGCGCGACTTCGCGCTGGTCGCCTTCGGCGGCGCCGGCCCGCTCCATGCCAATGCGCTTGGGCTGCTGCTTGGATGCTGGCCGGTGATCATCCCGCCGAGTCCGGGCGTGCTGTGCGCCTACGGTGATGCGACCACGCGCACGCGCAACGAGGCTGCGCGCACCTTCATCCGCCGCTTCAGCGATACCTCGAATGACGAAGTCGGGCGCATGCTCGCCGAACTGGCGGAGACCGCGGCCGCCGCGCTCGATGCGGAAGGCGTGCCGCGGTCCGATCAGACAACCATCTACCAAGTCGATGTTCGCTATCATGGGCAGGGCTTCGAGGTTCCGGTTCCGGTCGAGATCGAGAGCTTCGCGGGCGACGGGATGCGGGCCGTCGCGCAAAGTTTCGACGCCATCCATCGTCGGCTCTTCACCTTCGCGCTCGATGTCGAGCACGAGTTCGTTAATCTGCGCGCGATCGTGCAGGGCAAGCCGCCACTGGTCCGACCGAATATCATCGCCGAAGGCGATCATGATCCGTCCGGCGCGCGGCTCGGCGAGACGCCGGTCTGGATCGCCGGCAAGGCAATTAGCGCCGGGCTTTACGATCGGGCGCGGCTCAAAGCGCGCAATCGGATCGACGGCCCCGCGATCGTAACCGAGTTCGACAGCACCACGCTCATCCTGCCCGGCTGCGCGGGCGAGGTTGATCGTTTCGGCAACATCCTGATCCGGCCTGTTCGGAATCCGGGGAGGTCATGATGAAAGCGCGAATCGTTGAGCGCAATCAGCAGCCTTTCGGACGCGTTACGATCGATCCGATCACGCTCGACATCATCGAAAGCGCGCTTCGCAACGCGCGTTTCGAAATGGACGCGGTGCTCTACCGGACCGCGATGTCACCCGGAATCCGCGAGCAGCACGACGAATTTCCGCTCATCGCGGATCGCGAAGGACGGATGGTCGTCGGCCAGTTCGGCTCGTTCATCGCCGGGTTTCTGAACGCATACGAAGGAACCATCGAGGAAGGCGACATCATCCTGCTTTCCGATCCCTACAAGTGCGAAGGCGCGATCAGTCACGCGAACGACTGGCTGATTCTGCAGCCGATCTATTTTGGCGGACGGCTGGTCGGATGGGGTGCGATGCTCGGCCATATGACCGACGTTGGCGGCAAGGTGCCGGGCAGCCTGCCCACCGACGCGACATCGATTTTCGAGGAAGGCGTCGTCATCCCGCCGGTCAAGCTCTACCGCGGCGGCGAGCTGCAGGAAGAAGTGCTGAGCGTCATCCTGAACCAGGTCCGCCTGCCGCATTGGAATCGCTCCGATCTGAACGGGATAGTCGCCGCCTGCCGGACGGCGGAGCGGCGCGTGATCGAAATGTGCGAGCGGTTCGGCGTCGATACTTTTGTCGCCGCGCTCGATGCGGCGCTCGAACGGAACCGGCGCGCGATGGCTGAGTTGATCAAGCGCACCATCCCTGAGGAGGAACTAACCTTCGAGGATTACATCTGCGACGACGGCCGCGGGGTCGGCCCGTACAAGCTCAAGTGCACGATGCGCCGCGAGGGCGAGCGGGTGATCATCGACTGGTCGGGCACCGACCCGCAGTCCGAAGGCTCCATCAACTTCTTCCTCAACGAGAACATGTTCAAGATGTTCTTCGGCATCTACATGATAATGGTGTTCGATCCGCAGATTCTCTACAACGACGGCTTCTATCCGCTGGTCGAGGTGAAGATTCCCGAGGGCACGCTGCTTAAGCCGCGCTATCCGGCGGCGCTCTCATGCCGCACGCACGGGTTAGGCCGCGTGTTCGATGTGCTCGGCGGATTACTCGGCCAGCGCCAGCCTGAATTTCTGAACGCGGCCGGTTTCTCGTCGTCGCCGCATCTGATGTATTCCGGTTACAACGACCGCGGCGAATGGTACCAGCTTTATCAGATCGGCTTCGGCGGCATCCCGGGCCGCCCTGTGGGCGACGGACCCGACGGCCATTCGCTGTGGCCTTCGTTCTTCAACGTCCCCAATGAATTTCTCGAGGCGTACTTTCCGCTGCGCATCGAACGTTACGAAACCGTGCCGGACAGCGGCGGCCCGGGGCTTCATCGCGGCGGCAACGCGATCGATGTCGTCTATCGCTTTCTCGCGGCGGGCGAAATTTCGATCCACGACGATCGATGGTTCACCTATCCGTGGGGCGTGAACGGCGGATTGCCCGGCGCGCGGAGCCGCAAGCTTTTGATTCGCACCGACGGCACGCGCGAGCATCTGCCCTCCAAATGCGATCACGTGCGCGTCAATCCGGGCGACCTGCTGCACTACGTGACATGGGGCGGCGGAGGATGGGGCGACCCGCTGGCGCGCGACCCGGCCATCGTAACGCGCGAGGTTGAGCGGGGCTTGGTGACCGTCGAAGGCGCTCGGCGCTACGGCGTGGTGATCGATCGCGACGGACGCATCGACGAGGCCGCGACGCGGAATCTGCGCGAACAGCTCAGGGCCGAACGCGGCACGCCGCCGCTTTTCAACTTCGGCCCGCCGATCGCGGTGTTGCGCGAGCGATGCCTCGCTGAGACCGGCCTCCCGGCGCCGATTGCGCCAATCTTCAAACAGGCCTGATGCGGCCGAAATCAACGGGGACAAAACCGCGATCAAGTGCGCGATGGTTCCGCCGGCGAGGGCGTTCAACCTGAAGTAGTTACGCTACTTTTGTCTCCGGTGCGACAACGAAGTAGCGGCCACGCGTCCAGAGTGCGACGTCGACCAGCGCAATCATCACCGGCACTTCGATCAACGGTCCGATGACCGCGGCGAATGCCGCGCCGCTGTCGATGCCAAAGGTCGCGACCGCAACGGCAATCGCGAGCTCGAAATTGTTCGAGGCCGCCGTGAACGAAAGTGTTGCCGTCTGCGCGTAGCCCGCTCCCACCCCGCGGCTCAGGACGAAACATCACTGCCGACAAAAGCGGCGGGATCGCTTACTCCCCAATGCGCGGTGAGCGGCCGTCCCGGCCACAACGGACAGACTTCGCCGGCCGCCTGATCGCATACCGTTATGATCAGGTCCATTGGCGGACTGTCGGCGCGCGCGAACTCCTCCCAGCTCTTGCTGCGCAGCCCGGCGATGTCATACCCGCGCTCGACGAGGGCGGGTCTCGGGATGAATCTCGCCTTTCGGATGTCTCCTGCGCAAGCGCCCCGAGCATCGCGGCAGCGCCCGGATCTCAGGTTTTGGTCATGAACTGCGGATCGACCTCGACCTGGTAGCCGTTCGCCAGCCGATTGGTCTCGTTCGCCATCCCGACCACCGCCATCAACTCGCCCAGCATCGCATCGCTCATCCCGACCTTGCGCGCTGCCGCGGTATGGGATCGGATGCAATACTCGCATCCGTTGGTCACGCTGACGGCAAGATAGATCATCTCCTTGACGACCGGGTCGAGCGCCCCGGGTGCCATCACTTCCTTTACGCTCTCCCATGTCCGTTTAAGGGTCGGCGGATGATTCGCGAGCGCCTTCCAGAAATTGTTGATCCAGTCGACCTTGCGGGTTGCCTTGATGTCATCGTAGACCGCCCGCACTTCCGGGCTCGCCTCGCCATACTCGATGAGCCTGACCGTCGCCATACCGCCTCCGGACCGAAGCAGGATGGTCCCATTCTATGGCGGGAGGCAGCGAAGGGTCGATGGTTTCGATTCAAAACGCCGCAGTCGATAATCGACAGGTTGATGAAAGCCGGCCGATATCAGTATCTTTGCGGCGCCATAGATTCCGCATGCGGAGACAAGCCAAATGACCCGAACCTCCTTCAAGCTGAGCACGCTGCTCGTCTTCACAATGATTTTCATCAGCGGACTCGCTCCTGCTCACGCGCAACTGATGCAGATGCCGGCCGAGAAGTACATCGCGAAGATGAACGACCCGGCGCGTTACCTGAAGGTCGATGAGGTCATCAGGAAGCTCGGCCTCAAGCCGGGCGACATCGTGGCGGACATCGGTTCAGGAAGCGGCTCGTTTTCGATTCCCTTTGCGAAGGCAGTTGCGCCCGGAGGGATCGTTTATGCTGTCGATATCGATCAGAAAATGCTCGACTACGTCGCGAAGCGGGCGAAAGAAAGCGGCGTCACCAACCTGCGTACGGTGCTGGGCGAGTACGACGATCCGAAGCTGCCGGTGAAGAACGTCGACCTCGCGTTTTTCCATCGCGTGCTGCACATGATTGAGCATCGCGAGCTGTACCTCGACAATACTGCCAAGTACTTGAAGCCCGACGGCCGTATCGTGATTATCGATCGCAATCCGGAGCAGTCACCGGAGAACTGGATGTGGCTCAAGGAGTCGGACGTGGACACCTGGATGGCGGCGATAAGCTTCTACCCCATCGACCACTTCAACCTGTTTCGCGATCGCTATTTCGTGGTTTACCAGCGCCCGTACGGCAACAGCGTCCTGATCAAGAATTTCAAGCCGTCAAAGTACAAAGATTAGCGGCTTCGCCGGGCAGCATCGCCGCGATTGATGACGGCCAAGCCCGAGGCAAATGGGGTCAGTTGTGTGCCTTGAGCAACATCTTTATTCTATTTTGCGCGGCGTTCCGTGCCTTTATCGAGCGCAGGCAGCACCTTGCAGCAGCGGATTCTTATTCTCGACGACGAACCTGACATGCTTGAGAACTGCCGGCGCATCCTGGGCGCCGTCGGTTACGAATGTCTGACCACGACCGAACCCGAGATCGCGCTCAAGCTGCTCGAGACTGATCATCTTGATCTGCTGCTGACGGACCTGCGGATGCCGACGATCAGCGGGCTCGAAATCCTCAAGCGCGCGCGGGCGATCGATCCCTCGCGGCCGGTAATTATGCTGACCGCTTTCGCGACCATCGAGTCGGCGGTCGAAGCGATGAAGGAAGGCGCGTTTCATTACCTCGCCAAGCCTTTCACGATGGACCAACTCAAACTTTCCGTCGAGCGCGCGATAGAGCAGCGGCGGCTGGCGATCGAGAATGCGAACCTGCGCGAGCAGCTTCGCGGCGTCTACGGCTTCGAGAATATCGTCGGGCGCAGCATGGCGTTGCAGCAGGTGCTCGAGCTGGTGCGCAAGGCGGCGCGTTCCGATGCGAACATCTTGGTGCTGGGTGAATCCGGGACCGGCAAGGAACTCATCGCGCGCGCGATCCATGCCAACAGCGAGCGCGCTGCGCAGCCGTTCGTGCCCGTCGATTGCGCATCGTTGCCAGAAAATCTGCTTGAATCGGAACTGTTCGGCCATGAGCGCGGCGCCTTCACCGGCGCGATGAACGCGAAGCCGGGCCTGATGGAGCTCGCGGACAAGGGCACGCTGTTTCTCGACGAAATCGGCGAACTGCCTGCGGGCCTCCAATCGAAACTGCTCAGGGCTCTACAAGAGCGCGAGATCCGCCGCGTCGGCGGCACTCGGCAGATACCGATCGATATCCGCGTAGTCTCGGCGACTAATCGCGATTTGAAGACGCAGATTGGTGAGGGCCGCTTCCGTGAGGATCTTTACTATCGCGTCAATGTGATCGATATCCCGCTTCCTCCCCTGCGTGAACGCAAGGGCGACATCACGCTGCTCGCGCACTTTTTTCTGAAGAAATTTACCCAAAAGGCAAACAATCGGATCGTCGGCTTCGAGCCGGAGGTGCTTGTCGCGCTCGAGGCCTACGGATGGCCGGGCAATGTGCGCGAGCTGCAGAACGTCATCGAGCGCGCCTGCGCACTGGCCGACGACGAGCGGATAGCCCTGGCCGATCTCCCCGAACATCTAAGAGCGCCGGTTCCCGTAAATGACGTCACAGTGCCATCCGATCTAGGCGCGCGAATGACGCTCAAAGAAGCGAAGGAGCGATGGATCAATCAGCTCGAGTCTGCTTACGTAGCCGAGGTACTCAAACGCGAGGGTGGCAACGTCTCACAAGCGGCGCGCAAGGCCGGCATTGATCGCAAAACGCTCCACAGGCTGCTGCACAAACATAACCTGCGCTGAGCGGCGATGATTACACAGAGCTTGTTGTAGCATCTAAAAGCGCGCAGTTTCGCGCCACATCGTAATCGAGGCCCGGAATTGGGTCAGGACTGCAACACCTATGGACCCACGCGCCACAGGCTCGCGGACACATCCGGGTTGCTTAACCGTTATGATTTCGAGAAATGCAAAGCGCTGCGAACGGCCTGTGTCAGTTCGCGGGTAAGAAACGGCTTGCGCAGATAGGCACTCACGCCGGCGTCAGATGCCGCCTGCGCAATTTCCGGCGTGTGGTAACCGGTCATCAGGATCACCGGTATCGCGAGCGGCTTTTCATGCGCCCGGCGCAGAATTTGGAGACCGTCGCCATGGGGAAGATTAAAGTCGGTGAGGATCAGGTCGGGATGCTCTGCATGGATCATCGCGATTGCTTCGGGGCCGTCAAAGGCCTTGATACAGACGCAACCCAAGCCTTCGATCAGTCGCGCGCACGTGTCGACCAAGTCGAGTTCGTCATCCACCACCAGAACTTTGCAGGGCATCGAAACCTACCAAAGAGGAATCGAGCAACAATTATGCCGCCTTTTGAACCATGATTCTTATGGACAGTCGATTAACCGGTTTTCAGTGTTTCGTCGGCGTCGGCGGAGCGGGATAGCGCCGGCAGCGTGATTCGGAAGATCGTCCCCGCACCCGGCTTGGAGGTAACGTCGATCTCGCCGCCATGCTCGCGAATAGCGCGCCTGGTGATCCAAAGACCTAGTCCGGTGCCTGTGCTCTTGGTGGTGTAGAACAAATCGAAGATATGGGGAAGCACGTCCTCCGAGATCCCGGTTCCAGTGTCCTCTACGGTCAACAACACCTCATCCGGATGCCCGGTCGATACCTGAGTCGTGATTCGGATGACTCCCGCGCGCGAGATCGCCTCGCGCGCATTACTCAAAAGGTTGACGATCGCTTGCGAGAGCGCGGTGCGATCGCCCATAACTTCGGGGAGCGAGTCGGCGAGCTGCGTTTCGATGCGAATTTCGTCGCGCATCGTCTGTTCGCGGAACAGGAGTATCGTCTCGGCGATGAGGTCGTTGATGCTGATCGGGCGATGGGCTTTCTGCGGCTGGCGTGCGAGCGTCAGCAGTTCGGTCGCCACCCGGCTCGCCCGTTGCGAGTTGCGCTGGATGACCTCGAGATCGCTCATGAGCTGCGAGTTGAGGCCGAGTTTCGCCCCTTCGGCCATCATCAGCTCGGCGCGCGCTGAGATAATTGCGAGCGGATTATTGAGTTCGTGCGCGACTCCGGCGGCCACGGTGCCGATTGCAGCCATCGCCTCGCTGCGTCGCGATTGAAATTCGAGATTACGCCGTTCCGTGATGTCGGTAATGAACCCCGTCACCAGCCCGCCCTGCTTGGTGCCGATATGACTTAGACTCACCTCGATCGGAAACTCGGTGCCATCCTTGCGCCGGCCGATCGGGTCACGGCCGAAGCCCATCGGGCGCGAGCGCGGAGTCTTGAGATATTCGCGGCGCTCGCGGCGGTGTTTCTCGCGCAGGCGCTCGGGAACCAGTATCTCGATCGGTTGCCCGATCAGCTCGAGTTCCCGGTAGCCGAACATCTCTTCGGCCTTCGCGTTCGCGTCGACGATCAGGCCGCGGGAATCGACGACGATCAGCCCTTCGGCGGCCGAGGCGAAATAGGCGCGAACCCGCGCGGCGCTGTCGCGCTCGGCGGCCCGCGACTGCTCGATGACAATGCGATACTCGCGCAATACGATATAGAACAGCACTGCCGTCATCGCGACAAAGATCAGCCGATCGATGGCGACTGGAAACAGCGCAAAATTGACCTCAACGACGTCCGAGACCACCGCCCAAAGGCCGCCGACCAGAAAATAGATCAGGACCAGCCGAAAAGGCTTGCTGTACCATCCTGACCCCGATGAGCCGCCAGATTTCGATGCCATCGATTCGCCAAGCCTGCCTCGAAGCAACTTCCCTGATGCGAAAGCGGGCCCGACTCTTCCCGGTAGACCTATAACATCGCCGGATAGCGAGCCAGATGCCCACAAACCACAAAACCGCGGAATTTTCCGACACATTGCGATCGAGGTGGACAAACGCTCGATCGCGAAAGCGGTAGCCCTAACCCGGATGCCTCAGTTTCGCTAAAATGGGTTACGCGGAAAGATGCGTATTTGGAGTGAAGCAATGGCGCGACAACCTGAGATGTGGCTGGGGTTCCGTGAAGTCGAACGATTCCGTCAGAACCTTGACGATATGTTCGACCGGCTGCTGGGCCGGCCCGGAGAAGTTACCACCACCGGAACTCGCTCACCGGCGCTGGAGGCCTTTCTCGAGGACGACCGGCTGGTGGTGAGCGCCGATCTTCCGGGAGTCGATCCTGAACAGCTTGAAGTGACCATCACAGGCAATCTTCTGACGATCCGAGGTACCCGCCGTGAGCGGCGGGAGCAAAGGCGGCGCGATTTTATTCATCGTGAAGTTGCCTACGGAACCTTTGAGCGGGTGCTTACCCTGCCCCACCCCGTACAGGCCGAAGCGACCAGGGCCACCTATCAAAATGGCGTGCTCGAACTGACGATGCCGAGGTCGCGCGAAGCGACGCGGCGCAAAGTTACAATCGAAATCGAGGACCAATCGCCGTCATCAGAAGCCGCGCCGCAGAAGTCCCGGTCATAGCCCGCCGCTTGGCAGCATCAATTGAGCGATGAACTGGGCCGGATATCTGCCACGCAGCCTGCCATCGCAATTGCTGGGGCTGTACGAGCTGGCCATCGATCTGCGCTGGAGTTGGAATCATGCCGCCGATTCGTTGTGGGAGCTTGCCGATCCACAATTGTGGCATGCGACCAACAATCCCTGGCTGATTCTGCAAAACCTGACAGAGGCGCGAATCGCCGATCTTGCCGCTACTCCGGCCTTTGTCGATGAACTCCAGCGGCAGGTCGCAGCCCGCGCCGAATATTTGCGCACTCCCACTTGGTTCGCCGAGCACCACGGCGCCGATGATCTGCGTCCCGTCGCATACTTCAGCATGGAATTCGGTTTGAGCGAGGCGCTCCCGATTTATTCAGGCGGACTCGGCATCCTCGCCGGTGACCATTTGAAGACCGCCAGCGACTTGGGGGTGCCGCTCATCGGCATAGGCCTGCTTTATCAACTCGGCTACTTCCGCCAGGCACTCGACACCGAAGGCAATCAGCGCGAGCTCTACCCGTACAACGAGCCTGGCATGATGCCGGTGACGCCGGTACCGGACGGGCATGGCGGCTGGTTGCGGATCGAGCTGCGGATGCCGGGGCGGCCGCTGCGCTTGCGGGTCTGGCAGGTGACGGTCGGCCGGGTCGCGCTGTACCTGCTCGACAGCAACGATCCGCTCAATACGCCGGCCGATCGTGGAATCACCGGCGAACTCTACGGCGGTGGTTCCGAGATGCGCCTGCAGCAGGAGATCGTGCTTGGCTTGGGCGGATGGCGCCTGGTCGAGCGGCTGCGGCCCGATTGCCAGGTTTGCCATCTCAATGAGGGGCATGCCGCGTTCGCAGTTCTCGAACGCGCGCGCAGCTTCATGATGCGCACCGAGCAGTCGTTCGACGTTGCACTGCGCGCGACCCGCGCCGGAAACATCTTCACCACACACACCCCGGTCGCGGCGGGCTTCGATCGCTACCCGCCGGAACTTGCCCAGATTTACGTCGAGGCCTACGCACCGCGGCTGGGGATCACGCCGCACGCCCTCATGGCGCTGGGACGCGCCAATCCAGCGGATGATCGCGAACCCTTCAACATGGCGTACCTCGCGATCCGCGGAGCCGGCCGTGTCAACGGTGTCAGCCGGCTGCATGGCGAGGTCAGCCGCCGGATCTTTGCGCCGCTGTTCCCGCGTTGGCCGGAGAAGGAGGTGCCGGTCGGTTATGTGACCAACGGGGTCCATATGCCGACTTGGGACTCTGCGGGCGCCGACGCAATCTGGACCCAGGCCTGCGGCAAGGAGCGATGGGTACGCGGCCTCGAAAATATCGAGGAAAAGTTCGGCGCCCTCGACGATGAAGCGCTCTGGATGTTGCGCGAGAACGAACGCGAGCGGCTCGTTAAGACGCTGCGGTTACGGCTCGAACGCCAGGCAGCCGTAGCGGGATCGGATCCAGCGGTCGTCGCGGCCTGCGCCCGTAAGCTTGACCCGAAAGCGCTTACGGTAGGCTTTGCGCGACGTTTTACCAGCTACAAGCGCCCAAGCCTGCTGCTGCGGCACCCCGATCGCCTCGCCCGGCTGCTCAATGACAGTCAACGTCCGATGCAAATCGTGGTGGCCGGAAAGGCTCATCCGCGCGATTCCATCGGCAAGCAGATGGTCCGCGAGTGGATCGAGTTCACCCGGCGGCCTGACGTCAGCAATCGCGCCGTGTTCATCGAAGATTACGACATGGCGATAGCAGCCGAGCTCGTGCAGGGAATCGACCTCTGGCTCAACACGCCGCTCCGGCCATGGGAAGCGTGTGGAACAAGCGGGATGAAGGTGCTCGTCAACGGCGGGCTCAATTTCTCGGAGCTCGACGGATGGTGGGCGGAAGCGTGGGCGCCGGGACTCGGATGGGCGTTCGGTGACCGCCACGAGCACAACCACGATCCCGCCTGGGACGACGCGGAAGCGGAGCAGCTCTATTCGACGCTCGAGCAGGAGATTATCCCCGCGTTCTATGAGCGCGATCAGCGCGGCATCCCAACCTCCTGGGTTGCGCGCATGCGCCGCAGCATGACCACCCTTGCGCCGCGCTTTTCGAGCAATCGGATGGTTCGCGATTATACGGAAGAGTACTATCTTCCAGCGGCGGTCGAATATGGCCGGCGCGCGGCGAACGGCGGTGTCGTCGCGCTCGAACTTGCTCGGTGGGCCCGCGAACTGGACGACAAATGGCAGCAGTTAAGCTTAGGTCATCCGGTTGCCGAGCAGTCCGATGGCCATCACATCGTGCGTCTCGAAGTCATGCTCGGGGAAATCGATCCTGCCTCCATCCGGGTCGAGCTGTACGCCGAACCGCTGGAGGGCGAGCCCGAGGTTTTCACGATGACTCCGGCGGCCGGTCCCGACGAACGCGGACTGCGCGTCTATATGGCGAGAGTTCCGGCGGTCCGACCGGCCGGCGACTACAGCGCGCGCATCTTACCTGCGCATCCGTACGCCAGCGTGCCGCTCGAAGCACAGCATATTCTCTGGAATCGTTGATACCTCTGCGTCAGGTGTAATCGGCTTCGAGCACCATCAGCGAGTGTTCGGCGACTGCGACCGTCGGGGCTTCTAGGCGCCGAGCCGAAGCCAACTCAGCGATATCGGCTGGCCCATCGGCCGCAGTATCAATTACGATACGCCATTTTGTATCCTTCATTGCTTCGGGCCATCGGAACCGGGCAACCTCGTCCTCAGCGTTAAAGAGCATCGCAATCGGTCCACCGTGCAATGAGCCGGCGATAATGACGCAACCCAGGAGGTTCTCCGTTGCGCTCCAGTCGGGTGCCGCGCCGGTCGGATTGAACCACACGATTTCGCTCGGTTCATAAAAGCGCTCTACGCTGAGGGCCGGATGATTCGCCCGAAAGGCAATCATCCGCCGCGTGAATTCGAAAAATTCGCGATTGCGCTCCAGGAGCCGCCAGTCGTACCATGAAGTTTCGTCGTCGTGGCAGTAGGCGTTATTGTTGCCGAGCTGAGTGCGCATGAATTCGTCGCCGCCAAGCATCATCGGCACCCCGCGCGAGAGCATCAAAGTGGCCATCAAATTCTTCGCCTGTCGAAGCCGCACGCGATTGATCGCGGGATCGGCAGTGGGCCCCTCAACACCGTAATTCGCGCTGTAATCATCCGCTGCGCCATCAAGATTGTTCTCGCCGTTGGCCTCGTTGTGCTTGCGCGAGTAGCTCACGAGATCATTAAGCGTCATGCCGTCGTGGCAGGTGATAAAGTTGATGCTGTTGAGCGGTTGTTTGCCATAACGCTGATAGATATCCGCGCTGCCGCAGAGCCGACTTGCGAAGGCCGAAATCATCCCCGGGTCCCCGCGCCAGAAGCGGCGCACGTCATCGCGGAACCGACCGTTCCATTCCGACCATCGCCGCCCCGGGAAGCTGCCGAGCTGGTAGGCGCCGCCGAGATCCCACGCCTCCGCGATAAGCTTCACTGAACGCAGAATCGGATCCTCGGCAATCGCTTCGAGCAACGGCGGATTGCTCGCGACGTGCCCCTCACGATCACGTCCGAGAATCGAGGCGAGGTCGAAGCGGAAACCGTCGACGCCACGCTCGACCGCCCAATGCCGCAGGCAGTCGAGGATCAACTCCCGCACCACCGGATGATTGCAGTTGAGCGTGTTGCCGCAGCCAGAGAAATTCACGTACCGACGCCGATCCTGGGCGAGGAGGTAGTAAATCGGATTATCAAAGCCGCGGAACGAAAGCGTGGGGCCATGCTCATCGCCCTCCGCGGTGTGATTAAACACCACGTCGAGGATCACTTCGATGCCAGCGCGATGTGCTGCTGCGACCATCTCCCGAAATTCTTTCTCCGGCTCGGTCGCCCCGGCGCCCTTCGCATACCGGCTTGCCGGCGCAAAGAACGCGACCGGACTGTAACCCCAGTAGTTCACGAGCGGCACGCCGGTCATCGGATTGACCCGCGGATTCTCACGCGGGTTGAATTCCTGCACCGGCAGCAGTTCGATCGCGGTGATTCCGAGCCTCTTGAGATACGGCAGCTTGTCGATTACGCCCAGGTAAGTGCCGGGATTCGAGGTGGCCGACGACGGATGAATGGTGAGTCCCCGCACGTGAGTTTCGTAGATAACCGTGTTGGCCCACGAATGGCCGAGCGCCTCGAGCGCCGGTGAATTAAAACTGCGGCCGACTACTACCGCGCGCGCGGCGTGCGACGAATTATCCTGCTCGGAGAGGCCGTCCGGCACCGCGGGGTCATGAGTTCGCGCACGCGTGAAATCCCAGTGCGCCGGAATTCGCAGCGCGCGGGCATAGGGATCAATCAACGCCCGCATCCGATTGAAGCGGAGCCCGTCCTCGGGACGGTACGGACCATCGACGTGATAACAGTAAGCGCACTCCTCGGACACACCGCCAATCCAAACGTGCCATATATCGCCGGTGCGATTCGCCTTGCTATCGAACTTGATCACTGTCGGTTCGGGCGCATCCGCTGGATCGTAAACCATCAACTCGACGCCCGTGGCATGCCGTGAAAAGACCGCGAAGTTAACTCCCCCGGCGACCGGCCACGCCCCAAGCGGCAAAGGCCGCCCGCGTTGGACTTCCAATCGCGACGCGGTGATCGCGCCTGTCGCTGCCGAGCCGCCCGCCGCGCTCATACGATGCTCCGATCGGCCGCGATTACCCGGGCGGCCACGCGCGCCATGTAGAGTTCTTCGTTGACCGGAATAACGTATGCTTCTACGCTCGCGCCGTCAGCGCTGATTCGCTCTTCGCGGCCGACCGCACGCTGGTTGCGCGCGCGGTCGAGTTCGATTCCGAGCGGTTTGAGGCCCGCGCAGATTTCGGCGCGTACGGCTGCCGAATGCTCGCCGATTCCGCCGCCGAAGACGATCGCGTCCGCGCCGCCCAGCGCCGCGAGGTATGCGCCGATGTATTTCCTGACCCGATAGCAGAACATACGGATGGCGAGCGCCGCGTCGCGATTGCCGGCGCGCGCCGCCGCCTCGATTTCGCGCAGATCGTTCGAGACGCCCGAGACGCCGCGCAGACCGCATTCGTGATTGAGCATCTCCACCACTTTCGCGGCGGTGATGCCTTCGCGTTCGACGAGAAAGCTCACGATGGCGGGATCGAGGTCGCCGCTGCGCGTCGCCATCATCAGGCCTTCGAGCGGCGTCAATCCCATCGAGGTATCGATCGACACTCCATTGCGAATCGCGGTCGCTGAGCATCCCGCGCCGAGTTGTAGTGTGATCAAATTGACCGCGGATGTTCTCACCCCTTTGAGCTCCGCATATCGCTCCATCATCCATGCGTGCGCAGGCCCGTGGAAGCCATAACGGTGGATACGATGGCGCGCTGCGAGCGCGCGCGGGAGCGCGTAGTCGCGTACCCACTCCGGAATCGTGCGATGAAACACCGTGTCGGCGATGACCACCGCAGGCGTTTGCGGCAGACGCACGGCGACCGCGCGCAAGGTTGCGATGCTCGCCGGGTAATGAAGCGGATCAAAAACCGAGGCAGCCTCGAGCGCTTTCAAGAGCTTCTCATCGGCGATTGCCGGCGCGGTGAGATCAGGACCGCCGTGCACAAAGCGATGCGCGATCACGTCGGGCCTGAGCGGCGACTCCGAATGGGCCGATTCAAGCGCTGCAATTGCTTCGAGCGCGGCCGTCGGATGATTCGCGATTCTTCCGGCCTGCTCGTGCACCGCGCCGAACGCATCGACCAGCCGACGGTTGCCGCTCGCAGGCCTGCCGATTTCTTCAAAGAGGCCATGACCGAGGCTTCTGCCGCTGACACCCGACGCATCCAGCTCGATAAAGTCGAATTTGAGCGAGGACGATCCGCAATTAAAGACCAGCACGCGCATCATGATTAAACTCGCTGTTTGGGTCAGAGGAATGTTCCGACCCGCAGCGGTTTGACGCGCACCCTGCCATCGACGACGATCGCACCGGCGCCAGGGGCAAGAACCTTCACCGGGCTCAGATCGATTTCGCTGATCTCAGGCGCTACCTCAATCAGCGCCGAGACCCGCATGATAATGTCTATCAGGGCGGCGCGATCGGCGGGCGGGCTGCCGCGGTAGCCGTCGAGCAACGCGCTCGCGCGCAGGCTCGCAAGCATCTCGGCCGCGTCGGTTTCGGTCACTGGGGGCAGCCGAAACGCCACATCGCGGTTCAACTCCACTGTCACACCGCCCATCCCGCAAACCAGCAGCGGCCCGAAGGTCGGATCGCTGGTGACGCCGACCAACACTTCGAGACCGCCTGCAATCTCACGCTGAAGGAGAATTCCTTCGAGCGGCTTGCCGTGCTCCGCCATCCGGCGAACCAGTTGCGCAACTGCGCTCTCGACCTCTGCCGCTGACGTGAGTCCCGCGATCACGCCGCCGACCTCGGTCTTATGAATCACTTCGGGCGAGATCACCTTGGCAACCAGAGGATAACCCATCCGTTCGGCGATCGCCGGTGCATCGGCGATGGTTGTGCGGTCCGCGGGGGCGACAGCGATGCCGCAGGCCGCCATGAGTTCCATAAACACCGCATCATCCAACCACATCGCCCATTCCTCGCCTCGCAACAGCACCCGATTGATGAGTGCGCGAAGCCGGGTGCGGGTCGGCAGGTCGAAAACCAGCGGCTTTCCGCGCGATTGCGCGCGCCATCGCTGGTATCGCGCCGCGGCAGCCAGTGCGAGCGCGGCATTTTCGGGGAAATGATAACAGGGGAGCGGTCCGCGCGGACCCGCGTCGAAGATCGCCTGCGGTCTGGTCTCCGATAAGACAACGGCAAGCACCGGCTTGTGCGCCGGCACGACGGATGCGCCGCGCGCGATTCCCGCCGTGACTTCCTGCGCTTGGGCGAGAAACGGGGGTACATAGAGCGCTACCACCGAATCGATGGCCGGGTCATTGCCCACCACTCGAAGGGCGTGCTCATAATCTGCGGCGCTGGCGGTTTCGGTCATATCGACCGGATTGGCGAGCTGGGAACACCCCGGCAACGCCGCGCGCAATTCGTCGATCGAGGCGCCACTGAGCACGGGAGCGGTGAGACCCAGCGCCACGCAGGCGTCGCAAAACAGGCTGCCCGGACCAATCGCGTTGCTGACCACCCCGACTCGCGGCCCGGCGGGCAGCGGTTGCGCGACGAGCATCGCCGCGATATCAAGCAACTCTTCCAGCGTATTGGTCCGGATCACTCCGGCCTGTTCGAACAGTGCATCAACCGCAACGTTCAGATTGGCGAGCGCGGCGGTATGGCTGGTCGCGGAGCGCGTCGCGGAAGCGGCGCGCCCAGACTTGACCGCAACGATTGGCTTGCGTCGCGCGAGCTCCGGGGCCAGCCACGCGAATTTACGCGGATTGCCGACGCTCTCGAGGTAGAGCCCGACGACCGTGGTGTGCGGATCTTCTGACCAATAAGCGAGCAGGTCGTTGCTCGATAAGTCGGTCCGGCGTCCAGCGGAGACGAACGTCGAGAGTCCCAAGCCGCGGCTCCGCGCGTGCTCGATTACTGTGATTCCTAACGCTCCGCTTTGCGAGAAGAACCCCAGTCCCCCGGGAGCAGGAAGAAGCGGCGCGAGCGAAGCATTGAGTTTTATCGCCGGATCGGTGTTGAGCAGTCCCATGCAGTTAGGGCCCGCCATCCGCATTCCGAGCCCGCGCACCAGCTCGAACAGCCGCTCCTCGCTCGGCGCGCCGTCAAGCGCACCCGCTGCAAATCCCGCGCTGATGACAACCACGCCGAACACGCCCGCGCGGGCGCATTTCACGATCTCGTTTTCGACCAACGGCGCCGGTACGACGATGATCGCAAGGTCGATCGGCCGCCCAATCTGGTCGATTGCAGGCCACGCCTTGAGCCCAAAAATCTCTCCGCCGGCCGGATTGACGGGATAGATCGCGCCGCTGTAGCCGCCGCGGATCAGGTTCTGAACCATAATCGCGCCGAGCTTCGTCGGGGTGCGCGAAGCGCCGATCACCGCCACCGACCGGGGGTTGAGCATCCGTTCGATACTGCGCGCGTTGGCGAGCCGCTCCCGCGTCCGGCTCGCCTGCGAATGCTCGCTGGTCTCCTCGATTGGAAAACTCAGATGCACCACGCCGGGTTCGGAGGAGCGGCTGACACGAAAGCCGCTACGCTCAAAAACCTCAAGCATCTGTCGGTTGTCGCCCATTACCTCGGCTCTGAATTCCGTCACACCGGCATCGCGCGCGATGCGTCCGAGATGCTCCAGCAGCAGCGTGCCGATACCTCGTCCCTGGAATTCGTCCAGTACGGCGAAGGCGACTTCGGCTTGGCGGCCGTGATCGATACGGATGTAACGGCCGATACCGAGAAACCTTTCGTCTGGACCTGCGCCGAGCGAAGCGGCCAGCGCGACATGATCGACGAAATCGAGTTCGGTGAGCCGCACCAGGTCGGCTTTGGTGAGCGCCCGCTTGTAGCCGAAGAAACGTTGATAGATCGAGCGCGGGGTCAGAGTTTCGAAATGACGCCGGAGTCGATCCTTGTCATCCGCCCGGATGGCGCGGATGCGTATCGAGCTGCCGTCGCTCAGGATTTCGACCGCAGCATAATGGGCGGGATCCATCGTGAATCGCTCCACTAAAGCCGAGCAGGACCCTGATTGTTACGCCATCCGTTTTGATGCGGCGCGGATGCGCCGGCAAGCGATGCGAGCGCCTGCAGAACCGTCGCGATCGCCGGGTTGAGAGCGGCCGAGGTGTCGACCCCAACTCGCGCCTCCTCGGCAATCTCGCTGGGGGGCTCGAAGTCGCGAAGCTGGCGCGCATAGATGGCCGCGCTTGCGTCCGAGACTTCGCCGGCCCGGCGTTCGCGCTCGGCGATACGCGCAAGAGCCACCTCAGCCGGCGCGCGGCATTCGACGAACAGTACGCGGACGCCGGCGCGGGCCGCGACCTCGCTCGCCATCCGGCGCTCGTCGGCATGACGGAAGGTTGCATCGAGGATCACGCCGCGGCCTTTGCGCAATCGGTCTGCGGCCTCGGCCAGCAACGTCGTGTAGGTACGCCGGTTGAAAGCTTCCGTGTAGATACCCTCGCCGTAGCCGGCGGGAGCGCGGCTTGTCGGCGGTATCCCGGCCAGTTGTTTGCGGATCACGTCCGAGGTCAGGAGATCGAAACCCAGACGCATCGAGAGAGCGCGCGCCAGTGTGGATTTGCCAGTCCCGGAAAGACCAAAAACCACGATCAAAGCCGGCGCGATGCGCTCCATCGAGCGCCGTGCGAGCGTGATGTAAGCGCGCGCCGAGTGGCGTGCCCGGGCGCGCTCGGAGTCCGGCACCTCGCGTTCGAGGCTGCGCAGACAATCGACCTTCGCACGCACGACCGCACGGTAGCATTTATAGAACGGTAGCAGGATGCGAAGCTCGTCATCGCCGCACGCCGCGACGTAAGCGTCGGTCAGTTCGATGGCGAGGCCGGGAGCGGCGAGCCGATCGAGATCCATCGCGAGGAAAGCAAGCTCGCAGGCCACATCGCCATAGCGAAGCCGCTCGCTGAATTCGACGCAGTCGAAAACGATCGGCGCGCCATCGAGACAGATGTGCTCGCAGCGCAGGTCGCCATGCCCCTCGCGCACGCGGCCGCTGTGCGCGCGCCGATTGATCAACTCCCAGTTCGCTTCGATGAAACCGCGATTATAGACATCGATCGCGTCGAGATCACCGCGCTCAAGGATTGAGCCGGCGAACTGTTCGGTTTCGGCCAGATTTCCGCAGACCATCCGATGTACCGCGGCCGCCGACCCGTAAATCCATCCCTTGCTGGACTCGGCATGCTGATGAAAATCGGCGATTCGGGCCGCGATGCTCCGGATCTCCTGCGGAGTCGCCTCATGCCGCTCGACCATCCGATCGAGCATCCGCTCGCCTCGCAGGCGGCGCATCCGAACCGCATATTCGACCGCGTTCGCGTGAGGATTCTCGTCGAATGCGAATCCCGCTGCAGTCTCGACGATCGGAATCACGCCGAGATAGATCGTCGGCGCGAGCCGACGATTGAGGCGCACTTCCTCGTGGCAAAGTTGACGGCGACGCTCGAGGGTCGTGGCATCAAGGAACGGAAACCGCACCGCCTTCTTGATCTTGTAGACGTGTTGGTCGGCGATGAAGACATATGAGATGTGCGTCTGTACGAGTTCGACGCGTTCGGGACGCTCCGGATAGAACTCCGGGCGGAGCATCGCTGCGACCAGCGGCGGTAAGCGGTGATCCTTCGTAGATTCGGACGCGTTCGAGCGGCCAGCCATGTCTACTCTCCGGTCGCCCGGCCCCGGCGAGCGCTACGGCCGTAGCGGCGTCGATTCGCTCAGAACTCGATCGCCGCGCGGCGGGTCATTTGCCCTCGTGCTCCTGGAGGAAGGCGTTGAGCAAATCCGACGTGGTGATGATACCGACCAGCGTTCCATCTTCGACGACCGGCAGCGCTCCGATTTTGCGTTCGCGCAACAGGCGCGCCGCTTCCTCGATCGGCGTGGCGGGCGTCACGGTCACAGGCTGCTCGCTCATCGCCATCCTGGCTTCTGTATGCGGCAGGTAGCCGGTGTGACGGCGCAGATCGCGATCGGTCACGATCCCGACCAGCTTGCCGTCTTTAACCACCGGTACGGAGCGATAGCCGCCCTCCTGCATAATCATCTCGATATTCGAGAGTTTCTCGTCCGGCCCGACGCTGGTTGGATTGGTCGTCATCCAACCGGTCACACGCCGGCGATCGGTGGGGGTGATGTTGCGCACCGTCAGCACCGGACAGAGCGCCTCGCGCATCACGATTTCGGCGACGCTGCCGAGAATGACCCGCGAGAAGCCCTTGCGGCCGTGCGTCGCCATCACGATCACGTCCGCGTTGATTCTGCGCTGGGCGCTCAGGATTGCGGCCGGGGGCTCTCCGGTGTGGACCAGCAACTCGTGCTTGATCGCCGCCAACCGCTTCTTTGAGATCTCGTCGAGCTTTTGACGCGCGACCTGTTCCTGCTCCTTGTAAAGGTCGACGTAGATTGGCGTGCCGGTCGGCGGAATGATCATCGGCACGACGTGCAGGACATGAACGACGCCATCAGTTTGCCGGGCAAGCTGTACTGCGACATCCAACGCAACGAGCGAGTTCTCGTCGAAATCGATGGGGCAAAGAATCTTCTTGAACGGAAAGGCCATGACTTCCTCTCCTCAATTCGGAAGCGGTCGATCGTATTGCCAAGCGACAATTGTGCCATCCAAAACCGTAAAATGCCTGCCCTCTAAGCCCCGTCTTATTTCTGTGCGGACCCCCCTCGACGTTCTCGATGTCTCCTTTCGCGCCATCGGCGACTGCCCATCGGACCCAATCGGGATCAGCAGTCCGGCTTCGCGACTCGATACTCAGCCAAAGCCATAGCATTCACTACTATGGCAACCAACTTGCGTAAACTCTGCTGGGTTTCATTCTAAACCTTTAGGATCCGAAGGGGATAGCGATGCGCACAGGCGAGTATATGACGTCCAAGCCGACTGCCATCGGTCCGCGCGATCGACTCGACGCCGCGAAGGCGCTGATGACGGCCGAGAGGTTCCGGCGATTGCCGGTGGTCGAGGATGGTCGGGTAATTGGAATCCTGACCGAGGGCGATATCCGAGCCCATTCCGGCTATCTGAAGACGACGCTGGTCGATGCCGCGATGGTGTCCGATCCGCTGACTGTCAGTTCATCCACGCCGTTGGAAGAAGTCGCCACCCTGATGCTGAATCGGCAGATTGGCGGACTTCCGGTCGTTGACGATGGCAAATTGGTCGGAATTATCACAATCAGCGATATGCTGCGGGCCTTCCTCGATTTGACTCGCCATCAAAAAGCAACCGGTCGACCCTCGGCGGCGTAGCGGAGCGGCCCTCGCATCGAAAGGACACCCCCGATGGAGTTGACGATCGAACGCTGGATGAAGCTGACCGTCCATACTGTAAAACCGCTCGATTCGGTCGCGCATGCGCGCGCCCTGCTCGAAGAACATCGCATTAATCAACTTCCGGTCGTGCAGAACGGCAAGCTGGTTGGGATCGTCACCGATCGCGATCTTCGCGACGCGGGGCGCGCGGTTGAAATCGCCGCGAGCGCAGCGAGCGGACATGCAACAAAGGTGGACCCCGAACGGATTGCGGTCGAATCCGTGATGACCTCCAACGTGATGACGCTAAAGCCGACCGATACAATCGAGCAGGCGGCCGAGTTGATGCGCCGCGAACGATTCGGCGCGATTCCGATCGTCGAAAAAGGAACCTTGCGCGGAATTTTGACGCGCAGCGACCTGCTCGCGGTCTTGCTCGCGATGAGCCGCCGGATGCGTCAGGAGGGCGGCGTAACCTGACCGCGCGAGCGCGCCCGCAAATTCAACCACCATCATTCACCGGCTCGGCCGTTGCGCTCGACTTGGGGGGGATGCAGACGGCCGCCAATCTGTGCTATAAGCGGCGCAGCTATCAACACGTCGCGGAAACGGGGGACAGCGGCGGCAATGTGGTGCGGAGGTGAGTGGCATGATGGTGGCGGTTTCCGCGGATCGTACGCTGCTCGACAGTCTTTCTTCGGCAGCGCTCGATACCAGGTCTCTGGTCCAATGCGGCAACACCGGCGACGCCCTACGGGCGCTGGCCACCGGCGATGCGCGCCTGATCGTTATCGATGAGGATGCGCTCCTGCCCGGTTTCTGCGATTGCGTGATCGCGAGCGCGCGCCGCTTCACACCTGCCGCCAAGATCATCTACCTGACCAGTGAACCCCGGCCGTGGCGCGAAGCCGAGGTCCGCGGTGCGGGCGTTAATTTTTACGCGGCGAAACCGATTACGGATGAGGTGCTGGGCCGCATCGCGCGCGCTCTAACCGGAACGCAGCCGGCTAGAATCGCAATATAAACCTGATGTTGCCGAAGCGAACTTCGCTGCCGTTGGCGACAATGGTCGAGCCGCGCACCTGCTGGTTGTTGACGAAGCTGCCGTTGGTCGAGCCGAGGTCGGTCAACTCGTAGACGCCATCGCGCCGCATCAGCCGCGCATGCGCGCGCGAGACGCTCGGATGCGGGATGACCACATCGTTGTCCTCGCCGCGTCCCACCGAGATCTCGTCCTTGAACAGGCTGAAATCGTTCGGAATCGGGTCGACCGGCTCGATGGCCGTGAGATGCGCGCCTGAATTCGAACGCTGCGTCGCGACGGGCGCCGGCGGTCTGACCACGCCCGATGGTGGCGGCGGCGGAGCCGATGGCCGCGGCGGCGCGCGCCCGGCGCCAGGTATCGAAACGCGCGGCATCGGCGCTTGCGCCTGCGCCGCAACAATCGCGTTGAGTTCTTCCGTTGACACGCCGAAATGCATCCGCGAGAGTCCGAAGAGTCCGAGCAGCGCGATGATCGGCACGGCGAGGTTCCACCAGTTAAACGACAGTTGGGCGAGACCGGTGCCCTCGACGTTGGCGCCGCCGGCGCCTTCCTCCGGCACATTGATCGCCGCGCCGCCGACGCCGCGCACCTGGTAGGAGGTATCGGCGGTCGCCGTCTGACCGTTGTAATCAACCTGCAGCTCGACGCTGCGATTGGTGCCGTCCTCGATCGGCCGCGGGGTGCGGTAGGTCAGCGAATATTGCGTGGCGATCGAATGGCCGAGTTCGCGCACCAGCTCTGAGAAATGTCCCTCCTCGGTCACGATGTTGTACGAGCGGCCGTGCGTCGCATTTACGATCTGGGCATACTCGGGCGCGATGAACGGCGGCGGCACGACGGCATACAGCGTGATGCCGTTCTTCTCCAGCAACCGGGCTACGCTGCCTCCGGTCTCCTCGGTCACGTCCGCATTAGGATCGGGGTGATGCCTCTGATAGGCGAGGTCGCCCTCGCGATCGGGACCATCGCCTTTGACGTGCGGCGGCGCGTCGGTGATGAGTATCAGGATGACCTGCGCTTCAGGGCGATATGGAAAGCCGGCGGCATACACCAACGCATCGAGCGGATCCTCGGGGATGTCGCCGCCGCCGCCAGCATGCAACGAGCCGACCCAGGCGATGAATTCGTTCACGTCAGAAGTCAGCTTGTCGCGGTAGGCGCAGTTGCAATCGGGATACTTCGAGATCACGTAGTCCTCGAAGGTGACGAGGCCGAGCCGGTAGTCGCGATTGTTCGATTGCAGATCGCGAGCGAACGAGATCATGTTCTGCTTGACCGCATCGATGTAGGGTTGCATCGACTCGGTCACGTCCATCACGAACACGATATCGACGGGTCGGCCCTGGCCGACGCCCCGAAAATCGACGATCTTGGCCGGCTTGCCATCCTCAAATACCTTCACGTTGTCGGGGCGCAGATTGCCGACCGGCTGGCCGTTCTCGTCCGTAAGTCCGAAGTCGAGCTGGACGCCGCCGTCGGAGTCGAAATGCTGCAGTCCGGGATTGCCGACCGAGAGCTTGAGGTTCGCCGCGCGCGCTTCGCCTACGGCGGCTGCAAGCGCGAGCAGCGCTACAAAAAGGATGATCGTGAAGCCCGCGCGTCTCAGCATAGCGATTGGAATTTTTGTGGGCGGAATGCGGTCTCGTCAAGCGCGTGCTTACCCGTCATCGCCCGCCTCTTGCTTGCCTTCATCTACTCGTTAGGTTATCCCAAACGCTGACTTAAATCTCCCTGGGTGGGTTTCGAGTGAAATTTCGATCGGTTTTTCCGGCCGCGTTGGCGCTGGCGGCTCCCCTGCTGATGATTTTGTCCTTGTTGATGCCCTTGGCGTGTGGAACGGGCAGCTCACCGCCCACCTCGACGCCGCAGCCAACTACCGCCAGTCTTGAAATCGGGCTGGTGGACGATCCGTCGGTGAATTTTCAGGGCTTTCAGAACATCTTGTTGAACCTGATTTCGGTCCGCCTCAACCCCGCTGCCAATGCGACCGATGCGACCTCGGGATGGGTCAATGTTCCGGCTCCAAGCGGCGTCGGCGGACCGGTGGGCAGCGGCACGATTCTTACAAACATCAGCACCGGCGGCCGGTACTTCAACATTTCAAATCCTTACACCAATCCGGGCACCAGCGAGCTGCAGGTCGACCTGCAGACCCTGCAGGACAACGTGGTTATCTTCAACACTGGAGGCGTGCCGCCGCAGACCTATCACACCGTGCAATTGAAGATTGATCCGAATGTCCCGGGCACAATCGTGCCGAACTGCGCTTCGCAATCGCCCGCGCCGATCGAGGGATGCATCAGTTATCCGGTCAGGATCAAAGGCGCGTCGGTAACCGCCCAGACGCGGCTTCCGGTTAAGGCAAACAAACTCACGACCCTGGTGCTCGCGATCGCTGTTCCGACGCCGATTACTCCGCCGAACGTGACCGGGGGCAAATTCACAATTGGGCCACAAATCTCATTGGTCCCGAATGCCACGGGGTCTCCCGCGGTCAACAGCTTGATGACGCAGATTCAGGGCAGCGTCTCAGGCATCCCGCCCGGCCAGAAAGAGGTGGTAATTGCTGAGAACGCAGGTACCAGCAACCAAGTCGCTATCGCCGAAGTCCGAAACGGCGAATACGCGATGCAGGTACCGGCCGGACCGAACGGCACCAATTACGACATCTTCGCTTTCGGCGCCGGCTCCACTTACGACCTCGTCACACCGAACTCACCAAGTCCGCCGCAACCGTTACAACGCGGGATCAACAACATTGTAAATTTCACCGTCAAGAGCGCAAAGACCGGCGTGCTGACGGGCGTCATCAGCGACGACTGTACGATCAACCCGGCCGTACCGATCGAGGGCGCGACGGTTGAGTTGCTAACCTCGAGTAATGGCACCGACTGCACGACGGTTCCGACGCCAGCCGACTGCGTTGTGGTTGCGACCACCTCGACCAACGTTTTTGGCCAGTATCCGACACCCGGCCGCAGTGGGATGCCGCAGCCGTTCAATTTCGTGCCGTCCTCCCCCAACCCATATGCGATCCGCATATCTGCATCGGGCTTCGATACGATGATCGCACCGGTCACCAGCTCGGGCGGAAAGGTTACGTGCGGTACCAACCAGAATTGCAATTTCGCGCTCACGCACGCACAGATTACCGGGACGGTCTCAATCACACCCGGCGTAAACAGCAACGCTGAGGTCCAGGTGTTCGCTGAGGACACCGGCACCAACAACATCGTGAGTGCGTTACCATCCCCGCTCGCGATTCCAGCCTGCGGCTCGCCACCTTGCACTGCGGGGTTCCGCCTGAACGTGCCGCTATCGCCCGGCACCTATGACGTGTTCGCGACCTCGATCGATCTCTATAACGGCGCTCCGGCGCCGTTCACGACTCACGAGTATTCGGTAGTCTCAGGCGTCACTCCGCCGGGCAAATGCGAGGCGGCATCCATCAGCATCCCCACACTACTTTGTGCGGGTCACGGCAGCTTTTCGGGCACGGTGTCACTTCCCTTTGACAGCGGAACTACCGTCCAACTCCTGAAGGATGGCGTACAAATCGAGCAGAGTCAGGTCGGCGCGGCCGGTACCGGAAATTCGGGTAATTATTCGTTCTGCGCGCCCGCCGACGACTACGATGTCGAGCGGGCCGAGAATGGAGTGCTCGTGCCTCCGGCAATGAACGTGATGGTGCCGACGCCGATACCAACGTCGACGCCCTGCGTAATGTGCACCAACGGCGGCGTCTGTCCCGGCAATTGCTCCGACCAACAGGGTCCATCGCTCTGAGAGGGGAGTTGTCGATGCTCAGGGTGCTCAGGCAGGCGTCAGCTCCGCTCCTGGTGGTCGTGCTCGCGATGGCGGCCGCGGGCTGCAACATCGGCAACACGGTGCTCAGCACGAGTGGTCTCCCCAACGTCCAGGGTCAGCTCTCGTTTCGCGTCGTCGGTGTGATCGGCACGCCTTTCACGGCGATCCTTTCCGATGCACGCTCGTCGTGGCGGCTACGCGGCACCGTGCCGACCACGTTCGCGATCGTGAACGGACAGCTTCCCGCGCGAATGATCCTCACCAAGACCGCCAGTAACAAGAACCTCGTGAGCCTTGAAATCATCAATGGCTACCTGCCCACGATGCTCGCCTCGACCTACCAGCCGTATGGAATCGTCCAGGCCCAGATTGGCGGAACGCTCGGCGTCCTCGCCCCCCAAGCGGCCCCGGATGTCCGGTTCGGTCTGCGCGCTCCGCTGATCGCACTGGTCACCGGCAATATCGAGGATCTGAACAGCAGCTTCGCGATCGAGCAGCGCGTCCCGACGGTCTTCCTGTTCGACTCACCGAATGGCCGCGTCGACGGCATCTTCAACCTCGACAACCTCGGTGCCGGCTCGATGACGATTGATCTGCAGTATCAGACCGGCGCCAATCCGACGGTGGTCTGCGAACAGACCAGCAACTCGGGTCAGATCATCATCAAGTACCCCGGATGCACCGCAACTCCGGTCCCACAGGCAGCAGGTGCTGAAGCCCCTGATGCGACGGAACTGCCGGACCAGGTGGACCTTAACTCTTCGGACTGAGCTCGATCCGGCCGACGACGCGCTTATTTTCGACGTTACTCCCTGATGCGCACAGACCTTCTGGTCCGCTAGAATTAACGCTGATGGATTCAGCTTCGACCAATTCGCTCGGTTCCGAGGTCCCGGCCCTCACATGAGAGCACTGATCCGGCGCATCCTGCTGGCATTGGTGGTCATCGCGCTGCTCGCCGCTGTCATTCCGGGGTTTCGCTACTATCGCTATTACATGTCGCACGTCATCACTGACGATGCCTATGTCGACGGCACCGTCGGGCTGGTGGCGGCGCGGGTGTCAGGCACCGTCGCCAAGGTCTACGTCGACGACAACTGGAACGTCAAGGCGGGGCAGCTTCTGCTGACCCTCGATCCGCGCGATTTCGAGGTGCGCGTACAGGAGTCGACGGCCCGTGTCGATCGCGCGAAGCAAACCGTCGATGAGCTGTTTGCGCAGCTCCAGGCGGCGCGCTCGGGACTGATGCTCGCGAACTCGCAACTCGCGCAGGCCGAAATCGATTACAAGCGCGCGCAGGCGCTGCGCTCCGAGAACGTCGCGTCGCGCGAATTCTTCGATCAGGCCACGACCGCCCTGCGCGTCGCGACGGCCGACAGGGCCCTTGCTGAGCATCAGGTCCAGCAGGCCGAGGCGGCGCTCGGCGGCGACAGCGATCACGGCGGACGCTATGATCGTCCGATCGTTGCGCAGGCCCAGGCCGACCTCGAAGCCGCCAAGCTCGATCTGAGCTATACCCAGGTGAAGGCGCCCTTCGCCGGCATCATCACCCACAAAAGCGTCCACGCTGGCGATCGCATCCAGGCTGGTCAGCCGCTGATGGCCATCGTGCCGGAGCAGCATCTGTATTTCACCGCCAATTACAAGGAGACCGAACTCACTGACGTGCGCGTCGGCCAGCAGGCGCTCATTTGGGCCGACATCTACCCGGGCTACGTCTACCACGGGCATGTCGATTCGATCGCGATGGGCACCGGCGCGGCCTTCGCTCTGCTGCCGCCCGAAAACGCGACCGGCAACTGGGTCAAGGTCGTGCAGCGAGTGCCGGTAAAAATCGTGCTTAATTCCCCGCCGCCTCCCGACAAGCCGCTGCGAATCGGATTGTCGGTCGAGGTCGCCGTCGATATCAGCGATACCAGCGGCCCGCTGCTCAGCTCGACCCTGCAGCAGCGCTATGAGAGCGAGTCGAACCGGAAGCCGTGGGAGAAGATGCAGGGGCAGCCGCTCCATATTCCGCCGCTCATACCCGCGCCGCCCACCGCTCAGCAGCCCGACGGACAGCGTCCCTTCCCGGTTCGCTGACGCCGCCTCCTGGCGTGAAGGCCTCGTCGCCCAGCCCCGAATCAACGCCGGACGAATTGCGCACGCGCCTGGCGCTCTACCTCGACGCACATCTTGATCGATTCCGGGTCCTGGCCAGCGGATGGGAAACAACGGTCTACGAGTTTTCGCTGACCGGGCGCGGCCGCATCACAGAACTCGCCCCGGCCACGCCGTTCGTGCTGCGACGTTACGACGGTCGCAACGCAGTTGAGAAGGGCGCGCGCGAGTATCGCACGATGGCGCGCTTGGCGGCATTGCGCTATCCGGTCCCGCGGCCATATCTCTACGAGCCGTCGCCCGACGTGCTAGGCGCCCCTTTCCTCGTGATGGAACGCACCGCAGGCGATCCCCTCTTCACCGCCCGCAGTTTCCCCCAGGCCTTCAGGATTTTCACGCTCGCCTTCTTCGACTTCGTTCGCACGCAGACCGCGCTCCATCACATCGCGGGCAACGGCGATGCCGGCGCATTCACGCCCGCCGCCACTGCCCGCGATGCCCCATTGCTCGATCGGATGCTCGGCGTGATCGGCGAGCGCATCGAACGCGGCCCGCTCCCGGGCCTTGCCCCGGCGCTTGCGGCGTTGCTCGATAGCGCAGCACGCTTTCGGGCCGCGCCCTCCTCGATCGTGCACATGGATTATCATCCGCAGAACGTGCTGGTATCGGGCACGCGAGTGAACGCCGTGATCGATTGGGTCAATGCCGACTGCGGCGATCGTCACCTCGATGCCGCAACCACGGCGGTCATCCTGGCGACCCATTCACTGGAGCATCCGCGCTGGATGCGCGACAACCTCGCAGGCAATTCGCTCCGTCGGATGTTCACCGCGCTTTACATCCCGCTCTACCATGCGCTTGCGCCGCTCGAGCTTGCGCGCTTTCGCTACTGCCAGGCGGTCGCATCCGTGCTGCGGCTTTCGACGTTCGGCATGATGCGGGCGCACGGGCCGGAGTCGGTCGGCTATCGCGCCGAAGCGATCGCGGAGATTACGCCGGCCGTGGTGCGCGTGCTGTCGCGCTACGCCGCGCGCAAGACCGGCGTGCCGGTCAGCATTTGAGTTGGTAATCTGAGCGCATCCGCGAAATCGAGCCGCCGACCTGTACTCATTCCTTGATGGTCAGCGCCCGAAAGCATTAGCCGCGCGACAGTTTACTTCTTTCGCAACAGGTCGCGCAGCACATACGGCAGGATGCCGCCGTGGCGGATGTATTCCACCTCTTCGGGCGTGTCGACCCGCGCGACCACCTCGAATTCGCGCGTCTTGCCATTCTCCTCGGCGCGCACCTTCAGCTTCTGTCGCGGCGTGATGCCGGATCGGAGCCCGACGATCGAATAGACTTCGCGTCCGCTGAGACCAAGCGTCTTGCGGCTTTCGCCGGGCATAAACTCGAGCGCCAGCACGCCCATCCCGATGAGGTTGCTCCGATGGATCCGCTCGAAGCTCTCCGCGATCACGGCGCGCGCGCCCAGCAGCAGGGTGCCCTTTGCCGCCCAGTCGCGCGATGAACCTGAGCCGTACTCCTTGCCCGCGATCACGATCAGCGGCACGTTTTCGCTCCGGTAGCGCTCGGCCGCATCGTAAATCGGCATCTTCGCGCCGTCCGGCAGATGGGCGGTGAAACCGCCCTCGACGCCCGGCACCAGCTCGTTGCGCAGGCGGATGTTGGCAAAGGTCCCGCGCACCATCACTTCATGATTGCCGCGTCGCGCGCCGTACGAATTGAACTCGCGCGGCTGGACGCCGTTCTCGATCAGGTACTTGCCGGCCGGGCTGTCCGCGGCGATCGATCCGGCGGGCGAAATATGGTCGGTCGTAACGCTGTCGCCGAGCATCGCGAGCACCCGCGCGCCAACGATGTCAGTGATTGGCGCAGGCTCGACGCCGATCCCATCGAAAAACGGCGGCGCCTTCACGTAGGTCGACTTCGGATCCCATTCGAAGAGGTCACCTTCCGGGATTTGCAGGCTGCGCCATCGCTCGTCCCCCTCAAAGACCTGCCCGTACTCATCCTGGAACATCTTCGAATCGATCGCGCGCGCGATCGATTCGCTGATTTCCTCGGCGGTCGGCCAGATTTCGCGCAGGTAGACCGGTTTACCATCCGCGCCTTCACCGAGCGGCATCGACTCCGGATCGAAATCCATCGTGCCTGCGATCGCATATGCGACCACCATCGGCGGCGACGCAAGATAGTTGAAGCGGACGACCGGATTGATGCGGCCCTCGAAATTGCGGTTGCCGCTCAGGATAGCTGAGACGACCAGGTTGTTCTGCTTGACCGCGCTGGCGATCTCCTCGGCAACCGGACCGCTGTTGCCGATACAGGTGGTGCATCCGAAGCCGACCAAGTTGAAGCGCAGCCGCTCGAGATAACCGGTGAGTCCCGCGCGATCGAGATAGCGCATCACGACCTTGGAGCCCGGCGCGAGGCTGGTCTTCACCCACGGTTTGACGGTCAATCCACGCTCGACCGCTTTGCGAGCCAGGATGCCCGCCCCCAGCATCACCGAGGGATTCGAGGTGTTAGTGCAGCTCGTTATCGCGGCGATCACAACCGCGCCCTGCCCGAGTTCAAAATCCGCTTCCCTGGTACGGACCGTCACCTTGCGCGTGAGCGCGCCGAGATCGACCGGCTCTTCGGGGGCCTGCGCAGGATTGCCGCCTTCGGCGATCCAGGCTTCGATGCGCTTCGGATCGATCGCATGATTTTCCTGCGTCATTTCTTTGGCGAGCTCGCGCCGAAAGCTCTCACGCGCGCCGCGCAGCGCCACGCGATCCTGCGGTCGGCGCGGCCCCGCCATGCTCGGTTCGATCGCGCCGAGGTCGACCTCGAGCAGTTCGGTGAAGCTAGGTTCGGGCGAATCGTCGGTGCGGAACAGGCCCTGCTCTCTGCAATACGCCTCGATGAGCGCGAGCTGATCGTCGCGCCGTCCGGTGAGCCTCAGGTACTCCAGCGTCTGGCGATCGACCGGGAAAAACCCGATTGTCGCGCCATACTCGGGCGACATGTTACCCAGCGTCGCGCGATCGGCGACGCTCAGATGCCTGAGTCCGGGGCCAGTGTACTCGACGAACTTGTTGACCACGCCTTTGCGCCGCAGCATCTGCGTGACGGTCAGCACGAGGTCGGTGGCGGTCGCGCCCTCGCGCAGCGCCCCCGTGAAACGAACGCCGATCACCTCCGGCACCAGCATCGGCATCGAGCGCCCGAGCATCGCGGCCTCGGCCTCGATTCCGCCAACGCCCCATCCCACGACGCCTAGCCCGTTGATCATCGTGGTATGCGAATCGGTGCCCACGACCGTGTCGGGATAGACTTCGCCGGTCGGCGATGTGTATACGACTGGCGCGAGATATTCGAGGTTCACCTGATGCACGATCCCGGTGTCGGGCGGCACGACGCGGAAATTGTCGAACGCGCGCTGGCCCCAGCGCAGAAACAGATAACGCTCCTGGTTGCGCTGGAACTCGAGTTCGGCGTTATGCCTGAACGCGTCGCGCGATCCGAAAGCGTCGACCTGCACTGAATGATCGATCACCAGGTCGGCGGGACTCAGCGGATTGATGCGCGCCGGGTCGCCGCCCAGCCGCCGGATCGCATCACGCATCACCGCCAGATCGGCGACCACCGGCACACCCGTAAAATCCTGCAGCAGCACGCGCGCCGGCGCGAACGAAAATTCTTCGCCGCCTTTGCCGTTCCATTTCGCGAGGCTCTCGATGTGGTCGGCGGTGACGTTGACGCCGTCCTCGCGCCGCAGCACGTTCTCGAGCATCACGCGTATCGAGTACGGCAGCCGCGCGATCGCGAAGCCGCGCCGCTCGAGCGCCTCCAGTTTATGGATCGCATATTCGCGTCCGCCGAGCTTAAGCGTCGCGCGCGTGCCGAAGCTGTTGTTAGCCATCGTCTGCTCTCTCTCCGGGTTGTGCGGAAACCGAACCAGGCGGCCGCTCAAGGTTCTCCAGCGGGCCGAGCCGGCAGACGATCAGAATAGCGCGTTGATTTGGTTCTTGAAACGGACTGCGTCAGCGCGCAGGCTGCGGGGTGAGCGTGACGCGCGCGCGTTCGCAGACCAGCCCGGCCCGTGCCGCATCACCGCATAGCTCGATTATCCGCCGGCCGACGTGGTGCGCACTTTCATCGCGCGGTGCGCAGCATCGCGCGCGTTCGAGCACACTCAACGGCGGCAGCGCGCCGCCCGCGTCGACCGGACAGATGCTGAGCGCCCAGATTGCTTTCTGAAGGAACTTCACTGCTCGTGTCCTCCGACGAAGCTATGGCGAACGCATTAGCCGTGCCGGAAAAAAATCAAGAAATTCGGACGTTATTTCATGTTTATTAATCGCTCGATGCAAAAGTTTTCGCGATTCGCGAAAACTTTCGGAATTAGCCGGGCTTAAATCGAGGTAATCGCCGGCGACAGGATGGTCGAACGCCGGGGACGTGGACCCGGCAAGCCGTCGTAGATCAGCGCGCGGCCGTCGGAATGGAAACCTGCGTCCGCCATCAGATCAACCCAGCGCGAATCCAGCACCGGTCGGTCATCGATGGTTTCGATTATGACGCGGCGGCGGAAATCGATTATCGAGCGCAGCGCTTGCAACAGAATCTCGCCGTCGACCGCCTGGAGCAGGCGCAGCGAACGACCCGCAAGCCCTGCGATCGGAACGCCGCCGCGAAACACGATGACATTCGAGGCATCGCGCGCGATTCCGCATGCCGGCAGGATGGCGCCGAACGGATTCGCGGGGTCGGCTGCGCTCATCGCGAATGGACGCTCACGCGCCGGCGATCCGTTGCGCACCGCGTTCAGCATCGCGAGCGCCTCGGGCAGCGCGTACTGCTCGCCGGAGAGCGAACGCACGAAGTAACCGCGGCGAATCTGGCCGGCATACTCGAGCCGCCGGAGCGCAAACACGATTTCGTCCCAGCCGGGCACGATCGATTCAAGAGCGAGCATCTCGCGCGCGACGATTCCGTTGCGTTCCAGGAGCATCAGCGCTGCCTCGCGCGAACGATCGATTTCCGCCGCGCCTGATGCCGTCCGCACCGCCGACCATCGCCCGCCGAGGCTCGACTTCAGCCGCGCACGCACGGCGGCGCGATGCCGCGCGTTGCCACCGTGCGCATCCTCGCGCAGCGCGTCGCCTTCCGCCGACATCAGGCGGAGCGGCGCAAAGCTGTCGTTCGAGACCATCCCGATCGCCGCCATTCGCCAGAGCGCGCGAAGCGCATCGCGCTCCGAAAGATTCGCGCGCTCGGCCAGTTCGTCAAGATATTGCGCGCCGGCGGCGCCGAGCGCATCGAGCACCGCGCGTTCATGCGGATCGATGACCCGCGCCGGATCGATTTCAGGGATCATCGGATCGCGCCGTTCGAAAAACGCAACCTGCGACGGAAACCCGGCATTGGCAGGCGAATCGCCCGGGATGCCGACCCATGCGACTTCGCCGCCGAGGCAGACGCTGTCCAGATGCTCGGGGCGATAGCCCGGAATGCGCGCAGGCAAAATCGCGTTTTCCCAGAACTCGGGACTGAATGCCGCGCCGCGCAGCCGCTTCAAAACCGCGCCAACCGCGGCCGTGCCGGCTTCCGGATCGCGCCCGGCGAGTTGATTCCAGCGGATACGGAACGCGGCGTACTCGCGATCGCCGCACGGCTCGACCTCCGCGCGGAGCCGCGCGAGCGTGTAGCGATGTATCCTTTCGAGATTGTAGCGATCGCACCATTGCTCCACGCCTTTCGCGCCGGGCGTGAAATGGCCGCGAAACACTGCCCCGCCCGCTTCCAGAGTCGTTAGCGCCGCTTCGATTCCGGATTCATTCAACCCCAGCCGGCGCGCCAGTTCGGCGGCAGTGACCGGACCACTGGTCGTCATCGCGCGACGCACGATCTCGCGCCGCGCCTCGCCCGCATCGATTTCGCCGCCCGCCTGAACTTGTGCGCTGAACTGCAGCGATGGAAACGCGGCGGCAAACA
Organism: Pseudomonadota bacterium; assembly: GCA_021324855.1. Lineage (GTDB taxonomy): Bacteria > Desulfobacterota > Binatia > Binatales > Binataceae > JAJPIG01. Next base: position 32,177 of record JAJPIG010000020.1, on the reverse strand, counting down.
ACGTCGCATCGTCGGCGGCGATGACATCCTCGGGGTTTCCGGGCGCGCGCCGCGTTCGGATGATTCGTCCATCAGCCTCCAACCGCGCCAGCATCGCCGACGCATCCCCTGCGACGCGCCCATCAAGATCATCAGATGAGAGCGAACCGTGCCGGCGAATCAGTTCCAGCAATTCCTCGGGATCGCGCGCCCGCCGCGACGTTGATCGCCCGCCGACTTCGGCTTCGACCGCTGCGATCGCATCCGAGGCCAGCAGCGCCGAGAGATCTTCGGTGCGCATCACCTCTTCAGCCATCGCGCGGTTCATCGTGACGGTGCGGCTGCGGCGATTGGCGCGTTCGCCGTCGTCGAGGAACGAGTAGTCCCACGCGAGTAGGATTCGATGGGCGAAGACCGACGGCGCAATCGAATCGACGGTGACCACGCGGATCGCGCCGCGCTCCACCGCCTCGAGCATCGACGCCAGCCGCGGCAGATCGGCGGATTCTTCAAGACATTCGCGGATCGTCTCCGCCACGATGAAATGCGCGGGCACCTCGATGCGCGGCGGGCGGTTCTCGAAGCAGGCGGCGCGCTGCGGAAACAGCGCGGCCATCAGCTCCTGCGTGCGCAGCCGCTGAATCCAGGCGGGAATCCGGCGGCCCTTGTCGGCGCGCATGATCGAAAGCGCGCGGCTCGCAACATGGCGGAAACGCACCTCGAACATGGGTGCGTCCAGAACGGCCTGCGTCATCACGTCCGCCGCGGCGCGCGCGGGCAGCAGCGGCAGCAGATTTTCGAGCGGGAAGCTATGCCGCGCATTGAGCGCAAGCAGCAGCGCATCGTCGATCGCCGAGGCCTGGATTTCGAAATCGAAGCTCTGGCACAGCCGCTTGCGGAGCGCGAGGCCGAAGCCGCGATTGAAGCGGATTCCGAACGGCGCATGGATCACGAGTTGCGTACCGCCGAGGCCGTCGAAGAAACGCTCGACGACCAGTGTGCGCTCGTCGGGAACGACGCCGAGCGCGCCGACGCCGCGGCGGATGTAGAGACACATTTGGCGCGCGGCGCTCTGCTCGAGCGCGCATTCGTCGCAGAGCCATGCGGCCGTTTTGTCGACGCCGTCGCGCTCGATCCGCGCCGCGATTTCGCGGCGCAGGTCGATCGTCGCCGCCGACAGCGCCGGCGAGCGGCCGGTGGCCTCGGTCTGCCAGAATGGCAGCGACGGCGCCATTCCCGGTGCTGCCTCGACCATCAGCCGGCCGCGCGAAATTCCGAGGATGCGCCATGGATTCGAGCCGAGCGAAAAGATGTCGCCGCGCGATGACTCCTGCGCGAAATCCTCCTCGACGTCGCCGATCTTGCGCCCTTCCGACGCGATCACCACATCGTAGTTGCCGTTCTCGGGAATCGTGCCGCCGGAGACCAGCGCAGCGAGCCGTCCGCCGCGGCGCGGCCGGATGCGGCGCGCCACGCGATCGAAAAAGATTTTCGGCGCTGCGCCGCTGATCCGATTCGGAATCTCCGCCGCCATCTCCTCGACGATGCGCGTGAGCATCGAGTGATCGAGAGCGCCGAAATGCGCCGCGCTGCGCAGCATCCGCAGCAGCTCGTCCACGCCGATCTCGCCCTCTTCCGCCGCAATCGCGACGATCTGCTGCGCCAGCACATCGGCGCATCCGCGCGGCAATTCGGCCTCGTCGAGCATCCCGGCCCGCATCGCGCGCACCGCCGCAGCGCATTCGATCAGATCGTCGAGCGTGAGCGCGAAGAAGCGGCCCTTCGGCGTCATACCAAGGCGATGGCCCGAGCGGCCGATCCGCTGGATCGCGGCCGAGATGGTCTTGGGCGAATCGACCTGGCACACCAGGTCGACCGTGCCGACGTCAATTCCGAGCTCGAGCGACGCGGTTGCGACGATCGCCTTGAGCTCGCCGCGCTTGAGGCGCTGCTCAGCCTTGAGCCGCTCCTTGCGTGCGAGGCTCCCATGATGCGCCAGGACGGCATCCGCGCCGACCCGCTTCTGGAGATTGAGCGCGATTCGCTCGGCCCATCGGCGGCTCAGCGTGAAGATGAGCGTCGTGCGATGCTCGCCGATCAGCTCGGCCAGCCGATCGTACATCGCTTCCCAATGCGGATGGGTCGCGATCGGGCCGAGTTCCGGCCCGGGCGCGATCACGGCAAGATCGAAGCGGCGCGAGTCGCGCTCAGCGCGCACGATCTGCACCGCACGCGCGCTCCGAGTTCCGTCGCAGGCGACATCGTAGCCGCCAAGCAGCGCGGCCAGGCGCTCGATGGGATTGAGCGTCGCCGAGAGTCCAATCCGCACCGGACGCGGACCGCCGCGCGCGAGAATCATGCGATCGAGCCGCTCGAGGGTAATCATCAGATGGGCGCCGCGCTTGTTGGACGCGATCGCATGGAGCTCATCGACGATCACGCAGCGCACCGCCGCGAGCTTCTCGCGAAAACGCGGCGAGGTCAGCGCGATGAACAGCGACTCGGGCGTGGTGACCAGGATTTGCGGCGCGCGCCGGAGCATCGCGCTGCGCTCATGCGCGGGCGTGTCGCCATGACGAAGCCCGACGCGGATTTCCGCGAGATCGAGGCTCATCGCGCGCGCCGTGCGCCGCACGCCGTCGAGCGGCTCGGAAAGATTGACGCGGATGTCGTTGGCGAGCGCCTTCAGCGGCGAGACGTAGAGAATCGAGACCTCGTCGCGGAGGGCGCCGGCCTCGGCCTCGCGCACCAGGCGATCGATCGCCCACATGAAGGCGGCGAGCGTTTTGCCGCTGCCGGTCGGCGCGCAAAGCAGCACATGATGGCCGCCCGGGCCGGCCGCCGCGATCATCGGCCATCCGCGCTCCTGCACCTCGCTGGGCGCGTTGAAGCGTTCGGCGAACCACGCGCGGACCGCAGGATGAAAATCATCGAGTACGGAGGGCATGGAAAGAAAAGTATATCACCGCACCGCCGGACCACGGTTACAGTTGGAGAACGCTGGAAGACGATTTCCCCCAATCGTTACGTTTCAGGATCATCATCCTGAGAACTTGAGTGCATCAGCCGCGCAGCAGTTCAGGCAACCTCGCGGTGAACTCGCTGCGCGAGAGCGTCGCGGAGAAACCGGCCGCGCGGGCGCTCTTGAGCGCCTTCAGATCGACGTGCGACGCAAAGCCGATCACGCGCAAACCGGGCGCGGCGGCGTGGAGCGCCGCGAGTGCGCGATCGGCAGGAAAATTCGCGTCGTTCAGATCGACCATCGCGATGGTAGGCTTTGATTCCGCGATCTGCGCGGCCGCCGCCTCGATCGTCGAGGCGTAAACAATCGTTGCGCCGAGCTGATCCGCGAGCGCATCGAGCTTCGACCGGAAGAAAAGATCGCGAATCAACGCGAGCGCGCAGACCGGCGAACTCATCGTGATTCTCCCCGACTGAAGCGGCGCGGCGAATAGGGCGTCAGATCGAACGACGGCTTCCGTCCTTTCACCAAATCAGCGATTACTTCGCCGGTAATCGCCGAGAGCAGGATGCCGCTGCGGAAGTGCGCAGTCGCATACAGCACGTGCGGATGGACCGTCGACGGGCCCAGAATCGGCAGCTTGTCGTCGGTCGCGGGACGAAAGCCGGCCCACGCCTCGCGGAACGCAAGCCCGCTGAGCGCGGGAATCAAGGCGTTGGCGCCGGCGACGATCCGCCCCATCCCGGCCATCGTGACGCTCCGATCGAAGCCCGCGTCCTCCATCGTGGAACCCGCTAGAACCCGGCCGTCGCGGCGCGGCACCAGATAGCCGCGGAGCGAAAAGATCGCCGGCCCGAGCATCGCGGGCCGCCCCTGGAAGCAGACGATCTGGCCGCGCACCGGCCGTATCGCGATGCGATCGGCTTCCAGGCCGCGGATTCGCGCGGCCCATGCCCCGGCCGCGTTGATCACGAAGTCGGCCTCGTGAGTCGAGCCGTCATCGAGCCGCACGCCGGGGTGATTGGAATTACGCGCGATAATTTCAGCCACGCCCGACGATTCGCGGAATTCGGCGCCGGCCTTAAGCGCCGCGGCGATATAAGCCTGTGTGAGTTTGCGATTCTCGACCCGGCGATTGGTCGGCAGATGGAGCGCATAGCAAACTTCCTGACTAAGCATCGGTTCGATCCGGCGGGCCGCCGCGCCGTCGAGTTCCTCGACCTCGCCGCCCAACCCCGCGCTCCGCTGCCATCGCGCGCGCCCTTCGAGCTGGCGCTGTTCGTCGGCGTCGAGCGCGCAATAGAGGATGCCTGCCTGGTCGTATTCGGGATCGACGCCGCTTTCGCGTCTCAACCGTTCGACAATCCGCTCGAATGCTTCGCGGCCGCGCAGACAGATGTCGAGAATCGGGCCGGGACCTTCGGCTTCGGCCTGCGGCGCGAGTATCCCGGCGGCGGCCCATGAAGCTTCGAGACCGAGCCGGCCACGTTCGAAGACGGTCACCGCGACGCCCTCGGCGGCCAATCGCCATGCGATCGATCCGCCGATGATTCCACCGCCGACGATCAGCGCTTTCAACTCGATTCGCTCCGATATCGGTTTTTCATTTCTGTGTAGTCGACCTGAAGGTCAGCTTACCGGCCACCAATGCGGCGTGAAACCCCGTTGCGATGGTGATAAAAACCCGACGGGGAACGGGGCCAACCTTCGGGCGGCGAGGTAAACATGGAGAAGATCCTGGCGGGAATCGAGACGCGGCTGATCCACGCCGGCAAGCCGGAACCGCCGATCGAGGGCGCGGTGGTGACGCCGATTTTCCAGTCCTCCACGTTCGAGTATCTCGGCCAGCAGAGCTACCACGATCTCCATTACATCCGGCTCAACAATACGCCGAATCATCTCGGGCTCCATCGCAAGCTCGCGGCGATCGAGGGCGCGGAGGCGGCGCTGGTGACAGCGAGCGGGATGGCGGCGATCTCGACCGCGCTGCTCACGATTCTCGGCCACGGCGACCATCTGCTGTGCCAGAGCTGCATTTACGGCGGCACGCACGGACTGTTGACGACGGAGTTTCCGCGGCTCGGCGTCGAGGTCTCGTTCATCGATGCGGGCGAGCCGGCAACCTGGAAGGAGAAGCTCCGCGAGAACACGCGCGCGATCTATGTTGAGACGATCTCGAATCCCCTGCTCGAAGTCGGAGATTTGCGCGCGGTTACGGAGTTTGCACGCGAGCAGGGGTTGATCTCGATCATCGACAACACCTTCGCGACGCCGATCAATTTCCGGCCCGCCGAGCTCGGCTTCGATCTGTCGCTGCATAGCGGGACCAAATATCTGAACGGCCATTCGGACATCGTGGCCGGCGCGGTGATCGGCGGCCATGAACTCGTCGCGCGCATCAGCCATACCGCAAATCATCTGGGCGGCGCGCTCGACCCGCATGCCTGCTTCCTGCTCGATCGGGGACTCAAGACGCTGGCGGTGCGGGTGCGCTATCAAAATGAAAGCGCGCTTCGAATCGCGCGGTTTCTGGAGCAGCACCCGAAGGTCGAGGCGGTCTACTATCCCGGCCTCGAGAGCCATCGCGATCATCTGCGCGCTTGCGAACTGCTTGACGGCTTCGGCGGCGTGCTGAGCTTCGAGGTGGCGGGCGGACTCGCGGCCGCCGAACGGGTGATCGATCGGGTGACGATTCCGGTTTCGGCGCCGAGCCTGGGCGGCGTCGAGAGCCTGATCACGCGGCCGGTAACCACCTCTCATTCGGGGATGACGGCGGCGCAGCTAGCCGCCGCAGGCATCAGCGAGACGCTCATCCGGTTGTCGGTGGGGCTCGAGGCGACGGACGATCTGATCGCGGACCTGGATCGTGCGCTGGAATCGCCTTAGAATGGCAGAATCTTGCGTCACATAGCTGTTTTATGCAAATCGGTGTGAATTTGGGCATACGCGGGCGGACCCATCGATTGGCGGCCTACGAATTGGCAACATCGACTGTCCGAGCGATCGAGGACCGCGCGTGACAACGATAGGAAACCATCGAGATGGCTGCGGCGCCCAAATCGGATAGCGCTCCCGCGCCATCGATTGCGCCGGGAAGGAAGGATTCAGGGCGCAGCCTCCGCGGATGCATGCGGTTCAATCCTCGAATCGCCGCTTTCACAATCTGCCTCGTGCTCGCGATGCTTAGCGGCATTGCAGGGCTCGTTCTGACACGACTCGCGCCGTTCGTCGTCGCAATGATCCTCCTGATCGCCGGGGCGGCGCCGATGCTGCTGTGGGAGATGCGGCGCCAGACGCTGCCGGGAACCCGAGAATCGAAGTCCGAGGCCGAATCCGTGCTGCGCCGCGTGTTCGAAGTCAGCCTCGATGCAATTGCGGTCAATCGGCTGAGCGACGGGATGTTCGTAGAAGCGAACCCGGAATTCGAGCGCATCACCGGTTATAGCGAGCGCGAATTGCTGGGCCATACGGTCGGCGAGCTGGGCCTCTGGACGACCGTCGATGACCATCGCGATTACCTGCGGCGGCTCGACTCGGAGCGTTCGGTACGCAACGCCGAGATCACTTTTCGGCGGCGCGACGGCAGCCGCGTGCCCGGCGTGATGTCGTCGGTGGTGGTGGATCTCAACAACGAGCTGTGCGTGGTCTCAGTGGTGCGCGACGTCAGCGATTGGAAGCGCACCGAGGAAGAGTTGCGCGAGGCGCATCGGGCGTTGTCGGCGCAAGTCGAGGCGCTGCGCGAAAATCAGCGGAGCCTGCACGAAAGCGAGACCCTGATCCGCAAGGTTTTCGAGGCAAGCCTTGACACCATCGCGATTCAGCGACTGAGCGATCGGGCTTTCATCGACGTAAATCCCGCCTTTGAGCGCCACACCGGCATCAGCCGCGAGCAGGCGCTGAGCAAAAGCCTCGACGAGCATCAGCTCTGGGTGGATCCGGTACGGCGGGAGCAGTTCTTCCAGTTGCTGCGCGAGCAAGGATTCGTGCGCGACTGGGAGGAGGATTTTCGCGTTCGCGACGGGCAGATCGGGCCGCACCTGGTGTCCGCGGTGGTGGTCGAGATCCACGGCGTCCCGCATTTCATCATAGTTGTGCGCGACATCGCCAGGTTCAAACGCAACGAGCGCGCGCTGATTGCGGCGCATGACGAGATGGCGGCACAGGTCGAAGCGCTGCGGGCAAGCCAGCAGCAGCTTACGACGGAGATCGCCGAGCGGGCGCAGGTCGAAAAGCGGTTGCGCGAGAGCGAGGCTAAGTTGCGCAAGATTTTCGATGCGAGCCTTGACGCGGTCTCGATTCGGAGCATCCGCGACGATCGCCTGCTCGATGTCAATCGCGAGCTGGTTCGCGCCTTCGGCTATTCGCGCGAGGAGCTCTTGTCGCGCCCGCTGAGCGAATTACACCTGTGGAACGATTCTGCCAGACGCGCCGCGTTCTATCGTGAAATCCGCGCGCGCGGACAGGTACGAAATTTCGAATCCGAGTACCGCACGAAGGATGGACGGATAGTGCCATGCGTCGTGTCGGGGGTGATCCTCGAGCTCGACGGTGAGCCGTGCATTGTCGTCGTGACGCGCGACAATCGGCCGTTCAAGCAAGCCGAGAGCGAGCTGATTGCGGTGCGCGAGGCGCTGGCGAGCCAGGTGCAAGCGCTTCGCGAGAGCCAGCGCCGGCTGCAGACGGAAATCGTGCAGCATCAGGAGGTTATCGCGCAGCGCGAGCAGGCCGAACGCCGCGCCCGCCGGAGCGAAGCGACGCTGCGCCGGATCTTCGATACCAGCCTCGACGCGTTGACTGTTTCGCGGATGCGCGACGGCGCGCTTATCGATTGCAATCGGGAGTTTTTGCGCCTGACCGGCTTCACGCGCGAGCAGGTGATCGGAAAGACCCTCAAGGAACTTGGGCTCCGCGGAGAGCATCATCGCACCCGCGAGCTGGTCGAGGCTCTGCAGACCCAGGGGTTTATCCGCAACTGGACCGACAACTATCGGATGGGCGCAGGCGGCTGGATGCCGATGCTGGTGTCGGCGGCGATTGTCGATATCGATGGCGAGGCGTGCGCGGTGGTGGACGCGCGCGATATCCGGGAAATCAGGAAAACGGAACAGGAGTTGATCGAGGCTCGCGAGGCGCTGTCGGCGCAGGTCGAGGCGCTGCGCGAAAGCCAGATCCGATTGCAGGCTGAAGTCGCCGAGCGCGAGCGTGTGATGGCGCAGCGCCAGGCTGCCGAGCAGATGGTCCGCGAGAGCGAGGCTAAGCTGCGCAAGATCTTCGATACCAGCATCGACGCGATTTCGATTCGTCGACTGCGCGACGATCGTTATATCGACGTTAATCCGGAGTTTCTGCGCCTTACCGGCTACAGCCGCGGCGAGGTAATCGGCCGCACGCTCGACGATCTTGACCTGCGTGCGGATGAGCTGAAGCCGGTCTTCGTCGCGGCCCTTCAGGCCAACGGTTATGTCCGCAACATGGAGGGTCGGCTGCGCCGGCGCGACGGCTCGATCGTACCGATCATGACCTCGGGTGTGCTGCTAGAGCTGGGTGGCGAACAGTGCATCGTCGCGATTACGCGCGACATAACGCAGGCGAAGCGCGCCGAGGCGGAGTTGATTGCGGCGCGCGAGGCGGCGCTCAAGGCATCGCAGGCGAAATCGGATTTCCTCTCCAGCATGTCACACGAGATTCGGACGCCGATGAACGCGATCCTCGGGATGGAGCAGCTTTTGTGGGAAACGCCGCTCAGCCTCGATCAACGGCGCTACCTTGAAATTATGCGCGCGAACGGCGATGCGCTGCTGTCGTTGATCGACAACATCCTCGACCTCGCCAAGGTCGAAAGCGGACAGCTTATTCTCGAGCGGACCAGCTTTGAGCTCGACGAACTTGTCGAACGTGCGGTCGAAACTCTCGGTATCCGCGCCCATCAAAAGGGTCTTGAACTCGTCGCGCGCATCGCACCCGATGTGCCGCTTGGCCTTGAGGGCGACCCATTGCGTCTGCGGCAGATCCTGATCAACCTGCTCGGCAACGCCATCAAGTTCACCAACCGCGGCGAAGTGTTGGTGAACGTCGACAGCATCGCGGCGCCGCCGGGCGGGCGCACTCCGCCGCAGGCGGTATGGCTGCGGTTTGTGGTCTCCGACACCGGCATCGGCATCCCCGCCGAAAAGCTCGCGACGGTTTTTTCAAGCTTCACGCAGGCTGACTCCTCGATCACCCGGCAGTTCGGCGGCACCGGACTCGGCCTCGCGATCGTCAAGCGGCTGGTCGAGTTCCATGGCGGAGAAGTCCAGGTCGAAAGCCAGCTCGGGGTCGGGAGTACGTTCAGCTTCACGCTTCCGGTCTTCGTGCGGCCCGTCCAGGCGGCGAAAGAATCGTCGTCTAAAGCGAATTTCTCCGGACGCCGCGTACTGGTCGTCGATGACACTGAGATGAACCGCCGCGTGACGCGGGAGATTCTGACGCCCTGCGGGGCCATCGTCGATGAGGCGGCGGACGCTCAACCGGCGCTCGAGATGATCGATCGCGCACGTGCCCGTGCTGCGCCCTACGATCTCGTGCTGCTCGACTCCCGGATGCCCGGTTCGAGCTCGTTCGAGGTCGTGACCCGCATGAAGTCGATGGTGCCGCGCGGCGCGGCCGGCCCACTTTCGAGCATTGGCCAGACTCCTGAACGGGTCGTCTTGATGTTGGCTTCGGATGACCTGGCCTCCAGCCTGCAGGCGATGCGTGAGCTGGGACTCACGACTTACATCGTCAAGCCGATTCGGCGGCGCGATTTGCTCGAAGCTACCAACGCCGCGATCGGTCCTATCGGCCCGAGCCTGGCCGTGAAGACGGCGCCGGCCTTTGGAGTGCCTGCTGCCAGCCCGACCACACCGGTCCGGATTCTGCTTGCCGAAGATTCATCGGACAATCGTATGCTGATCGCGGCGTATTTGAAGGGCGGCAACTACCAGATCGATGAAGCCGAGAACGGCGAAATGGCGATCAACATGTTCAAGGCCGCGAAGTACGACGTGGTCTTAATGGACATCCAGATGCCGATCGTCGATGGCTACACGGCGGTGCGCGGGATTCGACAGTGGGAAGCGGAGCAAAACCGCGCGCGCACGCCGATCATCGCGCTCACCGCATCCGCGATGAACGAAGCGGTGCAGCGTAGCCTGCAGGTCGGATGCGATTCGCACGTGAGCAAGCCGGTCAAGCGCGCGACTCTGATCGAGGCGATACGCCAGGCAACAGAGGGCGCCAAGAATGCCACGCCCGCAATCCGCGAGGTCTCGGGCAACGGACCGAACGGCATTGAACGGGCGACCGCTTCCGACCGGATCGTCGTGCAGGTGGATGCCGACCTGCGCGACCTGATTCCCGACTATCTCGTGCACAAGCACACAGACTCGATCGCGCTTGGCGCCGCCGTCGAGCAGGGCAACTTTGCGATCATCGGCGCGCTCGGCCATCGGATGAAGGGCGACGGGGCCAGCTACGGCTTCGATCAAATCACGGAGATCGGCGCCGGCCTCATGGACGCAGCGCGGCGCGAGGATCTGGTTAAAGCGCGCAGGCTGGCCGCTTCTCTAGCCGATTACCTTGCCCGGGTCGAGGTCGTGTTCAAGCCCGAAGATACAAACGCCTGAAATCTTTCAGCGTATTTCGAGGACTGCGGCGCCCTTGAGTTCGTCGTGCTTAAGCATGACCAGTGCGCGGTTCGCTTCGGCCAGCGGAAGGGCAAGCGTTCGCGTCCGAATCGGAATCTCAGCGGCGATGCGCAGGAACTCCTCGCCGTCGGCGCGGGTGTTGGCGGTGACGCTCCGCAGTTGACGTTCTTCGAAAAGATGTTTCGCGTAATCGAGGGGCGGAATTTGGCTCAGATGAATCCCCGCGATCGCAAGCGTTCCGCCACGATCGAGCGCCGCCATCGCCGCCGGCACGATTTCGCCCGCCGGCGCGAATAGTATCGCCGCATCGAGACGCGCCGGCGGCAAATCCTCCGCGCCGCCGATCCAGTCCGCGCCGAGTTCCTCGGCGAGTTCGCGATGCCTCCCGCCGCGGCTCATCACGAACACGCGACATCCCCAATGCTTGAGCACTTGCATCGCAAGATGTGCCGAACCGCCGAACCCGTAAAGCCCCACCGTTGCACCGGGTTTCACTTCCGCGCGGCGGATTGATCGAAAGCCGATGATCCCGGCGCATAGCAGCGGGGCGGCGTGCTCATCGTCGAGGCCGTCCGGAATCGCGTAGGCGAAATCCTCGCGCACAGTCGCGAATTCGGCGTAACCGCCGTTCTGATCCCATCCGGTGAAGGTCGCGTAAGGGCAAAGATTCTCGCGGCCCGTCGTGCAGTAGCGGCAGGTGCCGCAGGTCGAGCGCAGCCATGCGATTCCAACCCGCGTGCCGGACCGAAACCGCGACGCACCATCGCCGCATCGTTCGACGATTCCGATCACTTCATGGCCGGGAACGATGCACGGACGATGTAACGCGAGATCGCCCTCCGCAATGTGCAAATCGGTGCGGCAGACGCCGCATCGCTTGACACGGATAAGGATTTCGCCGCCCGCGGGCTCGGGGATCGGCAGTTCGATTGCTTGCAACGGCTCGCGCTCGATCGGCGCCGGCTTTTCAACCGCCATCGCCTTCATAAACGCTTAAACCTAAAGTTAAGAAATCGATTTACAGCTCGAAGTCCGCCGCCTCGATGATGCGCGCGACGCGATAGAGGAACCGATTGCCAAGCACGCCGTCGACCACGCGATGGTCGTACGAGAGCGCAAGGTACATAATGCTGCGAATCGCGAGCGCGTCCGTGCCGTCGGTTTCGACCACGACCGGTCGGCGCTTGATCTCGCCCATCCGCAGGATTCCGACCTGGGGTTGATTGATAATTGCGAAGCCGTAGAGGTTGCCCTCGCGCCCAGGATTCGAGAGCGTGAAACTGCCACCGGCGAGATCGTCGGCGGTAAGCTCACGGTTTGCGATTCGTTTGCGCATCCGCTCGATTTCGCGCGCCAGGCCAACCACCGACATCGCCTGCGCCGAGCGAATTACGGGGACGAGCAGGCCCTCCTGGTCGTCCATCGCGATGCCCAGGTTGATCTCGCGGCGTATTACGAGCGAGTCTCCGACCACGGACGCGTTCATTCGCGGGAATTCCTTGAGCGCGCGGACCGTCGCCGCGGCGACCAGCGGCAGCATCGTGAGCGCGAAGCCCTCGCGCTCGCGAAAGCCCGCCTTATGGGCCTCGCGCAATGCGATCGCGCGCGTCACATCGACCTCGGCGACCGTGCCGACGTGCGGCGAATGGGTCTTCGAGTAGACCATGTGCTCGGCGATAACTTTGCGGCGGCGCGAGAAGGGCTCGACGACATCGCCTTCACGTGGTTCGTAAATCGGCGCGCGGAAGACGGGTCCCGACGGTTCCGCCGCGCGCGGCGGAACCGTCGGCGTGGGCAGCGGCGCCTGCGCAGCCGATGGCCGCGCCGGAGCGGGCGCAGGACCCGCGGGAACCGGACCCGGCTCGACGCGTCCGCCGAGCGATTCGACGTACTTCAGCAGGTCACGTTTGGATACCCGGCCGCCGATGCCGGTGCCGACGATTCGGTTCAGATCGACGCCGTATTCCGATGCCATCCGGAGCACCACCGGTGAGTAACGCCGCGATCCCTCATTCCCCCGTGCAGGCTCTGCCGCGCGCTCGCGCGCCGCAGCCGCATCTGTCGGCTTCGGCGGTTCCACCGCCGCAGCCGGCGCCGCTTGCGGCTTTGTCGATACTGCCGCGCCTACCGGCTCAATGATCGCGATCTTGCCGCCGACCGGGACAGTGTCGCCTTCATGCGCCACAATTGCTGCGATCACGCCCGCCCCCGGCGAGGGAATCTCGGCATCAACCTTGTCGGTCGAAATCTCCGCGATCGGTTGGTCGAGCTGCACTTGGTCGCCCTCGTGCACCAGCCATTTAGCGATGGTACCCTCGACCACGCTCTCGCCCATCTGGGGCATCGTTACTTCGATCGCCATCGCTAGTACGCCGCCAGATTCCGGATCGCTTCCACGATCTTGTTGGTGTTGGGTAGGACAAATTCCTCGAGCGGCGGTGCGAACGGCACATGCGTATCGAGAGCGGCCAGCCGCCGCACTGGACCGTCAAGATAATCGAACGCTTCATCCGCGACGATTGCGGCGATTTCGCCGCCGATTCCACCGGTCAGGCGATCCTCGTGGACTACCAGCACCTTGCCGGTGCGCCGCGCGGTGGCGAGAATCGCTTCGCGATCGAGCGGCAGCAGCGTTCTGAGATCGAGCACTTCGACCGACAGCCCATCTTCCTTTTCCACGATCCGCGCCGCATCGAGCGACTGATGGAGCGTGCCGCCGTATGTGATGATTGAGAGATCGCGGCCTTCGCGGCGCACCTCCGCCTTGCCGAGCGGCACCGTGAAATCTCCGTCCGGCAGATCCTCTTTGATACTTCGATAGAGCCGTTTGTGCTCGAAGTAGATGACCGGATTGTCGTCGCGAATCGCGCTCTTGAGCAAGCCCTTGGCATCATAAGCCGTGGCCGGAGCGACCACCTTGAGCCCCGGCACGCGCGTGAACCAGGCTTCGGGATTTTGCGAATGGAAGAGCGCGCCATGCACGCCCGCGCCCGACGGCGCCCGCACCACCATCGGGCAGCTCGCTTTCCCGCCATGCCGATACGAGAGCGTCGCTGCGGTGTTGACAATCTGGTCGAAGCCGCACGAGATGAAGTCCGCAAACTGCATCTCCACCACCGGACGCATCCCGAGCACCGCCGCGCCGACCCCAGCACCGACTATCAATGATTCGGAGATTGGCGTATCGATGACGCGCTCTTCGCCGAACGCCGTGAGCAGGCCCTCGGTCACCTTGAATGCGCCGCCCAACTCGGCGACGTCTTCGCCCATCACGAAGACGTTCTCATCGCGCGCCATCTCTTCGTGCAACGCCTGGTTGATCGCTTTGAGATAGGTGGCTTCCATCGCGAGGTTACCGGATAGGGCGCCGACCATTGACCGCTGCACTCGGCGCGCCCGGTGCGGCGCCCTGGCCAACATACAAATCTTCAAGTGCTTCTTCAGGTTCCGGATACGGGCTCCGATCGGCGAAATCGACCGCCGCCTGGATGGTCGTGTTTACCTTCTCGTCGGTTTCGGCGCGCAGCCGGTTGATGTCGTGGCCGCGCTTGTCCAGATAGAACTCGAAAAGCGGAATCGGGTCGCGGCTCTCCCATTCGAGCAGCTCTTCCTGATCGCGATAAAGCGCCGGATCGTGCTCGCTATGGCCGCGCCATCGATAGGTCTTGCACTCGATGAGCCCGGGGCCGCCGCCTGCACGGATCGAGTCGATTACGCGCTCAGCCAACCCCACCACAGCGAGCAGATCGTTGCCCGGGCAGACATGGCCGCGGAAGCCGTAGGCTGCCGCCCGATCCGCGATGTTTTCGATCGAAGTCTGCTTCTCGAACGGCGTCGAGTAGGCGTAGCGATTGTTCTCACATACGAACAACACCGGCAGCTTCTGCACGCCCGCGAAGTTCATCGCCTCGTGGACGTCGCCGCGCGACGACGCGCCCTCGCCGAAGAAGGCAACCGCGATATGCCGCTCACGCTTGATCTTGAATTTCAGCGCCGCGCCACACGCGACCGGCAGCGACGACCCGAGCATCGAAGATGACCCGAATACGCCGTGCGCGATGTCGCCGCCGTGCAGAAACGAATCCTTGCCGCGCGAAAGCCCGGTCTCCTTGCCCATCAACTGCGCCATCAGGCGACCTGGATCGACGCCGCGCATCAGAAACACGCCGAGGTCGCGATGAAGCGGCGCGGTGAAATCGCCCGGCTCCAGCGGCGCGCAGATGCCGACCACGAGCGCTTCCTGCCCCGCGCCGGAGTAAACGCCGCCGAGGATCTTGTTCTGGCGATGTAGCCGCGAAACGCGCTCCTCGAACGCGCGCACCAGCTTCATTCGGTAATAGAGCTCGACGTCCTGCGCGGCGCGGGCTGCAACCGGCGCGGGCGCGGCAGATCCATCCTGTTCCGCCATCGTGTTCTGCTTCTCCGAAACTCCTGACCTTTCAAGATTATCGCAATTTGCGCGGAACTATCAAAATCGTTCTGCGATGCTTTTCCTGCGCGCAGCCGAGGTTGCCTGCCCGAAGATGATGACCTATATACGGCGATAGTGATGCTGGACGGTGCGATAGCCGTACGCGACGGCGCAGCAGACGCCTCGTTGCGGTCGATCCTCGATCGCGCGCTGGATGGCGTGCGGCTCACTGAGCGCGAAGCGATCGCGCTGATCGAGTGTCCCGGCGCCGCGCTCGATTCCGTGATGGCGGCGGCGCGCGAGCTTCGCGATCGCGTCAAGGGCCGCGTGGTCACTTACTCGCGCAAGATTTTTCTGCCGATCACCAACTTATGTCGCGATCGATGCACCTACTGCACGTTCCGCAAGGACCCGGGCGAGCCCGGCGCATGGACCATGCTGCCGGAGGAGATCCGCGAATGGTCACAACGGGGACGCGCGCTCGGATGCAAGGAAGCGCTGATGTGTCTCGGCGACAAACCCGAGGTCGCCTTCAAGGAGCATCGCGAGACCCTGGCGGCGCTCGGGGTGCGCAGCACGATCGAGTATGTTGGGCGCGCCTGCGAAATCGCGCTCGGCGAAGGCCTGCTGCCGCATACCAATGCGGGCCTGATGACGCGGGATGAAATGCGCGCGCTGCGGCCGCTCAACGCAAGCATGGGCCTGATGCTCGAGAGCATCGCGCCGCGGCTCCGGGCGCGCGGCGGCGTGCATCAGTGGGCCCCGGACAAAGACCCTGCGCGGCGACTGCGCATGATCGACGAGGCCGGCGCGGAAAAAATTCCGTTCACCACCGGCATCCTGCTGGGCATCGGCGAAACGCCGGCCGAGCGCGCGCAAAGCCTGATCGCGATTCGCGACCTGCATGAGCGTCACGGCCATGTTCAGGAAGTCATCATCCAGAACTTTCGCGCCAAGCCCGAGATCGCGATGGCCGACGCGCCGGAACCGGATGCGCTCGAGATGGTCCGCGCGATCGCGACTGCACGACTGGTGCTGGGCGCGGAAATGAACGTGCAGGCGCCGCCGAATCTGTCGCCGAATCAGATCGAATTGTTCCTCGATGCGGGCATCAACGACTGGGGCGGAATTTCGCCGCTTACGCCCGATTTCGTCAATCCCGAGGCACCGTGGCCGCACGTCGAGCGGCTCGGCCAGCGTTGCGCCCGCGCCGGTTTCGAGCTGCGCGAGCGGCTCGCGATCTATCCCGAATACATCGATGATGAATGGCTTGACCCGGCGCTCGCGTCGCTGACCGCGGAGCTGGGCTCCAGGATCGCCGGAGGTATCGCGTGACCGATCTTGAATTTCGCGACTATGTGGATGAAATCGAAGCGACGCCGCTGGGCGTGCTGCTCGATCGCGCCTCACCCGATGTCCGCGCCGTGCTGACCGGCGCTCTCAACCGGCGCGAACTCACGCCCGAGGACGGTCTCCGTCTCTACACCGCCCGCGGCGACGATTTGCGCGCCGCAATCAAATGCGCCGACCTCGCGCGCGCCGAGGATTGCGGTGACGAAGTCACCTATGTCGTCAATCGCAATATCAATTTCACCAACATCTGTTTCGTCGGATGTCAGTTCTGCGGCTTCAAGCGCCAGCGCTGGGAATCCGACGCCTACGATCATTCCGACGAGACCGTGCTCGCGAAGGTCGCAGATGCGCGCGCCCGCGGCGCGACCGAAGTCTGCATGCAAGGCGGAATCAATCCCGACATGCCCGCCTTTCGCTATCGCGACCTGCTCGCGAAGATCAAAATGCAGTTCCCCGACATCCACGTGCACGCGTTCTCGCCGATGGAGATCATGTACGGCGCGCGCCGCGCCCGGATGGACTACCCGGAGTACATTGCGATGCTCCGCGATGCGGGCCTCGGCTCGATTCCGGGCACCGCGGCCGAAATCCTCGATGACAGCGTGCGTGAAGTGCTGAGCCACAAGAAAGTCGATGTGGCGACCTGGGTCGAGATCATCACAACGGCGCATGCGCTCGGCGTGCCGACGACCTCCACAATCATGTACGGGCATATCGAAAGTCCGCAGCAGGTCATCAACCATCTCGAACTGATTCGCAGTATCCAGAAACAGACACACGGTTTCACGGAGTTCGTGCCGCTGCGCTTCATCCATCAGAACACCGTGATGTATCGCAAGGGAATGGTGAAGCCGATCGAGAAGGGCTGGCTCGACTTCCAGATGTACGCGCTGGCGCGGCTTTACCTGCGCGGCCAGATAGACAATCTGCAGACCTCGTGGGTGAAGCTCGGCGTCGAACTCGCCGCAACCACGCTTAAGGCCGGATGCAACGATTTTTCCGGCACGCTGATGGAAGAAAGCATCACAGCGCAGGCGGGCGGCGATGCCGGCGAGTTCGTGCCGGTCGACCTGATCGAGGAGCAAGCACGCGCGATGGGCCGCATCGCGGTCGAGCGCACCACGCTGTACCAGAAACTCTACGGACGAAAGGCACCCAATGGCGCGCGCCCGATCACACCTTCCGCCGATCACTATGCTTGCGGGGGGAGTGGGTGCGGCTAGGTTCCTGCGCGGCCTGGTCCAACGCGCCGACGAACGGCGCGTCCGGGTAATCGTCAACACGGGCGACGATGAGGAGTTTTACGGGCTCCACGTCTCGCCTGACGTCGATACGATCATCTACACGCTGGCCGGCCTCGCCAATCCAACGCACGGCTGGGGACTCAGGAACGAGACCTTCAACACGCTCGCCGCGCTCGAGCGCTTTTATGGCCGGGCGTGGTTCGCACTCGGCGATCGCGACCTCGCGACTCATATCTATCGCACGCAGCGGATACGCGACGGCATCCCGCTTAGTCGTGTGACCGCGGAAATCGCGGCGCGGCTCGGCGTCAAGGCGGGTGTGATTCCGATGAGCGACAATCGCGTGCGCACCTTCGTCAAGCTGCGCGGGCGCCCCGACGCCCTCCCGTTCCAGGAATATCTGGTTCATCGGCGGGCGCGCGGCGCGATCGAGCGCATCGAGCTGCGCGGAATCGAAGCGGCGACGCCGGTGCCGGCGGCAATCGAGGCGATCGAAAGCTCCGCGGCAATCATCCTCGCGCCGTCGAACCCGTTCGTCTCGCTCGGCCCGATCCTCGGTCTCGCGCCGATTCGCGAAGCCCTACGTGCCGCAAAAAATCGCGTCGCCGCGGTAAGCCCGATCGTCGGCGGACGCACGATTAAAGGTCCGGCGGACAAGATGATGCGTGGGCTGGGCCATGAGGTCTCGCCGCTCGGCGTCGCGCGGCTATACGCCGATTGTGTTGGACTCTTTGTCCTCGACAACGCCGACCGCCGGCATATCGCCTCGATCGAGTCGCTCGGGATGCGCGCGATCGCAACCGATACCATCATGACGACTCCCGCCCGGGCCGCCCGGTTAGCCGGCATAGTTATGACCGCGCTCGCAGTGTAGGCTGGTTCTGACTTTATGAGCTCGGTGACGCTCACCGCGATTGAGGGTATCCCGCTAATCCAGGCCGGCGATGATCTTGCGGACCTGATTTTCAGCGCCGCATCGCGCCAGGGGCTGCGCTTCGCGGCCGGCGACATCGTAGCAGTGTGTCAGAAGATCGTCTCCAAGTCGGAAGGCCGGACGCGCGAGCTGGCCGATGTTACGCCCTCTGCGCTCGCGCGGAATTTCGCCGCGCAACACGGCAAGGATTCGCGTTCCGTCGAGTTGGTTCTGCGCGAAGCGAAGCGGATCATCCGGATGGAGCGCGGTGTGCTGATCGTCGAGACCGGACCGGGATGGGTGTGCGCGAACGCCGGAATGGACGAGTCGAACAGCATGGCC
Organism: Pseudomonadota bacterium; assembly: GCA_021324855.1. GTDB lineage: Bacteria > Desulfobacterota > Binatia > Binatales > Binataceae > JAJPIG01. The sequence goes on along the minus strand of JAJPIG010000020.1, from coordinate 13,309 downwards.
GACGGACGCGCTATCCTGCTGCCGATCGATCCCGATGCGTCGGCGGCCAGAATCCGCGCCGGCCTCAAGCGTCGCGCCGGCGTTGACCTTGCCGTCCTGATAACCGACACTTTCGGCAGGCCGTGGCGTGAAGGGCAGACTGAAGTATGCTTGGGAATCGCCGGGATGCAGCCGCTGCTCGATTTGCGCGGTTCCCGCGACATGGGCGGGCGTGAGCTGCATCACACTGTGCTCGCCATCGCCGATGAACTCGCATCCGCGGCCGGCCTGCTGATGCGCAAGGATGCCGGATTACCGGCAGTGATGATCCGCGGCTATCAGTACCAAGCGTCGGAGTCGGACGCGCGATCGCTGATTCGTGCGCCGGAGCTCGATCTCTTTCGCTAGGCGAACCGTGAAGCAGGGCATGGCATCCCTATTCGCCTCCTCATCGAACGCCGCCGGCGTGCTCGAGGCCGATCTCACGGCGGTCGAGGAACGGCTTTCGGCCCTGCTCGATTCCAACGAATCGCAGATCGGCGAGATTTGTCACTACCTCGTCGATGGCAGCGGCAAGCGTCTGCGGCCGACGTTCATCATGCTGGTCTACCGGGCGTGCGGCGGCGATGACGGCGCGCGGCGTGACGCGGTCGATGCCGCCACTGCGCTCGAACTGATTCATTCGGCGACGTTGCTCCACGACGACATCATCGATGCGGGCGTGCTGCGCCGCGGCCGTCCGTCGGCGTATGCGCGCTACGGGATGGCGCCGACGCTGGTCGCGGGCGATTACCTCTTCTGCCGCGCGTTCGAGATTTGCGGACGTTTCGATGAGCCGCTGGTGCTGACCGCCGCGCGCGCGTGCATCCAACTGACTGAGGGCGAGGCGATGGAGGGGCGGCTGCGCTTCAACGCGGGGGCGAGCCTCGACGATTACCTCGCGGTCATCACGCGCAAAACCGCATCGCTGTTCGCGGCAGGCGGCAAGGTCGCGGCCGATCTCGCCGGAGCGCCGCCCACGCTGGGCGACGCGATGAGCCGGCTGGGCAACGCTGTCGGCCTCGCTTTCCAGATGGTTGACGATCTGCTCGACATCCTCGGTCCCGAGGAAAAGATCGGCAAGCCGGTCGGCTCCGATCTCCGCGCCGGCATCCCGTCGCTGCCGATGGTGCTGGCGGCGGAGCATAATCCCGGCCTGCGCGCGATGTTCCGCAATGGCGCCTCGCACGATGACGCGGTCTTTCGCCGCGCGCTCGATTTGCTGCGCGCGCCGGAAGTAATCGAGCGGGCGCGGGCAATGGCCGCCGATCAGGTGCAGCGCGCGCGCGCGTTGCTCGCCGAACTCCCGCCCTCCGCGTATCGCGACCGATTATCGATCGTGATCGATGAGCAGGTTCGCCGCGAAGTCTGACCCGCCGGCATTCGGCGGTCTCGAGAAAGCTTCGATGCGCCACGAAGACCAAGCGCGACGTCGCCGCGTAATCGCGCTGGTTGCGTGGTATCTCTTCTTCGCGGGTTTGATCGCCGGTCCGGCCTGGCTCCCGTATCACTACTTCGATCTGAGCCGCTACCCAACCGGCAACGATGTCGTCAGCTACCTGCGTCTCGCCGAGGGACAGGCGCCCGCCAATCCGGTGCATACCTATCGCGTCGCCGTGCCGATCGCGGCGCGCGCGCTGGCGGACGTGATTTCGATCGCTACGCCGCACAGCAGCCGTGAAGCCTTGATTCGCCCGGCGTTCTTTGTCGTGAATCTCGCGCTCACCGCCGCGGCTGCACTCGTGCTCTTTCTGATGCTGCTCGATTTCGTCCCTGAGCCCGGCTACGCGCTGATTGGCGTACTCGCGTTCATCCTGAGCCGCGACGTGATCGACGAGACCGGGCTCCCTTCGATCGACAGCCCGCTCTTCCTAATCGTCGCCGCTTCCTTTTACGCGATCCGGGTCCGCTCGGAACCGCTTCTCGCCGCGATATTGCTGTTGGGACCATCGGTGAAGGAGAACTTCGCCTTCCTAGTTCCGATCCTGTTTTTCTTTGGCGCGATGTCGAAGCCGCGCATCGTCGGCCTACTGATCATCGGCTACCTGATGGCATTCGGAATGCGATCCGGAGTCGATCTCTGGCTGCATACCGATCAGACCCGGAACCTCGCCGCCGCGTTCGCCCATGAGCATAAGATTCCCGGGTCGATTCGAGACCTGATGTACGGTCATGGTGAACTGAACCTGATGATGGGGTACGGGCCGTTCTGGCTGATTGTCGCGCTCGGTTTTTTCGGCGGACCCGAGGCGCGCGAGGCCTGGATCGGCCGGCTCGATGCGCCGCTTCTATGGTGGCTGCCGCTGGTGTTCGTTCAGATGCTGCTGTCGGGAAACTTGTCGCGGATGGCGATCCTGGCCTTTCCGACCATGGGCGCGGCCGTGACGCTGATCCTGGTCCGCCATCCGATCGCGGTGTCGCTCACGAAAAATGTGACACCGCGCGCCGTGCAAACCGCGGATGCTCGCAAAGACTCGATCGGTTGAGCGCTTTCGTCGCGCCCGATAACCAGCGCGGGTTCCCTGTGGGCGTCCATGATCTTCGACGGACAGAATCAGTCGGCAGACTCATGGAGGGCTCGCGAATGGCTCGTTCGTTCCGGCCGGGTTTCGCATTGAGATAAATACCCGTTAGAAGTCTACTTGATGTAGCCGCCGGTTCACTGTATGGTAACTGTCAGCCATTATGGCTGAAGCGCTCGCCGGATTCCGCAGCGTCCTAATCGCAATCAAACCAGAACCAATTGTTCGGCCTTTGCTGTCCGACGTGAATCCGTTGGCTCTGAAACGGAGACTTCTTGTCCTTTTCCGCATTTCCTCTTTCACCTGAAATCCTGCGCGCGGTCCGCGACCGCGGCCATCACCATCCCACGCCGGTTCAATCGAGCGCGATTCCGCTGGCCCTGGCCGGACGCGACCTCGTGGCGACCGCGGCCACCGGCAGCGGCAAGACTGCGGCGTTCATCCTGCCGATGCTGAATCATCTTCAGCACGTAAAGAAGTCCGGCGTAGCCGCGCTGGTGCTCGCGCCGACCCGCGAGCTCGCGGTTCAGATCGCGCGCGAGTTCAAGCTGCTTTCGCGGCATACTCATGTCCGCGCCGCGGTGATCGTGGGCGGCGAATCGATGGGCGCACAGTTGCGCGATTTGCACAGCGCTCCACAGGTGCTGATCGCATGCCCCGGCCGTCTGATGGATCATCTCGAGCGCGGCACCGTGCGCCTCGACAGCGTCGAGATGGTCGTGATCGATGAAGCCGACCGCCTGCTCGACATGGGTTTCATTCCGCAGGTGCGGCGGATCCTGCGCACCATCAAGCGGCCGCATCAGACGCTGATGTTCTCGGCCACGATGGAAGCGGGCGTCGAAAGCGTCGCGCGCGAATTTTTGCGCAACCCCGAGCGAGTGACGATCGGCGAAGTCCGCACGCCCCCCGAAACCATCCGCCAGCTCGTCTATCCCGTCGCCCAGCTCGACAAGGGCGCGTTGCTGCTCGCGCTGCTCACGCGTCCCGAGGTCACCAGCGCGATCGTCTTCACGCGCACCAAGATCCGTGCGGATCGAGTCAGCCGGATGCTGGTGCGGAGCAACGTCAAAGCGATCGCGATTCATGGCGACCGCTCGCAGAGCCAGCGCTATGCGGCGCTCGCCGGCTTCCGCCAGGGGCGTTACCGCGTGATGGTCGCGACCGATGTCGCGGCGCGCGGCCTCGACATTCCCGATGTCTCGCACGTCATCAACTTCGATCTGCCGGAGATCCCCGAGACCTATATCCATCGCATTGGACGGACTGCGCGGATGGGCAAGTCGGGCGAGGCGCTGAGCCTTGTGACACCGGAGGACGGGATGGCGCTGCGCGATATCGAACGCGCGCTCGGAATCAAGCTTGAGCGGGCCGCGGTCGAGGGCATCAAGGCGCCTGAAATCCTGGTGGCGCGCGCCGGCGGCTCACGCAGCGGGGGCAGCCTGCGCCAGCTTAATCAGCGCCAGATGGCCGTGCTGTCGCATTTGCGCCGCAGCGCCGTGGCCCCGGTGATGACACACTGACAACATTTCTGATATCCGAGGCGACTATCTGCCAACTCCTCTTGGCACGCCGCTGGTCTCCAATATGCTTTGAATCGTCACGTTCGTGGTATTTCGTGACAAGTTGTCACTCGCCGCCGGGTCCCGCTCTTGCTTTGATAGCGGCCATGCGACGTCATCGACCACGCAACCGTGTTTTGCTTTGGGCCACCCGTTCCCTGGTTTTCGGCAGCGGGGAGCCGGGCGCCCTGCGGGAGCGGTCACGCGCTGATGGCGAGAAAAAGCCGTTTCGGGCAGCCCATCAAATCGATTGGGTCTCGTGGCTCGCAGGAATTCCTGCGAAGCTCGAAAAAACCGCGCATGAGACGCCTACCTCATACGATCCTCCGGCGGACATCGAGATGCTCGAGACCTCATCCTCCGGCAGCCTCCGCGTCTCACTGAAGATCAGACATACGATTTGAAGTGATCGCTGCGACCTCTCTCAGGAGAGGCTAAGGGAGCCCGCTCACACAGGTTATGCACCGCCAAAAAGCTTGGCATGGCGCGAAAACCTGCGCATTTTCACCGGCCGCATCATGACCGGCAAAAAGGGCCCCTCTTAGCCTCAGTACCTTACGCCAAGCGCACTCCCTTACTGAGGCGGCGCCGGGTTGGGGCAATCGTCAGTGTTTGTATACGCATAAGTGGTCGAATTTTTGGCCGAGCCTGAAAAACCCGGACATCCATCGGCAACCGTGTTACATGGTTGCGCCGAGGGCAGCGCGCTCAAATATTCGTAAATCGCCTTGAGATCGCGATCAGTCATGCTGTGATACGTCGGCCACGGCATGACCTGGAGCACAGGCGTCGGCGGTCCCAGGGTGCAAATCGGATCGGTTGGGTCGTTTGTACAGTGGACATCCTCTCCGGTTCGCATCGCGGTGACAAACTCGCTTTCCGTTAATCCCTCAGGAAGACCGTTCGCATCCGGTGTGATATTCCGAGCCATGAATGGCCCGAAGCATTGGCCGCCTGCAAGATAGTGGGACACATTAAAATTCGCAACAAGTTGCGTAGTGGTGGTTTGCGGAGGCGTATTCTCGAAAGGATCGCCCGCCGACGGGTTTGAGCCCGCCTTGTCGCCCTCCCCGAGGTACTGAGGGAAGGAATGACATCCGCTGCAGTCGCCAGCCGCGTTGACGAGATAGCTTCCAAGCCCCACGAGATCCTGGTTCTTGCCCTTCATGTTCAATTGATTTTTTGGGATCGGCGAAATATCAAACCCCTCCTGGACCTCAGATGATGAGATAGTGTTCTTTGTTTTCGCGGGCTGAGCCAGCACTGGCATAATCGAAATCAAACCGATGGATATTGTGAGCGCCACAACCCCCATCCATTTGCCTGTGCGAAGCGACCAGACAGCGCCGAACCTCATAAACCAACTCCTCCTTTTTTAGATGTATAGCGCCGATTGGCCTTATAATCACGGAATTTAGCTATAGTCAAGAATAACTAGTGATTTGCTGGAAGCTGATGAAAGGTCATCGAGATACACCTTGTCTCGTGGCTCCAATTCCAAAGTTTGACATTGATACGAAGAAAAAGCGAAAATTATCGCGATGGCGGCCGTCGCGGAAAACTTCGAAAAGACTCTTTACGCGCCTGAAATCCTGCCGGGTTTTCGCGGCCGCGAACTGACGCAGAAAACCCTCCGCCTGCGCTCAGGAATCCCCTCGCTCGATGCCGAGCTCGGCGGCGGTCTGGTCCGCGGCCGAATCAATGAGATCATAGGCCGCATCGGACGCGGTAGAACCTCGCTCGCCGCCGCCTTCCTCGCGCGCGCCACCGTCCGTGGTGAAGTCGCTGCCTGGATCGATTTCGCCGGCGCCTTCGACCCGATGAGCATCGGCGCCGCTGGTGTGGATCTTACGCGCGTGCTGTGGATCGGATGCGCCGGCCCGCGCGCCATCAAGGAGCGCGAGCGCGAAAAAATCTTTCTCAAAGCCGCGGAACTCGTAATCGAGACCGGCGGCTTCGGCCTGATGGTCTGCGACTTCGGCCCCCGTTCGTTCCCGTTGATGTCGAGCGCCGCCTTACGGATCGCGCGACGCGCCGAACGCACCGGCACAGTCGTACTGATGCTTGCTGAGCGCCGGATGTGCGGCACCTTCGCCGCGTTGACGCTGAACCTGATCCGCGGCGAAGCGCGCTTCACCCGCCCCGCCCGCTTCGCTCCGATGCTGTTCGACGGCCTTGCGATCGAAGCCTGTGTCGCGCGGAACAAGCTCGGCGGCGCGGGTTTCACGGCCGCGTTCAAGGCGCGGGTCGATCCAGATGCTGATGATGCCAGCGGCGTACCGAGGCCGTCATGGGCCGTATCGCATGCATCCTGATTCCCGATCTTCCGATCGCCGCGCTCCTCCGTTCAAACCCGGAGTTGCGCGAGCGTCCGGTTGCGCTCTGCGCCAACCCCGCACCGCATGCCGAAGTTATTGCCATCTCGCGCGAAGCGCTGGCCGCCGGCGTGCGCGTCCCGATGACCGCGGCTCAGGCCCGCGCGATCGCGCCCGACATCCTGATCGTGCGCCGCTCGCCCGAGGCCGAGCGCTCGGCTTTCGAGGCGCTGCTCGATGTATCGGAATCGATTTCGCCGCTGGTCGAGCCGGGCATGCCGGATCGCGCGTGGCTCGATTTCGACGGCCTCGCGCGTCTTTACAACCATTCGGAGGCGATCGATCCCGACCGCCCTGCTTCCGAAAGCGGCGCTGAGGCTGCGATCGCGAATGAACTCAAACGCCGGGCGCATCGGGTCGGCCTCGAGACCACGGTCGGCGTCGGCGCGAGCAAGGAGATCGCTTACCTGGCCGCGCGATGCGGCGGCGTGCGGGTGATCGATCACGGCCGCGAGCGCGAGTTCCTCGACTGGATACCGATCGAGATGCTCGATCTCGCGGGCAAGCCGGGCGGCGATCTCGAGCTGGTGCTGGCGCGATGGGGGATTCGCCGGCTCGGCGATCTGGCGCGGCTCGATCCGCGCGCCGTCGCCAGCCGCCTCGGCACGGAGGGCCTTGAATTGATTCGGCTCGCGCGCGGCGAGCGGCTTGCGCCGTTCGTGCCACGCCGGCGCACCGAGAGCATCGGCGAGACCGTCGAACTCGAATACGGAATCGAAAATCTCGAGCCGCTCACGTTTCTGATCCGTCCGCTGCTCGAGCGGGCGATCGAGCGCCTCGCCATACGCGGCCTGGTCGCCGGCGACCTCACGCTCGATTTCGGCCTCGCCGATCGAAGTCGCGATCAGCGCCGCGTTACGGTCGCATCGGCAACCAATGAAATTCGCGCGCTGCTTACACTGATCACCCTGAGTATCGAGGCAACACCGCCCGCAGCCGCCGTCGAAGCGATCGCGCTCGGCGTCGAAGCGCGGAGCCCGCGTCCTGCCCAGGCCGGCCTCTTCACGCCGCCGACGCCCGCGCCGGGCCGGCTCGAAACCACGCTCGCGCGGCTCGCCGCGCTCTGCGGTCCGGACCAAGTCGGGATGCTTCGCGCGCAGGATTCATGGCGACCCGAAGCAGTGCATCTGATGCCGTTCGATGCGCCGCCATCGTTTACCGCCGACGCAGAGCCGTCGCCCGGCGGGAATGTCACGCGGCTTATGATCCGCGCGATCCGGCCGGCTGAGGAAGTCGAGGTGATGTGCGATCGCGGCGCGCCCGAATTCGTCCGCGGCCGAAGCATCGCGGCGCGCGTCGTCACGCTCGCCGGCCCGTGGCGTCGCGACGGCGAATGGTGGAACGGCGCAGGCGGCGGTTTCGCGCGCGATTACTACGATCTCGCACTCAGCGACGGCGCCGTCTATCGCGCCTACCGCGACCGGCGCACCCATCGATGGTTCGTGGATGGCATCTACGACTGAGCGCTACGTCGAATTGCGCGCGCGGAGCGCGTTCAGCTTTCTCGAGGGCGCCGCTCTGCCGGAAGACCTTGTCGACCGCGCCGCCGCGCTCGGCTATCCGGCGATCGCGCTCGGCGATCGCGACGGACTCTACGGTGCGCCGCGTTTTTATCATGCCGCTAAACAGGCCGGCATCAAGGCGATCGTCGGCGCGGAGATGACGCTCGAAGATGAAAGCCGCCTCTATCTGCTGGCGCCGGATCGCGAACGTTACAGGAATCTCTCCCGCATGATCACTGCCTCCAAGCTGCGTCCGATCGCGACGGCCGCGCAATCGAAAGCGGTCGGACAATCGAACCACGGTGATGACGACGGCCGAACGTCGGTTTTCGCCGAGCCGCCGCCGAAATATCCGCCCAAGGACGGAGCGCGGCTTCAGTTCGACGATCTCGAACGCTTCGGCGCGGGGCTCATTTGCCTAGCAGGCGGCGTCCGCAGTCCGATCTCGCGAATGCTGATGCGCGGCGAAGATCCGCTTCCGCTCCTGGAGCGGCTGAGCGCGATCTTCGGCCGCGGCAATTTGTTCATCGATCTGCAGCGCCATCTCGATCCCGACGAAGAGCGCCTCAACCGCAAGCTGATGGCGCTCGCCGAAGCCGGTCATCTTCCGATCGTTGCGGCCAACGACGTCTGTTTTTCTCCGGCCGGCGATGCGCCGGCCTCCGGCCTCGGCGAAAACAATCGCGCACTGCTCGATGTCCTCACCTGTATCCGGCTCAAAACCACGCTCGATGGCGCGGGGCGGGCGCTGTGGGCGAACGCCGAACGATACCTGAAGCCGGCCGAGGCGATGGCGGCGCTGTTCCGCGATCTGCCGCGCGCGATTGCCGCGAGCTCCGAAATCGCCGCGCGATGCAGCTTCACACTCAAGGACCTCGGCTATCGTTTTCCCGATTATCCGCTGCCGCCGGGCGAGACATCCGACAGCTATCTGCGTGTGCTGACCTATGCCGGCGCGCGCGAGCGATGGGGCGCGACGCTCGACGATCGGACGCGCCGCCAGCTCGAGCATGAACTCGACATAGTCGCGCGCCTGAAGCTCGCCGGCTACTTCCTGATCGTCTGGGACATCGTGCAGTTCTGCCGTGATAATCGAATCATGGCGCAGGGCCGCGGCTCGGCGGCGAACAGCGCGGTCTGCTACGCGCTCGGGATCACGGCGGTCGATGCGGTCAAGATGGAGCTGCTGTTCGAGCGCTTCCTCTCGGAGGAACGCGGTGAATGGCCCGATATCGATCTCGACCTGCCGAGCGGCGATCAGCGCGAGCGCGTCATCCAGTATCTCTATCGCCGCTACGGCGAGCGCGGCGCGGCGATGACCGCAAACGTGATCAGCTATCGCACGCGCAGCGCCGTGCGCGAGATCGCGAAGGTGCTGGGCTTTCCGCCTGAACAGGTCGATCGTCTCGCGCGCCTCGCCCGCGCCTACGAGTTCCGCGACGATCGCGACGACTACGTCGCGCTGCTCAAGCAGGGCGGGATCGACGCGAGCGTGCCGCGCATCCGGATGCTCGTCGAACTCACGCGGCGCATCCAGACCCTGCCGCGCCATCTCGGCCAGCACAGCGGCGGGATGGTGATCGCGGCGGGGCCGATCGATGAAATCGTGCCGCTCGAACCGGCCACGATGCCGGGACGCGTCGTGATCCAGTGGGACAAGGAGGATTGCGCCGACCTCGGCATCATCAAGATCGACCTGCTCGGCCTCGGCATGATGGCGGTGCTGGAGACGGCGCTGCCGCTGGTCAGGGAGCATTCCGGCGTCGCGCTCGATCTCGCGCATCTGCCGCCCGACGATCCGAAGGTTTACGCGATGCTCCAGCGAGCGGACACGATCGGCGTTTTCCAGGTCGAGAGCCGCGCCCAGATGGCGACGCTGCCGCGGATGAAGCCCGCGCGCTTTTACGACCTGGTGGTCGAAGTCGCGATCATCCGTCCGGGTCCGATCGTCGGCCGCATGGTGCATCCATATCTCGATCGCCGCGCCGGGCGTTCACCTATCGTCTATGCCCATCCGTCGCTCGAACCGATCCTGCGGCGCACGCTCGGTGTCCCGCTCTTCCAGGAGCAGCTTCTGCGGATGGCGATGGTGGTTGCGGGATTCTCTGGCGGCGAAGCCGAGGAACTGCGCCGCGCAATGGGTTTCAAGCGCTCAACGGAACGAATGAGCAGACTCGAGCAGCGGCTGCGCACTGGGATGGCGCGCAATGGAATCGTCGGCGCGGCTGCCGACGAGATCATCCAGTCAATCAGTTCGTTCGCGCTCTATGGCTTCCCCGAATCGCATGCCGCGAGCTTCGCGCTGCTTGCGTACGCATCCGCATATCTCAAATGCCATTATCCGGCGGAGTTCTTCGCCGCGATGCTGAACTGCTATCCGCTAGGCTTCTACCATCCTTCGACGCTGGTGAAGGATGCGGAGCGTCACGGCGTGACCGTGCTGCCGATCGACGTGACGCAGTCGCGATGGCTCTGCACGATTGAAAACCGCGCGCTGCGGTTGGGCCTCAGATACATAAGCGGGCTGCGCGAAGAGCATGGCCGGCGCGTCGAGCGCGCGCGCGCGGACCGTCCGTTCCGATCGATCGCGGATTTCGCCGCGCGCACGGCAATGAGCCGGCGCGAGCTTGATGCGCTTGCCTATGCCGGCGCATTCAGCGCCTTCGGGCTCGAGCGGCGCGCCGCACTATGGCAGATAGCGGCGGTCGAACGCGATCCGCAAAGCCTGCTCGCCGGCGTCGAGCCGAGGTCCGATCAGCCGGCGCTGCCTGCGATGACGCGGCTCGAAGAGACGACTGCGGATTACGAAGCGACCGGCCTCACCACGGGTCCTCATCTGATGACGCATCTGCGGCCGCAGCTCATCGAGGCCGGTGTGATGAGCGCGGCGGAGCTGACCGCGGCGCGCGACGGTCAGACGGTGCGCATGGCGGGCGTTGTCATCGTGCGCCAGCGTCCCGGCACCGCGAAGGGTTTCTTTTTTCTCACGCTCGAGGACGAAACCGGCATCGCAAACGCGATCGTCACGCCGACGCTGTTCCATCGGCATCGCGCATTGTTGAGCGGCGCGGCGGTGCTGTGGGTCGAAGGCGTGCTGCAAAAGCAGGACGGCGTGATGTCAATCCGGGCCCGTCGTTTCGCGCGGATCGACGTCGCCCGCGGGGCGATTCCCCGTTCGCACGATTTCCGGTGATGCGCGGAATCGCGCGCGGCAATCGAACCGGCCTTTCCGTGATGCTAGAATCTTGCTCTTCGGCCGTCGGCCCTCTTTTGGCGCTAACCGGCGCCGGCTCGCAGTTGGAGCTTGTTCATCGATGCGGATTTTTGGTTCATCACCTGACTCGACACCCACCTCCGCGACGTTCACGGTTTTATCTGCCGTCGCGATCCTGATTTTTCAACTGGCGCTTTCGAGTCCGGCAGGCTCGGCTGCCAAGCCCGCCCCGTCGGCGCAACCCACCGCGATTCCGGCGAACGTCGAGGCGACGCCGCAGCAACAGGAAGCGTTGCTTTCAATGCTCGCGGCAGCGGTCGATTGGTATCAGCGCACCGCGATCGAGCAGCAACTCGTCACCGAGCCGGCCGAAACCCTCTACGTCACCGACAATCGACAGATTGCGAACGAGGCTATCGACCTGATCTTTCAGTATGCGCGCGCCGAGGCCGCTCTGCTCGCCGCGGCTGCGCAGAGCGCATCTAATCAACAACCGCAGCCCACAGCCGGCGCAGGGAAATCTGCGCCCTCGTCCACCAATTCGCCCGGCGCAGTGCCCGATCTCGGGACTGTGACTGCGCGTCTCAGTCAGATCCAGGCGGAACAGGCGGTAACCAAGGCGAAAATTGACGCCCTCAAGGCCCGCCTCGCGAAAGCCCGGGGCCGCCAGCGCGACCTCATTAATTCACAGCTCGTTTTGGCCCAGGAAGAGATGGAACTCGAGCAGGCGCGCATCGATGGCATCAACGAAATGATCGAGTTCGAGAAGACCGCGGAAAAGACCCGCATGAACAGCGGATTGATGGCGCAGATCGATGAGCTGCAGCAGTCGCTGCCGCGGCCCACCCAGCAGGCGAGCCAATCCGCCGCTTCCCAGGCGACCGGCGCCGACAGCCCGGCGGTTTCGACCGGAATTCTGGAGCTGGCCGAAGCGCTGCTTGAACTGCACAACAAGGATCAGGCCCTCAGCTCGATCGAGGAGCGAACCGTCGCGCTGAATGCGCGAATCGCGTCCCTGCGCGCACCACTACTTGAATCCCTCAAAGCCTCCGATCAGCGCGGACTGGAGCTCAGCACGAACGCCGGGTTTGGAGATCTCGCGAGCGCCGAGCAGCGGCGGCGTGCGTTCGCCGAACTGCTGAAAACCCGCAAATTGACCGTGCAGGCGCTGTTGCCGCTCGCCAAGACCAGCGTCGATTTGAACTTGTACAAAAACAATCTCGAGCACTGGCGTCAGGCTCTCGATCGCCGATGGCACGAGACTCTGCGCACACTCTCGCTCCATCTGATCGTGCTCGGCGGGCTGGTCGGCCTGATCGCGCTGGGCGCGCTAATCTGGCGACAGCTTACGTTCCGGTACATACATGATGCGCGCCATCGCCACCGCATCCTGCAAATCCGAACGCTTACGGTAATCGTTCTGATAGTGCTGGTGCTGCTGTTCAACTTCTCGAGCGAAATTGGCGCACTGGCGACAGTGATGGGCCTGGCGACCGCGGGCATCGCCTTCGCGCTGCAGAACGTGATCCTGTCGGTGGCGGGTTATTTTTTCCTGAGCGGACGGTACGGCGTCAGGGTCGGCGATCGGATCCAGGTCGCCGGCGTCTACGGCACCGTCATCGACATCGGGTTGGTCAAGCTCACGCTGATGGAGCTGACCGGCGAAGACAATTTTCGCCAGCCGACCGGGCGCGTTGTGGTGTTCGCCAACTCGATCGTGTTCCAAACCAACGGGAACTTCTTCAAGCAGGCGCCCGGGATAAGTTTCGTGTGGAGCGAGCTTCGACTGACACTCGCGCCTGATTGCGATCTTCAACTGGCGGAAAAGCTGCTGATGGACACGGTTAACGATATCGTCAGCCGCTACCGCGAAGACTTAAGACGCGAGTATCGCCAGAGTAGTCAACTGCACAATGTGTGGTTCGAGCCGCCTGAGCCGCACAGCAACATCCTGCTCGGCGCGGAGGGGATCAGGATTTCGATACGGTATCCGGTCCAGGTGCGGCGCGCGGTCGAGATCAACGATGAGCTTTCGCGTCGGCTGTTGAACGTGATCAACCATGAGCCGCGGTTGCGGCTGGTAAGCTCGGGAACGCCGACCATCCAGGGCGTGCCG
>JAJPIG010000023.1 GCA_021324855.1 Pseudomonadota bacterium | reverse complement strand
GCCGAGCAGGGCGCGTTCCCAGCCGCCCGATAACTATGGGCTACGCTTGAATCAAAATAGATCGCATCCTCCTTGCGCAGCTTGTGCTCCTCCTCACCGATTCTGACGGTAAGACTGCCGGAGAGCAGGTAGATGAATTCGACCCCATCGTGCTCGTGGGTGCGAACGCGTCCCTCCGCAGTCTTTGGAAACTCGGCATAGAACGCATTGAGTCTGCGATCCCCGGCGTTGAAGTCCAGGCATTCAAAGCGGTAAGCGACCTCGCTCCCGCCGAACTTCTCCTCGAACGCCAGCCGGTGCTGTTTGCGCGCTAGTGCGGCGACGTGGCGGCCATCGGACGTTGGACCGACGAGAAGAAGCGCCGAATCCACGATAGCCGGGTCGTGGGCACGCGCAACCGGTCGCTGGACTTGCTTTACTGAAGAGCCCGCCGCGCGTGCTGGTATCGGCGTCCGCGGTCGGTTACTACGGCGACCGCAGTGACGAAGAGCTGGATGAACGGTCGGCGGCCGGCCACGGTTTTCTCGCCGAGGTCTGCGCGGTGGTCTTCGCTCCCGCTTCCTGCTCGGGCGGGATCCCAATGATTTGCTCCTCGTTGAACCGGCTGCCCTTCATCCGTCCGTCTCCTTTTCGTGACGGACTCTACCTCAAACCCGCCGCGCTGGAAGGGACAGGCCAATTGTTATACTTTCAATATCGCCTCCGATATTAAGCGTCGATTATGGCTGAAAATGAGACAACGCTGATTCGCTTATGTGAGATTGCCGCTGTGCCGGCGGGGACGGTGAAGCGGGTGAAGGTCGAGGGTCTGCCGGCGCTCGCAGTGTACAATCTCAACAACGAATTTTTCATTACCGACGACACCTGCACGCATGGTCAGGCTTCGCTCTCGGACGGCGTGATCGATGGCGACATGATCGAGTGTCCGCTGCACGCCGGATGCTTCTCGATCCGCACCGGAGAGCCGTTGTCGTTTCCAGCGACGGTTCCGATCCGGACTTATCGGGTCCGTATAGTGGGCGAAGAAATTTTTGCGGAAATCGAAAAAGCTGGTACACAGTGAATTCGATCCGTCCAATCTCGGCAGGGAGCGCATGCGTATGAGCATCGAAGTCGGCAAGCTGCTGGACCATCGCAACGGCATCCAAAAGAAGCGCATCTTCTGGGACGAGGAGCTTTATCGGCTCGAGATGGAGCGGATCTTTGCCAGGAGCTGGCTGTTTCTGACTCACGAATCCGAGATCCCAAAACCGGGCGATTTTTTCTGCACCTACATGGGTGAGGATGCGGTAATCGTCACGCGCACACGCTCAGGCGAAATCCGCGCCTATCTGAACACCTGCACCCATCGCGGCAATCAACTCTGTCAGGCCGAGGCCGGCAACACGCGCTCTTTCACCTGCAGCTATCACGGCTGGTCCTTCGATCTCGAGGGTAAGCTGGCAGCGGTGCCGCTTGAGGCTGACGCGTACCACAACCTTCTCGACAAGGATCGGCTGGGCCTGCCGCGCGTGCCGAAAGTAGAGAGCTTCGGCGGATTCATCTTCGGATGCTTCGATCCGGATGCGCCGTCGCTGCGGGATTACCTGGGCGAGATGGCGTGGTATCTGGAGACCTTCACCGCGCGCGCCGGCGTCGAGCTGCTGGGTCCGCCGCTCAAGTCGGTGCTGCATTGCAACTGGAAGGTGCCGACCGAGAACTTCATCTGCGATTCCTACCACGTCGGATGGACCCATGCGGCCGCACTCAAGGTTATGGGAGGACCGTTGGCGGCGATGTCAGGAAATACGCAGGCGCCGCCTGGAATCGGGATCCAGGTATCGACACGCCATGGCCACGGCTTCGGCGTCATCTGGGAGGCGGCTTCCGCTTTGCATCGTCAGCCCGACTACGAGGAATTTCTGCGGGCGAAGCAGCCCGAGGTCGCCGCGCTGCTGGGTGAGATGCGCGGGAAGCTCTATCGCGCGCATTGGGACGCTGGAATCTTTCCCAACTGTTCGTTCCTTTACGGCACGAACATCTGGAAGATGTGGCATCCGCGCGGTCCGCACGAGTGCGAGGTCTGGAGCTGGACGCTGGTCGAAAAGGACATGCCTGCCGATCTCAAGCGCAAGATTCAGAAGGAAGCACTCCGCACCTTCGGTACTGCCGGCACCTTCGAGAGCGACGACGGCGTGAACATGCACGGTTGCACGTACACCAACGCCGGGCCGCATGCCCGGCGCGGCGAGATGGTAAGCGTGATGGGCATCGATCACGACTCGACGCATCCGGAGTTGCCCGGGTTCGTGAACGACGCCAATTACTCCGAGATCGCGATGCGCGGCTTTTATCGCTTCTACGCAGAGTTGGCGGAGGCGCGCGACTGGAACGAGATCATAGCCCGTACGCACACGGTGGCGCGCAACGGCGGAAACTCGAACGGAGCGCCGCAGACCGCGACGCCGCGCCCATGAGCCGGAGGATCGATTATGGCGTCGCCGGTCGGGCTCGAGTTGTTTCACCAAATCGAACAGTTTTATTTCAGGGAGGCGCGGCTGTTTAACGAGAAGCGTTATCGCGAATGGCTCGAATCGATGGTCGATCGCGAGGTCTATTACTGGCTGCCGATCTTCGAGGAGCGCTATCGCGCCGACCGCAAGCCGCCGCCGGAGTTCCCGCCCGCGATCTACGACGACAACTACAAGGACCTTGAAGAGCGAATCGAGCGTTTCGAGACGAACCTGATCTGGATGGAGGACCCGCCCTCGCGCATCCGTCACTTGATCACTAATCTCGAGGTCTACCACGCCGCCAACGCCGACGAGCTTGAGACCTTCTCGAATTTCTTGGTGTGCCGAAATCGACGCGAACACGAGCAGACGCTCATGATCGGCGGCCGCGAAGATCGACTGCGGAGGCATCCCGACGGATGGCGCTTGCTGCGTCGGAAGATCAACGTGCCGCAGCGCGTCATCATGGATACGAACCTGTACTATTTCATCTAGTCCGGGCGGTGCGATTCATAAATCGCAAGCGCGCCCGAAAGGTTTTCGGTCGAAAAGAAAAATCCCGGACCACGAAATCGCGGTCCGGGATTTTTTGTCGCTCGGCCTGGATGTGCGAAAATCAGGTGCCGGATTCCCAGCTCTCCAGGTACTTCTTCTGCTCGTTCGAGAGCGAATCGATCTTGATGCCCATTGCGGCGAGCTTGTAGGCCGCCACCTGGTCCTCGATCTCCAGCGGCACGTTGTGCACTTTCACCGGCAGGTGCGCCCCGCTGGTCACCCATCGCGCCGCCAGGGCCTGGGTCGCGAAGCTCATGTCCATCACCTGTGCCGGGTGGCCTTCCGCGCAGGCGAGATTCACCAGCCGGCCCTGGCCGAGCAGGAAAATGCGCCGGCCGTTCTTCAGGTGGAAGATTTCGACCTCGCGCTCGGGATAGCGATCGAGCTTGCGCGAGAGCTTCTTGAGCGCCGGGATGTCGATCTCGACGTCGAAGTGGCCCGAGTTGCAGACGATGGCGCCGTCCTTCATCGCCTGAAAATGCGTGCCGGTCAACACGCTGCGATCGCCGGTCACGGTGACGAAGATGTCGCCGACTTTCGCCGCCTCGGCCATCGGCTTTACCTGGAAGCCGTCAAGCGCCGCTTCGAGCGCGCGGATCGGGTTGACCTCGGTAACGATCACGTTGGCGCCGAGGCCCCGGGCGCGTGACGCAACGCCGCGCCCGCACCATCCGTACCCGCCGACCACCACCACCGAGCCTGCGACCAGCACACCGGTCGCGCGGATGATCGCATCGATCGTCGATTGGCCGGTACCGTAGCGGTTATCGAACAGGAACTTGGTTTGCGCATCGTTGACCGCGACCACCGGGATCCGCAGGGCGCGGTCGCGTTCCATCGCGCGCAGCCGGATGACGCCCGTGGTGGTCTCTTCCATGCTCGCCCGCAGTTCATCGGCCTGCGCGCGATAATCGGTATGGAGCAGGCTCACGAGGTCGGCCCCGTCGTCCATCGTGACGGTCGGATGGCGATCGAGGACGGCGCGCAGATGCTTGTAGTACGAATCGCGATCCTCGGCGCGAATCGCGTAGGCGGGAATCCCGTACTCCTTCACCAGCGCCGCGGCGACATCGTCCTGCGTAGACAGCGGATTCGAGGCGCAGCAAAAAACTTCCGCGCCGCCCGCCTTGAGGGTGCGCAGCAGGTTGGCCGTCTCAGTCGTGATGTGCAGGCAGGCGCCGAGGCGCTGACCTTTGAGCGGCAAATCCTTGCTGAAACGCTCGCGAATCTGCCGCAGCACCGGCATCTGCTCGTCCGCCCATTCGATCCGTCGCCGGCCTTGCGTGGCCAATCCGATATCGGCCACATCGTAATCGCGGGCGGCGCCGTTGCGCCGGGCCGCGCTCTTGATACTGGTGACTTTCGCCATGAGCACTCCCGTTGAATAAACTCGAATGAAGCTGAAACGTCAGCGTGCGTTGATGCCGAACGCGCTGCGCAGCGGCTCGACCATGTCCGTCCGCTCCCAGGTGAAGTATCCATCGTGCGGGGTGCGTCCGAAATGGCCGTACGCGGCAGTCTCGCGATAAATCGGATTCTTGAGCGCCAGCGTCTTGATGATCCCGGCGGGGCGGAAATCGAACAGTTCGCGCAGCGTCGATGAGAGCTTCGCGTCGGGTACTACGCCGGTATCGAAGGTATCGATCAGAATCGAAACCGGCTCGGCGACGCCGATTGCATACGCCACCTGGATCTCGCACTTGCGCGCGAGTCCGGCGGCGACCACGTTCTTCGCGACATAGCGTGCCATGTAGCAGGCCGAGCGATCGACCTTGCTCGGATCTTTGCCCGAAAATGCGCCGCCGCCATGGCGTCCATAGCCGCCATAGGTATCGACGATAATCTTGCGGCCGGTCAGGCCGCAATCGCCGTGCGGTCCGCCAATCACGAAACTGCCGGTAGGATTGACATGAAAGACCGTCGACTTGTCGATGTAGTGCTCAGGAATCGTCTTCTTGATGAGTTCTTCGATGATGGCCTCGCGCACGGTCGCATGGCCGACATCGGCTGCGTGCTGCGTTGAGACCACCACCGCAGTGATTCCGGCCGGGCGGCCATCGACGTAGCGCACGGTCACCTGGCTCTTGCCGTCGGGGCGGAGGAAATCGACTTTGCCTTCGCGGCGCAGCTTGGCGAGATTCAGCATCAGGTGATGTGCCAGCGAAATCGGCAGCGGCATCAGCTCGGGCGTTTCGTCGCAGGCGAGCCCGAACATCAGTCCCTGGTCACCGGCACCCTGCTCTTTATACAGGCCCTGACCTTCCGTAACCCCCTGTGAGATGTCGGGTGATTGCGGCTCGATCGCGGTCATCACCGCGCACTTGTTGCCGTCGAAACCGGTGGCGAGATCGTCATAGCCGATCTCGCAGACGGTCTTTCGCGCGATGTTGACGTAATCGACGTGAGCGCGGGTGGTGATTTCGCCCGCCAGTACCAGCAGGCCGGTCTTGACCAGCGACTCGAGAGCAACGCGCGAGTTCGGATCCTGCTCGATGAGCGCATCGAGCACGGAGTCGGAGATTTGGTCGCACATCTTGTCGGGATGGCCTTCGGAGACCGACTCCGAGGTGAACAGGAAATCCTTTAGCGGCATTACGATGGCTCCTTGCGGGGTAGCATGAAAATCTCGTTCCAGCGACACGCTCAGCCTCGACGGAGGGCGTCGAGCCGGAGCGGAATCAGCGGCGTTTTTGCATTCTTTCGGCGCGGCGCGCCCGGTCGGCTGGTAAGCTTCGTCGCGACAATTTTTTATGCTCGCATCTTATTAACTGACCACGATCCGGCGGTCAAGCTTCCAAAAAAAGCCCCGGCTCTGCACAGCGCATGTTAATCTTCGTTGAAGCGCGCCTCGAAAAGCTCGCGGATTGCGGTCACCGCTTCACGCGCATCTTCCCCCTCGGCATGAACCTTGAGCCGGGTGCCGATGCCCGCGCCGAGCATCATCAGGCCCGTCACGCTCCGCGCATTCACCTGATTCTTGCCGCGCGTCAGGGTCACGTTCGATTTGAACCGGCCGGCGGTCTCGGCAAGTGCGGCCGCAGCCCTTAAATGCAGCCCCAAACGATTCCTGATTTCGACTGTCGCTTCTGCCGCATTCACGATAGAGGTCCGTATCGGTGAGGTAAGCGATCCGATTGCTTACGACGCACTCTTACCGTTGGCTGATGGTCGTCCATCGGCGGTTTCTTGCGCCGGCAGTTCGGCGGTGAACAGCTCGCGTAGCCGCGGCTCGATCGTTGAATCGCGCGTGCTGCCCTCACGCCGCCGCCACGCGCGCAGTGGGATGACCGCGCGCGCCATATCGCGATGACCGCCGGCGCTGCCGATCTCCCCGAACAGGCGCTTCGCGATTTCACCGGCATTACCCCGTCCACCGCCATGATTGCGCAGCGCGATCGTCAGATTGCCGTCGAGTTTGCCGGAAACTATTACCCAATCGACGCCTTCGAACTGCAGGCACAGCTCGGCGAGCTGCACCACCAGGTCGTCGCGCTCCACACGTCCAAGATGCAGCACGATAAGACCGTCACGCGCGCTGACTCGAGCCATCGCACGTGACAAAACGCGGGCAAAGCTCAGCGGAAACTCCGGGCGATCGATCTGGCGGAGCAGGCTCAGGTTCGCCAGCGGGTAAAGATGCATGAAAGCCTGCCAGTCGTCATCGGTCACCCGCCGCGACAGCATTACGGTGTCCGAGCGAATTCCATACATCAGGGCGGTCGCCAGGCGCTCGCTGATATGCTGCTCGTCGGTGATCAAATACTCGGTCATGATGGTCGCGGTTGAGCCGTATTTGACGCGTACATCCTCGAACGGCGCGTTCCCGCTGGGGTATCCGGGATGATGGTCGATCACGATGTCGGCGCGCGGGATGCGCGGGCCGAAGTACGGCGGCTCGACGTCAACCATCGCAATTCGATCGAACTCGGCGAGCGTCTCGGTGCTTGCCGGCGTAATCTCGATTTCGAGCAGATGCACCATCGTGCGATTTTCGGGGCGCGTGACCGGGGTGAAGCTGAAGATCGGGGTGGTAAGTTTATTGCGCCCGAGCAGAGTCCGGAGCGCCATCGCGCTCGACATGGCATCCGGGTCGGGGTCGTCCTGGAGCAGGATCGCTATGCGGTCGCCGTCGTTGACGAGCGAACGGAGTTCGCGGAGCTTCTGTTTCGTGTACGCTGGATCCATCGGGCTTACGAGCGTGCAACCATCGGTGCAATAACCAAGCGCCCGCTCCCGGGCTTGGTCCGGCCGAAACTGCGGGTGGTGCGGGTCGAGACGAATAGCCCTGCGGTGAGAGATTCGCCGGAGACCATTTGAATTATCGTCGCTAAAATAGAAGATGGCTGCACTATCTGAAAGAGTATACTACGTCTTCAACTCCGGATTCATCGCCCATGGCCGATCAAACCCATTGTCAGATTTGCCGCCGGCCGATTAGCGAATGGCTGCTGCGCGTCGCAATTGAAGATCGCGCGGGCTTTCGCGAAGAAGCCTTTATTTGCGCTAATTGCGGCGTGAAGCTCCGTTTGGCGTCGGAAAAGATGCGCGATCTACAAATCGATCCGTGGCTGCATGAGGCCGTCGCCCGTGTGCTGCGCGGCAAGGCCGGCGCGAAACAGGCGGAATAAAGCGATGGCTCAGCGGACCGAAATCGCCTCCGGAGCCGAATTTTGGCCTTACGAGGAAGCACGCGCGATTTTGAAGCGCGTCCATGATTATCCGCCGGATCGCCCGGTAATCTTCGAGAGCGGCTTCGGACCATCCGGGCTGCCTCATCTGGGCACGATGGGCGAGATACTGCGCCCGTCCTACGTTCGCCATGCACTGCAAGCGATCGCGCCGTCGCGGCCGAGCCGCCTGATCGTTTTCATCGACGACATGGACGGCTTGCGCAAGGTCCCCGAGAATATCCCGAATCGCGCCGCGATGACTCCATATCTCGGCCGTCCCGTCTCGCGTATTCCCGATCCCTTCGACGACGGTCATGCCTCGTTTGCCGATCACATGATCGCGCTGCTTGGGAGCTTTCTCGCACCGGTCGAGGTTGACTACGAGTTGATGCTTTCGAGCGAGATGTACGGTTCCGGGCGCTTCGACGAGGTCTTGCGGCTCGTGATGGCGCATCATGCGGAAATCGTGCGGCTGGTCGCGCCCACACTTCGCGAAGAAAATCGCAAGGGATGGTCGCCGTTCATGCCGATCTGTCCGAAATGCGGACAGGTCAACTCGACCCTCGTGACCGCGTACCATCCGGAGCGCGCTTCCGTCGCGTTTTCGTGCGAGCGGACCTTCGGCGGGGCTCACGGATGCGGCCATCGCGGCGAACAGAGCGTGCTCGGCGGGATGGCCAAGGTGCAATGGAAGGTCGATTGGGCGCTGCGATGGCACGTATTGCGCGTCGACTACGAGCTCTATGGCAAGGACCTGATCGACTCGGCGCGCCTCTCGGGTCAAATCCTGAGAATCCTCGGCGGCCAGCCGCCGCTCGGCTTCCCGTTCGAGATGTACCTGGACGAGGAAGGCCACAAGGTGTCGAAATCGATCGGACGGGGCGTTGGAGTTGAGCAATGGCGCCGCTATGCGCCGATCGAAGTGCTGAAATATTTCCTGATCCTCAACCCGCGCAAAGCCCGTAAGCTGTTCATCGAGGCGATTCCGCAGTACGTCGACGAGTACCTCGATGCGCTTCGCGCGTTCGGCGGCGAATCCGACAAAGACCGCCAAGGCTCGCTGCTTGACTTCGTCCTGCAGAGCACCAGCGCACGGCGCTTCGGGTCTGAAGTGAGTTACGCGATGATTATGAACCTGGTCGGCGCGCTCGGCAGCTCCGATCGAGCACTGATTTGGAACTATCTGTGCCTTTATGATCCGAAGCTCGATGCCGACGACGACACGCGCTCGCTCGCCAATATCCTGCTCGACTGCGCGCTCAACTACTACGCCGACTTCATCGAGCCGACGAAGCAGCGGTACGTGCCGCGCGACAGCGAACGCGCTCAATTGACCGCGCTCAAGGAGTTTCTCGACGCGAATCCGGACGCGCCTGCCGAGGCGATCGAGAAAACCATCTATGATCTCGGCCGCGCGAACTACGACAAGCCCGGCAAGATTTTCCCGCTGATGTACCGCGCGATTCTTGGACAGGAGCGCGGACCGCGCCTCGGCGCGTTCATCAGGCTGGCAACACCGCGACGCGTTTCCGAACTGATCGACGCGTCCCTGCGATCCGCCGGCTAGCGCCCTACAGGCATCCGCTAATCGCCGGATGGCGTCGCGTTGCGAATCTCGCGCGCCACGTCAGGCCATCGGATGTCGCCGAGGTCCGCGGGATCAAGCACCGTACCGCATTTCCCGCAGGTCCGAAGCGCAGCGTCGGAATTGAACTCATCGCACGCTTGCCAGTAGCACTCCTGTGGCAGGTGCTCCGCGGTGTTGAATTCCTTCACGTACACTTCGGAGTCGCATCGCGGGCAATACCAGACCGCGGCTTCCCAGCCGCCCGGCTCGCCGCGCCATTTGAGCTGAATCGATTCGCTGAGCGGCACGATGCGGCTCGGCTGGCCGGCCGGGATGTAGAGCGACTCGCCCGGCTTGAGCAGGGCGTGGCCCATCTCCGAGCCGGGCAGCTCGACGCGCGTGCTTCCCGCGAACAGCAGCAAAACCTGATCGTGTTCGCTGACCAGGAAAAACGGCTGCGGCACGCGATTGCAGCTCACGCACGACATCGGATCGGTGCCTGGCGGCATAATCGGAAGATCGTCGTGCGATCCGAGGCATCCTTCGACCGCCGCAAAGATGGTCGTCGCTCTCCGGCGTTCCATCGCGATGCCCTCAGCGCTGCGCCGATTCGGAGGCGCCGTCGGCCGGCTTCGCCAGTTTAGCCGCCATCAGCTCGAATGCTTCGCGGCCCCGATTGGCTACATCGATATTGCGCGTGTACTGAACGTACCCGAAGTTTTCCGCTTCCGGTTCCGGCGGACGCGCGGCGCCGCACTTTTTGCAGATCCGCAGCTCGGGGTTGCGGTTGAATTCGCGGAAACTCTCGAGATAGTAGCGAAGCGCGTAAAACTCCGGGTAATGCTTGCGTGCGGGGCCCTCTTTGACATTGAAATAACGCGCGTAGACCACCTCGTTGCATTTATGGCATCGCAGCACGATGCCCTCGGTCTGCTCCGGCCGGTTACCCATCCGAATCGTGATGAGCCCAACATAGTAGTTCGACGGATCCTGCGGATCTCGCAGGAACGGACCGACGCCGTGATTATTCGCGAGCAGCATGATCTGCCCGCTCTTCATCGCGCCGCCGTTCTCGACCAGGCATACGATGGTTTCCTTCACTTCGTTGTCATGGAAGAAGTGCCAAGGCGTGACGCCGCGCACGCCGGTCGTGTTCGTCATGCAGGGAACGATCGCGCCGTCGTGCGTATAGGGGAAAATCGGCGACAACTGCAGCAGCCCGAGGTTGCGGATCACGAGCCCGAAGACGTCAACCTTGACCGGCTGCCGATTAGCGACGGGGCGGCTCGGCACGTGACGGAAAGCGGTTTTGGAGCCATTGGATACCATGCGAACTCCTTTGCGATTTGAGCCCTGGACCTTGGCAGAAAGCACTTCCGTCCGGAACATAACGAGATCGGAATCAAAGTGTCAATTTGGATCGTCGCGCGCCTTCCTTCCGATCGTGAGAGATGCCAGGAGGTCCGTTAAACCACGCCAGCGTTGACCCAGCATCGGACATAACACGCCCGACCGCGCTGATAATCTTCGAGCCTCACCCGGTGGGCAGTAGCTCAGCTGGGAGAGCACTACGTTCGAATAATGGTACGACAACGTAGGGGGTCGAAAGTTCAAATCCCTTCTGCTCCACCATCCGGTCCGCCTGATTCATGACATCGGAGAGAATCGATCGAAAATCTCGCGTGCACGCGCGATTCTGCTCTCGCTCGGACCCAGAGAATGGCTTCGATAGCAGCTCAGCCGCGAAAATTGAGAGAAAGTTCTCCGCGCGCGATTTCCATGGGTCCGCTCGCCCGACAACAGGGCCGCTGTGTTCGCCTACCTTACTGATTGGCTAAGCTTCAGCAATGCTATGACCCAGGTACGACACCGCTTCACGCCTAATTCACGAGCCAAACCTCGGATCGATTGCGATGAGTTGATGCCACCAACGCGGACATTGTATTAGGCGCGTACCGGCGGGCGGGATACTCTCGATTCCATGCTTTCATGTGCAAGATATCGGGTAGCCTTCGAGGCGGTTGAGCCGCTCGATCTGCCAGTGTATCTGGGCTCAACTCTGCGTGGTGCCTTCGGTCATGCTTTTCGAGCCGTCGCATGCCCGGCGCCACGCGGCATGGACTGCCCCGTTCCTTCCCAATGCCCGTATCATCTCATCTTCGAAACGTCACCGCCGCCGGGATCTGAAGCGCTGCGCACGCACGAGGAGGTCCCGAGGCCGTTCGTGATTTCTCCAGACGGCTCGGAAGCAGGCGTTTCTGGGAACAGGCGAGCATTCCGGCCAGGCGATGAAGTCTCTTTCGAGCTGGTTCTGATCGGGCGCGCCCAGGAATTCTTCCCCTACTTCGTCGTGGCCTTGCGCGAGGTGGACCGGATGGGCCGCGGTCGGCATGTCGTGGAACTGCGACGCGTCGACGCGCTCTCCATGAACGGCGCATCAAGTTGCGTCTATGAGACCACGGAGAATCTCGTGCACGGCGCCGCGCCTAGCATCACGCTGGAGGACTGCGCCGCGATGCCCGCGCCCAATGGCTCGCTGACGATCGAGTTCCTGACGCAGACGCGACTCAAGCATGAAGGCCGGTTCGTCCGCCGCGCGGAATTTCAGATCCTGTTCCGAAGGCTCCTGGGGCGGCTGTCATCGCTCTCTCGATTCCATTGCGGCCAGCCGCTCGAGGTTGATTTCCGCGAACTGATCGACCAGGCGGCATCGGTGTGCTTGACGCGAGATGACACACTGTGGACACAATGGCAGCGCTATAGCTCGCGACAGGAACGACGGATGGAATGGGAGGGCATCGTCGGTCGCACCACCTACAAGGGGGAGTTCGCGCCATTCTGGAAATTTCTGAAATTCGGCGAGTTCGTCCACGTCGGCCACGGCGCAACATTCGGGCTGGGGAAGTACCGCCTCCACTGTTAGACGCGGTGTTCCTCACCTGATCAGCCTTGCGCTGGATCCCTGATGAGGAAAGGATGGCAACTGATCCACCATCTCTATTGCGATTCACGGGGCACCCCTTGCCGGACGTGGGAATTGCGACCTTGTGCGCGATGTCCGGCAAGTCCGCGCCTGAGCAGCTCACTGCCGAAGACCTCGACAGGTGTGCTCAGGAGTTGGAGGACAACTACTTCAGCGGCCTGATGAATAGCTACTTGGCGTGCGTCTTTATGAACTCCGAGTATGTACAACCGGACCCAAAAAAAGAAAACGGCAAGGAGCGCAAGGCGCTAAAACGCAAGGAATACGCGCGGAGAATACTGCGTGCTCATCGATGGGAGGGCGATGTTGGCAGCGGAAATTTGAAGTGCGCTTACTCGGGCTTGCCCGCGACCCATTTAGTCCATCGGTCGCAGGTGCCAATGCTCACCGGCGAAGACGTGCTCAATTTTCTTCCTGCGGGGCGCGGAGTGTTGCCTCTCGCCGGCCCGTACCTGCTCGCCGTTCAAGCACTGCCGATGGGCGGTCGACGCGCGGAAGGACGAATGCTGATCGCCCACAGCGACGACAGCAACCTGATGATCGCCTTCGCCGCCAAGTATCTGGCGGATAACCGGCGTCTGCTGAATCTAGCGCGCAAAGGTCAGTTGCCAGTGCGTGACGGTCCCGACCCGATGCTTGAGCGCGAGCACGCGGCCAAGGACGGGAATCATGCCAAATATCCAGATGCGAAAGCGCCAACCTCGCTCGTCGCTTCCGACCTGATGGAGATCTGTGCCCAAAAAAGCCTAGACGCTCAAGCCGGCTCCTCAGTGACAGTGTACGTGCTTTCCAACTCGGGTCAGGGCCCATCGCTGGAGGTTCACCACATTCCGTCGCAGGTTGTGCGTTTTCTTGCGCTCGTTCAGCGCGCAGGTGCCGCTTGGTACTGGCAACAACTGGTCGCGCGCTCGTGGCTGGAACCCAGCAAGAAGAAGGAAGCGGGCGAGGACCAGCAACCAACGACCCGGCGCACGTCCTCGCGCAAGAAGGTCTCGACGCCGGGCGTGCCAGGCAGCGCAGGACGGTCGCGCAACAGCCTTTTGCAGGACCTGTTCGCCATCTTCGAGGGCGAGTTTATCGACCGTCGCGCCGCCGCTCACTTGGTCCGCAGCCATTTGTTTCGAGACATCCGTTGGAATCGAATCGCGACAAATGCGATACCTCAGAACGACGAATTGAGCCTGGTCAATTGGCAATTGACAGAACTTTTCCTGAACGAGGTTTTAGGGATGGAGCGCGCCCATGTCGAAAAAATCCGTGACTTCGCCGATCGGCTTGCGGAGCATATCGCCGGGTCGAATGACCGGGCCCTTTTCCGCGATCTCGTATACGGCCAAAAGCCTTGGGAGGTGCGTAATGCCCTAGTCAAGGCGCAACGCAACGAGGCCAAGGATCATCGCAAGCTCCTGTTCGGACTCGAAGACTTCGTCGACGTGTTTATGGCCGACGACAGCGTTGGCCTCGCGGACTGGGGAATGATCCGGGACCTGATTTCGATCCGCGTGGTTGAAGCATTGCATTCGAGGAACTTTTTCGAACAGCGTGCCGAGTGGCTGTCTGCGCCCAACTCCGGCGACGAAGAGGCTGCTTAACAACCCTAACTTTCAGGGAGATGGGAATGGCATACGTTACCGGGCTATTCGTGATCGACGCGCCCGCCTCGGCGCTCAACAATCAGGGTGCGGAAGCTGGCGCGCGCACCGATAACACCATCGCTGTGAAGAAGATCCGCACGCCGCAGGGAACTTATCCCTACGTGTCGGCGCAAGCGGTTCGCTACTGGCTGCGAACGACGCTGGACCGTGCCGGAAACGGTTGGATATCCGCGCCGATCTTTCGCGAAGGCAAGATTGCCTATACCGACGCCAACCCGGTGCTCAACTGGGACGACGATCTATTCGGCTATATGCGCGCACCGTCAAAGCGTGATGACGCTGCGAAAGACGCGGCAGCGACGCCCTTGGAAAAAGACCGCGAAATAACCCGGGTATCGCCGCTGCGGGTCGGGACAATGGTGGCGGTTGCACCCTCACCGATTGTCGACGACTTTGGGACTATGACGCGCCAAAACGGCGACCCCGTTCCACACGAGCACGAGTTCTATCGCGCCCATCTCGCGTGCCCCTTCTCGCTCGACCTGACTTGCGCCGGAACCTTTTTTGATGGCGAACGGGTTGGCTTCAAAAATCTCGATAGCCATCGCCGGGAACTCGCCGAGAGACAGTGCGGAGCCAAAACCCTCGTGCGAGGACAACAGGCCTATCGACTACCGATTGAGCAACGCCAGAAGCGCGTTGCGAGTTTGATTCGCGCATTGGCGGTGCTGGACGGCGGAGCGAAGCAGGCGCTGCACTACACCGACGTGGCGCCGTCGCTTGTGTTCGTGGCGGTCACCAAGACCGGGAACCATCCCTTCGCCCGCGTGCTCACCGCTTCGCAAAAACACGAGACCCAACTTAATGCTGATGGTCTCAATGAAATACTCAGCGTGTGGAAAGACGATTTCCTTTCGCCCGTCCATGTGGGCTGGGCCAAGGGTTTTCTCGATAGCGAACGCACCAAGCTACCGGAGCACGAACTGCTACTTAAGACCAACCATCCGCGCGAAGCGATAACCGCGCTTGCCGGAGAACTGGAGAGCAAAGAGAAGCAGAGCTGGTACGACTGAGCCATGCGCGCCGCAAGGATCAAGATCGTCGCGCCGACCGCGTCGTTCCGTTACCCGCACTTTCTGGTCGGAAAGCAGCTCACGTACTCGATGCCGCCGCCGTCGACCATCTACGGTCATATCGCCAGCGCGGTCGGCGAGCTGCCGGCCCCTGAAGCGATTCGCTTCGCCTACCATTTTGTCTTCAGCGCAAAGGGCGTTGACCTCGAGCATCAACACATCATCTCTACGAGTCCGCCCGACAAGCTGAGCAAGGAACAGTCGGCGAACCTCAAGCGATGGAGAGCAGAGCATAGGCTCTCGCTCGGCGGCACAGTCCAGCCAGTGTTTCGAGAATTTCTTTTCCAAGCTGAACTCACGCTGTACCTTACGCCGTCGTCCTTGGCTGAAGCATTCTGTGCTCCTGTGTTTCCGGTCGTTCTTGGCCGTTCGCAAGATGTGGCCTGTGTGGTATCGGTCGAGGAAGTCGAGCTGCCGCTTGCCGAGGGGGCGTATTTTGAAAATACCCTCTTGCCATTCGCGTGGCGTGCGCGAACCGGGCGGGGCATAACGGTTTTGATGCCCCGTTACGTGGCGCCTCCTCCGGAGCGCGAACCGAGCTTTGCGCGGTATGTCGTGTTGAGAACGGGTGACCGTGTCTATTCGGGAAACGCTGCGGTTCCTGCCGATGACAGACGCCGAATTGTCCGCAAAGCGGAACCCGAACGGTGGTCGATAGACCCAGATGCGCCGCTCGATAAAGGGGTCGCTCGCGGCCTCGTCTTCCACAGCTTTGTCGATGATTGAACGTGTACGAGCAGATCTGGGCCAAGAGCTCCCCAAACCAAGGGCAACCAGGCCAGTCGCTGGTGGCCCATACGTGCGAGGTTCTGGATCGGTTGGTGCGCCTCAGGGCGCGCCAGCCTCGCCTTGCAAACATCTGCGAGCAGCCCCGTTTGTGGCATCGCGCCGCCTTGGCTTGCGCTTTGCACGATCTCGGCAAATGCGCGCCAGGTTTCCAAGACATGGTTCGGGGCGGCAAACGTTTCGAAGAACGGCACGAGGTGATTTCACTCGCACTGTTGCCTTTCCTTCTGGTGGACGACGAATTCGGAGACCTTGCCTTTGTGGCAGCCGGCGTCGTTTCTCACCATCGCGAGCTCTCAGTCCTCCGACAAATCTATCCTCCGACCGACCCATCGATGGACCTCGAGGACGGCGCCCGTAGGCTGCTCGATACCATCGACTCGCAGACGCTGGCTCTGATGTGGGACCTAGCTGCGACGGAACTGATTCCGGCTGCCCGGGAGCGCGGTCTGCTGGAAAGCCACTGGAAGCCTCAAATCATCGCGCCAGCGCTTGACGACTATCCCACCTGGTTCGTGGCGGCGATCCGACGCTGCCTTACGCTGGTCGAGCGATTGGCCAAACAAGCCGTCGGCACTGCATCTCAAGCCCGAGCCTGTTGTTTTCTACGCGGCCTCGTGCTCCTCGCTGACCACGCCGGCTCCGCCGACGAAACCTTCCGCGAGCTGCCAGCATTGCGCTCGTGCGAAGAAATGATCGCAGCCATCAAAGTTCGCCCCGAAGCGCTTTACGAACACCAGCGTGCCAGTGGCCGCGCGACCGGCAATGTGCTGCTCGTTGCTCCGACGGGAAGCGGCAAGACCGAAAGCGCTCTCCTTTGGGCTGCGGCGCGTAAGAGGTCAGGCTTTCCGCCGTTGTTCTACGTACTGCCGTATCAGGCCAGCCTCAACGCCATGCGCTTCCGACTGGGCACGTTGTTAGGTGAGCGGTCGGTAGTGCTGCAACATTCGCGCGCCCTGCAAGCACTGTATCGGCAGTTGCTGGAAAAAGGCTACGCGAAGGACGCGGCGCGGGCGGTCGCCTTCCGTGAACGAGCACTGGCCCGTTTGTGCACAGCGCCGGTCAGAGCCACGACGCCTTACCAGTTGCTGCGTGCCGCTTATCAATTGCCTGGCCATGCCGCACTCTGGACCGACGCCGCCGGAGCCACCTTTGTCATGGATGAGATCCACGCCTATGAACCGGAGCGCCTTGGCATGTTGCTGGAGACCGTCAACCATCTGACGCGGGAGCTTGGCGGCTGGCTGCTGGTGATGTCCGCAACCATGCCCACGGTACTGAAGGCAGAACTTCAAGATGCTGTCGGCGACTTTGCCTTCGTCGGCGCAACTCCCGAAACAACCGCGGCCTTTCGACGTCATCGCCTACGCCTGACGGACGATGACCTGCTCTCCGACCGGGCCCTGAACGAAATTGCCGCCGCAACAAAGGCGGACAAAGCGGTGCTGGTGGTTGCGGACACTGTGGCGCGAGCCCAGCGCCTCTATGAGCGGCTTAGCGAGCCTGGTCGATTGGCAGCAAATGCGGCTGTCCACCTTCTGCACAGCCGTTTCTGCGGCCGCGACAGATTTGCGACGGAAGCGCTCGTTGCAAAAGCGGTCGGGACCCAGATGGCCGTGAAGGAGCCTATCGTGCTGGTCGCCACCCAGGTTGTCGAAGTCAGCCTTGACGTTGACTTTGACATACTTTTTTCCGATCCTGCGCCGTTGGAAGCCTTGATCCAGCGCTTTGGGCGCGTCAATCGAACCCGTCGCCTAGAGACCGCTGACGTTGTGGTAGCGACCAATGTTTCGGCGGCACGTCCGATTTACACTGAGAGTCTTGTCGACGCAACCCTGCGTCTGCTGCGCCTCGCCAAAGGTTCGACTATCGACGACTCCATGATTCAGACCTGGCTCGACCTTCTGTACTCGGGGGCGTTCGCTGTTGAATGGCGGGACGCGGTGCGCGAGGCCCGCCGCGGGTTCCGTCGCGATGTGCTGGATAGCATGGAAGTGTTTGACGCTTCGCCTGAGCTCGCTCGCAAATTCGATGAAATGTTCGACGGATGCGAAGTGCTGCCGCTCTCGCTGGAGCACGAGTATCGCTCGCTCGCGGCTGAAGAGCCGCTAAGCGCTTCTGAGCTTCTCGTACCTCTGAGTTATCGCCAACTGGCAGCGCTTTATCGGCAAAGGCGAGTGGCTCGCCTCAACGACGGCATACCGGTCGTCAATGTTGCTTATGACCAGCGCTCGGGGCTTTCTCTAACCGCCAACGCACCCGACGGAATCTAACACTTATGCATGCGGTACTAATCACCGAATCTGGAGTGATCTTGGGCCGCAGCTGCGAGCGGCTCGTGATTCGCGGGCCGAAGCCACGGCTTCAACGGATGCCGTGTGGCGGCCGGCCTTGCACCATCCTTGACGCGGCGGTTTACTTGAAGCGATGAAGTTCGAGGACTACATCACGATTTCGCCGGGGGTGCGTCGCGGCAAGCCGTGCATCAAGGGGACGCGGATCACCGTCGCTGATGTGCTTGAGTATCTCGCCAGCGGAATGACGGAGGCGCAGATCCTGGCCGATTTCCCCGCTCTGAAGCCCGAGCACAGTCGAGCCTGCCTAACTTTCGCCGCCGCCCGCGAACGCCGCCTAGCAAGCGGCTCCGCAGCGTGAAATGCCCCTTAGATCCTTGTCGGACTCGGGGCGACAAGGGAATTGTCGTCTCATAGCGGCTGGTCACGCGCCTCGATCCCACCTTTCCTCAAATCGTCAATACCGATTCGGTTTGATTCGGAGTTACCTTAGGACATCGGCATAGCTGCGCCAATCTAGTTCCAGGGGAGAACGCATCGAGAAATGAACTCCGTGATCATCTCCGACTATGGCGTGATGCTGGCGAAGACCGGCGAGAGGTTGGTGATCCGGGGCCCGAAACCCCGGCTCGAACTGATCGAGGGAGGACCGCAACTCTTCCTGCCGCTCGGCGTTGACAACAAGCGCCCCACCCTGACGGTCGTTACCTCTGACGGCGTCAAGACGCCGCCCCCTCCCTTGCGCCGCACCGCTACCGACGCCAACGGCGTTAAGCCGCCTAAGAAATCCGCCGACGAAATCGAAATGCCGCTCTTTCGCGTCGGCGAGATCATTATCGGCTCCCCCGGCGTCGCGCTCTCAGCCGACCTTGTCGAGGCATGCTGCGAGCGTGGAATCCGCATCTCGTTTCTGACCCGATCCGGCAAGCCCTACGCGATGCTTTCCTCGCCGATGCTGACCGCAACCGTGATCACCCGACGCGAACAATTGGCCGCATACAACGATTCGCGCGGAGTCGAGCTCGCCAAGGCGATCGTACGCGGCAAGCTTGGCAATCAAGCTTCCTTGCTCAAGTACTTCGGCAAATATCTCAAAGAATCCAATCCACCTGCGTTCGACGAGTTGACCGCTCTCGCCAAGTCCCTGGCAAAAGGGCGCAACGACACCGCCCGGGTCAATGAACCGAATATCGACGCCGCGCGCGAGGCGCTGCTCTCGATCGAGGGCTTGGCCGGACGCACCTATTGGAAGGGCGTTCGCCTGCTGATTCCGGAAATTTTCGGGTTCAACTCGCGGGAGCATCGCGGCGCTCCTGACCCGGTCAACTCGGCGCTCAATTACGGC
Source organism: Pseudomonadota bacterium (assembly GCA_021324855.1). Taxonomy (GTDB): domain Bacteria; phylum Desulfobacterota; class Binatia; order Binatales; family Binataceae; genus JAJPIG01. Next base: position 1,538 of record JAJPIG010000023.1, on the reverse strand, counting down.
TACGGCATTCTCTACACCCAGGTCTGGGGCGCGATCATGAACGCGGGTCTCGAACCGTTCGCCGGTTTCCTCCACGTCGATCGACCCGGCAAGCCTTCGCTGGTGCTCGACATGGTGGAAGAATTCCGCCAGCCGGTGGTCGACCGCGCCGTGATCGCCGCAATCGGACGAGGCGCCGCTATCGAGACGCGCGAAGGGATGCTCACCGATGACAGCCGCCGCTCGATCTCCTCGGCAGTGCTGGAGCGGATGGAGGGCGAGGTCAACTTCCGAGGACGGCGTTACAAGCTCAAGTCCGTCATTCAAATTCAGGCGCGCAACCTGGCCTCCTTCCTCCGCGGCGGCGGCAGCTATCACACCTTTGCCTTCAAATGGTGAAGCATGCGCGGACAGGAGCTGCTTACGTTCGTCGTCTATGACATCGCCGACGACAAGATCAGGCTCAAGATCGCAAGCGTCTGCAAAGACTACGGCCTCGACCACATCCAATACAGCGTCTTCAGCGGACCACTCGATTCGACAAGACGCAACGAAATGTTTGCGCGACTTGACCACACGCTCGGAAACAAGGAAGGCAAAATTCTGATGCTTCAAGTCTGCGAAAAGGATGTCGCCGCCAGGCGCGAGATCGTCAGGATTGTCAATCTCGAATGAACCTTGAGCATCACGGCGAACGCCGGGTCGATCTTACGGTAACAGACCTTAAGCAGTGGGCGTATTGTGCGCGTATCCCCTATTATCACCATGTGATGCCGGTCGAGTTCGCTCGGACTTATAAAATGGAACGCGGTAGAGATGTAGAAGCCGCCGTCCAGGCGCTGGAAAAGCGGCGCGGGCTCCGCCGCTACGGACTTGATCGAGGAGAGCGTCGCTTTGGCGTGTGGTTGCACTCAGCCTCGCTAGAGCTCGCCGGCAAACTCGACCTCCTGATCGTCACGCAGGATGCAGCCTATCCCGTAGATTTCAAAGACACCGAGGGCGGTGTCCGTTATAACCATCGCATCCAGCTAGCAGCCTACGCGATGATCGTGGAAGAAGTCCTCGCGCTGGCCGTACCAATAACGTTCGTGTACCTGGTGCCGTCCCGCCAGTTGGTCAGGGTGGCTATCGGCGACAAGGAAAGAGCAGAGGTCATCCGTGCGGTCGGCGAGATGCGCCGCGTCATACTGGGTGAGGACATGCCGGACCCGACGCCGGTCCGGGCCCGGTGCACGGCATGCGAATTCCGCAATTATTGCGCGGACATATGGTGATTTTCGCAAATGGAGGCCGTTGTTATGCAGACTTGGCTGTTGCGAAGAAAAATGCTGAGATTGCAACTGGAAGGCCTCGATTTTTCGAGGTTTTAGCTGCGGCTTCAGAAACTATCCCCGATGAGGAGGGGACTGAAATCCATATCAGCCTGTCGATTATCAGATCGATCTGCATCGCGCTTCAGAAACTATCCCCGATGAGGAGGGGACTGAAATCTGCAGAATAATCACTATCGACAGAAAGGCCACAATGCTTCAGAAACTATCCCCGATGAGGAGGGGACT
>JAJPIG010000008.1 GCA_021324855.1 Pseudomonadota bacterium | reverse complement strand
GCTTCAGACGTCGAAACCAGGGTTCGCGAGATTATCAGCGAGCAGCTCGGCGTGGCCGCGGACGAAGTGACTCCAGAGGCTTCCTTTATCGAGGATCTCGGGGCTGACTCGCTCGATATCGTCGAGCTGGTTATGGCATTGGAGGAGGAGTACGGGATGGAGATTTCGGATGAGGATGCCGAGAAGATCCGAACCGTGAAGGACGTCGTCAGCTATATCGAGGCCCACAAAAGCTGAGCACCATCTCCCGTTCTCCATCCGGCCGCGGGTCAGCATGGCCCGCCGCTGAAGCCGGACGGCTTTGCCGGCGCGCAGCGCGTTTCGCGTTCTGATGCGTTGCCCATTTTGTCATCATCGCGGTAACCGGGTGATCGATTCGCGCACTTCTCGCGACGGCGGATCGATCCGGCGACGGAGACTATGCAGCTCGTGCAAGCGCCGCTTCACCACCTTCGAGCGCGTCGAGCAGGCGGTGCCGATGGTGGTGAAGAAGGATAATCGCCGCGAGCCCTATGATCGCGCCAAGATTATCGCCGGACTCAAGCGCGCCTGCGAAAAGCGTCCGGTCTCGATGGAAACGATCGAGCAGATCGCAGACCGCGTCGAAGCCGCTATCCTCGAGCGCGGGGAGCCCGAGGTCGCGAGTTCGTTTATCGGGGGCGCGGTGATGGACGAATTGCATCGCACCGATCAGGTCGCCTACGTCCGCTTCGCCTCGGTCTATCGTTCGTTCAAGGACATCGACGAATTCATGCGCGAACTCGAGGAGTTGATTCGGCGCCGCGAAGTCTCGCCTGAAGCTGTACGCTCGCGCGGCAAGAAGGGCGAAGCCGCCCAGTGATCTCCCGGCCGCTGTGATGGCCATCGCAGGCTTGCGCGATGCTGATCGCCGGTTCATGAGCGAAGCGATCAGATTGGGGCGCGCGATGCTCGGGCTTACCACGCCGAATCCGGCCGTCGGCTGCGTGATCGTTCGGGACAATCAAATTATTGGTAAAGGAGCCACCGGGCGAGGCGGCCGGCCGCATGCGGAAACCGCCGCGTTGGCGCGGGCCGGAAGGCGGGCGCGCGGCGCGACAGCTTATGTCTCGCTTGAGCCATGCGCACATCAGGGCCTCACTCCGTCCTGCGCCCGCTTGCTCGCCGCCGCGGGCATCAAGCGGGTCGTGATCGGATGTCTGGATCCTTACCCGCCCGTGCGCGGACGCGGGGTACGAATCCTGCGCAGCGCCGGAGTCGCCGTGACAACCGGCGTGCTCGAGGATGAATGTCGGCGCGCCAACGAGGGCTTCATGACGCGGGTGACCCGAGGGCGTCCGTTTGCGCTCTTGAAGCTTGCGGCCACGCTCGATGGTCGGATTGCCGCGCCGGGCGGCGACTCGCGATGGATCAGCTCGGAGGCATCACGCGCGCTGGTCCATCGATGGCGGAGGGAGGCAGACGCCGTGATCGTCGGCGCCGGAACGGTCATGACCGACAATCCTCGCCTCACCTGCCGCATTCCGGGCGGACGCGATCCGGTTCGGGTGATACTTGATGCGCGACTTGCGACCTCGCCACGAAGTCGCGTCTTTCGCGAGCGATCGACCGCGCCGGCGATCCTGGTCACGAACCCCTCAAATCTGGCGCACGCCCGCGATCGTTACGAAACGCCGCGGGTCGAGGTAATCGGATGTCCCGAGCGTGGCGGTGAACTCGATTTGGGCTGGCTCATGCGCGAGTTCGGCCGCCGCGGATGGTGCCGGGTGCTGATCGAGGGCGGCGCGCACACCGCAGCCTCGGCGATTCGTTCCAGAATCGTTGATCAAATCGCGATTTTCGTCGCGCCGCTAATCCTCGGCGCCGGCCTCCCGGTTATCGAGGGACTCAAGCCGACAAAGATGCGCGACGCGATCGCGCTCGATTCGCTGACGGTCACGCCGGTTGGCGGCGACCTGTTGATCGAAGGGCGCCCGGTCAAATCCCGCGCGCGAGTACAGTGATGCCGCAGCGAAAACATATGCTTGGAGAGCCTGCAAACCCGGTGCTAGGATCAAGCCGGGAAAGGTAGACTGGAGTACGTGGTTACGTCGCTGGAGAAAGTCTTCGACGCGATCGAAGCCGGCAAGATGGCCGTGATGGTCGCCGAGGAGCGGCCGGACGCGGAGGGCGACCTCGTGATGGCGGCGGAGAAGGTGACCGCCGACGCCGTCAATTTCATGGTACGGCATGCGCGCGGAATCGTCTCGGTGGCGATCGAGGAAAAGCGCATCCGCGAACTCGGAATCCCGATTATTCCGTCGACCCAGCGCGACGAGATCACTGAACAGATGGGCGCATTGGTTGAAGCCCGCGAGGGCGTGACGACCGGAATATCAGCCGGCGACCGCGCCCGCACCATTCAGGTGCTCGCCTCCGAACATTCGACCTCGCGCGACATCGTGATGCCCGGGCATGTGCTGCCGCTGATGGCGCTGAGCGGCGGCGTGATGGTCCGCATCGGGCGGGCCGAAGGAGCGGTCGACGCGGTGCGGTCCGCCGGCGTTCGGCCGGCTGCGGCGCTGTGCACGATTCTCAACGAGGATGGCCAGGCGGCGAGATTATCCGAGCTCGAACAGTTCGCCGAGCGGCACAAGCTCCCGATGTTTTTCATCAAGGATCTTGTGCCGCATCGTCTCGCCCGTGAAATCCTCGTGCAGCGAGTGTCGGAGGCGCCGTTCCGTACGCCGCACGGCGAGCTTCGCGCCGTCGTCTATCACAATATTGTCGATGGCCGCGAGCATCTTGCGCTTATCAAGGGCGAGGTCGGCGGCGGTCTGCCGGCGCTGGTGCGGTTGCACTCGGAATGTCTGACCGGCGACGTATTCGCCTCGAACCGCTGCGATTGCGGCGAGCAGCTCGAGCGTTCAATGGAGATGATCATGCAATCCGAGCGCGGCGTGATCGTCTACCTGCATCAGGAAGGACGGGGCATCGGGCTCGGCAACAAGATTCGCGCCTACGCGCTTCAGGACGGCGGACTCGACACAGTTGAAGCCAATCACGAGCTGGGCTTCAAGTCAGACCTGCGCGACTATGGCATCGGCGCGCAGATCCTACGCGATCTCGGCGTCGGCGAGGCGCAGCTTTTGACCAACAATCCGCACAAAATCGAGAGCCTGCGTCGCTACGGCGTCAAGGTGACGCGCGTACCGCTGGAAGTAACTCCGCACGAGGGTATTATCGATTACCTGCGGACCAAGAAGGAAAAACTTGGCCATCTCTTCTCGAACCTCGATCATCAGTAACGAATCGGACGACGCATCAGTCGCAACAATTGACGCCTTCGAACGGCGCCTCTGCCATGGGATTGAGACATCAAGGCCGCGAGCTGGCTCTTAAGGCGCTTTATCAGATCGATATCAGGGGCGGTGCGACGCGCGACGATCTGGTGTTGTTTTTCGAGAGTTTCCCCGCCGACGACCGCGCCCGACGATTTGCGATCCGCCTCGTGGAAGGCGTGCGCGCCGAGAGTGAGATGCTCGATCGCGAACTGGCCGCGGCGCTCAAGCATTGGTCGGTCAAGCGGCTTTCGCGCGTCGATCACAACATCCTGCGCCTGGCGCTCTATGAACTCATCCGCCTTGACGAGATTCCGGCGCGCGTTACCATCGACGAAGCGATAGAGTTGGCGAAGCGCTATGGCGACAAAGATTCAGGACGCTTCGTTAACGGCGTTCTCGATCAGGTCGCGGAACGGCTGCATCTTAAGGAGAAGGGCAGGGCACGCGGTGCGGACAAGACAGAATAGGACAATGTCGCGTTTGCTCGCGGCCGGCGCACTCGCGATGGCCGCCGGCTGCGGCTATCATTTCGCGGCCACCGACACCTCAGCGCTGCCGTCAGACGTGACTACGATCTACGTTGCGCATTTCGACAACCACACGCGCATCAACGGGATCAATGAGCAACTCCGGCTCGATATCAAGGAGGAAATCGCGAATCATAAGCGCCTCGTGGTGGTCGATAATCCCGCCGGCGCCGACCTGACGCTCTCAGGCGACGTAAGCCAGGAGACGATGCTGCCGACCACCTTCAATTCGGTGTCGGAGCCGACGCAGTACAGCGAAACCGTGTCGGTCGACGCGGTTCTTCACGACAATAAGACCAACAAGGTGTTGTGGCAGACGAACCATATGACCGACACCGCGAGTTTTTCGACCGTTGCGCAGGCTGTTATTCCCACTTCACCCACTTTTCTGCAGGGCAACTTGCGTGGTCGCGATATCGCGAACATGACCGACCTCCAAGTCGCGCAAACTCAGCAATTCCTGTTTCAGGGGCAGATGCTCAAGCGCTTCGCGCGTTCAATCTATAACTCGATGGTCCAAGGTTTCTAGCAGCGTTGCGCGAAAGACCTCGGGGCGTGGCGAAAGATGGCATCTGAGGCGGCGCTATTGTTTCTTCGCAGCGTTGCGCGTCCGCGCGAGCTGCCGCCCGCACTGCTGATCACCGGGCCCAACCGCTTCCTTCGGGAATACGTGCTGACAGTCGTCGGACGCCTCGCGCGCGCCCAAGGGTTCAAATACCAATCGTTCCAGGTCTTTGGCGATGACGACCTGGCCGCGGTGCTGGACGATTTGAGCGCCCCTGATCTGTTCGCGCCGCGCCGCCTGATCGCATGCCGCGTGATGAAGAACGTACGCGAGGCGGAGGAGGACGGCGACGCTGGTCGGGCTGGGGGACGCTCCAAGTCCGGTGGAGTGGAGATTGGGCTGATCGATTCCATCGCCGGCCTCAATGCCACAACCACACGGCTCGCAATCGTCTACGACCGTGACAATGCGCCGGCCAGGCTCACGCGCGCGGTCGAGCGCCACGGCCTGGTCATCAACTGTATGCGGCCCTTTGACGATCAATACAGTCAGTATGCGACTGTCTTCGCGCGCCTGATCGATTACCGGCTTAACTCCGAAGCAATCGACCTGCTGGCCGCGGGCTTCGCCGGCGACCTCGCCGGACTGGCCAACGCGATCGAAAAGGCCGCGCTCGGTCATCCCCCCGCGGCGATGCTAACGCCATCTGATTTCGCCGGCGACACGAGTGGCCGCGCGCCGGAACTGTTCGCGATCGGGGAAGCGATCGGGCGTGCGGATCTGCTGGCGACACTGGGGATGATCGATCGCGCGATGGCGGCGGGGCGCGATGCGCTTGAAATTCTCGGCGTCGAAATCGTGCCGACGCTCCGTCGAATGATGCTGGCCGCGGCGCTGCTGCACACTGGCAAGAGTACCAGCGGCGTGGCGGCCGCGCTCGGGATGGCCCCGGGAAGTCAGATGGCGGCGCGGGCGGTCGACGGCGCCCGTCGCTTTGGGCCCGACCGGCTGCGTCGCACCTACGAAGCGATCTGCGAGCTGGACGCGTCGATCAAAGCCGGGCTCATCAGCGAGACACGGGAGGCGCTCGCGCGCATCCTGATTGAGCTGATGACGGAGCCGGCTAGGAATTGAATAAACTGCGAACCCGTCAGGAAGTCCTGGCGGCGTGCGTTTTGTGCAACCTGGCGGACAACCGGGCGATTCGTCGTGACACGGTGTTGCGATGAATCGTCCCTTTGCTCGCGGCCTTGTTCAACACCTTCACGGCCTCGCGCAGCGCCTGTTCGGCGGCGGCGCGATCGCTGCCGCCGATCGTCTCGATCGCCTGTTTCACGGCGGTATGGGCGCGCGCCTTTATCGCGTGATTTCGCGCGTAACGTTTTAGGCTTTGACGCCGGCGCTTTTCAGCAGACGGATGTACGGGAATATGTGGCATAACCTGCCTTTTCTAACAGCCGGATTACTCTCGATCAACCGGATCCCCGGGCAGGCCGCACAGTTCAGGCGCAACCCCCCTCCGCTCGCTCGATTTGATCAGCGCCGGGTTCCAGAACGCGTGCGGATCGGTTGCCGTATCGATTTATCAGCTCCTGCCGCGACATCCAGACCTCTTGCGGGTAGGTGGACGGGGTCGTGCCGCACATCAGGCGCCGTACGCCATCGGGGGCGTAGAGCAGCAGCAGTCCGGTCATGAAGATTTTCTCGAAACGACGCCGGATGCTAATCGCCTGTGGCCGGATGGTAAAACCCAGGCGCGCCGCGCCTTGCGTCAGCATCGTAACTCCGTACAACGCGCGAATTCGGCGGCCGATATCGTCCTCTTGTGCCCAGATTGCCAGGCTCCGCAGATCTTCGCGCGCGGCTGCGAACGGATTTAAATCGGTTCGCATCACAAGACTCAGGATGTTCCGGTTGTTGCAATGCAGTTCACAGAGGAGGTTGTGCTCGTCAATCCTTGTTCCATCGGCGAGTATGAACGGTGCGCCGCGATAAGAGATAATCCGTAATTCGAGCAGACGGAAAGGCGCGGCGGGTATTTCGGTTGTGGGCCAGAGCCGATGGGAAAGCTGTTCCCATCCGGACCACGCCATCAGCAGGCCGTGAGCGTCGCCCGGCGTGGTGCCGTGCGAGATCAGCCGCCACATCATCATCGAGGCTTGTGACAGGCCGAATGACTGCGACCGCCTACGTGAAATCACCCGCCGGCCCAGCGTGCCGCGAGAGAAACGCCCGCAGGCTTCGCGAGCGAAAGTTAATTTGCAGTTCCACAGCGCGGAAGGAAAGTGACGGCGTGATTTGCCAATGCTGAAGCGTTTCACGGTCGTTCGCGCCTCGACGGGGATGACTAACGCATGGTGATGTTGGTGAGCGCCGGAAGTGACTCGCGATAACGCGCCGGAGCTCTCGCTCGGGTTCAGCTCTGGACCACCTCCTGAAAAAGTCAGCGGTCGTACTTATTTCAGATTAGTGCCAAATCAATCAGGCTCGCAACCGAATATTAATGTCTATTCACTGCAGTTATATCGAGCATTTGGCGAACAATTTCCGTTTTTGCGGACGCGACATGATCGGCGGTCGGCAACAACCTGCAATTCCAGCCAAGCTTATTTCGCGAGTGCGGGGCCTTTCTTTATGCGCTGAAACGGATCCGGGTCAGCGCGCTTTGTCGAGCGCGCGCTTGGCGTCGTTCCAGAGCGCATCGAGCTGAGCGTCGTCCATCGCCTTGAGATCGAGATTCCGCACGCGCGCCGACGCCTCCAGATGTCGGAAGCGGCGTGCGTATTTTTCGCATGCAGCGCGCAGGGTCGATTCGGCATCGCGATCGATGAAACGCGGCGCATTGGCGAGCGCAAGCAGCGCGTCGCCGAGTTCATCTGCGGCAGCGGCATTGTTCCCCTGTGCCACTGCCGCTTCGATCTCGTCCAGCTCTTCGCGGACTTTCGCAATCACCTGATGAAGGTTGCGCCAGTCGAAGCCTGCATCCCGCGACCGCATCCCCAATTTCTCTGCGCGTATCAGCGCCGGCAAGCTGCGGGCGATTCCGTCGAGAGCTGACACGTGACCCGCTCGCTCACGCTCCGCGCGCTTGACGCTTTCCCAAGTGGCGAGCGCCTCGGCGGAGCTTTCCGTGCTCATTTCACCGTAGACATGCGGATGGCGGCGGACGAGCTTGTCGCGCGCCGCGGTGAGGAGCTCTGCGATCGTGAACCAACCTCGCTCGGACGCAATGACCGCCCCGAAGAGCACCTGCACGATCAGATCGCCGAATTCGCTCTCGAGTTCCGACGCATCCGAGTCTTCAACCGCGGCGAGCGTCTCATACGCCTCCTCGACCAAACCTTGAGCGAGCTTGTCGAGCGTCTGCTCGCGATCCCAGGCGCATCGTTCGCGCAGATCACGGACGGTTTCAACCAGCCGCGAGAAACAAGCCGCGGTTGATTCGTCGTGCGCAGAACTCATGCGGCCCCGTCGAGCACCTTTTCCGTCAGGAAAGCGGAAAGATGCTGAAGCCCCTGGCCGGTGATCTCATGCCCGCAATCATATTCGCGATAGTGCAGATCGAGGTTCATCTGGCGCAGCCGCTCAACAGATTCTCGTGCGCGCCCGATCTCTATCAGACTGTCGTTGCTGCCATGCTGAATCAACGCCGGTAGCCTTCGTTCGCCGCGGGCCGATGCGATTTGCTTTAGTCCTTCGGGGAACCAGGTCGAGATGCCGACGAGCGCGGCGAATTTATCCGGATTCGAGAGCGCCACGCCCAACGCAACGATCCCGCCCTGGCTGAATCCCAGCGCCACCAGCCTGCGGGCATCAATCGGGTACCGCGCCGACGCCTCTGCGATAAAATCCGCCGCTTCACCGATCGCCGCTATAACCGCAGCGTCGTCGGGCGGCGATCCCGGTCGCAGCGGAAACCATCCGTAACCGTTGGTCGATCCAAGCGGAACGGTGAGCGGTCCTTGCGGACAAATCGTCAGAAACTGACCGTGCACCAGGTACGGCGCGATGCCGAGCAGATCCAGCGCGTTCGCGCCCCATCCGTGAAAGGCGATGATTGTCGGATGCGGGCCGGGGCCGACGGGTTCGTAGATCGTGTGTATGAGTTTCATTCGCTTCCTACGGCCGAAGCATATTTTAATGATAGACGCGCTCGTGACGCGCCGCCATGCTGCACGACTGTTCATCGATCGCCCCGGCTCGGCTATCTTTAGCCGGATTGGGTGGCTCCAAGCCGTCCCGCAATTCGATGTCGTCATTTCTCGATTCGCATCCGCGCAGGATTTCGCATCGCGCAGTCCTGCTGCTCGCGCTCTTCGCGGTGTTCGTTTGCACGGCCGGCGCGGGCGCTCCACCGACCGCCGGCGTGATCGCGAATGGAAAACTTGCCGGTCTGTTCTCGGGCCTCGTCCTGCTCGGACTGGTCGCCTATGCGCTTTGGACCTGCGCCGAGCCGATTTGGAATGAAACGCGAACAGAAATAGGTACGGCGCTCCTGATTCTCGCCGCCATCTGGGTCGCGAAGACCTCGATGCTGCCGTTGTTTCCGGGGCTCGGTTCGGATGTGGGTAGCTATCAGGCCTGGGCTGATCGCATCGCGACCTACGGCCCTGCATTCACCTATCAGCGCAACTACTTCCTCGATTATCCGCCCGGCTATCTCTACGCGTTGTGGGCGGCAGGCCTGATCGCAAAGCTCGTCGGGGCGTCGGGAACCAGCGCGCGCGTGATAGTCGAAAGTCCTGCGCTAATTGGCGATCTACTGCTGGCGATCACCGTCTTCATCTATTTGCGCTCCGCCGGCTACCAGCGCGGCGCGTACGTCGGGATGCTGCTGATCGCGCTCAACCCGACGATGCTTTATGACAGCGTTGTCTGGGGGCAGAGCGATTCGATCCTGACGCTTGTGTTGCTGCTCAGCGTTCTGATGCTGATGCGGGACGAGTACGAGTTTGCGTGGGGGTTGGCGGCGCTGGCGCTGTTGATCAAGCCGCAAGCGCTCGCGCTGTTTCCCGTGCTCGGATTATGGACTTTGCTGAAGCTCGATTGGCGGGGATGGTGGCGTCCGGCGTTTGCGTTCATCGCGATTGCGGTAGTCGGAGTCGCGCCGTTCCAGATCCATCACGAATGGGGCTGGATCTTCTCGCTCTACACATCGACTGCCGCGTACTACCACGAGACTTCGGTGAACGCTTTCAACTTGATCGCACTGGTGGCCGGCTTGCGCCGCTCGGACACTGACACGGTGCTGGGCATCTCCGCTTTCACGTTGGGGATGAGCCTGCTCGTCGTTTTTTACCTGTTCGTGGCTTGGACGCTCTGGAAGCAGCAGACCACCCGCGCAATCCTATACGCGTCGTTTATCGCGATCTTCGGATTTTTCATGCTCGCGCCGCGGATGCACGAGCGTTATCTCTATCCGGCACTGGCCTTCATGGTCCCGCTCGCGATTGCGGAGCCGGCAATGCTGGCGCTGTTTGGCGTGCTCACGCTCACCTGCCTTTTTAACCTGGCGTATATCAAACACACACTCGACACGATCGTTTTCCTCGACGGCCGCGACCGGCTGGCGATGCTCGCATCGGCCATCAACGTGATCGCGTTCGGATTCGCACTCAGTCTTTACCCGAGCCCGGCCGAGGCCGCGGCCCAAGGGGCTCCGATGCTCGTATCGATTGAGTCGTGGTTGGCGCGAAGACGCCCGGCTGGCGGGTTCGGAGCATTGGCGCCCGAGCCTCGCGAGGCATCGACGCCGCCATTGCCGTGGATCGCGATCGACACGCTGATCCTGATTGTACTGCTGGCCGGCGCCGCGTGTGTGCGTTTATGGAAGCTCGGCCGCCCGCCCGATATCGTCTTCGACGAAGTTCATTTCGTCGCTCAGGCGCGCCATTACCTGCGCTCTGAGCCGTTCCTCGATCCGCATCCGCCGCTTGCCAAGCTGGTGATCGCCGTCGGCATCATGATCTTCGGCGATCATCCGTGGAGCTGGCGTATCGGCAACGCGCTCATCGGGACGGCGCTGGTCGGATTGACGTATTTGATCGGCCTCAGGATGTTCCGCTCGCGCCTCGCCGCGAGCATCGCCGCCTTTTGCATAGCGTGCGATGGGATGTTTCTGGTCGATTCGCGCGTCGCGGTGATCGATATCGTCTATGTCACGATGGCTGCGCTTTCGTATTACCTCCTTTTCCGCTTCGTCGATCAGCGCGGCGACCCGGTAGCGCGACGGCGTACGCTGATTTGGCTGGGGATCGCGCTCGGCCTGTGCGTCGGATCAAAGCTCTACATCCCGATCGTCACGTTCGGCTTGGTCGTGGGTTTCATACTCTACGTGATATGGGACGAATCGCGGCGCGAGCGATTGCCGACGCCTACCCTTGGGCGCAAGCGGTTGATCGGCGCAACGGTGCTGGTAAGCGCCGTCAGCGGAATCGTCTACCTCGCAATTTTTCTCCCGCACTTCCTGCTTGGATGGTGGGGTGGAATGGCCGACCTGTTCCACTATTACAATGACGTGATTTGGTATGAGCAGAGCGTGAGTTCCGCGACGCATCCGTATTCTGCGCCATGGTGGAGCTGGCCACTGATGCTCCGCCCGATTGCCTATTGGCAGGATTTTCCGAAGACCGGCGATGTCGCGACCATCTGGGGCGGCGGCAATCCCGTGCTTTGGTGGGGCGCGCTCGCTGCGCTCATGGTTTATCTTGGACGGATGCTCGAGCGGCCTACGCTGGTGCGCTCGTTCATCGTCATCGGTTATCTCAGTTATCTTGCGATCTGGATCCCGATCGGCCGCACGATCTTTCTCTACCACTACCTGCCCGCCATCTATATCGGTTATCTCGCGCTCGGCGGGCTGCTGGCCGAGTTTTGGGAGGGCAGGGCGCAGATGTTGGAAGAAATCGCCCTGCTGCTGACGTTATTTCCATGTGCAATGCTGGGTTTGGGGTACGAGGTCGGCGCTTTTGCGTTCATCGCTATGGCCGTTGCCTACTTCGCGGTGATCGAGCGGCCGTTATGGCCCGGGCGCCTGGCCTTCATCGCGTTTCTGGGATCAGCGGTTGTTGCGTTTATCTACTTCTTCCCAATTTGGGTTGCGATGCCGATCGCGCGCGCCGGCTATTATGCGCGGATGTGGTTGCAAGGGCCGGGACTGCGCAATTGGATCTGAGCCGACCGCGTGCGCTTCATCGCCCTCATACTGACGGTTATCGTTGCGCTGGCAACGGCAATCGCGGCATCGGCCGACGAGTCGAACCTGCTGCACAATCCGGCTTTCAACGTCGGCTCCGGCAACTCGCCTGATAACTGGCGGACCGAGGCGTGGATCAACTCGCCCGAGGCGGTTCAGTATCGATGGATTCCGCCGGCGAACGGTCAGCCCGGCGGACTCGAAGTCATCAACCGGCAGCCCGATGACGCGCGCTGGATGCAAACGATGGCGCTCGGGCCAGGCTGGTACCACATCAGCGTCGATGCGCGCGCGGCCAACGTCCCGACCGACAAAACCGGTGTCAATATCAGTCTCCTCGAAGACGGCATCATGTCGCCCGATCTGCGCGGTACAACCGGTTGGCAACGGATCGGATTCTTTTTGCGGATCGGCGGGCACGGCGCCGATATCGAAGTGGCGCTGCGAGTCGGCGGATTTTCGAATCTCAATCGCGGCGCCGGTTATTTTCGCGATGCAAGCGTTGAACGGATCGATGCGCCGCCGCCCGGCGCCGGACCGGTCTTCGATCTCGATTCGATTCGCAAGGCGGCGATGCCCACGCCGATCGGGCAGCTGTGGACGCTGGTCGCAACTTTCCTTTTGCTCGGCATCATCGGGTACCTCGGATGGCGCGCATACGGCGAGGCAACCATCGGGGTGGCGAGCATCAGTCCGCCCGAGGCCAAGCCCGAGGTGAGAGGACGCTCAAAAAAGCGTCGTGCTCATGGCTAGTTCGGCGTTCGATCGGCGGCGCGTCGAATGGACGTTATTCTGGGTCTCGATTCTGACCTTTGGGTATTTCTACCAGGCCGCCGACCAGAGCACCGCGGCGCGATTCGACCTGATGCGCTCGATCATCGAGCGGCACACCCTCGCGATCGACGGCTACGCCGGCTTCAACACCGCCGACATCATCCAGTTCAACGGCCATATCTATTCCGTTAAAGCGCCGGGCGGATCGCTGACCGGAATCTTTCAATGGTTTATCTTTTCGAAGCTGCTCTCGTTTCTAACCGCGGGGCATGAAGCGCTTTACTGGGCGCTCCTGACACATCTCACGATTGTCTTCTCGACCAGCCTCGCAATCGCGCTGATGGCGGTAATTTGCTTCCGCTTCGTGATCCGGCTCGGCGCGACGCCCGGGCGGGCTGCCGCGCTTGCGCTCCTGTTGTCCTTCGGGACAATCGTTTTTCCATACGCCACCGAGATGACAGGCGAGCCGCTCGCGGCTGCAAGCTCGTTCGCCGCCTTCTACCTGCTGGTCATGGCTCGAGAGGATACCGGTCAGGATCGCGCGCTGGCGGCGGGGATACTCGCGGGTTGGGCGGTGCTTTGCGATTATCCCGCAATGCTGATCGCGGCGGCCCTCGGCCTTTACGCGTTGGCCACGATCAAATGGAGCCAGGTGCTGGCGTTCACGATCGGCGCGGGCGCAGTCGCGCTCATCCTGCTCGCCTACAACAAGGCCGCCTTCGGCGAGCCGTTCTTCATGAGCTACGAAGCCTACAAGCTGCCCGGTAACACGCAATTCCCCGAGCAGGCGGTGGGCTTCGTCGGACTCACCTATCCGAAGATCTATAACCTTTGGAAAATCTTGATCGATCCGCAGCGCGGCCTGTTCTTCTGCAATCCGGTCCTGCTGCTGACGATACCGGGACTGTGCTACTTCGCCCGCGAGCGGCGATGGCGTGCCGAGTTTTTTGTCACGCTGTGGACGATCCTCACATTCATTCTGTTCAATGCCTCGTTCGGCGAATCGATCGTCTCATGGGGCGGCGGAACGGCCACCGGTCCGCGGCAGATTGTCGCCGCGATCCCGTTCATGGTTTTGGCGCTGACGTTCCTGCCTTCGGAATGGAACTATCTCGGCATCGCGCTCGGCGCGGTCTCGGCGTTCATCATGTTGATGGCGACGGCGACCAATCCGCACTTCCCATACGAGTATGCGAATCCGGTGTGGGAATATGCGGCGCCCGCCTATTTCCGCGGCGACCTCGCATACAACAAGGACACCTACTTCGGCGGCGGACCAATCGCCGGCGACTCGGTCGCTTTTAATCTCGGCAAGCTGGCCGGTCTGCCGCCGGCGCTGCAACTCGTTCCCTTGGGCGCGATCTGGATCGTCGCCGCTCTCCTTCTGACGACTGAGCTCGCGCCTGCGGCGATTCCGGCGGTGATTCAGGTTGCGGTCGGGATCGCGACCGCGATCTTTTTTGTTCCGCCCCTGGTCGGCACGGTCGCGACGTGGTCGGGCCTCGACGCCTCCCATGGTCTGCTCGGGCGCTATTATGAGGGGACGCGGCCGGCGGGTTTTCCACCGCACATCGTGCGAATCGATCCCGAACTTGATTTCAACAATGTCGCCGAACTCGGTGGGCTGCCGTTCCCCTCGTGCGTGACGTGGAGCGGCGCAATCCTCATCCCACGTCCGGGGTTGTATCGTTTTCTGATCGATGTTGACGATTCCGGATGGCTCACAATCGATGGCCGTGAGGTGATTCGGGATCCGGGCGACGTTTTCAAGGGTCACGATGAGGGCAAAATCTACCTCGACCCGGGACGCCATTCGATCGAGGCCGGTGAGCGCAACCTGGCCGGCGATGCGGCGTTCAGGCTCTACTGGCAGACGCCTGGGAAGGCCGAGCCGGTGATCGTGCCATCGCGCGTACTGATTCCGCCGCCCGCTTACGCGAAATAGCTATTGCGCCGGCTTCGGCGCGGGAGGATTGCCGCCGGTCAAAGATGCGGGTGCGGCCTGCGGGAACGATGGTAAGCTCGGCATGTCGAGCAAGTGGGGTCCGGCTGCGCCAACGCCCGGGGGCGACCCCGAGGGCGGCGTTTCGTCGCGACGCCGGACCGATTCCTCGGCCGAAATAGCTTGAGGCTCGGACGCTTCGCCCGCGGCCAGTTTCTTCGCCGCTTCCTTCGGAGTTTCGTAACTCGCGCGATGGGTAATCGCAGCCTGCGCTTGTACTTGCTTCAAAAGGCGCGCTTCCTGCACACCGCGCGATGTGCATCGCACGCTCTTCATCGGATGAAACGGCACTTGGATCGGAGCATCGAAAGTGGCTGTCAACGTTACGAGACTCGTGTGCGTCCCCTGCGGCTTGACATAGAAAGTGTAGACCGCGGAAGCAACCTCGGCCGGCGTGGCCGAGAATCCGCCGGCGATTCCCTTCACCTTCCCGCAATCGGCATCCTTGAGCGTGAACTCACCGTGTTCGACCTCGGCTTCGACGATCCCGTTGTTCGGGTCGCGCGCGCTCACATGATAATCGTTTTTGATGATGACCGCGTTGACCGTTTCCCAGGCAAGGTCGTACGGCAACTGGAGTTCAACCTGGTTTTTTTCGAGCCGCGCGGGAGGCGGCGGGGGCGGCGGGTTGAAGCACCCCATAGGCGCGAACGCGCCCATCAGCAGCCATCCAATAACTCGGCGAGTAAACATTCAGAGCCGGTTCATGATCGCGAAAACCGATGCGGGCTTCAATCCGGGGTATAATTCCGTCCGCCCTCCCTCGCTGCTCCTGTCGCCAATCATGCCGCTTGTGGTACTCTCGATGGCAGAGGACTAGACAGGTTAATTCCGCGAGGGCTGCTATGTCAGGTCATTCCAAATGGAGCTCGATCAAGCATAAGAAGGCGGCCCGCGATGCGAAGCGCGGCAAGCTCTTCACCAAGCTGATCAAGGAAATCACGATCGCCGCGCGGCTGGGCGGCGGCGACCTCAACGCCAATCCGCGTCTGCGGACCGCGGTGCTTGCAGCGCGCGGTCAGTCGATGCCCAACGACAACATCGATCGCGCGATCAAGAAGGGCACCGGCGAGCTTGGCGGCGTCAACCTCGAAGAGATCACCTACGAAGGCTACGGTCCGGGCGGCGTTGCGATCATGCTCGATACGCTGACCGATAATCGCAACCGGCTGGTCGCCGAGCTGCGATTCATCTTCTCGCGTCATGGCGGAAACCTCGGTGAGAGCGGATCGGTCGCTTGGATGTTCAAGAAGCGCGGCGTGATCAACGTTGAGAAGAGCGCGGGGAACGAGGAGCGGCTGCTCGAAATCGCGCTCGATGCCGGCGCGGACGACATGGTCAGCGAAGACGACGTGTACCAGATCCTGACGCCGCCCGACCGCTTCAACGTTGTGCGCGATGCGCTCGAGAAGGCGGGCATCGCGATCGCGTCGGCCGAGCTGACGCGCGTGCCCGAGAGCCACGTCAAAGTGTCCGGTCACGCGGCCGAACAGGTGCTGAAGCTGGTCGAAGAGCTCGAAGATCACGATGACGTGCAGAGCGTTGCCGCGAACTTCGATATCGATGAAGAGGTGCTGGCGAGCTTTTCCGCGGCATAACCGGTGCGCGAGGGCGCACGGGATGAGGGGTGGGATGCGGATAATTGGGATCGATCCGGGAAACGCGGTAACCGGGTTCGGAATCGTCGATGGCGCAGCCGGCAGCTTTGCTTACGTCGATGCCGGCACCATCCGCGCGCCGCGCAACGCGTCCGCGCCCGCGCGCCTCAGCAACATCTACCAGCATTTAATTGAGGTCATCGCGCGACATCGTCCCGATGCGATGAGTCTCGAGCGCAACTTCACCGCCCTCAACGTCCAGAGCGCATTCCGGCTCGGTGAGGCGCGGGCCATCGCGATGCTCGCGGCGGACAGACACGGTCTCGAGCTTTACGAATACACGCCCACGCAGGTGAAAATGACGATCGCTGGGTTCGGCGCTGCCGACAAGGCGCAGGTCAAGGCGATGGTGCGTCGGACGCTGCGGATGGCGCCGACTGTCGAGTTGGCCGATGACGCCGCCGACGCGCTCGCGATCGCAACCTGCCATCTGTTTCAGGCGCGGATGACTCCCCGCCGGAACCTCGGAGCGCGGGCCACCAACGTTGGAGCCGCTGGCGAGGCTGTCGAATGATCGCGTCGCTCAGCGGTCGGCTGCGCTCGCGCGAAGCGGGACGAATTGTGGTCGAGACCGGCGGCGTCGGCTATGAAGTATTCGTGCCGCTCAGCACCTTCTACCGGCTGCCGCAGGTCGGAGCGCCGGTAGCGCTCGAAATCCGGCAGGTGATACGCGAAGATGCACTCACGCTGTACGGGTTCGTCGAACCGGCCGAGAAACTTGCATTCGATCTTTTGATGCAGGTGCAGCACGTGGGGCCGAAACTCGCGCTGGCGATCCTTTCGGTGCTCTCGCCCGAAGACCTTGTCGCGGCTATCGGACGCGAGGATGTCCCGCGCATCGATGCGGTGCCCGGCGTCGGGCCCAAGGTGGCCGAGCGCGTGGTGCGCGAATTGCGTGACAAGATTGCGGAGCTGAAGAGCATCGCGCCTGCACAACCGTGGACCGCCGATGGCGCCATCGTGGGAAACGGCTTAGGCGATGCCCGTGCGGACGATGCGGTATCGGCGCTCGTCAACCTCGGCTATCGTCCCACAGAAGCCCGCCGTGCCGTTGAGTCGGTGGTCAAGGCGAGCGACGATATGACGCTCGAAGCGGTCATCCGGGAATCGCTGACCGTGCTTTTGGGTGACAAGTAGGATGGCGAAGCGCGGCGGCGAGTCGAAAATGAACGGCGACAGCGGTGCAGCGCCTGGAGCCGCGTTCCGGACCGAAGAAGACCGCGCGCTTGATCTTTCCCTGCGGCCGCGCACGCTCGACGAGTTCGTCGGACAGGTGCGGCCGCGGCAAATCCTCGGAATGTCGATCGAGGCGGCGCGCAAACGCGGTGAGGTGCTCGATCATGTGCTCTTTTCCGGACCGCCCGGGCTCGGCAAGACTTCGCTTGCGCATATCATCGCGCGGGAACTCGGCGTCAGTATTCGCGTAACGGCCGGTCCCGCGATTGAGCGCGCCGGCGACCTGGCCGCGATCGTGGCCAATCTCGAAGAGGGCGATGTTCTCTTCATCGACGAGATACATCGGCTCGCTCGCGTGGTTGAAGAGATCCTTTATCCCGCCATGGAGGACTTCCGTCTCAATATCGTGGTCGGCAAGGGTCCGGGCGCACATCTGATGCCGCTCGCCGTGAAACCTTTCACGCTGGTGGGCGCGACCACGCGAGCCGGACTGTTGAGCGCGCCGCTGCGCGATCGCTTCGGGCAGCATTATCATCTCGATTTCTACGGCCGCGAAGAACTCGCCGAGATCGTGTGCCGCTCGGCGCGCCTGCTCGGCATGCGCATCGATAACGAGGGCGCGAGCGAGCTCGCGTCGCGATCGCGCGGCACGCCGCGAATAGTAAATCGCCTGTTGCGCCGCGTGCGCGACTATGCCGAAGTCCACGATGCCGCGATTGTCGATCGGCGCATCGCGCTGGAGGCGCTTGCGCTGCTCGATATCGATGCCTGCGGCTTCGATCGCATGGACCGCGCAATACTCGGCGCGATCATCGACATGTTCGACGGCGGGCCGGTCGGGGTCGAGAGCCTGGCTGCGGCGGTCGGCGAGGAACCTGATACGATCGAGGAAGTGTACGAACCTTACCTGCTGCAGGAGGGTTTTATCGCGCGGACTGCGCGCGGCCGGATGGCGACGCAGCGCGCCTACACGCATCTGGGGCGCACCCGGCGCGGCGCGCTGCTCTGATCACGAGGTTCTTGATGTCAAAGGTCGTCGTACTGCAGCACCATCCGGGCGAGACGCTCGGGATGATCTCAGAGGCGCTCGAGTCGGCGGCGCTCGCTTGGCAATACATCCGCAGCTACGCCGGCCAGCCGGTCCCTTCCAGCTTGAAGGGCGCCGAGGGTTTGATCGCGATGGGCGGTCCGCAAGGCGTTTACGAGCAGGACAAGTACCCGTACCTCCGCGATGAGATCGCGCTGATTCGCGCCGCGATCGTTGAAGGCAAGCCGGTGCTCGGCGTCTGTCTCGGCAGCCAATTGATCGCCGCGGCGCTCGGCGCTCGCGTCGCGCCGGCCGGGTCCCGCGAGATGGGATGGTATCCGGTGCGGCTCGCTCCCGCCGCCAGGGACGACCGCCTGATGCGCGGCCTGCCCGACGAATTCACCGCCTGCCATTGGCATGGCGATGTTTTCGACCTCCCGAAGGGAGCGACTGCTCTGGCGTCATCGGCGATGACCGCGAACCAGGCGTTCCGCTACGGCGACAACGTCTATGCGCTGCTCTTCCATGTCGAGATCACCGAGCCGATGCTTCGCGGTTGGGTGCAGGCCGGGGCTGCCGATCTCGCGCGCGATGGAATCGACGGCGACGCGATAATCGCCGCGGCGCCCGCCAACCTGAACGCTGCCGCGCCTATCGCCGCGACCATCTTCGGCCGCTGGGCCGCGATGGTCAGGCCCTGAAATCCCGATTACTATAGTCAGCAGCAACTACGCCAGTTCTGGGAGGCATTACTATGTTTCCGGTCAGCAAGGGCAGGGCCTCGCGCCAGGCGCACGTTCAAATTCCCGAAGGAACTTACGAAGAAGAGCATGGCCGGCGCGGTTTTTTCGGCCGCAGTTCGCAGCTCTACCATCTTAACCTGCCCACCGGATGGACGCGGGTGGAAGGGCCGCTGCGCCCGCACCTGTTTGCGGGCGCGCGTTCCGCGCCGCCCGACCTGGACGATCCCAATGGGGGGCCGCTGAAGATTCTGAAGAATGATGACACCGAAATCTTGATCTCGCGCCGGCGCCATTCGATGCCCTACATATTCCGCAATGCCGACGCCGACGAAGTTTATTTCGTTCATCGCGGGACCGGCGTATGCGAAACTGACTACGGTCCGCTCAACTTCGAACCCGGCGACTATCTGCATTTTCCAAAGGGCACGAGCTACCAGTTTCAGCCCAAGACTGATGACAACTTTTTCCTCGTCATCAGGAGCATCCACGAGCTCACCTGGCCCGATCGCGGCCTCATGGGCAAGCATGCGTTCATCGATCCGATGATGATCGAGAGCCCCGAGCCGGTCGCGCATCGCGAGAACGGACGCGAGTTCGAATTGCGCGTGCTCCGGCGCGGCGAGCTCACGAAGTTTTTCTATCCGCATCATCCGTTCGACGTCGTCGGATGGCAGGGCGATCTCTCGCCGATCCGGTTCAACGTCCGCGATCTCCGCCCGGTCGTGAGCGCCCGTTACCACATGCCTCCGACCGTGCACGCAACGCTCTTCTCAGACACCTGCGCGATCTGCACCTTTGCGCCGCGCCCGCTCGAAAGTGATCCCGATTGCGAAAAGGTGCCATTTTTCCACCGCAACGTAGATTGGGACGAGTTTATCTTCTATCACGCAGGCGAGTTCTTCAGCCGCGGCGGGATCGAGCCGGGCTCGATGACGCTGCATCCGCAGGGCATCCATCACGGACCGCAACCCAACGCCCGCGCAAGTGCGCGCAACAAGACCGAAACGCGCGAGGTCGCGGTAATGGTCGAGACGTGGAATCCGTTGCGCATCTGTGAAGAGGCGCTCGCAATCGAAGTGCCTGAGTACGCGACGAGCTGGTCCCGCGAAGCACGCGCATCGAGGTAGCGGAGGATGCGGATCGGAATTTTCTCGGTCGTCGATCATTACCCAAAGGAGCTGCCGCGGAGCATCGAGCGGTTCTATGCGGAGCTGCTGGAGAGCGCAGTGTTCGCCGAGGAGCTCGGCTTCGATTCCTTCTGGGTCGCGGAGCATCACTTTCACGAATATGGTGCAATCCCGTCGCCTGCGGTCTGGATGGCTGCGGCTGCGGCACGCACCCGCAGGATTCGCCTCGGCTCCGGCGTCAGCGTCCTGCCGTTTCACAACCCGATCACAGTCGCCGAAGACTACGCGATGGTCGACATCATGTCGGGCGGGCGGCTGGAGTTCGGCGTCGGCTCCGGCTATCTCAAGCACGAATTTGCCGGCTACGGCGTCACCCTCGACGAAAAGCATGCGCGCTTCGACGAGGCGCTTGAGATCATCGAGCGAGCATGGAGCGGCGAGCGGTTCACATACCACGGCCGCTTCAACCGGTTCGACGACGTTCAACTGCAGTTGCAGCCGCTGCAGAAACCACGGCCGCCGATCTGCATCGCAACTCTGCGTCATGAGGCAGCGCGCGAGGTCGGCGCGCGTGGCTACCCTCTGTTGACCATTCCGTACGCCCAATCGCCGGGACTCCATCAGCTCACCGCGATGACGGCCGAATTCCGCGAGGCGTGGAAAGCCGCCGGTCACGGCGACCCGTCGAAGCCGGTCGTCGGATGCGCAGTGCATACGTATGTCGGCAGTGCGACGGAGATCGATACGCACGCCAAGCCCGCCGTCGATCGCTATGTTCGGTCGCGGCTTTACGCAACCTCACGGCCGTTCGACGTGCTCGAGGAGAAGAAGCTCATCGCTTGCGGCAGCCCGGACAAGGTCATCAACGTGCTGCGTGATTATGAGCGCGCCGGCTTCAACCTGTTCCTGAACATCATGGACTTTGGCGGCATGGACCATCGCGCGGTGATGAAATCGATCGAACGCTTGGGCCGCGAAGTCCTGCCGGCGTTCAGATAGACGGATATCTACCGACATGACGGACCGTACCATCGATCCGGCGCTGACGTCGTGGATCGAAGTCGCGCGCGACTCGGATTTTCCGATTCAAAATCTGCCTTATGGAGTATTCACGCCTGCGCCGGAGAAGCCAGCGAGGGTTGGTGTTGCGATTGGCGATTACGTACTCGACCTCGCGGCGCTCCACGAGGCGGGCGCTTTTCACACCACGCCGATTGCCGGCGAGAATCTCTTCGCCCGCGAAGTATTGAACGATTTTATGGCGCGTGGCCCCGAAACCTGGGACGCCGTGCGCGGCAGGATCAGCGAGCTGCTGCGTACGGATAATCCGGAATTACGCGACAACCGCATCCTGCGCGATCGCGCGCTCTTTCGGCGCGAGCAGGTCACGATGCAGATGCCGGCTGCCGTCGGCGACTATATCGATTTCTACTCGTCGCGTGAGCACGCGACCAATGCGGGCTCGCTGTTCCGCGATCCAAAAAACGCGCTGCCGCCCAACTGGCTCTATCTGCCAATCGGGTACCATGGCCGTGCCGGTTCGCTCGATGTCTCGCCCGCGCAGGTCCGCCGCCCGCGCGGCCAGGTGAAACCAACCGCTGATGCGCCGCCGATTTTCGCTCCCACGAGCCGCCTCGATTTCGAGCTGGAGATTGGATTTTTCGTCGGCGTTGGCAACCGTGCCGGCAATCCAATTTCGACCGCAGAGGCTGCAAAATACATTTTTGGCGCGGTGCTTTTGAACGACTGGAGCGCGCGTGACATTCAGCAATGGGAGTATCAGCCGCTCGGGCCGTTTCTCGGCAAGTCGTTCGCCACCTCGATTTCGCCGTGGGTGGTGCCGCTCGCCGCGCTGATGCCGTTCCGCGTGGCGGGACCAATCCAGGAGCCGCCCGTGCTGCCGTACCTGCGCTACGCGGGCGAGTGGAACTTCGCGATCGATCTCGAAGTGTGGCTCAAAACCGCGGCGATAACCGAAGCGACCCGGCTCACCTCGACGAACTTCCGCAATCTCTACTGGAACCCGCTCCAGCAGCTCGCGCATGCCACGATCAACGGCGCGCGGATGCGCCCGGGCGATCTATTCGCGTCCGGTACCGTCTCGGGCGCGACCCCGGGATCGCTCGGCAGCATGCTTGAGATTTCACGCAACGGACAGGAGCCGATCATGCTCGCGGGTGGCGAAAGCCGCTGCTACCTAGAAGACGGCGACACGGTCACGATGCGCGGATGGTGCGAAGGAGGCGGCTATCGGATTGGCTTCGGCGAATGCACAGGGACGATCCTGCCCGCCCGCGCCTGAACGCTTCGTTTCAATCCTTCGGCAGCCCGAGAATCCGCTCGCCGATGATGTTGTGCTGGATCTCGCTTGACCCCGCGGCGATCGTCAGGGCGCGCGCACCGATCAGCTTCTGCGACCACCGACCGCCGTCGACCGCGCCGATCGAGTCGGGCGCGAGACCGTTGTAGGGCCCGAGCAGTTCATCAGCAAACAGAGCGAGCCGCAGATTGATCTCGGTCGCGAGCAGCTTTCCGAACGAGCTTTCCGGGCCGGGCGCCTTCTTTCCCATCGCGGTCAGCGCGCGATAGCGCGCGAGCCTGAGCGCGCGTGCTTCGATCGAAAACTGAGCGAGCTTTTCACGGACATACGGATGCCGATGCGCCGGCATTCCACCGAACTCCACGCGCCGCGTGACTTCGATCAATCGCTCGAGATCGCGCTCGACCGGATGCCGCGCGCCGCCGGAAATCCGCTCATACATGAGCGTTGCGATCGATACCTGCCATCCCTGGTTCAACTCGCCGACCAGATTTTTCCGCGGCACCCGCACGTTGTCATAGAAAACTTCATTGAAGCCGCGCTCGCCGGTGATCTGAACCAGCGGACGAATAGTGATGCCGGGCGAGTGCATGTCAACCAGCAGGTACGAAATCCCGCGATGCTTGGGAGCGTTGAAATCGGTGCGCACCAGCAGGCATTGAAAGTCCGAGCGATGCGCGACGCTGGTCCATACCTTCTGTCCGTTAACGACAAAATGATCGCCGTCGATTACCGCGCTGGTGCGAAGCGAGGCGAGGTCTGAGCCAGCGTTCGGTTC
This sequence comes from Pseudomonadota bacterium, assembly GCA_021324855.1. GTDB lineage: Bacteria > Desulfobacterota > Binatia > Binatales > Binataceae > JAJPIG01. The sequence continues at coordinate 39,107 of JAJPIG010000008.1, read as the reverse complement.
CGAATAACCCTGCGACCAGATCTCCTCGCCAGTCAACATCTTCGGCAGATAGCGGCGGCGCTGCTCCTCGGTGCCCATCAGAATAATGGTCGGGCCGATACGATCGATCGCGACCTGGTTTGCGCCGTACATCGGCAGTCCCAGGCGAAGGACTTCATCCTGATAGATCGCGAGCGTGACCGGATCGGCGCCGGCGCCGCCGTATTCCTTCGGCCAATGGAGCGCGAGGTAGCCCGCGTTGTAGAGCCGCCGATGGTATTCCATCAGCCGCTCCCAATCGGCGTCGTCGGTGACGTCGAGAAAGCTGACGCTGTTGCTCGCGAGTCCCTGGCGGCCGAAGAGCTCCGCGTGCTGGCGCTCGAGGAAGGCGCGCAACTCGGCACGAAAGGCTTCCTGTTCAGGTGTGTAGCTGAAGTCCATCGTGATGTTCTGTTTTAAGAAGGATGGCGGCGGTTTTCAACGATCGCGGCAGTTCTTGATCGGAAGCGGCCTTTCGGATGTTAATAGCGTGACTCTTCTGGCAGCCGGCGGTCCCGACTCGGGGCCGAATCAATCAGCAGGGCGAGTCGAAAACGGAGATGGCATACAAGACGATCAAAGTACCTTCCGAAGGGGAGAAGATAACGCTCGGCAGCGGCGGCAAGCTCGAAGTGCCGAATCAGCCCGTGATCCCGTTTATTGAAGGCGACGGCACCGGGCGCGACATCTGGCGCGCCTCGCAATACGTCTTTGACAACGCGGTGCGCAAGGTCTACGGCGGTAAGCGACGCATTGTCTGGATGGAAGTGTTCGCCGGCGAGAAAGCCTTCAAACAGTTCAACACGTGGCTGCCCGACGATACAGTCGAAGCGTTCAAGGATTATCTGGTCGGAATCAAGGGCCCGCTGACGACGCCGGTAGGTGGAGGAATCCGATCGCTCAATGTCGCGCTCAGACAGTTGCTCGATCTCTATGTCTGCCTGCGGCCGGTGCGATGGTTCCAGGGCGTGCCGAGCCCGGTGCGCCATCCCGAGAAGCTCGACGTCGTTATCTTCCGCGAGAACACCGAGGACATTTATGCGGGCGTGGAATGGGCTGAAGGCACGCCCGAGGTCAGGAAGGTCATTGATTTCCTGCAGCGGGAGATGGGCGTAACCAAGATTCGCTTCCCGAAGACCTCGGGAATCGGCATCAAGCCCATCTCGATCGAAGGCACCGAGCGACTGATTCGCGCGGCGCTCGATTACACGATCGCACGCAAGCGCAAGAGCCTCACGATCGTGCACAAGGGGAACATCATGAAGTTCACCGAGGGCGCGTTCCGCGATTGGGGTTATGCGCTGGTCAAGCGCGAGTACCAGGGGCGCGCGATCGGATGGGACGATTGCAACGGCAAGCCGCCCGCCGGCCAGATCCTCGTGAAGGACGCGATCGCCGACATCACGCTGCAGCAAGTGCTGACCCGTCCCGAGGAGTTCGACGTGGTCGCGGCGCCGAATCTCAACGGCGATTATCTTTCCGATGCGCTCGCGGCGCAGGTCGGCGGCATCGGCATCGCACCCGGCGCTAACATCAACTACATCACGGGCCACGCGATCTTCGAGGCGACGCATGGCACCGCTCCCAAGTACGCGGACCAGGATAAGGTGAACCCCGGCTCGGTAATTCTGTCGGGTGTTCTGATGTTCGAGCATCTCGGTTGGCAGGAGGCGGCGGACGCGATCGTACGCGGCCTGGAGAAAACGATCGCCAACAAGACTGTTACCTACGACTTCGAGCGCCTGATGACCGGCGCGAAGCTGCTCAAATGCTCGGAGTTCGGCAAGGCCATCGTCGACAACATGTAAGCCGGCTCGCGCGGCAATCTCGAATCAAAGCTGTCTGGAAAAATGGCACGGAAGAAAATCGCATTCATCGGATCGGGCAATGTCGGCGCGACCTGCGCCTTCCTTTGCTATCTCTCTCAACTCGGCGACATCATTCTCTACGACATCATCGATGGCCTGCCGCAGGGTAAGGCGCTCGACATGTTCGAGTCGGGCCCGGTGCTGAACATCGATCTCAAGGTCACAGGCACAACCAATATCGCCGATATCGCGGGCGCGGACTGCTGCGTGGTGACCTCGGGATCGCCGCGCAAGCCCGGGATGAGCCGCGACGACCTGCTGAAGATCAACGCCGGCGTGATGAATACGGTCGGCGCGGCGATCAAGCAGCATGCACCGAACTCGCTGGTGATCGTGGTGACCAACCCGCTCGATGCGATGGTCACGCAGATCAAGCGCGCGACCGGCTTCCCCAAGCATCGCGTGGTCGGCCAGGCGGGCGTGCTCGATTCCGCGCGCCATCGGACCTTCATCGCGGACGAACTCGGCGTCGCGGTCGAGAGCGTGAGCGCGATGGTGCTGGGCGGCCATGGCGATGACATGGTGCCGGTGCGCAGTTATACATCGGTGGGCGGCGTGCCGGTCGAGCGTTACATCAATCCGAAGCGATTGGATGAAATTGAAACGCGCACGCGCAACGGCGGCGGCGAGGTTGTAAACCTGATGAAGACCTCGTCGTATTACGCGGCGGGCGCCGCAGCCTACAAGATGGTCGACGCGTTCATCCATGATCGCAAAGCGATCCTGCCGTGTGCTGCGTATCTCGAAGGCGAGTACGGCGTGCGCGGACTGTACGCCGGGGTGCCGGTGGTGATCGGGGCGGGCGGCGTTGAGCGCGTGATCGAAATCGAACTTACGCCGGCCGAGAAGGAAGCGTTTCAGAAATCGGTCGGGCACGTGCGCGAGCTGGTCGAAGCGATGGATCGCGCGCTCGCCGGCCAGGCAACACCATGAACATCCACGAGTTCCAAGCCAAGCAGGTGCTTGCTCGCTTCGGAGCACCGGTACCCAAGGGGCAGGTCGCGTCGACGCCTCACGAAGCCGCTGCCGCGTTTACGACGCTTGGTCAGCCGAAGGCTGTTGTGAAGGCGCAGATTCATGCCGGCGGCCGTGGGAAGGCAGGCGGCGTAAAGTTGGTATCGAGCGCAGATGAGGCGCGCGAGTTTGCCGCGAAAATTCTCGGCAAGCCGCTGATTACGCACCAGACCGGACCGCAGGGTAGGGTGGTCAGGCGCGTCTACGTCGAGCAGGCGAGTCAGATCGCGCGTGAGCTCTATCTGGGAATGGTCGTCGATCGCAAAGCGGCGACCGTCTCGATCATCGTCAGCAGCGAAGGCGGGATGGAAATCGAGGAGGTCGCGGCGAAGACGCCTGAGAAAGTGATTTCGGAACCGATCGATCCGCTGGTCGGGCTGGCTTCGTTCCAGGCTCGCAAGGCGGCGTTCGCGCTTGGATTGAAGGACAAGCAGGTCAATCAGTTCGTCGCGCTGGCGACTTCGCTGTACAAGGCGTTCTGGGCCACCGACGCATCATTGATTGAGATCAATCCGCTGGTCGTCACCGCCGACGGTCACGTGATCTGCCTCGATGCGAAGATGTCATTCGACGACAACGGCCTGTTTCGTCATCCGGAGATTCGCGAGCTTCGCGATCCCAACGAGGAGGACCCGGCCGAGATCGAAGCATCGAAATACGACCTGAATTACGTACATCTCGACGGCACGATCGGCTGCATGGTGAACGGCGCGGGGCTCGCGATGGCCACCATGGATATCGTGAAGCAGGCCGGCGCCGAGCCCGCGAACTTTCTCGATGTGGGCGGCGGAGCCAACGCGGAGAAGGTCGCGGCGGCCTTCAGGATTCTGCTCTCGGACGAGCGTGTGAAAGCCGTGCTGATCAACATCTTCGGCGGCATCATGCGCTGCGACGTGTTGGCGGAGGGCGTAGTCGAGGCTGCGCGGCAGGTCCAACTAAAGCTGCCGCTGGTGGTGCGGATGGAGGGGACAAACGTCGATCGCGGCAAGCAGATTCTGAAGGACTCGGGCATCAAGGTGATTACTGCCAACGATATGGCCGATGCGGCGCGCCGGGTGGTCGAGGCGATCGGGGGGCGAGGCGCAAATCGATGAGTATTCTGGTCGACAAGAACACGCGCGTGCTGACCCAGGGCATCACCGGCGCGACGGGACAATTTCACACGCGCGCCTGCCGCGAGTACGGCACGCAGATGGTCGCCGGCGTGGTGCCCGGCAAGGGCGGCACCGATTTCGAGGGCATTCCGATTTTCGACACCGTCGAAGCGGCGCGGCGCGCCACCGGGTGCAACGCGACGGTAATCTATGTGCCGCCGGCGTTTGCCGGCGATGCGATGCTGGAAGCGATCGCGGCGGGAATCGAGCTCGTGATCTGCATCACGGAGGGCGTGCCCGTGCTCGATATGGTTCGCGTCAAGCATTATCTGAAGAGCAGCAAGAGCCGGCTTATCGGGCCAAACTGCCCCGGCGTGATCACGCCAGGGCAGTGCAAGATCGGCATCATGCCCGGGTACATTCATACGCCGGGTCATGTTGGCGTAGTTTCACGCTCGGGCACGCTGACGTACGAGGCCGTCCATCAACTGACCCAACTGGGCATCGGGCAATCGAGCTGTGTCGGTATCGGCGGTGATCCGATCGTCGGGACTGGACACATCGAGGTGCTGGAACTTTTCAATCGCGATCCGGAAACACACGCGGTCATCCTGATCGGCGAGATCGGCGGAACGGCGGAGGAAGAGGCGGCGCAATATATCAAGCAGAACTTTAAGAAACCGGTGGTCGCGTTCATCGCCGGGCAGACCGCTCCCAAGGGCCGACGGATGGGTCATGCGGGGGCCATCATCTCAGGTGGGCACGGCGGTGCGGCCGACAAAATAGCAGCGTTGCGCGCCGCCGGCATCGCAGTCGCGATGAGCCCGGCGGATCTCGGCTCGACCATGAAAGACGTGCTCGACAAGGCGGCTTAGATGGCTATCGAACGGACTCTGGCGATCATCAAACCGGATGCGGTCCGGCGCGGCTTCATCGGCGACATCCTGAAGCAGATCCAAGCGGCGGGGTTGATGGTGCGCGGACTGCGCATGATGCGCCTTGCGACAGCGCAGGCGGAATTGTTCTATGAAATTCATCGAGCGCGGCCCTTCTATGGGTCGCTTTGCGCGTACATGTCATCGGGGCCGGTCGTGGTGGCCGTCCTCGAAGGCGAAAATGCAATCGCTCGCTGGCGTGATCTGATGGGCGCGACCGATCCCGCGAAAGCAGCCGTCGGCACGATTCGCAAACAGTTCGGTATCGACGTCGAACAAAACGCGGTGCACGGCTCAGACGCAGCCGAGACGGCAGCACGCGAGATTCCGTTTTTCTTCAGCGCGCTCGAAATCGTTTGAGCGGATGAGTCCACCTACATTCGTCTTCCGCGACAGCATCGTGCGGAAGCACGAACTTTCCGACTGGGTCAATTTTGAAGCGATCAAGCTGCTGACGCATCACACCAGCGCGATCATCGTTGCGGTGGTGCTGTTCTGGTTCGTCGGATTTGTAGTTCAGCGCCTGTTGCCGGAGGGATTGATTCGCCATTGCGTGCTGCTGCTCGACGAATTTATGCTGCTCTGCCTGTTCGTCTATTTCGCCTATGAGCTGCTCACCTATCTGTAGGACGGGATCGGCTCGTTCGCGACGTCCGATTTTCGATTACAATAGGCTGCAGTGATCTACCGCGTCGAAAACGCTATGCCATACGCGCTGCGCGAACTGCGCGCTCTCACGCTCGAGGAGCTTTCCGAATTCGTGATCGCCAGCGGCGAGCGCAGCTTCCGCGCGCGCCAGATTATGAAATGGGTTTGGGCGCGCGGCGCAGAATCGTTCGACGTGATGCGCGATGTGCCGACATTGCTGCGCAATCGGCTCGCGGCGGAATTCACCGTCGCGATCCCTCGCGCGATCTCAGCGCGCTCCGCGGACGGCACGCGCAAGCTCCTGGTCGCGCTTCGCGATGGCGAGGCGATTGAGGGCGTAATCATTCCGGCTGGCGACCGGCTCACGCTTTGCCTCTCAAGTCAGGTCGGGTGCGCGATGGGATGCGAGTTCTGCGCGACGGCGCGGATGGGGCTCCATCGGAACCTGACCGCGGCCGAAATGGCCGGCCAGGTGCTGGCCGCCCGGCGAGAATTGACCGGCGACGAGCGGCTCACGAATTTTGTCTTCATGGGGATGGGCGAGCCGCTGGCAAACTATCCGAACCTGGCGCGCACCCTCGGAATCATGACGGCGGATTGGGGGCTTGCAATCTCACCGCGACGTATCACGGTCTCGACCGTCGGCTTGATTCCAGGGATGGAGCGCCTGCTGGCGGAATTCCAGGTGAACCTCGCGGTTTCACTTCATGCGACCACCGACGAGCTTCGAAGCCGTATCGTGCCGATCAACCGGCGCTTTCCGCTCGCTGATCTGCTCGGTGCGTGTCAGCGTCTGCCGGTCGCGCGGCGCAATCGAATCACGTTTGAGTATGTGATGCTCGACGGCATCAACGATTCTACCGCTGATGCCCACCGGCTTCTCAAGCTAATGCGGCCGCTGCGCGCGAAAGTGAATCTCCTGTTCTTCAATGCATTTCCCGGCGCTCCGTTTCAACCGAGTCCGCGGCATCGGGTCGAGGACTTTCTTGCGATTCTGAGGCAGGGTAACTTGACCGCAACTTTGCGCGAGAGCCGCGGCGCCGATATTGCCGCTGCCTGCGGGCAACTCTACGCGGAGCGCGACGGCGGTATCGATCAAGCCTTGAAGCACCGACGCAGCGCGGCGCAGGCGCACCTTTCTTAGCAGAAGGGAAAGGACCGGGAATGGCTTCGAAGCGACTAGGAGTGATCGGCGGGAGCGGCTTCTATCAGATGAAGGGGCTTGAGCGGGTCGAGCAGATCGAACTCGACACTCCGTTCGGGCGTCCTTCGGATCCATATTTTCTGGGCCGGGTCGACGAGACGGAAGTGGTCTTCCTGTCACGTCACGGCCGCGGGCATCGCCTGCTGCCGAGCGAGATCAATTATCGCGCGAATATATACGGACTGAAGCAACTTGGTGTCGAGTACCTGGTATCGATCAGTTCAGCAGGCAGCATGCGCGAGGATCTCGCGCCAGGCGATTTGATCGTGCCGAACCAGTTCATTGATCGGACCTTCCGGCGTCCTTCGAGCTTTTTCGGCAATGGTATCGTCGGCCATGTCTCGCTTGCCGATCCGGTCTGCGGACCGCTCAGCCGCGAGTTGGTGGCCGCGACGCGCGCGACCGGCGCCAGCGTTAAGGATGGCGGCGCCTATCTCTGCATCGAGGGACCGCAGTTTTCGAGCCGCGCCGAGTCTAATCTGTATCGCTCGTGGGGCGTCGACGTCATCAGCATGACGGCGATGCAGGAGGCGCGGCTCGCGCGTGAAGCCGAAATCTGCTTTGCAACGCTGGTGCTGGTGACCGATTACGATTGCTGGCATCAGAGCGTCGCGGCCGTCGATATTGCAGAAATCCTGCGCGTGATGAAACTTAACGTCGAAGTCGCACAGCGCGCGATCGTGAACCTGGCAGCGCGCATTGCAACGCTCAGCCGCGATTGTCCATGTCCGCACGCGCTCGAGGGCGCGATCATCACCGACCCCGCAGTGATTCCGCCCAAGACCGCAGCCGACCTCGACCTGATCGTCGGTAAATATCTGAAACGCCGATGAGGCGAATTGCGCAAGGAAGGGTAACGACACGATGAGCATCGTGGTGGTGGGCAGCATCGGTTACGACACCGTCGAAACGCAGTTCGGACGCGTGGACGAAGCGCTCGGCGGCTCGGCGAGCTTTTTTTCAGTCGCGGCGCGCTTTTTCTCGCCGGTCAGCATGGTGGCGGTGGTCGGTAAGGACTTCCGCGACGAGCATCTGAAATTCTTCGCCGAGCGGGCGATCGACATCCGGGGGCTCGTTCAGCGCGAGGGTGAAACCTTTCGCTGGCATGGCCGCTACCACGAGGACATGAACCAGCGCGATACGCTCCATCTCGCGCTCAACGTGTTCGCCGACTTCATGCCCGAGCTGCTGCCCGATCAGTGCCGCGCCGACTTCCTGTTCCTCGCGAACATCTCGCCGCAGCTTCAGCAGCGCGTGCTCTCGCAGATGAAGAGCCCGAAGGTGGTCGCCGCCGATACGATGGACCACTGGATCAACACCGAGCGCACCGCCCTGCTTAAGATGCTGCCGCGGGTCGACATCTTGACGCTCAACGATCAGGAGGCGCGGCTGCTGGCGCAGGAACACAACCTGGTGCGCGCCGGGCGCGCAATCCTCAAGATGGGTCCCGATACCGTTCTCGTTAAGCGTGGCGAATACGGCGTGCTTCAGTTCAGCCAGGAGTCGATGTTCGCGGTGCCGGCCTATCCGCTTGAGGAAGTGGTCGATCCGACCGGGGCCGGCGACACCTTTGCCGGCGGTTTCATGGGCTACATCGCGAGGCACGGCAAGATCACCGAGTCGGTGCTGCGCACGGCGGTGGTCTATGGCAGTGTAATGGGATCGTTCGTGGTTGAACGTTTCTCGCTCGATCGCCTGGCCGATTTGAGCTGGGAGGAGATCGACGCGCGCTATCGCGCATTCATCGAGCTGACCGACTCGCACCATTCGCGATGGATCTCTCAGTAGTGATTCCGGTGTATAATGAGCGGGATAACCTGGGCCCGCTTCACCGCGAACTCTCCGCTGCGGTCGAGCGGCTCGGCCGCTCATATGAATTGATCTTCGTCGATGATGGGAGCACGGACGGCAGCCTTGCCGAGCTGCGGCGCCTGAAAGCGGCCGATTCGCACATCAGGGTGATTCGCCTCGCCCGCAACTCCGGGCAGACCGCGGCGATGGTCTGCGGCTTTCAGCATACGACCGGCAACTATGTCGTCGCGATCGACGGCGATGGCCAGAACGATCCCGCCGACATCCCGCGATTGCTCGCCAAACTTGACGATGGTTATGACCTCGCCAGCGGATGGCGGGTGCAGCGATGGCAAAATGAAAAACTGCTGCGACGATGGCCATCGGTTGTCGCCAATCAGGTGATCTCGCGCTTCACCGGGGTCCATCTGCACGACTATGGCTGCACGTTCAAGGCGTATCGCGGCGATCTGGCGCGGCAGTTGATGCTCTACGGCGAGATGCATCGCTTCGTGCCGGCGATCGCCGCCGAACTCGGCGCGCAGATCGCAGAAGTCGAGGTCGCATTTCGTCCGCGACGGTGGGGACAATCGAAATACGGTATGGGCCGCATCATACGTACCATCCTGGATTTGATCACAGTCCGCTTTCTTTCCGGCTATTCGACGCGGCCGATCCAGGCGTTTGGAACTATCGGCGTCGTGCTTGCGGCGTTGGGCGCCGTGTGGACCGGTGTGCTGGTGTTCGAAAAGGTGATCCTGGGGCAGCCGCTGGCGGCGCGACCTGCGCTGCTGCTGGCGGTCTTGCTGCTGGTTGTCGGGGTGCAATTCGTGAGCATCGGACTCCTCGGCGAGATGCTGACGCGGACCTACCACGAGGCGCAGCACAAGCCTATCTACGTCGTCAAGGAAGAGTTTTAGGCATAAGGGAGCGGTCCCGATGAACATCGCGGTGATCGGAACCGGCTACGTTGGGTTGGTGAGCGGCACCTGTTTCGCCGAGAGCGGCAACGAGGTCATCTGCGTCGACATAGACGCAGATCGAATCGCGCAGCTCCAGGCCGGCCGGATTCCAATTTATGAGCCGGGACTTCAGGAGCTGGTGCATCGCAACGTCAGCGAGAGCCGCCTGCATTTCACCACAGAGCTTGAGGAGGCCGTCAAACAATCGTTGGTCTCGTTCATCGCGGTAGGCACGCCGATGAGCGCCAATGGCGCAGCCAACCTGAAAGGCGTGATGGCGGCGGCAGAGACGGTGCTCAAGGCGGCCGACGGCTACCACGTGATGGCCGTCAAGAGCACCGTGCCGGTCGGCACCAACGACAAGCTGCGCGCGCTCGCCGCGCAGATGCGCATCGATCGCGTCGAGATCTGCTCCTGTCCCGAGTTTCTCAAGGAGGGCTCGGCGATTGAAGATTTCATGCGTCCCGATCGCGTGATCATCGGCAGCAGCGATGAGCGTGCGACCGCGATCCTGCGTGAGCTTCACGCGAGCTTCGTGCGTACCGACAATCCGATCCTGGTGATGCACCCACGCTCCGCCGAGCTCACCAAGTACGCCTGCAACGCGATGCTTGCGCTGCGCATCTCGTTCATTAACGACATCGCGAATCTGTGCGCGGCGGTCGGCGCCGAAATCAACGAGGTGCGGCGCGGACTGGCATCGGACCGCCGCATCGGATCGCAGTTCCTGTTTCCCGGCATCGGCTACGGCGGTTCCTGCTTTCCCAAGGACGTGCAGGCACTGATTCACAGTGCGGCCGAGCAGAATCTCGATTTCGGTCTGTTGCGCGCCGCAGAGGCGGTCAATGATCGCCAAAAGCATCTGCTGCCGAATCGTGTGAAGGAACATTTCGGTGAAAACCTGCGCGGCAGGACGTTCGCGGTATGGGGTCTGGCGTTCAAGCCGCGCACCGACGACATGCGCGAGGCGCCCTCGCTGGTAGTGATCGACGAATTGCTCAAGGCTGGAGCGCGCGTGCAGGCGCACGATCCGGAGGCGCTGGAGAATGCGCGCAAGCTCTTCGGCGATCGGATAAACTATTATCGAAATAATTACGAGGCGCTGCGCGGCGCCGACGCGCTGTTGATCCTGACCGAGTGGAACGAATTCCGGCATCCGAATTTCCAGCGAATCCGCGCCGAACTGAAGCAACCCGTGATTTTTGACGGACGCAATCTCTACGATCCTGCGCTGATGAAAGCGCTCGAGTTCCGCTACTTCTCGATCGGCCGACCGACGGTTTAGAATTCCCATGCGCATTCTGGTGACGGGCGGGGCCGGCTTTATCGGCTCGCACACGGTCGACGCACTGGTAGCGGAACGGCACGACGTCGCCGTCCTCGACGATCTCTCGGCCGGACGCCGCGATCAGATCAATCCCGCTGCACGATTTTTTCGGGCCGACCTGCGCGATGTCGCTACAGTTAATGACATCGCCGCGCGCGAGCGTTTCGAAATTCTCGTTCATTTGGCGGCCCAGATGGATGTGCGCCGCTCGGTCGCGGACCCATCGTTTGACGCGTCGGTGAATCTCGTCGGCTTTCTGAACGTGATGGAGGCGGGGCGGCGTAACGGTCTTCGACGCGTGATTTTTTCCTCGACCGGCGGCGCGATCTACGGCGAACAGCGGGATTTTCCCTGCGACGAAGATCATCCGGCGAACCCTGTCAGCCCGTATGGGGTGGCCAAGCTCGCAACCGAGAAGTATCTGCACTTCTATCGCGCCGAATACGGCATTGATTACGTCGCGCTGCGCTACGCGAACGTTTACGGGCCGCGTCAAAACCCGCATGGCGAAGCTGGTGTTGTCGCGATTTTCTGCGGGCGGATTTTTGCCGGACAGCCGGTCACGATTTTCGGCGACGGTGAGCAGACGCGGGACTATGTTTTCGTCGGCGATGTCGTGCGCGCCAACCTCGCGGCCCTGAACGCAAACGAAAGCGGCGCGTTCAACATCGGCACGGGCGTTGAGACCAGCGTCAATCGGCTCTATCGCGAACTGGCATCGGTCGCCGGTATCGATCGCAGGCCCAACTACGCGCCACGGCGTCCCGGCGAGCAGAGCCGCTCGGTCATTTCACCGGCACGAGCGGCTGACCGTCTCAAGTGGCGGCCGGAGGTGACGTTGACCGACGGCCTGAAAGCGACTTTCAACTATTTCAAACAGCAGGCGGCGAGCGGTTGAGGCTTGTGGTTATGACCGACTCGCGTCTGATTCGCAATTTTTCGATCATCGCGCACATCGATCACGGCAAGTCGACACTCGCCGACCGCCTGCTCGAACGCACGGGCGCGCTCAGCAAGCGCGAGCTGAGGGAACAGTTTTTGGATTCGATGGAACTCGAACGCGAGCGCGGAATTACCATCAAGGCGCGGTCGGTGCGTCTGAACTATACGGCGGCCGACGGCAAAACCTACGTGCTCAACCTCATCGACACTCCCGGCCATGTCGACTTCGCCTACGAGGTTTCCCGCAGCCTTGCCGCCTGCGAAGGCGCTCTGCTGGTGGTTGACGCGAGCCAGGGCGTCGAGGCGCAGACGCTTGCGAACGTTTACCTGGCGCTCGATCACGGGCTTGAGATCGTGCCGGTAATCAACAAGATCGATCTGCCCGGCGCCGACATCGAACGCACGCGTAGCCAGATCGAGGATGTCATCGGACTCGATGCGGCGAATGCGATTCTGACCAGCGCCAAGGAGGGCGTCGGCATCGATGAAGTGCTGGAAGCGATCGTGACGCGGATGCCGCCGCCGCGCGGCGATGAAACGAGCGCGCCCCGCGCGTTAATTTTCGATAGCTGGTACGACCCGTACGAGGGCGTTATCGGCCTCGCTCGAGTCTTCGATGGCACGCTACGCCGCGGTATGAAGGTGCGTCTGATGGCGACCGGCAAAGACGGCGAGGTGATGCGGCTCGGCTATTTCACGCCGCACGAGCAGGCCGTCGAGGCGCTTGGACCGGGCGAAGTCGGCTACGTGGTCGCTGGAATCAAGGCAGTTGAGGACATGCGCGTCGGCGATACCATCACCGACGCCGAGCGTCCGGCGGCCCACCCGCTCGGCGGTTTCAAGGAATTGAAGCCGATGGTATTCGCGGGACTCTATCCATCGGAGGCCAATCAGTATGGCGCGCTGCGCGATGCGATCGAGAAGCTCAGGCTCAACGATGCGAGCCTGGTCTTCGAGCCCGAGACCTCGCAGGCGCTGGGCTTCGGATTTCGCGCCGGTTTTCTCGGCCTGTTGCACATGGAGATTGCGCAGGAGCGCCTCGAGCGCGAGTTCGGCCTGAACTTGATCGTCACCGCACCGACCGTCGCGTATCGCGTGGTGACAATGGCCGGCGCGACGCTGACGGTCGACAATCCTTCGCGCCTCCCCGACGAATCGGAAATCAAAACCATCGAGGAGCCGTTTATCCTGGCATCGATCTATGTACCCGATGAGTTCGTCGGCGCGATGATGACGCTGTGCGAGGAGCGGCGCGGTGTGCAGCGCGATCTCAAATACGTCGGAACGAATCGCGTGATTCTCCATTACGAACTGCCGCTTGCCGAGGTGGTGTTCGACTTTTACGATCGATTGAAGTCGATGAGCCGCGGCTACGCGTCGCTTGACTATGAGTTTCTGGACTTCCGCGCCGGTCCTCTGGTTAAATTGGACCTTCGCATTAACGGCGAGGTCGTGGACGCCCTCTCGGTAATCGTGCATCGTGACAAGGCGTACGAACGGGGTCGTGCGCTGTGCGAGAAGATGCGCGAGGTCATCCCACGCCAGATGTTCGAAGTGGCGATTCAAGCTTCCGTCGGCGGCAAGATCATCGCGCGCGAGACCGTTAAGGCGCTGCGCAAGAATGTTACTGCCAAATGTTATGGCGGCGACATCACGCGCAAGCGGAAACTGCTCGAAAAACAAAAGGAAGGCAAGAAGCGGATGAAGCAGGTCGGGCGGGTGGAGCTGCCGCAGGAGGCGTTTCTGGCTTTGCTCAAAGTTGAAAAGTAGGGATGGGTGTGTCCGGACCGGTTCGCGACTTCTCGAAAACCGCGGCGGCGCGGAAGCCTGCGCCAGAGCCGATGGGCGGCCGTTCTCACAAATCCGCGCTGCGCGAGTACGGCGAGGCATTCGGCATCGCGATCGTGCTCGCGCTCGTCATCCGCACGTTCCTGATCCAAGCTTACAAGATTCCATCGGGCTCGATGGAGCCGACCTTGCTGATCGGGGATCATCTTCTAGTCGACAAGCTCGCTTACGGGATTCGGTTGCCGGACTCGTTCCTCGGTGTGCAGCCGTTTCCGGGCGCGATTCCCTACGGCCACTACATCGTGCACTTCGGCGCGGTTCATCGCGGCGATGTAGTAGTGTTCGTGTTTCCGCTCGATCCGACCAAGGATTTCATCAAGCGTGTGATCGGCGTTCCAGGCGACGTGGTTGCAATCAAGGATGGAAAGTTGCTCATCAATGGCGCCCAGGTTCCCGATCCTCACGCCTACTACGACCTGCCGAGCCGGGATCGCACCCACGTTTCGCCCCGCGACAACTTCGGACCAGTGACGGTTCCGCCGGGTAAACTCTTCATGATGGGCGACAACCGGGACCACAGCTACGACAGCCGCTTCTGGGGATTCGTCGACACTGACGCTGTTGAGGGCAAGGCGCTGGTGATCTATTGGTCATGGGACGGCGACGGCAATTCGATTTTGCCAATCCGATGGCGCCGGTTCGGGATGGTGATTCACTAGGGGGGGATGGAACGTGCCCGAAGAAACGAGCAGAAACGGGGCCTTACTCGAACAGTTGGGATCGCGCTTCGACCTGGTGCTTGAAGCGGTTTCGGGGTTCGGCGGCCGTCTCGACGGCCTGCGTGAGGAGTTGCGCAGCCAGTTCACCGAAATCGGGCGGCAGATCCGCTTTCTGTCCGAGCAGATTGCCATCAATCGCACGAATCTCGCTACTGTGAAGCAGGACTTGTCGGCCGAGATCATTCGACTTGGCGAGGAACTCGGCAAAGCACGTATCGAGCAGGCCGAACGCCTTGCGGCTACCGAGGCGCGGCTGCGTGATGAGGTCGGCTCGGCTCGGAAGGCATTCGAAGGCGAGATAGCAGCGCTCCGGGAACAAGCTGGCCAGGAATCTGCACCAACCCAGACCAAACTGCGCGCGGCTGGCGACTCAGGCGCTGCGATGATTAAAAAGCTCGAGAGCGAGTTGAAGCGGGCCGCCAGGATGCTGGCGGCGCTCGACAAGAAGTTCGATCGCTTCGATGATCGCGTGACCATCCAGACTCGCGATCAGGAACAGCGTGTTCGCAAGCTGGAGCGCCACGCGCGTGGTTGATGAGGTCGCTGCGCGTCGACCGACTTGATCTCGAGCCGGGCGCACTGTACAAGAAATGTAGCCTTTAACTCGTCACTGAGAGGACGGGAAGGTTATTACGATGAGGATCTGTGATGTTCTGCCTGGTCGCGTGCGCGCGCCGGGTATTTTTTTATCGGCTTATCGCCGAATTCCCGAAAAGGGCCGCACGGTACGAGGAATCCGCCGATGACGGCCACTAACGCGCCACTCGCGATGGATGCGGCTGCGATCGGCCGCGCGACGAAAAGAATCGCCCACGAAATTACCGAGCGAAACGCCGACGTCGCCAATCTTGCGCTGATCGGGATCGTGCGCCGCGGAGTTCGCCTGGCCGAGCGCCTTGCGAATCTCCTCAGGAGCGAAAAAGGCATCTCGATTCCCGTTGGCACGCTGGACATTTCGTCCTATCGCGATGATGACCGCGCGGTAAACTCGGGACCGCAGGTGCTTGGCCGCGACATTCCGTTCTCCCTCGACGGCCGCAACGTCATCTTGGTCGACGATGTCCTCTACACCGGTCGGACCGTGCGCGCCGCCCTTGACGCGATCGCCGATCTCGGCCGGCCCAACTCGGTGCAACTCGCCGTGCTCGTCGATCGCGGTGAGCGCGAGCTGCCGATTCGCGCCGATTTCGTCGGTAAGAACATTCATGCTCCCGTTGGACAACGCGTCTTCGTCAGGCTCGAAGAAGTCGACGGAGTGGACGCGGTCGTGATGGGGGAGCCGCGCCAGCAGGCGGTTTAAGGATGCGGCCGCTTCCGAAATACGATCTGGTCTCGATTGACGACCTCACGCTGCCCGAAATCGAACGCATTTTTGTCCTTGCCGATGAATTTGCCGCGGCTTTGGAGCGCGGTGAACGCCTGAAGCTGGCCGACGGGCTCATCATGGCTACCCTGTTTTACGAGCCATCGACGCGCACGCGGCTCAGCTTCGAGTCCGCAATGCATCGGATGGGCGGCTCGGTCATCAGCTCCGCCGACATGCAAGCCAGTTCGGCCGCGAAGGGCGAAAGCCTCGCCGACACGGTGCGCGTCGTAGGTTCATACGCGGACTTGATCGTGGTGCGTCATCCGCGCGATGGCGCCGCGCGCGTCGCTGCCGAATACGCGCCGTGCCCGGTATTCAATGCCGGCGACGGCAGCCGTGAGCATCCGAGCCAGACTCTCTGTGATCTTTATATCCTGCGCCGGCGCAAGGGCCGCCTGAAAGGCCTGACGGTCGCGATCTGCGGCGACCTCAAGTTCGGCCGCACGGTGCATTCGCTGATCTACGCGCTGGCGCGCTTCGGCGCGAATATCGTCACCGTTCCGCAGGCCGGGATGGAAGTGCCCGAATACGTGCTCGAACGAATTGCGGTCGAGCGCAATTATCGTTTCTCAAACGTTTCGATGAACGAGCTTTCGTCGCTCGCCGGCAAGGGCAGCCTGGATGCGCTCTACCTCACGCCGCGTGCACCCCATCAGATGGCGCTCTTCACTTCGGATCTGCTCTTGAACAATTTACCCGCCGGACAAGCGCCCGCTTCGCTCGACGCCTTTTATGTGACGCGGCTTCAGCGCGAGCGTTTGCCGGACAAGCAGGCCGATCCGGGAACTTATGTTCATTTCGACGCGCGCGCGCTCAAGGGTAGCCGCACGCAAAGCGCCGTCGTGATGCATCCGCTGCCGCGCACTGATGAGCTTGCGTACGAACTCGACGCTGACCCGCGGGCCGCCTACTTCGAACAGGCCGCCGCCGGCATCCCGGTACGGATGGCGCTCATCGGATGGCTCCTGGAGCACGCGGCGCGCGGCGAGCGCCGTGTCCCAAACGCGGCGGCGACGCCTCGTTTCCGTCCTCAGCCCGGGCTTCGATGCGCGAACGCGAATTGCATCACGCGTCATGAGAGCACCTATCTTACGCCGCGCTTCACGCTCGCCCGCAGCACCGATCCGTCGCGCCTGAGGCTGCGCTGTGATCATTGTGAGCGTGAACTTGGCGCGGAGTTCGTCGGTCACGTGCGCACGCGGCGCTTCTATCGTTTCGATGAGCACATGCGAAGCTACGTGCGCCAGTGGATCGAAGAGAGCTCGCTCGCGGTGTTCGAGAGCGTCAAACAGGCGGAAGAAAACGGATATGAGCCATACCGGCGCGGACCGCAGCGCGAAATCATGAACTCGACCGAGATCGGCCGCGCGCTCGAAACGCTCGCCGAACAGGTGATCGCCGACCTTGCCGATCCGGCCGGCCTGATAATCGCGGGCATCGTCAGCCATGGGGCGATGATCGCGGCGCGCCTGCGCGATCTGATCGTTGCGCGCACCGGCGTGCTGCCGCAAGCTCTGACGCTTGACGTTTATAGCGCCAGCGATCCGATTAGAACGGAGGGCGGCGAAGAGATCGATGTAACGGACCGCACGATTGTGCTGGTCGATGACGTAATCAACACCGGATGGACCGTGCAGCGCGCAATGGCGATTTTATGGCAACACGGCCGGCCGGCGGCGGTGAAGCTCGCAGTTCTGATCGATCGAGGCCATCGCGCGATTCCCATCCGTGCTAACTACGTCGGCAAGAACATCCCGACCTCGCGCAGCGAACGCGTCCAGGTGCGCCTCGACCCGCATCCGGACGGCCGGCGCAAGTCGTCCGATCGCGTTGTGATTTATTCCATCCTCGAATCGATGAAAGAATCGGCCGCAACGCAATGAGTTCGACTTTGATTAGCGGCGGCCGCGTGATCGATCCCGCGCAAGGATTGGACGGCAACTTTGAGGTCTTGGTCATCGACGGCCGGATCGAAAAGGTCGCCACGCGCGCGATGCTCGGCAAAGTAGCCGACGCGCGGGTAATCAATGCCGGAGGGAAATGGGTGCTGCCCGGACTCATCGATCCCCACGTCCACCTGCGCGATCCCGGCTTTCCGGAGAAGGAGACCATCGAGACCGGACTACGCGCGGCGGCGGCGGGCGGTTACACGACCGTTGCGGCGATGGCGAACACGCGGCCGGTCAATGACTCACCCGGGATCACGCAATACATGCTCGATGCTGCCCGGCGAGTCGGCGCAGCCAGGCTGGTGCCGGTCTCGGCCGTAACGCGCGGCCTTGAAGGCCGCGAGATAGTGGATTTAGACGCAATGACCCAGGCTGGCGCCAGGCTTTTTTCCGATGACGGATTGCCGATCGATGACGAACGCCTCCTCGTTGAAGCATACGATCGAATTAATCGACTCGGCTTTGCGATCTCGCTGCACGAAGAGGACCGCGACCTGTCGCATGGCGGCGCGATCGGCGATGGTGAAGTCGCTCGCGAACTTGGCGTCCACGGCATTCCGATCGATGCCGAAGCGCGGCGGGTCGGCCGCGACCTGGCGCTGGCAATCGGCAATGGCGCGGCGGTCCATATCGCTCACGTCTCGACCGCGGAGTCGCTTCGGATGATTCGCGCCGCCCGCGCCAGCGGCGCAAACGTAACCTGTGAAGTAACGCCGCATCATTTCATCCTCGACGACACCGCGGTGCTGCGCTGCGGTCCCGACGCGAAGATGAATCCGCCTTTGCGGGGCCGCGAGAACCAAGCGGCGCTCGAGTCGGCGATGGCCGATTCGACGATCGACATGATTGCCACCGACCACGCTCCGCATGATCCCGCTTCGAAGAATGAGGTCAGCCTGCGCAGATGCTTTCCGTTTCAACCGAGTTCCCCACTTAACGCCGAGCAGATCGATGCGCTGACGCGCGCGGCCAACGGCGTTGTCGGGCTCGAAACGGCGCTGGGGTTAGCGATGACGCTGGTGCATCGCGCGATCATCACGCCATCGCGAATGGTCGAGTTGATGGCGCTCAATCCCTCGCGTCTGCTGCGGCTCAACGCCGGTACGCTCGCTCCGGGTGCGGCGGCGGACATCACCATTATCGATCCCGAACTCATTTGGACCGTCGATCCCGCTACGATGCGCTCCAAAAGCCGCAATACTCCGTTCGCGGGAATGAAACTCAGAGGCCGCGCCACGATGACGATCGTTGGCGGCGAGATAATATACCAGGCATCCAACGGAGCGCCGCAGCAATGAGCGTTCCGCGGACCGCATATCTGGTTCTGGCCGACGGCACTGCCTATCGTGGACGCGCCTTCGGCGCGATCGGCGAGAGTATCGGCGAAGTCGTGTTCAACACCGCGATGACCGGTTATCAGGAGGTGCTGACCGATCCGTCTTACAAGGGACAGATCGTTTGCATGACCTACCCCGAAATCGGCAACGTCGGAATCAATCCCGAGGATGCTGAGTCGGGGCGCGTTTACGTCGAGGGCTTCGTGGTCAAGGAGTACTGGCCGCGGCCGTCCAACTGGCGCTCAACGATGACGCTCGGCGAATACCTTGAGCGCGCCGGCGTGGTCGGGATCGAGGGTATCGATACCCGCGCGCTGGTCCGCCGCATCCGCACCCATGGCGCGCAGCAGGCGATCATTTCGAGCGTCGATTCCGATCCCGCGAGTCTCGCCGCAAAAGCGAAAGCGGCGCCCGGCCTTGAAGGTCTCGACCTGGTGCGCGAGGTGACTTGCGCCGAAGCCTACGAATGGGAGTGGGGCGATTGGCGGCTTGGGCAGGGTTACCGGCACGCCGGCGGAAATCGTGATGCGCCGCTAGTGGTCGCGATTGACTATGGCATCAAGCGCAACATTTTGCGGCGGCTGGTTGCGACCGGGTTCCGCCTCAAGGTGGTGCCTGCGTTCGCGACCGCGGAACAGATTATGGCGCTCAATCCTGACGGGATTTTTCTTTCCAATGGCCCCGCCGATCCCGCGGCGGTACCGTACGCGCGCGCGACGGTCGCAGAACTCCTCGGCCGCAAGCCGATTTTCGGGATTTGCCTGGGTCATCAGATCCTCGGCCTCGCGTTGGGCGGCAGGACTTACAAGCTCGGCTTCGGTCATCATGGTGCGAATCATCCGGTCAAAGATTTACGCACCAACCGCGTCGAGATCACATCGCAGAATCATGGCTTCGCTGTCGATGCCGAGTCGCTGACAGGGCGCGCAGAACTTTCACATCTCAACTTGAACGACCAGACGGTCGAGGGATTGCGCGGTGTCGGCGTTCCGTTCTTTTCAGTGCAATATCATCCCGAGGCTTCCCCCGGGCCGCACGATGCCGGTTATCTGTTCGCCCGTTTCCGACGCCTGGTCGAGGCCTTTCCGCGTTATGGCGCCGAAGCACTGGACCGCCTCGCGGTCGAAGAAGAATCCGTAAAATTGAAATTGGAAGACTAAGTTGCCGCTCAATCGCGATCTAAAATCGATCATGTTGATTGGTTCGGGTCCGATCGTCATCGGTCAGGCCTGCGAGTTCGATTATTCAGGAACCCAGGCGCTGAAGGCGCTTCGGGAAGAAGGTCTGCGTCTGATTTTGATGAACTCGAACCCCGCGACCATCATGACCGATCCCGAGATCGCCGATCGCACCTACATCGAACCGATGACGGCGGCATCGGCGGCGAAGATTATCGAGCGCGAGCGGCCGGATGCTCTGCTGCCGACGGTCGGCGGTCAGACGGCGCTCAATCTCGCGATCGAGCTCGCCGAATCGGGCGTGCTCGAACGCTACGGCGTAAAGCTCATCGGCGCGGGTCTGGAAGCGATCAAGAAGGCCGAGGATCGCGATCGGTTCAAACGTGCTATGGTGGCGATCGGTCTCGAAGTGCCGGAGTCATCGATCGCGCACAGCCGCGAGGAGGCGATTGCGGTGCGCGATCGCCTGGGACTGCCACTTATCATCCGCCCGTCACGCACGCTCGGCGGAACCGGCGGCTCGATCGCGCGCGATGCCGCCGAATTCGAGAGCAAGGTCGCATGGGGACTCGAGGCCTCGCCGAATCGCGAGGTGTTGATTGAGCAATCCGTCGAAGGCTGGAAGGAATTCGAACTCGAGGTAATGCGCGATAGCGCCGACAATGTCGTCATTATCTGTTCGATCGAGAATCTCGATCCGATGGGCGTGCATACCGGCGATTCGATTACGGTCGCGCCCGCGCAGACGCTGACTGACAAGGAATACCAATTGATGCGCGATGCGGCGCTCAGGATTATTCGCGAAATCGGGGTCGACACCGGAGGCTCGAACATCCAGTTCGCGATCGATCCTGCTACCGGCCGGATGGTCGTGATCGAGATGAATCCGCGCGTTTCGCGAAGCTCCGCGCTGGCTTCCAAAGCAACCGGCTTCCCGATCGCAAAGATAGCGGCGCGGCTTGCCGTCGGCTATCGGCTGGACGAGATTCCAAACGACATCACGAAAATGACCCCTGCGTGCTTCGAGCCGACGATTGATTACGTGGTAACGAAAATCCCGCGCTTCGCTTTCGAAAAATTCCCCGGCGCAATCGACGAGCTTGGGCCGCAGATGAAATCGGTCGGCGAGGTGATGGCGATCGGCCGGACGTTCAAGGAGTCGCTCCAGAAAGCGTTGCGCTCGCTTGAGATCAGCTCGTATGGTCTGGAGAGTACGCTCGACGGGCTCGACCCCGACGCGGCTCGGGCTGAACTGAAGCGCCGCCTCGCGGTTCCGAACAGCCGACGAATCTATCAACTCGCGGACGCGCTGCGGATTGGAATCTCACGCGAGGAAATCCATCGGCTGACCCACATCGATCCGTGGTTCATCGACACCTTCGCCGAGTTGGTCGGGAACGAACCTCGAATCGCGCGCGGGACGCTCGGTCCCGAGCTTCTCCGCGAAGCCAAGGCGCAGGGCTTTTCGGATCGTCGGATCGCCGAGCTTGCCGGCACCGACGAAGCGGTGATTACGCGCGAGCGTCGCCGCCATGGCATCCAACCGGTCTTTAAAGCGGTCGACACCTGCGGAGCGGAGTTCCAGGCCTTTACCCCGTATCTCTACTCGACCTACGAGGGCGAGGACGAAGCGCCGCCTGACAGCCGCCGCAAAGTGATGATCCTCGGCGGCGGTCCGAACCGTATCGGTCAGGGCATCGAGTTCGACTACTGCTGTGTTCATGCGAGCCTCGCGCTCAAGCAGGCCGGCTTCGAGACCATCATGGTGAACTGCAATCCGGAGACGGTCTCCACTGATTACGATATTTCGGATCGGCTTTACTTCGAGCCGCTGACGTTCGAGGACGTGCTCGCGATTGCGGAGCGCGAGCGCCCGATGGGCGTGATCGTGCAGTTCGGCGGACAGACGCCGCTCAAACTCGCGGTGCCGCTGGAGCGCGCCGGAGTGCGGCTGCTCGGCACGCCGTCAGATGCTATCGATCGCGCGGAAGATCGCGAACGCTTCAACGCGCTGGTTGTGAAGCTCGGGTTGCGGCAGCCGCGCGGCGTGCTTGCGCGCAGTTTCGACGAAGCGATCGCGGGCGCAGCGCGTGTCGGTTATCCGGTATTGATTCGTCCATCGTATGTGCTCGGCGGGCGCGCGATGGAGCTGGTTTCAAACGAAGAGGGTTTGCGTCGCTATCTGCGCGAGGCGCTGCGCGCTTCCGAGGAGCGTCCGCTGCTGATCGACAGCTACCTCGAAGGCGCGATCGAGGTCGACGTCGACGCCGTCTCGGATGGATCAACGGTCGTAATCGGCGGCATCATGGAGCACGTCGAGCACGCCGGCATCCATTCGGGCGACAGCGCGTGTGTCCTCCCGCCGCGCACCCTGAACCCGGCAATTCAGGAGGCCTTGCGCGAGCAGACGCGGATGCTGGCGCGCGAACTCGGGGTCGTCGGGCTAATCAACGTGCAGTACGCGATTCATCAGGGCGAGGTCTACATTCTGGAGGTTAACCCGCGCGCGTCGCGCACGATCCCGTTCGTCAGCAAGGCGATCGGCGTCCCGCTCGCCAAGCTCGCGGCGCTCGTGATGACGGGTAAGAGCCTGCACGAACTGGGTTTCACGGCTGAACGTGTCCCTGCACATGTTGCAGTCAAGGAATCGGTGTTTCCGTTCGCGCGGTTCCCGGGTGTTGATACGGTTCTGGGACCCGAAATGCGATCGACGGGCGAGGTGATGGGCATCGATATGTCATTTCCGATGGCGTTTGCGAAGGCTGAACTCGCCGCGTCGACCGATCTTCCACTCGCGGGCACGGCGTTCATCAGCGTTCGCGATGCCGATAAGCCGGCGCTCGAACCCATCGCGCGCTTGTTGATCACAAGTGGCCTCGATCTGGTCGCGACCTCGGGCAACGCACGGCTGCTGGCGCGGGCTGGGATTCCATGCCGCGTGGTTAACAAAGTAGGGCAGGGAAGTCCCCATATCGTCGACCTCATGCGTGCGGGCGGCATCGCGATGGTAATCAACACTCCGGACCAGTTCGGCGAAAAGGATTCCTTCTCAATCCGACGCACCGCGCTCGAGATGAGGCTTCCGTACTTCACCACTATCGCGGCGGCGGAGGCGGCGGCGCAGGCGATCGCAGCTCTCCGCAACGGTGGTCCGGGCGTTCGCGCCCTGCAGGATTATTACGGCACTTGACCGTTGATCGACGCCGTGCCCGTCGGCCTGCTATCGGCCGAACGTCCGCTGATCACGGCGCGGGATCGAAACCGTCGCTGACCACGGAGACCCCGGTCAGCGCATTGCCGGGGATCGGTCCAAAACGTGCGGCGGCGCTCGCCGCGCGCGGAATCACGACGGTTCTCGACCTGCTGCTTGTTCTCCCGGTCCGTTACCAGGACTGGCGGCGGCGCGTGCCGATCGCGGAACTCGAGCCGGGCACGATCGCGGTCGTCGAGGGTGAGCTCGAAGACATCAAAGAGCGTCCGATGCGCGGCTTCCGATGGCGTCGCCTGGTCACCGGATGGCTTCGCGATTCTGCCGGGGCGCGCTTGCACGTCGTGTGGTTCAACCTGCCGGCGTATATGCAGGGTCGTCTGACTGCCGGCGAACGCGTCGCGGCATATGGCAGAATCTCGCGCGGCGCGAATGACGTGCTCGAAATGGCGCACCCGGAGATCGAAGCGATCAGCGACAGGGCGGTCCGTCCGCTACGTCCGGTCTATAGCCTGCCCGACGAGATTCCGCAGCGGCTTTTCGCGGGACTCGTCGCTGGCGCTTTGGAAGCGGTCCCGTCAGGGCTGCGCGGCGCAATTCCTGAATCGCTGCGCGTGAGCGCGAAGCTTCCACCGATGGCCGACGTTCTTCGCGCTCTTCACGCTCCGCCGCCTGACGCGGATGTCGATAGACTCAATGCGGGCCGCAGCGACGCCCATATCGCGCTGGCGCTCGACGAGATGTTTGGGTTCCAAATTGCGATGCTGATCGAGCACGCCCGCAAATTCCGTCGACGCGGACCCCGGTTCGAAAACACCCGTGTCTTGAGCGATCGATTACTGCGCGATATTCCGTTTGAACTGACCCGGGCTCAGAGGACGGCGATTAGCGAGATCGATGCCGAGCTCACGCGGGATCGCCAGATGAATCGTATGCTGATGGGTGACGTCGGCAGCGGCAAAACGTTGGTCGCCTTCTGGGTGGCGCTTCGCGCGATCGAATCCGGCTACCAGGCCGTGATGATGGCGCCGACGGAATTGCTTGCCGAGCAGCATTACCGGAATTTTTCCGCGCTTTGCGGCACGTTCGGAATTCGCAGTGCGCTCTTGACGGGTAAGATCGCCGGCAACGCCCGATGGGAAATCCATCAGGATTTTTCGCGCGGCCAAATCGCGCTGCTCTTCGGCACCCACGCACTCATCCAGGAGCCCGTCCGGGCGGCGCGGCTCGGTCTCGCGATCGTCGATGAGCAGCATCGCTTTGGCGTGTTCGAGCGGGCGCGACTCAAAGCGATGAGCCCCGACGCCCACATCCTGCTGATGACCGCGACGCCAATCCCGCGCAGCTTCGCGATGCTGCTGTTCGCCAACCTCGATCTTTCAATTCTTGACGAGCAGCCACCGGGGCGCACTCCGATCGCGACGGAACTTTTCGAGGAGCGCCGCTTCGGTGAAGTCGAGCAGATCGTGCGCCGCGAAATCGATGCCGGCCATCGCGCCTACTTCGTTGTGCCGTCGATCGACGGCGATGACGATAATCTCCCTTCGATCGAAGCGATCGTGAAGCGGCTGCGCAACGGCGTTCTCGCCCGCGCGCGAATCGGCGTGCTGCACGGACGGCTTTCGGCGCTCGAGAAGGAGCGCGTCATGCGCGCATTTCGCGATGGTGCGCTCGACCTCATGGTCTCGACCACTGTGGTCGAAGTCGGCATCGATGTCCCCGATGCGACCGTGATAGCGATCATCGCCGCAGAGCGTTATGGCCTCGCGCAGCTTCATCAGTTACGCGGACGAGTCGGTCGGGGCGATGCCGCCTCGCGATGCTGCCTGATTGTTTCTGACAAAGTCGATGATGCCGCCGGCGCCCGCCTGCGACTCCTCGCCGCGAGCCGCAATGGCGAGGACGTGGCCCGCGCCGATTTGCGGATGCGCGGCCCGGGCGACCTCCTCGGCTCGCGCCAGTCGGGCGCGCTGCCGCTGCGTTTCGCGCGCTTCATCCCCGACTACTCGCTGATCGATCGCGCGCGCCGGATGGCCGAGGACTGGCTCCTTCACGATCCTAAACTAGAACTTGAAGAGTCCGCGGGATGCCGCGCCGCGCTCAGGGCGCTCCTGAGCGAAGGTTTCAGTCTCGGCGATGTCGGCTAGCGGAACTGATAAGATAATTAGAGTGATGCCGGGTAATCGGAAGTCATCTTCAAAAACGCCCCCAAAACGCACGGTCCGGAGGGAAATCTCGGCCGGCGGACTTATATGGCGCCGCACGCCCGCCGGCGCGCTCGAGGTGGTCGTAGTGCGGCCGGCCGGCCGCGATTCCTGGGTGCTGCCGAAAGGCCATGTCGAGCGCGGCGAGACGGTTACCGAAGCGGCGCTCCGCGAAGCTCGCGAAGAGACCGGTGTAAGCGCCGCCCTCACAGAGCCCCTGGGCGAGGTCTCGTACATTTTCTCGGAACGCGGCCACGACCGCGGCAGGCCAACCACGATCTTCAAGCGGGTCCATTTCTACCTGATGGAGTACCAGGGAGGCGCGCTCGCAGACCACGACGACGAGATCCAGGAAGCGCGATGGGTCGCGATCGACGATGCGGCGCGGCTGCTTACGCATGAAAATGAGCGCCGGCTGATCGAACGCGCGCGCGCAATTCTTGGCGCCTGACCGCTACTCGCTGACGATCATCATCGGCAAGCCGAGTTCCGCCGCCTCCCGCGCTCGCTCCATAGCCTGCTCGCGGGTCAGGAACGCGCCCATCCGCACACGGTAATAGCGCCGCGCGCCCGTGTCGAGCTGGTAGATCCGCACGTCGGGGTAACGCCGGATCAGACTTTCGCGCAGCTCCTCGGCCGCCTGCGCCTGCGCGAACGAGCCGACTTGGACGTAATAGCGAAATGACGCCTCCGGCATCGCGCCGTTGAGCGCCTCGAGGCTGACGCGCGTCGTGCCCGGCCCGATCATCCCGAGCATCCGCGCCGCCCGGTATGACAGATCGATCTTGCGGCCTTTCTTGAACGGCCCGCGGTCGTTGATCAGCACCTCGACCGAGCGCCCGTTGACCAGGTTGGTGACCATGACGCGGCTGCCGAGTGGAAAAGAGTTGCACGCCGCCGTCATCTCATTCTGATCGTAGATGTGACCGCTGGCGGTGCGATGACCCGTGAAACCGGGCCCGTACCACGAGGCAACGCCGACGATGGTGCCGGGATGGGCGGGGCGCGGCGAG
Organism: Pseudomonadota bacterium; assembly: GCA_021324855.1. Lineage (GTDB taxonomy): Bacteria > Desulfobacterota > Binatia > Binatales > Binataceae > JAJPIG01. Next base: position 12,482 of record JAJPIG010000008.1, on the reverse strand, counting down.
GGCAGCGAGGCTTGCGGCGGCGCGGGCCGATACGTCGCGCATCCCGCCGCGATAATCGCGATCGACAACAACGCGATGCGCCGGCGCATCCGCGTCCGTTCCACCGACCCTCCTCACCCCCCTCAAGGCGCTGATTATAGGGTCGCGGACGCGATTCAAGAAAGTCGCCCCTTGAACCGGGGCGGCCGCTACGCGAGACGGGCGAAGCGACTCAAACAGCGCCTTTCCGGGTGTCCGAAGGGCGCTGTGCATAGAGCATCCAAATCCGGCTTCGAGGCGTCATCGCGTCGTGGTAGCATCCGGATCGGTTTTGTTCACGCCGATGCTCCGCGATCGTAACGCGCTCGAAGAAATCGAGGAACGCACGCTTGCGCCCTATGCGATGCGCTCGCGGGCGAGCCGCGGGCGGCGCTTTCCCGAGCCGGAGCATCCGATGCGCACGGCGTTCCAGCGCGACCGCGATCGGATTATCCATTCCGCCGCCTTCCGCCGCCTCGAATACAAGACCCAGGTGTTCGTCAATCACGAGGGCGACTACTACCGCACCCGTCTGACCCATACGATGGAAGCGGCGCAGATTACCCGCACGATCGCGCGCAACCTCGCGCTCAACGAACATCTGGCCGAAGCCGTCGTGCTCGCCCACGATCTCGGCCATACGCCGTTCGGCCACGCCGGCGAGCGCGTGCTGAACGAGCTGATGGCGCCGCATGGCGGCTTCGATCATAACGCGCAGAGCCTGCGCACCGTCGACTGGATCGAGGTGCGCTACCCGGCCTTTCGCGGCCTCAATCTGAGCTTCGAAGTGCGCGAGGGCATCATCAAGCATTCCCATTTTCGCGATCGCCCCGCCGCGCGCGAGTTCGATTTCGAGTCGTACCCGTGCCTGGAAGCGCAAATCGTCGACCTCGCCGATGAGATCGCCTATCTCGCCCACGATGTGGACGACGGCGTGAAGGCGCAGATGCTCACCGCCGCCGATCTGGAAGCCTCCGAGCTTTATCGCGAAGCGGCTGAGATGGCGCGCAAATCCGCTCCTGAAGCGGATGCGCGCGTGCTCCGCTATCAGACCGTGAACCGCATGATCGATCTGATGGTCAACGATCTGCTGCGCAATATCGACGCGACGTTGGCCCGGCGCGGCATCGGGAGCGTCGATGACGTCCGGCGCGCCGGCGCGACGCTGTCGGCCTTCAGCCCCGCGATGGAACCGAAGGTCGCCGGGCTGCGGCAAATCATGCGCGAGCGGCTCTATCGTCATTACCGGGTCACCCGGATGACCGAGAAGGCGGGCCGCGTGATCGAGGCGCTGTTCAAGGCGTACATGAACGAGCCGCGCCAGATTCCGGAGCATATCCTGAGCCGGATGGAGCGCGACGGCGAGACGCTGCCGCGCGTGGTCGCCGACTACATCGCGGGGATGACCGATCGCTTCGCGCTCGACGAGTATCGCAAGCTGTTCGATCCGGACGAGCGGGTGTGAGAGCGGGGCAGGGCGATGAGACAACGGCGCAGGCTGACCCTTCGGCGCGAGGACCATCTTGAAGACGCCCTCGGCGCGATCTTCTTCGAGCCCGCCGAAGGCAACGAACGCGAGATTCTGCGGCGGCTCAACGATTACCTCGGACCGCGCCTCACGCTCATCAGGGCGGAGGTCGGCGCGAAGCAGGCGACGGTCGACGTCGGCGCGCAATGCTTTTGCGATGAATCGGAACGGCTGCGAATCGAAGCGGAAAAAATCTGGGCTTCGGGCGGGCGCAAGGCGGCGCTGATCATGATTCGCGACGCGATCGAACTTGACGTCCTAAGCGCATCCGCCGCGGCGACGCTCGGCCGCTTTATGCTCGAAGCGGGAAGCCATGAGGAGGCGCTGAAGGCGCTCCGGCGGGCGCGGGAAATCGGCGGCGATTCAGCCGACGTGCTGCGGATGCTGGCGCGGGCCTGTCTCGCGATGAATCGCAAGTCGAGCGCGGTCGCCTATCTGCGCGCGGCAGTCGAGCTTGCGCCGTATGATTTCCAGGTGCTGCGGATGCTCGATCAGCTCGGCTATCGGAAGCCGCGCGCGGAGACCGCGGCCGACCAGGCCGCGGCGGAACCGGGCGGCGCCTCGCGGCATCGGCGAAGGTCGTAGAGAATTTTTCTTTCAACAGGTCGAATATTCGAAGCGGACTCGGGCCGGCACGGCCGTAACGTTCACATCGACCGAGTCATCAGCGTCATCGGATAGAATCGGCCAATCGATATACCTGCGAGTTACTTCGCATAAGAAACATTATGTAAACTAGATGGGGGATTAGGTGGCTATTGACACCAATCTCGACAAGCGCTATCTTCTAGGGTATGGAAACAATTACCGAATTCGATAAAGCCTTCGGAACCGATGAGCAGTGCCGTGAGTTTCTGGCGCGGATGCGCTGGCCGGTTAACGTGACTTGTCCTCGTTGCGGTAGCGATAAGGTCTTCGCTCTGCCCGCTCGCCCGTTCAATTGGGTGTGTAAGAGCGGCGCTCAGACTCGCGACCGCGAGACCGGCGAGATTACCGAGTGCCACAAACGCAACGGCTATCGGTTCAGTGTGATCACTGGGACGATCTTTCAAGACACCAAGATTAAGCTCAACCTGTGGTTCAAGGTCGGCTATCTGATGCTGACCGCGAAGAAAGGTATCAGTGCGCTACAGATTCATCGCGTAATGTTCGGCGAGGATTCCACGCACGACTACCACACAAGCTGGTATATGTGTATGCGCTGGCGCGCCGCGATGGCTGGCGATATGTATCAGCCGCTTAGCGGCATCGTAGAGGCCGACGAGACCTACATCGGCGGGAAGGACCGCAATCGACACTGGAACAAGAAAAGCGCCCAGCGCCGCGCTGCCGCTGGTGAACTCCCTTTAGGCAGCGAGAAGATCGGCTATGGCAAGGTTGGCATCATCGGCGCGATTGAGCGCAAGGGCAACGTTGTGGCGCGCGTCATTGGCAGTCAGGATGCGCCCACCCTAGCGGGGTTTGTGCGGCGCGCGGTCAACGAGAAGGTGTCGCTGGTCGTGACCGATGAGAACAAGGACTACAACTACATCGACCGCAAGATTCGCCATGAGTCCGTGAAGCACTCGGCGAATGAATGGGTGCGGGGCGAAATCCACACCAACAACATCGAATCATTCTGGGCGTTACTCAAACGCGGCGTGATCGGCAGCTACCACAACGTCAGCAAGAAATATTTGCCGTTCTACCTGAACGAGTTCAGCTATCGGTTTAATAATCGGAACAACAAGGAGATGTTCGCCGACCTAATTGCGACGTGCGCTCAGTAGAAGCGCCGATCTAAAAGCGCTATGCTTTCAGCGTGCGCAAAAAGAAATCGCCAGAGAAAAGGCCCGTCAGCGAGAAGACGCGCGCCGAAGACGAGCGCTTAAGGCAGGAGTTGGAAAAGGCCGACCCCGAAAAGTTCAAGCGCCTGGTCAAACCGCTTTTCCGTTTTCGTCCGAGACTAAAGGCTAAGTGCTAGATTTCCCTCTCTGGAGTTGCCCGTCGGGATTTGTGGGAACAGCCGACTGTTCGCGAGCAAGTATTTGCAGCGGCGCCTTTTTCATCATGTCAATTGCGGTTCGAGAAATAGCCGCTTGCGCGAGATTCACGACGGCGATCGCTTCGTCCATCGTCAGGTTCCGTCGGGGATGCATGACCGTATTGCGCTCTTCTCTGATTTGGTCGAGCAAATCCAGAAGCCCCTTGTCGGCGCTTTCTTGTTCTCTTAATTCCTCAATGCACGTCCCCCAGTCTGTTTTTCCCGAATCCTTAGTCGTTACGAATTTATAGTATTCGCGAGTGAGCGCCTCCGTTGCCCGCAGTACGTGAAAGCCTGCGGCTGTTGGCAGTTCGAACGCCACGCATCGTCCAGCTTCATGAACATCCGTGATTGCCTGCGGTGGTATAGCTTTCCGAATCTCTTCCGAGAACATGTTCTCTGCTTGATTGATGAGATCGTCGGTTTTGTAAATTCCCTTTGGCGGGATAAAGAAAATCGGCACAGTAGGACATTCGCGCGCCAGAACGGTTTCAAGTTCGCCGATCAGTTTTTTGATCCCAGACACTTGCCACGGCTGCACGTTTTTTTCAAAGTCGTAAGGATTTTTATCGTCCCCAGAATGCGCTTCCGATTCCAAGTTGCCAATGCGTTGAAGCAGTTCGTTGGCGACCGATTTTGAATGAACGAAGAATCGTGCACCTACAAAATCGTTCAAGGCCTGTTGCGCCCGCCATAATGGGAAAATCATCGCGCCGAATTTTGATGCCTCACGGGTTGGTAGGGCTAAAGACAAATGCGTTAATGCCACGCCGAGTTGGTAGTACGCATATTGATCGACTTGTTCCATATCCCCTCTCTTTTGCCTCAAGGGGTCGCGAAACCAGAAAGGTCGAACCGGCAAAACCAACCTAAATATGCCATCTTTTTCAGTGGGTGTCAACATTCACCTAGTCCCCACTAGATGAGATTGCGGGATTTAGTCTGTCTGGAAAGTCAACGAAAATTGCGGCGGCCTGGATCAATTGTGAATGGTGCGAGAGCTGCTGTCTGCATCCATCTCTTTGACTGCATGAAACGGCGCGCGCTAAAAAGTGCGCCATCAGTCAGTGAACCTGACGCTGAGAACTCTGGTCGCGTGTTCACGGAGGTGAGCAATGTCGGTGAAATTGGCTTATCTGGGCGCAATTTTGATCGTAGTCGTTTTGCTCAGCTTCGGCGCGAAGGCAAGCGATGCTGCACTCACGCATGTCGTCATGACCGACAACGGTCCGGTGCGCGGGATCGAAACCCAGTTGATCGATGAATTTCTTGGCATTCCTTATGCCGCTCCGCCCGTCGGAAAACTCCGGTGGAAGCCTCCGCGGGCCCATCGCCGCTGGACTAAACCTCTCTCTGCGGTCGCGTTCGGCAATGAGTGCACGCAGCCGGGCTCCTCAGCTGGGAAGGTTGGCGGAAGCGAGGACTGTCTATTTCTCAATATTTTCCGGCCGCATCAACAGAAACGCCAAAAGCCGCCCCAGCACCTCCCTGTCATAGTCTATATTCACGGTGGCGGATTGAGGGTTTTGAACGGAAATTTCGACAACGTCACGCCGGCGTTACTGCAAAACGGGAATGTCATCGTCGCGTCGATGAATTATCGCCTTGGTACTCTTGGGTTTTTTTCTCACCCGGCGCTCGATGATGAAGGTCATCTCAATGGCAACTACGGACTTATGGATCAGCAGTTCGCGCTCAAATGGCTACGCAGAAACATCGCCGCATTCGGCGGCGATCCTCGACGGATAACGATATTTGGCACGTCCGCGGGCGCGCTCAGCGTCTATTCTCAACTCGCATCTCCCACTGCTGCCGGACTATTCCAGCGTGCCATTGCGGTGAGCGGGTCGTATGAAGGTGGTTTCACGCGTTATCAGCAGTCGATTGTTCCGATCGCGACAGCAGAAGGGGAAGGCGAGAGCTTCGCGGCCAAGTTCGGATGCATTACCGCCAGATGCCTGCGGGAAATTCCGGCTGCGCAGATCGTGCTAGCTCAGCAGACGGGCGATTTTTTTCCAGTCATAGATGGCATTGTGCTGAGACAAACGCCGGGCGCAGCATTCGCCAGCGGCCAGTTCAACCAAGTGCCGGTTATTGCGGGTACCAGTCACGATGATTACCGGTTCGTGGTGGCGATCCAATTTGACTTTGGCTCAGGTCCGCTGACCGAAGCAGGGTATCCAGCGGCGATCGCTGGTCTTTTGGATTTGCCCGAGGCTCATCCCTTCGTGAATCTTGTCATCAACCTGTATCCCTTGAGCAACTACGCTAACGACGCATCCATCGCGCTCGGTGCGGCGGGTACCGACCGGGTTTTCGCCTGTCCGGCGCTCTCCGCCCATGAGTCGCTGGCACGATGGGTGTCCACGTACGTATACGAGTTCAACGACGAGAATGCGCCTTCGTTCTTCGACCGCCCTGTAAGCTTTCCATTGGGGGCATACCACACGGCCGAAATTCTATATCTGCTGAGGACCGATCAACTCGACCCGGACCAGCACCAGCTATCCGACATAATGATCAACTACTGGACGCAATTCGCCGCAAGCGGTGACCCGAATTCGGCCGATGCCCCAGAATGGCCCTTATTCGATAGCTCGAACCAGCAGATCCAATCCATGTTGCCTCCAACCCCCCAAACCGAGACCGGTTTTGCGAGCGACCACATGTGCTCATTCTGGACACCGTGAAATGGCGCTATCTCGATTCCTTGCGACAGCGAACGTCCATTTGAAATCGAATTTGCTGATTTACATGTGCTTCGCGTTGATCCCTCGTCGCCTCTGTTTGTCGTCCTGAGCCGCAACTGAACGCTGAGGCAGGGACAGAGTGGATCGCGAAAGCGGTCCCGAGTCCGTCCCTTGGGCGCGCGGCGCGGCGGGGGATGAGCTGCCCCGCCCGGGGACGCGCAATTTTTTCCCGGAACCATCGAATTTTCAGTCGCCGAAGCCGTCTGCTCCAGCTAGGATATGCCCACTATGCGACCATCGAGAGCGTTCCTGTCGATTATGATCCTGTGCCTGAGTATCGCCGCGGCCGGTGCGGCCCTGGCCGCCGCCGGTCCCGACCTCTCGCACGATTCACGCGTCAAAGATTTCCTGCAGAAGCGTTTTCACATCGCGAGCATCAAGGATATCGCGCTCGGCGCGCCGACGCCCTCCCCTTTTCCCGGGCTTTGGACGCGGACGCTGACCGTCACGACCCCCAACGGTTCGGTCAAGACCTACATCTATACCGATGCCGCCCAGGACAAGATCATCATCGGCCAGTATATCGACCTCAGGACAGATCCCTGGGGACGCATCGACACCGACAAGCTGCGCCTGACCGATCGCGCGACGCAGGGTCCCGATAATGCGCCGGTCACGATCGTCGAGTTTGCCGACTTCGAATGCCCGTTCTGCGCGCGCGCCTTCGACCAGATCGAGACCATCGTCAACAACCGCTACAAGGGCAAGGTGAAGTTGATCTTCAAGAATTTCCCGCTCTCGATGCATCCGTGGGCGCGCCCGGCCGCGATCGCCGCCGAATGCATCCGGCGTCAGAACCCGGCGGATTTCTGGGAATTCGCGCAAATCCTCTATTCGAGCCAGGCGCAGATCGATCCCAACAACCTGCGCTCGCGGGTCGAGAACTACGCCAAGGCGGCCAAGCTCGACACGCAGGCGCTCGACCAGTGCATGATGGGCAAGTCGGCCGAAGAGGTGATCAGCCAGGACATCCGCGACGGCGCGCTCGCGCACGTGCAATCGACGCCGACCTTCCTCATCAACGGTATCCCGGTGGTCGGCCTGCCGGAAGAGAAGTCGTTCGAGTTCGTGATCAAGTCGGAGCTGAAGGACGGCCACACCGCCGCAGCGGGCGGCTAATCGCGGACGATAATCAGTGGCCTGCCGGCGCGCCCGCTTTGGATGGCGCGCGGCCGGCCGGAGTGCTGGCCGACGCCGGCGGCTGCGCCACCTGCGATGCGCCGAGCTGCGCCAGCGCCTCCATCGCCTGCTGGCGTTCGCTGGAAAACGGATGCTCGTTCAGGAAGCGGCGGTACTCGTCGATCGCCGCCTCGCGCTTGCCCTCGCGATCGAGGATGCGGGCGACGGAGAGTTGCGCGCGGGTCTGCTCGGGGCCGGGCGTGGCCGCGGCCTTGCGATAGGCCGCTTCGGCATCGGCAAGCTTGCCCATCCGTTCGTAGATGACGCCGAGGTTGACCATCGCGAGGCTCGCGAACATCTCATCGTGCTCGCCGGCGATATAGGCCTTGAAGGCATCGCGGGCCGGCTCGAGTCGGTTCTGTTGGAGGTAGCAGGTGCCGAGATAGAAGTAGGCGAGGCGGCCGACCTGGAGCCCGGGCGCTTCGTTGGCGAGCTTCCGGAAGCGGGCCTCGGCGCGCGTGTAATCCTTGGCGTCGAGGGCCGTGAAGGCCTGGTAGAAATCGTTGGCGGCGGTGGCGGCGCGACGCTGCTGATAGAAGCGAATCGCGAAGACCACGATGATCGCGGCAGCGATCACGGCGGCGATCGAGAGGATCTCGCCGAGATGGGTGGCGAGATAGTCCTGCGCAGCCTCGACCAGCGTCGTCAGCTCGTCGGGCTGCTTCAGATCCTTGCGGCGCAGCTTGCGATGTGTCGAAGCCATCGGCAGGAGAGCGCGGTTGCGGCGCCCGAAAAGCGCCCTGCCCGGCTCGCGTTACTCACATCTTGTACTTGAAGTCCTCAGGCGACATGCGCTCGAGAATCTCGGACCACTTGTCGCGCGAGACGCCGGCCAGGTTTTGATCGGTCGCGCCGGCATCGGCGGCGGCCTCGTGCAGCTCGCTCGAAACTTCGAGCACCTGCTTGGCGACATAGATCGGCGATTTGGTGCGCAGCGCGAGTGAGATTGCATCGCTCGGCCGGGAATCAATTTGAAGGTTGCGGCCGTCGCGCGTGCGCATCTGGATTTGCGCGAAGTAGGTATTGTCGCGGAGCTCGGTGATTTCGACCGCCTCGACCGTGGCGCTCAGCTCGCCGAGCACGTTGCGCAGCAGATCGTGAGTCATCGGGCGCTGGGGCTTGATGCCTTCGAGCTCGGTCGCCATCGAAGCGGCTTCGAGCGGACCGATCCAGATTGGCAGGTTGAGCTTGTTGTCCGGGTCCTTCAGCACCACGATCGGCATCTTGGTGGTCGGATCGAGCGTGAGTCCGCTCACCATCATGAGGATGAAGTCTTCTCTATGCCCCGCCATAGACAACCCGAGAGGTTTTTCCTTTTGCGATCGGCCCGAGGCTGCGATCGTTGGTCCTCGCCTTAATATCTTGGACCAAAGGCGGCTTAGCGTCAACCGAAGATGCGCGATGACAGCCTGGAGCCATGGTTTCAACGCGGCGCGAGCCGATCGATCACCCGATAGAGCTGGTTTAAGTTGCGGCATTCCTCAACCAGGTCGCAATGCAAAGCGTAGCGCTCCATCTCGCTATCGCCGAATCCCCATGTGCTGCGGCTCTCGGGATTGAGCCAGATGAGCCGCTGGGCGCGCTGGCGAATCTCGCGCAGGCACCAGTCATGAGGCAGGTTGTAGTTGTTGCGCGCGTCGCCCAAAACGATCACGGTGGTGCGCCGGTTGACCGCGCCGATATGGTCACGCACAAAGGCGCGGAAGGCGTTACCGAAATTCGAATGGGAGTACACGTTTATAATATCACCGCTGAGCGCCGCGTCGAGAGCCTGGTTGAGATCGCGATCGCGAAACTCGGGCGTGACCTCGCCGATCTCGGCGACGAACACGTAGCTGCGCACGCGCGAATAGAGGTCCTGCAGCGAATAGACGAACTGCAGCATGAAGCGCGATGCGTTGCGCACCGAATCGGAGACATCGCACAGCACGACCACCTGCGGTTTGTCGCGGCGCCGACGATCGAAATACAGCTTGAAGGGCACGCCGCCGTTCTGCAGGTTATGCCTGAGCGTGCGCTTGATGTCGAAGCGGCCGCGCTGGGTGCGCTTGCGCCGGATCGCGATCACATTCTTCAGGCGCTGTGCGAGCCGCGTCACCGCCTGACGCATCCGCTCGAGCTCTTCGTCCGACAGATAATAAAAGCTCTTGTCGCCGATGTCGTTCATCTGCGACGCCTCGCGCGCGCGCACGTCGCGCTTGGCGCGCTCCATCCGGACATAACGCCGGATGATGTCGTCAAGCGCCTGCCTCCGGCGTTCGAGGTATTCGTCGAAGCGCGCATCGGCGGCGCCGGGCAGCTCGCGTTCGATCCGATCGCGCAGCTCGCGCAATTCGCCCGCGATCCGATCGAGCCCGAGCGCCCGCGCCAGGGCGCGCGCAAAATGATGCTCCTCGATACTCTGCCCGTTCTGCGCCGAACGAAGCTCGCGCGCGGCCTCGGCGATCATCCGCTCGAGCGCGCCGGTGTTGTCCTCCAGCAGGCGGCGCGCGAGTTCCGACAGCTCGCCGCCGTGCTCCTCGAGAAGCTTGCGCATCCGTTCGAGGAACTCCTGGAATTCGCGCTCGGACATCGCCATCGCGCCGCGCAAAGCTTCATCGGCCTGCTTGATGATCTCGCCGAGTCCGGAGAAGTAAATGTCGAAGAGCTGCTCGAAGACCGGCAGATCGCCCGGCCGCTTGACCATCGTGGCGCGCAGCGCGGCGCGAAAGCTTTCGCGATCGGCGAGCCCGGTCACGCCAGCGGCCGACACCGCGTCGAGCAATTCGGCGGTCGAGACCCGTACGCCGTTGCCGCGCATCAGGTTCGAGAATTCGATCAGCTTTTGATCCATCGCGCCGGCGCGCTCAGTTGAGCAGGTCCTTGTCGCTCGCGGTATCGGACGGACGCCGTGCGCGTGCGCGCCGCACGTAATTCTTGAGCTCCTCCTGCGCCTTGCGCACGTCACCCTCGTACTTGACGATGGTGTCGAGGGTCTCGGTCACGAGCGCATTGTCGAGCGTATCGACGTTGAGCAGCGTCAGCGCCTTGACCCAATCGATGGTCTCGCTGATGCCGGGCGTCTTCTTGAGATCGAGCTTGCGCAGCGACTGCGCCATCGTGACCACTTCCTCGGCCAGCTTCTCGCCCGCCTCAGGCGCCTTGAGCTTCAGGATCGCGAGTTCCTGCGCGCGATCGGGAAAATCGATGTAAAGATGGAGGCAGCGGCGCTTGAGCGCATCGGACATCTCGCGCGCGTTGTTCGAGGTCAGGACTACCAACGGAACATTGCGCGCCTTGAGCGTGCCGATTTCCGGGACCGTGACCTGGAAATCGGAAAGCAGCTCGAGCAGGAAGGCCTCGAACTCAGCATCGGCCTTGTCGATTTCGTCGACCAGCAGCACCACCGGGCGATCGCTGGTGATCGCACGCAGCAGCGGCCGCGGCAGGATGAATCGCTCGGAGAAAAAGACCTCGTCCTCGCGCGCAATCCGATCGACGGCTTCGGAAAGCCCGCGGCTGTTCGACAGCACCTCGCTGATCTTGTCTTTCAGAATCTGCGTGTAGAGCAGTTGCTTTGCGTACTCCCATTCGTAGAGCGCTTTGGCTTCGTCGAGTCCCTCGTAGCACTGCAGGCGGATCAACTCGTGGCCGAGCGCGGCGGCCAGCACCTTGGCGAGATCAGTCTTGCCGACGCCCGCGGGACCTTCAACGAGGATCGGCTTCTGGAGACGGCTCGCGAGAAACACCACGGTCGCGATGCGTCGTCCGGCGATGTACTTTTGCGTCGCGAAGCGCTCGATCACGTCTTCAATCGATGAGAACATCCACCCTCCCCTGCCTGAGGATCGTTTCATAGAATAACAGAATCGGCGGGCGCGGCGCGCCCCGTCAGATGTGCAATTCTTCCCACACCAGCCGATGCTCGGCGAAGCGCCGGCGATTGAGCGCCGCGGCATCGAAGCGATCGAAGCGGCCCAGCGCGATCAGTTCCGCCAGCGCTTGTCCCGCGCCGTAGGATTGCATCACGCCGCGCCCGCTGAAGGAATGCGCCTCGAAGATGCGCGGCGCGGCCGCGCCGAGAATCGCGCTGCGATCGGGGCTGACCTCGTAGAGTCCCGCCCAGCCGGTGACGTGCCGCAATCGCTCGCATCCGCTCATCCGCGCATAGAGACGCGGCCAGATCTCGTTCATGAAGAACGCTTCGCCGTCGTAGTTGAAATGGTAGCCGGGCGGCTCTTCGGGCGGCGAGTAACCGGCCAGGATGTGCTGGCCTTCGCTGTGAAAATAGAGCCCCGACGTATCGACGATCATGCCGTAGCGGGCGAGATCGATCGTGCGGCTGTCGACGAGACAAATCTGGCGGCGAATCGGTTCGCTCAGGTTCTCGAGGCCGGCGAGCCGCAGCGCCTGCCCGGACCATGCACCGCCGGTGATCGCGATCGCGTTGGCGCGCAACTCGAACAGATGTCCGGTTTCGGCCTCGCCCGGCGCGTCCTGAGTCAGAAGGCGGATTAGCATTTCGTCGGGTATCGCATCATCGGCCCGCCAGCATTGCAGGCTGACCGCGTCGGCACCTGCATCGATCGCGATCACGAAGGTGCGATCGAGATACTCGGCGCCGAGCTCGCGCGATCGCGTCCGATAGTGCTCCTTCAGCAGATTCGAATTGATCAGACCGTCGCGCGGGGAGAAAGTCGCGCCGGCGATGCCCTCGAGGCGATCGATCTCCGGCACGCGCCGGTTAACCTCCCGGGCGGTGAGGGTTTCGATCGGATGGCCGAGGTCGCGTTGCAGCGCGATATGCTCGAGCGCCTTCGGCCACGTCTGTTCATCGTAGAGCCAGAGATAACCGCGCTGCCGGAAGCCGATCTCCGCCGCGATGGTTTCGTAATACCGAATCGAGTCGCGGCAGAGCCGGATGTTGACCGGCTGCCACCAGGTCGCGCGCACGCCGCCCGCGTTCTTCTCGCTCGAACTGAGGCGTCCGCTCAGATCGAGATCG
>JAJPIG010000036.1 GCA_021324855.1 Pseudomonadota bacterium | reverse complement strand
TCGATCTGGACCGTGACCGTCTCCCTCTGCGCGCGCTTGAACGGGTTATGGGCGAAGCCGTCCGAGTGGTAGTACTCGTCGAGGAACTTGTCCGCCGCGCCGCGCGCGTGCGCGAGCAGCGCGTTGAGCATCTCCTGCTCGACCTGCACGTCGCTGCTGACCGCGCGCGCGTTGCGGATAAAGGCGGCGACTTCGTAGCGCTCGATCCGGTCAGTCACGTCGGGGACCGACGTTGGCGTGAGCGGTTGCGGAACGGTAAGCGCGTAGCCGAGCTTGTCGACCTCGACCACGTAGGGGATGTAGCGGCTGCGCGTCGCGAGCCAGACGATCCCGCTCGCAAGAATCAGCGAAACTGCGAGCAGCCCGCCCGCCGCGATCTGCCAGTTGCGCTTGCCCAGTACCAGATCGGCGTAGCGCTCATCCCATTCCCGTCGCGCTTCGAAGTATGGATTCGCGGCCATAGCGGCGCTCCTTAGCGGGCGGCGGCAAGGCTTCCGCCACGCTCCGAAAATTGTCCGCTTTCTGTCCGCGTAATCGGTCCAAAAGGAACCAAAAACCTACAAGATGAAATCCGAAAGACCTCGGAAATTGTTGGTTCTTGGTTCTCTTTGGCGCCTGTGTAGGCCTTCCGAAAACTCTGTATCGGCGGTTGGAGCGTTACGGTGCGACAAACGTGCCGGACCGCCGAAGTGATGACGGCGCGGGAGCGCGCAGTAACCCCAGAACGGAGACGATAGGGCCGTGCTCTTTCGCGTCGCCCGGCCGGCTGGCCAAGCCTATAATCTGTATGTATGAACGAACCGGAATTGACGCTGGAAGATTTCCACAACTGTGACTGGCAACAGGCCATCGCGGATGCCGGCAAACGAGAATGCGTTGCCTACGCAGAAGGTTTTCGGGCGCACAAGGAGAAGGCGGGAGCCGCAAACAATCAGCGCGCTCAACGGGTCTTCGAGATGATGGAGCGAGTGTGCTCCTTCGGCTTCGAGCCGAGCGACATTAACGATCCATTCCCGCCTATGGTGACGATGGGATCAGCGAGAACAGCCACGCCGGACGATGTCGCTGAGACCGAGCTGGATGTGCTAGGCCAAGTTGCCCAAGAGATCAAGGAAGCCGATCTACGCGCTCGTGTCGCGGACTTAATTTGGCTGAGAAAGCGAGACTACCGGTACGCGGAATTGGCGATAACTTCATATCTCGAGTCGGCCTCAATCCTCGAAACCGGGCCTGTATTTCAATTCGCGGTCCAGCGGTTGGAGCGGGCGTTGAGACTGGCGGTGATGCTGAACAATGCGCCGCTGTTTGCAACGGTGACACAACACATAGAAGGCGTTATCCAGCGGCAACCGGTCAAGGAATCACTGCGCTGCGCGCATCTCATGCGTCTGCTCATGGAGTTTCAAGCTGGTGATCCGGCCGCTCAAGCGGCGCGGACGAAGCAGGCTGCTCAAGAGGCAGCCGCGGCGAACGATTTCGAAGCGGCCCGCTCCCTGTGGATACTAACGGCTGACTGGTTCAGGCAGGCAAAGGACGACGCGGAGCGGAAAGCCGCACTCGTAGTCGCTGCGGAAACCTACGTTTCCCAAGCCGAACTCTTTGAGCGAGGGAATCCGCCGAACTACGGCTTGTTCTGTCATTTCCTCAGCATGGCGATCGACGCCTATAAGAAAATGGTTGGCCAGAAGGCACGCGCTGTGGAACTTCATCGGCGACTGCTGACGGCTCAGCCCCACACGATGGAGCAAATGAGGGTCATTGCCTCAGAGCCAATGCGGATCGATGTTAACCCCGCGATCGAGCTGGTACGTGGGAAGCCTCTTTATGAAGCTCTAAAGGCTTTGGCTGCAAGCTACAGGCCGATTTCGGTGGACTCCTTACGGCAAGCAGTTGAGCGCGACGCGAAGGCCACGCCACTCCTACATTCCCTTCCTGCAATGACGCTATCGAGTAGCGGCAAAGTGATCGGGCGAAGACCTTCGATGCTTTCAAATGATCCGAAAGAGTCGGAGGAGGCTATTCGGGCTTGGATGTTCCAACAGGCCAACTACATCCGAGTCGCGCGTGTGCAAGGTCACGTCGCTCCGGCAGTCCGCCTGATACTCCAAGAGCATAGGGTCCGGCTGCCGGACTGGGATAAGATCGTCCGCGACAACTTCTTTATTCCCGCCGGCCGGGAACAGATCTTTGCGCGGGGGTTGCACGCTGGTCTAACCGGAGATCTGCTCGTAGCCGCACACCTTCTGATTCCACAACTCGAAAGCTCCTTTCGAACGATTCTCAATCGACAGGGAGTATTGACGTCTAAGATCGACAACGGAATCGAACGCGAGATGTACCTACAGGAGCTTCTCCCGGTGCCGGAGTTCAAGCGGATCTTCACGGAGGATTTGGCTTTTGAACTGCGCGGCCTCCTGGTCGAACAAATCAGCTCTAACCTTCGCCACGGGTTGTCTCATGGGCTGTTCGACCACGAGGTCTTTTACTCAACGGAAGTTCTCTACCTGTGGTGGGTCGTTCTTTGGCTTTGCTTCGTGCAAGCCTTGCAGGCATCTTCGAGCGGCGGGGCTGGTTGAGGGGTGAATCTTTCCGGGTGCGCGATATGAAGGCGCTGATGTCCGAAGTTCTAAATCTTCGCGACGGGTGCAACAGCGATTACTCCTTGCGACGAATCCTACGGCGAGACTTGGCGCGCCTCGCCGAGATCGCGCGCCGGGACGTTGAACGGTACTTCGCCGGAAACCCAGCGATGCAGCGAATATATCGAAGGCGTTACTTTTGTTCCGCGCTGTGTCAGGGCGCAGCAATTCATTTTGCTCTTCCGGAGATCGGTTACGGGGTCAAGGATTTCGATGTTTGGACTTTTTTCGCACGCGCTCCTCAGGAGACGCGGCTCGGAATGTTCAAGCGGCGTGCCACACCTGCCGCGTTCGGTAGTGCGACGTTCGGTGAGGACCCATTTGGGGTCGTGACGGGCAGCAGAAGAGTCGACCTCTTTTGGCGCACCGTCGATGACTCTGCAGCCGATCCTGTGCTTGCGGTGCAGAACTGACTTAGCGGAGCCTCTGCCAGCGCTAAATGCCTCAGACGCAAAGCCGTGGTGCTGCTCGACCCTCCCGAATTTTGTGGGCGGACCGTGTGGCTCTTGGAAGGGCGATTTAGCCGTTCACTCCGATGACGGACGGCCTACATCGATATGAGGGGCCCCCGTTCGTCCCGGCGTTTTCGCGTAATCGCCCGCGACCAGCCGGTGGCAGCGTTGCGAAGGATGTCCAAAAGTGCGCTGCTGCAAGGTATGAACCTATGCCTTCGAAATGCTCGCTCGCTTTTGAGGGAAGCGGAGGTGTTGGCCCAAGCAAGAGCCATGAGCCGGGCGTTCATGCTCGCGGTTCTCGTACAGGAAGAAGCAGGAAAGGTCGTCTTGCTAACTCTGATGTCACATGGCGATCGGTCCGAGGCGGATGACCGGACGCTTCGGGCTCCTTCGTGTCGCACGACCAGAAACTCGCGCTGCTCGCAGAAGACGCATGGAAAGCGGTCTTATTTGTGCGCCGGAAGAAGATCCGACCTGTCCCCGAGTCGGTCTCACTTGCGGTATGGAAATGTCATAAGATTCTCTTCGACTTTCTCGATACTGGCGACGCCGATCTGGGCCAAATGAAACTGCGTGCGCTGTATGTGGATGTCAGCGCTGGACGGCGCTTCATAGGGCCGCTAAGGGTTTCGAGGCGAGTTCTCTCCGCAATATTACAGATCACGCGGTTTGCGATCCGGGATGCGGGAAGGCTGCGCGAATGTTTCAGAAGGGCGCGCACCAACGATCTAGCCGATGAAATCATCACCCTGATCGGAAAGCGGTACAGGCTACCGGAGGTACTAAACGAGGTGCTTAACGCCGGCGATGAATGATCAGTCTCGGCGCGATAATCCACTTCTTCCAGGCTCTGAGGGTGTTGCGTGCGTATAAGGCACGCGCTCTCTAGCAGGCTGTTGACGGAAGCGTTTGATTACTCAATTTCATAGCTGCGGGTGCGGTGATGGTGCTGGATTCAGGGGTTTTTGCCGTGCAACTGTGGTCGGCGACTGGTGGCGAGAGGCTCCGTGCGCGTTGTTTTCAGGCGGGAGCCGGCATCAGGTGGGCGATTCGGATAAGGTTGTTGGCGGCGGCGACGATGTAACCGTGCATCCGGACTCGGTCGCGTCCGCGGTAGCGAGTTTTGCGCAGGCCGCCGAAAGGTCTTCATTTCCTCGATCCGCTTTCGGATCCGTTGGCTGATCGCATAACCCGGGTGCCGCGCGGTCCGCATCGAGCGCGGAACCGCCCGGGCGCGCGTGGTTCTGCGCCACATGGGGAGTGATCTTGAGCGCGCGACAGCAGGCGACGAAGCCACGGGTGTCGTAGCCCTTGTCCGCGGCCAGCGTGATCCGCTGAGCCCCGGGCAGCCGCTCGTCGGCCATGGCGATCGCCGCCCGCCGCTCGGCCTGTCCATCCGCCGGCTCCACCTGAAAGTCAACCAAAAGGCCGTGGCGGTTCTCCATCAGCGCGTTGCCCGAGTAGCAGAGCCGTGCTTCCTTGCCCGCTCCTTTACGCGCCAGCCTGGCCTCGGG
>JAJPIG010000007.1 GCA_021324855.1 Pseudomonadota bacterium | reverse complement strand
GGTCGTTCGTGTTGCGCTTTAAATTGGTGTAGAAAATCTCGTGAAACTCGCGCTCCGCCAGCGTCCGTTGATCGCCGAAATGCAGCGCGTAGAGCTGGTACCAGTGACTTACGATTTCATCCAGATGATCGCTGACCAGCTTGAGAATCGGCCGCAACTCCTCGAGCTCGTCATCCCACAATAGATGGTAATGGCGTGGACCACCTCGTCTGCTTGGGCCTGAAGACATCGCCCTCTCCTGCGTCTGGTTGTTTGGATAGGCAGGGCTTCAACTCCGTTTCTTTTCTGGAACGAATGCCGAATCCATCGCGAAAGACACCGGTTGCACAGTTCACCGATAAGTCCCCCGCCAAGAGTCTCTCAAAGACCGAACGTAACTATGCAGCCAAATAAATTGCAAACAGAAAGAGCGGCTCAATTCACGATCGATACCGAGGGCGGAGTGACGGAAGTCCTTTCGGTGCTCGCGCACTATAAAAGCGCCGTAATGCGAGCGAGCGAAGGCTCCGCCTTCTGAAGTCGCTATTTTTCCTGGATGGACTTGAGATAATCCGTAAGCATCCTGATGCGTTCGTTAACTATCGTTACACTTTTGGAAGGGGCCCCGGGTCGTGGTTTGCTGAATTCGATGCCCCAGATTGGCATGGTGCGGGTGCCGTGCGCGGTGATAATTTTGCTTCCATTAATGACGTTCACGACTTTCTCTTCCGGAAACGTTCCGCCGTTATTCTTGGCAAGAACCGTCAGGTCGGCCGGCTTTTTCGTCAGTACCGCCGCTACCGGCCCGTCGCCTTTGCCGGCCACTCCGTGGCACTGAGCGCAATGACTACGATATTCCAGGCGACCGCTTGTTACGGCGGTCTCTCCGGGAATCATTTGTGGGCTTTCGTTTTCAGACCATCCGGTACCGACAAGAACCCCCAATCCAAGTACTATCGCCGCGATGGTTTCAAGAAAACGAAATACATAGTTCATCGGTCTCCTCCGCGGTTCAGGAAGGTTTATATCTTCGAAAACTTGCCGAAGGGTCAAGCAGTAGCCAGCGGAACGCCACGATGCAGTGCCCATGGGTGAGCGCGCGGTAATCGCCGCCGAAGGCGTACTGCAGATTCTGGCCTCGGTGTGCGAGATCCGGAACGTCCGCGCGACGGCTCTTTGCGGCCTGAACCTCGAGCCGCAAAGAAGGGCGGATGGCCTCGTTCGCCTCATCTTGCCAGTGGAATCAGGCAGCTAAGCGGCGACGCCTGGACGGCCGTGAAATCCAAGTGCGATGGAGCTGCTTCGGCAGCTTGCCGGCTGAGATAGACTCGAGCCTTCTGACCAGTCGCGCGGAATCGATGTCGAGGAATTCACAGATAGTTCGAAACGCGAACAGGCCTTGTGTTGAGTCAGGCTCCGCGAGGAACCAGCTACGGACCTCTTGGAATTCTCGGCGTTGATTGACCGTTGAACAGCTTACGTTTGCGACATAGGTTCTAATCGCCATCTCCAATACCGCCCACAGCAGCCGATGCTCGCCCGGAAGAGCCGAAGGGCGGCCCCTGACGAGATCGTTGTATTGCGATGGTAGGATCGAATCTTTCAGATCACGTAGCAGCTCCAAGGTGCCCGGTTCGTCCATGAGTTTTCGCCCTCGAAATTTTTCGCCGATCGAATGGCGTGGGAAGACGCAAACAACGGGCCAAAAATCGCGCCCCCCCTTGATCATCAACCGACGCGCACGGATCAAAAAAAGCTGCCGTTACGGGTTGCGTCCGTCAGAACCAAAGCGATGATGCGATCGGCGCCAAGAGTTCATGCTGGGTCCGAAAGGTGGGAATGACAGCGATCGGTACCAAGGGACATGATTTTCCCCGATGCCGTTTCACGCCAATGGCGTTTACAAACTCCTCTACGAAATCGTCCAATTCTGCCATCGACGGCCGCTTCCGGCGCACGCCGAGCTCCGGCCAATTCCTGAGGATCTCACGCATCCGCCCTCGTCGCTTGATGTAGAGATAGAGGCCTCGGGGCCGCCTGAAGATTCGGCTCCAGTTGAGGCAGGCCTCGCCGACCGTAGGGGCATAGACGAGGGGAATGCCCGATGTCGTTTCGTAGCACCCGATAAAAATAAAAAAGATCCTCGTCCACCGATCGACGCAATCCGAGACGGCATGGTTATAGCTTTCGAGCACGCTGAACCGAATCGATTTATTTACCGATCGGCTTGGCCGCATGAAAATTCACCGCCTCGCGATAGCCGAAGCGATCGCGAGCCTCAGCAGCAGTCCCGCAGGCCTGACTTCGGAAGAGGCGCTTCGACGATTGCGGGAATACGGTCCGAACCGGGTGGAAGAAGTGGTGCGGGAGCCGACCATCGTGAGGTTCCTGAAGGAGTTCACTCATTTCTTCGCGTTGATACTGTGGTTGGCTGCGGCGCTGGCGTTCCTCGCAGAATGGAGCGACCCGAACCAGGGGATGGCCAAGGTCGGGTACGCAATCCTGATTGTGATCGTCGTCAGCGGCCTGTTTTCCTTTTGGCAGGAGTTTCGAGTCGAGCGAACCCTTGCAGCCCTGCGCAAGCTGCTGCCGCAGCAGGTCGACGTCATGCGCGACGGCAGCGTGACACGATTACCTGCAGAACAGCTCGTCCCGGGAGATATCATCCTCCTTGAAGCGGGCAGCAGCATTCCAGCCGATTGCCGCCTGATCGAAGCATTCGGTGTGCAGGTCAACAATGCGACCATCACCGGCGAGTCCTTGTCAAAGCTCCGCAACGCCGAAGCGTCGAAAGCAGAGCGAATCATCAATGCCGAAAACATTCTGCTCGCTGGTACCTCGATGGTCGCAGGCGAGGCGAGGGCGGTCGTCTTTGCCACCGGAATGCATACCGAGTTCGGCAGGATCGCGCATCTCACGCAGACCGCCAGACAGGTGACTTCGCCGCTCAGAGAGCAGGTCGCGCACTTAAGCCGCCTGATCGGCGTTATCGCGGTGGTAATTGGAGCGGTATTCTTCGCGATCAGTCGCGTTATCGGCCTGCCGTTCTGGGAGGGGTTCATCTTCGCCATAGGGATCATCGTGGCGATGGTGCCCGAAGGACTGTTGCCCACGCTGACACTGGCCCTGGTACTGGCTACGCAGCGCATGGCCAAACGAAATGTTTTGATTCGCTATCTTCCGTCCGTCGAGACCTTGGGTTCGACGACGGTGATTTGCACCGACAAGACCGGAACGTTGACGCAGAACCGGATGGCCGTGAAGCGGCTGTCGCTGGGCGCAAATCTCGATTGCGTCCCCAATACACCGGAGCGAGACGATATCTCACGGCGGTATAGGGCATTCTTTCTGACGGCAGGCTTGTGTCATGACCTCAGAGAAAGCCGTCAAAATGGAAAGCCGGTACTATTTGGAGATCCGATGGAACTCGCGCTGGTGGAAACCGCGACACGTTTTCTCCCGGAAGTTCCGGCATCTGAGAAGCTCGACGAGATCCCGTTCGATGTCGCTCGCATGCGCCTTTCGACCGTCCATGCGACTCCAGATGGCCCCACGCTCTACTGCAAAGGGGCCCCTGAGACCGTGCTTCCGCTCTGCGGCAGAATCCTGTGCGATAGCGGAGTCTGTTCATTCGACGCTGGTTCTCTCAGCCGCATCCGTCAGATGCAGGAAACCATGGCGGAAGAGGGCCTGCGCGTCATCGCTCTGGCGTATCGTCCGCTCGCATCCGAATGGGACCGCGAGCATCTCGAGGAAGATCTGATCTTTGCCGGACTGGCGGGCCTCGAAGATCCGCCCCGTCCCGAAGTACGCACTGCCCTGCAAACGTGTCGCGACGCAGGTATCAGAGTGATTATGATCACGGGCGATCATCCGTACACCGCGCGGGCGATCGGGCGTGAGATCGGGCTTTTCCGGACGGACGATCCTTTGGTGATTACGGGGGAAAAGTTAGCTTCCCTGAGCGATACGCAACTGCGGCTTGCGCTCGATACCCCGGAGGTTCTTTTTGCGCGAGTCGGCGCCGACCAGAAAGGCCGAATTGTCGAGGCCCTGAAACAAAAAGGTCACGTGGTCGCGGTTACGGGCGACGGAGTTAATGACGCGCCGGCGCTGAAAAGCGCGCATATCGGCATCGCGATGGGCGTTTCAGGCACTGACGTGGCGAAGGAAGCCGCTGACATGGTGCTGCTGGACGACAACTTTGCAAGCATCGTTGACGCGGTCGAAGGCGGACGAACGATCTTCGACAATATCCGTAAATTTTTGACCTATATTCTCGCACACAACGTCCCCGAACTTGTTCCTTACCTGGTTTTTTCGCTGTTCAGTGTTCCGCTTGGTCTTACTCCGATTCAGATCCTTTCGATTGATATGGGAACTGACTCCCTGACCGCGCTGGGTCTCGGGGTCGAAAAACCCGATCCCGGGATCATGAAACGCCCGCCGCGTTCTCAGCGCCAGCGGCTGTTTGACTGGTCGTTGGCCCTTCGCGCCTATTTCTTCCTAGGTGCGATCGAAGCGGCGATCGCGATGACCGCATTTTTTTTCGTACTCCATGGCGGCGGCTGGCATTATGGCCAGGCGCTCTCGAATCAGGACCCCCTGTATCTGCAAGCCACCACCGCCTGTTTCAGCGCGATCGTCGTGCTGCAGATCGTAAACGTCTTCTTATGCAGGAGTCCCACCCGCTCCATTGTTGCGACCGGAATTCTCGGCAATCCGCTGATCTGGGGTGGCGTTATGCTGGAAATCGCCTTGGTTTTGCTGATTGATTATACGGCTTTGGGTAATTTCATCTTCGGAACCGCGCCGATCATGGCGAACGTTTGGTTGCTGCTGATTCCGTTCGCGGTTGGGATGCTCGGGCTGGAGGAACTGCGTAAATTTATTCTCCGCGGTTGGCGCGCGACCAAAGCATGACCCAGTCCCTTGCTTGGATGCCGATGCATCTTTCGCGCGAACGTCGCCTCAGCGTCCTGCGTATAAACCAGATTAAATTGCTAGAGAATCTGCACCGTTTGCAGGTCGCGCTTTAAGAATCGATAGAGCTGTGCCGGGCGATGATTGCCGCGCCGCACGCCGGGCGCCGGTCGCAGAATGCCCATCGCCATGATGCGGCGGCGAAAGTTGCGGCGATCCAGCACGCGGCCCAGTACTCCGCTATAGAGCGCCTCCAGCTCTGAGAAGCAAAAACTTTCGGGCAACAGGTTGCACGCGATGTTGGTGTAGCCGAGCTTTGCCTGCACGCGCGCGATTCCCCGCCGCACCATCAGCGCGTGATCGTACGCGAGCGCGGGAAGCGCCGAGACGCGAAACCAGCTTCCCTCGAAGTACTTTTTCGTCGGCGACGACGATCGAACCGGAGCCGCGACCAACGCCAGATAGGCGACGGAGATTACGTGCGCCGCCGGATCGCGCGAGGGATTGCCGAAGGTGAAGAGCTGTTCCAGGTAGGGCTCGTTTGCAAGGCCCGACGCGCGAAGCTCACGGCGCGCCGCGTCATCCAGCGTCTCGCCGACCGCGACCAGTCCGCCCGGGCATGCCCACTTGCCGCGCGCCGCCGCGGCGCGCGGCCTGACCAGGTAGGTTTGAAACTCGCGCTGCGCAAATGACAATACGACCGCGTCGACTGCGACCTTGGGCCGCAAATGCGAATTGGATTGCGCGCCCACCGATGACTTCCCGCGACGCACCATACCACGCACCCGCGCTGATCGACCAAGCGTTCCCTCTCTTCCCTCATCCCGAGCAGCCCGCGCATCGCGTGGGCGTCGTCGAGGGATCGCCGAATCCGACCTATACGAAAACGATGCGCGGATCTGTTCAGCCGCCCAACTCGAGCATCTTTTCGAGCGCCTGGCGCGCGCCCGCGATGACCTCGTCCGGCAGTGTGATCTCGTAGCGCAGGTTCCGCAGGGCATCGAGCGTGCCGCCGAGCGTGATCATCTTCATGTAATGGCAGAGCTTGCAGGCCTTGAAGAAGCGCTTGTTCGGCACCTCCATCAGGAGACGATCCGAAAGCCCGCACTCGGTCACGATCAAAAACTTGTCGGCCGCGCTCTCGCGCGCGTAACGCATCATCGCGCTGGTCGAGAGCACCGCGTCGGCGAGCGCGAGCACATCGCGCCGGCATTCGGGATGCGCCAGTACCTGGATGCCGGGAATTGAGTTGCGCACGCGCTCGATCTCCGTCGGCGTGATCTGATGATGCACGTAACAATTGCCGTCCCACGAGATGATTTGCTTGCGGCTCTTGCTCTGTACGTAATCCGCGAGATTGCGATCGGGCACGAACAGGACGTGCTCCGAATCGATCGCCTCCACGATCCGCACTGCGTTGGCCGACGTGCAGCACGCATCGGAGAGCGCCTTCACGTCCGCAGTGCAGTTGACGTACGAAACCACCGCGAGGTCGGGGTAAAGCTTCGCGAGTTCGGCCTTACGTTCGGCCAGCGCCTCGGCGGTAACGCTTTCCGCGAGCGAGCATCCGGCGCGCATCTCAGGCAGCAGGACCATTCTTTCGGGGTTCAGGATTTTGGCGGTCTCGGCCATGAAGTGCACGCCGCAGAAGACGATCACCTCTGCTTCGGCGGCGCGCGCCGCGCGGGCGAGTTCGAGCGAGTCGCCGATGAAGTCGGCAATCTCGAAAATCTCCGGCCGCTGGTAATTGTGCGCCAGCACGATCGCGTTGCGTTCGCGCTTGAGCTGAAGAATCTGCCGGATTTCCGCGGCGTGCCGGTCGCATGCCTCGGGACCGTAAGCACCCGGATCGACGGCCGCGAGCTTGCGATGAAGCTCCGCGCCGGTTGGGGTCTGGATAGTCGCTGTTTCCATCGATCGCCTCAGACTGCTTTGCGTCAGTTTGACGCATAGTTTAGGCGCTGCGTTTGCATTACGCAAACCCAATCCGACGCCTCGAATTTTCGCTTGATCGGAGCGGCCGCCGGGCGATAGGGATGCGGACAGGTTCGCCACGCCATGCAACTCCGGAGGAAGCCATGAAACGCAGCATCGATCGCATCCTGACTACACATGCAGGCAGCCTGCCGCGCCCCGGGGATCTGCTCGAACTGTATCGGGCCGCAGATCGAGGCGAACTCGCCGACCGCGGACAGCTCGCGGCAAGATGCGCCTCGGCGGTGGCGGAAGTGGTCGCGGATCAGAAGCGCGCCGGCATCGACATCCCGGACGACGGCGAGTTCGGCAAGTCGACCGGTCAGGTGACGGACTACGCCCCCTGGCTTACCTACATCTACCCGCGTCTAAAGGGCTTCACCGGCGGCGTGCCGATGTCCGAAGCGATGCGCTTTACGGCCGGCGGCATTACTTTCGGCAGTTTCCTCGAACGCCGCGACTTCAGCCGCTTCCGCGAGTTCTACCAGGACCCGAATGCAATTGGGTTCGGCGGGAGCATCACCGCCCGCAAAATTCCGGTCTGCACCGCGCCCATCAGCTACGCCGGGCACGCGGCCGTGCAGGCCGACATCAAAAATCTGAAGACTGCGATGGCCGCGGCGGGGGTCGATGAAGCCTTCATGTGCGCGGCGTCGCCGGGCGTGATCGAACGCGCGCAGAATCAGTACTATCAGCGCGAAGAGGATTTCCTCTATGCGATCGCCGACGCGATGCACGAGGAGTACAAGGCGATCGTCGATGCCGGTCTGCTCCTCCAGATCGACGATCCGGGGATGCCGGACACGTGGGATGCGGCGATTCCCGAACCTCCCTTGGATCGCTACAAGCAATACGCGCGCGTCCGAATTGACGCGCTCAATCACGCATTGCGCGGTCTGCCCGAGGATCGCATCCGCTATCACATCTGTTGGGGAAGCTGGCATGGACCGCATACCACGGACATCCCGCTGCGCAGCGTCGTCGACCTGGTGCTGAGCGTTCGCGCGCAGGCCTATTCGGTTGAAGCCGGCAACGTGCGCCATGAGCATGAATGGAAGGTCTGGGCCGACGTGAAACTGCCCGCGGGCAAAATTCTGATTCCGGGCGTGGTGAGCCATGCCACCAACGTCGTAGAACATCCGGAGCTGGTCGCCGAGCGGATCGTGCGGTTCGCGAAGCTGGTCGGGCGCGAGAACGTGATTGCTGGGACCGATTGCGGACTCGGCGGCCGGCTGCACCCGCTAATCGCGTGGGCGAAGATCGAGGCGCTCGCCGCGGGCGCGTCACTCGCCTCGGGGGAGCTGTGGAAGTAGCGGGAGGAATGAGAGTGTCTGCTGAACGGCAAAACACCCTTTCTGTTATTCTGAACGATTGAGTATCGCGGACGAGTCGAAGGGTCTTGAATATTTCACGCGCGCCGGCGCGGCGCAGTACGCCGACGCTGGCGCAGCCGGTTGCGGTTCATCACTCGCGAAGCGCTCTTACTGTGTGTCCGAAGTGAAATTAAAATTGATGAACGCGTTGACGAAAGTGTTGATATCGACAGCGCCCCACCCGCTGGCATAGTCGAAACCTTTTACTGCGTTATATCCAGTCACCCCGTAAAGCGCATTGTTCCCCGAAACGATGTCGAGGATTCCCACCGTGCCTAGATGCTTGAGGTTCGCCTTTGCCATCGCATAGAGCTTGGGATTGATCAGTCCCTGACCGTCGGTAGCGGCCTTCTGATTGACGATCGCGAAAATCGCCGCATACTGAGGCGGCACGATACTGGTGCCGCCGGTCGTCTCCCAAACCGTTCCTCCTGGCACCCCGTTGCCTCCAATCAGACCCGAATCGAAGCTCTCCCAGAAGCCAGGGGCAGGAAAGAGTTTGCCCGTGACCTTCGGTGGTTTGTTCAGGTTTTTGAGATTGTAGTGGACGTTGAGATTGCCGCCGAAATTTCCGCCACCCAATACCAGGTCCGGGACCACGCGGTGGCTTCCAGAGATGCCGGCAACCCCCTTTTGCCAGGGTGGCTTCGCAAAGACCTTGCTCGTTCCGCCAGTGCTCGCCCCCTGCGCATCGAGGAAGCTAATATTCGACTTTCGGACGAACTTCCAAACTTTCTGTTTGGTGTTCGCATCGGTGCTGGTGTCGTTGCCGTTGTCGTCATAGCTGGCCATGTACTCTGAGGCGCCAACGGCGGTGACATTGGGCGAGGCCGCGTTTTCCTCGATGTGCGGCGTACGGGGAATTACGCATCCGGAGCGGCCCCCGACGGGGCCGGCCGTGCCGACGTCACCCGTCGCGACGAAGATCGACTGACCTCTCATCGCACCCTCTTGAAAATAGCCGTCCAGCGTTATGTAGAAGGCGTTAGGTTCGCCGCATTGTGCCCAGCTAATCGCGACGGTATGGCAATTATTGGAGTTGTCGGTGACGATTGTCGTCACCGTATCCACCAGGTCCTGGACCGCTAACGGATTGCCAGTGCCGGCGTTGGTGGCATAAACGACGATTTCAGCTCCCGGCGCGAGGCCGTGCGCATATTCAACGTCCAGCATCGCTTCGGCGTATGGCGACCCGCCGCCGTTGCTGCCTGGCGCGCCGATCGGCCCATCAACGACGACCTCGTTGTAGTTCTTGCCCGAAGTGAATGCCGGCAGGCCGAAGACAGTGTTGAACTGGCTGAGCGACGGCTGATCGACGTCGGAACCTTCGCTGACCGCGATGCATTCGCCGGTCCCGTCAAACTTCGTCGGCGACGAGTTGAGCAACGGATTTTCGTCGGCAAAAGTCCGGATGTCCGTCGGGCCGAAGAGTGGACCTGTGGCTTGAACGTCATAGGGGGGGTCGGGAATGGTCGTGTGCCAAATGACGCCGCCTAGATTGTCGAGGCCGGCAAGATAGCCGATCTTCGGGGCGAGCGCGGCAGGCACCTGCGGATCTTCGAGGTTGGAGAAGCGCTTGCCGTCATGGCTCTGCACGATATGCACCAGGAAGGCATTCTGAGCCGTGGCGACATCGCCGGTGAAGACGATGCGTCGCTCGTGTGCGCTTGCCTGCGTGACGGTGAAGCCTTGGCTCGTGAGCCAACTGGTCACTTGGGCGACATCGGAATCGGTGGGCCCGAAGCGCTGATCGTAGTCATCGGGCGTGAGCCACTTGTGATACTGCGGCGAGGCCGGATCCTGCAGATCCTGTGCGAGCTGATCGCGCTCGGCCTGGTTGCGCGGACTCAGATAGATTTCCATCTGAAGCGGCCGATAGACGGGAGCGGCGGCTTCGACGGCGAGAGCGGATGCGCCGTCGGGATGGTTGCCAACCAGCGCGGCAAAATCACCGGCGCGCGTCGCGCCGGGAGTGAGCCCCAGCACGATGGAAATCAGAGTGAAGATCGCAGCCAATTTCATCGCGCGAAAACCGTAACGCATTGCATCAAGTGACATAATGTCGTGTTTCCTGTGTTTTGATAACGGAACACGTGATGCCTGGCTGTTGCATATAACGTCAGGCATTATCGTCGATCTACGCAATAGAAGTCCAGTCTGACCTGCTAGGCGACCCGTCCAAGCAGGAAAGAAAGGCCGGTCCCGTTATCGCGCCGGGAGTTCTCTGGGGAAGGCGAAGCCCCGGCCGAGGTGCTGGTCGACTTTTGCACACTTCTTCGGTAACTTGCTTTTGTCACGAGAAGGGTCTGGTCCCCTTCCGATCGGCTGCAAGAGCCAAAACATAGTTTGCGAGGTGCAGATGGCCGTAAAGTGAAAAGGCCAGAGAACATATTCGCCTGAAACAAGCCATTCGCAGTCGGTTTTTTTTCGGCTCGTCGCAGCGGCGCGCGCCGCTGTAGAAAAACTGCGAAATTTTTTTACCAACGATAACTGAAAGGAGAGTTAACCTATCATGGCATTCGAGTTGCCGGCGCTACCCTATCCGAAAAACGCACTCGCGCCTCATATATCAGCCGAGACACTGGAATATCATCATGGGAAGCATCATGCAGCTTACGTGAAGAGGCTGAATGAATTGCTGGGCGACAGCAAAGATGGCCAACGCTCGCTCGAGGAGATCATCAAGAGCGCGAAGCCCGGCGCTCTCTTCAACAATGCGGCGCAGCATTGGAACCATTCATTTTATTGGCACTGCATGTCGCCCGACGCCGGCAAGCCGGCCGGAAAGCTGGCCGATGCGATCATCAAATCGTTCCAGAGCGTCGACAAGCTGAAGGAGCAATTCAATGAAGCGGCAGCGGGCCACTTCGGCAGCGGATGGGCGTGGCTGGTCGTGGCCGATGGAAAACTGCAGATCGAGACCACTCATGATGCCGACCTGCCGCTGGCTCACGGCCGGTTCGCCGTGATGACCTGCGACGTTTGGGAGCACGCGTACTATATCGACTACCGCAATGCGCGGGCAAAGTATCTCGAGAGTTTCTGGAATGTAGTCAATTGGGATTTTGCTTGTGCGAATTATGAAAAAGCGCTGGCGGGCCGCGCCGTGACAGTGGGTGACCTTGGAAGCAGCGCCTCTGCCTAAACGCGAACTGCAGTGGAATGCTCAGCGCGCGATGACCTCAGAGTCCGTGACGTCATCGCGCGCTGAAACCGGGGCCGTCAGGCGTGCGCCGGGTCCACGTGTTTCCCCAGCATTCGGTCGGCGATGATTTCCCCGTCCTGCATGGCCGGATGACCGCGCAGGAATGTCATTACCGGTACGCCCTTCACTCGTCTGCCTTCCCAAATGGAATAGTCAGTCCGTCCGCGGTAACGGCTGCGCCCCAAAGTCATTTCGCGTTCAGGATCGATGACTACAAGGTCAGCGTCCGCGCCGGGTACTATGGCGCCTTTTTGAGGATAGATACCGTACAGACGTGCGGCATTCTCGGATAACACCCGGGCAAGCGTGACAAGATCGACTCCGCGGCGATGCACGCCCTCGTCGAAGAGCAGCGCCAGAGTATCGGCGACCTGCAGATTCAAACCGACGCGGCAATCCCAGAAATCTACTTCCTCCTTGAAACTTGCGGAATACGTAAGGCTGTCGGTGCCGACTACCCTGATCGTGCCGTCTCTGATTGCGGACCACAGAGCCTCGCGATCTTCGTCAAAGCGGATCGGCGGCTGAATCTTTGCCTTCGCACCGAGACTCTTCGCATCAGCTTCGGGTGCAGTAATACACAAGAAAAGCGCTACGGTCTCCGCGACGACGGGAATGCCCTGCTGGCGCAGATAGCGAATGGTCTTCACCGTGTGGCCTGAACTGATATGCACCGGGTAGAGCGGCAATCGAAATTGACTGGCTATATGTCCGTATGTGAAAACCTGCACGCTCTCGGCCCACTCGGGCGTCGTCTCTGCCCAGGCGGTCAGAAGATCCTTTCTGCCTTGCTTGCGCATTTCATCGACAAGCAAACCGCGAAGGTACGGCTCCTCGGCATGGATCATTGGAAAAGCGGTTGGACCGTTCGCCGCGAGCGCTTTGCAGGCGGTGTAAAACAGGTCGGGATTGATGCCTTCCCTATTGATGCCAAAGGCCTCGGCCTGGGCTCCGATGAAACCGGTAAAAAACTTGAACGAGACTCCGCCGCTCTTCACCACGCCTGGAATCGTCGCCGCCTGCTCGAAGTTATTCACGCACGAAGTGAGCTTGAAATCACACCATGAGTGGCCGGAGCCGCAACGCAACGCGCGGTTGAAAAGATCGGTGAGAGGATCATTGCCGATTAGCGTGGTGGTCGCGATGGTGGTGACGCCGCCGACCAGGCATTCTCTGGTGTCCTGCTCGAAGTCGGCCAGCATCGTATCGTCGCCGAACGTCTTGCCGCCGACGCCGAAGTGCACGTGAGGATCGAACAGGCCGGGAAAGAGAATCTTGCCCTCGAGTTTGATCTCGCGGCGGGCGGCGGGAAGCTCAGCATCGGGACCGACCGCGCTAATCTTTTCATCGGCAATCGCAATACCGCCGTTGATCGTTCCGCCGGGCGTCACGACGGTAGCGCCTTTCAGCGTCAAATCACACGCCATTGGTTGTCACCTCACCGTCGGCTCGCATCAATTTGCGAATTCCGGGAATCGATGCTTTACTCCGCGTCAAATCACCGCAGCCGTTCGAGCGTGCCGACTATGGCATAGACGAAGCGCAAAGTTTAACGTGCGGACGCTCCGCACGAACCTGCTTGAGAGAGGAGAACCATCGATGGACTTCGGCCTGATATTGATCATTCGCAATCCTCCCAAATGGCGGCGCAGCGATCAGGAGGTCTACAAAGGATATATCGACAACGCGATCCTCGGTGAGAAGCTCGGTTTCAGCCATATCTGGACCAGCGAGCATCACTTTATGGAATGCGGATGGTCGCCGTCGCAGTTTCCGATTCTCGCCTCTATCGCGGCGCGCACCGACCATATTCGCATCGGCACGCTCATCTACCTGTTGGCGCTTCACAATCCGATCCAGGCCGCGGAGGACGCCGCGACCGTCGATATCCTCTCCAATGGACGCCTCGATTTCGCCGTCGGTCCCGGCGGCAGTCCGAACGAGAATCGGGTGTTCGGGATTCCGTACGCCGACCGGCGCGCCCGGATGCACGAGGGGTTGGCGCTTATCCGGCGGTGCTTCGAGGAGGAGAAAGTCGATCACGACGGGAAGTATTACCACTTCAAAAACGTGCGGATGACGACGCGGCCGGTGCAGAAGCCGTTTCCATTGTGGGTCGCTGCGTTCGGTCCGAAGGCGCTGACCGAGGCCGGCGCAGGGGGCTATCATCTGGCCGCCACGCCGCCCGCTGCGATGCAAAAGTATTACGATGATGCGCTACGCAAGGCGGGCCACGATCCCAAAAAGTTCAAACGTTCGATGCATCAGATCGTGCACGTTGCCGAAACCACCGAAAAGGCGTGGGATGAGGCCGAGCCGCACATCCATTACTACATGGAAAAGCACTACGCCATGATCGAGGAGGATCGGCTATTGAGGAGCACCTCGGCCCCACTCGACGCGTCTGGGAAGCCCGACCTCAGGGTTCCGCCGATCGGAGAACTTCGCAAAACCGGCCGCGGTCCATACGGCCCGTCATTCATCGGCTCGCCCGAACTCATCATCAAGCAGCTCGAAGAGCTTTTCCGGACGCATCCGATGGACGAGATGTCGCCATCGCTCGGGCTGCCCGGAATGGACCCGAAGATCGCGCGGAAATCGATGGAGCTGTTCGCGCGCGAGGTGATGCCGCACTTCAAGAATTACAACGGCCGCGCGTGATGCTCGTTCGGTAGGGCAATTCCTGAATCGGCTCAAGTCTCCGACGTGCGTCGGCGGCTTGGGCCGGCGCTCGTAATGCAAAAGTAAAACTCGCTTAAACTTTCATTTAACTAAAAAGGCTAAGACCAGAGGCTCCATCAGGCGCTTCGTACGCCATTAATGAGGAGGAGGAAAAGATTTAGATGTTCCGAAGAAATGGCAAGACCGGTCTCAATGTTCCGCGCTTCAGATTTGCAATCATAATCCTGGTCGGGACCATCGTGGCCGGCGCCACCGCTGCACTTTCGACGTTGTCGCTGACGGCGGCCGGTGCGACCTTTCCTTATCCGATTTATTCGAAGTGGTTCGATTCCTACCATAAGCTTCATCCGGAGATCGAGATCAATTATCAATCCATCGGCTCCGGGGGTGGCATCAGGCAAGTGACGGCGGGGACGGTCGATTTCGGCGCCAGCGATGGACCGATGAACGATGAGGAGATCACCGCGTTCAAGCAGAAGCGTGGGATGGACATCCTGCACTTTCCGACCGTTCTAGGTGCGGACGTGCCCGCTTACAACATCCCGGGCGTCAATGCGACGCTGCGCTTCACGCCAAAGGCGCTGGCCGGAATTTTTCTCGGCACGATCACGAAATGGAACGATCCGGCTATCGCCGGGCCGAACCCTCACGTGAAGTTGCCTGCCACCACCATCGTGGTGGCTCATCGCGCCGACGGCAGCGGAACGACCTACGTCTGGACGGATTATTTGTCGAAGGTCAGCCCCGATTGGAAGAGGACAGTGGGCAAGGGGACGGCGGTAAAGTGGCCGACCGGGCTCGGCGCCAAAGGCAACGAGGGAGTTTCGGGGCTTATCCAGCAGACCCCCGGATGCATCGGGTACATCGAACTGATTTATGCCCTTCAGAACCACATCCCGTACGGGTCGGTGCAGAACGCGGCGGGCACTTTCATAAAGGCCGATTTGAAGAGTGTCAGCGCAGCCGCCGCGGGCGTAACGATGCCGCCGGACTTTCGCGTTTCGATCACCAACTCGCCGGCGTCCGATGCTTACCCGATCTCAAGCTTCACCTGGCTTCTGATTCCGGGGAAAATTTCGGACCCGGCCAAAAAGCAGGCGATCGTGGATTTTCTGCACTGGATGCTGACTGATGGTCAGACGATGACGAACGCGCTTTCCTATGCGCCGCTGCCGCAATCGGTGGTCGCCAAGGAAGAGCAAGCAATAAGCCAGATTCAGTAGCAGGCGGTTGATAAATCGAATCTCTCCCGCTCCTCCCTCTTTTATCCTTTTCCGCAACCGGGCGAGAGGGTAAAAGTAAAAAATGAAGTAGGCCGTGATTTCTACAGTCAGCAAGGGGCAGAGGTGAGAGATGACAGATTATTCCGCCGCTCATCTGCGCGAGCTCGTTCAGCCCGGACGTGTCCATCGAAGCCTCTACACTGATCCGCGCATCTTCGAGCTCGAGATGGAGCGGATCTTCGAGCGTGCATGGATCTATGTCGGTCATGAGAGCGAAGTTAAGGCGCCCGGCGATTATCGCACGACTCGGATCGGGCGCAAGCCGCTGGTCATGGTGCGGCACCAGGACGGCAAAATTTACGTATTGCATAACCAATGCGCCCATCGGGGCACGATGGTGGTCGCCGGCGAGCGCGGCAACGCCAGCGAATTTAGATGCTGCTATCACGGCTGGACGTACCATACTGACGGACGGCTGAAGGCGGTCTCTCTGCCGCACGGTTATCCGGCGCACTTCGACCCCAAAGATCCGGGCATCGCGATGGTGCAGGTGCGGCGCGTCGCCAACTATCGCGGATTCGTCTTCGCCAGTCTCGCCGATCATGGACCAAGCCTCGAAGAGTTCCTTGGCTATATGACCACGTCGTTCGATGACATGGTCGATCGCGCGCCCGACGGCGAGCTGGAAGCCGCGGGTGGAGTTTTCAAGCACGCTTATAACGCGAACTGGAAGGTGTATCTCGAAAATTTGTGCGACGCGGCGCATCCGATTTTCGTCCATCAGTCGTCGATCGCTGCCGCTGAGCAGCAGTCGGACAGCGTCTATTCCGACGGATCGGGCGAGATCGCGATTCGTCAGATGCGGCAAAACGGAGCGCCGTACAGCTTCTGGGAATCGCAGGTCGGCATCTGGACGTATCCGAACGGGCACAGCTTCCTCGGCGATTATCATGACGACGCGAAGCTGGTTGCGGCGCTCAATGATCCCGCATTTCGTCAGTACATCACGGCGCTGGAAACCAGAAAGGGTACTGATGAAACCGCGCGCATCCTTTCCGTGCGGCGATGGAACAGCAACGTCTATCCGAACCTGTCGTTCATGAGCCAATTCCAGCAGCTCCGCGTGGTTCATCCAATCGGGCTCAATCGAACGGTGGTCTACACTTACAATTTCCGGCTGAAGGGCGCACCCGAGAAGATGTTCGAGCGGACGATCAGCTTCGCGAACATCGTCAACGGCACGGGCTCGCTGGTGCTGACCGATGATCTCGAGACCTACAATCGTATCGGGATCGGTCTCGCAAGCGGCGGCGCCGAATGGTTGGAGATCGGACGCGGCTACACCAGCGACCTCGCTGACGAGACCGGCGGACGCCGCGGCAAAAACTCGACCAGCGAAATCTACATCCGCAACATGTTTGACGCCTGGCTCGGCTTCATGACCGACGAGCAGGCTCAACCTGTGCGGCGCATCGAGTGGCCCGAGCAGCGGGCCGTGTCCAAATGAGCGCGGTTTTGCGCGGCGATCGCGCAACGGAGCAGGTCGAGCTCTTCCTGATCCATGAGGCGCGGCTTCTCGATGAGGCCCGCTACGATGAATGGCTCGCGCTGTTCACCGCGGATGCCTGGTACTGGGTGCCATCGGAGCCGGGTCAGCGCAGCCCGTACGACACGATCTCGTTGATGTACGACGATCGCCGCCTGCTCGAAACCCGCGTGCGTCGCCTGATGAGCACGCAGCCTCACGCACAGCAGCCGCCG
Organism: Pseudomonadota bacterium; assembly: GCA_021324855.1. GTDB lineage: Bacteria > Desulfobacterota > Binatia > Binatales > Binataceae > JAJPIG01. Next base: position 51,990 of record JAJPIG010000007.1, on the reverse strand, counting down.
TCGCGCACCAGCCGGATCGTCGCTAATGCGACTCTCGAGGAGACCGCCGCCGACGGCCGGGCGCTGACCGTGCGATCGAAGCTGATGATGGTCGAGTTCCGACTCGACAATCAGCGGATCTTCGCCGGGACCTGCACGCATCGCTTAGTCCGCGCCGACGACAGCTTCAGGATCGCGTGGAAGCGCGTCGACCTGATCAACTCCGACAGCGTGCTCGAAGGCCTGGTAGTTCCATTCTGAGCGCACACTCGACGGGGGCGCCTATGCATCACGATCGTTTCGACTACTCGGCGATAATCGATCGTCCTCCGCTGCGCCTGCCCCACAATGCACGGCTCGCAGTCTGGATCATCCCTAATATCGAATACTTCGAATTCGACGGTCCGGGAATCGGGATGGCGCCGCCGCCCGGGTTTCCCGATGTGCTTAACTACGCATGGCGCGATTATGGCACGCGCATCGGCGTGTGGCGCCTGATGGAATTGTTCGACCGCTACGAGCTGCGGGCGACCGTCGCGCTCAATGCCAAGGTTTGCGAGTTCTATCCGCGGATCATCGAGGAGGGCATCAAGCGCAATTGGGAGTTCATGGGTCACGGGCTGACGAACTCTCAGATGCTCGCGAATCTGCCGGAGGAAGAAGAGCGGAAGGTTATTCAGACCACGGTCGAGACCATCGCGAAGGCAGTGGGCAAGCCGCCGCGCGGGTGGCTGGGGCCCGCGCTGGCCGAGACGATTCGGACACCCGACCTGCTCGCCGAAAGCGGCATCAGCTATCTTTGCGATTGGTGCAACGACGACCAACCTTATCCATTTCGCGTCAGGACCGGCCGCCTAATTTCGATACCCTACGCCAACGAAATCAACGACATTCCGTTTTTCGTCGGCAAGGGCGCGACGCCTGATCAATTCCGCGAGGCGATCCAGGATTGTTTCGACGTGCTGTACGACGAAGGCAAGCGGACAGCAAAGGTGATGGCGATCGCGCTGCACCCGTTTCTTACGGGCGTGCCGCATCGGCAGAAATCACTCGCGATGGCGCTCGATTACATCAAGCAGCATGAACATGTCTGGTTTGCGACGGGGAGCGAAATCGCCGACTGGTATTATCAGAATTATTACAAGTAGCGCGGCGCCTCGCTCGCTACGCGATACGCGATTAATTGCCTGCTCAGCCCGCAACACGAAGCGATCGAGCCGCTGTCGGTTATACCGACCCGATGTGTTGCGCTAACATGTCATTGGGGTGATCGTGAGATAGCGGTCAGACAGAGTTGGGCGTCGGAACGGCGGCGGTAGACGCGAATCCATCCGCCATCGCTGCCCAATGTCAGGCTTGAGGATACCGCGATGCGCGCGACATTGCGGATGAGTTTTTTTCTGCTTTCGTTCTCAATGGTCGGATGCGTCGCCGCACAGAATGCGCCGACATCGCGCGATGACGCGGGCGGCGAATCGCCTGTTGGGACTACCACGGTCACCGCGAAGGCGACGCCGACGACGGACAGCGATGCGATCGCGTTGCCTGGTTTCTGGACGGGCGCCACCACCGCCTACTGCAACCTGAATCCGATCGAGATCGACACTCGATGCAACAGCATCAACCTGATCAGCCTCAGCCTCGCTCAGGAAAAGGGCGGCGTGCGCGGAATCTATCGATGTACAATCGGCAACCAGGAGTGCCGCGCGCAGAACGATACCGGCAAGGTTGCCAACGCCTCGATGCACGGCCGTCGGCTCCAGATGCGAATCGCGCTGCCCGATCTTTCAAGCTGCATCTTCCAAGGCAAGGCTGTCAGTCCCGCGACAATCAAGGGCGCGTACTTCTGCTACCAAGGCGGCGGCTTGATGGAGCAGGGCCACTTCGAGATCTGGCGTCGGTTCTGATCCCGAATCATGGGCCGACGGCTGCCGGCCGGTCCGCTATTCCTGCGCGATGTAGCGAAACGCATCGCCGCGACGAACGATCTTGCCGCACGATGGCGTCGCAAAATGAGTCCCGAAGATCAGCACATCATTGTCTGCATATTGCTCGCAGAACGCGCGGCGGACTTTTTTCGCCAGCGCGCGATCATTGTCGAAGCCGACATCCCATTCCGGGTATGCGCATTGAATCGGATGGTGCATCAAGTCGCCGGTGATGACCGCACGCTGGCCGCGCGATGAAATCTGCACATGATGATGGCCGGGTGTATGGCCGACGCTCGGCTCCAGCCAGACCTCGTCCGTGATGCGATAGTTCGACTCGACAAGCTTGGCGCGCCCCTGCTCGACGATCGGCCGCACCGAATCCTCGACCGGATCGCGCAGCGCCCGATCCTCGAACGTCGAGTAAAAGTCCCACTCGGCGCCGCCGATCAGATAGGTTGCGTTTTCGAACGTCGGCATCCAGCGGCCGTTCTTCATGATCGTATTCCATCCCACGTGATCGACGTGCAGATGCGTCTGCAGCACGTAATCGAACTGGTCGGGCGTGTAGCCGGCCTTCTTCAGATCGGCAAGAAACGGCAGCTTGAGATTGGTCCATGCCGGATTGGTGTGAGAGCGGTCCTTGCCGTTGCCGATACAGGTGTCGACGATGATCTTCTTGCCCTGCGATTCCAGGATGAGCGAGTACATGCTCACCATGATTTGACCGGTGGACGTAGTCGCCCACGGCTGAAGCCACTCGGCTTCGCGTTTAATCTGGTCGGGCGTTACGTCGGGGAACAGAAAGGTGCCGGGAAACGGCATCTCCATCTCGACCACGCGCGTGATTTTGACATCGCCGATCTGCCATTGGTTCATCCGACTCACCTCCGGGCCGATGCCGCCGTTATACGAAACATGGACGCGGGCTGCCACTCTGCTGTCAAATCGGGATGTGGAATCGTAAGCTCATGAACGTCGGGCGAATAGGAGCGTGATCGAAAAGATGGCTGATGACTCTCGAAACGATATAGGGCAACGACCGAAGCTGCCGTCGCATGCGGACCATGTTGGTAGCCTCCTGCGCCCTGCGGAGCTGAAGCAGGCGCGCGAGCGCGCCGAGGCGGGCGCGCTTTCGGGCGATGAACTCCGTGCGATCGAAGATCGACTCATCGAGCGCGCGATCGGATCGCAGGTGGAAGTGGGGTTGCGCACCGTGACCGACGGCGAGTTTCGCCGCCTTTATTGGCATCTCGATTTTCTTGGCGCGCTCAACGGACTTTCTCTGGTTCGCGAGCAGGCGATGATTCCCGGCACTGCCGCGCGCAGCTCGGGATTTGTCCACCGCCATCGATTACAGGTCACCGGCAAAGTCGGATGGAATCCGCAGCATCCGTTTCTCGATCACTTCCGCTTTGTCGCCGCGCATGCCGGCTCGGCGCTTGCCAAGCAGACCATCCCGGCGCCCGCGTTTTTGCATTTCCGATTTGCGCCCCAGGCGGTTGCGAGCGCGGGCTACCGCGACATGGACACTTTTCTCGCAGACATCGGCGATACCTACACCGAAGCGGTCCGGGCATTCGGCGCTGCTGGATGTCGCTATTTGCAACTCGACGAAACCACGCTTGCGATGCTCTGCGATCCGGCGCAGATCGAGCAGGCGAAGGAGCGCGGAGTTTACCGCGAGCGTCTCGCGCGCGACTACGCATACATTGTGAATCGGGCCCTCAGCACCAGGCCCGCGGGGATGATCGCCGCGATGCATTTGTGTCGCGGTAATTTCCGCTCGACCTGGGTCGCCGCCGGCGGCTACGAACCCGTGGCCGAGGTGCTGTTCAATGAGATCGATCTTGATGCTTATTTCCTCGAATACGACAGCGAGCGCGCCGGCGGTTTTGAGCCGTTGCGATTCCTGCCCAAAGGCAAGACTGCAGTGCTCGGCCTCGTCACGAGCAAGACCGGCACGATGGAGCGCAAGGACGACCTTCGTCGGCAGATCGACGCTGCGGCGAAGTACGCGTCGATCGATCAGCTTGCGCTGAGCCCGCAGTGCGGCTTCGCCAGCACTGAGGAGGGCAACAACATCACCGAAGCGGAGCAATGGGCGAAGCTTCGGCTCTGTGTCGATGTGGCGCGGGAGGTCTGGGGCAGCTCTGCGGCCTGACCCGTGGATTACTTGTCGAGCACCGCGACGCTCTGAATCTCGACCATGATCTCGGGCACGGCGAAACCGGCTACCGTGAGCAGCGCGCTCGCCGGGAAATCGCCGGGAAAGAATTCACCCCGGATGGTCGTGAAGCGCTGTGACTTGCTCGCGTCATTGATGAATGCCGTCATCGTAACGAGGTCGCTGAGCTTGCCGCCGGCACGCGCGAGCACCTTTTCGACATTGCGAAATGCCTGACGCACCTGCGAATCGAAGTCGGTAATCGGCTTGCCGTTGTCATCGACTATTCCGACCTGGCCGGCGAGCCAGACCACGCGTCCGCCCTCCGTGATCACCGCGGGAGAGTATGTGAATTGGGCTTCCCAGGATGGCTTCAAATGCTCGCGTTTGACGGCCATGTTGGGCTCCGTGGCTTCGATGCCCGGTCAGTGTGCCGGCGCCTGATTATCGATCAAGCCCTGTTCGCGCTCCAGCGATCGGATGTAGGCGAGCAGATCGGCAATCTGACGCGGCTTGAGCACGTCCTTCCAGGGCGGCATCCCCTTCTCCGGCAATCCCTTGTTGACCGTCGCGAAGAAGAACGCATCGTTCTTGTCGATCAGTAATTGCGGCAGATTGTAATAATCATCCTCCGCGCTGGCGTCTTCACCGTGACAATGTGCGCACTGCGAATTGAAGAGATGATGACCCCGCTCGATTGCGCCCGGCTGCGACGGCTGGGAGGCGCTCTGAGCGAAAGCCGTTCCGGACCATGCAAATGGGCATGCACCGGCCGCGAGCAGTGCTAAAACCAGCCGCAAAAATACGCTCCGGCTACGCGATCGAATCATTCGTCGAGGGCGAATACGAACAGCATTCCGGATTCCGGGGTCGCACGCGAAGCCTCTTCGCCGAACTTTCCGAGCCAGTTGGGCATCATGACGCTACGCCCGGAGACCACGGCGACGTATTGCCGGCCGGCGATCTCATAAGTGATCGGCGCCGCCATCACGCCGCTGCCGGTGCGGAACTTCCACAGGACGTCGCCGCTGCGCGCATCGACCGCCTTGAACCATCCATCCATCGAACCGTAAAAGACCAGACCGCCGGCCGTCGAGAGCGCGCCGCCGACGAACCATAGCGGCTCCTTCACCTTCCAGACTTCAGACTGCGTGAGCGGATTCCAGGCGATCATCGCGCCTTCGTAACCGCCCTTATCCGGATAGAGAAGCGCCGGATTAAGCCCAAGAAACATCCCGCCCTTGTGATATTCGGTCTTCTCCTCCCCAGCATGAACGCAGAGATTATTGGTCGGGATGTAGACCAACTGCGTTTGCGGGTCGAAGGACATCGGCTGCCAGTTCTTGCCGCCCAGCATGCTCGGGCAGACATCGACCTGCTTGGTCAGCGTCGGGCGTTTGTCGGGATTTTCGATCGGCCGTCCGGTCTCGAGATTCCATCCTTTTGCCCAATCGACATGGACGAACGGACGCGCCGAAATCACGCGGCCGGTCTTGCGATTGGCAACGAAGAAGAAACCGTTCCGGTCCGCGTGCATCAGCACCGGCTCGGTCTTGCCGTTGATAGTCAGATCAGCAAGCACCGATTCGTTGACGCCGTCGTAGTCCCACGCATCATCGGGCGTGTACTGGATGTACCACAGCATCTTGCCCGTATCGGGATCGAGCGCCACGACGCTGGAACTATAAAGATTCGTGTACTGGTCGTCGGGCCTGTTGTTGGAGCGTTCACCGGCCTCCCAAGGTCCGGGGTTGCTGGTGCCGAAGTAGACGATGTTGAGCCTCGGGTCGTACGAGCCGACCACCCACGAAACCGCCCCACCATGCTTCCAGCTATCGCCTTTCCAGGTGTCATGCCCCGGCTCGCCTGGTCCCGGTACGGTATAGGTGCGCCAGAGCGGTTTGCCGGTCGCGAGATCGTAGGCCGACAGGTAGCCGCGGACGCCGTACTCCGCTCCGCCGAAACCCGTGATTACCTTGTTGCCCGCGATCACCGGCGGCGATGTGATTACGGCGCCGAGCTTGTAATCGATCACCGTCGCCTTCCAGACCGGCTTGCCGGTCTTCGCATCGAGGGCGACCAGCCTGCCATCGAGCTGGCCGACGATGACCTTGCCGTCGGCGTACGCGACGCCGCGATTGCCGACATCGCAGCAGGCGTACTGGATGACGCTTTCTGGGATGTGCGACTGGTAGCGCCATTTCAATGCGCCGGTCGCCGCATCGAGTGCGTAGACAAAGCGCGGTCCCCAGGAACTCGAGACGTACATAGTGTCGCCGATCACCAGCGGCGTCGATTCATTGGAACGCAGCGCGCCGAGCGAGAAGGCCCAGACGACGTGCAGATGCTTGAGGTTGTCGGGTTTGATCTGCGCAAGCGGACTGAAATGGCGGTTGGACTCGTCGCGCCCATATGCCGACCACTGCGCGCCGCCTGAATCGTCGGGGCGTGCGCTGCCCGCCAGCATCAGGAGCAATCCGAGCGCCGCAATCCCCGCGATGCTCATCCGAGTCCAAACTGTGATTGGTCGCGCCATCCTCTTTCTATTGTCCTTCCACAAGCGAGGCTCAAAGTTGGCTATAGTGCGATTTCGGAACGCGTTCAAGGAACGGCCCCGCAGCCCCGAACGTCGAGAGCTATGGCTCGCTGGCGGGGACGCTCTCGAGCTGCGCCAGCCAAACCGCCGACTCACTGTCGCTGGGCGCGCGATAATCGCCGCGCGGTGAGAGCGATCCGCCCGATCCGACTTTCGGCGCATTTGGGATGCAACTGCGCTTGAACTGGCTGAGCTTGAAAAAGCGATGCAGGAAGATGTGCAGGTTATGCTTGATCTCGGCGATTCGGTACTCGCGGCGATCGCCGGGCGCAATTTCAGGCCATGAGCCGGCCTCGCGATCGTGCCATGCGCACCACGCCAGGAAGGCGATCTTCGACGGCAGATAGCCAAACCGCAACGTGTAAAAAAGATTGAAATCCTGCAGCTCGTACGGACCGATCGTCTCTTCGGTCGCCGGCGCGGCCTTGCCGTCAGGCGTCGTAGGGACCAGCTCGGGGCTAATCGGCGTCGCAAGGATGTCGAACAGGACGCGGCTGGTTTCCTCGCCGAGGTGTTTGCGCTGCGCGACCCATCGCACGACATGCTGGATCAGCGTTTTCGGCACGCTCGCGTTGATCGCGTAGTGCGACATCTGATCGCCGACGCCATACGTGCACCATCCGAGCGCAAGCTCGCTCAGATCGCCGGTGCCGATCACCAGCCCATTGTGCAGATTCGCGAGACGGAACAGATGGCTGGTGCGCTCTCCCGCCTGGATGTTTTCGAAAGTCACGTCGTAGACCGGGTTGGTTTCGCTATGCCGATGGCCGATGTCTTTGAGCATCCGGATGCAGGCTGGCCGGATGTCGATCTCTTCCGCGCGGCATCCGATCGCGTCCATCAGGCGGTGCGCCTGCTCCAACGTTCGCGCGCTGGTCGCAAATCCCGGCATCGTGTAGGCGAAGATGTCGGTGCGCGGGTAACCGAGGCGATCCATCGCCTGCGCGCAGACCAGCAGTGCCTGCGTCGAATCGATTCCGCCGGAGATGCCGAGGACGACGCGCTTGATGCCCGTCGCCTTGAGCCGCGTGACGAGACCCTCGACCTGGATTTCATAGACCTCGGAGCAGCGCTCGTCGCGCTTGCCGGGATCGGCGGGTACATAGGGAAAGCGCTCGTAGGAGCGCGATGGCAACAGCTTCTTCTCCTTCGGCAAATCGAAAGAAAACTCGATGGTGCGGAAATCGCGCGTGCGATCGCGTTCCGCGCGGGCGTTCTGACTGAAGCTGTTCTGCCGCATCCGCTCTTGCGCGAGCCGTTCGAGATCGATTTCGGAGCAGACGAGCTGCGCATGGTAGGCGAATCGTTGCGACTCGGCGAGCATCGTGCCGTTCTCACAGATCAGCGCATGGCCATCCCATGCGAGGTCGGTGGTCGATTCGCCGGGTCCGGCGGCCGAATAGAGATAGGCTGCGAGGCATCGCGCTGACTGGCTCGACACGAGCTGTCGGCGATAATCGGCCTTGGCGACAATCACGTTGGAGGCCGAGAGGTTAAGTATCACCGTCGCGCCCGCGAGCGCCGCATACGATGAGGGCGGAATCGGCACCCAGACGTCCTCGCAGATCTCGACGTGCAGCTTGAGCAGCGGCTGTTGACGGCTCTGAAAGAGCAGCGCGCTGCCGAATGGAATGTCTCTTTGGCCGGCGAGTTCGATCGTTGTCGCCGTGGCCGCGCTCCCGGGGGTGAACTGCCGGCCTTCATAAAATTCCCGATAGTTGGGCAGGTAAGTCTTCGGGACGACGCCGAGCACGCGCCCGCGGCATACGACGACCGCGCAATTGTAGAGCAGGTTCTCGATCTGCAAGGGCATGCCGACAACCGTCACCAGCGACATCGTGCGGGAAGCTTCGAGAACTTCGCCCAGCGCGGCATGGCATCCGTCGAGCAGCGCGCGCTGGTGGAACAGGTCATCGCAGGAATAGGCCGAGAGCCCGAGTTCCGGGAAGAGCGCGATGATCGCCTTGCGCTCTGCCGCCTGGCGCATCAGCTCGATCGTCTTGGCGCCATTAAACGCCGGATCGGCAACGCGCAGCTCCGGAATTCCGACCGCGACCCGGATCAAATCGTGGGTATAGAAGTTGAAGAAATCGTCGCCCGCCTTCACGAGCCGCTCCTTAGGCGATTATACGTAAACTGCGGGCTCTGAATATCCCATCTTTGCCGTCGATTTGCTGCCCCTTCGGGGACATCGGGATGGTCCTGCGGGCTGCGATGGTGCATACAGGAAGACGGGTAGGGCATTCTTTTTTGGCGGAGGACAGCATCAATGGCAGGCTTCAAGACCATACTGTGCCCGATCGATCTTGGCCCCAACACCGACATCACGCTCGAGACGGCGCGCAAACTCGCCGAAGAGAACGGGGCGAAGCTGGTCGTGATGCACGTCGTGCCGTTGCCGATGGAGGCCGTCGGCCAGCCGCTGCTCGTCGAGCCGCTGTCGTACGCGCAGGACGAGGCCCGCGCCCGCATCGAGCACCTTGTCCGCGGGCTTAACTTGAAAGTTCCGTCCGAGATTGCGGTGGTGATCGGAGACCCGGTACGCGAAATCATCCGCGAGATCGAAGAGCGCCACGCAGACCTGGTCGTGATGGCGACGCACGGGCGCACCGGGCTCAGCTACTTCTTTTTGGGCAGCGTCGCCGCCCGCATCGTGCGCGATTCTCCCGTGCCGGTGCTGACCGTGCCGGTACACCAGCGGCGCAAGAGCCTCACGTCGGTAGTGCTCTGACGCCTGCCGACAGGATTCAGAACGAGAAGCTTGACCACGAAAGTCTGACGTTAATTTCGTGGTCCTGCCGAGGAAGTCGCCGGTGCTGACGAGGTCGGGCTCATGATCCGTCTCGGTCAATCCTCTTCTCGCGTCGCCGGCGTAGCCCAAAATTATAAAAAGGTAAAGCGAAGTAAATATTGGCAGTCTGAGCAGGGCAGGCTTCCTTCACGCAGCAACCTGAACCGAACCGTCAGGAGAATTCCCCTTGTTTTAGATTTCCAACCTTCTATGATTCCCGTCATCCGGCGGCAGAGCGCAGGAGGCCAGTGATGCCAATGCTTAAGCCGATTTTTTCCGCCGACTCGCACGTCCTCGAACCGCCCAACACCTATGTCGATCGCATCGATCGCCGGTTCCGGGATCGGGCGCCGCGGATGCTCTACGATGACGAGATGGGTGACGGCTTTGTCATCGATGGAATCACGCGGAAGGTCCCGATGGCTGTGTTGTCGGGAGCCGGCGTGCCGCCCGACAAAATCCGCCATCAGGCCCGTTTCGAGGATCTCCAGCGCGGCGGATGGGATCCGGAGGTCAGAATGCGCGACCAGGATCGCGACGGCATCGCTGCTGAGGTGATCTATCCGAGCGCCGGCATGCTCATCTGCAAGCATCTCGATTTCGATTACCGGAAGGCCTGCCTCGATGCGTACAATCTGTGGCTTGCCGAGTTCTGCGCGAGTCATCCCGATCGCCTGATTGGACTCGGGATGACCTCGATGCGCTCGGTGACCGACGCGATCGCGGAAGTGCGTCATATCAAGCAGCTTGGGATGCGCGGCGTAATGCTTCCCGGATGGCCGAACGAAGAAGACTACGACAGCCGCATCTACGATCCCTTTTGGGCGACGTGCGTCGAGTTGGAGCTGCCGGTCAGCTTCCACCATCTGGCCGGAGCCCGCGATCCCAATCTCAAACTCGACAGTTTCTATGGGATGGCGATGCGCGGCGTGAACTCGCAGCTAAACGGCTGGATGAACCTGATCCGTGGCAACCAGGACCTGCTGGCGATGTTCGTCTTCGGCGGTGTCTTCGAGCGCCATCCAAAGCTCAAGCTGGTCTGTGCGGAGGCCGACGCCGGCTGGGTGCCGCATTTCATCAGCCGGATGGATTACGCCTACAAGCATCATCGCCATCATATGAGGACCGAGCCGCTCTCGAAGTTGCCGAGCGAATATTTCCTGGAAAACGTCTATGTCACGTTCCAGGACGATTTGATCGCGTTTCAGACCGCGCATCTGATGAACGTGCGGCGCCTGATGTGGGCCAACGATTTCCCGCATTTCGACTCGACCTGGCCGCACTCGCGCGAAGTGATCGAGAAGCACACGGCCTGCCTGAGCGAGGACGATAAAAACGCGGTGCTGCACGATAATCTCGCGAACTGCTATGGTCTGGAGTAACGAACCGGAGGACTTGGTATGGCAAGTGCGATGAATCACTCGGCCGACGCGGCGTCACAGCCGGTGCATTTCACGTGGCCGGCGCGCTACAGCGATCTGCCGAAAGAAGTTTTCCATCGGTCCGATATCTACCGACTTGAACTCGAGCGGATCTTTTATGGTCCGGAGTGGCATCCGGTGGCGCATGCCGCCGAGCTGCCGAACCCGGGCGACTTCAAGACCTTCCAAATCGCTGAAACGCCGATCCTGATCCTCCGCGGCGACGACGATCGCGTGCGGGTCTTCGTCAATTCATGCACCCATCGCGGGACCCAGATCGAAACGCGCTCGCGGGGCCACGCGGTCGAGTTCGAATGCCCCTACCATCGATGGCTCTTCAATAACCGGGGCGAGCTGATGGCCTGTCCGGGGCGCGAGCGCTTCCCCGCTGAATTCAACAAACAGGATTACGGTCTGCGCGAACTGCGCAGCGATCAGTTCAAAGGGCTGATTTTCGCCACGATGGGCCGCGATGCGCTCGATCTCGACAGCTACCTTGGGGGAGCCAAGCCGTATCTCGCCACCATCCTGGGCGGCGACGGCCGGCTGAAGCTGCTCGGCTATCAGAAGACGTCCTTCGCCACGAACTGGAAGGAGTACAACGACAATGAGGGATATCACGCGCCGTTGCTCCATCGTGCGTTCCGGCTGCTCCGATGGCAGGGCGGTACGGGCACGTTCTTCGTAACCGAGAGGGGCCATATGGCGATGGAAGCGGAGTTGCGCGACAGCGCCAATTCCGAATTCCTGAACGATCCTTCGATTGTCGAGTTCAAAGATCGGCGCGTCGAGCCGCGCTCCACGATCACGGCGCTGTTCCCGATGACGGTTATCGTGAAGCACTGCGACGTAATCAACGTGCGCTTCGGCTTCCCGCGCTCCCCCGCCGAAGTCGAAATCCATTACGCCTACTTCTCGCATCAGGACGACGATGAAGCGATGCTGCGGCATCGCCTCCGCCAGTCATCGAACCTGCTCGGCCCGAGCGGACTTATTTCGCTGGAGGACGGCGCGGTCTTTAACCGGCTCCATCGCGGCGACGCCGCTCCGGGCACGGTTTCGTATCAAAAGGGCGTCTTGAGTTACGATGAACCGCCCGCCTACGCGTTCCAACAGAATGACGAAGCCGGCAATCTGAGGAAGTGGGAGTACTACATCAAGATCATGGGCTTCACCCGTGCCGCGCCCGGCAGGTCAGCCTGATCGGTCCCGCCCGCCAGGAAAAAAGCTCCGCGCGTCACACGACGAAGTCGACGCATAAGCATTTCAATCAGTGCGGCGAGGAAACCAGCTCGATGGAATTCAGCTCCGCTGACGCAGATAGCTGAGTCGCGGAGGTGTCGACGCGAACTCGTGTTTGAGCGCATCCCACGCCGCGAGATCATCGACCGTGCGGAAATAGCCCTCGTAATCGAATCCGAACAGCGGAGCGCCGGCGCGCAACGCAGGCGCGAACAGATCGCCCATCAAACTCGAGGGCGGTGGTTTCACCGGCAGCTTCAGTACCTCGGCTGAGCAAACCGTGACGCCGCAGAACATCATTGGCGATGCCGCTGCCGTCGATGCGTTCGGCGCTGCGTAAACATCAAAGCGTCCGTGCGGACGATCGACCAGCAAGCGCATCGCGACGATTCGGCCGTCGGGCGCAAGCTCGATCTCGCTGTATGCTCCGGGCTTGCCGATTCCGCGCAGCGCAAATGTCGCAAGTGCGCCGCGCTGGCGATGCAACTCGAACATCGCCCTCAGATCGAGGTCCATGATCGTGTCGCTGTTGAGCACCACGAACGGCTCGCTGCCGAAAAAGGCGGCGAGGCCTTGGAGCGGCCCCGCCGTGCCGAGCAGCTTCGGCTCCGGCGCGTAAACGATTTTGAGCCCAAGCGCGGAACCATCACCCAGCGCGGATGAGATCCGGTCGCCGAGGTGATGCAGATTGATTGCGAGCTCGACGACCCCCGCCCGTCGTAGCATCAGCAGCACGTAATGAATCAGCGGACGCCCGCCGAGTTCGAGCATCGGCTTCGGCGTCGAATCGCTCAGCGGCCGGAGACGCTCGCCGCGACCCGCCGCGAGTACCAACGCCCTCATCGCGCGGCCTCGCGGAGCGCGGCGCGAAGCGCCGGAAAGCCTTCGAGTGCATCGAGCGCCCGCCTTGCCTGCTCAATGGCGAACGGCAGGTAGACGGCGTAGCCGCGCATCCCGCCGCGTTCGAGATAAACGAAGCGACCGATCACCTTGAGTGAATGCTGCAGCACGCAGAGCCGATAAGTTTCGAAGAATGCCGCCGACGACGCCTCGGGATAGCCGCGGCGGGCGCGTCCGGCCAGGTAATAGTTGAGCAGCCGCTCTTCGAGCGCCGGTGTGACGATGCGGCTCGTGTCGCGCGTGGTCATCAGCACCGCTAAATCCTGCGCCGCCGGCGCCATCAGTGCATCCTGAAAATCGATCACGTGGATTTTGCCCCGATGCACGAACAAGTTGTGGCCGTGGTAGTCGCGATGCGAGAAAACCCGTGGGACCGCGCCGAGCCGAGCCGCCAAATCGTCAAGCTCGCCGCGAAGCCGCGCCGCATCGGATACCGGGGCGATCGCCGTCATCCCGAACTCGATGAACTGTTCGAGCTCCCATCGAAACAGCCGTTCGTCGTAAGCGACTCGAAACGCGATGCATCGGCTGTCGGCGCATCGCGAGCCCTCGCAATGGATCAGCAGCAATTGATCGATCGCTGCGCGGTAGAGCGCTGCGGCCGCTTCGCCCGGCGCGTTGAGCGCCGCATCGAACAATGGCGTGCTGCCGAGGTCTTCCATCAGAATCATCCGCTCGTCGCGCGATTCGGCATAAAGCTCCGGAACCGCCGCGCCGATGGATTTGAGGAAACGATGGACATTCAATAACGGCGGTTCATCGAGCGGCTCGCGAAGCAGGCCGAGCGCGCGCGCATAGAGTGGGAGATCATGGGGGCCGAGATCGGCCGCGACCGCGGATTCAGGGACGTCGCGCGGTGCGCTCTCAATCGCGACGCGCCAGAAGCGCCGCCCAGACGCATCGCCCTTGATTGCGGTAGTCGCGCCAGCCCGCGCGCCGGGCCATCGCGACGCCACCGCCGCCGCGATCCATCGCTCGATCGATTCCAGGCTGCGATCCTGCACGCGGAAAGCTTAGCCAGTCAGGTGGGTCCGCGCCACGCGCCTGATTGGCAAGCATTACGGCATCGGCTATTTTCTCAACCAATGCTGACCTGGGTTCCGATTGGGGTGACGATTGGCTTTGCGGCGCTTGTCGTCGCGATTATGGTCACGATCAACCGTCTCGTTGCGCCGCGCCATCGCTCGCCCGTCAAGGATCTTCCCTTCGAGTGCGGCAACCCGCCGAGTGGCAGCGCTTGGGGCCGCTTCTCAGTGCATTTCTATTTGGTCGCCATTCTCTTCCTGGTTTTCGATGTCGAAGTGATCCTCCTGATCCCGTGGGCGGCCGAAATTCGCCGGCTGGCCGGCTTCGGCCTAGGCGAGGCGTTAATTTTCATCGCGGTGCTCGTAGTTGGGCTGGTCTACGCCTGGCAGCGCGGCGCCCTCGACTGGGATTAGCTCCGGTCGACTGTTGAAGGCCGCTTTTCGCGGGCTGGCCGCGCCGTTATCATCGGCTGAGCCGGCCCGATGCCGATGACCTCGAAACCGGAGCGCCCAAAGCTGCCAGTGAGCCGAATCCTGATCGTTCTGATGGGTTCGATCGGCGACGTAGTGCGCGCGCTGCCGCTGCTCGGACGCATCCGGCGCGGCCATCCGGCCGCGCATATCGCGTGGGTGATCGAGCCCAAGTCGCTGCCCATCGTCGAAGGCCATCGATGGCTCGATGAGGTAATTGTCTATGACCGTTCCGCGCCGTGGTCGTTTCCGTTCATGTTGCGCCGCATCCGCGCGGGTCGGTTCGACCTTGTGCTCGACCTGCAGCGGCATCTCAAGAGCGGAGTCGTTTCGTTCGCATCGGGAGCGCCCAAGCGGCTTGGCTTCAATCGCGCGAACGCGAAAGAATTCAACCATCGCTTTAATACGCATGAGATCGCGGCGCAGCCGCCGATGCGGCTCAAGCTGATGCAATACCAGGCGTTCGGCGATGCGCTCGGATTACCGGCCGCGCCGATCGAGTTCGGGCTCGAGCCGGAGGAAAACGAACGCCGCCGTGCCGCAGAAATGCTCGCCGATGCGCCAAGGCCCTTGCTCGCAGTGATCCTCGGATCGTCATGGCCGAGCCGGCTTTACTTTCCGGAATCGACCGCCGAAGTCATTCGAAAGCTTGCCGCGCCCGCCGACGGCGCGCCGGCGCTGTTTCCTGTGCTGATCGGCGCGAAAGAGGAGGTGGCGTTGGCGCGCGAGCTCAGCGACCGGCTGGCGGACATGCGGTACCTTGATCTGTGCGGCCGTACAAGGCTCCGTGATCTAGCGGCAATCTTCACCGAGTGTGCCGGCGCATTCGGGCCGGACTGCGGTCCGATGCATATCGCAGCGGCGGTCGGGTGTCCGATCGTGTCGCTGTGGGGTTCGACCGCGCCCGAACGGTCCGCGCCGTGGGGATTCGCCGAGTTCGCCATTCGTGGCGAAATTCCGTGTCATCCATGCTATCTGCGCGACTGTCCGATCGGCCGCGAGTGCATGCGAAGAATCGAAGCGGACGCGGTCGTCGCGATGGTCCGCAAGGCTCTCGCGGCCGGCGCGCGCGTTGCGCCGCAGTTCGATAGACCGAGCGCGTGCGTGGGGCTCGCATGATGGCCGCCCAAGATGGTCTCGAGCGGGAGGGCTGGCGATTCGAATCATTCGCCGGCGACGACCCCGAGCGTTGCAATCGATTGGTAGAGGCCGCGCGGACCGCGATTCATGGCGGGGTCGTGAAGCCGGTGCGCCGGTCCCGTCATGCGACGACTTACCGGTTGCGCATCGGCGCCGCGGGTTTACGCGTCGTGTTCATCAAGCTCTATGATCCGCCGCGGCCGCTAGGACTTGCACGGCGAATCGTACGCGGCTCGCGCGCGCGGCGCGCGCTGGTCGGATCGACGCGGGTGCGCGCTGCCGGTTTCGAGGCGCCCGAAGTTTTGATGATCGGTGAGCAGGGATGGGGCGGGCGGGCGCTGCTGATCACTGCCGCCATCAACGGCGATGTGCTGCCGCGCTTTCTCGAGGGCGCTGATGTAAAGACCCGGCGCGCGACGCTGGCTGCGCTGGGCCGCGAAGTCGGACGGATGCATCGCGCGAACCTCATCCACGGCGACCTTACGCCGTTCAACATCTTTGCACTTCGCGACGAGCCGGTGCGGCTGATCTTTCTCGATCACGAACGCACGCGGCGTGCGCCGATCATCAATCGTCGACGCGCTGAGCTTCGCAATCTCGTCCAGCTCGGCCATTTTCCGTTCGCCTGGATCAGCCGGGCCGATCAGATGCGCGTGTTCCGCGAGTGGGCGGCGGCGCGCGGCCTCGGTAACGGGCGCGCGGTGCGCAGGCGGGCATGGCGGATGCTGAACCGGCGAGTTGCGCGCGATCTCCAGCGCTTCGGCGCGGCGGCCGTCAAACGATCATCGCATACGGGCGCCGTCTGAAGATGGCGGGGAAAGAGGGCGGATGGCCAACGCAGAGGTCAGTATCTCAGTCGTGATTCCCGTCTACAACGAAGTTGCGACCATCGGCGAAGTCATCCGTCGCGTGCTCAATTGCGGATACGAATGCGAGGTGATTGTCGTCGATGACGCGTCCACGGACGGCACGCGCGAGTTCTTACAGAAGCTCGAGGAGCCCCGCGTGCAGCGCTTCTATCATGCGGTGAATCGCGGCAAAGGCTCGGCGCTCAGGCTGGGCTTCGCCGCCGTGCGCAATCCGTTCGTGATCGTGCAGGACGCCGACCTCGAATACGATCCGCGCGATTACGGCGTCGTACTCGCGCCCCTCATCGACGGGCGCGCTGACATGGTCTACGGCTCGCGCTTCCTCGCCGGGCCGCATCGCGTACTGTTCTTCTGGCATTACCTCGCGAATCGGCTGGTCACGCTGCTTTCGAACATGGTGACCGATCTCAACCTGACCGACATGGAAACCGGAATGAAGGCGTTCCGGCGCGACAAGTTGACCGCATTAAAGCTTTCGGCGAATCGCTTCACCTTCGAGCCTGAAATCACTGCGAAGGCGGCCCGCGCGCGATGGCGAATCTACGAGGTCCCGATTTCCTACTCCGGCCGCACCTACGAGGAAGGCAAAAAGATCGGATGGCGCGATGCGTTAGCCGCCTTCGCTGCGATTGTCTACTACCGGTTCGCTGATTGAACGATGCTGGCGGCGCAGGCGCATGAAGATCCCGATGCCGCGGCGCCCGCCCGGCGGCCGCTACGCGTTGCAGGAATCGATCCTGAGCTTGGCTTTGGCGGCGGGGAGGTCCAGGTGCTCGGCCTTACGCTTGAACTGCTCCGCCGCGGGCATCGCGCCGAGATCTTCTGCGATCCGCGCGGACAGCTCATGGAGCGGGCGCGCGGAGTCGGCGTGAATTGCTATCCGTTGTCGATCCGTAACTCGATCGACATCCGCGCTGGTCTCCGTCTGCGTGGGATGCTCGCTGCGGACGACTACGACATAGTCCACTTCCATACCGCGCGCGCCCATGCACTGGCGCCGTACGCGCGAGGTCTCGTTGGTGCGCGCGTTGTGACGCGCCGAATGGATTACCGGCCAAATCGCCTGTTCGCGCCATGGCTCTATAATCATTCGGTGGAAGGCGTTGCCGCGATTTCCGAGGGGGTTACTGCCGCGCTGACTGAAGCGGGGGTGGACCGCTCGCGAATCGCGATCATTCCGAGCGGCATCGATGAGACCCGGTTTCGGCCTCCGTCGCCGGCCGAACGCGATGCGGCGCGAGCGCGATGGGCCCTCGCCACCGGCGATTTCGCAATCGGCGCGGTCGGCGCGCTCGAACCACGAAAAGGTCATCGCGTGATGCTTGCGGCGCTCGCGAAGTTATCGGGCGGCGCTGAAAATCGTGCATCTGAACGGCCGTTCCGTTGCCTCGTGGCCGGTGACGGGTCGATCCGCGAGATGCTCATTAATGAAACGCGCGGCCTCGGCGTCGAAGGGCGGGTTCGTTTCATCGGGCGGGTCGAGGATACGCGCGAACTTCTCTGGGCGCTCGATCTGTTTGTGATGCCCTCGCTGAAGGAGGGACTCGGAGTGGCGCTGCTCGAAGCGATGGGCTGCGGGCTTGCATGCATTGCGAGCAATGTCGGCGGCGCGGGCGCGGCAGTGGCCGATGGCTGCGGCATCGCGGTCCGGCCGGGTGATACAGGCGCGCTGGCGGACGCCATCGCGCGGATGATTGCATCGGACGACGCGCGCCGCGAACTGGGGACGGCGGCGCGGGCGCGAGTGATTGAGCGATACACGCTTGGAGCGAGCGCCGAAGCCACCTTAAAGTTCTACTTCAAGTCTCTTCAGAACGCGGGGTGGGGGATATGAAATGCGCAGCATGACCGGCTTCGGCCGCGCCGAGGTCGAACGGAGCGGAATTCACGCGACCGCTGAAGTGCGGGCGGTGAATCAGCGGTTTTTCGAACTCAAGCTCAACATTCCGCGCGGATGGGGCGAGCAGGAGGCCGAGGTTCGCCGCCTGGTGCAGAGCGTCGTCGCGCGCGGACGCGTCGAGGTCTACATCCGCTATGTCAGCCTCGGACCGCCACCGGCGCGGCTCCAGGTCAACGATCAACTCGCGGCGCGGTATGTCGCCGAGCTGCGCCGGCTCGGTCGCAAACTTCGGCTCGAGGGCCATCCGGAGATCGACGTCTTGCTGCAGCGCCCGGAGATTTTCCAGGTGAGCGAGGCCGAGACCGATTCGCGAAAGGCAGTGAACCCGGCGATGACGGCCTTGAGCAAGGCTTTGCGAGCGCTCGAGCGCGAGCGTAGTCGTGAGGGACGGGCGCTCAGCCGCGATTTCGCGGCTCGCGCCTCGCGTATCGAGGCGGCGATTCCCGAGTTACAGCGGCTCGCCGAGCATTCGCGCAAATCGATCCTGGAAAATTTTCAGAAGCGATTGGGCGAACTACTCGAAGGACTGCCGCACAACGAGCGCCGTATCTACGATGAAGCCGCGGGCGCGGCGCAGCATTGTGACATCACAGAGGAACTGACGCGGCTCCGTGCCCATCTACAGGGGCTCCGCGGGTTGCTCGTTCGCAAGGGGCCGGTCGGCAAACCGATCGAGTTCCTGCTCCAAGAGTTGAATCGGGAAGTCAACACGATTGGCGCGAAATCACAGAGCGCGGCGCTCTCGCGGCTGACGGTCGATCTGAAGGGAGAGATCGAAAAGATGCGCGAGCAGGTGCAGAATATCGAATAAGTGCGGCTAAAACGCAATTTGCAAGCCGGTGCCGGGTCGGATACCTTCTAGTATGGCGGCGAGACGAAGCCGGCGGGGTATAATCTTTATCGTCTCCGCGCCATCGGGGGCGGGCAAAACGACCATCTCACGCGCGGCGCTCAAGTCGATCGCGGGGTTGGAGGCTTCGGTTTCGCTGACCACCCGCGCGCCGCGGGAGGGCGAGGTCGACGGCCTCGATTACCATTTCGTGAGCGACGAGGAATTCAGACGCAGGCAACAGGCTGGGGAGCTGGCCGAATGGGCCCGCGTGTTCGATTCCAGCTACGGCACGCCGCGCGCACCGCTCGATCGGGCGATTGCCGATGGCCGCGATATGCTGCTCGACATCGACATCCAGGGCGCGCGCCAACTCCGCGCCTGCTACCCGTCCGACACCGCGACGATTTTCGTCTTGCCGCCCAGCTTCGCCGAGCTCGAAGATCGTTTGCGGCGGCGCGGCACTGAAAGCGAAGCCGCAATCGAACGCCGGCTCAAGCGCGCCCGTGAAGAGGCGCGCGCCTTCCCCGAGTATGATTACCTGATCATCAACGATGATCGCGACGAATCGATCCGTGGCCTCGCTGCAATCGTGGAGGGCGAACGGCTGCGCGTAGCGCGGATGCGCGAAGGATTTGTGCCGTGGAAGAGCTAGTCTCCGACACGGCCGTCGCGCCGAGCGACATCGATCAGTTGAACGAACTGATCACGCGCGTGCGGGAGTATAATCCGCAGGTCGACGAAGCGCTTATCCGGCGCGCCTATGAGTACTCAGCCCGGATGCACGCCCAGCAGAAGCGCAAGTCGGGCGAGCCCTACGTGACCCATCCGTTGAACGTCGCGCTGATTGCCGCCCAGCTCAAGCTCGACGTTCCATCAATCGTCACCAGCCTGCTGCACGACGTGGTGGAAGACACCGAGGCGTCGCTGGTCGAAATCGAGCAGCTGTTCGGTCCCGAAATCGCCCACCTGGTCGACGGCGTCACCAAAGTTTCAAAGATCAGTTTTTCAAGCCGCGAGGAGAAGCAGGCCGAAAACTTCCGCAAGATGATCATCGCGATGGGCCGCGATATTCGCGTGGTGCTTATCAAGCTTGCCGACCGGCTGCACAACATGCGGACGCTCGACTCGATGCCGCCGGATCGGCAGGAGGAGATCTCGCGCGAGACGCTCGAAATCTACGCGCCGATCGCGCACCGGCTCGGCATCTACTGGCTCAAATCCGAACTCGAGGACAACGCGTTCCGCTACGTCAATCCGGTCGCTTATTCGACGCTCAAGAGCTATGTCGCGAAGACCCGCAACGAGCGCGAACAGTACATCAAGGCGGTAATCGAGATCCTGGCCCGGCGTCTCGCCGAGGCCGGCGTCAAGGCCGAAGTGACCGGACGCCCGAAGCATTTCTACTCCATCAATCGCAAGATGGAGGAGGAGGAGATCGGCTTCGATCAGATCTACGACCTGATCGCCTTCCGTATCATCGTGGCGACCGTGCGTGAATGTTATGAGGCGTTGGGCGTCGTGCACGCCAATTGGAAACCGGTGCCGGGCCGCTTCAAGGATTACATCGCGCTGCCGAAGATCAACATGTACCAGTCGCTGCACACCACGGTCATCGGGCCGCGCGGGCAGCGGATGGAGGTGCAGATTCGCACGCGCGAGATGCATCGCGTGGCGGAAGAAGGCATCGCGGCGCATTGGACCTACAAGGAAGGCGCCGACGATCATCACGAGGGAGAAACAGAGCGCTTCGCCTGGCTCCGGCGGCTGATCGAATGGCAGCAGAATCTTAAGGATCCCCAGGAATTCCTCTCCACCGTCAAGGCCGACCTCTTCCCTGAAGAGGTTTTCGTCTTTACGCCGAAGGGCGACGTGCTCGATTTCCCCGAAGGTTCGACGGTGATCGACTTCGCCTACCGGATTCACTCGCAGGTTGGTCATCACCTGGTCGGCGCGCGCGTGAACGGCCGGATGGTGCCGCTGCGTTATCGCCTGACCTCGGGCGACACGGTCGAGGTCATCACCTCCGAGCGCCAGACGCCGGGTAAGGATTGGCTGAATCACGTCGCAACGGCGCGCGCCAAAAGCCGTATCCGCCAATGGCTGAGATCGCAGCAGGCGGAGCGCTCGCGCGAACTCGGAATTTCGCTGCTCAACAACGAACTCGAGCCGCTCGGGCTGAGCGTCGCCGAGATGCGCACGCAGCATCGTTTCGACGCCATTTTGAAGGATTTCTCGCATCGCGATGTCGACGGGCTGCTCGCCGCAGTCGGCTACGGTCTCACCACGCCGGCCCAGGTGCTCGCGAAGCTGCTCAACGCCGAGGAACTCAAACTCTACCGCGCCGCTAAACAGCCTCCCGTCGCGTCGCCGAGCCAGGCCAGCAAGGAACGTTCAGCGCGTGAAGCGCGCCGCGCGGCTGAAAACGCGGTCGTGGTCTCGGGCTTGGGCGATGTGATGGTGCGGTTCGCACGCTGCTGTAATCCGCTGCCTGGCGAGGCGATTACCGGCTTCATCACGCGCGGACGCGGCGTCACCGTCCATCTGGTCGGATGCCCGCAGGCGCTGATTGCCGATCCCCAGCGGCGCGTGCCCGTGGTATGGAAGGACGGCGACGAAGCGCCGCGCCCGATACGGCTCGAGGTGCTATGCGTCGATCAGCCGGGACTGCTGGCCGCGATGACCAAGGCGATCGCGTCGGCCGGCGTGAACATCTCGACCGCCGAGGTCAAGACCACCGGCGCCGATCGGCGCGCGCTGTCAATCTTCGAGCTGTCGGTGAAGAATGCGAGCCAGCTCAGCGGCGTGATGCACTCACTTGCCACTATCGATGGCGTGATGCGCGTGTCGCGCCTCGGCCACGTTAACGGACATCGCTCGTGACGTCCGCGTGATGAGCGAACTCGCAGCTATTCCGGCTGCGCTGCTCGCGCTGCTGGTGTGTCTGTGGTTCTGGCATCTGGCGCAGGGCCATGATGGAAGCGAAGCTGCTTGGAAAACGCTCTCGAATGTCGCGCTGCTGGTAGTTGTCGTCATGGTTGTAGCCGGGCTGAACTTCTACATTAGGCCGCTCGATTCCGGGAGCACTGGCGCCGACAACAGGACGGTTCAAAGCTCGCAGGGCGCCGAGTGGATGAAGCTCTCAAAGCGGCTGGCCGACGAAGCGGATGCCGCGCGTGATCCTAAAGCGAAGCATTTTTTCGCGATGCGTGCGCTCGCATACGCTCTTGCCGGATGCAAATGGGACCGGAGCCCGCTTGCGTGTTTCAAGGTGCATAGGGCGATCAACAGGTCGAACCTAACCGATGCCCAGCGAGTCGAAGTTAGGCAGGATGCGCTCGGGCTTGAAGCCGAATTGTCGCCAAATCCTTAAGTGTCGTGCGATGCGGCGCTAGGGCGTGCGCAGAAGCTCCAGCGCTTCGCTATCGAACCATCGGCCGTCGGGATCGAGCTTCCGGATCGAACGGAGCAACCGCGCGTGAGTTGCGCGGCGGATAGACGCCGGCGTCGAGCGGCCGAACAATCGCGCCTTGTCCAGATCGAGAATCAGCACTGCGAACTCGTCGCGGTGGTGGGTCACGAACAGGTTATGCAGGTTGAGGTCGGCATGCGCGACGCCGAGTTGATGCATCGTCTCAATCGCGGCGCGCGTGCGTTCCAGCACATGCCGACGCACCAGCGGATCGTCATCGACACGCACGAATTCCCACAGGGACATCCCGTCGATTGCACGTGAGATGAAAAATCCGCGGTAGACACCCGGCACGATCCATTCGACCATCGCACCCATCGGCTCCGCGATCGGCACGCCGCGCCGATAGGCGGCGTCGGCGACCCTGAGCTCATGCAGCGGCCGCGGCCGCAGACCAAGAAAGGTTTCGCGCGAAAAATAGCGCATCCAACCGCCGCGCCGCGCGATGCGGACAAACAATTCGGGCAGTCCGGGAATCGCGATGCGAAAGCCGCTCCCGCGATTGCCCGCTCCAACCGCACCGCTCGCGCGCCATTCAAGCAGTCGGTTGGCGATCGCCGGCGCCTGCGCCATCAGTTCGTATTTCAGATTGAGCACGGTGCGGCCAAAAGCGATGGCGCCGAAACCCGGCGTCGCGTCGCGTCGCCGTACTGCTGTCCCGGGATGCCGCATCGGATTCGTTGCGGAGTTACTTGAGAGGCTGGGCCTGGTCGATGAGCATAATCGGGATGTCATCGCGAATTGGATAGACCAGCCGGCACGCTTCGCACACCAAGCCATCCTGGCTCGGGTTGAGCTTCACTTCGCCCTTGCACTTGGGGCAGGCAAGTATGTCGAGCAGCTCCTGGCTCACCGCCATCGGCAATTCCTCCTGATTCGCTACGTGCGAATGGCCATCTCAGCGCCAGCCGCCATCGCGAGCACCCGCGCCTCGTCGGCCTCGTCCATCACGACTTCCAGCCGCAGAGCGTACAGAGAATCCGGCGCGAACGGAAATCGTTCAAGCTTCACGAGATCTTTCTCGGTTGTGACGATTAAAGCGGACGCGGCGCGGGCCGTTTCGCCGATCGCGTGCGCGTCGGCCTCCGTATATCGATGATGATCGCGATAGACGAGTTCGGTCACAACCTCCGCGCCGAGCCGCCGCAGCATCCGAAAGAACGAGCACGGATTGGCAAGCCCGGCGACCGCGATCACGCGCCGACCCGCGAGAGCGAGATCCGAGTGCCGCCATCCTGCCGCGTCAGGCTTTACCAGCGCCGACGGACGGAGCATGGCGGGAATTAGATGTTCGCGGCCGAGCTCGGCGATCTGAGCGACGCCCGGACCGGCCGGCCCGTCCTCGGTGATCATCAGGAGCACGGCGTCAGCGCGCGACGCTGCGCCGACTCGCTCGCGCATCGGACCCGCCGGCAGCATCCAGCCATTGCCTAATCCGCGCTCGGCGTTGACCAACAGCAGGTCGACGTCGCGCCGAAGCCGCAGATGCTGAAACGCGTCGTCGAGCACGACCAGGTCGAGCGGCCCCCGCTTCGCGAGCATCTCGATCGCGTCGATCCGCCGGCGCGCGATCGCGATCGGGCCCCTGAACGACTTCGCCATCATCGCCGGCTCGTCGCCCGCCTCGTCGGGTCCGAGCATCAGCTCACCGCCATCGGCGGCCAGCCGCGCGCCATCTTTGCGATGCTTCGCACCGTAACCGCGGCTCACGATCGCGACGCGCAGGCCGCGATCGGCCAGCCGCGAAGCGAGAAACAGCGTGAACGGCGTCTTGCCGTTCCCGCCAACGGTGAGATTACCGATTGCGACGGTCCGGACACTGGCGTGGCGGGCTGCGATGCTCCACCAGGCGGCGCGGCATTGGATCGCCGCGCCGTAGATTGCGGAGGCGGCGGCAAGCGGCGCCCAGAGCGGCCATTGATACCAGTCGAGGCGCTTGCCCCAGAGACTTTCGATCAAAACAGCGAACGAACCGCGCATCAGCGGCTCGCGAGTAGCGCCTTGAGTAGCGGGATGGTCGCGGCGACGGCTCCGCCCATCAGTTCGAGCGCGCGCCGTGCCCCCAAGCCCGCCGTTTTCCGCCGGCTTTCGTCTTCCAGCAGTGCGGCACATGCTTCGTAAAGCTCGCGATCATCTTTCACGATTTGGCCGCCGTCGCCGCGAAGCAATGCTTCGGCCATCTGGCGTTGATTCTCATGGAACGGACCGAAAAGCACGGGCACCGCCGCTGCCGCGGGTTCCGCCAGGCTCTGGCCGCCGCGCCCCGGCGCCAGGCTGCCGCCCACGAAAGCGATCGTCGCGCGGCGATAGAGAGCGCTCAACTCGCCCATCGTATCGAGGAGCATAATGCGCGCGGAGTCGTTGGGCGAATCAGTAATCGTGCTTGCCTTCAGATACGCGGCGCCGGCTTTATCGCGAATCAATTGCTCGACCGCGGCGACGCGATCCAGATGGCGCGGCGCGAGCGCGAGGCGCAGGTCCGAAAATTGCGGCGCCAGCCTTTGCCACGCGGCGAGCACGATCGCTTCCTCACCGGGCGCCGTCGAGCCCGCGACCAGCATCCGGCCCGCGTCCGCGAAACGCGCGAGCTCGTGCCGCAACGGCGGCGGTGGAGCGAGGCGTGAGAGATCGAATTTGGTGTTGCCGGTTACGATCACGCGCCTGCGTGGCGCGCCGAGCGCGCGATAGCGCCGGGCATCCGCGGCCGTCTGAGCGAGCACGAGGTCGGTCTCGCCGAGCGCCTCGGCGATTAACGGGCGCAGCCACAGATAACGCTCGAAGGCGCGTTCGGAGACCCGGCCATTAACGATTGCGATCCGCGCGCTGGCCCGCCGCGCCTCGACGAAATAACCCGGCCACAGCTCCGTCTCCGCGATCGCCACCAGCTCCGGACGGGTCGCCGCGATGAAGCTGCGGACCGCCGTGGGATGATCAAACGGCGCCAGCCGATGAACGTCCGCCTCAGGTATTCGTCTGCGCGCCGCATCGCGCCCGGCCTCGGTCATCGTGGTGACGACCGCCGCCGCGGCAGGCAGCTCGCCAATCAGGCCGCGCGCCACCGGAGCGAGCGCCTCGACCTCGCCGACCGAAGCGGCATGAAACCACAGGCGCGGCGTACCGGTGAGCTCCGCCGCGCGCGCATCGATCTGCCCCAGCCGTTCGCGACGATCGCCGCCGCCGGCGATCAACGCAAACGGGAGCGCCGGATACCAGAGCGCGTTGTAGAGCCTGTAAAGCGCGGCGGACACCGTAGTCGATCAGCCCGCGAGCTCGCCGTTGCCGGCTACCGCCGCGGCCTCCGAGAATTGGAGGTCGTAAAGCTTGCGATATTCGCGGCCAAGCGCGAGCAATTCCTCATGCGTTCCATGCTCGACGATGCGTCCGTGGACCAGCACCGCGATGCGATCCGCGCGCCGGATGGTCGACAAGCGATGCGCGATCACGAGCACAGTCCGATTCGCGATCAGCAGCTCGATAGCGTCCTGCACGAGCCGCTCGGCCTCGGAATCGAGTGCCGAGGTTGCCTCGTCCAGCACCAGGATTGGCGCGTCTTTGAGCATCGCACGCGCGATCGCGATTCGCTGGCGTTCGCCGCCGGAAAGCCGGACGCCCATCTCGCCGACCATCGTGTCGTAGCCTTTCGGCAGGCGCATGATGAAGTTGTGGGCGTTCGCGATACGCGCCGCGGCGACAATCTCTTCCATGCTGCGGTCCTGACTGCCGTAGGCGATATTCGCCCGAATCGTATCGTTGAAAAGGAACGTATGCTGGGTGACGAGGCCGATGTTCGAGCGCAGCGAGCGGAGCGTGAAGCGGCGCAGATCGATGCCGTCGATAAGAATCCGGCCCTGCTGCGGATCGTAAAAACGTGGAATCAGGTCGGCGATGGTCGACTTGCCGCCGCCGCTCATCCCGACCAGGGCGACCACCTCTCCCGCGCCGATGCGTAGATTCACGTCCTTGAGCACCCAATCCTTGCGATAGCGGAAACTTACGTCCTGAAGCTCGATCGAATGCATTGTGCGCGGCAGTTCGATAGCATCCGGCGCCTCCACCACCTCGATCGGCTCGTCCATCATCTCGAATACGCGCTCGGCCGCCGCCAGCCCCTGTTGGATCGAGTTGTTGGTGCGGGAGAGACGCTTGAACGGCTGATAGATGATCAGCATCGAAGTGAAGAACGCGCCGAAGGTGCCGGCGGTGCGCGTGCCGGCAAGCACCGACTCGGTGCCGTACCACATCACCGCGACGATCGCGAAGGCGCCCATCACTTCGATCAGCGGGCTGGTGAGCGCGCGAATGACGACGATCCGCATCTGGATCTTGAGCAGGCGCGCGAGTTCGCTGTCGAACCGGCGCCGCTCGTAATCCTCCATCCCGAAGGCTTTGACGACGCGATTGCCCTGGAAGGTCTCCTGCAGCACGACCATCAGGCCGCTGATCTGTTTCTGCGCGCGCTTGGTCATCTTGCGCATCCGCTTCGAGAAACTCATCACCGGCATCACCGCGGCCGGAAAGACGACGAACGCGATCAGCGCGAGTTTCCAATCGATATAAAAGGCGGCGGCGAGCACCGCGATCAGCGAGCATCCGTCGCCGAAAATCGAGAACATGCCGTCAGTGGTGGTGCCGGCGATCTGCGCGACGTCGTTGATGATCCGCGAGACCATCACGCCTGACGGCGTGCGATTGAAGAAGCCGAGCGAGAGCCGCTGCAGGCGATCGTTGAGCTGCGAGCGAAGATCGAGCGTGACTCGTGAGCCGATATAGGCGTTGAGATAGGTGCTGACGAAATTCCCGATCGCGCGCAGCATGAAGATCGCCAGGATTTCAAGCGACAAGGTATGAAGCGCCCTGATGTCGCGGAACTTCGAAAGCTGATTGATAAACGGGCGCACCAGCAGCGGAATTGCGCCGTTGGTCGCGCTCAGGAGCAGGGTCGCCGCGATCAGCACCGTCAGCGGCGGGAAAAGATAGGGCCTCAGATAACCGAGCAGGCGCCGTTGCATCGGGGTGACCAGAGTCATGCGATCATCCCGAGTGCGATCTCCGCCACGCGCCCGGCCGCGCCCGGCGTGCCGAGCATCGAGCGAATCGTGCCGAGCGCCGCGATGGTCGCAGAGCGTGCCGGCTCGTCGAGCATCAGCTCGCCGGCGTGCGCGAGTTTCTCGGCGGTGACGTCGCGCTGGATCAATTCGGGCACGATGCGTCGGCCGGCCAGGATGTTTGGCATCCCAATGGACCCGACGCCTCTGACCAGAGTGCGCGCAACGGCATAGCTGAGCGGCGACATCTTGTAAGCAATCACCATCGGACAGCCGAGCAGCGCCGTTTCCAAAGTTGCGGTTCCGGAGGTCACCAGGGCGAGCTCGCTGGCCGCGATAATACTATACGAATCGCCGGCAATGATCCGTATTCCCGCGATGGCGTCGCCTGCCGCCGCCCGGAGATCGGCCTCGGTCAGCGTCGGCGCCAGCAGGATTACAGGGAGAAGGCCCCGCCGGTCGGCGAGAAGGCGTGCCGCAGCGGCCATCGGGGGCAGCAAATGGAGCACTTCGCCGCGCCGGCTCCCCGGAAGAATCGCGAGCAAGTGGGCAGCGGGAGGAAAACCATGGCGTGCCAGGGTGGTCGTCCGATCCGCCGCCGGCTGCGTGATATCGAGCAGCGGATGCCCTACGAACATCACGCGATCGCCGCCGGCGGCATAGACCTGCTTCTCGAATGGAAAGACCACCGCCAGCCGATCCGATCGGCGCACGAGCTTCGCGATCCGGCCGCGACGCCATGCCCAGACCTGCGGCACGATGTAGTAGAGAATCGGGACGCCGGCGCGCCGGACGAAGCGGGCAAAGAAGAGATTGAAGTCAGCGTAGTCGATCAGGATGACAAGGTCGGGCGGGTCGCGCTTCACGAGCCGGATTAGCATCCGCATCGCACTGAGCGTCCGCCCGATGGTCGACGCGAGCTCGACCACGCCGAGCCCGGCGATCTCTTCGACGTTCACCAGCGCGCGCACGCCCGCCGCGCGCATCTGCTCGCCAGCAATCCCGAAGAGCTCGCAATCCGATGCGCGCGCGCGAATCTCGCGGGCGAGCGCAGCACCGTGAAGATCGCCGGACGCTTCGCCGGCGACGATCAGGATTCGGGGCGGGCGGTCCTTATCCGGCCGCAAGCGCATTGCGGACGTCTTCGACGACCGTCCCGGGGCTCACCGCGAGCATCTCGTACTGTCGCACCTGATGACCGTTCGGGCCGAGCAGAAATGCGGCGGCGACGTGCCCGATCGATCCGTCGTGCTCGCGCGTGCGAACGATTTTGAACAGCGCGAGTTCCTGATCGATCGCAGCCGGCGGCCCGGTCAGGAAAAGCCATCCGCTCGGCGGCGCGCCCATGTCGCTTGCGTACTTGAGCATCACCGGAGCGAGATCGTGCTCGGGATCGAGACTGATCGAGACTATCGTTACGCGCGGTCCGAGCAGCGGTCCGAGCGCTCGCGCGACGAGCCGGAACTTCGATGTCAGCGTTGGGCATTCGAGACGGCACGACGTATAGATGAAATCGATCAACACGGGTTTGCCTTTGAGCGAGCTCAACACCACGCGATTGCCGTGTTGATCGATGAGCGCGAGCGGGGGCAGACAATCGTTCGGGTTCGCCGCCGGATACGATCCTACTTCATCGGCGGGCGGTCGATGCGCGCATCCGGCGGCGCCGAGCGCGAGCACGAGCGCGAGGCATCTAATTCCAATCCAACTTCGAAGGTTCATCTCAGTCAAAATCCGAAACATTTCAGGCGAGCGAGTCCGCGCTCGCGATCGATGATTTTATCCGTTCCGTCAGCTCCATGACGCGGAGCCCATCGATCGCGCTGACGGCCGGGGCCGTGCGCGTGCGCACGCTCTGAACGAACGCCGCAATCTCATCGGCGAGCGGGTCGCCCTTGTCGAGATCGATCTGCTCGGCCGAGATAACCGGGTAGACGGAGCCGGCCGGCGGCGGACTCTTGCGATAGACTTGGATTCGCCGCGCCTCGTAGTCAACGGAAAGATAAGCGTCGTGCTGGAAAAAGCGAATCTTGCGCTCGCGTCGCGGCGCCACCCGGCTGGTGTTCAGGTTCGCGATCATCCCGTCCGAGAACCGGAGCCGCGCGTTGGCGACGTCGATGCGGTCGGTCAGCACCGCGACGCCGATCGCCTCGGCGGCCACCACCTCCGCGTCGGTGCAGCTCAGGATGACGTCGAGATCGTGAGTCATCAGATCAAGAATCACGTCCACGTCGGAGCCGCGCTCGGTGAACGGCGCGAGCCGATGGCATTCGATAAAGCGGGGCGCGTGCAGGATCGAGCGCAGATGCAGGATCGCCGGGTTGAAACGCTCGAGATGGCCAATCTGGAGAATTCTACGATTTGCCGCCGCGGCCGCGGCCAACTCGCGTGCCTGCTCAAGCGATGCGGCCATCGGCTTCTCGAGCAGCACATCGATACCCGCGCGGAGCATCCAGGAGGCGATCTCATGGTGCGTCAGGCTGGGAGTGGCGACGCTCACCAGATCGACGGTTCCGGCCAGTGCCCGATAGTCGGCGAGCGCCGCCGCGCCGGATTGCTTCGCGATCTCGCGAGCGCGGTGCGCGTCCACATCAACCACCGCACTCAGACGGACGCCGTCCAGCGCCGCATACTTTTGGGCGTGGAGCGCGCCGAGCTTCCCGACGCCGACGACCGCCGCGCGCAGTTCAGCCGCCATAGCCGTAGATCGTGACGCCGCTGTTTTCGGCCATCGCGAAGGTCCGCTCGCGCTCCAGGATAAGCGCCCGGCCTGCCTCGACGCCGAGCGCCGCTGCGCGAATTTCGATCAGCAGCTCGATGGTCGCGGGGCCGATCGCCGGGCGATCGAAGCGCAGGTCCTGACCCTGCTTCGCGGCCTTGGCGACGACCAGTCCCGCGCCCGAGAGCTGCGCGGCGCGTCGGAGCGCCGCATCGGTGCCTTCGACGGCCTCGACCGCAGCCACTACGCCGTTTTGGATCGCGACCGCCTGGCCGACATCGAAGGCGCCCAGCGCGCGCATCACTGCAAACGCGAGCGCCAGGTCCTTGAGCTGCCCGTCGGTGGGTTCGGGACCAGCAAGACGTCCCGAGCCGGCCAGCGCGCCTGGGATCATCGGTACGGGATCGACCATCGGGATACCTTCCGTCTCAATTTCGCCGGCGAGCGCGCGCAAAACAGCATCGTCGCTGAAGCGCGCGATGCGCGTCAGCATCTGAAGCGCTCGCGAGTCGGGCGCGAAGGAATCACCGAGTCGGGCGCGAGCGATTCCGCCGGCCATTGCGGCTTCGTCGACGCGCGCGGATTTGAGCACATCGATAAGTCGCTGGACCTCGCCGACCTTGATCCACGTGATCTCATCGACCAGCGGTTCGAGTTCCGGTTTGGTTTCGCCCTGGTGGGCAACGGCGATCACTTTGACACCGCGCTGGCGCGCGGCGGTCGCGACCTCAAGCGGGAAGACGCCGTTCCCTGCGATTAGCCCGAGCTTACGCACTTGCAGCTACCATCACCGGCTACTGCAAATCTGCGGGCGTCACGCGCCTGATCCATTCCCGATAGTTTCCCTCGTACCCGACGGCGCGCTGGCGCTCCCTGGCCCGCGCGCGAATCTGCGCGATCGTCTCGGCGCTCAGCGCAGCGCGCCGATCGACCGCCTCGGCGACGATCTCACCCTCGTGCGCCGCGGCTTCGCGTGCGGCATCGGCCAGCGAGACCTTGTCATCGGTCAGGCCGAGATAGCTCTCGGCGACGTGAATCCCGATCCCGGTGCCGCTTTCGAGCGAATCCTTGATGTTGCCCTTGCCGGTCAGCACGTTGCCGGCCGCAAATACCGCCGTGCGATTTTCCATCAGGAGACCGACCTCCTGCTTGACGTATTGATAAATCTCGCCGCGCTGCGGGATCCCGGGAATGGGCTCCGGGATGCTGCCGATCGAACTCACGACGTAGGGCGCGCGCAGATCCGCTTCGCTGCCGGATATGACGTTTGCGCGTCCGTCGACGATCTCGGTGCGGCTTAGCTTCACGCCGACCATCCGGCCGTCCTCGACGATGAGCCCGGTCGGCACGCTGCGCTCCTGAAATTCGAACAGATATTTACGCTGCGCCTTCTCGAGAATTTTCGCGCGCGCCTGACGCATCACCTCGGCCCGCTTCGGATTCGCGTCGGGTGGGATGTCGGACAGCGGCATGTCCAGCACGCGGCGGCGATAGTAGAGCTTGCACGGCGCGACACCGAGATCGGCCCATTTGAGGCCGTG
The DNA here is from genome assembly GCA_021324855.1 of Pseudomonadota bacterium. Taxonomy (GTDB): domain Bacteria; phylum Desulfobacterota; class Binatia; order Binatales; family Binataceae; genus JAJPIG01. Next base: position 19,955 of record JAJPIG010000007.1, on the reverse strand, counting down.
GCTGCCGAGCACCGGATCGATTCCCTCGCGCTCCAGCCGCAGCATATCTTCTTTGATTCCGCGCGCGGCAAGCGCGCGCAGCGTAGTCTCGATCTGCAGCACCTTGACGACGTCGATCGAGGCGAGCCCGCCGCCGAACACCGCGACGCCCGGCAGGATCTCGTAGCGCGGGCCGTTATAGGCCGCCTCCTGGTAGTGGTTGAACCAGTAGATGAACGGATTCTGGTAGACCAGGCCGCGATCGACGTAGGCATCGGCGCCTTCGACCGGGAACGGCCGGTCGCGCCATGCGCCGTTACAGAGCACGATCGCGCTGAGCCCCCAGGCTTCGCGCAGCTCGTCGAAGGCGAGATCGCGGCCTATCCGGGTCAGAGGCAGGTACTCGATGTTCGGATGCTCGAGCTTGGCGTTGATCTTCTCGTATTCGTCCTGGCGTTGCTTGACGTGCCATCGCGGCAGGCCATCCTCAATTTTTCCGAACGGACGCGCGTTCTGCTCTATCACGATCACGAGCGAGCCGCGCGCGGCGAGAATCGCGGCGATTTCCGAGCCTGCCGTAGCCGCGCCGATCACGGCGACTGCGTGGCGTGGAGTGGAGGTTTGCACCTGGCTCATCAAAAAGATCCTGCCCAGTCTGAGATTTGGCGGCGCTGGATTCCGCGCATCCGGAACCGGCCCGCCGATGGTTCCTGGTTCGCGTCAGTATATCGAAAATCACACGGCCCGCGCGCTACTTCGCAAAGCTTGCGCATTTGGGAAACGCATGGTTTCCTGATTTTGCTATGGGTCTTGCGCGCAGGCTTCCCACGAGTTTGACGATCGTGGCCGGCTGGCTCGCGGTCGCAATCATAGCCGCAGCGGTCATCGGCACAACCGCTCTTCATGCGGCCGCATCGGAAGTGACCCTCGGCGAAGAACACGAGGTCAATTACAACGACCATCAAGCGTTTCTGCTCACCGAGGATGCCCTGCGCGGTGACGGCGTGCTGTTTGAAACCGCGCCCAGCGGCAACGGACTCACGACGCTCTGGACCGATATCACCAACAAACCGGTCGGGCTCATATCGAGCCTGGTCGGCAACCTGCCGCGCTATCGCTATGAAGTGCAGGTGGTGCCCAATGGCAGCAGCCGCAGCAAGATTATCGTGAACGTGCGCGGTGAGAACGTCACCGAGGCCGAACTCGAGGAGTATAAGGCGAGCCGCAAGCTGAATCTCTTTAATCAGATCGATCAGCTCGCGCAGTCGTATCCTCCGGAGCCCGAAACGCCAACGGCCGGGGGAGTAAACTTCGCATTGCTACCGAATGAGGACTTGAAGGGGCTGGCGCAGCGGGCGACGGGCAATGCCGACAACTGGCAGATTATCGCGCGGGATAACGGGCTTCGATCGCCGACCGACGTGGCGCCGTTCCAGACCATCTGGGTGCGCAACTCGCTGGTGAAACAGGGGTCAGGGACGAACACCGGCGCCCCTTCAGGCCGAAATCAGCCCTAGGCCAATTCAGCATTCAGGAAGCGGGGAATCAGAAGAAAAACGGACAGACGTCAGTCTCTGGCTGTGGCGCCATCCGCTCCGTCATATTCCGGGCACAGGCCCGACGGGCTGACTGCGGCTACGACGGTCAGAAATTGCTCGAATGTCATCTGGAGGTTCGAAAAGCCCCCTTGGCAGAAAACCCAGCCGTAATAATCCAGAATCTCGTCCGGAATCATCGCGGGCAGACGAGGCAGCGTCGAGACCATCGGAAACGGGTGAGGCCGGCCGCCGATGAACGCCTCTGAAAGTTCCTGCGCATGGGCTTGGCGAAGATCTTCATCGACCATGTCGTCTCCCCGCAAGGGAACGACCTTGCCTTTGATGCTTCGGGCCATATGCAGCGCCTCCAAGTACGCTGACCGTCGCCCTCCACGACGCTGGGAACATTTTTAGATTCCGGACCAGCGCGGTCAAGCGTAGCGACTATCTGTGATAGGGACAAGATTGCTAAATTTGGCGAATAATCCACAAACAACTTTTATGAATGATTAAACGAGTAAAAGAGTGTTATGCTATCGCATTTACAGGCTGTCATACTTGGGATAGTTCAAGGCCTTACTGAATTTCTGCCAGTCTCGAGTTCGGCCCATCTGGTGTTGATCCCATGGCTGTTCGGATGGGACGATCCAGGATTGGCCTTCGATGTCGCACTGCATCTGGGAACGCTCGCTGCGCTGCTGATCTACTACCGGCGCGCGTGGGTCGGGATGGCGGCGTCGCTCGTTAATGGCGATCGCGAGAATCGACGACTGCTGACGCTGGTCATCATCGCAACGGTCCCCGGAGCACTCATTGGGTTTCTCTTCGAGAAGCAGGCCGAGACGATTTTTCGCTCGCCGGCCCTGATCGCGCCGATGCTGGCTGCGCTGGGCCTCGCGCTGTGGGTTCTCGATCGCGCCATGCCGATGAGACGAAAAATGAGCGAAATGACGGCGTTTGATGCGCTGCTAATCGGACTAAGCCAGGCATTCGCAGTTATTCCCGGCGTGTCACGCTCGGGGTCGACGATCACGATGGGCCGGGTCCTCAGCCTAGAGCGCGAAGATGCGGCTAATTTCTCGTTCCTGATGGCCACACCCATCATCGCCGGCGCGGGCCTGTTGGAAAGCCGGAAGCTGATCCATAACGACTTGACTGCCGATGTCGGGCTGGGCTTCATCGCCTCAGCCGTCTTCGGGATCATGGCAATCTTTGTGTTGCTGCATTTCGTGCGTACTCGGACCTACGTGCCGTTCGCGTGGTATCGGATTATCGCTGCAGCGTTCGTCCTAGCGGTTTATTTCCATAAACTTTGAATCGGCTAAACGAGATGACAACCGGTTCGGTATGGCGCTTGTTTCACGAATGCCGCTCGTTGAGTGGAATGCTTTCCACCGCTGACCTCATGGCGTTCGTCGGCGCCTGCGCAGTCCGTGCTCCTGAGGTCATGCGCAGCGGCAAGCTCATCTGTGTTGACGCCGCGATGAGCCGCAATCTTGCGATTCGCTATCGCGGGCGGCGCATCAATCTGCCGATCGCTGACATCGATGCGCTGCTTGCGGCGCATCGCGACAATCCGACCTTCGGCAATTTGCGCGAGATGTACGCGAAGGACTGTTATCTCCGCAGGTTCCGCTTCGCATCGCCGATTGGCCCGGTACTCGATCTGGGCGCGAATCGCGGTCTTTTTTCGCTAATCGCGCTACTCGCGCTCGATGCGGACAGGGTCATAGGTGTGGAGCCCCTGCCCCAGTACGATCCGGTGATGCGTCTGCTGCTGGAAGCCAACGGCTGTGACGCGCGCCGCGTCATTCGTTACCGCAGATCGATCGGAAGTTCTGCGGCGGAGAGTCGCGAGCCCGAACGCTTCATTTCGATCGGACGCATCCGAGATGAGCAGGGCGTCGCGCGTTTCGGGCTCGTCAAGATGGACGTTGAGGGGGGCGAGAGCGGTCTTTTCGATGAGCCCGAGTGGCTCGCGCATATCGATAATCTCTCCATGGAGCTGCACCATCATCTCGCCGGCGATCTCGCGTCGATACCGAGAGCGCTCGAAAGCCACGGCCTGCGCTATCTCCCGACCGATAAGTTTGGCCGCGAGTGTCCATTCTCCAGCGCAATGTTTTTGTATGCGTCGCGCGTCGGCGCTCTCTGCTAGGTTTCGCTGATGCTCGGCCGCCACGCGGAAATCGATCGGCGCCGGGCAATCATTGCGTAAGTACATGTGCGGTCTCGTTTCGATATTCGGCTACCGTGACGCCGCTGTGCCGATCGATCGCGTCGAGCTGGAACTTATCCGCGATGCGATGACCAGCCGGGGCCCTGACGGTTCGGGGCTTTGGCTCTCGGACGATGGGCGCGTGGGCATGGCTCATCGGCGGCTTGCGCTGGTCGACCTGAGTGAGGCGGGCGCGCAGCCTATGGCGTCGCAGGACGGGCTTGTGCGGATCGTCTTCAACGGCGAGATTTACAACTATCGCGAGCTGCGCGCGCGGCTCGAAGCGCGCGGTCGCATTTTCGTTTCCCGGAGCGACACTGAAGTCCTGCTCCATCTTTATGCCGATCGGGAGCTCGAGATGTTCGGCGACGTCCGTGGCATGTACGCCTTCGCAATCTGGGATGAGAGGCGTCGCCGTCTGCTCGCGGCGCGCGATCCGCTCGGTATCAAGCCGCTCTATTACGCTGATGACGGCCGGATACTGCGGATGGCGTCGCAGGTGAAGGCGCTGTTGCGCGGCGGAGGCATCGAGAGCCGACGCGATCCGGCGGGCGAGGTGGGCTTCCTGCTTTGGGGCTACGTGCCGGATCCATTCACAATTCATCGCGGAATTCGCGCGCTTCCGGCCGGCTGCATGATGGTCGCGGAGCAAGGGCGCGCGCCCACGCTCCGGACTTTTTGCGATCTTCGCGCCGAGCTCGCCGCAGCCGCATCGCGCGATCTTTCACCGCCGCCGGCGAACGCGGTCCGCGATCGAATCCGAGCGGCACTTGCGGAGAGCGTGAACTATCACTTGATCGCGGATGTCCCGGTCGCGATCTTTCAGTCAGCCGGGCTAGATTCGTCGGCAGTAACGGCGCTCGCCACGGAGACCCGCGACGCGCAGCTCAGCACCATCACGCTGGGATTCGACGAATACCGCGGTACGAGCCAGGACGAGACACCGCTCGCCGCAGTAGTCGCAGATCGCTACGCGACTAAGCATCACACGCGATGGCTCGGGCGCAATGAATTCGAGTTGCATCTCGAGCGCATCGTTGCCGCGATGGACCAGCCGTCTACCGATGGTGTCAATACCTATTTCGTCGCCAATGCGGCCCACAAGCTCGGACTTAAGGCGGCGCTTTCGGGGATTGGCGGCGACGAGCTGTTCGGTGGTTACGGCAGCTTCCGCCAGGTCCCTGCGATCGCCGCTCGATGGGGCCGAATCCTTCCGCGCCCAGCCGGCCGCGCGCTCCGCAAGTGGCTCGCACCGATTATCGGGCGGGTGACCTCGCCTAAATACGCCGCGATGCTCGAATATGCAGGCAGCTACGCGGGTGCTTACCTTTTGCGGCGCGCCCTGTTCATGCCGTGGGAAATCGCGGAGATTCTCGATCCGGAAACCGTTCGCGACGGACTTGCGGCGCTCGACACCGAAAATTCGCTTAGCGGCGCGATCGAAGGGATCGATGCTCCGTTTCTCAAGGTCGCTGCGCTCGAGATGACTCGCTACATGCGGGATCAGTTGCTGCGCGACGCCGATTGGGCCGGGATGGCGCACTCGGTCGAGATTCGGACGCCGCTCGCCGATCTCGACGTGATTCGCGCGATCGCGCCGCTCGCGGCGCACAAACTCCTGCACAAGCGCAAGCGCGAACTCGCAACCGTTCCAAACCGTCCGCTTCCGCCTGCGCTGGTCAAGCGCGCGAAGAGCGGCTTCAGTGTCCCGCTCCATCAATGGATGCCGACCAACGGCCGCCGCGAACGCGGACTGCGCGGATGGGCCCGGCGTTTGGCGCGCGAGTTCGGCTTCGCGCTGCAAATCGACAAGTCGTATTGACGCCGGCTTGAACCGGCACGTATATCCAGCCTCGATGATTTCCGCTTCGAATCGCGGACGGTCAGTGGGCGAAAGGTAAACCATTGCTCGAGCCCGCCGATACCGCCGCCGCGTGGCGTTCGCCCGGAAAAATCAGCCGCGAGCTCCTGTTGCAGGAACTGCGAACCATCTGCGCGTTCGCTCCTGGAATTGTGCTCGAGATCGGAGCGCGCACACACTACCGGGGCCATGAACCGTTCGCGAGCGCTCCGTCGCGCTGGATCAAGCTCGATCTCGATCCGCGCGCGATGCCGCAGGTCGTCGGCTCCGTCTATTCGATGCCGTTCGAAGCGAACTCAGTCGATACGATTCTATGTACGCAGGTGATCGAGCATCTGACCACGCCGCAGGCGGCGCTGGTCGAGATGCATCGCGTCCTGCGCAAAACCGGCCGGCTGGTTCTGTCAGCGCCCCAGGCCTGGCCTCTGCACATGGAGCCCGACGATTATTTCCGCTACACCGGCCACGGGCTCACGCTGTTGCTCACGAATGCGGGTTTCCGAATCGAGCAGTTAAAGCCGTGCGGTCATTTCTTTGCCTCGATCGGATTGATCCTGAGCCACGCTGCGTTTCATCTTGGCTTTCATGCCCGGCACAGCAGCGTCCGGCATTTCTGGCGCAGTCACGGGATTGTGTGGATCAACCGGCTCTTTCTCAGGCTCGAACGGCGATGGAGCAGCCTGTCGACGGCCAACGTGATCAACTGGGCAGTGCTCGCCCGCCGCGAATGAATCGTATTTCGCCACATCTTTGGAATACGTGCGGAGTTGGTTTGACTAGTCCTCCCGTGTGGTCTTTAGTGTCGCTGACAAACTGGCGCGTGCGAGCGCAAAAACGGAGAGAGGGTAACTCGATGGCGCGACTCGTGATGCATGAAAAGAACGCTCCCTACGAAATCCCCGAGGGGACCACGCTTCCAGCGTATATCTGCGGATGCGGCCTTTCGGCCAAAAAGCCGTTCTGCGATGGCACCCACAAGAAGACTCATGACGAGGGAGACGAGGTCTACGTTTACGACGAGAACGGCAGGGTACGGGTTTCCAACGCGTACTGAGTTCCGGCTTGGCTGAGTCTTCCGGCGCGGTTAAATGCGCCGACGCATCCGTGCCCGGAGGCCTGAATTCTCCGGCCGCGCCGCGCATCGCGATCCCGCTCCTGCTCGGACTCGGCCTGGTTCTGTTTGCCGTCAATCTAGGCGCCTATCCGTTCTACACCAAGGGCGAGCCGCGCGAGGGCGTCACAGTGCTTGCGATGGTCCAGGGCGGCGGCCTCATCCTGCCGCTCCGCGCAGGCATCGAGATTCCGTCAAAGCCGCCGCTGATGCACTGGCTGGCCGCGCTCGCGTCGGTTGCGGCCGGCGGCGTTACCGAGGCGACCGTTCGCCTCCCGTCGGCGCTGCTCGCGATCGGCGGCATCATTGCCTGCTATCTATATCTGCGCCTGCTCTTCGACGATGAACGTGCGCTCCTCGCCGCGCTGATTCTCGCCACCACTTTCCAGTATCTCCAGGCCGGTACCGGCGCGCGGGTCGACATGACGCTGACCTTCTTCATGGAACTGGCGTTTTTCGAGATTTTAGCGATCGCCGAAGGGTTGAGCGGGCGATGGCCGCTGCTGTATGGCGCGCTGGCGCTCGCCGTGCTGAGCAAGGGTCCGGTCGGCGCGGTTCTGCCCGGGCTGACCGCATCGATATGGATCCTTTACGAGCGACGCTGGGAGGCAATCCGCCAGCTTCGCCCTCTGTACGGAATTCCGATCGTGATCGTAATCGCCGGCGGATGGTACGTCGGCGCGGCGATAGTGCGCGGCGCCGCCTTCGTTCACAAGCAGTTGCTGGCCGAGAATCTCTTTCGCATCATTCACAGCGGCGCCGTGCATGAGGGCCACGCTCATCCGTTCTATTACCTCATCTTCGCGCTGCTCGCGGGCTTTATGCCGTGGACGCTGCTCGCGCCCGCGGCGTGGCTCGGCTATGTGCGCCGCAAGGGCGCCACGGCCGGGCGCATCCGCTATCTCGTCGTATGTTGTATTGTCGTGTTCGCGGTCTATGACTTCGCGCAGAGCAAGCGCGGTGTCTATCTGCTCGCGATGTATCCGGCGTTGGCCGCACTCCTGGGAATCGCGATTGCCGATGCCGTCGAATCCGGCCGAAGCTGGATGACTCCAGTCACACGCACGGCCGGTTTTGTGCTCCTCGTGAGCGCGGCGGCGGGAGCCGTCGCGATGCTCCTGCTCACGCGGAATCCTCACCCGATTGCCGCGCTTATGGTTCGCATTGGATGGACCAATGCGGCGCTGATGCCAGCTCTGATTCAAGCGGCTGCAAATTATCTGGTCGTCGCCGTCCTGCTTCTGCTGGCTGCCGCGGCGCTGGGGCTTTGGCTGCTCGTCCGCGGACCTGGAAATCGGATGGTGCTCGCGAGTGCCGTCGGCATCGCCTGCTTCGTCCTGATCACAAATCTCATCGTGATTCCCACGACGGCCAAGATCACTTCGTTGCGCGATTTCACGCGCGCTGCGATGCGCATCGTCGACGATCATCGGGTGGCTTACTTTGGCGGAATCGATTACGAGATAGCGTTCTACAGTGACCGCACGATTCCGGTGCTCACCTTGGGCGCTCGTTGGACACCCGAGTTTCTCTTCTGCTGGCGGAACATTTACGATGCGCTCCCGCCCGCTGCGCAACATAAGTACTCAATCGCGAGCGAGAGCCAGCCAACGGAACTCGACGGCGGCGGCACGATGCTGCTGCTGCAGCTCGTCAAGCATCCTTCGACACACTAGGAAAGCGCGGCGCGCCGCTTGGCCGCGATCACGCGCGTAAGCTGCGGCAGCACGGTGGCCGCCCCGCCGCGCAGACTCGCGTCGCACAGCGGCGTGATATCCGACTCATACAGGTTTACTTCGATCAGCCGCCCGCCGCGCTCCTTCACCTGTAGCGCGAAGCCCGCCGCCGGATAGACCGTGGCCGAAGTGCCGGCGACGATAACCAGGTCGGCAAGCGCCGAATGCTCGGCGCAGAGCTTAAGCGCGTCAGCGGGAATCGGCTCGCCGAAGGCTACCGTGTCGCTCTTCATCAGACCGCCGCACCGGGTGCATCGCGGCGGCAGCCGCTCCAGGTTGACTTCGCCCCACGGCACCCGCCGCACGCACTCGAGGCATCGAATCAGCGTCCAGTTGCCATGAATCTCTGCGACTTGTTTCTGTCCGGCCCGGCGATGGAGGTCGTCGATGTTCTGCGTGATCACGAAGCGCAGCACGCCGATGGCCTCCAGCTCAGCCATCGCCAGATGGCCGGCATTCGGTTCGGCGACGCGCAGCGGCCGGTAAAGTTCGTCGTTCTGTTTGGCGAGCCGCTCCTCCCACGCGCGCTTCGGGTCGGCCATGAAGATCTGGAAGCCGTTCATCGGCGGCTCGCCGTATTTGGTCCAGAGGCCGCCCGGCCCGCGAAACGGCGGGATTCCGCTCTCAACCGACATCCCGGCGCCGGTCAGCGCGATCGCATAGTCGGCTTCGAGAATCAGGTCGGCCGCTTCCTCGATCTCAAGCTTGCTCGCCGCTCCGTCGCGTTCGCTCATCGTTCGATTCCTCCGGTCGGTTCTCATCTCTTACCGTCTCTGGTGATTTTGCGAAAGTTCACCGCTTCGGCACGCCGCTCAATGATTTGACCGGCGGGTGCGGCGCGGGCTAACTCACGTCGAGTGAATGCCGATGAAATCCGCGTCGTCGTGGCCGACGACGATCGCCTGAAACAGATGGCTTACCAAATTCGCCGCCGCGTCTTTATCGAGGAGCAGGGCGTGCCCGAATCGATCGAGCTTGACGACGATGGGCGCGCGATCCACGTCATTGCGTTGGCCGGCGCTCGGGCCGTTGGATGCGCCCGGATAGTGCCGCATCGCGATTACGCAAAAATCGGCCGGATGGCGGTCGAGCGCGAATGGCGCAAGCACGGCGTCGGACGGCGCCTGCTCGATTTCATCCTCCGCGAGGCGCGCACCCTCGGCTACCGCCGCGCCGTCCTGCACGCGCAGTTGCACGCCGAAGGTTTCTACCTGAAGGCGGGTTTCAAGCCGTTCGGCCCGGAGTTCGACGAGGCCGCCATCCCACACCGCCGGATGGAACGCGAACTGTAGTGGGTGGTTTGACAATATTCGGTTAGCGCTGCGCGGCGCGCGCTTGGATGCGGCGGGCGAAGGATGCGATCGCGTCGGCAAGTTCCGTTGGCCGCTCAAGCAGTACGTGATGATGCGCGTCCGCGATCGTCCGCGCCTCGGCCATCGGGTTCGACTCGACCGCATGCACGGTCGCTTCCGCCGTCATGATCCGGCTGTGCGCGCCGCGGACGAGCAGGGCGGGAATCTTGAGCCGCGCGACTGAGGCCATCGGATCGAGTCCATCGCCGCCGAAAAAGCTCTCGCGATCGAATTTGAGCGTCCAGCGTCGATCCTCAGTCGATGCGAGGCTCTTCTCGGCGATAGCGTCGAGCAGCGAAGGCGCGATCTCGCCCTCGTTCGGCATCAGGCGAAAGCGGGCTCGCGCGGTGGCGAGGTCAGGGTAGGTGATGACTGGGAGGCCGCGAAGCCGCCGCAGAAAACGATCGCGCGCGCCGCTGGAAGTCAGCGCGGAATCGACGATCACCAGGCCGCGAGCCCGCTCGGGAAAGAGATCGGCGAAGGCGAGGGCGCAAAGCCCGCCCATGCTGTGCCCAACGACCACCGGCGCCGGCGCGCCGGACGCGTCGAGCATCGCGGCCACGTCGCGGGCGTAATCCGCCGGATGGTAAGCCGGCGGACGGACCCAATCGCTGTCGCCATGGCCGCGCAGATCGATGGCCAACAGGCGGAACTCGGCCCCCAGAGCCATCGCAACCGGTTCCCACCACCATGCGCTGGCGGTATTGCCGTGGATCAGGACCAGCGTGTCGCGCCGGTCCTGGTTCCATTCGAGGTAATGAATGCGTGGATTGTCGCCGCAGAAGCGGCTGTGCGGGGAACTCATTGGCAGGCGGCCGGCGCCGCGACGGGTGCTTTGCAATCCCCGGCTTTCATGCCACCATTTTGAACAGAATCGATGCGCTCGGCTATCCGAAGGCTCGCCTTTTCGATACTGCTCGCGGTCCTCGCAAGCGCTGCGATGAGCGTGATGCCGGTCCGCGCCCAAGATGCCAATGCCGAGAAGGCGCAGTCGCTGGTCAATGCGGCGATTAACATGACCGACAGCGCTCAGGCATTGAAGCTGCTCTGGCAAGCGACCGATATCGATCCGGGGTTCGAGGAGGCTTACGTCTATCTCGGGTTGTATTATAACTCGCGATCGGATTTCCCGAAGGTGGTCGAAGTCTATCAGAAGCTTGCGAAGTATGAGCCCAAGCAGCCCACGGTCTACCTCAATATCGGCGAAGCCTACATGTCATTCGTGCCGCCCAAGCTCGAGGACGCGCTGAACTACTATCGCAAGGCTTACGCTCTCGATCCGAGTTCGTCTTTCGCGGCGCTCAGAATCGGCCAGATTCTCGCCCAGCAGGGAAGTCGCACCGAGGCGCTCAAGTACCTGCGGCAGGCGGCCGCGGACGCCGCGCATAATCCGAACGCGGCGGCGGAAGCCAACAAGCTGATCGCGGAGATGGGCCCGTCGTGAGCTACTGCCGGGCCTGTTGCGCCGGTTTGGACAGAGAGATACCGCTCGGGTTGTAAAGCCGGTCGAAATCGCGCTGCTGAGCGGGGGTCAGCGAAGCGCGAATCTGATTGAAAGCATCGCTGAGCGCCTGTTGACGCTGGCTCTCGAAGCGATCGCGAAGCTCGCCGATGTGGGCGCGAGTATTATCCAGCACCTCGGCGATGCGGGTCTTCTGGGCGGGTGTCAAATGAAGATCGCGGTCCATCCGCTGCACGACGCCGTTGGCGGGCACGCGCAGAAGCTGCAATCGATAGGCGATGGTGCTCGCCGCGAAGCCGACCAGAATTCCGGACGCGACGGCGCTCGCCACCGTCCACCAGTTTCGACTAGCCGGCAAAGTCGTCGAGGAAAGAGTAAGCGGGCGGTTCCTGGACCGCCGAAATCGCGCTCGCCGGGCGGCTGTTGGTAAGCGCGTCGATCAGGCTCTCCCTGGGCGTGGCCGCGGCGATATAGGCGATTACGCTGGCCGCAACCAGCATCGAGAGCGCCGTCCAGATCATCCCACGCTGTTCGGCCGCATCGCCGGCTTGGACGCTTGGCATTCGCCGCGGCCGCCGGACTGCATCTTCGCCGCCCAGCATCGCATCGACCGCCTCGGCATCCGAATGCATCACGGGCGCGGTCAGCGCGAAGAGCCGGTACGCCTGCTCGCACAGCCCGCAGCATTCGAGATGGCCGGCGAGTTGGTTGGCGACGGGCTCAGCGAGCCGCTCGCGCCAGAAATTCGGGAATTCCCTTCGAGCCTGAAAGCAGTTCACTTGAAAATCCTGAAGCGGCGCGAGCCGAGCATCCGGCTCGCCTGCTTGCGCAATGCCTGGCGCGCCCTGAAGGCGCGGATTTTTACTTTCGCCTCGCTCCAGCCGAGCGTCTCGGCGATCTCCTGCACGCCCATCTCTTCGCTGTCCTTGAGCACCAGCACCATCCGATCCTCGGGCCGGAGGCTAGCGAGCAAGCGATGAGCGAGCGTGTAGGCTTCACGCCGCTCCTCGGCGGCGCCGGCCAACTCCTCGGGAGACGCGTCACTAACCAGTTCCATCCACTCGAGTTCGCCGACGGTGAAATCGGCGACCAATTCCTCGGGCTTGCGGCGCCGTCTGCGCAATTCGTCGTAACAGGCGTTGACCGCGATCGTGCGAATCCAGGCGGTGAAGGGCATCTCGGCCCGATAGCTCGCAAGTCCGGCGAACGCGCGCAGAAAACATTCTTGGGTCAGATCGCGGACCAGCTCCTGATCGATGAAGAAACGGCGGCAGAGATGCTCGATGCGGCGACGATGGCGGCTCGCCAGCTCGGCAAACGCAGCATTCTCACCGGCGCGGACCTCGGCGACCAGCTCCTCATCGGGCCGGACCCGTTCCGCGCTCTCCAATCTTGCAGTCGAAGCCAGTCCCATCTCCACCCCCCATAGCTCCAAATCGTACTACGTTATATCCCGACCTCGGTTACAAGGGACCAGAGGGAGCATCGCGAGTCAATCCTGAGCCGATGGCGGCGGCGGCAAACCGGCGCGGGTGAGATCCTCGGGGGTATCGAGGTCAAGGGCGACTCCGGGATCATCGACGTCGAAGTAGGCGACGCGTCCAGGATCGCGATTTACGACCTGTTTAGCGCCTACGCTATCGGAAGCCATCAATAGTTCGTCAAAAAGCGTTTTGGCAAAAATCACGGGATGGCCGCGGCGGCCTGCTGAACGGGCGATAAGAATAGGCGGTCGATTGGCTTCGCCGCAGTAGTACCGCACGATACCCCGAAACGTTTCATCGCGAACCAGCGGATGGTCGGCGAGATGGACCAGCGCGGCATCGGCCATGCCGCTGACAGCCCGGATGCCGAGTTTGAGCGATGAGAGCTGGCCACGCGACCAGCCTCGGTTTTCGACGGTCGAGATTCGCGGATCGGCCGGGACGCGCGGACGGATCCGATCGGCCCACGCGCCGATCACGACGATCAGCCGCGGCACAACCTCGAGCATCGCGAGGCTTGTCTGTTCAAGGAAGGTGCGGTCATCGATTCGGAGCAGCGGCTTGGGGTAGCCCATCCGGCGCGATTCGCCGGCCGCAAGCAGGATACCTTCGAGACGCATCGGTACCCCGCCGAGCTCCAGACTGACTACTTCGCGGCGGTCTCGCCGGTCTCGTGCAGCCCGGCGGCCGCGGCGGTCGGACGCGGCCGGGTTCCGCCGCGGATGCCCTCTGAGCGCTCGAGTTGGCCGAGCTTGACGCCCAGGTTGAAATCATCGCGGGCGCGGGTGCGTCGTTCGCGAATCACCTCGCCGATGATGGAAATGGCGATTTCCTCGGGCGTCTCAGCGCCGATATCGACGCCGAGCGGAGCGTGCACCTGGGAGAGCAGGGCGGGGCTCACACCGTCTGCGCTAATTCGTTCGAGCGTGGTCTTGACGCGCCGGCGTGACCCGATCATCCCAATGAAAATTCGTGGGTCGCGCGCCGCCTGTCGAAGCGCCGCACGCACCACCTCGTCATCGAAGGCGTGGCCGCGCGTCACCGAGATCACGTAGCAATGGCGATCGAGCCAGATCGAATCGATCGCGGCCTTGAACGGGCGCACTATGATTTCGTCGGCGCTTGGGAAGCGTTCGCGATTGGCGAACTGCGCTCGATCGTCGATAACCGTGACATGGAAGCCGAGCATCGAGCCGAGCGCCGCGAGCGGCTGTGCGATATGGCCTGCGCCGGCGATGATCAGACGCTGAGCACCCGAGATCGGATCGACGAACAGCCGCGCGGCACCGTTCGCATCGATCCGCGCGGCAGGCCGCAGCACGCCGTCAGAGCCGACCTCGAGCAGGCCCGGTATCGCGTCGGCGACCTGCTCGCGAAGCTGCTGGAGCGCGGCGCGGTCGAGTCCAAGTATAGATGCGGAAGCGGGCGTTTCAGAGAGATCGATCACGGCGCGCGCGCCGAGTGCGGCGCGCCCGGATGTTCCTGGATTGACGATACTCAGGAGCGCGCCAGGCAGATTGCGACGCGACGATTCGGCAAGCTTGCGGGCCATCGGGAGATCGCGCTCCGGCGACCACAGCTCGATGAAGACATCCATGATGCCGCCGCAGGTACCGATCTCCTGCTGCTCGAAGTCGCCAGTCAGGTCGACTTCAGTGAGCCGCGCGCCTTCGCCCTCATCGAGCAGCAGACGCGCCTTGCGGAAGACTTCTGCCTCGCCGCACCCGCCGCCGATCGTGCCGAACTGACCGTCGGTTCTGACGATCATCTTCGCGCCGACTTCGCGCGGCGTCGAACCCCGCACATTGACCACTGTGGCGAGTGCGAAGGGTTTGCCGGCTTCGAGTGTGCGGACCGCTTCCGGCCAGATCTGCTCAGGTCCTGCCATAAAAATGGAGTCTATCAAAAGCCGCTTCGCGGTAAAAAGGCAGCCCAGACCTTAAGGCGATTAATTGAGGACGGCGCACAGACGGGCGAGCGCTTCAAGGCAGGTCGGCTCGCCGGGCGCGATTTTGAGCGCCTGTTCGAACTCGGCGATCGCGCGCATCACCATCCCTTTCGCGGCATAAACACGCCCGAGGTTCATGTACGGGAAGTGGCGTGGTTCGTAACGCGGTGCGAGCTTGGCTTTCTCAAGCCATCCGATCGCCTCTTCGAAGTCGCCCTTTGCGAGCAGGTAGGCGCCGATGTCGTTGTAGGGATTGCCAAAATCCGGATCCACTTCAATCGCGCGCTTGCATTCGGCAATCGCGTCATCGATACGGCCAAGGAAGTGATAGGCCCAGCCGCGAAACGTGAAAGCCTCCGCAGTTGGATGAAGCTCGATTGAACGGCTGTAGAACTCGATGGCGCGCTGGTAATCGCCAGCAGCCTGAAAACCGATCCCCTCTTTCCAGAGTGCGATCGCCTGCCGCTTCGCGAGCGCGTCGTCCATAAGATCATCCGATATTGCGAAGCATCGCGGCCGTCAAGCGCAAGCGAGGCGCGGTGGAAGTTTCGCGCCTCGCCCAGGAGGAGAAGGAACGAGCTGACGTTGTGGAATCAGGGGCTCAGGCTGCGTGCGATCTGAATCATCGCCGGCCCCACAATCATCATAATCATCGCGGGCAACACCAGCAGGATGAGCGGGAAGAGAATCTTGATGGTGGTTTTCTGGGCCGCCTCTTCGGCGCGCAGCCGCCGCCGGCTGCGCAAGGTGTCGGAGATTGCGCGCAACGCCGGCGCCATCTGAGCGCCAAGTTGTTCGCTCTGGATGAGCGTTGCCGCGAGCGGCTTGATGTCTTCGACCGCGGTGCGTTCGGCCATGTTGCGGAGTGCCTGCCCGAGCGAAAGGCCGGCTGTGATCTCGTTGGACACCAGCGCGAGCTCCTTGCCGATGGCCTGTTCCTGGCGCTCGGTTTCATTCCCGACGACCTTGATCGCCTCGAAGATGCCGAGACCAGCTTCGACGCACACCACCAGCAGGTCGAGCACGTCGCTCACCTGGCGGCCGATTTCCCGCTGACGCTTGGCGGCGCGCCGACCCAGGATGACACTCGGTATGGTCGCGCCGAGCAGACCGGCGCAGATCGCATAAAAAATTGCGCTCACGTTCGGCAAACCCATCGCGAGCGTCAGCAGCAGGACGACAAGTCCGGCTCCCAGCGCGCATACTACCCGAACCGCGTGAAAGGCTTGTAAAGCGCCGGAGCGGGTGAAGCCTGCCTGAACCAGTGTCTGTGATAATCTCTCGCTTTTGGGGCTGCCGGGGTCCGGCGCCGGCATCCGGCGGATAATCCAATCGAATGCCGAGCGCGCCAAGCCCTCGGATTCGGCATCGTCGTTGCCGAGGCCGCCGTGTTCGATTCGCAGGCGCATCGCGAGGTCATCAAAACGGTCTTCCAGCACGCGATGGCTGCCGTACATGGCGGCGTAAATGCCTACCGCTGCCACGCCCAACAGGCAAAGGAAAATGACGGTAATGAGTATCGGGTCCAACATTGGCTCTCCCCTTTAATAGGTAGGCCGCAGCAGATGCCGGATTATAAGGAAGGCGAGCACGTCGAGCCCGAGGGCGAGCTTAACCAACTTGATGCCGGTGGGATCGTGAAACAGCGTGTAGGTGTACGAGGGTTGCAGAACGCTGAACACCACGAGCATCACGACCGGCAACAGGCCGACGATCATGCCGCTCAGACGCGACTGTGCCGTGAGCGCGAGGATCTGCGCCTGGAGCCGCTGGCGCGTACGCACGATCTCGGCCAGCCGCTCGATGATATGGGCGAGCGAGCTGCCGACCTCGGCCTGCACCTTGACCGCGACCACGAGCAAGCGGAAATCATCTTCGGGCACGCGGGTCAGCATGTCTTCGAGCGCACGCGGCAGCGGAAGCCCAATCCGCGTCTGCTCGAGCACGGTGCGGAATTCACCGCCGAGCGGATCGCCGAACTCCTGCACCACAACCTGCATCCCGCGCATCAGCGAATGTCCCGCCTCGAGCGAAGATTTTAGCAGATCGAGCGCATAGGGTAACTGCAAGGCGAACGCCTTAAGACGCCGCTTGCGGCGGATGTGAATATAGATGATCGGCAGCGAGGCCATCCCGCAGCCAATCCCAAACCAAATCAGCGGATCAGCGACAACGAGCTGCCCGAGCGCGATTCCCGCGCCGAACATCAACACGATGATCAGCAGCAGGTCCGAAAGCCGCATGTAGATACCGGCCTGCCAGAGGCTGTTCTCGAGGAGCCGAAGCAGGTTCATGCGGTAGAGCCAGGACAGCGCCTCGCGTTGCTTCGCGCGGCGACGGTTCATGATCGAATCGCCGTCCGCATCGACCGAGCCATGGGTCAACCGCTGGAGATTGCGATAGGCGCGTTCGGGAACCGCTTCGCGCTGACGCACGAGCATCAGGCCGGTGCCGAACACGACCGAAAACACCAGTAGACAAATTGCCAGATCCATCGTACTTACCTCTGAACAGAGCGTAGCGGGCGCGAATCGACGAACTTGAAGCCGCCCAGCTCGATCCGTTCGGTGTAGGCCGAGCGGATACCAGTCGCACGGAACTGGCCCAGCACCTTGCCGCTCGGGCTCACACCGCTGCGTTGGAACTCGAACAGGTCCTGCAGCATGATGGTGTCGCCTTCCATTCCGGCGACCTCGGAAATCTTCATCACTTTGCGCGAGCCGTCGGACAGACGGGCGACGTGGACGAAAACGTTGACGGCGGCGGCAATCTGCTGACGCATCGCGCGCTGCGGAATCGAAAATCCCGACAGCAGCATCATCATCTCGAGGCGTCCGACCGCTTCACGTGCGCTGTTTGCGTGAATCGTCGAGAGCGAGCCGTCGTGACCCGTCGACATCGCCTGCAGCATGTCGAAGACTTCCGCGCCGCGGACCTCGCCGACGATGATACGGTCGGGCCGCATACGCAGCGAGTTACGCACCAGGTCGCGTTGGGTGACTTCGCCCTTGCCCTCCAGGTTCGCAGGCCGGCTTTCGAGCCGCACTACATGCGGCTGCTGGAGCGAGATTTCGGCCGAGTCTTCGATCGTGACGATACGTTCGTCTTCGGGCACGAACGCCGAGAGGCAGTTGAGCAGAGTGGTTTTGCCCGAGCCGGTGCCGCCGGAGACGATGATGTTCAAACGGGCGCGAACCATCGCGCGCAGGAAGCTGACCATCTCGGGGGTCAGACTCTCGCGTTCGAGCAGGCCCTCGATATCGTAGCGGCGGCGGCCGAAACGACGGATCGAGAGCGACGGCCCATCGAGCGCCAGCGGCGGGATGATGGCGTTGACGCGCGAGCCGTCGGGCAGACGCGCATCGACCATCGGCGAAGCCTCATCGACGCGCCGACCGACGCGCGACACGATCCGGTCGATAATCAACATCAGATGCTGATTGTCATGAAACGTGATGTCGGTGCTGTGCAGCTTACCGCGCTTCTCGACGTAAACTTGGTTCGGACCATTGACCAGAATGTCCGTGATCTCATCGTCATGCAGGAGCGGTTCGAGTGGTCCCAGGCCAAGGAGTTCGTTCTTGATCTCCTCGACCAGGCGCTCGCGATCAGAATCGGTAAGCAGCCGGCCCTCCGCGTCGAGCGTCTCATTGATCGCGGTGGTGACCTTGCTCTCAACCATCGCGGGCTCGAGGCTTTCGAGCTTCTCGACGTCGAGCGATTCGAACAGGCGGTTGTGCACCTGGATCTTCAACTCGTGTGAAGAATCGCTCGCCTCTTCGCGTGTCCGCCAGGGCGTGCCGCCAATCAGTGAAGCGGCGCGGTCGCGTCCCGGCGCGTTTTGCGAAATGCGTTCCGCTAATCTCATGGCCTTTTCCCCTTATCCTCGGGTTGCAACCGCCGAAAACAGCCGCGCAATCAACCCCGCCTCCTGCTGGACCGGCGCTTCGGGCCCTGACAGGCGCCGCGCCAGTTCGTCAACCGCGCGTGCCAAAGGACCATTGGGAGCCACCTTCCAGAGGCCTTCTCCGCTCAGCAGCACGCGCTCCAGCGTCTTGTCCTCGCGCGGGATACGCGCGTAGATCGGGCGGGCGAGAGTGTGCGCGATCTGCTTTTCGGTGATTGGATGATGCGTATCAAAACGGTTCAGGATGAAACGCAGCTCGGCGTCCCGGATCCCCAGCTTTCCGAATAGATCGATAAAGCGCCACGCGCAGCGCGTCGCCCCGATTGACTGATCCAGCACGTACAGCACGTCGGCGGAGCGTTCCCACGCCGCCACTGAGTTCTCGTCGACATGGGTCCCACAATCGACGATCACAAAATCGAACAGATGCCGCATCAGATCGAGGATCGAGCCGATGAGGACATCGGACACGATTTCCGCATCTTCGATCCGCTTGGGTGCGGCCAGCAGATAGACACCAGAGTCGTGCTTGGTCAGCGCCGATTCGAGCTGAATCGAGTCGAGCTTCTTCTCCAACCGCGCGAGCGGCAGTATCGTGCGGTCGGGTTCCAGGCTGAGGAACACCGAGAGTCCGCCGGATTGCAGGGCCAGGTCGACGAGCGCCACGCGCTTGTCCATGTTCTTGTGCAGCGCGAGGCCGAGATTCGCGGCCAGACTAGTTGCGCCCACCCCGCCCACCAGGCTGGTGACCGAGAAAATAATGCCGCCCTGATGCCGCTCGGCGCGCCGGCGCGCTTCGCTGATCTTGAGTAGCGCGCGAATTACGTCTTCCTGGACCAGCGGCATGAACAGCAACTCATCCGCGCCGGCCCGCAACACGCGGCGCATCAGGCCCGGCGACCGTTCCCCGAGAATCGCAAATACGGCGGGGCGCGGAGTGCTATCCGCCTGGGCCTGAAGGAAAGTCAACGAGGCTTCTTCATTGCCATTGAAGATCACCATCACTACGTCGGGCGGTTCCGACGCGCCATCGCCGTTGGCCTGGGACTCGACCTCGGGTACGCCTTCGCTGATCTCGAGCGGCGGATCGTCGATCGCCGAGATCACGTTCTTGACCTCGCTGCGCCGCTCCTCGGTTTCGCCTATCAGCCTTACATTAAGCGCTGCGTGACGCCCCTCAGGTTTGTTTCCTATTACTGCCACTCGTCAATCCTCTCTCTTCGGCCCCGAGCTGATGCCCTCCGCTTAGAAGCGCG
The DNA here is from genome assembly GCA_021324855.1 of Pseudomonadota bacterium. Taxonomy (GTDB): domain Bacteria; phylum Desulfobacterota; class Binatia; order Binatales; family Binataceae; genus JAJPIG01. The sequence continues at coordinate 103 of JAJPIG010000007.1, read as the reverse complement.
GCCGGCTCGCATCGGCCGGATAGACACGCTCGGTGCGAATCTCTTCGGCGGTCAGCGGACCGCGATCGATCGGCAGCGCGACCTCGCCGTTGCTCGGCAAGGC
>JAJPIG010000014.1 GCA_021324855.1 Pseudomonadota bacterium | reverse complement strand
GATTGCTCCGACATTCTCCCACGACTTGCATGTCTCAGGCACGCCGCCAGCGTTCGTTCTGAGCCAGGATCAAACTCTCCAAGTAAGCTCATTATCTCAATCCGAACTGCACATCCTGCGATGCGCAACCCGGTTGGACTGACCGCTATTTGGAATCGAATTCGGACGCGATTCCAGCTCCGCATTCGGAGCCCTTCGCCGCCCGAATTGGGCATGCACTACTATTCAGTTTTCAAAGAGCCGAGCCCTTGAGGCGAAAGACCAGATTATCGTCACGAGGACTGAATGTCAACCTGACAATTTAGCGGCTGACCGACTGGAATTTTACGCCGGGCCTTACCCGCTTCACCGCCGGCACTCACAACTGCAATCGCAGATCGTCAGGCCCGGAACAGCGAGGAACAGTGAATTTAGCATCGCTCGATGCCCCTGTAAAGCAGGGATTCACGAATTTCAAGTTAAGACCGATCGCAAACTTCTGCAATTGACCGCCCGAAAAAATTCTCCGCCACGCTGACGCAAATCCCCGCGCACACTGCGCTCGCGCCCGCGATCATGAACATCGGAGCATAGCCCGCGCGGCCGGCAACCAGTCCCAGCAAATATGGCGCGGCCATCGCGGCTATATCGAACAGCGACGTGTAGATTGCCGACGTTTGCCCCATCGCCGCCGATGGCGTGCGGCGCAACACCATCAGGCTCAGCGCCGGGTATGTAAGTCCATGGCCGAGCCCGCCGATGATCCCCGCAATCGAGAGCATCCCGCGGCCCCCGGTCTGCGACACCAGTCCGATGCCGAGTCCGAGCGTCACGAGCGAGGGTGCGAGCATCAGATCCTCGCGCACGGTCTCGACCAGGCTTCCGCAGGTAAGCCGCACCGCGATTGCGGCCGCCGAGTAAGCTACGAAATAGCTGCCAATCTGCGCGACGTGGCGCTGGCGCGCAAAGGGCGCAACGAAATTCAGTCGCGATGTGATCGCGGCGGAAAACAGCAGCGTCGCCACCCAGATCGGCATCAGACGGCGGCTGAGTAGAAGTTCGCTCCATCGGGCGCCGCCGGCGGCGCCGGCCTCCGATCCCGTCCCTGCGCCCAGTTCATCCGAGACCGCGATCATGGCGAGCGCGGCGCATCCGCAGAGCGCGCCCGCCACGATGAAGAACGCGGCAAAGCCGAGACGCTGATAGATAATCTCGCCGACCATTGGTGCGAACGCCGCCGGCATCATGCCGTTGAGGCTGAAGATCGTCATCGCCTCGCCATGGCGTTCTGCGGGTAAAATATTGAACAAGGTTGCAAACAGCGCGACGCGCGCGGATCCTTCGGCCGCGCCGTGGAGCGCGCGCACCGCAAACAGCGGGATGCCGAGTGATTGAATCGGGATGTAGAGCACCAGCGCGATAGCTTCGATCGCGAGCGCCCAGAAAACCGCCGACCGCCGCCCCATTCGCTCGATTGCGCGGGGCAGCGCCGGCCGCACCGCCAATGCCATCGCGGTGCCGAACGCGGCGATCGCGCCGATCGTCGCAGCACCACCCCCCAGGCGCACGATGAACAGCGGGAAGATCACCAGCATGTTGGCGGCGCCGTTCAGCGCAAAATTGGCGGCGAAGACCGCCCAGAAATCGCGGCCGTAGCCGCGGCCGATGCGTACGCGACCCGGCCGATCGACCGCAGGTTCAGGATCCGGCAACCCGGCCATCTGCGCTCACCGCCCGCAATTCTCGAGAGGCCTTATTCTCCGGAAGGCGCGCCCGGCTGACCGGCCGGATTCGATTGCGGCGTGTGATTCCCCATCATGTCGCGCAGAATCGGCGAATAGACATGGCCCTGGCTGTCGATCTGAACAACCCGTCCGCCTTCCTGCAACACCAGCGCCACAGCCAGGACGATACACAGGATCATTCCGATAATCGCCAGCAGAATCCGCCTCGAACGGCGCGGAGCAGACGTTGTTGACGCGCTTCCCGGGTTGCCAGTCTTGCTTGCCATCGCGCGTGACAGAGTACGGCGCGCCGCACGCTACGGCAAGCATTTCACGCTCCCGGGCACTTAAGCGGCTCCGCGATTTAGGCTAAATCTTAAGGTTCAATGCCGCGCATTCAGGACATACATGTCGCTGCCACCGAACCGCTGATCGCACCGCGCGCGCTCAAGGACGAGTTGCCGCTGGACGACGCGCTCGTGCGCTTCGTCTATGAATCGCGCGAAACTGTGCGCCGAATTATCGCCGGAGGTGAGCGGCGCCTGATGTTTATCGTCGGACCCTGCTCGATCCATGATCCCGAAGCGGCGATCGAGTACGCGCAGCGGCTCGCCGTGCTCGCCCCGCGGGTCGCCGACCGGATGTACGTGATGATGCGCGTCTATTTCGACAAGCCGCGCACCACGGTCGGGTGGAAGGGGCTGATCAACGACCCGCTGATGGACGAGAGCTGCGACATGCGGGAGGGACTTCGCATCGCGCGTCGGCTTTTGCGCGAAATCGCGCGGATGGGACTGCCGGCCGCGACCGAGTTGCTCGATCCGATCACTCCGCAGTACATCGCCGACCTGATCGCATGGGCCGCGATCGGCGCGCGCACCACCGAGTCGCAGACCCATCGCGAGATGGCGAGCGGGCTCTCGATGCCGGTCGGGTTCAAAAACACCACCGACGGCAACCTGCAGGCGGCGATTAATGCGATCCAGTCGGCCCGTCAACCGCATTCGTTCATTGGCATCACGCAGGAGGGTCTGACCGCGATAGTGCGGACCACGGGCAACCCCGATACGCACGTGGTGCTGCGCGGCGGACGCACACCAAACTACGACCCGGCGAGTATCGCGGAGTGCACGCGGCTGATCACGCGCGCCGGTCTCGAACCCCGCATCCTGGTCGATTGTTCGCATGCGCAGACCAACAAGGATTATACGCGCCAGCCTGCGGTGCTGGCGCAGGTCGTGGAGCAGGTGCGCACCGGCAACCGCGCGATCATCGGCGCGATGGTCGAGAGCAATCTGGAGGCCGGGAATCAGCCGATCCGCGCCGGCCGCGCCGGACTCAAGTACGGCGTCTCGGTGACCGATCCATGCATCGATTGGCCGACGACGGAACGATGCATCGTTGAGTCCTACGAAGCACTGCGGGGCGCGCTGCTCCCCGCGCAACCGGCCGCCGGTTGAAGTTCAACCCGTGCTGCCCCGCGCGTAGTCACGGCGGGCCTTCGCGTCGGCTCAGGTTGCCGGCGAAGTTCAGGCAGCCCGCGCTCGGCTAGCGACGAAATCCCGGATTGAAAGCGCGGGCGCGCGGTCGCAAGATGCGAGGATGGACTTCGAACTAACGTCGGCGCAGCGCGAGATCGTGGCCGGAGTGCGCGCCCTGTGCGAGCGCTTTCCCGATTCCTACTGGCGCGATCACGATTCGCGTCACGAGTTCCCTCACGAGTTCTATCGCGCGTTCGCCGAGGCCGGCTATCTCGGCATCGCGATCCCGGAGGACTACGGCGGCAGCGGTCTCGGCATCACTGAGGCGGCGCTGGTGATGAGCGAGGCGGCGCATGCCGGCGCGATGAACGCGGCAAGCGCGGTACATCTCTCAATTTTCGGCCTGATGCCCGTGGTTGTACATGGCAGCGAGGACTTGAAACGTCGTTTTCTACCGGCTGCGGCGCGCGGTGAGATGCATTTTTCGTTCGCGGTGACGGAACCCGATGCCGGCAATGACATTACGCATATCAAGACCTTCGCCCGCCGCGACGGCGATCATTACATCGTCAACGGCCGCAAGGTTTTCACAACCAAGGCGCAGGAGGCCGATCGGATGCTCCTGCTGACGCGCACGACTCCGATCGAAAAGGCTCCGCGGCGCACCGATGGGATGACGCTCTTTCTCGCGCCGCTCGATCGCAAGGCGGTCGAAGTGCGCGAACTGCACAAGCTCGGCCGCCACGCTGTCGACACCAATATGCTCTTCATCGACAACCTGCAGGTTTCGGCCGGCGACCTCGTCGGCGAAGAGGGACGCGGCTTTCGCATTCTGATGGACGGTCTCAACCCTGAGCGCATCCTGACCGCCGCCGAAGGCATAGGCATCGGACGCGCGGCGCTCGACAAGGCGGTGCGTTACGCCAGCGAGCGCATCGTCTTCGGGCGTCCGATCGGACAGAACCAGGCGATCGCGCATCCGCTGGCCGATGCGCACGCGCGCTTGGAAGCCGCCGAGCTGATGATGCTCAAGGCGGCGTGGCTGTTCGATCGCCGCGAACCCTGCGGTCCGGAAGCGAGCACGGCCAAGCTGCTCGCCGCGGAAGCGGCCTTCGAGGCCTGCGATCGCGCAGTCCAAACGCTCGGCGGCTACGGTTATATGCAGGAATACGATGTCGAGCGTTTCTTCCGCGAGTCCCGGATGCTCAGGATCGCGCCGGTGTCGCAGGAGATGGTGCTCAACACCATCAGCGAACACGTGCTGAAACTGCCGCGATCTTACTGAGAGGCCGGCAATGCCCGTCAGTAGGCGCGAAACGGCATCGAGACCACGCGCGGCGGCAAATGATGCACCAAGAACGGCCCATAAACGATCGCGACCATCAGGATTGCCAATCCGATCCAGATTCTCAGCCGGTCGAGCCGTGGCTGCCATCCTTCGAGCGCCGGTCCAACGTAGGTCGAGGTGAACGGAATATCGGTTATCGCTGCGGGCTCGCTGAAAAACGTAGTCATGAAAAGCACGAAGAAGAACAGCACCGCACCGACGGACATCAGCGCGCCGCCCACGCCGACCAGGATTCCGGCGAGCTTCCAGCTCTCGGGGATTGGATAGCTCACCAGCGCGATGGCGGTCCGCCGCGGCATCCCGGCCAGCCCGCCCGAAATCATCCCGCGCGCGAAAATTAACACGCCGACGAAATAGATCCACGCTTGCCAGCGCGCGAGTCGCGCTCCCCATAGCCGCTTCTGTTCGAAATACGGCACCAGCCAGTAGGCAATCCCCATATAGGAGAGCGCCACTGCAGCGCCGACGGTCATGTGGAAATGGCCGGGTACGAACGCGGTGTTGTGGATTTCGAGATTCATCTCGTAGCTCGCGTTCATCAGCCCCGTGATGCCGCCTAGCAGGAACGCAAGCATCGCCAAGATCTGCGCGCAGACCGAGGGATCGCTCCACGGCAGCGCGAAAAACCATCCCAGCAGCCCGCGGCCGCCAGCACGTCGTCCGCCGATCTCGAGCGAGTACATCACCGAAAACGCGGTCAGCAGGCTCGGTATGAAAACAACGAAGGTCATCACCGCGACCATGAATTTAAGGCCGGGACTCAGGCCCGGGTCGACGAACTGATGATGAAACCCGATCGGGATGATCAGCAAAAACATCAGGAAGACGATTCGCGCCACCGAGTCGCTGAACAGCACGCTGCCGACCTGGCGCGGGATCATGGCGTACCAAGAGACATAAACCGGGAGCAGCCAGAAATAGACGATCGGATGGCCGGTCAGCCAGAACAGACTGCGCCCAAGCATCGGATCGGTAGCCGCACTCCATCCGAGCGACCACGGCAGCAGCATCCCTACAACCTCGGCTGCAACCCCGATCGACGAGATGTCCCAGAACACGTAGACCATCATCGACATGTAGGCGAGGAGCGGGATGCGCGCGCCCGGGTGCTCGCGCCGCCAGCGTGCGACCGTCAGGAAGATATTGATCGAAGTAATCCAGGTGCTGATGACGATCAACGCAAGGCCGAGATAGAAGGCCGGGCTTGCCTGCAGCGGCGGATAGAAGGTGTAGAGGACGCTCGCGTGTCCGCTGAACATCGCGATCGAGACCAGCGCCGAGCCGAGCGCGAGCGCGCCAAGCGACGCCATCAATAGAGCGCCGTTCAGGGGGCGACCCAGCCCACGCGCGGTCGTGAGCGCGATGAAGCCATTGGCAAAGGCGAAGGTCAGGACAATCGCGTTGAACACGCCGTGCACGGTGAGGCCCTCGTAGTAGCTGCGCATCCCGGGGTAATAGTGGAATAGGTCGATGCGCGCGTAATTGAGCGCCTGCGCGAGTCCCTGCGCGACCCCGACGGTCAGCGCGGCGAAGCCAAGATAGACCGTCCAGCGAATCAGGTTGCGCTGGGAGTCGGGCAGCGGGAACTCATCGGTCCGGTAGACGACGGGCGTGCTCACTTGACCACCACCTGCGCGTTCATCGTGTGATGGAGCAGGCCGCAGTATTCGTGGCACAGCAACAGGTATGTGCCGGGTTTATCGAAACGATACGACGTGACCGAAATCAGGCCGGGAATCAGCATCATGTTGACACGCGTCCCGGGGATGAAAAAGCCATGCGTGACATCGACCGAGGTGGCGCGGAAGGTGACCTCGGAGCCCGCGGGGACATCGATCTCGCGTGGATAGAACGACCACGCCTGCCCGAACATCACCGCTTCGTAGCGGCCCGGGCCGAGTTGCCTGAGACCCGGATGATCGAAGGGCGGAGTGGTGAGAACCGCTCCGGCAAGGGTCTGGCCCGGCTTAACCATGATCATGCCGGCGTCACCAGGCACATGCACGTGCATCGCGAACGAGGTGTAGGCAAGCGCGACCAGAAGGAGTGCGAGCAGAGCGATTGAGAACCACAGGAAGAGTTTTTCGTAAGCTTCCATCGGCTCACCGATTGATCAGCGTCCGGAGCATCACCGTCCACATCCCGGCAAGCGCCGCGAGGTAAAGCGTCATCACGAAAAGCGTCCCCGTAGGACGCGGCAGCTCCTCGATTTCCGGTTGGCGCTCCCGTTCGGCGGCATCCCTTCGTTCCGTGGAATCGCTCATGGTTCAATCGCCCTCGTCCAGCGGCCAATCCAAAGCGCCAGCACCGCGAATATCAGCGTTACCGCGAGAGCGGCGAGGTCACGCATCGGCTCGATATGGCCGGAGAGAATTTCGTCGATTACGCTCCAGAGAAAGAAGGCGACACACGCTCCTGCGATCAGGAGGACGGTCATCGCGCCTATCAGCTTCGCATTCATCTCCCAGCCTCGTCGCGCGGCAAGCCAAAGAGTTCGAGCGCGCTAGAATCAGTGGGAGTCTTGTAGAATCAAACGCGGTCAGAGCGCAAGGGATCAATCCTGGCGCGATTCGGCGCGGAGCCGCTCGCTTATCAGCAGCGCGTTGAGCGCCGCACTGTGCCGCACCGGGTAGGTATCGGGCTGATCGATCTGTTTGTAGCGCGAATCGAAGACCGCGAACGAGCGCATGAATCGCTCGCGCGCATCGTTGAGCGTCGGGCGCGGCATGATTCGGCGTCCGGCTGAGAACACCGGCTCGAGCAGCGGCACGACCTGTGCGGGCGCGGGACGGAATTCGCCCGTCACGGTCGTAACCGGTTCTTCTTCGAGCGCGATCAGATCGGCGTAGAAACCGCCGCTTCGATTGTGAGCACGAAAAATCTGCTTGCGGCCTGGCAAGCTGATCTTGTGCTCCGAAGTTTTGAGCCGCGGTTTGCCGGCATACTCGGTGAGCTTGTACGCGACGTCGAGCGCCGGCGCATCCTGACTCACGACCATCGCGGTGCCCACCCCAAAGGCATCGATCGGCGCGCCCGCCGTCACCAGTTCATGAATCCGATACTCGTCGATATTGCCGCTCGCGAAAATCGAGACGTTTCTTAACCCTTGCTGGTCGAGGATCCGTCGCGCCTTGCGGCTTAAGTCGAGCAGGTTGCCGCTGTCGAGCCGGATACCCATCAGGACGATACCCGCGTCGGCAAGGTCGCGCGCCACTCGCGCCGCGTTTTCGACCCCGCGCACGGTGTCGTAGGTGTCGACCAGCAGGGTGCTGAGCCGCGGAAAGATCCTGACGAAGCTCTCGAACGCTTCTCGCTCGCGCTCGTGAGCCATCACGTAACTATGCGCCATCGTGCCGTAGACCGGCACTCCGTAGCGCATCCCGGCGAGCACGTTCGACGTGCCGTGGAAGCCGGCGAGATAGCTCGAGCGCGCCGCAATAAGTCCGGCGTCGGCGCCTTGGCTGCGGCGCAGACCGAAATCGACCAGGCGCCGGCCGCCGGCGACCGCGAAGCTCCGCGCCGCCTTGCTCGCGATCAGCGACGCCATCCCGATCTGGTTGAGCGCGAGCGTTTCGATAAGCTGCGCCTCGATCAGCGGCGCACGCACTTCGATCAATGGTTCCTCGGCGAAAAAAATCGTGCCCTCGGGGATCGCGCGAATTTCTCCGGTGAAGCGGAGTTGCGAAAGGAACTGGAGAAACTCCGCAGTGAAGATCTTCAATGAATCGAGATAATCGATAAGCCGCGGGCCGAACTGGAATTCCTCGAGAGTTTCCAACAATCTTTCGAGTCCCGCAGCCACCAAAAAGCCGCGCCGCGGCGGCAGCCGGCGCGTGGTCAGACTGAAGCAGGCCGAATCGTTGTAGCCGGTAGCGAAATAACTCGCGGCCATCGTAAGTTCATAAAAATCCGTGAGCAAAGGCGCTTCGCCCGGCTCAAGACGCAAATCGACAGGCATCACATGATCCTTTTTTCCCCCGGTAGCGGCGGGTGAAGTCTCTCATTCTCGATCGGGGAGCGCGATGTCAAGCGTCGGCCGGCGGCAGCGCGAAGCAGCAACGTGCTCAGCGCGGCGGCTCCGGCGGCGAGGGTGGTTTGGGCGGCCCGGCGGGCGCGGCCGCTTCGTGCACGATCCGAGTCTCGCCCGCCGGCCGCTCGCGCTGCGCCTCGGCCATCAGGCGGAACCGCTCGGCGACCAGATGATTGATCGTACCCGGCTCGCCGACTGCGCCGGCCTTGACGCCGGTCAGAAGCTCGATGCCCTGGTCGATCGTATCGATAGGATAAATATGGAACTGGCCGCGGCCGACCGCCGCGATGGTTTCGCTGTCAAGCATGAGATTGTTGATGTTGGCGCGTGGGATCAGCACGCCTTGGGCGCCGGTGAGTCCGGTCGCTTTGCATATGCGGAAGTAACCCTCAATTTTCTCATTGACGCCGCCGATCGCCTGCACACGGCCGTGCTGGTCGACCGAGCCGGTTACGGCCAGCTCCTGGCGAATCGGCACACCACTCAAAGCCGAGAGCAACGCATACAGTTCGGTCGAGCTCGCGCTGTCGCCGTCGATTCCCGAGTACGATTGCTCGAAGGCGATGCTCGCAGTCATCGCGGCGGGCCGCTCGCGGCCGAAGCGATCGCGCATGAAGCCGCTCAGGATCATCACGCCCTTGTCGTGCGTCGAGCCGGAGAGCCTCGCCTCGCGCTCGATATTGATCACGCCGGCCTGGCCGAGTGCGACGGTCGCCGTAACGCGCGATGGACGTCCAAACGCGTACCCTCCGACATCGAGCACAGCAAGTCCGTTGATCTGACCCACTTTCCTGCCGCTCAGCTCGACGATCAGCGTACCTTCGGCGATGAGCCGGCGGATCTCCTCCTCGATAAAGTTGAGCCGCAGGATCCGCTCGTTCAATGCGCGTTCGACGTCGGCGGCCGTAACTTCTTTGGCGTTTGCGACACGCGCAAAATAGGCGGCTTCGCGCGCCAGGTCGTCGATCGGTTCCATCATGCTGAGCACGCGGCTGCGATCGCCCGCCGCGCGTATCCCGAATTCCACAATCCGCGCGAGCGCGCTGCCATCAAATGGCGGCAAGCCTTCGCGCCGCGCCAGGGCCGCCACGTGCCTCACATAACGCCTCGCGGCTTCGAGGTCGGCGTTCACAACTGGCCGAATCTCAGCCTTGACTTTAAAGAGCTCGGCGAAATCCTGATCATAAAAGTAGAGCAGATTGTAGAGATACGCGCCGCCCATCACGATTACCTTGTTGGCGATTTCGATGGGTTCCGGCTTGAGACCGCTCGTCCCAAAAAACGGGAACGGCTCCAGCGTCTCAAGCGTCATCCGCCCGGTCTTGAGCGAACGCTTTAGCGTCTTCCAGACGCCCGGCTCGATGACCGCATCTTCAAGGTCAAAGACCAGAAAGCCGCCGTGAGATTTCAGGAACGAGCCCGGAATGATGCGCGTGAAATTTGTTCCCATACGGCCGAAGGGATCGATCCAGCGTTCGATGGTGCCGAAGAGATTGCGATAGGTGGGCGCATCCTCGCTGACCACCGGCGCTCCGCTGGTCCCCGAGTTATCGACCAGTACGTTCACCTGGTACTCGAAGAAGCGGCTGTCGCCGTCCGATGTGCTCAGCGGTCGCGGCGGCATCCCGATCTCGCCTGACCGCCCTTCCGGCACTGCGCGGAAGCGATCGAGATGGCTCAGCATGTGCTCAAGGACCTGGTCGAGATAGGCCCGCACGGCAGGATTATCGAACTGCTGTTTGAGGGCAGCGACGGCGGGCGTGATGGTCCGGGCCGCGAACGCGCGCTCGATCGCGCGGATATCGTCGACCAGTTCGCGCATTATTTCCTGCTGTCGGATCATCAGCTTCGCCAACTCGTCCTGCAACTCGGATTGCGCCGCGCCAAGCCGCTCGCGCTCAGCTTCGGGCAGGGCTTCGAGTTCGCGATTGAGCGCCTCGGGCGACTCGGGCATCTTGCCGCCGATTAGCGGAATAAAGATCACCTGGCCGGTGGGCGTGCTTTGGATCGCAAAGCCTCGCTCGCGCGCAAGATTTTCGAGGCCTTGAAACATTTCCTGAGCGCGTTTGTTGTATTTGTCGCGAAGCGCGGTCCGTTCCTGATCGAAATCCTCGCGGCGGAACGCTTTGGGCAACTGATCGATTACGAAGTTGATCAGCTCCTGCATGTGATTGCGCAGCTTCGGCCCTTCGCCGGGTTTGAGATAGATTGCGACGGGCGCCTCGGGCGAACGGAAATTATTGACGTAGACCCAGTCGCCCGGCGTCGGCATCGAAGCCGCACGCCCGCGCAACAGGGCGAGGATGGTTTCGCGTTCCTGGCGCGTCCGGAGTCCGCTGACGAAAACATTGTACCCTGGCGCGTTGATCCCAATCGCGAGCCTGACCGCATCGAGCGCGCGCTCCTGGCCGAGCAGCGCCTCGGCATCGGATTCTCCTGCGCTGTCGCTCGCAGCGATGCGGGTCAGCTCCTCGGGGGTGACCGGAAGCGTGCCTCGAAGTTCCGAGGCCTCGAGTTCCTCGGCGACGGGGGCGGGTTTGAGATCAGTTTTCAGGGATTCGGTGGATTGCGATAATTCCGGCATCGGTAGCTCCAGGAAATTGCCGCGAACTGTGTCAGCGGATCTTCTCGACCGGCACGCGTCGGCTCTGACGTTTGAGCGCAGTGATCAGCAGGACGCCGTCGGACCAGCGCGCGCGCACGGCCTCAGGATCGATCGGGCCGGGGAATCGAAATCTGGCGAGAGTCTGCTCTTCGCGGTAGCGCACGACTACTTCAGCATCCTGCGCCTCGACGTTCAGGTCTTCCGGCCTGGCGCCCTGCGCAACCAGCGCGATTTCGTAATGCGCGCCGCAGTCGCGTATCGGCGAATCGCGCGACGGGCGCGCGGTGCGCCAGCTCACAGGCAGCGCTTCTTCGAACATCCGTTCGAACAGCCGCTCGAAGTCTTTGGACCAGCTTGCCACGTTACGTACGATACCGGGTTCATCTTAATGTGAGCGAGCGGCCGCGGTCGAGCGCATTGGAGCTTTGCGGCATCCCGCGAGCTACGTCGACTTGCCGCCCATGGCGCGATTGGCGTATGGTTCGCATCGTGCCAACCTTTACGAAGATCATTGCTGCAACAGACTTTTCTGAGGATTCCGAGCGCGCCCTCGAGTACGCCGAGGAGCTTGCCCGGCGTTTCGGAGCCGAGATCACTGTGGTCCACGTCGATCAGCCCCTCGCGCCGGTCATGATGAGTCCTGATTTCGGCGCGGGTGTCGACGTCGGTGCGATGAGCCATATCGCAGAGGAGCAGCGGCTGCTCGCGCAGCGCGAGCTGGATAAGATCGTTGGACGCCTCCGCGACTCGGGACTCAAGGCGCGCAGTCTGCTGCGCGTCGGCTCGCCGTTCCTCGAAATCATCAATACCGCGCAGAGCGAAGGCGCCGATCTTATCGTGCTCGGCACGCACGGACGCACCGGACTCGCGCACGTGCTGATGGGCAGCGTAGCGGAACGCGTAGTGCAGAAGGCGGGGTGCCCGGTGTTGACGATTCGGCACCCGTCGCGCAAGTTCAAGCATCCGCTCGACAAGTAACTCCCGCTCTGACCGCTAACGAAGCGAGCGTCGCGCTTCCCTCGGGCGCCTTCCGGCTGATATCAAGGCGCCTGATGTTCGCGCTTACACAACCTCTCGATTCGAAGCGAAAGCCTGCACGCATCGTGACCGCGATGCGCGTGGGAGCGGTGGTATTTTCCGTCAGTGCAATTTTCCTGTGGTTTTCATGGACCGCGCTCGCTGTTCCCGTCCGCCACGCGATGGTGGTCGCCGAAAGCGAGCCGGCCGCACGTGCCGGTTTCGAGATCCTTGAACGCGGCGGCAACGCCATCGACGCGGCCTGCGCCACGGCGCTGGCGGTCGGCGTGACGAACGCAGGTTCCTGCGGGATCGGCGGCGGCGGGTTTATGCTGATCTATCTCGCCAAGACCGGACAGTTTTACGCGCTCGATTATCGCGAACGGGCGCCGATGGCCGCGCGTGCCGACATGTTCATCAAGGATGGCCGCCCGGATGAAGAACTCGCGCGGACCGGCCCGCTCGCAGCGGCGGTGCCGGGCGAACTCGCGGGCATCGATGCCGCGCTCAAACGCTTCGGCACGATGAAGTTCTCAGCCGTGGCGGCGCCGGCGATAAAACTTGCGCGCGACGGCTTCCCATTGAGCGAGCACATGGCCGCCGAGATCGCTCACATGGCCCCGAAGATCGCGCTGGACCCCGGATTGCGCGGGGTCTTTCTCAATCCCGATCATTCACCTCCGCACGCCGGGCAAATAATTCGAAATAGCGCGCTGGCCTCGACGCTCAAGCGAATGGGCGACGACCCGGTCGCCAATTTTTACCATGGTGCAGTCGGGCGTCAGCTTGCTGCGTTTGTGAAGGAGCACGGCGGGCTGATCACCGCCGAGGATCTCGCGAGCTATCAGCCGATCTGGCGCAAGCCGCTGAATTTTTCGTTCCAGGGTTACGAGGTCTACACGATGCCGCCGCCTTCGTCGGGCGGCGTGTTGCTCGAGATGCTAGGAATGCTCGAACCCGGTCACCTCGTCGGCCTGGGCCTCGATTCGCCGCCGTATCTTGTGCGGCTGATCGAAGTGATGCGCCAGGGGTTTATCGATCGCGATGAGTACGGCGATCCGGATTACGTGCATGTGCCGCTCCAGACGCTGCTCTCGCCGGCGCACATCAATGAAGCGCGTGACCGCGCACTGCATCATCGGATGCAGCCCCTGCCCGTCCAACCCGCGCGCGATCACGGCACCTCGAACCTGTGCGTGGCCGATGCGGACGGCAACGTGGTCGTACTCACGACCACCATCAACACGGCATTCGGCGCAAAGCTGATGGTTCCTGGGCTGGGCATCATCCTGAACAACGAGATGGATGATTTTGCCGTGGCGCCCGGCGTCCCGAACGCCTACGGGTTGGTCGGCGCGAAGGCCAACGCGATCGCTCCGGGCAAGCGTCCGCTGTCGAGCATGACACCGACCATCATCACCCGCGATGCACGCCCGGTTTTCGCACTGGGCGGTTCCGGCGGTCCGACCATCATCACGGGAGTTCTCCAAGTCACCCTCAACGCGCTCGATTTCCATCTCGCGCCGGCAGAAGCGATCGCGGAGCCGCGCATCCATGAACAGGCGGCCCCGGATATCGTATTCGCCGAATCAACCTTGCCGCCGGCAACGATCAAAGGGCTCGAGGCTATGGGTTACAAGCTGAAGGTGATTCACTTTTTCAGCGCCGTGAACGCACTCCAGATTGGGAGTGACGGATCAATCAAGGGAGCATTCGATCAGCGCAAGGGCGGCGGCGTCGCCGGGAATTGAGCAGCTCACGACGGGACTGTGACAGGCACGGCGCTCAAGTTAGACTTGAGCGCCGTGCCTGACGACGGACGGAGCGATACGGCGGCGCTGGGACGAGCCGCGCCGGTGGTCGGCGGCGAAATCGCCGCCGACCACCGGCGCGCATGGCTCGTGTTCGGCCCGGCAGTGTTGATCGCTGCCTACGGCGCCGTCCTTTTCGGCTTCCATCTTGGCAGCTACGGACTCTGGGAACCCGATGAGGCTCGGTACGCGGAAATCGCGCGCGAGATGGTCGAGCGCGCCAATTTCCTCGCACCGCATCTCAACTACGTCCTCTATGTCGAAAAGCCGCCGCTCCTCTATTGGCTCACTGCGCTTGCTTTCAATCTTTTCGGCCTCAATGAATTTGCTGCGCGCCTCGTTCCCGCTCTCGCCGCCATCGTGGGGCTGGTCGTCACCTACCTTTTCGGTTCGCTCGTCTTCGACCGCCGACGCGGAGCAATCGCTGCCGTCGCTCTCGCCACGATGCCGCTTTACGCCGTGATGGCCCAGGTGCTGAACACCGACATGCTCCTCACCGGGTTCATCACGATCGCGTTCTTCGCGTTCTTTCTGCACTGGCGCGATGGCGGCCGATGGTGCTGGCTCGCGTGGATCGCGATCGCGATGGCCGTGCTGACCAAGGGACCCGTCGGCGCGGTTATTCCCGGCCTCGCCGCCTTTACCTTCCTTGCGTGGGAGCGCGACCTGCGCGGTGCATTCCGCCGCTTCCGAGTGATCGCCGGGCTCGCGCTGAATTTCGCGATCGTGGCGCCGTGGTTTATCTACATGATCGTCAAAATTCCGGGCTATTTCGATTTCTATTTCGTCGGCGAACATCTTCGCCGTTTCATGGAGCCCGGCTACAGCCATAAGGAGCCGCTTTATTTCTACTTCCCCGTGATTGCCGCCGGAATGTTGCCATGGTCCGCGTTGGCGTTGCTGCTCGATTGGCGCGCCGTCAGCTTCACCCCGGCTCATCGCTTCTGCGCAATCGCTGCGCTCGTCGTGTTCTTCTTCTTCTCGCTCGCGCACGCAAAGCTTATTCCATACGTTTTGCCACTCTTTCCGCCGACGGCGATTATGCTCGGCGACGCGATCGCGGCGACGATGGAAAGCCACCCGTGGCGCCTGGTCGCAGCCGCTCCGATACTAGGGGTGGTCGGCGCGGCTGCCGCCTTCGTCGCGCGGTTCGCCCATCTGTTCTCGAGTCCTTACATCGAACCGGTGCGTCCGACCCTCGTCGCAATCGCGGTCATCGGTCTCGTCGGCGGTGTGATCGCTTCGGCGGCGTTTTGGATTGGTCGTGCAGGCGGCCGCTTCGAATTCACGACGCTTGCGATCTGCACGACGCTGATGCTGATGGCAGGGAGCTACGGGCGGATCGCGGTCGAGCCGTTGCGCTCGTACGCGAAGTTGTGCCGGAGGGTTGCAGATCAAGCCGCAGACACGCGGCTGGTCTGCTATCATCGGTACGTTCAAGCGCTGCCACTTTATGCGCGACGCCGCGTGATCCTGGTCGGCGCCAAGACTGAGCTCGCCTTCGGCGCAGCGCATTCGCCGGATGCCGACGCGTGGTTTTTGAACGGTGACGCGGCGCTGCTGAAGCTTTGGAACAAGCCGGGGCCCGTGATCCTCGTGATCGATCGGCCCGATCTTCAGCGTTTGCGGGATCGCCTGGGCTCGTTCACCGTGATCGGTTCGGAGTGGAAGAAGGTTGCCATCCGCAAGTCCGCAGCTAGCGCCGGCAAATGAGGCGCCCGAACGCGCGCCGGCATCAGCGCGGGCCCGCGCCTACGCCGGCTTTGCGCTGCGCGCCGGGCTGGGACTCGCCGTCGTCGGAATCCTGCTCTGGCGGTACGATCTGCGCACCATCGCAGGCGCTTTCCGTCGCGAGCAGCCGATCTATTTCCTCGCCGCGTTCGGAATCTATCTAAGCGGACTGCTGATCGCCTCCTTTCGGTGGCAACTGCTCGCACGGCTGGTCGGCATCGTGGATTCTTATCTACGTTTCCTGCGCTACTTCCTGATCGGTTCATTCACGAACCTGTTTGTTCCCGGCTTGATCGGGGGCGATGCGGCGCGCGCGATTTACATCGGACGCCGGCATCATCAGATTGCCGCCGCGATAGCCTCGGTCGCTGCCGATCGCGGCACGGGAATCATCGCGCTGTTCTGGCTCGCGGGCATTGCCGCAATTCCGATGGCTCGTGTGCTGCCGCGCTCGCTGCTGATGACGACCATCGCCGTGGGCACAGTTACGATCGCCGGATTTCTGTGCGCGCCGCTGCTGAATCGTTTCCTTGCGGCTTCCGCGCGTGCGCGTCTAAAAGCGATCGGCGCAACTCTTGCGCCCTATCTCGGCCGCCCGGCGAGCCTGCTTCCAGCGATCGGGCTGTCATTGATTCTCCAGACTGATCTTGCAATCGCACAGTGGATGCTCGCGGTTGGACTCGGCCTCGTAACTCCTCTGCGCGTCTTCCTGCTCTGCATGCCGATCGCCAACGCATTCGCGAGCATCCCGATCACGCTCAACGGTCTGGGTCTTCGTGAGGCGACCTATCTCGTGATGCTCGGGATGGCTGGCGTCCAACACGGTGACGCGGTCGCACTCGGACTGCTGTGGTTTACAGCGACGGCCTTGGCCGGCCTTACGGGCATCGTGCCCTTTCTGATGACCGGCACGCCGACCGTTGGCCGGGAGACCGAGGCTGTGTCGGCTGGTGGATGATGTTTGTGTCAGCTTTTCGATTGCTTCCTAAAGTTTCCGATTGAACTGCTGGTTTTTGCCCGTGTACTTTGATACTAACCAAGCGGACAGGCATGCAGGGGCCAGCCTTACAACCTATGGATGCGATGAAAACGCTGTTCTTGAATCCTCCCTCTTACGACGATTTCGATGGTGGTGCAGGCTCGCGCTACCAGGCGACCCGTGAGGTCTGGTCCTTTTGGTATCCGACCTGGCTAGCCTATCCCGCCGGCATGATTCCCGGTGCACGCCTGCTGGACGCCCCCCCGCATGGCTACGATCCCCCGCGCACCGTCGATGAGGCGAAGCATTACGATTTCGTTGTGCTCCACACCTCGACGCCGTCGCTCCGCCAGGACGTACGCACCGCCGAGGCGATCAAGTCCGCCAATCCGAACTGCATCATCGCCTTCGTCGGCGGCCATCCGACCGCCCGCCCCGAGGAGACGCTCAAGCTGTCCAATGCGATCGATATCGCGGGCCGCAAGGAATTCGACTACTCGATGGTCGAAGTCGCCGAGGGCCGCGACTGGTCGAAAATCGCGGGCATCAGCTACCGGCGCAATGGCGTCATCAGCCACAATCCCGACCGTCCGTCGCTTACCAACGAAGAACTCGACAAGCTGCCGTTCGTGACCGAGGTCTACGAACGCAATCTCGATTACCTCAAATACAACAGCCCTTACTGTCAGTATCCCTACGTCTCGATGTACACCGGCCGCGGATGCCCCGCGCGGTGCACTTTCTGTTTGTGGCCGCAGGTCACGCAGGGCCATCTCTACCGCGTGCGCAGCCCCGAGAATGTCTTCGAGGAAGTCTCCGCGATGCGCGCGAAGTTCCCGAAGATGAAGGAGCTGTTCTTCGACGACGACACCTTCACGGCCGATCCGATGCGGGCGCGGAGAATCGCGCAGTTGCTGAAGCCGCTCGGAATCACCTGGTCGACCAATTCGCGCGCCAATGTCGATTACGAGACGCTCAAGATCATGAAGGAAGGCGGTCTGCGTTTGTTCGTGATCGGTTACGAAAGCGGCAACGCCGAGATTCTGAAAAACATCAAAAAGGGCGTCCGGCTCGATCGCGCGCGCAAGTTCACGCAGGACTGCCACAAGCTCGGCATCCTTATTCACGGCACCTTTATCCTCGGCTTGCCCGGCGAGACCCGCGAAACCATCGAAGAGTCGATGCGCTTCGCGCGCGAGATGGATTGCGAGACCATCCAGGTGTCCCTCGCCTCGCCCTATCCCGGCACCGAGCTGTTCGAACAGCTTACCAAGGCCGGCTACATCGCCGTCGACCCGCTGCTTGACGAACTTGGCTATCAGAAGTGCACGGTCCAATACCCCGGGCTGTCAAGCGACGAGATCTACCAGGCCGTGGAACGGTTTTATCGCAGCTTCTATTTCCGGCCGCGGTACATCTTCAAGGCCGTGCGCAAGATGGTCAGCTCGACCGAGGAATGCAAGCGATTGTTGAAAGAAGGGATGCAATTCCTGTCCACGATGCGCCAGCGTCGCGCACAGGTGCGCCAGGCCGCTTAGGTCATTGTCACTGCCCGCGGGCTGCGGAACCAACGAGTCTGACTTGCGCCGGCGGGGAACGGCCGTAGTGAATCGCATGCCCGAGCTATGCATACCCTGACTTTCCTTTCGGCACTCTGCGCGATCGCCTCGCTCTTTTACTATGTTAGCGCTACCGCTGCTGCGCTGCGTTTCGCGCGTCAGGCCACCCAGCCGTTGCCGCCTCTGCCCGGGCACCTGCCGCGGGTCGCCATGCTCAAGCCGCTTTACAACCTCGACGCCGCTCATATCGCGAACCTCGAGACTTTCATGGCAGTCGATTATCCGGTCGCCGACGTCGTGGTCGGTGTTCCGACCGTCACTGCATGGGCCGCCGACCAGATCGCGCAGCTCCAGAACCGCTACCCGAGCAAGCGGCTGATCGTGGTGACCGACGCGCAGCCCGGATGCGCCAATCGCAAAGTCGCGAAACTGATCCGGATGGTCGAGCAGGCGCCCGAAGCCGAACTGTTCGTCCTGAGCGACGGCGATATCGTGGTCGAACCCGATTATCTGCGGCGCCTGGTCGGCGAGTTGGAGGCTCATCCTGAAACCGGCGCGATCACCTCCGCCTACCGCGCGCGCCCGGCTCCGACGCTGGCGGCGCATTTCGACGCGCTCTTTATCAATACCGACTTTGCCCCGATGGTGATGCTGGCTGCGCGGCTTGAACCGTTGCGTCACGCCTACGGCGCAACCATCGCGATCCGCCGCACCGCGCTCAACGCGATTGGCTGCTTCCAGGCCCTCAAGGATCTTCTCGCCGACGATTTCTTCCTCGGCCGCCTCGTCACCGACAACGGCTTCAAGGTCGAGCTGGCGCACACCCCGGTCACCATCCAGTGCAACCAACTTCGCTTTTCAGATTTTTGGAGTCATCAGCTCCGCTGGGCCCGGACCTATCGCACCACGCGCCCCGAAAGCCTCGGCACGATCGCGATCAACGGCCCCTTCTGGGGACTGATTTTGATGCTCGCGTCGCATTTCGCGCCGGGTGCGATAGCGACCTTTGCGCTGGTCATCGCCGCGCGGCTGATAATGGCCACGCTGATGCTGGATCGAGTGCTGGACGTCCGCGAAACGCTTTCCGACCTGCCGTTGGTGCCAATCAAGGACCTGGTGATGGCAGCAATATGGTTCGCGAGTCTCGCCAGTAACGAAGTCACCTGGGGCGGACGCCGCTTCCGCATCCTGAGCGACGGCGCGATGCAGGAAGTCGACGGCTAACGCCTTAGCCGCCGTTGACGATGCTTCATCATCTGCTGATCGGCGCCGTTGCAAGCATCCTGATGGCCGTCGGGCTGCTGATGATGAAGAGCCGCGGCCCCGCGCTTCCGGAAGCTCGGCCCGGAAGGCTTTTGGCCGCGGCGTTTGCGTGGTTTCGCGATCCGATCTGGCTCGGCAGCATCCTTGTGCAGACAATCGGCTACGCGCTTTACCTCATCGCGCTCGCCGGCACGCCGGTTTCGTTGCTGGCGGTCGTGATGCAGGGCGGCATCGCGCTGTTTCTTTTGATGGCCGTAATCTTTCTGGGCGAGCATGCCTCGCGGAGCGAGTGGATCGGGATAGTTGTTCTCGTGGGTGCGATGCTGGCGGTAACGCTGTCGATCGGTTCCGATGTCTCGGCCAGCCGGCTCGATGCGCGGGCGCTCACGGTGGTTACCCTGATCGGACTGATCGTGGGCGGCATTTTGAACTTCGATGCGCGGCTCCGCACCAGCGGCGCGGCCGTCGCGCTTGGCTCGGGCCTCGCGTTCGGCCTCGCCGCGCTCTACGCCAAAGCGCTTACCTGTGTGATAGTCGCCGATCCGGGCGCGTCGTTCTGGATCCGCATCGCAGCGAATCCCTACCTCTACCTGACCGCGATCGCGAACGTCGCGGGCCTGATGATGCTCCAGAATGCGTTTCATCGGGCGCGCGGGATCATCGCGATGCCGCTGTCGTCGGCGCTCTCGAATCTGGTGCCGATCGCCGGCGGGATGCTCGCCTTCGGCGAGAGTCTGCCGGCCGAGCCGCGGCTTGCCGCGATGCGCGTGGCGGCGTTCGCGAT
>JAJPIG010000029.1 GCA_021324855.1 Pseudomonadota bacterium | reverse complement strand
GCGCACTATACTCGGTTTTCCAGCCGCGGTCGGGGCGTGGCGCAGCCTGGTAGCGCACACGCTTGGGGTGCGTGTGGTCGCCGGTTCAAATCCGGCCGCCCCGACCAACTAAATTTCGCTTCCTCAAGCATCGATGAAGAGCGCAACGCGTTGCATTCCCTTCCTGGGATGAAAGCCCCCTTACTCGTATGAGGCGACCAAGGCGGGTTCCCGCCGTCGGAAACAATCTCAAGTATATGTGGTCAAAAGAAGTGACGCGGCGTCAGGTGCATCAGTTCACCAATCCGAATCAGCCGGGCGCGAAACGATCTAAGGTCGAAAAGCAAACCGGTCATCGATGTTGAGGTTCGGGACTGGGACCTGATCGAGCGACCTACTATGATGGTCTCTCGATGGCACGGACTGACCTCGCGGGCAAAGTTGCGATCGTGACCGGCGGCGGGCGCGGAACGGGGCGCGCGATGGCGCTCGGACTGGCCAACTACGGCGCCAACGTAATCGTCACGGCGGCGCGGAATCTCGCCGAAGCCGAAGCGGTCGCCGCCCAGGCGCGCAGCGAGACCGGACGCGATTGCATGCTCGCGGTCGCGGCCGACGTCGCGAGCGAGGCCGACTGCGCGCGCGTGGTCGAGACGGCGCTGGCGAATTTCGGCGGCATCCACATTTTAGTCAACAACGCGGGGCGCGGGATGCGCTTCGTGAGCGAGGATTTTCTCGAACGGCCGACCAAATTCTGGGAAACCGACCCGGCCACCTGGCGGATGATCATCGACACCAACGTCAACGGCCCCTTCCTGATGGCGCGCGCGGTCGTGCCCCATCTGCTGCGTAATGGATGGGGCCGCATCGTTAACATCACGATGAACCAAGAGACGATGCGTCGCGCAGGTTTCTCGCCGTACGGACCGTCGAAGGCGGCACTCGAGTCGGAGACCATCATCTGGTCGCAGGACCTAGCCGACACCGGCATTACGGTCAATGCGCTGAGCCCCGGCGGCATCACGGATACTGGTATGGTGCCCGAGGCGGCGCGCGAAAAATTCCGCCGCGTGATGCTCGATCCCGAGGTGATGGTTGCACCGTTGATATGGCTCTGTTCGCCACAAGCGGACGGCATCACCGGCCATCGCTATGTCGCGAAGGATTGGGATCCGCTGATGCCGCCCGAAGAGGCCGCCGCCCGCGCACGCACGACCGCCGGCTGGCCGTAGATGCTCAGAGACGTGGGTGCCGCAGCCGGCTGCTGCGGGCCGTTGTTTACTGGGGTTGTGGCGTCGCCGCCGCCGTGGGCATCGGCGAACTGTTAAGACGACGCTGGGGGTACGGTGGCTCGCGTGTCTCGCTCGGTGGCCAAGGTCCGAAGCTGGCGCAGACAGACGCTGTTTCGAACTGCTTGCGAGTCAAGGGAATGTTCGAATGACCTCTGTTCGCGATCTCCTGGCACTTCTGTCTGAAGTCCGCCCACCTCTCCGCAGTCCAGCCAGCGGGTGGCTTGACGGGCAGGAATATGTGCGCGTGCACCGTGGGCGTCGCAGCCGGCTGCTGCACTTGCGTAGGCGTCGGCGAACTTTGAAGTGAACCTTCGGCACCTTGTCCGTGGGCTATACCAACCCGCCACGCGGGCAGGAGATGCACCGCAGGCGTCGCGGTGGGCTGCTGCGCGCGCACAGTGATCGCTGGGCTCGATAGCAACAGGGCAAGGCTCAACCCCACAGGAGCCACGATGGCAATCAGTCGTAATGACAGCTTACCCATGTTCGCCCCTCCGGCCGGAAACTCCGCAGCGGTATTGACCGTCAGCTACATGGCGTTGACCAATTAGCAAACGATCGCCGCCATTAAGAATTTTTACTGGAGATTAGCGCGCAATAAGGAACCCGCCGGGGGAAGAGCGCTCCGCCGTGCTGGTTCCGTTCCACGAACGAAAAACTGCACAAGCTCTGAACCCGGTTCGCGCCGACCGCTGCGGCTATCCTGAACTACAAAGGCCCCGGACGTCAGATGATTAATCTAACGTAGCCGATCCCATTATCGCTTCGAGGCCTTCGCCGGCTCCCCACGCGCGGGGCCGTACGGGAGCGGCACGTACTGAACGCTCGGACGGCGGACCGCGACCTGCGGAAAGAGCCGCATGAACTCGTAGATCTCGTCGGGCATGTCGCACGAGACCGGCAGACCGAGCGCGCGCGCCTCCTCGACGGTAATCGGATAGTCGTGCGTCCATCGCCCTTCCGTCATCGCATGCGACAACTCTTCCGCGCGCTCCGCGGTCCATCCGCGCTTGATGAGTAGCTGGCGCGCGTAGCCGCGCACCTGGTCCATCGCCTTCGACGCAACATCGGCCATGATGAGCGTTTCGTCGTGGACGCTATGATTGGACGAGGTCTTGCGCTCGACGGCGCGCAGAATCGATGCGGCCGGCCATTGCCCGATCTGCGGATCGAGCGGACCAAGCACCGCATGCGGCGCCATCACGATCTGATTCGCCGCCAAGGCCAGCAGTGTCCCGCCCGACATCGCATAGTGCGGCACGAAAACCGTAATCGGCGCGGGATGGGCGGTGAGCGCGTGCGCGATTTGCTCGGCCGCCAGCACCAACCCGCCGGGCGTGTGCAGGATCAGATCTATCGGCATCTGATCATCGGTGATCTGAATCGCGCGCAGGACCTCTTCGGAATCTTCGATGTCGATGAAGCGCACAAGCGGAAACCCGAGCACCGCCATCGTTTCCTGCCGATGGATCAGCGCGATCACGCGACTCTTGCGCCGTTTCTCCAACGTACGCATCAGACGCGTGCGCCGCGCCGTCATCGACCATTGGCGCAGAACTGGCTGAAGTCCGATGAGTATCAGAAAGACCCAGAACAGATCGAAAAAGCTCACCTTCATCCCCTCTCCCCCGGACTGGGCGGAGCAACCTCAGCGCCCCGGCAACCGTTATGCTATTATGTACGCGACTCCGATGGCAGTCGACCTCAAAACCGCGCGCGAACGGATGGTGGTCGAACAGCTTGTGCACCGCGGGATCAATGACCCGCGCGTGCTGCACGCGATGCGTACTATCGCGCGGGATCGCTTCGTGCCGCCGGAGTGCGCCGAGCATGCCTATGATGACGGCCCGCTGCCAATCGGCGAAAACCAGACCATCTCTCAGCCCTACATGGTCGCCCTGATGACGCAGGTCGCCGCGCCGGCGCCGCATGAGCGCGTGCTGGAGATCGGCACAGGGTCGGGCTACCAGGCGGCGGTGCTCGCTGCGCTGGCCGCGCAGGTTTACTCGATCGAACGTTTCGCGCTGCTTCACGAGCGCGCGCGGCGCACCCTCAATGAACTCGGTATCCACAACGTCACGCTGCGGCTGGGCGACGGCTCATCCGGATGGCCCGAAGAGGCGCCGTTCGACATCATCGTGGTGACTGCTGCGATGCCCGGAATTCCGCGGCCGCTGCTCGAACAACTCGGACCCAACGGCAGGCTGGTCGCGCCTATCGGTGAGGATGAATTACAGACGTTGGTGCGTATCGCGCGCGTCGAAGGTCATTGGCGCGAGGAGTATTTCGGCGAATGCCGGTTTGTCAAGATGTGCGGGCGGCACGGCTTCAGTGAATAGCTCTCGATCCTGAGAGATCGCGGCTGAACCGCGATCGAAAATGGTGGCGGCGGTGAGGAGGCGAGGCATCTTTCGATCGATCAGGTTTGTGGTCGCGGCGGCCTTAATGGCTGTGATCGCCGGATGCGCTGCGGCTCCCGCGACGACCAATCATAGCTACTCCTATTCGTATCCCGTGACGCACACTGTGCAGGCGGGCGAGACGATCTATCGAATCGCGACGCGCTACGGAATCAGCCCGAATGCCCTGATGCGGGCGAACGGGCTCAGCGATCCGCGTCAGTTGCGCGTCGGTCAGGTGCTGACGATCCCCGGATCGTATCGCCGCTTCGCGTTGCGTCGCGACAATTCGATCTCGCCCGGTCCGAGTCGTCCGCCTGCGCCGCCGCATTCATTCGCATGGCCGATCGCAGGCGGCGAGGTGTCGTCGGGCTTCGGTATCAGGCACGGTGTGATGCACGATGGGATAGACATCGCGGCGCCGCCCGGCACTCCCGTGCACGCGGCCGATGACGGCGTGGTCGTCTATGTCGGCCGAATGCGCGGCTACGGCAACGTAGTAATCGTCGAGCACAGCGATAATTTCGCGACGGTCTATGGCCATGACGCGGCGAACATCGTGCATGAGGGTGAGCGCGTGGCGCGCGGCCAGATTATCGGGGAGGTGGGGACCAGCGGGCGCACCACCGGTCCGAATCTGCATTTCGAAGTGCGTTACGATAACCTCGCCTACAATCCGCTCAAATTTCTGCCGTCGGGTGCGCCGGCTGCGGTCACTTTTGCCGGCGGCGGCTGCTAATATCTGCCGCAAATCTTTCAGGCCGGCGCGGCATGCGCCCGACAGGAGCAACCGACCCGCGATGACCACGGACGAACTTAGAAAACTGGTGCGTGACATCCCCGATTTTCCCAAACCAGGGATCGTATTCCGCGACATCACCCCGCTTATTGCCAATGCGCGCGGCCTCGCTGCGATCGTCGATCAGCTTGCCGAGCCATTCCTCGGCAAAATCGACATGGTGCTGGGAATCGAATCGCGCGGCTTTATCATCGGCGCGCCGGTCGCATATAGGCTCGGCGTCGGTCTCGCGATCGCACGTAAACCCGGCAAGCTGCCGTTTCGCACCGTCGATGAAATCTACGAACTTGAATACGGCAGCTCGACCCTGGAGATCCATCAGGATGCGTTCAAGGACGCGCGGCGGATCCTGATCGTTGATGATCTGCTCGCGACCGGCGGCACGGCTCGCGCCGCGGGAAGGCTTGCGGAGCGTCTCGGCGGCGAGGTCAGGGGCTATGCTTTCGTGATAGAGCTCAACGGGCTCGGGGGCCGCGAGCGGCTGGCGCCGGCAAGCTGTTTCTCGCTAATCCAGTATGAGGACTAGATCGCCGCGGCCTCTGCGAATTCTTCGTTAGCGGCGGTCGCACGGCGAATATGGCACTAGCGGACCAGAAAGCTCACGCCGGCGACCAGAGCCGCCGGCTGGGATGGGTGCTGGCGGTGACGGTTGTTTACTGCCTCACCGAGTTCGTCGCCGGTTATTTCGCGAACAGCCTCGCTCTCGTCTCCGATGCGGTCCATCTGTTGACCGACATCGCGGCGCTGGTGATCGGCCTGCTTACGCTGCGCATCTCGACGCGGCCTGCGAGTAGCGGAAAGACTTACGGCTATCTGCGCGCCGAGATTCTCGGGGCATTGCTCAACGGACTTTTCCTGTGGCTGCTGGTGGTCTTCATCTGGATCGAAGCGGCGCGCCGCTTGCGTTCGCCGGAGCCGGTCGCCGGACTCGCCGTGATGGCGGTCGCAATCGTAGGTTTGGTAATCAACAGCTTCTCCGCCTGGATGACCTCACAGGGCGGCCACGCCTCAGACGGGATGGCGATCCGCTCAGTCTTTGTACACGCTTGCTCCGACTTAATAGGCTCGTTCGGCGTGCTGCTTGCGGGAGCGCTGGTGTATTTCACCGGCTGGCATGTCGCCGATCCTGCCGTCAGCATCCTGATCGGAGGCTTGGTGCTGTGGGGTTCGTGGGGACTGGTGCGCGAAGGCGTCGACATTCTGATGGAAGCGGTGCCTGCCGAAATCGATATGGATGAACTGCGACGCGATCTGCTCGCCGTGCGCGGCACCGAGGAGGTGCACGATCTGCACGTCTGGTGCCTTTCAAGCCGCCAGTTCGCACTTTCCGCACACGCTGTGATCACGCCCGAGGCCGATCACGATCGCGTGCTCTCGGAGATTTCGGCGCTCCTCTCCGAAAAATTCCGGATTCATCACATGACCGTGCAGCTTGAACGCGACAACCGACGGCTGCGCGAGCCCAAGCATTTCTAGTTGTACGCCGAGGACAATCGATCGATGCTTGAACTGCGACTCACATGCAAATAGCTGCAACCGCGCAATGAGCTTCGATTCAATGCCTGCGAGGCCCATGCGGGCTTCGCCGCTTCGATCAGACAGCGCCGGAAGAGCGCCCGGACAATGAACTCCGGCAGGGCGCTCACAAGTTGATGGCATCGAACAGCCGTTTCAGGGGCGCGTACCAAAGCACCGGAATACTCAGCGCGTCCTGCGCAAGATGCATCATCATGCAGACCACCAGGTTGCGACGCAAAAGGTAGAGCGCCGTAACGAATGCGCCCCAGACCAAGTTCCTGACCGCCCCGGCTGGGCCCCACGCCGGCAAGTGGCCGAACGCGAACAACATCAATGAGAGTCCGGCCGCGAACCAGGTGCTGCCGGCAACCATCTCCAGCCGTTCGATGAGATAACCGCGAAAGAAAAGCTCTTCGAAGACGGCTGCGCTGATCACCAGGATCCAACCTTTCAGCATCGGAAGCTGATTCATCTGGATGTGGATCGCCGGGAAGCGACGGTTGATTAGCGGCGCGACGGTAGCCATCGCCCTCACCGCAAGTGCAAACGCCAGCACGCCCCATGTGATGTCGAACAGACCAGGCCGTCGTATTCCGAGCGATCGCAACGGCGCCGCCCTCCGCTCGATAAAAATCGGAATCGCGACCACACCGAGCCCGAACAGCGGCAACCACCACGCCATAAGTCGTCCGGGATCACTATCTTGTTCGGCAGTAAATCCCGACTGCGCCCGCAAACTCACGACCATCAGGGCAGCGAAGGCTGACAGCGCGATGCCGAGGCCGAGCGAGACGCGATCAAGATTCGGCTCCGGCGTCTCTGACGGCGGTACCCCCTCGAACTCCATGGCTAAAAGCCGAGTCAATCATATCGGCCGTAGCGAACCAATTCGGCCACTTTCATCTCGACCGTTCAGGTAACGGGCGCGCCCGTTACCTGTTCCACGGCATCGAGCAGCGCCCGCGCCGCCGCTCCCGGTGATTCGGCGCCGATCACGGCGCCGATCGCCGCGGCGCCGGCAATGCCGGCGCCGGCCAGCCGGTGTACGCGCTCGGCTTTGATGCCGCCGAGCGCGTACACCGGCATCCCTGCCGCAACGCGGCATGCGGCAGCGATCCCTTCGACGCCGCATGTCGCCCCGTACTCCGGCTTCGAGATCGGCTCGAACACCGGACCGTAGACCGCGAAGTCAGCCCCTGACGATGCGGCCCGCTCAATCTCGTCGCTGCGATGCGTCGAGACTCCGACGAGCCGCGACTCGCCGATCAGCCGGCGAGCCTCGGCCGGTGAGAATGAGCTTGCTGGCAAATGCACGCCGTCGGCACCGGCGGCAAGCGCCACGTCGATTCGATCATTGATGATCAGCGGCGCCGCGTAACGCGAGGAGATTTCGCGCAGGCGAAGCGCGAGTTCGTAGAGAGCGCGGCCATCGAGATCCTTCTCGCGTAGCTGGATCGCAATCGATCCCGGCCGATCACAAGTCGCAGCGAGCGCCTGCTCGCATACCTCGATCAGATTTCTCGAGCCCGCAAGCTTGCGATCCGTGATGAGATAGAGACGGAACTTGACTGGACGTGCGATGCTCGACAACGGCGTCAGCGAATCAGACCGTCGAGCGGGCTCGAAGCCGACGCGTAGAGGCGTCGCTCGATCCGCCCAGCGAGGTACGCCATCCGGCCGGCTTCGACCGCCATTTTCATCGCGGTAGCCATCGCGATCGGGTTCTTGGCGCACGCGATCGCGCTGTTGATCAAAATTCCGTCACATCCCGATTCCATCGCCTCGGCCGCGTCGGACGCGGTCCCGACACCCGCATCGACGATCACCGGCACCTTCGCTTGTTCGATGATGATCCTGAGATTGTACGGATTGCGGATGCCAAGTCCCGAACCGATCGGTGCGGCAAGAGGCATCACCGCGGCGCATCCGATTTCCGCAAGCTTTAGACACGCGACCGGATCGTCGGTGATATACGGCAGGACGATAAAGCCTTCCTTGACCAGAGCACGGGCCGCCTCCAGTGTTGCCGGCACGTCGGGGAACAGCGTCTGCTGATCGCCGATCACCTCGAGTTTCACCATGTTGCCGACGCCCATCTCGCGGGCCAGCCGACAGGTGCGAATCGCCTCCTCGGCCGTGTAGCATCCGGCGGTGTTGGGGAGAATTTGGTAGCGCGTGGGATCGACATATTCGAGCAGGTTCTCTTTGGTTCGATCGGTAATGTTTACGCGCCGCACGGCGACCGTCACGATCTCCGCACCGCTCGCTTCGACCGCCGCGCGCGTTTCGGCGAAATCGCGATACTTGCCTGTGCCGACGATCAGCCGCGACTTGAAACTTCTGCCGCCCAGAACCAGCGGTGTGTCGTCCATGTTCGAATCCTTCGGCGCTGCAGCCATCGAGGTCATCCGCCTCCGACGAAATTTACGATCTCGAGCCGGTCGCCGGGTGCGATACTGACTCGGCCGTACTCGGCTTTCGGAACCACGCGATGGTTTAACTCGACCGCAATGCGCGTCGGCTTCATCCCGAGCCGCTCGATCAACACGGCGAGCGGCGTGTGGCCGTCAAGCCGGTACGGTTCCCCGTTCAGAATGATTTCGCGCGCGCCCGACGCCATCGCAATGCGGTTCGTTCCTCTCGATCCGGAAAGCTCACTTGGGAAGCAAACTAGCGTGGCTTGGCAGGACGGCTTCCCTACGCCGGCATTACCCGGATCAGGTTCAAGGGGTTCTCTCGAAGAGGTCTCAGTGCGTTTCCGCACACCCCCAGCCTCGCAATTGTTTATATCAAAGCCCCGCGAGCAGTGTCAAAAATGCTCTATTTGTTGACTGGTCGGACCGCTGATGGTTATCTGAGTCCTCAAAATCCGGGCCGACGGCAATCGATGAATATTACGGACCAAAGTTGTTATCGGGCCGTCGCCGAGATTGATCTTTCCGCGCTCCGCTCGAACTATCGTCTGCTTCGGAGCCTCGCTCATGACGCCGCGATGATGGTGGTCGTCAAGGCCGACGCTTACGGCCATGGCGCGGTCGCGGTCTCACGCGCGCTCGCGAAGGAAGGATGCGCTCATTTCGGCGTCGCGACGATCTCGGAGGCGCGTGAGTTGCGCGCCGCCGGGTGCGAGGCGAGAATTTATCTGCTCGGCGGGTTCTTTCCTGAAGATGCATGCCGGATTGTCGACCTCAATCTGACGCCGTTGGTTTTCGATCGCGATTCGATTCACGCGATCGGCGCCGCCGCGGCCGCTCTCGGCCGGCACAATTTTCCCGTCCATCTGAAGCTCGATACCGGCGCAACCCGACTCGGCGTCCGGCTCGAGGAGCTCGACGGTGTGATCGACCAGTTACGCAGCGAGCGCTATCTCAGACTTGAAGGCGCCGGCACTCTGCTTGCCAGCGCACACGATCCGGCCAGCCCCGTAACCGATCGTCAACTCGGCGAGTTTGCAACTGCGATCCGGCGGCTCACCGAGGCCGGCTTTGCAGTAACGATCACTCATGTCGCCAATTCCGCGGCGCTGGTGCTGCGCTCCGATGCGCATCGGAACCTAGTGCGTCCCGGTCTCGCGGTCTACGGCCTGCCGCCGGTCGCCGCCGTCGCCGAGCGCGCCGCGCTCACTCCGGTCATGACCTTCAAAACCCGCTTGCTACAGGTGAAGCGGGTTGCCGCCGGAACCGGCGTCAGCTATGGGCATACCTTCGTGACGCAGCGCCCCAGTCTGATCGCAGTGCTCTCCGTCGGCTATGCTGACGGCTACCGGCGCGGTCTTCAGCATGGCGGCGAGGTGCTGATTCGCGGGCATCGCGCGCCGATTGTTGGCGCGGTCTGCATGGATCTGACGATGGCGGACGTGACCGAAATCCCCGACGCGCGCCCCGGCGACGAAGTGATATTATGGGGCATCAGCGGCAGTGAAATTATCAGCGTCAATGAAGTCGCGCGGCTCGCCCAGACGATCTCGTACGAGATGCTTTGCACGGTCGGCAGGCGCGTTTCACGAATCTACAAAGATTAACCGAAAACGTATCCATGAGCTCTGACGACAAGCCAATTCGCCGCGCCCTGCTTGGGGTCTCGGACAAGAACGGGCTGGCCGGGCTGGCTGCAAGCCTGACCACCTATGGTGTGGAGATTCTCTCGACCGGGGGCACGCGCGCCGCACTGGAGCGCGAGGGCGTGAAGGTCCGGCCGGTCGAGCAGTTCACCGGCTCGCCCGAGATGCTCGACGGGCGTGTGAAAACGCTCCATCCAAAGATTCACGGCGGCATTCTCGCGCGCCGCGAGCTAGAGAGCCATCGCCGCGAGATGGAAATTCACGGCATCGAGCCCATCGACCTGGTGGTGGTGAACTTCTATCCGTTCGAACAGACCATCGCGCGCGCCGACGCCGGCCTCGACGATGCGATCGAGAATATCGATATCGGCGGTCCGACGCTGGTGCGCGCGTCGGCGAAAAATTACGCCGATGTCGCGGTGGTGGTCGATCCCGCCGACTACCCGGCGCTCATCGCCGAACTCGATGAACGCCACGGCGCGCTCTCGCTTGCGACCCGCGCGCGGCTGGCGCGCAAAGCTTTTGCGCGCGTGACGGCGTACGACTGCGCGATCTCGAACTATCTTGCCACCCGGTTTGAAGCTCAGACTGAGCCGTTCGGCGAAAGCTTCAGTCTCTCGTTGCCGTTGGCGCAGATGCTGCGCTACGGCGAAAACCCGCATCAGGTCGGCGCGCTTTACGGCGATTTCCATCGTATCGCCGAGCAGCTTCATGGTCGCGAGCTGTCGTTCAATAACGTGATCGACATCAGCTCGGCGGCCAATCTGATCCTCGAGTTCGAGGACTCGCGCGACGCGGTGGTCGCGATCCTGAAACATAACACGCCCTGCGGCGTCGGCGTGGGACCGACCCTCAAAGCGGCGTGGGACAAGGCCTTTGCCACCGATCCGGATTCGCCTTTCGGCGGAATCATCGTGACGAATCGCCCGTGGGACCTCGAATTTGCGCGGCTGGTCGACGAACTCTTCACCGAGGTTCTGATCGGGCCTGACTACGGCGTGGGCGTGCTCGATTTCCTGCGCAAGAAGAAGAACCGCCGCGTGATCCGGTTTCATCCCGCGGCGCTCCGGCGCGACGAGCTCGACGTCCGCCATGTAATCGGCGGGTTGCTGGTGCAAACGCCTGACCTTTCGATCGAAGATCCGCGCCGGGGCAAGGTCGTCACAAAACGCCCGCCGACCGCAGCCGAATTGAACGCCATGGATTTCGGGATTCGCGTCTGCAAGCACGTGAAGTCAAACGCGATCGTGTTTGCCGCCGAAGATCGCACGCTCGCCATCGGCGGCGGCGCCACCTCGCGCATTGATCCGGTCTACGCGGCGCGCGAAAAGGCGGCGCGGCTTAAAATCCCGCTCAAGGGATCGGTGCTGGTTTCCGAAGCGCTGTTTCCGTTTCCCGACGGACCGACGCTCGCCGCCGAGGCGGGGGCTACCGCGATCGCACAGCCTGGCGGCGCATTGCGCGACAACGAGGTGATCGCGGCCGCCGACCAGCATGGCCTTGCGATGGTCTTCACAGGGGTTCGCCATTTCCGCCATTAGGCCGCCTCGATGAAGGTCCTGGTCGTCGGAAAAGGAGGACGCGAGCACGCGCTGTGCTGGCGGTTGAGTCAGAGTCCATCAGTTCGCGGGTTGTTCTGCACGGCCGGTAATCCGGGGATCGCTCAGCTCGCGAAGCCGGTTCCGATTGCGCCTTCAGATGTCGCCGGCGTGGCCGATTTCGCCGCCGCCAATCGGATCGATCTCACGGTGGTCGGGCCCGAAGAGCCGCTTTCCGCCGGCATCGTCGATGAATTCGAAAAACGCGGCCTCCGAATTTTCGGCCCTTCGCGCGCCGCGGCGCAACTCGAATCCAGCAAGACATTTGCGAAGCACGTGATGCGTCGCGCGGGGGTGCCGAACGCAGAGTTCGAGAGCTTCACCGACATCGCCGCCGCGCGCCGCTACGTCGAGGCGCAGCGCGGCCCGATGGTCGTGAAGGCTGACGGCCTCGCGCTTGGAAAAGGCGTCACTGTATGTCGCGATCGCGAGACGGCACTGGCCGCGGTCGGGGAGGCGATGGAATCGGAGCGGTTTGGCGCGGCTGGCCGCCGCATTGTGATCGAAGAGTTCCTCACTGGCGAGGAGGTTTCGTTTTTCGCGCTTTGCGATGGCGAGCGCGCCGCGCCGCTCGGCCTCGTCCAGGATCATAAGACGATTTTCGATGACGACCGGGGACCGAACACCGGCGGAATGGGCGCGTACTCGCCGCTCCCGCATTACGACGCCGCGTTCGAGAAGCGCGTGATGCGCGAGGTGGTTGAGCCGACGATCGCCACGATGCGCGCGATGGAGGTTCCTTATCGCGGCGTGCTCTATGCCGGCCTTATGGTCAGCGGCGACCGCATCAATGTGCTCGAATTCAACGTCCGCTTCGGCGATCCCGAATGTCAGGCGTTGATGATGCGCTACTCGGGCGATCTCGCCGAAGCACTGCTCGCTGCGGCCGAGGGCCGAATCCAGGACGCCGTCGTGCAGCTCGCGCCGAGAAGCGCGGTCGCCGTAGTGCTCGCCTCGGGCGGCTATCCGAACGATTACCGGAAAGGACTTCCGATCAGCGGACTCGAAAAAATCGAGGGCAAGGAGCCGTCGCCGCTCAAAGTGCGATGGGCGCTGGAGCGGATTCGCATCAAGGTTTTTCAGGCCGGTACGGCGCTGCGCGACGGGCACATCATCACCGACGGTGGGCGCGTGATGGCAGTTACGGCGATGGCCGACGATCTAACGACCGCGGTTGCGGGCGCCTACGAGGCCGCCGATCTGATCGAATTCGAAGGCAAATATCTGCGTCGCGACATCGCGCGGCGGGGGCTCGTTGCGCTGGACGCGGAACAGCGTTAGTTGGCGAATCGATGCGGACCGGGACGAAAGCTGATGACCGTGAAAGCGCGATGCTTGTGCGTGCGGTTGACGCACTACGCCGCGGCGAGGTGGTCGTCTACCCGACAGAGACCTTTTATGCGCTCGGTGTTGATTTTTCCACCCCGGGCGCTCTCGACCATCTCTTCTCGCTAAAGATGCGTCAACCGGATTCGCCGATCGCGCTGATCGCCGCTGACACCACGATGGCGTTCAGCATCGCGCGCGAGGCACCGGCGGCCGCTCGCGCGCTTGCCGAAAAATTCTGGCCCGGGCCACTAACCTTGGTGCTCCCGGCTCGCACTGAGATTCCGGCTGGATTGATCGGACCTGACGGCGGCGTCGGCGTTCGCGTCTCGCCGCATCCGCTCTGCCGCGCGCTTACATCCGCGCTCGGCCATCCGCTAACGGCGACCAGCGCGAATCGAAGCGGCGAGCCTCCGGCGCGATCGATCGAAGAGGCACGCGCTTATTTTGGCGGTGGCGTTGCGGTCTATTTCGACGGCGGGCCGGCGAGCGCGGTTTCGCCCAGCACCGTGGTCGGCTTTGACGGTGCGCGTGTTCGTATAATACGGAGGGGCGCGATCGCGGAAAGCGCAATCGTGGAGTATCTAAAGTAAGACTTGAAAATGACCCAGCTCAGCCGCCGCATCGAACCGTTTCGCGGTCTGCTCTACGATCCAAGCCGGGCCGGTTCGCTGAACCAAGTAATCGCGCCTCCCTACGACCTCATCGACCCGGCGATGCAGGCGCGGCTTTATGAGCGGAGTCCATACAACATCGTGCGCATCGAGCTGGCGCGCGAACCGGATCGCTACGAGGCGTCGGCGCGTACGTTGCGGAGCTGGATCGAAAGCGGCGTGCTGCGGCGCGCTGCGCGCCCCGCGATCTATCTTTACACGCAGCGCTTCTCGATCGCCGGACAGAAGCTCTCACGCACAGGTTTGATTGCGCGTCTGAAGCTGGAGCCGTTCGATTCGGGACGCATCCGGCCGCACGAGCGCACCTTTCCCGCCGCAAAAGCAGATCGGATGCGCCTGCTGGCGGCGACCGAGACCAATATCAGCCCGATCTTCGGACTCTACCCGGGGCCTCATCCGGAACTGGAGCAATTGCGCGAACGGGTTGCGGCGCGCGAACCGAAATTGGCGGCGGTCGACGATCTCGGAATCAAGAACGAACTTCGGGAGATCGCCGATGCCGGCGAAATCACGATCATACAGAACGCGCTCGAGATCCCGCGCATCCTGATTGCCGACGGACATCATCGCTATGAAACCGCGCTGGAATATCGCCGGCGCCGGCGTGAAACCGACGGCAACCCCGCAGATGCACGGCCTTACGACTATACGCTCGCAACACTGGTCGCCTCCGACGATCCCGGGCTTGTAATTCTCGCGACGCATCGCGTGGTGAAAGATCTCGATTCCGTCGCGTGCGCTTCGTTCCCAACGCGCGCCGCAGAGCTGTTCACGATCGAACAGGTCGCCGACCGTGATGAATTACGCAAGCGATTGAAAGACGCCGGCCCCGGTACGATTGCGGTCGCTTTGAAGAACGACCCGGCCCTTCGCCTCTTGCACTTACGCGATCGCTCGGCGATGGCATCGATTCTGCCCGATACGCCGCAGGCGGTTCGTGAACTCGACGTCTCGATTCTCCACGGCGCGATTCTCGAACGCATCTTCGGCATCGGCCGCGAAGCGGTTCGCGCTGGCGGAAATATCGAATACACGATCGATTTTGACGCCGCGCTCGATACAGTCGCGCGCGGCGACGCGGACGGTTGCTTCCTGATGAACCCGCCGTCGATCGGCGATGTCGAGCGGGTGAGCGACGCGGGCGCGACGATGCCCGAGAAATCGACCTACTTCTTCCCGAAGCTCGCGACCGGTCTCGCGCTGAATCCGGTCTATGACTAAGCCGACCACCTTCGTGCTCGTGCGTCACGGTGAGACCGAGGGCAATTCCAGCATCCGCTACCACGGCGTTACGGATGTCCTGCTTTCAGATCTCGGGCGCGCTCAGATGCGCGCCACGCGTGCCGCCCTGCAGCAACATATTGCTGGCGACCCCGCGCCGATCTTCGCGAGTCCGTTACTGCGCGCAATTGAGAGCGCGCGTCTACTCGCGAGCAAAACGGCTGATCTCACCCCAATCGAAGAATTTCGCGAGATCAATTTTGGATTATTTGAAGGTCTGACCGCGGAGGAGATTCGTGATCGTCATCCCGCCGAGCACCGGCGATGGATGCAAGCGAGGTTCGCACCCGACTTCACTTTCCCCGGCGGCGAAAACCGCCGCGAATTTACTGCGCGCGTGGCACGCGGACTCGAACGGATGTTGGCGCTATGCGGCGACGCGACCGGCGCGTACGTGTTGCTGGTCGCGCATCGCGGCGTAATTCGCACCATCGTCAATCAACTCACCGGCGCCGAGCCGCTGGTCGAACTCGGCTCGATCCAAATCCTGCAAGGCGATTCGGCGTGGCGCGCGGAGCATCTTGATTTAATCGATCACCTGCGCGGAATTTGAGCGGGGCTCACAGCCGCCGCATCACGCCCCACCATCGTCCGTGGCAACTGCCAATCGGCTTCGTGAACGAGAGATCGGCGTAGCTCGCGATGAGCTCGAAACATCCCGATGCGGCCGCGGTCAGCTCCAGCGTCGCGGGCACAGTGTAGCGTACGGGGATAACGTCGCGCGTGATCACGACGCGATCCGGAAAGTGGATGCGGCATTCGAGTTCGTAGATCGAGTGCAGGGCGGAAGTCCAGCTAATCCGCCGATTGTACTCGCGGATTTCGACGTTGATCTTGCCGATTCGCACCGATCGCTCGCGCCACAGGTAGCGCCTGCGGGTTACATCGATGCCGTCGTGCCGATCGATGTCCACGCAGTAGAGACCGCCGCGTTTAAGCAGGCGCGCGACCGAACGCAGATGACTCATGAGGTCGGCGTTGCTCACCATGATCGGAAACGTCTCGGACATGAAGAAGGCCGCGTCAAAGGGTCGCTCCGGGATGCGAAAGCGTTCGATCGGCCGGCGATAAATCCGCATCGCGTGCTGCGAGTCGGCGCGCCCTTTTGCGATCATAGTCGGAGAGCGATCGACGCCGGCAACCTCTATCCCCGCGCGCATCAGGATCTGTCCGTGCGGCGAATCGCCGCATGCGATATCAAGCGCGCGCTTCACCGGCCGCTTCAGATGGCGCCGCCAAACCTTGCGCAGAAACTCGACCTCGCGGCCGATTTCGGCCGGATGCTCCATATGAACGCGCCGGAAAATTTCAGGGAATTCGTAGATGCTGCGGGCCATCGCACGCGATCAATCGTCGGTGTGGTTCTCATGAGCCGACCGCCGCGGATGGCGCGGTCTGCGCAGCACTCGATGACGCGTCGGAGTCGGCGATGGCGCGGGCACCACCTCCATTTCGATCGGCTCGGAGTGCGCCAGATGAAATCGCCAGTTGGCAAGGTAACGTTCGACGATCGCGCTGTCATTGGTTATCAGCAACTGGTCGGCGTTTTCGTGCTCGGCTTCATCGGTAAAATCGAACGAGCCCGCCAACACGATCGTTCCGTCTATCAGCATCACGCTGTCACGCGCCGCGCCGCGCACGGTTGCATCAACTCTGATCGCAAGCCCGGCCCGCGCGAGGTCCAGGACCAGTTCAGGTTGCGTTGCAAGCATCTGGCGATCGACGATCATGCTGACCGCAACCTGCCGCGCCGCCGCCCTGACCAACGCATCGACGGCAGCCTGACTGGTGAGCGTGTAGGTCTGCAGCT
The DNA here is from genome assembly GCA_021324855.1 of Pseudomonadota bacterium. GTDB lineage: Bacteria > Desulfobacterota > Binatia > Binatales > Binataceae > JAJPIG01. The sequence continues at coordinate 55,787 of JAJPIG010000029.1, read as the reverse complement.
CGACCATGCGCTTCGCGGCGTCGATTGAACGGACCGCCACGGTCATCGGATCGCATCCATCCGCCGGCACCCGCGGCGAGAAGCAGACGATATACTCAGCTTTGGCCGGAGCGGGCGGCGCGGGGGCGGCCGGGCAATCCGGCAGGCCGTTGGCGATCGCGTCGCCGGCCTCGCGCCGAACGCAATCATGATAGGCGTTGCAGTCAGCCAGCTTCGGCTGACATCGATCCAGGGCCGCGACCACATCAGGATGCGCGGGGGTGGGCGAACTCGACGGACTCGAACGGTGCGCCGAAACCCGTATCGTCATCGCGGGCGGCAGGATGAACCAGATCAGGACGGCGCCAATCGCCAGGCCGACAAGGAAGAACGCCATCGCCGCGAGCGCGCTCTGCTTCATAGTGCGCGGCGCGACGACAGAGCGGGCGCGAACGCGCCGAATCGGCGCTGGTCGTGGCGTTGCAACATCATCTCTTCTAAAATCTGACTGCCGCTCGTTTAACGGGAAGAAGGTATGGCGTCAAGCGACATAGTCCGGATTTACGCCCGCGAGATTCTCGACTCACGCGGGAACCCCACAATCGAAGTTGACGTGCATTTGCGGGACGGTGCGATGGGCCGCGCTGCGGCGCCGTCGGGCGCATCGACCGGAGCGCACGAGGCGCTCGAGCTTCGCGATGGCGACGCCGGGCGTTACGGCGGCAAGGGCGTTCTGAAGGCGGTCGGCAACGTTAACCAGCAGATTGCGCCGAAACTTGCCGGCCTCGACGCGGCCGATCAGGCCGCTGTCGATCGCGCGATGTTGGAACTCGACGGCACGGAGAATCTGGCGCGGCTCGGCGCGAACGCAGTGCTCGGGGTGTCGCTGGCCGCGGCGCACGCTGCCGCCGCATCGCGCAAGCTCCCGCTCTACCTTTATCTGAATCGCGAGGCGACCGTCCTGCCGGTACCGATGATGAACGTGCTTAACGGAGGACGCCACGCCGATTCCAGCGTCGACATGCAGGAGTTCATGATCGTGCCGTGCGGTGCGTCGACCTTCCGCGATGCGCTGCGGATGGGCGCCGAGGTGTTCCATCGGCTCGCTGCGGTGCTCAAGAAACGCGGTTGCTCGACCAATGTCGGCGACGAAGGCGGTTTCGCGCCCAATCTCAGGAGCAACGAGGAACCGCTCGAGTCCATTCTTGAAGCGATTGCCCAGGCCGGTTACCGGCCCGGCGATGACGTCGCGATCGCGCTCGACCCGGCGTCCAGCGAGTTCTATGAAAACGGGAAATATGTCTTCGCCCGCTCCGACAAGAAAGCGCGCGATGCTGAAGCGATGGTCCGCTTTTACGCTGATTGGATCGCGCGCTACCCGATAGTATCGATCGAAGACGGTCTCGCCGAGGATGATTGGGAGGGCTGGAAACTCCTGACGCGCGAGCTTGGCGGCAAGGTTCAACTGGTCGGCGACGATCTGTTCGTCACGAATCCGAAGCGGCTCGAACGCGGGATCGAGGAGCACGTCGGGAATTCGATCCTGATCAAGGTCAATCAGATCGGCACACTGACCGAGACGCTGCGGGCGATCGATATCGCGCGGCGCGCCGGTTACACCGCCGTCGTTTCCCATCGCTCGGGCGAAACCGAAGACACCACGATCGCCGACCTCGCCGTCGCAACCGGCATCGGTCAGATCAAGACCGGGTCGGTGAGCCGCGGCGAACGGACCGCAAAATACAACCGGCTGCTCAGAATCGAGGAAGAATTGGGAGAGCGGGCGAGCTATCCGGGCGCGAGCGCGTTCAAGCGCCGCGCCGGGGCGATGCCGTCATGAGCCGGCCGCCGGTCGCGGTCCTGGTCATCTTCGACGGATGGGGTTTGCGCGAGGAGCGCGAGGCAAATGCGATCGCCCAGGCTCGCACGCCGACGATGACGCGCCTGTGGAGCACCCAGGCGCACACCGAAATCGATGCGTCGGGCGCGGCGGTCGGCCTGATGCCTGGTGTGATGGGCAACTCCGAGGTCGGCCATCTCACGATCGGCGCAGGCCGGGTCATCTACCAGGACGTGATGCGCATAACGAAGGCAATCGAGACTGGCGAGTTCTTTCGCAATCCGGCGCTGCTGAACGCGATTCGTCGGGCGCGCGACGGCGGTCACACCCTGCACATCTGGGGTCTCCTCTCAGACGGCAGCGTGCACAGTCACATCGATCATCTGCTCGCGTTGCTCGACCTCGCGAAACGCGAGAACCTTGAATCGATCGCGGTGCACGCGGTGCTCGATGGGCGCGACAAGCCGCCGCGCTCGGCGATCCCGTTCATCGAGCAGCTCGAAGGGAAGCTGCGCGAGATCGGACGCGGGCGAATCACGACGGTCAGCGGGCGCTACTTCGCGATGGATCGCGACAAGCGATGGGACCGCATCGAACGCGCCTGGCGCGCGATTGTGATGGGCGAAGGAATCGCCGCGCCCTCTGCGCGGGCCGCGGTCGAGAGCGCCTATGCGAAAGGCCAGGATGATGAGTTCGTCGAACCGACCATCGTTGGCGCGCCGTGTCCGCTTGCCGACGGCGATCAGATCGTTTGTTACAACTTCCGTGCAGATCGCGCCCGCGAACTAAGCGCGGCGCTTGCGCTGGACTCATTCGACGGCTTCAAACGGCCGCGCTTTCCGAAAATCGGATATGTCTGCATGACAGAGTACGATCGCAGTTTCGGTCTGCCGCTGGCCTTTGCGCCCGATGATGTCAAGAATCCGCTCGGGGCTGCGCTGGCCGCCGCGGGAGTGCGGAATCTCAGGATCGCTGAGACCGAGAAGTACGCGCACGTCACCTATTTCCTGAACGGCGGCGTCGAGAAGCCATTTCCGATGGAGGAGCGCGTACTGGTTCCGTCGTCGAAGGTGGCGACCTACGATTTGGAGCCCGAAATGCGCGCCGCCGATATCGCCGACCGCGTGGTCCAGGAGATCGCGGGCGGAAAATTCGGGTTGATCGTAGTGAACTTTGCGAATCCCGACATGGTGGGGCATACCGGCAAGCTCGAGCCGACGGTGCGCGCGATCGAAGCCTCGGACCAGGCACTCGGCAAGATCATAGCGGCGTTGGTACGCGCACGCGGGGTTGGGTTAATTACCGCCGATCACGGCAATGCCGAGTTCATGGCCGACCCGGCCACCGGCCAGCCCCATACTGCGCATACCACGAATCCGGTCCCGTTGATTCTTTTCGATCCGGCGTACAAGGGACGCTTGCGCGACGGCGGCACGCTGGCCGATGTCGCCCCCACTTTGCTCGGGATGCTCGAGATCGCGCCGCCGAAAGAGATGACCGGGCGCGACCTCCGAGAGCCGGCGCGGTAGCGTTACCAGCGCACCACTTGTTCGTAAATTTTCGGTAGCTGACGCGGAAGCGACGTGATGTCGTCGATCACCAGGTAGCGATTCGCCGAGCACATCTGACGCAGGTAATCGTGCCCGGTGCGATCGACCGTGATGCAGAAGGGCAGCACGCCGATCAATTCCAGTTCCTTCAACGCAACCATCGTATCCTGCACGCCATAGGCATTGGAGCGGCGGTCGTGCCCGTAATCGAAATCCTGCGGGAAGCCGTCGCTCAGCAGGATCACATGCTTGGCGCGCGAGTTAACGTCCTTGAATTTCTCGCGCACGTGACGAATCGCCGTACCCATCCGCGTCGAGCGCTTCGGCTCGATTGCGCCGATGCGCGACTTCACCTCGTCTGACAGCTCGCTGTTGAATTCCTTGATGCGGTAGAACTCGACGTTATCGCGGCCGTGGCCCGAGAAACCCATGATGGCATAGGAATCGCCGAGCTCTTCGAGCGCCTGCGCCATGATTACGAGCGCTTCCTTGTTGACATCGATGATCCGGCGAGGACGGGAGGATTGCCCCCGCGACCAGTTGCGCGTCCAATCGTCGCTGGTATGCGCGACCGCGTGCGACTCGCGCGCGATCGGCTCGTCGGTCGAGGCCGACATGTCGAGGAGGAACAGCGTCGCGACATCGCGCGCTTCTTTTTTGCGCGCCTTGTAGACGCGATCGTCGGGCGCCTGGCCCATCCGGATGGCGACGCGCGACTCGATCGTGCGGTCGAAATCGATCTCCTCGCCGTCTTCGAGCCCGCGCACCATGCGGTACGATGCCGGCCGGATGCGCTGGAAATGCCGGCGAACCTGCGGCAGCAACTCTGCGTAGCGGGCGAGCGTGTGGGTAAAGAAATCGCCGCCGTCGCCGCTCAGCTCGACCTCCCGCAGCCGGCACCAGCTATGCCGATAATCGCCGAGCACGTAGTCCCATTCGTCGTACGCGTAATAGGCATCGCGATTGCGCCCTACCATAAAGCGTCCGGCATGGCCGGCGCCGACCTCGCCGAGTTGCTCGCGCAATTGCTCCAGTTCTTCGGCTTGCTTGGGCGTAAGCTCCGTATGATAGAGGCCGCCGCCTTCGTTTTCGCCGCCGGATTCGGCCGGCTTTAACTCAGCGCCCTGCGCGAGCAGTTCGCGAATTTCATCGGCGGTGAGCATCCGGCCCTTGCCGCCCTTGGCTTCGCGGCCGGACACATCGAACTGCATGCTCTCGCCTTCGCCACCGCCCTCGCCTTCCTCGCCGCTCTCTCCGCCCGGCATCTGCTCGTCGGAAAGTCCGCCTGCGCTCGCCAGGTCGCTCCCCAGGCGCATCGCCTCGCGCGCCAATTCGTCGGCCTCGGCCTGGCGCGCCATCGCGATAAGATTTTTCAGCCATCGATAAAGCGCCACCGTCTGCGCTGCGCTGGTCTCGACGCTCGCGCCGGGCGCGCGCAACGGAGCGATCAGCTCCGCGGCGCCGGCTATGAATTTCTCGAAGCCGTCAGCGGGATAAGGGATATCCAGCGCGCAATGAATGAGCATCGTGCTGAGCGAACCGGGTCTGAGTCCGGTCGCGAGCGCGCGATTAACGTGCTTGATGCGAGGCGCGAGGCCGCGATAGCGCCGCCTGAGCGCAGCATCGACGCGAGCCGTCTCACACAACCGGAGTATCGCGCTAGCCAATCCGGGATCATCGAAGCTCGCGACGAAACAATCTATCGCTTCGACGCCGGTTTCGCCCCGGCCCTCGAAACCCGGCAGATCGCCAAGCTTGAGCGCGAAGGTGCCGAACTCGTGCCGGCCCGCCAGATGCGCGGCGGTGGTGAAATAGTAGCCCGTTGAATGTTCGGCGTTGACCAGCGATTCGACCTTCTCGGGCAGATAGATCATCTCGCCGGCCATCAACGGGTAGTGAAACGGCAGAATCGCGTCGCATCCGACCAGCGAGTCGATACGGAACTCGACCGGAAACAGCATGCGCATGAACTTGGTCAGGACGCCGCGAATCGAATGCAGGCTCTGGCCTGTGGCTTGGTTATCCATGCGTTGGAGGACGCCTAATTGATTTTCGCAGACTGGAAGTGGTTGCGCAATTTGTCCGCGCGCGTTTCGGCTTGACTTCGCGCGAAGCGATTGCCTAACTGGTTTTCACTCCCATGCAATTCATCCGCACTTTGTTCTTCCGTCCCAGTTCGGTCGCCATCGCTCTTGCTGCCGCATTGTTGATGCTTTCGATAACAGCTTCCGCCGCCGGCCTTAGCGAGGCGGTGAAGATGCAAACGCTCGGCAATGGCCTGACGGTGCTGGTGCTCGAAAACCACAAGGCGCCGGTTGCCACCTTCAACATCTTCTACAAGGTCGGCTCGCGCAACGAACAGTTCGGCAGGACCGGCCTCTCGCATCTGCTCGAGCACATGATGTTCCGCGGCACCAAGAAGCTCAAACCCGAGGAGTTCTCGAACATCATCCAGGAGAACGGCGGGATGGACAATGCGTTCACTACCGCCGACTTTACCGACTACTTCGAGGTGATCAATCGCGATCATCTCGATGTGCCGATTTCGCTTGAAGCAGACCGGATGGCGAATTTCGATCCCAAGGGTTTCGACTCTGAGAAGGCAGTCGTGATGGAAGAGCGGCGGATGCGCACGGAGGATAATCCCGCGGATGCGCTTGCCGAGATCGCGCAGGCGCAGGCCTTCCTCGCGCATCCATACCATTGGCCGGTCATCGGCTGGATGCACGACATCGAGGGGCTCACCCTTAACGATGTGTTGGCGTATCACAGTGTCTACTACTCGCCGCAGAACGCGGTGATCGTCGCGGTCGGCGATTTCGATGCCGACAAGGTGCTGAAACAGATCGGCGAGGATTTCGGGAGCATCAAGAACGGTCCCAAGCCGCTGCCGGTGACCGAGATCGAACCGCCGCAGGAGGGCGCGCGCCAGGTGATGCTGCGTCATGCGGCCGACGTGCCGGCGTTCGCCGAGGCTTTCCACGTGCCGAACTTCAAGGACCACAACGATGCGTTCGCGCTTGAGGTCGCCTCGGAAATCCTGAGCGACGGCAAAAGCTCGCGCCTCTATAAATCGCTGGTGATCGACAAGCGTCTCGCGGTGGATGCCGAAGCGAGCTACGACATGACGTCATTCGACCCGGGACTTTTCTGGGTTTCCGCGGAGTTGCGGCCCGGGGTAAAGACGAGCGACGCGCTCGCCGAGATTGATCGCCAACTCCAGGCACTTCGCGATACGCCCGTAAGCGCCGACGAGCTGCGCAAAGCCAAGAATCTTGAGCAGGCGGACTTCGTGTTCAGCCAGGATTCAATCTTTCGCGAAGCGATGCTGCTGGGTCTTTACCAGATGCTCGGCGATTACCGCATGGTCGATCAGTACCTGCCATCGATCGAGAAGGTCACCGCGGCTGACATCCAGCGCGTCGCCCGCCAGTACCTGGTCGAGAACAATCGCACGCTCGGCATCCTGATTCCGACCGGCGTGCTGCCCAAGGGCGCCGGCGGCGGTCATCCGGGCGGGGCGGTCCAGCACGTCGCTCTCGACGAAGGTGCGCTGCGATGAGGGCGGCGCGTTCTCTGGCCGGACTGCTCGTGACGGCGATGTTCATCGCGCTCGCCGCAACCCCCTCCCATGCGCTCCAGATCAAGCGGGTCACGCTCAACAACGGCGCGATCCTGCTCGTTTCGGAGCAGCATCAACTGCCGATGGTCACGATGTCGATTGCGTTCGACGCCGGATCGCGCCGCGACCCCGCCGGGAAAGCCGGGTTTGCGAGCCTGACTGCGCGATGTCTGACGCTTGGCGCGGGCAAGCTCAGCGCCGATCAGTTTAATCAGCAGGTCGATTTCATGGGTAGCTCGCTCTCGGTCGATGCGAGCGAGGATTTTGCGGAAGCGTCATTCACTTCGCTCAAGAAATACGAGCCCGAAACGCTCGCCTTGCTCGCCGATGTCCTTCAGCACCCTGCCCTGCATGATGACGATATTCTGCGCAAGCGCGCCGAGGTGATCGCCGCCATCAAGGCCGCCGAGCAGCAGCCCGGCTATGTTGCGGGCGTCGCGTTCCGCAAGCAGATGTTCGACGATACGCCGTACGGTCACGACGCCGATGGCACCACCGACTCGGTAAGCAAGCTCACGCCCGCTGACGTGCGCGACTTCTACCGCGAGTACTACAAGATGGGGAGCGCGGTGATCGCAGTGGTTGGCGATGTCGACACCGATCAAATCAAAGCGGCGCTCGAAAAGGAGCTCGCCGGCCCGGCCGGGAAGGTGACGCCGGAAACCGAACAGACGCCGCCGAAAGTGCCGCCCGGCGTCCACCTCACGATTATCGATCGCAACGTGGCGCAGGCGAATTTGATTATGGGCTTTCCCGGGATGGCTCGCTCGAATCCCGACTATTACCGCTTCCAGGTGATGAACTACGTGCTGGGCGGCGGCGGCTTCGCATCCCGCCTGATGGCCGTGGTGCGATCGCGCGCCGGACTCGCGTATTCAATCAGCAGTCAGAACGAGGCCGGAAAGTTTCCGGGCTCGATTCGGATCGCGCTGCAGACCAAAAATCGCAGCGCGAACGAGGCGATGAAGCTGATCCTGCAGCAGGTCAACGAGATCCGCGATCATCCGGTGTCGGACGCCGAGCTCGCATCGGCTAAAAAGTTCCTGATCGGCAGCTTCCCGCTCAAGATCGACCGGCAATCCGCGATCGCCGGATACATGCTCGACATCGAGCTTTACGGCCTCGGCCTTGATTACATCGACAAATATCCCGGCTACATCAACGCGGTGACGACGCAGCAGGTGCAGGAGGTCGCCCGCAAGTACCTGCATCCCGATGCGATGATCGTCGTTGCCGTCGCCAATCAGGCCGAAGCGGCGATCAACGCCAAAGCGCTGCAGGAAGAGGCGAAGCACAACTGAGTTCCTGCCAGGGAGGGCTTGATGAGCAATACGGAACGCTGGCGAATTGAGGGCGAGTACTTTGAATCCTGCAACTGCACCGTGCTTTGCCCGTGCCTGCTTTCGCATCTGGCCGCCAACCCGACCGAAGGCCACTGCGACGTAGTACTCGCGATTCATATCAACCGCGGAAGCTATGGCGCTGTTGACCTGTCCGGCCTGAACGCGGTCCAGGCGCTTTCGACACCCGGCCCGATGGGCCAGGGCAACGGTGTGCTGGCGGTGTATGTGGATAGCCGCGGCTCCGCCGAACAGCGCGATGCGCTGGGCAAGATCTTCAGCGGCGCGGCCGGCGGTCCACCCTCGCTGTTCAGCCCGCTGATTTCGAAGCTGCTGCCGACCAAACCGGCCGCGATCGAATTCGCGATGGAAGGGCGCCAGCGCAGATTATCGATGCCGGGATTAGCTGAGATCGCGATCGAAGGGCTCACCGGAGCGAATCAAAACGTCGTCTGGCTCGAAAACGTGTCGCATCCGTTTTCGTCGCACCTGGCTGTCGCACAAGGTAAGGAAAGCCATTACCGGGATCACGATTTCAACTTCAACAACTCCGGACGCAATGGCCACTTCTCGCCGATCAACTGGTCGGTCGGCTGATACCCCGGCAGGCCGGAGCTGATTGCGCGTTCGCATGGCTGCCGCTGAACCCCGCGAAAACTTCCCCGGGCCGGCACTGCCGGCGGCTGACAAGCTCGCGCTGTGGGGCGGACTCGCGGCCATCACGATTCTTTCATGGCTCTATCTGCTGCGGATGCCGATGCCGGGCGATATGGACATGCCCGGGATGCCCGGAATGAAGATGGCGCTGAGTCAACCGCATCCGTGGTCGCTCGGCGATGCGGTGACCGCGTTCGTGATGTGGAGCGTGATGATGATCGCGATGATGGTGCCGAGCGCGAGCCCGATGATCACGATGTATGCGCGCGCGGTGCGTCCGCGCGGCGCCGGAGCGAGCGCGAAAATCGCGATGTTCGTCGCCGGATACATCGCGGCGTGGACCTTCTTCAGCGCGGCCGCGACGCTGATCCAACTCGCCTTGCAGCGTACGACATTAATCTCGGGCGATCTGACCGTGACGCCGGCGATCGGCGCTGCGATTCTAATCGCCGCCGGCATCTACCAGGTCACGCCCTTGAAGCAGGTCTGCCTGCGCCATTGTCGTTCTCCCCTCGGCTTCTTCATGACCGAGTGGCGCGAGGGCGCGAGCGGCGCGTTCACGATGGGACTGAAGCACGGGCTGTTCTGCGTCGGATGCTGCTGGATGCTGATGGCGCTGTTGTTTGCGGCCGGCGTGATGAATCTGCTGTGGGTCGCGGCGATCGCGGTTTTCGTCCTGCTCGAAAAAGTAATGCCATGGGAGCGGGTCGTTGCGAACACTGCCGCGCTGGCGCTGGTCGCGATGGGAGTCTGGATCGCGTTTGCGCGTTAACCTCGTTCGCGGCCGGACTCGATCGGCTTTAGATGGAGCAACCAGCTCAGACGCGCAACCATCTCTTTACGGTCGGACATTCTACGCATCCGATCGAGCGCTTCCTTGAACTGCTCGCGGTGCATCGCATCGCCGTGCTGGCCGACGTCCGTTCCTATCCAAGCTCACGTCGATGGCCGCAGTTTAATCAGGCCGACCTTGCGCGCTCGCTCGAAGGCGCGGGAATCGAATACCGCTGGATGAAATCGCTCGGCGGACGCCGCCACGGGGTGCGGCCCGACTCGCCCCATACCGCCTGGACCCATCCCGCCTTCCGCTCGTATGCCGATTACACGGAGACCGAAGAGTTTGCCGCGGGACTTCGCGAGCTTACCGCGGTTGCGTCAAACACCCGTGTCGCCATCATGTGCTCGGAGGGGCTGTGGTGGCGATGCCATCGGCGGATCATCTCGGACCATCTCGTAATTCGGGGATGGACTGTGGAGCACATCATGCCCGATGGCAAGCTCACGCCGCATCGTCTCGCCGAGTTCGCAAGCATCGACGATGGCCGCCTGATTTATGACGGCGGCCAGGCCCGCCTGCAACTTAAAGTATAGCTTTAATGCGGCTGATTACGCCGCGGCGCGCGCGCCCAGCACCTGCCTGAGAAACTGGCCGGTGTAGGAATCTGCCGCTGCCGCCACTTCCTCGGGCGTGCCCTTCGCGACCAGGTTCCCGCCGCGGTCGCCGCCTTCGGGACCGAGATCGATGATGTAGTCAGCGGTTTTGATCACCTCGAGGTTGTGCTCGATCACAATCACCGTATTACCCGAATCCGCCAGCCTGCCAAGTACCGTCAGCAGCTTCCTGATGTCGTCGAAGTGAAGCCCGGTCGTCGGCTCGTCGAGGATGTAGAGCGTGCGACCGGTCGCGCGCCGCGCGAGTTCCTTGGCGAGCTTGATGCGCTGCGCCTCGCCGCCCGAAAGCGTGGTCGCTGACTGCCCGAGATGGATGTAATCCAGGCCGACATCGCGCAGCGTCTCGAGCTTCTGCCGGATCGGCGGCACCGAGCCCATGAATTCGATCGCGTCGAGCACCGTCATATTCAGCACTTCCGCGATATTCTTGCCCTTGTACTGAATTTCGAGCGTGTCGCGATTGTAACGCTTGCCGCCGCAGACCTCGCAGGTCACGTAAACGTCGGGCAGGAAGTGCATTTCGATCCGGATAATGCCGTCGCCCTGGCACGCCTCGCATCGCCCGCCCTTCACGTTGAATGAAAATCGTCCCGGGCCATACCCGCGCATCCGCGCATCGGGCAGTTGCGCGAATAGTTCCCGCATATGCGTGAAGAGCCCCGTGTATGTCGCGGGATTCGAGCGCGGCGTCCGTCCGATCGGACTCTGGTCGACATGGATGACCTTGTCGAGATGCTCGACGCCTTCGAGCGCGCGATAGAGCCCTGCTCGCTCGCGACTGTTATTGAGCTTCTGCGCGAGCGCGCGATAAAGCGTATCGAGAATCAGCGTCGATTTGCCGGAACCGGAGACTCCCGTCACGCAGATGAATAACCCAAGCGGGAACGCCACCGTGATATCGCGCAGGTTGTTTTCACGCGCGCCCCGAATCGTGAGCCATCGCCCGCTCGGACGGCGCCGGCGCGCCGGCACCGGAATTTCAATTTCTTCGGCGAGATACCTGCCGGTCAGCGAATCGGGATTGCGCATGATCTCCCGCGGCGTGCCCTGCGCCACGATGTATCCGCCGTGGGCGCCCGCGCCCGGTCCCATATCAATGATGTGATCGGCCTCGAGCATCGTCTCGCGATCGTGCTCTACGACCAGCACCGTATTGCCGAGATCGCGCAAGCGCTTGAGCGTCGCGAGCAGCCGCTGATTGTCGCGCTGATGAAGCCCGATCGACGGCTCGTCGAGGATGTAGAGCACGCCAACCAGGCTCGATCCGATCTGGGTCGCCAGGCGGATGCGCTGGCCCTCGCCGCCGGAGAGGCTTCCGGAGGTGCGATCGAGCGTCAGGTAGTCGAGCCCCACGTCGACGAGGAAATTCAGCCGCTCGCGAATCTCCTTTAGAATCAGCCGCGCAATCTCGCTCTCCTGCGGGCTCAGTTTCGGCTCGGCGAAGAAGCTCACCGCCTGCTTGATCGACATCGCGGTGACAAGGTTGATTGACTTGCCGTTGAAGCGGACGAACAGGCTTTCCTTCTTGAGCCGCGCGCCCTTGCAGATCGGGCACGGCCGCATGCTCATGTACGATTCGAGCACCTCGCGGATGCCTTCGGATTCGGTCTCCTTGTAGCGCCGATCGAGCCATTGCAGCACGCCCTCGAACGGCCGCGCGTAGTCGTGCCGATGATGGCCGCGCTGGGAAGTGAACTCGATTTCCTCGTCGCCCGAACCGTTCAGGAGCGCCTTGCGGACCTTGGCGGGAATCGATTTCCACGGCTGATCGAGACTGAAGCCGTAATGCGCCGCAAGCGCCTCGAGCACCGGCTGCATGTAGGTCATCGTCGCCCACGGCGCGATTGCGCCGTCGGCGATGCTCAGGTCCTCGTTCTGGACCACCAGCTCGGGATCGAAGTACATGATCGATCCGATTCCCGAGCATTCGCTGCACGCGCCGTGCGGGCTGTTGAACGAAAACATCCGCGGCGTGATCTCGGGATACGAGATGCCGCACTGCACGCAGGCAAAGCGCTGGCTGAAATAGATTTCGTTCTCGCCCTTGCTCTCGAGTCGTTCGATTTTCAGCAGATCCTGGCCGTGGCGAAACGCGACCTCCAGCGAATCGGCAAGGCGCTTTTCGATCCCGGCGCGAATCGCGAGCCGGTCGACGATCACCTCGATCGTATGCCGCTGGTTCTTGTTGAGCGTGGGTTCGGCGCCGAGCTCGTAGGGCTGCCCGTCGATCTTGACGCGGACGAAGCCGGCGCGCCGCAGATCGCTCAACTCCTTGCGATATTCGCCCTTACGATCGCGTACGATGGGCGCGAGGATGTGGATGCGCGTCCCCTCGGGCCATCCCATGATCCGATCGACGATCTGCTGCACGCTCTGCTGAGTAATCTCGCGGCCGCAGTTGTAGCAGAACGCGTGGCCGACGCGCGCGAACAGCAGACGCAGGTAGTCGTAGATTTCGGTGATCGTGCCGACCGTCGAACGCGGGTTGCGCGAAGTCGTTTTCTGCTCGATCGAGATCGCAGGCGACAGCCCCTCGATCGAATCAAGGTCCGGCTTCTCCATCTGCTCCAGAAGCTGGCGCGCGTAGGCGGAAAGCGATTCGACGTAACGCCGCTGCCCTTCCGCGTAGATGGTGTCGAAGGCGAGCGACGACTTACCCGAGCCCGAGAGGCCGGTGATCACGACCAGGCGATCGCGCGGAATCTCAAGGTCGAGATTCTTCAGATTGTGCTCGCGCGCGCCCTTGATGATGATGCGATCCGCCATCGACGCCGCTTTAAATTGCGATCCCGGAATTATACCGCACTCGCCCGTCCCGCATAATCGATCGCCGCTATCATGCTCGAAGCGCTGGCCCGGTTGCAGCCCGCAATATCGAACGCCGTGCCATGGTCGGGCGAAGTACGCACGAACGGCAGCCCCAGCGTCACGTTCACGGCGTGGTCGAAATCGAGCGTCTTGAGCGCGATCAGCCCCTGGTCGTGATACATCGCAACGGCGGCATCGAAACGGAACTTCCCTTCGACCCGTCCGAAGGCGGTATCGGGCGCGAGGGGTCCGAACGCCGCGATCCGAGCGTGGCGAGCCCGCTCAATCGCGGGCCCGATGATTCGCTGCTCTTCGTCGCCGAACAGGCCGTTTTCGCCCGCATGCGGATTGAGGCCCAGCACGCCGATTCGCGGCCGGCGCACATCGAGCCGTTCGCGCAGATGCGCCGCCAGCAGCATAATCGTTTGAAAAACCTTTTCGATGCTCAGCGCGCGCGGCACGCGCGCCAGCCCGATATGGACCGTAACCAGCGCCAGGCGCAGCTCGGTCCCCACGAACATCATGCGCCAGAGCCGGGTGCGTGCGAGCTTCGCGAGCAGCTCAGAATGGCCGGGAAACCGATGGCCCGCACGATTTATCCATTCCTTGCTGATCGGCGCCGTCACCATCGCGCGCGCATCACCGCGCATCGTCATCCGCGCCGCCTCCACAACATAGCGATAGGCGGCATCGCCGCCTTCCACGCTCGGCTTTCCGGGACGATAGGCTGACGGAGACAGTTTGCCGATGCTCATCACGGCGATCCGACGCGTCAACGACGGAATCGCTTCGCCGGGATGCCATTCGATCGGTTCCGGCACATTGCCGATCCGATCCGCCGCGGCGCGCATTGCCGCGATGTCGCCAATCACCACAAGTCGCGGCGCCCGCTTCCCGCGGCTGAGAGTCGCCGCCGCCTTGAGAATAACCTCCGCGCCGATTCCAGCGGGGTCGCCCTGGCTGATCACGATCGGCCGAGCCTGTCGCCGCGACGCCATCGGCTAATAAAAGGTCTCGATGTGATGATCCTTCACCAGATCGTTTTCGACCCAGCTTTTGAAGCGGCCCTTGGCGGCCTCGGTGGCAAGCTTGTCGCGAATCTTGTCGATAGTCGGCTGGTCGAGTGGCTGAAGCCCGGGCTTCTCATGCTCCTCGAGCTTCAGGATATGAAACCCGAAGTCACTGCGCACGACCGGCGAAATATCGCCGGGCTTGAGATTTTTCACTGCATCATCGATCTGCGGGAGAATCTCGTCCGGACCGAAGTAGCCCAACTCGCCGCCTTTGCTCTTGGAATCGTCGTCGGAGTACTGCAGCGCGAGCGCGCCGAAGTCCTCGCCCTTGACGGCCTTTGCCCTCACGTCTTCAGCCTTCTTCCGGGCGGCAGCGACCTGCGCCGGCGTGGCATTGGCAGGCACCGCGATCAAAATCTGCGCGAGCTTGAAGCGCTCCTTGGTGACCTGGAATTCATCGGGATGCGCCTTGTAGTAGGCGACCACTTCCGACTGCGGGATCGTGACTTTGCTGCGCACCTCGTCCTGAAGCATCGCCATCCGCATCAGTTGCTCGCGGGCGTGCTGCCGGAAGTCGTCGTAGGTGAGGCCGTTCTGCACCAATTGGTCGCGGAACTGCTGATCGGTCAGATGATTCTGCTGCTCGATGCTCTGGATGTACTCGTTGACTTGTGCGTCCTCGATTTTATCCGCGTACTTCTTGCTCTCCTGGTCGAGCATTTTGTTCTCGATGATGCCCTTGAGGATCGCCCGGTTCGCGGCTTTCTCGTTCGGATCGCCCGGCGGCGGCATCTTGATTCCGTTGGCTGCCGCGAACGCCTTGACGTCCTGCGAGGTAATCGGGTCGCCATCGACGCTGGCGATCACCTGGCTTATCATCTGCGCCCGCGCCGAGGTCGGCGCGATCGCCGCCGATCCAAGCAACAGCAGCGCGCCGGCCGCGGCGCGCCAAAATCGAAATCGCGCTGTTTCAGTTTGCAAGTTCACCGCTTCGCCCCGACCAGTTTTCCAACTTTTCACACGCCGCCAGCGCCTGCAAGATATCGTCGAGCTGCGCAAAAGTTTGCGCATATTCGCCGACCTTGAACCGAACCATCACGACGAATGCGGGGGTCAACCGAATTCGATCGCGATTCGCGGCGGCCAGCGCCGCCAGCCGCGTCGGATCGACCGGCGCATCGGAATGAAAGCGGATCTCGAGTTGCTCGCCCTTCATGATGGCGCTCATGATGAGCAGCTCCTTCATCTTGCGCCGGATGCTCATCGCGGCCGTCAGGTTATCGATCAATGTAGGCAACGGTCCGAAACGATCGCGCAACTCGTCGCGCAGCTCATCGAGATCGCGGTCGCTTTCCGCGCGCGCCATACGGCGGTACAGGACCAGCCGCTCGTTTTCGTCCGGTACGAAGTCCTGCGGGATGTAGGCCGGGATGCCGAGGCGGAGTTCGGGCTCGAAGTCGGCATGTTGCGGTTCGCCGCGAAGCTCGTGAATCGCCTGCTCCATCATCTCGGTGTACAGCTCGAACCCTACCGCCGCGATCTGACCGGACTGCTCGCGGCCAAGGAGATTGCCCGCGCCGCGATGCTCGAGATCGCGCATCGAAAGCTGAAAGCCGGTACCGGCGTCTGATTCGACCAGCTCGCGCAGCGCTTCGATCCGCCGCTTCGCGTCACGCGTGATGATGTGCTCGCCGGGGATCAGAAGATAGGCATAGGCCTTCTGCCGCGAGCGCCCCACTCGTCCGCGCAACTGGTAAAGCTGCGCCAGCCCGAAATGGTCGGCGCGATTGATAATCATCGTGTTCGCGTTGGGGATGTCGAGGCCGGATTCGATAATCGCGGAGCAGACCAGCACATTGATTCGATTCTCGATGAAATCGCGCATCACGCGCTCGAGTTCGCGCTCGTTCATCTGACCGTGCGCGACGCCGGTCCGCGCCTCGGGCACGATAGCGCGGACGTGGCGTGCGATGTAGTCGATGTTCTCGACCCGGTTGTGGACAAAAAAGACCTGCCCGCCGCGATTCAGCTCGCGCAATATGACTTCGCGCAGCAGCGCGTCGTCGAAGTGCGCGACGAAGGTCCGCACCGATTGCCGGTCCGGCGGCGGCGTCTGGATGACCGAGAGGTCGCGAATCCCGAGCATCGCCATGTGTAGCGTGCGTGGGATCGGCGTTGCGGTCAGCGTCAGTACGTCGACCAGCTTGCGCATCCGCTTGATCCGCTCCTTGTCGGCCACGCCGAAACGATGTTCCTCGTCGATGATCAGCAGGCCAAGCCGCTTAAACTCAACGTCGCTCTGCAGCAGGCGATGCGTGCCGATCACGATATCGACCGCGCCGCGCCTAAGATCCTCGATCGTTTGCTTGTTCTCACGCGGCGTCCGAAAGCGCGATACCATCTCGATGCGCACCGGATAATCCTTGAAGCGTCTGGTGAAGGTGTTCCAGTGCTGTTCGGCGAGGATCGTGGTCGGCACGAGCATCGCGACCTGCCGCCCGTCCATGACGGCCATAAACGCCGCGCGCATCGCAACCTCGGTCTTGCCGAAACCGGCGTCGCCGCAGATCAGGCGGTCCATCGGTTTCGCGCGCGCCATGTCGCGCACGACCTCGTCGATCGCGGCGAGCTGATCGGGCGTCTCCTCAAATTCGAAGCGTTCGGCGAACTCATGATAGTCGCTGCCGGGATGCGGAAAGGCATGCCCTTCCATCACCTCGCGCGCCGCATAGACTTCGAGCAGTTCGCTCGCCATCGCGAGCACGGCTTCCTTGGTGCGCCGCTTGACCTTCTCCCACGAACCGCTGCCCAGGCGATCGAGCTTCGGCTCGGTGCCATCGCCCCCGCCGATGTAGCGCTGCACCAGGTTGATCCGCTCGACCGGCACGTACATCGTGTCGTTGCCCGCGTACTCGAGGTTGAGAAAATCGCCCTCGACATCGGCGACCTTGAGATGCTTGAGGCCGCGGTAACGCCCAATCCCGTGATCGATGTGCACCACGTAATCGTCGGGCTTCAGCTCCTCGAGGTTCAGCAGCGCGCCCCTCGCGACCGGACGCGACCGCCGGCGCACGCGTGGCTCGCCGAAAATTTCCTCTTCACTGAACAGGTAGATGCCGTCGAGCGGCAGCCCGACACCCGCCGCAAGCTCGCCTTCCATAATGACCGGGCGATACTCGGGCCATTCGAGCAGCGCGGCGAAACTTTTGCAGTCGGTGTTGACCTCGACCTGGTAGGCCTCGAGATGCCGCTTTAAGCGCGCCGCCTGGCTCGGCCCCTCGACGACCAGCAGCGCGCGGCCCTGCGTCCGCCGCACCTCATTTAAAAGCGCCACCAATGGTTCGAACGAAGGCGGTGCGTGTCGCCCTTCGATCGAGGTCGTAGTAAGCCGCAGGCCCGGCTGCGCGTTGACCTCGATTGGAGTCGAGCGGCCCGCTTCGGGCGGTGCGACGGTGATCAACGATCCGGTCTCGACCGCGATGCGCGCATCGATGGCTCGCTCCCATTCGGCCGCAGTCATATAGAGCGCCTCGGGCGGCGGATAAAAGACCGGGCGTTCCTGCGCCGATGAAGCCTCGGCATCGATGCGCTCGGCGTACTTGTGCGCGGCGGCGAGTCCGCGTCCGGATTCGATCAGCCACGCAACCGTCGCGTCGGGCAGATAATCGAATATCGTGCCAAGCGCGCCGTAGACGTAAGGCATCAGAAGTTCCGCGCCCGGAAACAGGAGACCGCTCTCGATCAATTCGAGCAGTTCGCCCGATTCCCTGCGCACCAGACCGATCTCTGCCGCGCGCAACGCAACCTGATTGTGAATCCGCTCATCCTTGAGCGTGCCGGAGGCGACGTAGCGGACCTGAATAATGACCGCTTCCGGCACCGAGCCGAGCGAGCGCTGCGTCGCGGCTTCGAAGCGCCGGATCGAAACCACGATCTCGTCCTCGAACTCGATTCGCAGCGGATCGTGGAAAAGCGGCGAGAAGACGTCGACAATCCCGCCGCGTACGCTGAAATCGCCGAGCTCCTCGACCTGCGGCACGCGCTGGTAGCCAAGTTCAGCGAGAGTGTCGATGAGCGTCTCGAGATCGATCGCGTCGGCCGGCGCAATTTTGACGATCGAATCGGCAAAGCGCGCGCTCGGTATGGTGCGCATCATAATCGCCTCGACCGAGGTCACGATGACCGGCGCGCGCAGACGCAACAAAGCGTAAAGCGCGGCGAACTGCGCGCCCTGGATATCGACTGCGGGCGAAAGATGGGCCAGCGGCTTCAACTCCCATCCACGCAGCAGATGGACGCGACGCGATACCGCATCGGCATCGGGCGGCTCATCGAGGAAAAAGCCCAACTCGGCGGCGATCGATTCGGCCTCGGCTGCTTGCGGCGCGATCGCGAGGATCGGGCGGTCGAAAGACAGCACAGCTTCGCGCAGCATCAAGGATTGCGCTGCGCCCTTGAGCCCGAGCACCGGGATGCGCCGGTAGTCACCGCTGTCGAGCCGCGCCTTAAGCTCGCCGACTGCTTCTTTGAGGTTTCGTTCCAATTAAGCACACACACGCGCCCCACTGCTGCGTGCGGTGATACTCGCACGCGCAGCCGCGCGATTCATTCATTGCCGCGCCGCCGACCGCCGTAAGCCTGCTTCGACGCCGCTATCGCATTGATTATAGCAACTATCCGAAGATTCAGTGATTGCGAACGAGGTCTGAGGACATCGAATTGCCCGCCGATCCCATCACGATCGGAATCTTTTCGTTCTTGACCTTGCCATCGCGCGTGATTCGCATCAGCGTGAACCAAACGGTTTCGCCCGGCGCAACGTTCGCAAGCACCCGGTTCATCGAATCCGCGTCGATGACGCGCTGATCGTCGACGGCGACGATCATATCGCCGGCCGATCCAAGCTGCCCTGAGCGCGCGAGCAGCGGCTTCATCAGCTCGCCGACCGGACCGAGAAAGAACCCGGCAGTCTCGCCGGTCGCACCGACCGTCGTCATGCCGGATGGCGCCGTAAGCCCGGCGCGTTCGGCGGGGCTGCCCTTGTCGACGCCGATAATTTCGAGGCCGTGTATTTCCTCTTTATGAAATCTGACCAGCGCCGATTGCACCGAGACTCCCAAGTACGGCCGGCCGTGAGCAGCCGGCGAAAGGGCGAGCGGCGCGGAACCGGGTGAATTGTTCGCGTCAGTCGCTTCGGGCGGTTGCTGCCCGGCCGGCGAACCGGGCGGAGCGATCTTTGGCGCAACTTCGAGCGTCGCATCGCTATCGGCGGGCGGGCGGCTCGCCGGCGAAGGCGCGGCCGGCGCCGGGTTGACGAGGTTCGGCGCGGCAGGGGCGGACAAAGATTGATTCGCCGGGGTTTGCGCGCCCAGCTCCGGCGCGAAGAACAACGAAAGGGCCGACAAAATCAAGATGGACAAAGCGGCTCGCACCTGCCGATCCCTCGCCCGATGATAAGCAGCACGGTCCCGACGCTCAAGTCGCATTCGCCGCTTGAAGCCTGCGATGCGCCGTGCGAAATTCGTGATCATGAAGATCGTCTCCGCCATTCCGCTCCAGGAACGTCAGCGCCGGCTTGTGCTCGACGCCGTCCCCGGCATCGAGTTGGTCGATCGGCAGTGTGCTTCGGCCGCTGACATCGTCGAACTGGTGCGCGGCGGGTGCGATATTTTGCTCACGTTCATAGTTCCCGAGGAACTGCTGCAGGCCGCGCCGCAGCTCAAGTGGATTCAACTCATCACTGCCGGCGTCGATCACATGATGAAGACGCCCGCCTACAACAGCACGGTCCGGCTTACCACCACCAGCGGGGTGCATTCGGCATCGCTGGGCGAGTTCGCGCTCGCGATGATGCTGATGCACGTGCATCGGCTGCACATCACAAGCCGCGCGCAGCTTCGCCACCAATGGCTCCCGCCGACCGAATTCATGAAGAACGCCGATACGCTGCGCGGCAAGACCGTGGGCATCGTGGGCTACGGATCGATCGGACGCGAGCTGGCGCGCCAGGCGAAAGCGCTCGGCATGGACGTCGTAGCGCTCAAGCGCGATCCGAAATCGCTGCGGGACCCCGGATGGTCGCCCGCCGGCATCGGCGATCCTGAGGGCCGCCTCCCGCGCCGCATCTATGGTCCCGACGAACGCGACGCGCTGCTGCGCGAAGCGGACTTCGTCGTGTTGATTCTGCCGCTCACGTCAGCGACCCGCCATTTCATCGGCGAGCGGGAACTCTCCGTGATGAAGCCGACGGCGGTGCTGATCAACGTCGGGCGCGGCGACCTTGTCGATGAATCCGCTCTGATTCGCGCGCTCAATGAAAAACGCATCGCGGGCGCCGGCCTGGATGTCTTCGAGCGCGAGCCGCTTCCGGAGACGAGCCCGCTGTGGGACATGGAATCGGTCATCATGACGCCCCACATCGCGGGTCCGTTTAAGGGCTATTTCGATCTCACTTGCGAACTGTTCGCGGAGAACTTGCGCCGCTACGCGCAGGGCGAGCCGCTGCTCAACGAGATCGACCGGAAGCTCGGCTATTAGCGGCGCGAGCTTCGCGCGCCGCGCGCCTTCAGCTCATCGAGGAAGCGGCGCGGGATGCGCTCGAAGGCGCCGTTCGACATGAACAGCGCGACATCGCCCGGCTGCACGTCGTGCAACATCGCGGCCAGAAGTTCATCGTTCGATGAGCACGCTTTCGCCTGTGGTCCGCGCCCGCTGATCGTCGAGGCAAGCGCGATCACGGAAAGACGTTGCGCCGACGGAATCGGATCATTGTCCTTGAAGTAGACCGGTGCCAGGTAGACGTGCGCGGCGCGATCGAAAGCCGTCGAAAAGCCGTCCTGAAAGATATTGCGCCGCGAGGTATTCGAGCGCGGCTCGAAGGCGGCGAGGATGCGGCGTCCTGCGAAGCGCTCAGCAATCGCATCGAGCGTCGAACGAATCGCGGTTGGATGATGCGCGAAGTCATCGATAACCGTGACGCCCTCCGCCTCGCCGACGATCTCCTGGCGCCGCGCCACGCCGCTGAAGCTCGCAAGGCCGCGTTCGATCTCCGCGCTCGGGATTCCGATTTCGCGCAGCAGCACGTAGACGCCGAGCGCGTTGGCGACATTCATACGGCCGTCGATACGCTGAAAGATTTCACCGCTAATCGGTCTGCCGCGGTGCGCGATGGTGAAGCGCGCGCCCTCCGGTCCGATCTTGAGATTCTCTGCGCGGAAGTCGCCGGCGTTCAGACCGAAGGTCATCCGCCGCGCCGAGCCGGTCGCGCTGGCGTCTATCGCATCGGCCGAATCGGCCGAGACCACCAGCAGAGAGTTCGGGGCCATTTGTCGCGCGAGCGCACGGAAGGAAGCCTTGACGTGATCGAGATCACGGTAAATATCGGCATGGTCGAACTCGACCGCGGTGATAATCGCGGCGTGCGCGCCATAAGAGAGAAACTTCGGCCGCTTGTCGAAAAACGCGGTGTCGTACTCGTCGCCCTCGATGACGAAATCTGGTCCCGCGCCGAGCCGATAATTCGATCCGAAGTCGCGCGCCAGTCCGCCCACCAGCATCGATGGATCGCGCCCGCCGGACATCAACACGTGCGCCATCATCGCGGTCGACGTGGTCTTGCCGTGTGTCCCGGTCACCATCAGCACGCGGCGATCGCGCAGGAAAAAATGCGCCAGCGCTTCAGGCATCGAAAGATACGCTATCGACGATTGCAGCAGCGCCTCGGCCTCAGGATTTACTTTGGTGATGACGTTTCCGACCACGACGAGGTCAGGCGGCGGAAAGAGGTTATCCGCTCCGAAGGGTGAGACCTTCACATGCATCCGCGCGAGCAGCGACGCCGTCGGTTCATAGACCGGCCCGTCAGAGCCGCTTACACGAAAGCCCTGTTCGACGAACATTCCAGCCAGCGCCGCCATTGCGGTGCCGCCGATACCCATCAGATGGACGTGATGAATCGTCCGGGGCAGCCGCGCGAGCCGCGCTGCCGATTCGGCCGCGGAAGCCTGGTTCATCTGCTGCCTACCCCAATGAATTCACAGCTTCACGCGCCGCAGCCTAAGCGCATTGGTAACCACGGACACGGAACTGGCGCTCATCGCGGCGCTCGCGATTATCGGACTCAGCATCAGCCCGCTCACCGGATACAGGACGCCGGCCGCGATCGGAACCCCAAGCACATTATATATGAACGCAAAAAACAAATTCTGCCTGATATTACGCATCGTAGCGTGACTTAAACGCAGCGCTCTCACGATTCCGCGCAGATCGCCGCGCACCAGCGTGATCGCTGCGCTCTCCATCGCGACATCCGTGCCGGTGCCCATCGCAATTCCGACCTGCGCCTGCGCGAGCGCCGGTGCGTCGTTGATTCCGTCACCGGCCATCGCGACTCGGCGTCCCTCGGATTGAAGCCGCCGCACGATTTGCGCCTTATCTGCGGGCATCACCTCGGCTTCGACCTCGTCGATTCCTAAACGCCGGGCGACGGCCTCCGCGCTTTGCCGATGATCTCCGGTCAGCATCACGATTCGCACGCCGCTTTCGCGCAGCATCCGGACTGCTTCGGCGGACGATTCCTTAATCGGATCGGCAACCGCCAGCAACCCCGCCGGCCGATCATCCAGTGCGGCGAACATCACGGTCTGCCCTTCCGCCCGCATCGTTGCCGACTGTTTCACGAGATCGTCGACCTCTGCGCCATTCTCGACGAAGAGCCGCTCGCTGCCGACCGCGACCCTGCGTCCATCGACAGTGGCGACGACGCCAACGCCCGCGATTGCCTGGAAATCTCGCGGCTCGGTCAGCGCAAGACCACGTTCGCGCGCCGCCGCGATAATCGCCCCGCCCAATGGATGTTCGCTGGCGCGCTCGACGCTCGCTGCAAGCCGCAGCAGGTCGTTTTCGTCGATTCCAGGCGCCGCGACGATTCGCATCAGGCGCGGCCGGCCCTCGGTCAGCGTGCCGGTCTTGTCGACGACCAGCGTATCGATGCTTTCGAGGGCTTCGAGCGCCTCGGCATTCCGAATCAGGACGCCGGCCGACGCGCCGCGCCCGACTCCAACCATGATCGACATCGGCGTGGCCAATCCGAGCGCGCACGGACAGGCGATGATCAACACCGAGACTGCCGCCAGTAGCGCATGCGGCAACTGGGGTGCAGGACCGATCGCATACCACACCGCGAATGCGATGACTGCGACGATCACCACGATCGGCACGAAGTAGCCTGCGACCAGGTCGGCCAGACGCTGAATCGGCGCACGGCTTCGCTGCGCATCGGCAACCATCCGCACGATCTGCTGCAAAACAGTATCGGCGCCTACGTGTTCTGCGCGGATTACTATCGCGCCGGTGCCGTTCACGGTCCCGCCGATTACGCGATCGCCGGGATGCTTCGCGACCGGAAGCGCCTCGCCAGTAACCATCGATTCGTCGATCGCGCTCGCGCCGTCGAGCACTACGCCGTCGACCGGCACCTTCTCGCCCGGACGCACGCGCAACCGATCGCCGACCGCGATGCGATCGAGCTCGACCTCGCGCTCCGCTCCGGTCTCATCGATCAGGGTCGCAGTGCGCGGCGCGAGCCCGAGCAAGGCACGAATCGCACCCGAGGTCTGGCTCCGTGCCCTCAGCTCCAGCATCTGCCCCAGCAGTACCAGAGCCGTGATCACGGATGCCGCTTCAAAGTAGGTCGGCGGGATGCCGGCCGGGCCGAGCGCGCTGGGGGGAAAGAGCCCCGGAAAGAGAATGGCACAAACGCTGTAAACGTACGCGATCCCGACGCCGAGCGCGATGAGCGTGAACATGTTCAAACGCCGCGTCACGAGCGATCGCCAGCCGCGGGCGAAGAACGGCGCCGCGCCCCAAAGCACAACGGGCGACGCGAGTACCAACTCAAACCACCCGATCGCGCGCGGGCCGAGTACGCGATGGACCGGCACGGCGGGAAGCGCGTCGGACATGCCGAGGATGAGCACCGGAATCGCGAGAGCCGTGCTGATCCAGAAGCGGCGCGTCATGTCCGCCAGTTCAGGATCGGGCGTCGCCTCGGCCTGCGGTTGGAGCGGCTCCAGCGCCATCCCGCAGATCGGACACGCGCCCGGCGCGTCGCGCCGAATCTCGGGATGCATCGGGCAGGTGTAGATCGTTGGCCGGCCCGGCGCAGTCTGGCTCGCCGCTTCCGGATGCAGGTACTTCTCGGGATCGGCGGCGAACTTTGCGCGGCAGCCGGCGCCGCAGAAGTGGAACGTCACGTTGCGGTAGACGAAGCGATGCGGGGTGCGCGCCGGATCGACGGTCATCCCGCATACGAAATCCTTCACCGTTTCGGCGGGTCGCGGCTTCGCGCATTGCGCATTATCTTCCATCGCTCGCGCCCCGGTGCTCAGACCGCTCCTATCGCTTCCATTACGAGATCGTGGATGCGCGGGCGGAACTCGCGTATCCCCTGGTTGTCGCGCCGCGGATGTACCCGGTTGGTCAGCAGCGTGATCGCGATCGCGCGCGATGGCTCGATCCAAATCGACGTGCCGGTAAACCCGAGATGGCCGACGGCTTCGGGCGAAAAATACCGTCCCGAGCTGGAATGCTGCGGCGAAGGCGTGTCCCAACCAAGCGCCCAGGTCGAACCCGCCACGGTTCCATCGCGCCGCCAGAATTCACGGGTGACGCTTTGCGGAATGAACTGCGAACGCCCGGCCCAGCTCGCGATGAGCTCTGCCGCAATCCGATCAACGTCGCGCGCAGGCGCGAACAGCCCCGCATGCCCCGCCACGCCGCCCATCGCGAAGGCGTTGTCGTCGTGCACCTCACCGACGAGGAGGCGTTTGCGCGACGGACATATCTCAGTCGCGGCGAACATCTCGGCGACCGGCTCTAGACGCCGCGAGCGGACCATCGAGATGTCAATAAAATCCGTCGACTTGAGTTTAAGCGGCCGAAAAATCCGGTCCCGGCAGATCCGATTGAGGCTCGCGCCGGTGATTCGCTCGATGGTTTCGCCGAGCAGGATGAAATTCAGATCCGAGTAGATGACTTTCGTGCCAGGCGGCGCGTCGAGCTTCTCGCGATGAATTTGCTCGTAGACGAATTCCTTGGCGCCCTGGCTCGCCATGAAATTGACCTTGCCGCCTTTTTCAATCTCCATCACCTGCTGAAAAAACGGCCGCCACGCGGCGAGTCCTGAACAGTGCGCCAGCAGTTGACGAAAGGTTATCGAGCCTTTGCCGTGCACGCCAAAGTTGTGGAAGAAGCGCGTCACGCGATCGTCGAGCCGCAACTTGCCCTCCCGCACGAGCATCATCGCGATCGTGGCCGTCGCCAGCGGTTTGGTGAGTGACGACAGGTCGAAAACCGTTTCGAGCTTCAGCGGCTGGGGTTCCGGCATCAAAGTTCGATGGCCGAACGCGCCCTGGTAAACGACTTCATCGCCACGTCGCGCGATCAGCACCGCTCCCGGAACTACTTGTTGAGCGATCGCCTCCGCCAGCGCCTTCTCGACTTCCGCCCATGCCATCGCGGTCCCCGTTCAACGCGCCGCGACCGCAGGCTCGACCGCCATCATCCTGCCGCGTGCGCCGTCTATTCGCACTGTCAGGCCGAGTGGCAGCGTCAGATTTTCGGTGCCGTGGCCCGCCTCGATTCCAAACAGCACGGGACAACTCAAGTCGCTCATCTGCTGGCGAACGAACTCTAGCGTCAGCCGCGCTTCGGCTTCGCTGTCGGTAGGCGCGCGGATCGCGCCGAAGACCACCCCGGCGACGCGCGCGAACACGCCCGCCTGTTTGAGTTGCACCAGCATTCGATCGATCCGATAGGCCTTCTCGCCGGTATCCTCGAGAAACAGCACACGGCCGGTGAAATCAGGCGCGTACGGCGTCGCCAGCATCGCGGTGACGACCGAAAGGCATCCGCCGATCAACTCGCCGGCGCCGGTCCCGGGACGCATCGTCTCGCGCGCCTGCAGCTCGAAGCCGCGAAGCTCGCCGCTTAAGAGGCCGCGTAGATGAGCAAGCGAGCGCGGGCTGAGTCCGTGAGCGAAGTCCATCGCGACCATCGGGCCGTGAAAGCAAATCATCCGGCTCCGCGCGACTATCGCGTTGAGGATGAAGGTCGCGTCGGAAAACCCGATGAACGCCTTGGGCGTGCGCGCGATCGCATCAAAGTCGAGCAACGGCAGCAAACGGCCGCATCCGTAACCGCCGCGCGCGCCGAAGATCGCGCGCACCTCGGGATCCGCAAAGAAGGCCATCAGCTCCTCGGCCCGCTCGCAATCGCTGCCGGCCAGAATTCCATCGCGCGCGAGCGCGCGCCGCGACACTTTGACCCGATAGCCGAGCGCGCCGAGCGCGCTCACGCCGCGTTCGAGATATTCGCGCTCGACGGCGGCGGCCGATGCGACCACACCCACCGTGTCGCCCGGCCGCAATGCTGGAGGCTTGATCGGATGCGCGCTCACCTGAATTGCGATGAGCGTAGCATGCGCGGCGATCAAAATCGCGCGGGAGCTTTACAATGAGCGGCCGATCGCCGCGGCGACCGGCTTGAGCGCTGTCATCAATTCGGCAAAGCGCCGCGGCTTGAGTTGTTGCGGACCGTCGGAGAGCGCCTTCTCGGGCGTCGGATGCACTTCGATCAGGAGGCCGTCCGCGCCCGCCGCGACCGCCGCGAGCGCCATCGGCATCACCAATGACCAGATTCCCGTCCCGTGGCTGGGATCGACCACGACCGGCAGATGAGTCCATTCCTTGAGCAGCGGAACCGCGTTCAGATCGAGCGTGTTGCGCGTCGCGGTCTCGAAGGTGCGAATCCCGCGTTCGCACAGGATCACATCGGGATTGCCCTCGGACAGGATGTACTCCGCGGCCATCACGAACTCTTCGAGCCGCGTTGACATCCCGCGCTTGAGCAGCACCGGTTTTCTGACCTTGCCGAGCCGGCGGAGCAGCGAAAAATTCTGCGCGTTGCGCGCTCCGACCTGGAGCACATCGGAATGCTCCACGACCAGGTCGATGTCGTGCGGGTCCATGATTTCGGTGACGATCGGCAGCCCAACCTTGCGCCCGGCATGCTCCAGCAGCTTCAGGCCTTCATCTTCCATGCCCTGGAACGAGTATGGCGAGGTGCGCGGCTTGAACGCGCCGCCACGCAGCATGTGCGCGCCGGCGCGCTTGACCGCCTCTGCAGCGCCCTCAACCTGCTCGGCGCTCTCGACGGCGCACGGCCCCGCGATGACGGTGAGACGCGGGCCGCCGACCTCGACGCCGTTTACCTTGATGCGCGAGCCTTCGGGCCGCACCTCGCGGCTCGCGAGCTTGAACGATCGCAACACCGGCATCACCCGCTCGACGCCGGAAACGGATTCGAGATGCTGTAGCTGATGGAACTCGCCGCGTTCGTCGCCGACGCAGGCCACCACGGTGCGTTCGATGCCGCGAATCACATGCGCGCGATAGTCGAGCTCCTCGACCATTCGGACGACCGTGCGGATATCGTCCTCGGTCGCATGCGCTTTCATTACGACGATCACGGGATCAACTGCCCTCCCCGACTCCCCGGCGCGGCGTCCCATCAGTATGGCTGAGCGCGCGAAGAGCCAGTAGAATCGCTATCGGCTGCCCGATTCTGAGTCAATACGGATTTTCGCCAGAAACAATGCGCCCGCTCAAGTTGCTCCATACCTCCGATGTGCACCTCGAAAGCGACAGCGTCGGAAGCGGCCCGAAAGGCGCCTTGATCCGGCGCCGCCTCCGTGACGCGTTCAGCCGCGTGATCGCGATCGCCAACGAGCGCGAGGCCGATCTGCTGCTGATCGTCGGGGATTTGTTCGATTCGAGCCGCATCGCCGACGAGGCTCTCGCCTTCGCATTCGAGACCATCGCGCGGGCGGAGATGCCTGTAGTAATGGTCCCCGGGAATCATGACGCGCACGACGAGCGATCGATCTATGCAGGGCTCGAGCCGGCGCGCTTCCCGCAAAATCTTCATCTTATACTTGAACCCGAAGGACGCACGCTCGACTTCCCCGCGCTGGCGGCGCGGCTCTGGGGGCGTGCGCTGGTTGAACATTCGCCGGATTATCGTCCGCTCGCCGGCATACCCGCGCCGGCGCCCGACCGCTGGAATATCGCACTCGCACACGGGCTCTTCACTGACGACGAGAGTGAACGTTCATCGCGCATCACGGCCGGCGAGATCGCCGCCAGCGCCTATCATTATATCGCGCTCGGCCATGTGCACGTCTTCAACGATGTCTCCCAGGCCGGGACGCGCGCCGCCTATTGCGGCACGCCAGCGCCGCTTTATTCGAACGATGGGGCGGGTTCGGTCGCGTGGGTCTCGTTCGTTCGCGGCGAAGCTCCGTTCCTCGAGCAGATCGTCATCAGGACGTAAACAGGCCCTCTCCAGGGTATGTGAATTTGCGTTGCGTCGGCACGCGGCAAAAATCTGTGTGCGGGACTAAGATCGATCCGCGAGGGGCATGGACCGCGTCCTTTCGATCTACCCGACCTCTCACAAGGTCGAAGATGTGCTTCGGCGCGAAAGCGCGCAGGGCTGCGCGTGGGATTACCGTCTGTTCACATTTCCGCAGCTCGTCCGGCGTTTATGGCGTGAGTGTCATGACGACCGCGCCGCGATCGACACCGCCGGCGAACGCCTGATCGTCGAAGCGGCGCTCCGCGCCGCGCACAATTCCGAGCTGCCCCTCGTACCGGGCGTCATCGATCACGTCCACGGCCTCATCCGCCAGTTCAAGAGCGCCGCGCTCAAGCCTGAGGATTTCACCGAAGCGATCCGAAAGCTCAAGAGCGCGGGTCGCCTCGCAGCCGTAGTTGCGATCTTCGCTGAGTACGAGGCGATTCTCGCGCGTCATCGGCTTGCTGATGCCCACGATCGCGAATCGACCGTACTGGAAATGTTGCACGATGCCGAGCGGCGCAGCCGCCGCCCCGCGGCGCTCGAAGGCATCACACGCGTGACGATCGCGGAAATTTACGATTTCAGCATCCTCCAGTTCATGATCGTCACCGCGCTCATTCGCGTGGTCGGCGACGCATCGATTACGATCCAGGCCAGTCCGCGTAACGTCGATGCGACACGGTTCGCCGATCTAACCTGGAACCGTTTCGTCGCCGAGGAATCCATCGCCGACCAGGTGCTGCCCGAGTTCATCCGGCGCGGCGGTCGGCCCGGCGCTTTGGGCTTCGTGCTCGAGCATCTGTTTACGGAACCGCCGCAGGATGCGCCGCCGCCCGACTCGACGCTGGAGATCGTGCGCGCGCCCTCGCGCCTGGGCGAGGTCGAACACGTCGCGCGCGAGATTCGACGTCAACTTGAAGCGCGCGAAGGCATTCCTCCGGCGCGCATCGCAATCGTGGCGCGCGACCTCGCGCCCTACGCCGACCATCTGCGCACCGTCTTCCGGCGTTATCGCATCCCACTCGCCGTGCATCACAACGCGCCGCTCATGACCACGCCGACCGCGCGCTTGCTGCTCAACCTCTTGCGCGCGCCGCGCGACGGCTATCGCCGCGATGATCTAATCGCCATTCTACGCTCGCCGCATCTCGGTATTCATAATGCGGACGCGGCCGTGCGGGTGATGGCCGGAATTGGCTACATCGATGAAGGCGCAACGCCGTTGCGCGATGCACTACAGAGACATCGCGATGAGATGGCCGAGGCGCTGACGCGCGCTTCGGCGGCCGACCGCGAGCGCCTCGAACGGCGCCAACGATGGTTCGAGGGCGGCGCGTACACGCTCGAATTTTTGGCTGACACGCTCGCGTCGCTCGATAGCCCCGGCACGCTCGCCGAGCATCTTGATCGCTTCGAAAGAATCCTTGCCGCACTGCAGTTTGATCCCGCGCGCGGCGGGAGCCCCACCGACGCGGCGCGCGCCTGGGGTGGCATTCGGACGATCCTCGACCAGTTTGCCACACTCGCCGATCGCGGACTCCTGGCCGGCGGGATTCAGCCTGCGGATTTCGAGCGCCTGCTGGAAACGTCGCTCGGCGCCGCGCCCGGCGTTGATGATGCGCGCGATTCGGACGGTGTGCGTGCGATGCCCGTGCAGGATGCGCGCGGTCTCGACTTCGACCTAGTGTTCGTAATCGGCCTCGACGAAGGCACTTTCCCGGTTTATCACGGCGAGGATCCGATCATCAGCGAAACCATCCGGCGTGATCTGAATTCGGTCCTGCGGGACATCCTGCGCCGCCGGTTCCGCGCCTTCGCGCCGTCGTCACTGGGAAGCATCCTGCGCGGACGCGCCCAGCGTAACGCCGAAGACTCGTTCCTTTTTTTTCTTGCTCTGTCGATGCCGGCGCGGCGCGTGGTGCTTACTTACGCCGCCGCCGAAACCAATCCTTTGGTCCGCTCGCCGTTTGTTGATGAAGTCCTGCGCGTGCTCGGCGGCGACGAGCATCGAATCATCGATGTTTCCGCCGGAAGCTTTATACAAACCAATAACTGCTTCGCACGCGAGGAATTTCTCGAGCGGGCCGCCTTCGATCGCCGGCTTGAATTACCGGGCGCCGAGTGCATTATGGACCGCGCCACGCTCGATTCGATCGCGCGACGCTCCGCCATCGAACGACAACGCGAGGCGTGGCTCGCCCTTCCTACGCGCGAGGATTCCGAGGGGCTATACCATCCGGATCCGACGAAGTTCGCGACCGCAGGCCGCTTCGATGGACGTATCGCGCCGTCGGAAGCGCTCCGCCGCATTTTGGTCGACGATCCCAGCGGATGGAGTCCGACGCAGCTGGACGAGCTGGGCGCGTGCGGCTTCAAATTTTTCGCCCGACGCGTCCTGCGGCTGCGCGATGAAGACGAACCGGATTACGAGCTGAGCGCGCTCGAATCCGGCAGCCTGATGCATGAAGTGTTGTACCGCGTGATTGGCGCGATCGAGGCAAAGCCCATCGACCGCGCCCGCGCGCTCGTCGGTCCGTTGCTCAAGGAAATTCACGGCGAAAAGCGTGCGCAGGCGCGCGACCGCGATTTCTTCGATCTCGAGTGGGAGACCATCCGGCGCGTAGCGGAACGCGCCGCCGATTACCACCTCGCAATGCTCGCGCGATCGCCCGACGCCGAGCTTCGCTCCGAGCACGAGTTCAGGTTCGTGCTGCGCGATCGCGCGGGCGGGCCGGACCTGCCGATTCATGGCCGCATCGATCGCCTCGAACTTCACCGGCGCGCCGGCCGAATCGAGCGAATTCGCGTCATCGACTACAAACGCGCGCGCAAGCCCGATACCTACAGGCCGCTCATCGATCCCGAAAAGCGCGAGTTCGGCAGGATTGCTTTCCAGATTCCCGTTTACCTGATGGGGGCGCTCGAGGAGTTTCGATCCGAGCTCGCCCCTGACGTGAAGCTCGAAGGCGGCTACCTGCTTCTGCGCGGCCGCCAACCGGAGCTCATTAAAGAGATTCCGTCCGACCTCGTCGATCCGGCTAACGACGCCCGCGAGCGCATCGACGATCCGGTCGCTGATCGGATCGTTGCGATCGTGCGTGAGGCGAGCGCCGGCCGGTTCGACGTCGATCCTCGCCACTGTTCTGATCACTGTCCGTATCGACCGGTCTGCCGTAATTTCCAGCGCAGGAACCTCTGAGCGATGGCCGTGAGCGAACTCACCGACGAGCAGCGCGCCGCCGTCTTCGCGCCCGGCCATGTAATCGTTCGCGCCTCGGCCGGCTCGGGAAAAACTGAGGTGCTGGCGCAGCGCTTCGTCGCATTGCTGGCCGGCGACATCCAGGGCCGCGCGCCCGTCGCTCCCGAAGCCATCGCCGCGATCACCTACACCGAGAAGGCGACCGCCGACATGCGCCGGCGCATCGCCGAGGTCCTCGATATGCGGGTCGGGTGCGAAACCGAGGGACCGTTGCGTACCCGGCTGATCACGGCGCGCCGCAAGCTCGGCCTCGCCCGTCTCTCGACCATTCACGCGTTTTGCGGCCGCATCCTGCGCGAACATCCGCTCGAAGCCGGTCTCGCTCCTGGTTTTGAGATTCTCGACGATCTCGAGACGGCAACGTTCGTCGAGGACCGATGCCGCGCGTTTATCGTCGATCGTGTCCGGCGCGGCGATCCTGCGGCGCAACGTCTGGTCCGCGTGCGCGGTCTCGAGGGCGCCGGCCGTACCGAAGGCGCAGTGCCGACCGCGGTTCGCCTGGTCAGGGAGCTCGATCGCCTCGGCCATCCGCCCGAATGGCTGATCGAAAAGGGCGATGCCAGCGCCGCCTTGCTTGGCGCTCGCGGCGCGCAAATCGCAAAAGACATCGCGCACCTTATCGATTTGGTTGACGATCTCGTGAAGATGCGCGGGATCGGCGGAGTCGCAGGCGAGAAACTGCACGACCTCAGTATTGCGTGGCCCGAGCTGCGCTGCGCAATTAGGCGACTTCGCCCCGACTCTCCGTTCGACGAATTCGGCGTACTCGACTTGCTGATAAAGGCGATGCCGGATGCGCGCAAGCAGGACCTCAAGTCGGTGGTAGGAGCAATCAGAGCCGCTGCGGAGGCGATCCGCGAGGCGTATGGGGCCGCATGCGCTGCGCCGCTCACGCGCGAAACCGCCTCGCTGATCGCGGATCTAGCGCGCGATCTTGACAACCGTCGCCGCGAAAACAATGTCGCGACCTTCGATGACCTGCTTGTGCGATGCCGCAACTTGCTGGAGGAGCGCGGTGAAATCGCTGCGGCCTACCGTCGGGAATTATCCGCGCTGCTGGTTGACGAATACCAGGATACTGATCCAATCCAGGACCAGATCGTGCGCCTGCTGGCCGAAGGCGATCCGCCGCGGCCGGAGTTGTTCATCGTCGGCGACGAGAAGCAATCGATCTATCGTTTCCGGGGCGCCGACGTTCGGGTCTTCAACAACCCTCGCAAACCTGCGGCGGCGGTGCGGCCTCTGCGGCAGAATCGCCGCTCGCTCCGACCGATCCTCGAATTCGTCAACCAGATCGCCGCACGCGCGATGCGTCCGCAGGATGGCCCTCGCCAGGATTACAGAATCGTATGGTCCGACGATCATCGGCTGGTGCATCATCGCGATGCTCAACGCGATGAGCCCGCCGTCGAACTGATTCTGACTCCGTCGGTGAAGGGCGCCCGCGAACGCCGCGAGCGCGAGGCGGCCGCGATCGCCTCGCGGATAGTTGCGATTGTCGAGGGTCGCGAGTGCGTGACCGATCCAGGGAACAACGCGCCGCGGGGGGCTTGTTTCGGTGACATCGCAATCCTGCTGCGCTCATTCGAACAGGTCGCGATCTATGAACGCGCGCTGCGCGCCGCCGGCGTCCCCTCCTACACCATCAAGGGACGCGGATTTTACGGCTCGCCCGAGGTGCTCGACCTCGCCTCGCTGCTGGCGACGATCGTCAACCCCGAGGATTCAATTGCGCTTACCGCCGCGCTGCGCTCGCCCCTTTTCGGCATCTCCGATCAATGCCTGTTCGCGATCGCGCTTCATCTAGAAACCGGGCGCGAACCCGATCGTGCGCCGCGATCGATCTGCGCGCTGTTCAACGATTCGCACGAACGCTTCGAGTGGCTCGCCGAGGAACGCGAAGCCGTCCTCGCCGCGCATGCGGCATTGGCAGATCTGCGCGCGATGCGCGAGCGAATGTCGCTGACCGCCATCATCGAGCGCGCGCTCGAGGTGACCCGTTTTGAAGCCGTCCAACTCGGCCTCGACGACGGACGCCAACGCGCGGCGAACGTGCGCAAGTTGGTCGAAATGGCGCGTGCGTTCCAGAGCCATTCGTTTTTTGGCCTGGTCCAGTTCGTCGACCATCTGCGCCGTCTGGTCGCGGAGGAACCGCTGGAACCGCAGGCGCAGATCATCGGCGAGCATGAAAATGTCGTGCGCCTGATGACGATCCACCAGGCCAAGGGGCTTGAATTTCCGATCGTTTTCGTCGGCGATATCGGCCGGCAGCCCCCAAACGCCCCTTACGATTTCCTCATGTCACCACACGCGGGACTGCTCCTGCGCGCTACCGCCGGCATCTCCGAGGAATCGCTTCCAAATTTCCTTTTGGATGAATATCGCGAAAGCGTCGCCGACCAGGAAAAGGCTGAGTCTGCGCGAATTCTTTACGTCGCGATCACTCGCGCGCGCGACCGCCTGATCCTAAGCGAGGGCAGCACGGACAAATACTGGGCTGCGATTGTGCGCGAGGCGATCGGTGTTGACGCGCTGCGCAAGTTTTCCGCTCACGCAGCGTCGCCGATGCGCGTTGAACTCAATACCCCGCAATGTCGCATCCCGCTCCTTGTCCATCGCGCTGAAGACCTCGTAAACCGTCCGCACTTCCATCGCGCCCCGTCGCCCGATCCTGACGCCGCGCGCGAGTTGTTCGCGACCGCCGCGCGCCGCCTGCGCTTCCGTGCGCCGGCGGTGCGCGAGGTCGCGGCGAGCGTGAGCCAGCTCAACGACTTCGCGCGCTGTCCGCGGCAGTTCTACCTGCGGTACGAGCTGGGTCTGCCGGAGGGGCCGCCGGGCGCGGCGCTAAGCGTCACGCCTGGCGGCCCCGCCACCACTATGGGCGCCATCGCGCATGCCGTACTGGAGCGGTTCGACCCGGCCGCCGCAGGCGGCCGGGTCGAACCGGCGATCCGTGAAATGATCGATGCGGTCGCCGCCGAGGCCCCGCTCAATCGCGTTTGGCGCGAGGCCTTGGTCCGCGACCTCGTCCGCTATGTCAACGAGCATACCGGCGAGGATGGCAAGATCATCGGACGGGAAATTCCGTTTCTGATGCGACTCGTGGAAGATGGAATGACGGTGTTCGTGCGGGGACAGATCGATGCGCTGGTCGAGCGCGATGCGCGTCTTTTGGTCCGCGACTACAAGTATGCGCATGCGCACGATGGCGACTACGAGACGCAGTTGCGGTGCTACGCGCTGGCGGCTTCGCAGCGATATCCCGGATGCGAAATCGGTGCAGAGATTATTTACATCCGGGATCGCACCGAACGTCGCGAGCTGCCGGCCTCAGATGCTGCCGTTATTCAAAACCATATTCTCGCGCTCGGGCGCGCGATCCTCGATGCACGCGCTCGCGATGACATCCTCGACGCGTGGCCGAAAAAACCTGCTTCATCTTCCGAATGCCGACGCCTCGGATGCGGTTACGTCTCGCGATGCTGGAGCGGCCGATCATGAGCCGATACGCCCTCCTTTTCGCATGCGTTTTGCTCGCCGCCGGGAGCGCCGGTTGCAAGGCGACGGATGTCGCCGCGGTTTACGGCACCTACGTCGCCGATTACCCGGTTGCTTCGGAGACGCTTACGCTCCGGCCCGATGGCGCCTTCACGCAAACCGTGACGATGCGCGCCGGCGGCAAGCACGTGGTCTCGAACGGTCGCTGGCGCTTCGATGCGCCGACCGGCTTTGTCATTTTCGCTTCCGGCTATATCGAAGTGCTCGACGCGCTCGGACGCGCGCGCCCCGATTTCGCCGAACCGCTGAGCGGCGTGGTCGACATGCCAGTGGTCACCTGCCTCGGCCGGCTTTACATCGGCACCGCGCAATTCGTCCTCTATCACAAGCGCGAGCCGCAGAATGCCGCAGCCGCATTCATATGCCGGCAAGTGCTCTGAGCTAGCGGGCGCGCGGACGTTCGAAGAACAGCTCGTACATTTGGCCTGCACCCAAGCGGCGGTTCACCTCCTGCATCACGAAGAAGATCGTGAACAGTATCGCGACGCACATCACAATCGCGAAAAAGCGGCTCGCATGGAACCTCTGATCGAACAGCAGCAGGCCGCCGTGGAAGGATCCGCTTTCGCGCCAGCCGTCGATCATATGCTCGGCAAGGCCGAGCACCACCACGCAGATCGTGTAGCCGGTGACCTTGCCCGCGACAACCACCGCGCGCGGGTAGCCGTGGGAACGCGCCCAGTCCAGCCGATCGAGGATGAGCGAGACTTTGGCGGCGATGAGCGCGCCGACGATCGCGTTGGAGATCACGCGCAGCTCGATCGAATACTGCGCGACGAACAGCTTGACCATCAGCAGGATCAACCCGAAACCCGCGAGAAAGAAGATCGCCGATGGCGCAATCGCCTCGCCCTCGTGCGCGAGCCATCGCGCAAACCTGCGCGGGGCGGTAGCAATCTCAACGGATGCGGTTTCGGTCCTCACTCATCTCTTCCCCGGGCCAGGAACCATGCGCGGTTCGATGAGCATTACCATAAAGCGGGGCGCGGTTTTCAACGCGCCGGATACTCGTAGGTCGTGGTCACCTGCTTCTGCTGGATGCGGCCGTTGTTCATAGTCGTTACCGTAGTCTCTTTGACGACAGTTCCATCCGGCTCTGTCCTCGTAATCGTGCTCGTGCTGGTGCTGCTGCTGGTCGAGCTGGTGGTAACGGGCGCGGGCGGCGGAGGCGGTGGTGGCGGCGGCGCCACGGCGGTGGTACTCGACGATGAACAGGCTGCGCCGAGGGTCATCGCGGAAACCATCGCGGAACCGATGAGCAGGTTACGAAATCGCATAGCAGCAAACTCCCCTTTCGATGAAGACTAATCGGCAGGGCTAACACGATAACCGATCGATTCCGCACGGCAAAGACTTCGACTCCGGCGGTCGCGGCGCGATTCACTCAGTTCCCACGGCCTTTGCCGCCTGAAGCGCCGAAATTCTGCATCTGCTGGCCAAGATACTGTATCTGCGCGCCCAGATAACCGATGCCCTTCTTGCCCTCATCGTAACTCCAGTTGGCGCTGGTACGAATCTTCGCCTGAAGCGCATGCATCTGGTCCGACACCTGGGCCTCGGCGCCAGATGGTGTTCGTCCGGTCCAAGCGGCGGCCTCGTCCACGCAGTCGCCAGCCGCCTTGAGCCATCGCACCGCGCCGGCGCGATCCTTGTCGGCCAGAGCCTGATTGGCCATCGAGCGGTAATGGCTCGCCAAGGCAAGGTCGGCGCGCGCAAACGCAAGGTCGAGATCGCGCCGCGAGCCAACATTGCCGTTCGCGACATTGCCGGCCAGCGTATCGAGATCGGTCGATGTGGTGGTCAGTTTGGCTGCGTCCGATGCGCTCCCACGCCCCGCCTCGATCCGAATCAGCGCCGCCGCGGCTCGGATCTCCGATGCCGCCGCGTCGGTGTCGCCATTGGCGTAATGCTTGGCCGCTCGATCGAAATGCTGGTTCGGCTCCCCGATCAAAGAATCCAAGGCGGACTCAGGAACGGTAACTTGCCCAGCCGGATTGTTCGCTGCGCGATCCAGGCTCGGGCTCAGCGCGAGTCCAATTATGGTCATGAGCGCAGCGAAAGCGATTTCCTTCCAGATTCGACCTTGACGCACGCGCATCACTCCTCCAGGCAGAATTTCAGTTTTGATTTTCGCGCTTGGTTCCAGGAAATAACAATCCCAGAAAAGCGAAGGGCGGGTGCCGATGGCGCCCGCCCTTCCATGCCGGCTGCTATGCGCAGCTCAGCCGTGTTACATCATGCCGCCGGGAGGCATCGCCGGCGCCGCCGGCTTCTCCTCGGGCTTCTCGGCGATCATACATTCGGTGGTGAGCAGCAGGCTCGCTACCGACGCCGCATTTTGCAGCGCGCTTCGCACGACCTTGGTCGGATCGATGATGCCGGCCTTCATCAGATCTTCGAATTCCTCGGTCGCGGCGTTGAAGCCGAAGGGGCCTTTGTTGTTTTTGATCTTGTCGACCACTACCGAGCCCTCCCATCCGGCATTGCTGGCGATCCAGCGGGCCGGATCCTCGAGGGCCTTCTTGACGATCGCGATGCCGATCTTTTCATCCTCACCTGCGCGGAGCCCTTCCAGAGCCGATGAGGAACGGATCAGTGCGACGCCGCCACCGGGCACCACGCCCTCTTCGACCGCCGCGCGCGTGGCGTGAAGCGCATCCTCGACGCGCGCCTTCTTTTCCTTCATCTCGATTTCGGTCGCCGCGCCGACGCGGATGACCGCTACGCCGCCGACCAGTTTCGCGAGGCGCTCCTGCAGCTTCTCGCGATCGTAGTCCGAAGTGGTCTCCTCAATCTGCGCACGAATCTGCTTGATGCGCCCCTCAATATCGGCCCGCTTGCCGGCGCCGTCGATGATAGTGGTGTTGTCCTTGTCGGAGACGATCCGCTTGGCGCGGCCAAGATCCTGCAGCGTGACATTCTCCAGCTTGATGCCGAGCTCTTCGGCGATCACCCTGCCGCCCGTCAGGATCGCGATATCTTCAAGCATCGCCTTGCGGCGGTCGCCGAAGCCGGGAGCTTTGACGGCGACGCATTGCAGCGTTCCGCGGATCTTGTTCACGACCAGCGTCGCGAGCGCTTCACCCTCGACATCCTCGGCAATGAGCAGGAACGGCTTGCCGGTCTTGGCAATCGATTCGAGCACCGGCAGCAGGTCCTTCATCGAGGAGATCTTTTTCTCATGGATGAGGACATAAGCATCCTCGAGCTTCGCTTCCATCCGCTCGGGATCGGTCACGAAGTACGGCGAGAGATAGCCGCGATCGAACTGCATTCCCTCGACCACTTCGAGCGTGGTCTCAAGGCCCTTGGCCTCCTCGACCGTGATGACGCCTTCCTTGCCGACCTTCTCCATCGCTTCCGCGATGATGTCGCCGATGGTGGAATCGTTGTTGGCTGAGATGGTGCCCACCTGGGCGATCTCTTTGCGATCCTTGGTCGGCTTGGACAGGTTTTTGAGCTCGCCGACCACGGCCTGCACGGCGCGATCGATGCCGCGCTTGAGCGACATCGGATCGTGCCCCGCCGCGACCATCTTGATGCCTTCTGTAAAGAGCGACCGGGCGAGCACGGTGGCGGTGGTGGTGCCATCGCCGGCGACATCGGAGGTCTTGGAAGCGACTTCCTTGACCATCTGTGCGCCCATGTTTTCGAATTTGTCCTCGAGCTCGATTTCCTTGGCCACCGTGACGCCGTCCTTGGTCACGTTGGGTGCGCCGAAGCTCTTCTCGAGCACGACGTTACGGCCCTTGGGTCCGAGCGTGACGGTAACGGCATCGGCGAGGATGTTGACTCCCTTGAGAATCTTCTCGCGCGCCTCCTGTGAAAAACGAACCATTTTCGCGGGCATAATTTGTTGCCTCTCCAGCCTGAAATTTTTGGGTTAAACGATCGAGCCTATTCGAGCACGCCTAGGATGTCGTCCTCGCGGAGGATGAGATGCTCTTCGCCTTCGATTTTGACCTCGCTGCCGGAATACTTGCCGAACAGCACCTTGTCCCCAGCCTTGACATCGAGCGCGATGACTTTGCCGTCTTCGGTCTTCTTGCCGCGACCGACTGCCACGACCTTGCCCTCCTGGGGCTTTTCCTTCGCTGTGTCCGGAATGATGATTCCGCCTTTCGTCTTCTCCTCCTCCTTGATGCGCTTGACGAGGATCCGATCGCCTAACGGCCTAATCTTCTCCATAGGATTGCGAGACCTCCTTGGCGTCCCTTGGTTTTCAGTTTTCTTGTGATGAAGGACACGAGACGCGCCTTCCGAGTCATCAGCATAATCACGCTGCTTGGATTGTCAATTGGCAGTCGCATTATGAGAGTGCTAATCGCAAGTGACTTTTGAATAATCAGATCGAAGAACTAGCGAAAGAAAAACGAAAACGACTTTTCAGAACCTGAAGAAATATGCTCCAGTTGCAGAAAAATTCGCTGCCGGGCTCTAGCGCGCAGGACCCTTCTTGCGCATTTCTTCTTCGCGATAGCGGCGGTAGAGGATGTTCCACTCGGGGCTGCCCTCGACGATGCCCCGCTTGATCGACGCAATCTTGCGCCGCACAGCGGCGTCGATCGCATCGCCGCGCTCATTCCAATCCGCGACAAGTTCGCGCGCGACTCTGAGCGCGAGCGAGTAGTTCGGAATCTCCGCCAAGCCTTCGGCGCGCAGCCGGTTCAGAGACTCACGCGCCAGGTAGAGAACGCGTCCCTCGCTCAATCTCATCGGGATGCTCCCGGTGTAGCCCGTGCCTAGAGCGTGAAACCCTTCTTCTCGGCCAGACGCTGCTTGATCATCACGCGCAGGCGATCGGCGTCGAGGCCCCGATTCAGCCGCGCCTGCTCCGCGGCCATTCGCTCGGCCTCGTCTTCAATCTGGGCCTCGGTCTCGAAATTCGCCGACATCAGCTCGATAACGCAGGCGACGAGCTCACTCGCGTCTGCCTTGGGCTTGATCACGCCGCGGCTGATAAGTCCTTCGACGAGATGATTGGCCAAGGCGTCGATCTGAGCGTCGCTGACCATGGAGCCGCCCTGAAGCCGGCGTTGCACTTTTACGCCACCTACCAGACCAGCAGCCTAGCACAAATCCGGCGGCCGAAGTGATCGCGAACTCTATAATGCCCCGGTTTTTCGCGTTCGGAAGTTTACGCCGGCGCGGCAGCGAACCCGTCGTCATCGCCGCGCAGGATCGCGTCGAAGCGCATGCCGCCGTTCAGGTAGAAACTGCGCGCCTCGTCGTCGGTGATCACGCTGCGCCGCACATCGCGGCGGCGAATCTGCCAGATACCGCCAACCATCGGATGCCGTCCCTGGCGATAGCTGAAAAAATAATACAGAAACTGTCGCATCACGGAGCGCCGGGCCTCGGCGCTGAGGTTGCGGCCGCCACAGACGGTGAAAATTGATCGCAGCATACGCGGGAGCGTGTAGAAACCGGTGAACGCATCGCGATACGCCTCCATCCAGCTCTTTTGATCGAGCTTGGGATGTCTGAGGGTTACATGCTGGGAATCGAAATTGTTGAAGTCCCAGTCGAAGATATTACCTTCCTTGGCTTGGTGCACCTGGTCTTCGGTGCCGGGCAGCGGCGTCATAATGAAGAACGAAACGATGTCAAAACCGAGCTTCTTGAGCGTCTGCGCCGCGATGCGCCCGCAATCGCGCCCGTCGAACGGAAAGCCCAGCATGTAGCCGGCGTGCACGGACACCCCCCACTTGTGCCAGTTGTCGACCACGCGCCGATATTTCTCCAGCACGCGGGCGCGCGCCTGCTCGAAAGACATCCGATGCTGCCGATCCTCGGTGTTCTGATACTTGGTCGCGTAGTTAAGATTTTCGGGATTGAGCGATTCGATCCCGACGAATGCCATGTAGCATCCGGCCCGCGCCGCGAGCTCCACAAAGCGCCGGCTTCGCCGATGCTTGGCGCTTTCGGTCTCGCCTTCGGCAACGTTGGCGTAGCATGACGCGTCGACATCGACCTGCATCATGAAGGAAAGCCGCGGAAATTCGCGCTTGACCTCGATCAGTCCGGTCAGGATTTCCTCCCATCGCGGACTGCGGAAGAAATCGTCATCGACCAGGAAGAGCGACTCGATGCCGTGATAGCGCATTGCGTCGCGCACCCAGCCGACCACCGCGTCGGGCTCGCGGGAGCGCATCGTCCGGCCCATCACGTTCTTCACGCTGCAATACGAGCAGGTGAACGGACATCCGCGCGACGTGTCGAGCGTGGTCATGGCAGGATTGAAGAAGCGCGTCAGGTAACGATCATCGAGCGTGGGAAGCTGCGCATCGGTGATGATCGGCACCATGATGTCGTCGCGGCCGGTCTTGGCCCGAATTCCCTCCGTCACTGAGTAATGGATTCGGAGTTCGCCGCGCAGGAAGTCTTCGATGATCTCGCCCCACAGGTTTTC
The DNA here is from genome assembly GCA_021324855.1 of Pseudomonadota bacterium. Taxonomy (GTDB): domain Bacteria; phylum Desulfobacterota; class Binatia; order Binatales; family Binataceae; genus JAJPIG01. The sequence continues at coordinate 13,879 of JAJPIG010000029.1, read as the reverse complement.
GGCCTCGCCGACAACCGTCGTAACCCCACATTCATTGAGAAACTTGACCGAATCGGGATAGCCGCTGACGTGGAACCCGCCCATCATCGTGGTAACGCCCTGCGCCACGAATTGCAGCGCCAGGTCGCGGCCGCGCGGATACTGGTTGGATTGGACGCCAGCGAGCCCGACGATCAACTCGACGCCGTCTTCCTGCGCCTTCTCCTTGATCGCTTTGATCGTGGCTGCGCTGACCACGCCGTCGCAGATTTCGTCCCAGATGATGGTTTCGAGATAGACGTTGCGCTCCGCCGAGTAGCGCTTGTTGTAGGCCTCGTTTAGCGCCGCCAGCACGGTCAAGGAATTATTCGGCTGCACGCCCCATCGGAAATACTGGACATAACCCTTCTCGTCGTAGCGCGAAGGCTTGATGAAATAGACGCGAATCGTGCGGCACGCCTCAACCTTGACCGCGCCCCGCTCCAATGCCTCGCGACTTGCCGTAAGCGCCTTGCGGCCCGCTGGCTGGTCGCCGCCATAACGGTTGGCTCCCAGGTAGTAATAGCCAGCCCCCAAGATCGCCGCCAGAACGGCAAGTATGAGCGCGATCGTCATCTCTTCGTCTCCCGGTCCGGAGAAGCCGCTCGATTTTCGGGCAGTACGGAATCCCGGACTCTTAACCGACCGGTCAGAGTAAACTAATCCGTGCTTATAAAGTCAATCATTTCCCGACGAATGAGCTAACAGGCATGACAGACCGGAAAAGACTGGTACTCTCGTTCACCGACGCTACCGGTACATTTCGACCATCTGGATTAGGCCCAGGTCGCGATAGCGCTCGATGAGATAGCCTTTGATTTCCTGGCTCGATGCCATTTCGAGCGTATCATGGGCGATAAGCCGGGCGGTCTGATAATCGCTATCGCGAACCAGCTTGCGGACCACCGGTATGAATAGCGGGCTCAGGCTCAACTGCGTCAACCCCATCCCGACTAGAAGCAGCGTGCAGAGCGGATCGCTCGCCATTTCGCCGCAGAGGCAGACTTCTTTGCCGGCAGCGCGCCCGACGTTGATCACATCGGCGATCGCAGAGAGGACGGCCGGATGCAGCGACTCGTAAAGATGGGCCACCTTGGGATTGTTGCGGTCGGCAGCCAGCAGATACTGAATCAGGTCGTTGGTGCCGATCGAAAAAAAATCGACTTCGCGCGCGAGCCGCGGCGCGAGCCATACTGCCGACGGCACTTCGACCATGATCCCGACCTCGACCTGCGGATTATGCTCGAGGCCTTCCTTGTAGAGCTCGGACTGCGCCTCGCCGAGAAGTTCGCGCGCGCGCCGCAGCTCTTCGAGACTCGAGATCATCGGGAACAGGATTTTCACATGATGGTGCGCTGCAGCGCGCAAGATCGCCCGCAGTTGGACCTTGAACAGCCCTGACATCTCGAGCGAGATTCGGATCGAGCGCCATCCGAGGAACGGATTTTCCTCGCGCGGGACGCGCAGATACGGCGGATATTTGTCCGCGCCGATATCGAGCGTGCGAATCGTGACCGGGCGTCCGCCGGCGGCGCTCAGCATCTGACTGTAAAGTTTGAGCTGCTGATCCTCGTCCGGAAAATCCTCGTAGGTCAGAAATGAGAATTCCGACCGCAGGAGCCCAACGCCTTCGGCGCCATAGCGCAGCGCAAGATTGAGATCGGCGAGCAAGGCGACGTTCGCGAGGATCTGGACGGGATAACCGTCGCGCGTGCTGGTACTCTCGCCATGCGCGGCCATCAGCTCGCGTTTGAAGGTCTCGTATCGCCGATGCAGGCTGTCGTACTCGCGCTCGACTTCGACCGACGGGTTGATGTACAGCACGCCCGAGTTACCGTCGAGCACCAGGTCGTCACCCTCGCTCACCGATTCCATCAGGTGCTCGACCCCCACCACGGTCGGGATTTCAAAGGCGCGTGCCAGGATCGCGGCGTGCGAGGTGACGCCGCCGGATTGCAGTGCAATCCCAACCATGTTTTCGTGCGATACCAGCGTTAGCTGTGAAAGCGTAAGTTCGTCAGCAACCAGAATTGTGCGCCGCGACAACGCTTTGCCGCCCTCCTGCCTCAGATGGCGCAGCACGCGATGGCCGACATCGCGGAAATCGTTAGCCCGTTCACGGAGATAAGCATCCGCCACGTTCAGCATCGAGGCGGACAACTCGTCGATCACGCGGAACAGCGCGCTTTCGGCCGCATAGCCTTGTTCGATCTGCTGGCGCACCCGGCCAATGAACTCCTCGTCGGCGAGGATCAGCCGATGGCCGTCGAAGATGCGGAGATCGTCCTCGGGCATCAAGGGGGCCATCCGCGCCTTGAGCGCCGCCAGCTCGGCCAGCGAACGCGCCAGCGCTTCATCGAAGCGCTTCAGCTCGCTCTTGGGGTCGCGCGCGCGCCGCGTCCGATCGATCGTGCTTAGAAACGTGCCGACGACATGCGCCACGCCGTGAGCAAAGCCGGGCGAAGCGGGCAATCCGACCAGGCGTGGACGGCGCATCCGGACCGGCGCAGCGACGCGGGTTTTGCCGCCGACTTTTTCATAGTCCTTGAGCTGGCGGGTTGCTTCGATCATCCGGCGGCGATACTCGTCGCGCTCCTTTTCCTTGGTGGCGAGCGTCTCGCGCAACCGATAATGGGAGAGCACCTGCGCGACCTGATTAGCCGCGGCCTTGAGCAGGCGAATTTCGCCGGCGGTAAACTTGCGGCGCCGACGCGTCTGTACCACCAGCACGCCAATCGGACGTTCGCGCCCGTTCTGCACTGGGACGCCAAGAAAGGTGTGATAGCGTTCCTCGCCGGTTTCCGGGAAATACTTGTAGCGCGGATGACTGATCGCGTCCTCGACCGCTTGCGGCTCGCCGGTTTCGATCACCATCCCGACCAGGCCCTCATCGACGCGCATCGAAACCTTGCCGACGGAGTCTCCCTCGAGCCCGACGGTGGCGCGCAACACGAGCCGTTCGCGCTTGGGATCGAAGAGGTAAAGCGAACAGACCTCGGTTTCGAGGCCGGCCGCGACCGTCGCGACGATCAAATCCAGCGTCTCACGGAGGTCGCGGGACGGTTCGCCGCCGATCGAGGAGAGGTTCTCTATCAGCGCGAATCGGTCCCGGGTTTGTGCCATGGCGGGGTTGGCTAATTTTAGCCGCCCCGCGCCACGGTCACAACCGCGCGCCGTCAGAAGTTCTGTGTCAGATAGGTCGGCGCAACTGTGGCGCGTAACTGCTCGGTGTTACCCAGCGTCGGATCGCTGTCTTTGTCCGCGCTCACAATCGCCACCGCTCGATTACTTAGGCGGCTCGCTCGTGAGCGTGACGTGCTTGATATGGTCGCCGACCTTGATCTGATCGACCACATCCATGCCTTTCACCACGCCGCCGAAAATCGTGTACTGCTGGTCGAGAAACGGCGCCGGAGCCAGACAGATATAGAACTGGCTGCCGCTTGACGCGCGCTCAGGATTGACCTGGTCGCTCGTGCGCGCCATCGCGACCGTGCCGCGCAGATGCTTCTCGGTCTGGCTGATTTCGGCAGGCACAGTGTAGCCGGGACCGCCGGTGCCGTTGCCAGCCGGGTCGCCGCCCTGCACCACGAAGCCGGGCTCGACGCGATGGAAGGTCAGGCCGTTGTAAAAACCGTCGCGCGAAAGCTTCTCGAAATTGGCGACGGTCTTGGGCGCCACCGCCGGGTAGAGTTCAATCACAATCGTGCCCTTGTCGGTATCGAGCACGGCGTAGTGTCCAGTGTTACGCATCGGTAATCCATCCGAATCGGCGCCGAAAGCGATTCCTGCTCCAATCGCGAGCATGATTGCCAACGCCATCAAGTTCGTAAGGGTGAAAGTTTTCCGCCTCATCATCGGTCCCGCTGGTAAGGTGTTCCGATCAACTATTCGACGCTGCGCACAGACGCAACCCTGCGCTGCGAAGCATTAGATTACCAGGTCGATTCGCGGGCGCACGCGCACGGCGTAGCGACCATTGCGACGCGCCAGGCTCACCGGCGCATTGAACGCCCGGCCGAGCATCGCGGAGGTCAGCACGCGATGCTTTTCGCCGGCGGCGAGCACCGTGCCGGATTTGAGAATCAGAACGTGCGAGAAGGCCGGCATAATCTCCTCCACGTGATGTGTGACGAGCACCAGAGTGGGACCGCCGCGACGGCGCGCCAGCCGCTCGAGGAACTGCACGAAATGCTCGCGCGCGACCGGATCGAGGCCGGCGCACGGTTCATCGAGGATGAGCAGCTTCGGCGCGGCCATCAGCGCCCGTCCGATCAACACCCGTTGTCGTTCGCCCTGCGACAAAAATCGCCACGCGCGATCGCGCAGATATTCGCCCTCTATTTTCCTGAGAATGCCCGCGGCCCGCGCGCGATCGGCGGGCGCGCTGTCGCCCCAGTAGCCGATCTGCGCGAACTTGCCGCCGATCACGATGTCCAAGGCCGTCTCGTAACCGGCCATCAACTGGTCGACGCTCGCGCTGACGATCCCAATATGCGTGCGCAATTGCCGCCAGTCAGCGCGGCCGTAGGTCTCGCCCAAAACGGCAATCGAACCGGCGGTCGGCGCTACGTAGCCGATAAGCGCGCTTAGAAGCGAGGTCTTGCCGGAACCGTTCGCGCCGAGGATCGCCCAATGCTGTCCGCGCTCGACGCGCCAATCGATCGATTCGAGGACTACGGTGTCGCGCTCGATCCGCAGCCCCGACACCTCAATCACCGGTCGCGCCGTGCGCTTCATCTCATCGCTGGCCGACCCACGAGGCATCGGCAACCGCGGTCCATCGCGTCCGGATGGCGTTGTACTGCGTCGGCTTGAGCTTGCCTGCCGCGATAAGCGCCGCATTCTGGCTCCATCGGCGCGGCTTGGTGGTTCCTACGATCGCGGTATGCACGCCCGGAACGCTCAGCGTAAAGCGCAGCGCGGTCGCGACCGAGGTCTTCGCATCCTCGAACAGAAATCCGTAGCCGAGCTTCTCGAGCCGCTCGCGGTAGGGACGATAGTACCAATCGATACCGCGATCGGGTTCGGCGAGCCATACCGCGTTTGCGATCGGGCGTTTCGCGATCACGCCTAGATTGTGCGCGCGAGCTTCCGCGATCGCGCCTTCGACTGCTTCCTGGTCGGCGATGCTGACCGAGATTTGCAGCGTGTCGAAAATCCCGGAGCGCACCGCCCATTGCGCCGCGGCGCCATCGCCGCTGTAGCCGATAAAACGGGTCTTGCCGGCGTCGCGCGCGTGCTGCAGCGCCTCTATCACCTCATTGCGCTGCATCACGTCGATCGGACAGCTATGGAACTGGACGATATCGAGGTGGTCGGTGCGAAGACGCTTGAGGCTTCGCTCGATGCTCTTCTCGATCAGCTCCGGGTTCCAGTCCGGCAGCCGGAGTCCCGAGGCGTGGCCGCATTTCGTCGCGATGTAATAATCATCGCGGCGATGGCCCACGGCGCGTCCAATCATCTCTTCGGCCGCGCCGTAGCAGGCGGCGGTATCGATCAGATTGAGGCCCGCATCAAGCGCAGCATTGACGAGTTCATTGATCTGGCGCTGCGTGACGCGCTCGTAGCCGATCTCGGAGGTGCCGAGTCCGAGCTCGCTCACACTGAGTCCGGTCTTTCCGAGCGTTCGCCGTTCCATGTGATCGTCTTCGAAGGGCTTTTCAGCGGCATAGCGTGCCGGATCGACCATCGGCGCGCAACGCCGGGTCGTGGACTATCGACTGCGTGATTACCATACGCTGAAGCGCGATTGTGCCGCGCGTCGGGCGGATGTTAATTCTTAATGATTGCCCGAGGAGGCGTGCTCGATGAAACACGGCAAGGCAACCATCAGTCACGTCGTGCTCTACTGTTACGACTTTCCGAAAATGCGGGACTTCTACACCAGCGTGCTCGGCTTCCATCTTTCGGATTCCGGCCAAGCGCGCGGCAATGATATCTGCTTTCTGACGCTCAACCCCGAGGTCGACCATCACATGCTCGCACTGGCGGCGGGGCGCACCGGTCCGCCGGATTGTCGCGTAATCAATCACATCGCTTTCAGGGTGGATTCGCTCGGCGAATTACGCAGCCGCTACAAGCAGCTCAAGGCGGCGGAGCTCAAGGACATCGAACCGATCACGCATGGCTCGTGGTTTTCGGTCTACTATCGCGATATCGAGAACAACCGCCTCGAGTTTTTCTGCGACGCGCCGTGGTACGTCCGTCAGCCGATCGTGAAGCCGCTCGATTTGAGCCTTTCCGACGACGAAATCCTGCGCGCGACGGTCGAGGAGTTCGGCAAGAATCCGGAGTTCAAGCTGATGACCGAATGGAAGGCCGAGACCGCGAGGGCGTTCGATTCGTAAGCGGCGCGGGTTCCGCATTCCTGATGGTTGAGCTGATCATCTTCGACGCCGACGGGGTGCTGTTCGACTCGGTCGACGCGAACATCGCCTACTACAACGCGATCTTCGCGGAAATCGGCGAGCCGCCTCTGACGCCGGTTGAGGAGCGCGAAGGCATTTACTACGCCGCGATCCAAATGTTCGAGCGGCGCGCCGGCGCTGATTTGGAAAAGCTCCGGAGAATGAAGGAAGTTGCGCGGAGTCTCGACTCGGCGCCCTTCTTCCGCCTGCTCCGCACGCCTTTCGCATTGCGTCCGTTCATGCTGGAGCTCAAGCGGCGTTTCAAGCTTGGTCTCGCGACCAACCGCTCGACGACCGTGCCCGACTTAATCGAGTTTCTGGAACTCAGCGAGGTCTTCGATGCGGTCGCATCCGCGCGCGACAAGGTCCGTCCCAAGCCCGCGCCCGACATCCTCGAACTATGCCTGCAGCGCGCCGGGGTTGCCTCCGATCGCGCGGTCTATGTCGGCGACAGCCATATCGATCGCGAGGCGGCGGCCGCCGCGGGAGTCCGGTTCATCGGCGTCGGCGACCGTGTCGCGCACGATGAGCTCATAGCGCATATCGGCGAGTTGCCCGGGCATCTGGCGCCGCTGATTGCGGAAGCCGCCGCGCGCGCGGCTACATCATCATCTCGATAAGATTCGGACCGCGCTCGGCGAGCGCCCGTTCGAGCTCGCGCACCAGCTCGTCGGCGGTGTTGACGCGCACGCCCGGCACGCCCATCCCGCGCGCCATCGCAACCCAGTTGATTTCCGGATTATCCAGCATCGTGAGCGAACGCGCCCTGGGACCGGGCTCGTTGATGCCGGCGCGGGCCAGCTCGACCTGGAGAATGCGATAGCTGCGGTTGTTGCAGATGATGGTCGTGACATCGAGCGACTCACGCGCGTTGGTCCACAGCGCCTGGAGCGTGTACATCCCGCCGCCGTCGGCCTGCAGCGCGATCACCTTGCGATCCGGAGCAGCGACCGCCGCACCCGTCGCGCATGGAAGTCCCTGACCGATCGCGCCGCCGGTCAGCGCAAGATATGTATGAGGCCGCGCGCCCGCCGAAGTCAGATAGGCAGAGAAGCCGGTCGTCGCACCCTCATCCATCAGGATAGCGTTCTCGGGAATCAACGCGCCTAGCGCCGCGCCGATATTAGGCGGGATCAACGGGCCGGACGGTTTCGCAGCTCGCTCATGCGCCGGGATCTTCGGCTTGGCCGGCGCGCCCAGTTCGTCGGCAAGCGCTTCCAGAGCGGCCGCGACATCCTGCTCGGGCTCGGCCAGCACCTCGGACTCGCAACCCTCGGGAATCAGCACGCTGGGCGCATTGGGATAGCCGAAAAATGCGACCGGCCGCGGAGCGCCGGCAAGGATCATCAGCTTGTACGGTGCGAGCGCTTCGAGCGCTTGTTCGGGAAAGTATGGCAGCCGCGCGAGGGCGGGATAGCCCGCGCCGCGTTCCATCCGCGCCGGAAAGGTCTCGCACATCAACGCGCATCCGGTCTTCTCGGCGAGCCGCGCCGCCGCGGTGAGGCTGCGGGCGCGCAGTCCCGGCCCGCCGAGGAACAGCACGGTCGGGATTCCGCGGCGCATCGCGGCGGCGGCACGCCTTATGGCGTCATCGGCGACGGCGGGCGGCGATGCGCTCGCGAGCGGCGCAGCCGGACCCTCTGCCGGATCCCACTGACAATTTGCCGGCGCAATCAACGTTGCGATCCGGCCTGGATAGCGGCCGGCGGCGGCGATCGCTTCGGCGGTATCGCGCGCAATCGACTGCGACGACGCCGCGGAGCGAATCCATCCGGAGACGGGGCGCGCCAGCGACACAATGTCCGACGTGAGCGGAGCATCGTATTTCAGATGCCAGGTCGCATGATCGCCGATGACGTTCAGCGCCGCGGAGCGCGCGCGTCGGGCATTGTGGAAATTCGCGATACTGTTGGCGAAGCCGGGTCCAAGATGCAGCAGCGTCATCGCCGGAGAATCGCTGATGCGCGCGTAGCCGTCCGCCGCCCCTGAGACGACGCCCTCGAACAAGCCCAGCACTGTTCTGATTCGGCCGGAATCGAGCGCCGCCACCAGCGGCATCTCGGTGGTTCCCGGATTCGCAAAGCATACCGAGATCCCGCACGCCTCAGCTGTACGAACCAGGCTTTCCGCTCCGTTCATCAAACGCTCCCGTCAGCTCGCAAGATTGTCGAAATCAGATACGCCACGCCGCGATGCGTGTCCATCGTGTGATGCCCGGGCATCAATAGACGCGCGGCGTCACCAGTGTGCCGGACCCGCTCGGCGGTGGGGCCGGCAGCGTGCTCAGCGTATGCGCCAGCTGATTGATCTGGTCGCGAAGCTGCTGCGCCTGCGGGCTGCTCCCGAGCGTGACCATCTGCTGCTGCAGGCTTTGCACCTGCTGGTTCAGCGCTTGAAGCTGCGCGGCAGTCGCGGCGGTGTTCGGTGCGGCATTGGCCTTGGCCTGCGCCTGCACCGCGGCAAGCTCGCGCTGCAACTGATCGAGGGTCATCGCGGGCGGCGACGCTCCCGGCGCGCTGCCAAGCGCTCCCGCCACGCCGACCAACGAGGAGGTCACGGCGCTGAACCCGCGCGCTCCGATGAGCGCGGCAAGCTCGCGCTGGCTGGAGACGCCGTCGATCTTCGAACCCGGCATCGCGACCGCGCCGTTAGGGCTCGGATTGTAGAGGTCAAGGGCCGGCGGCATCGCATCGGAATGCAACACCATGATCGAATCCTGATGTACGTTCTGCGCCTCCGGGTATTGCACCTCGAAGCTGACCTTTGAATCGCCGTTCAGCTTCCATCCGATATCACTGACGGAGCCGATGGTCCGCCCGTCGTAGGTCACCGGCGAGCCGGCCGCGAGGCCGGTAGTGGAATCGAGCTCAGTGGTGAACCCAATCGTCGACGCGCCCGATGCGCTCGCGGCGCATCCGGAAAGCATCGCGAGGCACAACATCAGCGCGGCAGCGCCGGCGCCCTTCGCAAGCGCGACGAAAATCGGACCTTTAAAACAATTACGCAAACGCAGGCATCACCTCTCGCGCGAACAGCTCCAGCGTCGCCGTCGCCGCCTGATCGCTGAAATAGAGCACGAACATCCTGACGCCGCGTTCGACCCGCTCGCGAAGCTGCTCGATGATCTGCGGCGGCGTGCCGCGCACGGCGGTATAGGCGAACGGCTTCATTTTCTGGCCGACCTTCCACTTCTCTTCGACTTCGGCTTCGTTGCGCCCAAGCGTGATGAGGGTCTGTTCCGAAATTTGAAGCGTCGAAAAATCGCGGCCGACCGCGCGGCAGTGCTCCTTCAGCACCGCCATCTTATGATTGAAATCACGATAGGCCGACGGGCAGTTCCATCGATCGGCGTACTTGGCGACGATCCGCAGCATCACCTTCTCTCCGCTTCCGCCGATCGTGATGGGAGGATGCGGTTTCTGAAGCGGCTTCGGATTATTAATCGCCTCGCTGATCCGGTAATAGCGGCCGGTGAAACTCGGCCGATCCTCGGTGAACATGGCCTTGATGATCTGCGCGCTTTCCTCGAGCCGCCGAAGCCGCTCGATCATCGAGGGAAAATCGTAGCCATACGCGACGTACTCGCGTTCGGCCCACCCCGCGCCGATCCCGACCTCGAGGCGGCCGCCGCTCAAGTGATCGATCGTGGTCAGCATCTTGGCCGTCAGCGCCGGGTTGCGGAACGAATTGCAGAGCACCAGGATGCCAAGCCGGATGCTGCCGGTGCGCGCCGCGAGCGCGCTCAACAGCGCGAGGCATTCATGATGGTCGAGATCAGGATACAGCGGGCTGAATACGTGATCGACCAGCCATAGCGAATGGAACCCGAGGCGCTCCACGACGTTGCAGCGGTCGATCAGAGCCTCGAGATTCAATCCGGCCTGCGGCGAGAAAATTGCGAATTCGACTTTGGCGGCCATCCGGCGGCTCCTGGCGGTATCACCACCCGCCAACGACCACGTTAGCCATCGGCAGGGCGGCGATTCAACCGCGCTCCGCCAGATCAGCCAAGTCAGGCGGCATCGGAGGTGGGTGGAAATCCGGGACCGGATGGATCGCTCCGGACCGGCTTGAACGAGAGCACTACCAAGGCCCAGAAAAGCGCCCACGCGCCGAAGACAAATCCAATCACGGCCCAGAGGATGGCCGAGCGCCCGCGCCGCGCGGCGACCAGCGCCGTGAGCGGCGCGAGCGCGGCATCGATCGCGAGCGAGGTGCTGATCGCTTCCAGCGGCGAGCCGCGAAAACGCATCAACGCGAAGCCCGACGTGTAGCTCACGATGGCGGCAACTGTGGTCATTGGTTGGCGCTGCGGACGGTCCTATATATAGTTATACGCATGGCACGCAAGGAAGCGCGCACGCTAATCGACCGGCTGCGGGCGCTCAGCGAGGATGGCATCGCGAGCTTCTTCAGCGAAGTGATGGCTAGCGAGAAGCTGCGCCGGCAACTGGGGCGCGCCGGCGAGCGGTTGACGGCCAACAAGCACGTGTTCGACCGCAATGTCGAGACCGTGCTCGATTTCGTCAATATTCCGTCAAAGCGCGACATCCGCGAGATTAAGTCGCGGCTCGATCATCTCAATTCACAGTTCACCAATCTCAGCATGAAGGTCGACCGCCTGCTCGATACCGGCAAGCCGTCGCGTGCTGCGCGGAGCACCCACAAGCGCCACTAGGCCGGTTTAAGCCGCCGTCCGATTTCAATCAGATCGCTCAGTCGCCGCGGTTCGTGTCCGAGATCGGGGGCGATGATCAGCGGGACTCCCTCCGGCACGATTTCGCGGATCGCGGCGAGCGCGCCGACTTCACGCCGCTTGAGCGCGCGGAAATCAGCCAAGTTGGCGCCGAGCTTACGGCGAATCGCCGACGCAACATCGGAGCGGCGCGCGCCGACCGGGCGCGGCAGCGCCGGACTGACGCGATTCACGAGCACTGCGCCGATCGCTACCCCGGTCGCGGTTAAGCCGTCGACGAATGAGCGCACCTGCGCGCTCCGCCCGGGTTCGGCAGTGGTCACGATTATCGCGATGCACGATTTGTCGCGCAGTAGCGCTTGCGCGCGGGCCGCCCGATCCGCAAAGCCGGGATACATCCCATCGAAGCCTCGGACGAAACCCTGGACATCGCGGAGCAGATGGAGGCCCGTCACCCGATCGAAGGCGGAGAGCACGGCGCGCGCGGCGAGATCGACCAAGGAGATGCCACCGCGGAGCATGCTGCCGGAGGCACCGAGCAGAGTGACCGCGCGCGAGTTGAGAAACTCGAGCAGCCGGCGCGGCGCGTCGAGGAACTCCATCGCTTCTGCGGCGGGGGGCGTATCGAGCACAATCAGGTCCGCCCCGCCCTGCTCGTGTAATTCGAGCAGCCGTTCGATCGCCATGTAATCGGCGATTCCAGCGAGCGCTGCCGAAAGATTTCGATAGATGCGGTTCTCGAGGATCGCATCGCGCGCAACCGCCGACGGCGCGTAGCTTGCGACGATCCGATCGAACGTATGTTTGGGATCGAGGCGCATCGCGCGCATCCGGCCGCCACGCCGGGCCGCGAGGCCGTTAAGGTCGACCGCCTGCGGCGCGTTCGACGCCGTATCGAGCCCGAGCGCATCGAGCAGCCTCGGCGCCGGATCGATCGTCATCACGTCGACGGCTCTTCCCGCTCCAGCAGCGCTCAACCCAAACATCGCACTGGAAGTGGTCTTGCCGACCCCGCCCGGCCCGACGCAGATCACGAGACGCCTGGCGAGAATCGACTCAAGCAGCGGCTTCATTGGCCAAAAGCGTATCGCCAAGCCGGCGCGCGAGGCTCGAAAGCTCGCGGCCGTGTAATTCGGCGCAGAACAGCATCGGCAATTCGATTAGGTCGACGCCTGCGGATTTCAACCGACGCCGGGCAGTGTCGGTGCGTCGGGCAAGCTCGCGCCGCCGGACGGCAAGCTGATGATGGCCATCGAGCTTACGCAGCGCCTCGAGTTCGGAAGCTTCGAACATCGAATCGACGGCGCAGTTCAGGAGCATTGCGATAGGCGCGATGTGCAACTCGTCCAGGCGGCGCGCGATATCGAGCGCCTCGAGCACGCTAAGCTCGTCCGGGGTTGCAGTCACGAGAACGCCGAACCGGCGCGAATCCGTGAGCAGCGCTTCGACGCCGTTCGCGATTCGATTGAGGACGCCCAGCGGCGCCAAACCGCGCACACCCCCGGCTACCGAAAGCATCTCGAGCGCATTGCCGCTCGCGGGAGCATCGGCGACGACATGATAGTTATTGAGCGCCGCATCGCCGGCGATGGTCCGCATCCTCTCCATCAGAAGAAACGCTTCCAAACCCGGCACGGCCGCGGTCACATAGCCGAAGGTGCGGCTGCGAAGCATCCGATTCGCGATCGCGCGCATCGGAACGATTCGTCCGATGAAGGCTTCGAGTTCGGTGCGACGATCGAGCGTCAGCGGCTCGGGGACTTTGGAGGTGCGCCGGGCGACGGATTCTCCGCCCTGCCCGAAGTCGAGCATCTGCGCCGCCGATGCTCGGCCGTCGAGGCTGGCGAGCAGGCATCGTCCGCGCTGCGCAAAAGCGAGGGCGAGCGCGGCAGCGATTGTACTCTTGCCGGTGCCGCCCTTACCGGTTACAAAGATGAGCCGCGGCAGTGCCATCGCCTAGAATTTAGGCGCAGTACGAGCCACGATCCATATGACTTCCGAATCCGATGATTGCGGCAACTTCCGCGCCGCCGATCGATCGTCCGAATCGCAAACGCCGGCCGCGATGCGCAGCGTGGTGCTGTGGATCGAGCCATCGAAGATCATATTGTTCAAGGCGATTATCGAATCCTACGACAATCTCGCGACGCTGCGCACGGAAGATCCGACGCGCCATCACCTTCGCCTCTACTACAGTCCCGAGTCGGAGACCGAGGTGATGGATCTGCTCGCAGCGGTCAGCGACCGCTTTTCGATGCGGCGAATCGGTTAAGCCGGACCGTTGCCCGGCACGACGGCGACCGAATAGTCGTGCCCTTCCCAGCGCGCGCCGTCGGGCCAGTAAAATGTGAATCTTAGCGGCGCCCGCTCGTCGGGAGCGACCTCGATGTCAACGTATTCGATCCCGACCGCGGTCGGCGTCGAGCGCGTATCGTGAACCTCGCGCCATTCGCCCCAGCACCAGTGCAACACGAACGGATGAGGCGCCTGAATTCTCAGCCGCCGACCGGGCTCGATCGATTTTATCCGCCGATTGGATTTCCAGACTTCGATTCGCGGGCGCTCGCGGCGCTTTTGAAACCGGTCGACGACCTCCGGAATCAGATCGAAGACCCGACCGTCAGCCAACGAGCGGACCAGCTTAATGTATTCAGCATGCGCCCACATCAGGGGAATGGCGGAGCCAGTGGCTTTGCCCAGATACATCCACCGCTCTGGGATATCAGCCTCATCCCAAACCTGCTCGGGCAGCAAT
>JAJPIG010000026.1 GCA_021324855.1 Pseudomonadota bacterium | reverse complement strand
CACTTTATCCGCCGCACCAAGGAGGAGATGGTGCTTTTTGACGGCTCACGCATCTTTCCCCGGCGCGTGTCCGATACGCTCAGTTACGAACTCTCGCAGGGTGAAGTACCTTCCACGTAGCCCAAGCCCATCGGCAGGACCGGATGGGTGCGCTCCAGCGCCTGGACCTGACTCTTTTCGTCCACGCACAGCACCAGCGCCTAGTCGGGCGGGTTGAGATACAGCCCCACCACATCGCGAACCTTTTCCACGAAGAACGGATCGGTGGAAAGCTTAAAGCTTTTGCTGCGATGCGGCTGGACGTTTTGAAAAAAACCGCAGCAGGTCCTCAACTGAGGTTACCGAAGCATAAATGTGCACCGGCTGAAAGTTAGCACGCGATAGAAGACTAAACCTGTTTTCCATCGAAATAGAAAACTCCAGTCGAGTAGTCATGCGCTTCACTGAACACGACGGACACAGAAATGTTTTCCATCGTTTTGCTGATTTCTTCGGAAACTTTTTCCAGGTACTGTCGGACAATTTCGGCCGTGATCATATCAGCCATGGTGAACTCCTATATGCCGATGCGATTCTTCATCGCGGCCCGGATTCGCGCAGCGCGCCCCGCTTGAGTTGAGTTTTGTGCCGATCGATTTCGAAGATTTCGGGATTTACCACTACGCCATATTCATTGGCGGCGGTTTCCAGGGACACGTAACCGTCGAGAAAATCCCGCAGCACTGCTTTCAGCTCGCGCTTATAGGAAGGTCCCCAGCCCGAACCGCCCATCATCTTCAGTACCAGCCTCGCATCCGGCATATAAGGTGCGAACGGCAACGGTTCATTTCGTGCACGGCCTCTTGACACCCTGGATTAACGGTCTTTATCTGGTGCGGGCAAAATAACCTCGGTCTGCTGAAATCATAGAGGAGAATCGCAGATGAGCAATGACAAGCGCGGGATGCATACCTACGTGGTCGAAATGTGGCACGAGGTTCTGGCCTCTCCGCTCGGAAATTCCAAGGTCCGCGAGTTCGGGCACAATGTTCTGAGACAGCGCGCGCCTCGGCTGATGAAAGAACTAGGTATCCGGCAGATCGGCGATTATCATCTCGATCCCGAGCATCGCGCGATTATGGTCTATGAAGCGCCGAGCGTCGAAACGCTGCGTGACTTCCTCTATCGTTCGGGCTTTTGCGCCTATGTAAACGCCCGCATCTATCCCTCGAGGCCGCTTGCGGAAATTGCTAAATGGATCGACACGGAGCCCCCGATGTTTTAGCTCAGTCGCCGCCGGTGACATATTCGAGCCACGCGCGCATCTGGTTGCGCATCGGCAGCTCGCTGGTGGCGACGCCAGTGATGTGGTCCGACTCCGTGCGATCTCGCCCGTAGTTCCGATCCAGGCTGATCCAGTCACTGCCTTCCGTTTCAAGCCCCTCCTGGACGCGATTGAACGCCTCGATATCATCCGCCATCACGATCGAAGACGGCGCGTTGACCAGGTTCGAAAAGCTCATTGCGAGGCGGTCTGACGAGGCGCCCGCTCCGAGTAGCTGAAAATTGTGAATTTCGATCAGCGTGCGGTCGACGGCGAGCGGTCGGATAACTCGCAGTTGCTGATAGGCGGCTCGAAGCGCGCAGCTTGGATAAATGATCGAGTTATGACGATTAACGGATAGCGTCCTGCGCATTTCGTCGACGCCGCACCTCGCCGCCAACGCGTCAACGTACGAGTGCTCGTAGCTCGCGGGGTTTGAGAAACCGCCCATGAAGCTATGACCCCGTTCAAAGACCGTGGTAGTTGTCTTGTCCCAGGTCGAATAGGAGATGCCGTTCTTTTCGATTGCAGCAATGCCGCCCGATGCGTATGTCGTAGCCGGGCTCCCGCGATCGTTAAGCCGGGACAGGGCGAGACGCGCCGCATCCACGGACGATTCATGAGTCGAAAGTGCATGCATCGCATCGTTCAGATTTTCGAAAAAGAGCTTCCAGTTGCTGCGCTGCAATATGCGGAAGGGCCGGCCGATAATCGCGATGCGGCGCGCGGGCGCGCGGTCGACCATATCATCGAGCGAGGTGGCAATTCCGCCGAGGAAAGTTCGTAAGTCCGGACCCTCGGCGGCGAGGTTGACGAAGAGAAATCCGCGGTAACTTTCGACCCGTGCGACCTTGCGCATCGAGAAGGCCGGATTCCGAGTATCGGCCGGCGTGCCATCGTATCCACGGCGCAACGGAATCGATAACAATTCACCGTCGGTGCGAAACGTCCAGCCGTGATAGCAGCAACGAAAAAATCGAACGTTTCCGGATGAACTCGCGACCAGGCTGGCGCCCCGATGTGCGCAGCGGTTGTAGAGCGCCTGGATCGAACCGTCAAGGTGTCGAGCGACGATTATCGGTTGGCGGCCAACGACCGCAGTCACGTAATCACCGGCATTCGATAACTGGCTTTCATGGCCCACGTAGATCCATGCCCGGCCGAAGATTCGATCGATCTCGAGATCGAAGATCGCAGGGTCTACGTAGAGCCTGCGATGGACGCGGTTGGGCTCGACCAGCCGGCTAAGCGACTCGATGCTAGTCACTCCGACACTTTACCACAGCATGCGCGCAGCAAGCATTCGGAAATCGAAGATGTAACTGTCCAGCAGCACCTTATACGGCGGTTCGCCGAACGGCGCCCTGTTTAGGCTCGACATCGCGTCCTCCATGCCGAACCCATACCTGCGTGAATTCCACCCCGAGAAGAAAAATAAGAGCGGAATAATAAGTCCACATCAGGATCAAAGCGAGAGAACCAGCCGCTCCGTATGCGCTCGCCTTACCGGCATGTGCGAGATAAATCGCGAGCAAAAATTTGCCGATTACGAACAACACAGCGATGAAGATTCCGCCGGCCCACACGTCCGCCCAGCGTAACTGTACATCCGGAAGCACCTTCAGGATGGCCGCGAAAACGAGCGCGAACATCATGAACGATGTCACGAGTTCTCCGACATGCGCAGCGCCCGCGAACGGCAGTATCCTCGCAAGCGCTGCAATCACGGAACCAGCCGCCACTGACAGCATCGCGAGCATCCCGGCGCCGACCAGCAAAAGCCCAGAGCGCATTCGCTTCATGGCAAAATGCCTGATGCCGGAGCCGACCACTGTCACTTTCCATGCTTTGTTAAGACATTGCTGAAGCTGCATCAGCACTCCGGTGGCCGAAAGCAGCAGACCGATTATTCCGAGGGCGGTCGCGATCAGCCCGCCGGTACGGTTTTGCGCCACATTGTTGACCATCGTCTGAATCTGCTCTGCCGCCTGCCGACCCATTTCGCTGCTCAATCGGGACTGAATTTGGCCGCTCGCGGCTTTGGGACCGAGAACCAGCCCTGCGATGAAGATCACGATCAGCAGGAGAGAGGGGAGCGCAAAGATCGTCGCGTATGCGAGCGCTGCCGCCATCGATGGGCATTCATCCTGCGAAAAATCGCGAAACACCTGCTGCAGCAACTGTTTGATGTGTGTAAGCATCGACCCGCCTCCTGAAGAGAGCCGAGAGCCTCTCGCGTGATTTGACCGCGAGTCTAGCAACGAGTCAGCCCAGCGTCACATCGCTTTTGCAGAGAGAGTTAGCCGGGCGCAGCCGGGCTTCAAGGTTTTGGTTTGAATCGCGGGTGTTAAAAAAATCCAAACGACAACGGACTTCTGAGGCTGAATTTGGTCTCGCGTTTGTGAAATTCTTACTGCGGCAAAATACGAGCCGGTCGGCTTTCCACGTTCTTCAGGACGTCCGATCAGCGCACCATTTGCAGCAGCCACTCGCCTACCGGGTTGGCGACAATCCGCTCCCGATAGCGTACATGGGACGAGCCGTACCGTGGATGCCGGCGCAAATCTGCGTAACGGATTCGATGCTTTGGGTAGCGATGAGTTATCCGCGCCTCACCCCGCCATTGGAAAGGAGCTGCTTCAGGTGACGCCGCCGACGCAGTGCCATCGAGTCTCGTCACCACAACTCGCGCGATACCGCTATGGTTGAGCCCGATGTTCTCGGCCGCACGCTGCGAAAGATCGATGCCGCGTCCGCGAACATACGGTCCGCGGTCATCCACCCGCACCACAACCGATTTGCCGTTGTCGAGGTTGGTTACCTGCACACGCGTCCCCAATGGAAGGCTGCGCGACGCGGCGGTGAGATCGTCCGGACGATAAACTTGACCGCTCGCAGTCCGGCGTCCGATAAAGCCCGGACCGTACCACGAAGCGACCGTCACATGGCCGGACCCATGCGCCGTACTTTCATTGACCTGCGATTTCGCGGTCTGCGCGATGCGCTTATTGCCAACACTGTAACATCCGGCGAGCCACAAGACTGCAAGGAACGCGATGCACCTCGCGTCGCGGCTCGGCAGTAAACTGTTCGTCCCAGTGCGCCCGGTTCTCATCTCGTTCGAAGTGGTTTACCTTTCTGCCGCGCCGGATGCCAGTGCGACAGCAAAGGCGTCGCGGTTCTCTTCCCTTTCTAATAGGCGCCTATATCGGTGTCGCCTGGCGTCAAACCGGTCTCGCCCGCGCCTATCAGAGGGCTGTAAGTCTGCAAGTGGAAATCCGGCGGAGTTCCAGTAGCATTCAGATAATCAGGGTTAACTCCGTCAAGGTCGTGCGGACCCTGGAAAAGACTCGTGCAGGTTCCCATGCTTGCGCAGTCGTCATTGTAATCCCATGTGACTTTTCGATTTGAGCATGATGAGTAGGGCATGTAAGCGATATCATTGCCGGTGTCGAAAATATTGTTGCGAATGTCCCAAGTAATCGGTTCGACACACCCATCACCAGTGACGACCGGTTCTTGTACCGTTCGATAGTTAGTATTGTTGTATAGATGGCACGTAACGGTATGCCCTGACACGCCGCCGCCTTCGCATTCGAAACCACTATTCGCGGCATAACAGACATTCTGCATCCAGGTCACATCTGCGGCCGGTATTTGGGTATTCTCAATGTAAAAACAAGCTCCATAGGCGCTTCCGTAAGTAGTATTTCCGTCCACCACCGCGCCAACTACCGCCTTCACATCGATGGCATTATGAACCCAAGGGCCTGAGACCTCGTTGCCGTGAATGCGCGGATTGCACGTGTCTCCGTGGACCTGTACACAGTTGTGACCGCCACATATGCTCACACTATTGTTCAGGAATTTTGTTCCGTCACAACCGTAGCTGAAGTCCAGGAACTCGAGCTGGTTACGATATTCGTTATCATCATATGGACCGCTGCCGCCGGCGTAGGCTCCGGGACCGGTATTGTGGATGTTACAGTTTTGGACCGTCCAGCCCGGCATCGTCCCGCCGGACGAGTGAATACTCACACCGTTATACGTGAAATTGCGAATCTCGAAACCGTCAATCGTTACGTGCGACCCGCTTGAAGCGTGAAATCCATATTTCGATGAACTGCCTCCGTCGAAAACGGGAAGCGCTCCGGAACCGTAATTACCGAACACAATCGGCGCGGTCGCGGTGCCATTCACACCGGTGAGCTCAAGCCCGCCAGTCCACGTCCTACCGCGCGCGAACAGGATCGACGTGCCCGGCTTCAATTGACTGACAAAATTCTGAACCTTCGCGAGGCTCTGCCAGGCGCTTCCGGGTGTCGTTCCGGTGTTCGAATCCGAACCATTAACCGAGTCAACATAGTAGGCAAGCCCGCCCGCAGCCGGCGTTGAGGTAGCGGTTGGTTTCGAAGTGCTGGTCGGCGTCCCACTCGCTGAAAGCGTGGCAGTTGGCGTTGGGACTGCAGAACGCGTCGCGACAGGCGTGGCGGTCGGCGTGCGCGTCGGCGTGGCGGTTGTTGGCGACGAGTTCTGCACATCCACTGTCACGCTGCTTTGACCCATAATGCTGTCGTTCGATGAATAGGCTTTCACCGAGAGCGTATGACTCCCATCCGGCACGGTGGCGCTGTTCCAGTAGAGATTGTTTGGGGGCGAGGAGCCCAGATATTTCCCGTCCGCATAAAAGTTAATCCAGGTTACTGATGTATCCACCGTCGCAGCAACATCGACAGTGCCACTGACGGTGCTTCCGTTCTGTGGACTTTCGATGCTGACCGTAGAACTGCTCCCAACGTTCACTACGCTTATTGTGACGCTTGCGCCGCCGAGCAAAGCGCCGTCCGATTCGTAGCCGTTGACTGAAATGGTGTGGCTGCCATTGGCAACCTTGGTCGTATCCCATGTGAAGAGGTACGGCGGACTTGATGCGAGATAGGATCCGTCAATATAGACGTTGACCCACACCACCTTCGCCGAGACGCTGACAGCGATCGTCGCTTGACTCGATACTATCGCGCCCGCGGCGGGCGATGTGATCGCTACAACGGATGTAGCTTCCGCAATCCCGCGAAAACTCACTACAAAAGCCAGAAAAACCAGAATGCAAAAAAAGGCGCAACTCCACCCACACTTTCGCCCCATTCCAATTGCCTCCCCTTGGACGCGACGCACCGACCCCCCGCGGGCGGCGCGACTTTTAATAGAGTGAGATGCGATTGGACGTCCCGTGCATGATGCGCGGGAATCAGGAGCCGGCAGTCGAACGGATTTCAGGACAGAAGGATATTGGAAGCTGCGATTACCTGTTCGCTGGTCACTCTTGATGACAGGAAGGTCCCCCCTTCCCTTCCAAAAGCACCCACTTCGGAGCCGTTTTCCGGTCGTCGCGCCGCAGAACACCCACTATTCCGCGCAACCAACGACCGCGCGAGTGCACGATGAACGAGAACCAGCTTCAAGTCAACACAAGCAGATGGCTCGTGTCGCCACTTATCCACACGAACTGAAATAAATTGAACCGCACGATCGCAGTCTAAAACTAAAAACCAAACGAACGTGCTAATGATGAAACGAAATGGTTTTTCGGGCGATCACCCGACACGGTCCCGCTGCCGTCGCCCTCAAACTCTTCCGGGCAATGGCTAAAGCTATTACCGCTCAGATTAAGTGAGATTGCATGAGGCCCGAGATAGATGCCGGTTCCCGCCAGGTCGACGACATTATTCAGCAGGCGTGCGCTTGCATCATCGGAAATCTGGAATCCGCTGAACACGTTGCGCGCGCGATTGTCCTCGAAAGTAACGTTGCGGCTGTACTCTGTGTAGTATGCCGCTCCTATTCGGGGCTGGTCGATCGCGCTGTTCCCTTTCACGAGGACGTCTTCCGAGCCTTTCACGTCGATTCCGTTGTGATTCCAGTGATCGACTGAGTTACCTATGATGCGGGCGCCATTGGCATTCTGCACGTTGATACAGTTGCCGTGATTACCGCAATACGACAGCCGGTTATTCTCAACCATCGGAGCGGTCGCGTTGATGATCGTGATAGCGTTGCCGTAGCTGCCGTCATCGAACGGTCCGGTTCCGATCCGCTCAATTATGCAGTTGCGAATAGTCAGTCCTGAGATGCCTTTCCCGATTCCCACGCGACCCGCCCGGTCTTCGCTTTCTAGGCTGATGCCGCGCAATCCGGTCTGGATGATTTGCAAACCGTCTATGGTGAGGGAATCGATTTGGTTGGAGTGCACCCAGCCATGAATCCCGATTTGCCTGGTGACCGCCTCAACCAGATGACTTGCGGGATCGTCGCCCGCGGGCAACCATACGTAAAGGGTGTTCGGAGCCGCCGGTGGCATCGGCGAAGGCCCCGACCAATACCAGCTTCCGGGCTGCATTGGACCGATCACACAGGTTTCGCCCCGCATGGGCGGTTTCCGCGGACTGGGCGCACAGCTCGAGGATCCAAGGCAGCACGCGTGCATCAGTCCCCATCCCGGCTGTCCGTCGACAAACGCGCCGTAAACCTTTTGCGATTCGCGAGCGGCGTAAACCGGTCCTCCTGACCGAATCCATCCGGAGACGGCATCGCTGCCGTTGATGACGGGATTGGCTCCCGTCCCGTATGGCTCGAATGTAACGCCTCTGAAGTTCGCGTCATTGGCGCCTTGCGGCGTAAGCACCTCACGCCACATCGATCCGCGCCCGAGATGAATGATGTCGCCGGGTTGAAATTTATAATGATTGACCCTGGACAATGTTCGCCACGGCCGCCAAGGCGTAGTCCCGGTGAAGGCGTCATTGCCAGCATTGGAGTCGACGTAATAATCGGCGGCAAACGCACTCCGCGAAACGGCCATCGTGCCGGCGATGGAGCCGACAATCGACATAAGGAGGATCGCGGAGCCGGCTATCAATCGGATAAATCGGCTGTCGATTATATTCAAAGCCGCGAGTGTTCGGTCAGATGATCCCCTTCGGAGGGTTCCGGCTGGCAGAACATCGCGTCCCAAGCAAAAGGTCGGCGCTCGGTGCGACTTCGTTTCTTGCATCTTGAAGGCCATCGGATTTGGTCCGAGGTTCTGCAGCAACTGCCGGGCCATCTCGAGCAGCGAGGTTATCGCAACATCGCGGTTTCCTTCGGCCGCTTTAACCGAGATCAGTACACAGGAAGTAAAAATGGGTGGAGTTACACAGCAGAGGCAAAACTCTTCAGGCCGGCAACTTGCTCTTTTGAACAGGAAAAAGGGGCCAATTCTTTTTGTAAAACGAACCAAGGAAACAGTTCCAATTTGAAAAATCTTCTCAGCACTGAACGAACTGTTCTGTAAGTTTTCGCCCTGCGCGCTGCTGAGAATTCGTAAAAAGCCGAATCGGCCAAGCCATCGTCGCCGATTAAAGGCCGACATCGCGCACCGTTGACTACTCGGCATGCAACTTGCGGACAGGCCACAAACGACTTCTTCGCAACATCCGAGCGGCAAACCGGACCACCATCAGGGGAACTGTGGCCGTGGAGAATCCATTGTTAGAGGGGAAGTGTCCTCATATCCCGATTCCACATCAATTCGCGATCCGGGCTCATTGCAACGCGATACGATGGCTGGCAGCGGGATTCGCGCTCGCATTCTGCTGTGCATGCGCGCCGGGCGCCGCGCGGCGCGGCGATGAAACTCCCGGACGGCGGGCGCAAATCGGCGCGCCGGCGCTGTCAGCAGAACAATGTATCGCTAATGCTGAGATTCAACGAACCGCCTCGACCGACAATGGCTACGTAATTCAGCCCGGCGACCAGCTTGATATCGACTTTTACCTGAGCTCCGAATTCAACGATTCAGTGACCGTTCGGCCCGACGGCCGAATCACGCTGCGGATGGTTGGGGACTTGCAAGCCGCGGGACTGACGCCCGCTGCCCTCGGCAATGAGATCGACCAGAGCTACGGCAAAGAGCTTAAGTCGCCGGATGCGGTCGTACATGTGAAGAACATGCCGAGCCGACAAATTTACGTCCAAGGTGAGGTCGCCAAGCCAGGCGCATTTCCACTGGATTCGGGAATGACGGCGTTGCAGGCGATCACCGAAGCTGGGGGCGTGACCAAGGACGCTAATGACGTTGCGGTATTGATTCGCCGTGATGCATGCGGAACGCCTCGCGCCATCAAGCTCAACCTCGCCGAAGCGGAAAAGAACCCGGAAAGTGATGAGGATGCCGCCATGATGCCGCGCGACATTTTGGTCGTTCCCACCAGTACTATCGCGAACGTGGACAACTGGGTCGACCACTACATCCGCCGCGTATTGCCGGTCCAGCCTTATCTTGGAGTGACTCCTCCGCTATAAAGCGGCGCCGCCGGAGGTTTTCCGTACATGTACGAACGCGAATTCGGCTACTGGAAAGAGCTTATACTGCGGCGGCGGAGTACGGTCGTGCAGGTGGCCGCGGCGCTGTTCGGTTTGATCCTGCTCGGCACACTGCTGTGGCCCCCGGTCTACCGTTCGACAGCCAAGATTCTGATCCAGGACAACCGCGCTCAGTATCTGGTTTCGTCCGATCTACAGCCGAATACCCAACAGACGGCGCTGACGGTCAAGCCGGTGAGCGAAGAAGATCTGAATTCTGAAATAGAGCTGCTGACGAGCACCTATCTGATCAAGCAAGCCGTTGCGGAACTCACGCCGCCGGCTAGCTTTACCAACCCGGTCAGCAGCGCGTTTTCGATGGCCCTTAGCCTGCCGAACCTCGGCTATCACCTGTTGCACGAAACGCCAACCCTGACCCCGCGGGATAAATGGGCGTTGGCCCTCGAGCGCCATCTGAGCTCTTCTCCGATCAAGCGTTCCAACGTGATCGAGGTGAGCTTTCGCGCTCACGACCCTGAATGGACCCACACTTTCCTGGTTCATCTGCTGAACGAGTATCTGGCTTATCACGCGCGAATCTCACACGACCCTCAGGCCGAGAAATTTTTCCAAGAGCAGGCCGATGCGCTGCAGGCGAAGCTATACGCTTCCGAGGACAAGCTGCGCGCATTTCAACTGCAGAACGGCATCACCGACCTGCAGGCCCAGAAGCAGACGATGGTAAATCGGCTTTCGGATCTCGAAGGGCAGTTTCAACGAACCGCGACCGAGCTGGCCGGTGCGCGCGAGCAGGTGGCGACGCTCGAGGCTCAGCTCGGCAAAACACCTGAGCACATCGACAAGGAGACGCGCTCGGTCCAGAACCTCGCGCTTTCGCAGCTCAAGCCGCAAGTGATGCAGCTAAAAGCGGAACGCGCCGAGCTTCTGGCTCGCTATCAGCCGACGAGCCAGCGAATCCAGGAAATCGACGCCAAGATTGCGGCAGCCGAACGAATTCTCGAGCGCGAAGACCATCTCGAAGTAAATGAGAGAAGCGTGGACCTGAACCCGGTGTGGGTCACCGTCGACACAAGCCTCGATGAGGCCCGGGTCAAGGCGGATTCACTGTCGGCCAGCGTCAAGGTGCTCAAGGACAGCATCCAGGAGATGCACAAGCGGCTCGACAAGCTGGTTAACGACGCCGTCAGCATGGAGCGCCTGCAGCGCCAGGTAATGACCGACCGCGACACCTATCTGTCGTATGTCCGCAAGACCGAAGAGGCCCGCACCGCGCAGGCTCTGAACTTGAACAAGATTTTGAACGTGAGCATCGCGCAGCCGCCGACGCTGCCGCTGCGTCCGGTTTTTCCGAAGGTATGGCTCAACCTGATTGCGGGACTGCTGCTGGGGTTCACCCTCGGAATTATCGTCGCCTATCTGGAGGAACGGCAGGACGAGCGAATTTTCTCGCCCGTCACTATCGCTGAAGTCGCAAGCCTCGAGACCATCGCGATCCTGCGCGACCAACCGCAGTTATGACCTACTACGAACACTTCGGCCTGTGCGGTCCACCCTTCCGCTTCGACGCCTCGCCGCGGGCGCTTTTCACGGGCCCGACGCATCGCGAAGCGCTGGCGGCATTGGAATGGGGTTTCTCGCA
Source organism: Pseudomonadota bacterium (assembly GCA_021324855.1). Classification (GTDB taxonomy): domain Bacteria; phylum Desulfobacterota; class Binatia; order Binatales; family Binataceae; genus JAJPIG01. Next base: position 204,796 of record JAJPIG010000026.1, on the reverse strand, counting down.
TGAGCCGAGCGGCTTCACATTGCTGGTCGGAGAACCCGGAACCGGCAAGAGCACCCTCGCGTGCGCGTTGATGATGCGCAAGCACCAGCGCGTGCGCGCGGCGTACGTGCCAAATCCGCGGGTGGGCTTCGATGGTGCGCTGCGGGAAATCCTGCGCCAGCTCGGAGTCACGCGGCCCACCGAGTATCGCGGGGCCGCGATCGAGGCCCTCAACATTCTGCTTAAGACGCTCAATCCCGGCGAACGCGTGGTGGCGGTTTTCGATGAGGCGCAGGGATTCGCCGATCATGATCTCGAGGAACTTCGAATGCTCGCGAGCTGCGGCCGGGTCGACGAGCGGCAGCTCCACTTCGTGCTGCTCGGAACGATGGATCTGCTGGATCGGCTAACACGGCCGGCGATGCGGTCGATTAGCGATCGCATCGGCGCCCGGGCGGTGCTGCGATCGCTCGATCGAGCGGAAAGCATCGAGTACGTCGATCATCGGCTGCGGAGCCTGCGTGGAGAGCCAACCCGAATTTTTTCGCGGCGTACGCTCGGTTGTCTTGTGGACCACAGCGGTGGTGTTCCACGGCGGATCAACGTGCTGTGTCACAACGCAATGTTAATGGCGTTCGCGGCTGGCGTGACGCGGGTCACGATGAGCCAGGCGCGCGCCGCGATCGCCGAATACGCCCCATCCAAGCCCCGACTTGCGGCACCGAGTTCCGAAGCGAACCGGTTTTCCAAGGTGCGCCGTCGATGGTTCGAGCGGTTTCGACGCCCGGCCGCGGTCTTCGCGATGCTGTGGGTCGTCGCGATGGGCGCAGCGTACTGCTGGAATTTTCGCGATTCGCTTTCGCGATGGCTTAACGAGCAGATGAATTTCGCCGTGCAGCAGATCGACCAACTGAGCGGCGCCGGTTCATCGGGCGCGGACCGCCATCCGAATCGGTTCGAAAACTCCGGTCTTCCGGCATCTGAGTCACCTTCGCAGGAGTAGTTCGTGGGCAAGTACTACGACGCCATGAGCCGACTGACACCAGCGCGTGAAGAGCAGTTCGATGCGCTTGACGGCGCCAACGGCACGACCACACAGGACGGCGCAGACGGCTCCCAGCCCGGGCGTTCCATCGTACCGCTGCCGGCCTCGCAGCAGCTACTCGGCTCTCTGACGCGGTCAGAGGAAATTCGGAGCCTGTGCGAGCGCATCGCGCCGATGGCGATGGTCGACAGCTCAATTCGTCTGCTGGTCAGCGGATGCAGCCCCGGAGACGGTGCAACAACCGTCGCTGCGGCACTCGCCTTCGATTTGAGTCAGCGCCTTGCGCTCGAAACCCTTCTGGTCGACGCCCACCTGCGCCGTCCGTCGCTCCACAGGATTTTCGGGCGCAACGCGCCCACTCCCCAGGTGGTGCTGGATGGCGCACTGCAGATGCATTCAACGGGATGGCCGCGGCTCGAACTCGCGAGCTGCTGCTTGCCGGGCGAGGAAAGCGGCCGCCGCGCCGCGCTCGCCCAACTCGAGGAGCGCATGGCCGCGTTTCCGGCGGCGGTAATCGATCTTGGAGTCGCAAGACTGGACAGCCGGATGTTGCCGCTGGCGAGGCCCGGCGATCCGATCCTTCTGGTCATTCGTTACGGCTATACGAAACGGCGTGATGTCGCGACTACGGCCGCGGCATTGCGAGGAGCGAACCGTACGCTCGCGGGCGCGATTCTAAACGCGGTGGCCGATACGGCTGTCACTCGCGGAACAAAGGCGAGGAGGCAATGAGCGGTTCTTTACCAATCGAACAGGTTCGTGGGCTCCGGCCTGCGCACACGGAAAATCACCACGACCGCACCGGCAGGACTCCGAAGCTCGACGGCATCGCGGTGGTCGGACTTGGCTACTGGGGACCCAACTGGATCCGCAATTTGCATCAATTACGTTGCGCGCGGCGGTTGATCGCGTGCGACCTCGATGCGGCGCGCTGTGAACATATTGAAGCGCTCTATCCAGGGGTCGCCACCACTGCGAGCTTCGAGGAGCTGCTGAACGATTCCGGACTCGATGCAATGGTCATCGCGACTCCGGTCAGCACGCATTATCGGCTGGCGCGGATGGCGCTTGAAGCCGGCAAGTCGGTACTGGTCGAGAAGCCGCTGGCGATGTCATGTCGCGAGAGCGCCGATCTGGTGCGCCTCTCGCGAGAGCAGGGCCGAACGCTCATGGTCGGCCATACGTTCCTTTACAGTGCGCCGGTACTGAAGATTCATGAATTGATCGAGGCCGGCGAGCTCGGCGATGTGCTCTACATCAGTTCGACGCGCGCCAACCTGGGTCTCTTCCAGCACGACGTTAACGTTGCCTGGGACCTCGCCGCGCACGATATCTCGATCATCCTGATGTTAATGGGCCGGCTACCGGATTCGGTGAGCTGCCAGGGCCAGAGCCATTACGGCCAAGCAGTGGAAAACGTCGCATTGCTGACGATGCATTTCCCAAACAACGTGATCGCGTTCGTCCACGTGAGCTGGCTCGATCCGAACAAGATCAGACGCACGACCATCGTCGGCTCGCGCAAGATGCTGGTCTACGACGATACGATGCCGCAGGAGAAGATCCGCGTCTACGATCGTGGCGTCAATGTTCACCGCTATTACGATACGTACGGCGAGTTTCACTTCTCCTATCGCTATGGCGACATCCAGATCCCCCGGATCGAGGAATCAGAGCCACTGCGCGTCGAATGTCAGCATTTCGTGGACTGTATAAGCGACGGCACGACGCCCCATACCGACGGGCTCGATGGCCTGCGCGTGGTAAGCGTGCTCGAAGCGGCGAACCTGTCGCTGCGTGAAAATGGACGAACCGTGCCGGTCGATCGCACCGCGGTGTGAGGCAGGGCATGACCAAACCGGTTCTGCCGCCGAATGTTTGCGTCGGCGAGGATGTCGTCCTCGGCCCCGATGTGAGACTCGCGCCGTTCGTCAATCTCTACGGATGCGAAGTCGGCGCTGAGACCCGAATCGGGGCCTTCGTGGAGGTACAGCGCGGCGCACGGATTGGCGCACGCTGCAAAATCTCGAGCCATACCTTCATCTGCGCCGGGGTCAAAATCGAGGACGAGGTGTTCGTCGGCCACGGCGTGATTTTCATCAACGATCGCTATCCGCGGGCCACCACCCCGGACGGTAATCCGCAGACGGAGAGCGACTGGAAACTCGAAACTACGTTGATCGGACGCGGCGCCACGATCGGCAGCGGGGCGGTGGTGATGTGCGGCGTGACAATCGGCGCGAACGCAATGGTCGGCGCGGGCGCGCTGGTGACACGAGATGTGCCGCCGAACACCCTGGTCGCCGGACATCCGGCGCGTGCGTGGCGGCGTCTGATTGAAACCAACGATCTTCAAACCAAATGAGAGGTGAAGTGATGCAAATGAAGCTGGTGGATCTCGCAGCGCAGAACGCCGAAATTCGCGAGGCCGTGGAGACCGAAATGGCCGTGGTTCATCGCGAGACCGCGTATGTCGGCGGCGCGCGAGTGGAGGCCTTCGAACAGGAGTTCGCGCGGTTCCTCGGCGCGCGTCACGTTCTGACCGTGTCCAGCGGCACCGACGCATTGCGCCTGGCATTGCTGGCGGCCGGCGTCGGGCCCGATGATGAAGTGATCACCGTTCCGATGACTTTCATTGCGACGGTCGAGGCGATTGTGCAGACGGGCGCCCGTCCGGTGTTCGTGGATGTCGATCCGGCGACCTGCAACATGAGTCCCGCTGCGCTGCTTAAGTATCTCGAACGCAAGCGCTTTAACTCGCTTAACGGACCCCGCGCCATCCTGCCGGTGCATCTGTATGGAATGCCCGCGCCGATGCCGGAGCTGATCGCAATCGCGAAGCGTTTCAAGCTGGCGGTCATCGAAGACGCCTGCCAGGCGCACGGCGCGCGGGTGAAGATCGGGGGCCGATGGGTTGCGACCGGCACGATGGGTGACGCAGGATGCTTTTCGTTTTACCCGGGCAAGAATCTCGGCGCGTGGGGCGAAGGCGGCGCGATCGCGACCGACAACGAAGACCTCGCGCGGCGCATACGTTCGATGCGCGATCACGGGCGAATTTCTCACTACCTGCATGAGGAATATGGCTATAACGCGAGGCTCGATGCGCTCCAGGCGGTCGTGTTGCGAGCCAAACTCGTTCAGTTGGAGCGCTGGAATCAGAAGCGTCGTGAGCTTGCTGCCGCCTATCGTGAGTTGTTCGCATCCGACGAGGTCCGACTTCAGCATGAGCCCGCGGATGCATCGTCGTGCTGGCATCTGTTCACGATTCGGAGCCGGCGACGCGACGCGATTCGCAATGCACTGCTGATGAACAAAATCGAATGCGGGATTCATTATCCCGTGCCGTTGCATCTACAGCCGGCCTGCCACGCGCTTGCCTATCGCAGCGGCGATTTCCCGGTCAGCGAGCAGATTGCGGATACGGTCCTCTCGCTGCCGCTGCATCCGCATCTGTCGAACCTCGACATTGTTCGGGTTGCCGAGTTGGTGCGCGAAGCGCTCCATTCATCCGTTCCGCCGGTCTCGATCGAAGATCGGGAAAAGCGGCGCGCAACGGAAATGGAGGTTCATGGATAGAGGGGCGAATGTTTGCAGGAGAACTGAAGAAACAGCAGGCGCTCTTCGTCGCGGCCGATCTCAGCGCCCTGCTCGCGGCCTTCGCGACCGCCCTCTACCTGCACGATCCGTCGGGCTCGATGGAGAGCCGCCTGCTGGAAACAAGCCCATCGCTGCTTTCCGTCGGCACGGTGGGAGCAGCCGTATTAGCCGTCTCGGTATTTCACAGCTTCGGCCTTTACCGGATGCGCAACGGCGGCCTGAAGGAGGCGATCGCGATATTGAAGGGATGTTCGGTGACCGCGCTCGTTTGCCTGCTGGTCGGCTTCATAGCGCATCTCGAGGTATCGCGAATCACAGTCGCGCTGGCGTATCTCGGCAGCATACCGCTGGTCATCCTGATGCGCTCCGTGACGCGTTCGCTGCTGCGGCGGGTCTATGCGAATCCGGCGATCGCGATCCCGCTCGCGGTGGTCGGATTCAATGAGGTCGCGCACTACCTGCTCGACCAATTGCTCGATCACATGACGCCATATGAGCCGGTCGGATTTATCGCCGAGGGCGAAGCCGGCCGGCAATACCGCGGGTATCCGGTGATCGGCCCGCTCGAAAAAATTCTCGACCTCGCCAAAGAGTTTCCTTCACTGGAGGTTGCGATCGCGCTGCCCCGCGCGGCACAGCTTCAGCAGGAGGAGTTGGTTCAGCTCTGCGAGCGTGCGCGCGTGCGGTGGTGGATGGTGCCCTCGATGCTGCAGTCGCTCGGCATGGGCATCACCGTCGACTGGCTCGGCAGCGTTCCGCTAATCGGGCCCCGCGGCTCGAACATTGAAGGCCTGAACTTCGTCATCAAGCGCGGCTTCGATCTGATTGCGGGAAGCATCCTGCTGATCGCGACGGCGCCGGCGCTGGCGTTGGGCGCGCTCGCCGTGCGGCTCACCGATGGTTCCCCGATCCTGTTCCGGCAAACGCGGATCGGGATCCGGGGAAAGCCGTTCGAGCTTCTCAAGCTCCGCACAATGCGTAAGGACGCCGGCGACGTGGTGCATCGCAATTACGTGCAGGAATGGATTCGCAACGGGACCGCTGCGGTACAGGGCAACAATGGACACTCGGTCTACAAACTTGCCGATGACGATCGAATCACGCTCGTCGGCCGGATTCTGCGCCGTTTCAGCATCGATGAGCTGCCGCAACTGGTCAACGTGGTCCGGGGTGAAATGAGCCTGATCGGTCCACGCCCTGCGTTGCCTTACGAACTCTCACTTTACGATGAATGGCATCGGCGACGCCTAGAAGGTCTGCCGGGAATCACCGGCTTATGGCAGGTAAGCGGGCGCAACCGCCTGTCGTTCGAGGAGATGGTGCGGCTCGATGTGCAGTACCTGGAGGATTGGTCGTTCGTTAGAGATCTTCGAATCCTTGCGCGTACGCTACCTATCCTGCTGCGTGGAGAAGGCGTTTGAACCCTTCGACCAAGCCGCTCGCCTCCGCGCAGCCAGGGCGCCGACGTCCTTTCGCCCGCAGCGTCCGCGATAATCCGCTCATCGAAACACCGGCGGAGCTTTCGGCGGCGGCAAGCGCCTCGCAACAGGAATCAAGCAAAAATCCCAGCCGTAAAGGACCAACCCGAAATTCAAGCGCGAAAGCGGTACGCAAACCGGAGGCGGAGCTTATAGCTCGGCCGCCCGACGGGTACATCGTGTGATGAACTACCTGGCCATCACTCCCGCTCGAGACGAGGAACGATTGCTGCCGAGCCTGATTCGGTCGATGGCCGCGCAGAGGCGTAGGCCGGAACGCTGGATCATCATCGATGACGGTTCGACAGATTCGACTCCGGAGATCGTCTCGGAAGCCGCCGCCCGTTATGACTGGATCGAAGCACATCATCTCGAGCGGGGACACGCGCGCGCGCCCGGCGGCGAGTCCGTGATCATGCGCTTTCTCACTGTGGAAACGACCGGGCAATACGACTTCATACTGCGGCTCGATGCGGATTTGAGTTTTGAGTCCGATTTCGCCGAGCTGCTGATGGCGGAATTCGATCGCGACCCCATGCTTGGGATTGCGGGCCCGGTGCTCTACGAGCAACACCAGGGCCGCTGGCAGGAGATGCGGGTACCCGCGTTTCATACCCGCGGCGCGGCGAAGATGTATTCGTCGCGATGCTTTTCGGCGATCGGGGGACTTCATGCCGGGCTGGGCTGGGATACGGTCGATGAGACGCGGGCAATGATGCTGGGCTTCAGGACCCGCAGCTTTCGCGAGATTCGCGCCTACCATCTGCGCCCGCAGGGCGCGGCAGGCGGCAGATGGCGTGCGCGCCTGGCAACGGGACGAGCCGCTTATCTGGCCGGCTACTCGCCATTGTTCATGGCGGCGCGCACGGCACGAAATTGCCTCGAGCGCCCGGTCCTCATCGGGGGACTGCTCATGTTGGCCGGCTTTGTCGAAGGTTATTTGCGCGGGTGGCCGCAAGCCGCGACCCCCGACCTAATCCGATTCACGAGACGTCAACAGATACGCAGGCTGCTTATGCTCGAGTCGGTATGGCGCTAACTGTCGCCCAAGATATAACGCCGGCGCCGCCCGAAGATGCGATGCCCCACATTCGCGGCGCCCGCAATGACGCCTTCTCGTTTTGGAAGTTACCCGAGAACTGGCGCGCAACCGTTTCGTCGATGATCGAGAGTTCGGAAGAGCTGGCGGAGCATTTCCTGTTCGAACGATATCTGCCAGAGGCTCAGCGCCGACCGCCGGCCGGGATAGGCGCCTATTACCGGATTAAACGGCTAATCCCGGAGTCACTGCGGCATCGGGCGCACTCTCTTGCAGTGCGCACACGCGCGCGACAAGGGTTTCCGAACTGGCCATGCGAAAGTGCTCTCATTGATTTCTGGCGCGAATGGTTACGCACTTGTCTCGAACTGGTGAACACCAGACAGGCGTGGCACATCGCCTTCTGGCCTGACGCCAAACGCTGCTGCATCGTACTCACGCACGATGTCGAAAGTCCCATTGGGCTGAAGCGCATTGACGCCATGGCGGACATGGAGGAGCGCTACGGCTTTCGTTCGGCATGGAATCTTCCGCTCGCGCAATTTCCGATCGATTGGAATCACTTGGCGGGTTTACAGGCGCGCGGCTTCGAATTTGGCGCGCACGGGCTCAGCCATGACGGCCGGTTGTTCCGGAGTGCGGCCGATTTCAGGCATTTGCGGCCACTTCTCGAGCGGGCCGCCGATGAGCACCGACTTACAGGCTTTCGCGCGCCATCGACGCTCAGACGGGCCGATTGGATCGCGCGAATGGCTTTCGATCACGACTCGAGTTTCTCCGATACCGACCCCTATGAGCCGCAGCCGGGCGGCACCTGCAGCATCTTTCCGTTTCACCTTGGCCGGATCATCGAGTTGCCGTACACGATGCCCCAGGACCATACGCTCATTAACCTGTTGCATCGCGATCCGCTGCAAATCTGGACATTAAAGGCGCAATGGATTGCGGCGTGCGGCGGGATGGTGCTGCTGCTGACGCATCCCGACTATAGTGGCAGCGGCTGCCGCCTCGAGCAGTACGACGAACTCCTCAAACGCCTTGCTGATTTCGAGGGTGCCTGGCGGGCGCTGCCCTCGGAGGTTGCCGCCTGGTGGCGCCGGCGATCTGCGATGCAGCTCTGGGTCGATAACGACATCCCGCATATCGACGCGGCCGATACCGCGGGAGGCGTCGCCGTGCGTCTGGACAGCGAAGCGCTGACATTGAGGCGGTGAGAGCGTGGCCCGGATTCTGATTATTGCGTACACGAATTATTTCACCGACGGACGCGTTAAGCGCCACGCGGAAGCGCTCGCCGAGCGCGGCGATTCCACGGACGTGCTGTGCCTTGCCAGCAATTTGTGGGGTGAGACTAACGGGGTAAATGTGATTGGTCTCGAGATTCCCCGCTACCGCGGCTCGAGCCGTACACGTTACCTCCGAAGTTACCTCCGGTTCTTTGCGCTCGCCTCGCGTAAGGCGATTCAACTCAGCCGCAGCGCTCGCTACGACGTCGTGATCGTCTGCACGATGCCTGACGCGGCCGTACTGTGTGCGCTTGGACCGCGGTTGATGGGCAGCAAAATCCTGCTCGATATCCACGACACGATGCCGGAGCTGTATCGAGACAAGTTCGGCGGGCGTCGCGGTGATCTCGGAGCCCGTCTGTTGCTTGCACAGGAGCGAGCGAGCGCATCGATCGCTACACGGGTGCTGGCGGTCCACGAACTTCATCGGGATCGTTTGGTCGCGGCGGGTATTCCTAAGCAAAAGATCTCGGTGGTGATGAATGTTCCGGACACCCGTACTTTCTCGCCCCCGCACAACTCTCATCATGCGAACGGCAGCTTCGTCGTAGTGTGCCACGGTACGTTAACCCGAAGGTTGGGCTTGGACACTGCGGTGGTCGCGGCCAGTATGCTGCGGCGGCGCATCCCTGGATTTCGGCTGCGCGTGATCGGCGGCGGCGACTACCTCGACGAAGGACGCCGGCTCGCCCGGTACCTGGAACTCGACAACCATGTCGAATTCGTGCCGACAGTTCCGATTAGTGAGCTTCCGCTGCTGCTGAGCCAGGCCGACATTGGCATCGTGCCCAATCACGCGAGCAGCGCGACTCACCTGATGCTGCCGGTGAAGCTGCTGGAATATGCGACGCTCGAGATCCCAATTATTGCGGCGCGCCTCAGGACCATCGAGCACTATTTCGATTCTCGGTCGGTTCGGTTCTTCAGCCCGGAAAACCCCGCTGCACTCGCCGAAGCGATCGAAGACCTCTATCGAGATCCCGGTCAGCGCGTTCGGATGGCGCAACGGGCACGGACCATCGCGCACGAGTTGAGCTGGGAGCGGCAGCGTCGCGAGCTTTATGCAGCGGTGGATTCGCTAATCGCACGCGACGTTTTGCCGAACTAACGTTGGGCCGAACTGACGTTGGAGTGGGGGGCATCTTAGCCAGGAGGAATCATGCAATCTTACGAGACCTTGGTAGTTGGTGTGGGCGAAGTGGGCGGCGCCTTGGCCGACGTGATCGAGCGGACCTTCCCGGTCTGGCGTCAGGATCTTGACCCGCTTGATTACAGCGGTCCCGTGGACGTCATGCATCTCTGTATTCCATACCGTTCCGCCGAACAGTTCGAAGAGGCGGCGCTGCACTATCTCGAACGTTTCAAGCCGCGCCTCACCATAATCAACAGCACCGTGCTCCCGGGCACCACCCGTTCGATCGCGAGACGCGGCGGAAACCGGGTCGCGTTCAGTCCCGTGCGCGGCAAGCACGCCAATATGAAGCGGGATTTGATTTACTATGAGAAATTCATTGCGGCTCCTGATCCCGATGCGGCCCGGGCAGCAAGCGACTTCTTCCAGGCGATTGGGATGCGAACTCGGCACATCGCACAGGTTGAAGCGCTCGAACTGGCGAAGCTCGCCGAAACCACGTACTTCGGCACTTTGATCGCGTTCGCCCAGGAACTGAATCGTTACGCCGGCCGACTCGGGGTCGATTACGAGCAGGTGATCGGTTTCTTCGAGGAAATCAAATTTCTCCCGCCAACCCGTTATTTTCCGGGCTTTATCGGCGGTCATTGCGTGATTCCCAACATTCATCTGCTCCAGCGTATCGCACCTTCGGTGCTGCTTGATGCAATTCTCGAGTCAAATCAACGCCGCGCCGCCGAACTCGGCATGACGTCGGCGTCGGAGCGACCTCGCGAAACCGGGGTGCAAGATGGCTAGTTGCTGGCTGATCGACGATCAGGAGCGTCCACCCACGGTCGCGATGGAAGTTGCGCAGCTACGAGGCATGAGAATCGATCGGCTTGCGTTCTCGGCCGAGTCTCAGCCCGCGGACGTCAACGCCGCGGCCAGTCTCATCACGATCAGCTTCGACAGGCTGGCGCACCTCTCATTGCCCGCCCAGAACCGTCTCAAGCGCAGCGTCGTGCAAGGGACCACTCTGCATGTTACGGGCGACTTCGCCGTTGACCAGCCTTTTTCGCTGGCGCCCTTTGCCGAGGGAAGCATTGCCACGATCGCGCATCACGCGGCGAACGGCTACCGATTGACGGACCATCCGATGCTGCCGGCTGCTTTGCGGAACGAAGAGCGAACGCTCGAGCTCACCATGATGGCCGCATCTAATCTGCCAAAGTCCGCAGAGCCACTGCTGATGTTGCGCTGCGCTGATACAGTCGAGCGCACTTCGGTCTTCATCGTGCGAGTCGGAAATGGGACGGTCATTTACGATCTAACGCCGGCGACCCGCAGGATGCCGCTGCCGGCGATGCTCGAGAATGCCGCCACGTTGCCCGGCGGCGTCGGCGTACTTGCGGCCGCAAGCATTGCCTGGAAAGCCCAACCGCTCGAGAGCAGGTTCAATATCGTCATCGATGACCGGCCCGCTGACTTCGACTATTTCAATGGTGGGCGCGTGCTCGCGTTCTTCCGGCATCTCGAACATGTCTGCCCGGGCGTACACGTGGATTTTGCGTGGACGCCAGACCAGTCACATCCGAGCCGCCGCTACGTAGCGGTTTTGAAATCCTTCCGCGCGGGTTTTGTCTGGCACGGGCTCCTACGCCATGTTGATCATCGGGCCATCACCGATCTCGCCGCGGAGTATGCTGCGGGACTGCGGCTGGTGGAGCAGGTCTGCGCGGACTACGCGGTGAGATTTCAACCGGTGATGATTTTCCCGTTCGAGCGCGACACCCCCCGATGCGTTGATTTTCTGGAACAGCGAGGTTTTCTCGCCATGGCGCGGACAGCCGCGGAGCGTCGGATGGAAGTCGAGGGCGGCAATCTCGCGGGCAACTTTTCCCGATCGCTTTCGCGCGCCGGGCAGAAGCGATTTGCGGTGCTCGAGCGCTTTCCTGCGGAGCGCCTGACGCGCGAACGGATGATTGCGCGGGCGGCACTCGGCCTGCCAATCATCGCATCCTGTCATCCGTATGACGTCGGGCTGGTGCGCTTTGCCGCGCTCCGGCCCCGCGCTCGGGGCTCCTTCGCCCATTTCGATTCAGTGCTCCGTTTCGCCGCGGAAAAGCAATTGCGAGCCGCCTCACTCGAGGAGATCGCGCAAGGCGTGATCGAAAACTGACGGGAACCATAATGTCTCCCAGCAAAGCAGGCGATTACAACCGGAGCATAGCCCATTGTTATCGATACCTTCCGGTCACTGGTGGCGAAGCGGTTGAAATGGTGATCGAGGGGCGCTGGGACATGCCCGATTTTCAGCGGGCCTTCGTCTGGCGTCCATCGCAGGTGAGCGATCTCGCCGACTCCTTATGGCGAGGTTATCCGATTGGGAACCTGCTGATCTGGGAATCGACGGCTTCCGCCCATGGCGCCGCCTGGATCGCCGACGGACAACAGCGCCTGACCTCGCTCTGTCTGCTCTTCGGAGTGCAACCGCCCTGGTGGCGACGGCGCGAGATGGATCGGCGCAATCTGATCCGCCATTTTGACGTGCGTCTCGATATCGGGGCTGCGACGCCGCCGGTGTTCCAGTGTTCGTTCGATGGTGAAATCGAGGACCCGACCGGCCGCCTGATTTCGGTTGCCGAAATTCTGGCGCATGATCCGGCGCGAGAAGAGGGTCGCGCGGCGCTGCGCGAAATGGCGCTGCAGCTCAAACGACGCGGCCTCTGCCGATCACAAACAGAAGATCAGGTATACGAGGTGATGCATCGCCTGTGTATGGTGCGGCATCTGCCCCTTTGCACGACGCACGTCGGATCCAACCTGCAGGATCTGCTTGAGATTTTCTCTCGGCTCAACAGCCGGGGCACACGGTTCCGGCGATTGCTTTTGAATTTCGCGATGAGATCGCTGGTATCAGTATCGCGCGCAGGCGCGTCAACGCTTCGCGTTCCGCACGCAAGGCGACTCGATCAGGCCTCCGGGAACGGGTCGTCATCACACCGGAACTCGATGTACTGATGAAGTTTTGTCCGGCGTCCGCCGAAATATCTCGCACGGCGCGAGCGTAGATTCGCTCGATGCTCCCGGTTAACACCGGAAGCATCGGGTACTTGACGAGCTGGCATCCGACGGAAACAAGTTTTCTCCCGCCCGGGATTGAGTCCCGCGTCGCGCACGGTTGCGCTCGCAAATTTTCGAGATCTGTCAACTATCGTGCCGAAAGCGACAGGATGATAGCTTCGGAGCATCGCTTGACCTTCAGCTCATCTGATACCCGGCGGGAGAACTTATGGCTGATTTCGATGTAAATCTCGAACGGATGGCCTTGATCAACGTCGACATGCAGAAATGCTTCATCGAGAACTCGCCGTTCGCGGCCCCGCGCGCATTCGAAATTCTTCCGCGAATAAATCAACTTGCGGACTTATGCCGGCGCAACGGCGTACTCGTCGTCCATACACTTCATGTGGTTCGAGCGGACGGAAGCAACATCGGCGTGATGGGCGAAATCATTCCGGCCGTCCGCGAGGGCGCCATCAGCAAGGGCAATCCGCAGGCGGAGTTGCACGAGGAGGTCGTTGTCGACCGCAACGACATCATTCTGGAAAAGCCGCGCTACGGCGCGTTTCACGGCACCGATCTCGAGCTGATTCTGCGGGATCGCGGCATCGACACTCTCATCATCACCGGAATTGCGACCAACGTCTGTTGCGAGACCACGGCGCGTGAGGCTGCCGTCCGTGATTTCCGCGTGTTTTTCCTGAGCGATGCGACGGCCACCAGCGGGATCGGCGAGCTTTCAGCCGACGAGGTGCAGCGGGTGACGCTGGCGACGCTCGGCAAACGGTTTGCCCAAGTGCTAACCACCGAACAAATGATGGCGAAGATTCAGCACGCTTCTAAAATAAAGAATAGATAGCTTCCATCGCGGTCGAGCAGGAAGTTCGAAGAACTCGGCGTCGCGTCCGAGGCCGAACCCACTGTTCGATAGAACAACGACAGGGGCGTCAGCTCTCCTTCGTTATGCGGCCTGCGATGAATGTCCGGGTCAACAGGCGATCGTCCGGCGGCATTCGCATCGTTCGGACTCTCACCGACGGCCTGGTGCGGCAGAGACCGGGCAGCTTCAAATCTGACCGAAACAGGAGCGACGCCATATCCACGTAGCGATCATCGTCGCCGAATCGGATCTTCGCGATCATGCACTCGTCGGTCTTCTGCCCGGAGACGGTCAGATCGTAGATCGTTTGGACCGATACGAGCTGATTCTCCGGGCTCTTCCGGCATCCGAGCTTCGCCGCGTCGCGTTCGCAATTGGCCAGGATCGCGCCGGTCGAAAACGGCGCGCTCATGAGTCTCGAAAGGCAACTCCGGAGCGAAACCACGTCGCTGACCGACGGGCACGATCGCTCGCCGCTGGCGAACGTCGCCGGCGTCGGCTGAAATTCGCTTTCAGGCGTAACCTGGATCGATTCGCCTTGAACGTGGAATATGAGCCGCTGGGAATGCGGAGCAACGACCAACGCGATCGCGAGCATCAGGCCCAACATCGGATGCCCTCGCATCCGCAACGTCGAAGGCCACCGAAAAGCAGGCGCCAGGCGTGTGATCTCTGACAAGTTACGCACGCTGCCATCACGGCCGAATCGGCCAGGTTGAGTCAGTCGACATTCTCGCGTTCGCTGTCGGCACATATGGGGCCCATCGGACTCGATGGACACACCCAGCTCTCGTGAGCGTTCCGCATATCGATGCTAGTACACCGGGTGGCGTTGCTCCAATAGTTACCGAGCCGCGAACCTTCGAAGGTGCTTGTGAATAATTTCCATGAAGATTCTCGCGAAAATTCCGGAAATTAGGACTTGGATATGCACTGCGCAATTCCCAATTCGGATAATTGCCATACCAGCCTTCGGTGGTTAACATGCGTGGCTGATCGCGCTCTCTTTCCTGTCTGCAGACTGATGCTTATGGCTTTATATTTCCGTTCGCAGACCATCCCGCTGAGCCGGAAGCCGGGGAGAAGCGGTCGGCCTTGACCAACCAGGATGAGCCGCGCCCGGCGCGCTATTCAATTCTTCTGCGGAAGTGCGTCAGCCTGGTCCATGAGGACCTCGCCCAAACCTATTCACGCGACGTTCAGAAATGGCTACTGGTCGCGCCGATTATCGGCGTCGTCACCGGGATCATCATCACGCTGATAACGATCGTGATCCTGCGCGGCGCCTGGGCGGTACTGCTTCCCTACTATCTCTCTCATCATTGGGCGATCATCCCCTGCATGGTCGGCGCGTTCCTGGTGACCGGCATTATCATGCAATACCTGACACCCGATCCGAATGAGCATTCGACCGAAGAGATCATCCGCTCCTATCACGAGCATCAGGGCGACATCGATGTACGTCCGTTCTGGGCCAAGCTGGCCGCGGCTGTGACCACCGTCGGCACGGGCGGCAGCGCTGCGCTCGAAGGCCCCAGTATCTACGCCGGCGGCGCGATCGGCTCATGGCTCTGGACGAAGCTCAAGCACATCCGGCTCGAATACCGCGACCGCCGCATCATGCTGATCAGCGGTGCGGCGGCTGGAATGGCGTCGGTGTTCCGCGCGCCGCTCACCGGACTCGTGTTCGCGCTCGAGATGCCATACAAGGATGACCTTGCGCACGAGGCGCTGCTTCCCTCGCTCATCGCGTCCGTCGTGGCCTACGCGACACTCGTCGCGTTCGTCGGCGCGGAACCGTTGTTCGGCTTTGTCGGCGAAGCGCACTTTGCCGCGATCGATCTCGCATGGTCGGCGCTGCTGGGGTTGATGTGCGGGCTCGCTTCGATGGTTTTCGCGATCACGTTTCGGCGCGTCCGCGAGTTCGCCGTCAATCTTCGCCTGCCCCATCCGTTGAAACTCGTAATCGGGGGCCTTCTGAGCGCGCTTTGCGGCCTGTTCTTCATCAAGTTGTTTCCCGGCCGGCTCATCCCACTCGGTCCCAACTACGAGGCGGTGAACATGGTCCTGACCCAGCGTCGCGGTCCGACCGAGCTCGCCTGCTTCGCGATTCTGAAGCTCGCCGCGACGCTCTTCTCGCTCGGATTCGGCGGCGTGAGCGCGATGTTCGTGCCGTTGTTCCTAAGCGGCGCGTGCATCGGCTCTGCCTATGCGCAGACCATCGCGCAGGTGCCGAACTACGATTTGTACGCAGCCGTTGGGATGGCGGCATTCATCGCGGGCGGATACAAGACGCCGCTCGCCGCGGTGGTTTTTGTTGCGGAAGCAACTGGCGGCCATTCATATCTGATTCCCAGCTTGATCGGCGCAGCCGTCGCTTACGCGGTCTCGGGCGAAGCCTCAGTGTCCGGCGATCAGCAGACTCACGAAGTGACGAGAATCGCGGAGCTCGGCCGGATGACGGTGCGCGACGTGATGCGCACACAGGTAGTCTCCGTTTTAGCAGAAAGCACCGTCCGCGAATTTGCCGAAGGCATCGCAACGCGTCATCGCCATGCGGTCTATCCGGTTTATGAGGGCGACCGGCCCATCGGCATAATCGGAATCTGGTCGCTGAGCAAGGTCCCATCCGATCGCTGGGACGACACCCGGGTCCGAGAGTTGACCGATCGTAATCTCATGATCGTGCCCGATGACTGTGATTTGAGCGAAGCGCTGCGGCTGCTCCTGACCGAGCACGCGCATCAGTTGCTTATGGTGACAGGGCCCGATGGCAAGCCGCGCGGGATCGTTACGAAGACTGACATCCTGCGCTCTGTGCAGCCGTGACACCGCATGGAATGCTCAACCGAGAAGCCGCTCCGCGGCAATTCCGTTCGACTGCCGTCTTGCGCATCGGAGTTGTAAGTCAAACCGGGTGAGGCTTATCATCTGACCGAAAGCACCTTCGATCGTCCACCCGGAGGTTTCCATGGCAATCGAAAAGGAAGCGCACAAGGTTCTCGATGGCAAGCGCGTCAACGTGCGCAAGCGCGGCGAGAAGTTCGCCTGGACGCGGCTGATGCCGGATGACGAATGGTATCCGCGGGCGGCGCCGAAGACGATTCGCCCGGCGCGCTGGAACTGGGCCGATTGTCACAAAATGCTCCAGGAGATCGCGACCTCGCCGATCCCGGGCGCCGACCGCCGCTTCATCATCCTGGTTCATGACGACACCGAAGAGATGATGGGCACGGCGCCGGGCGCGCTGATCGGGATGACCATTCTGAATCCGGGTGAAGCGCTCAAGGCGCATCGACATAATTCGTTTGCGATCTACCACGTCATCCAGGGCGTCGGCTTCGACGTGATGCAGAACGACGACGATCCCGATCCGACGAAAATCGAATGGTCAAAAGGCGACACCTGGCTCTGTCCCGCCTGGACCTATCATCAGCACGTCAACGACGGCGACGAGCAGGCGATCATCCTGACGGTGCAGGATTTCCCGCTGCTTGCCGCGCAGCGCAACCTGATCTTCGAGGAGCCGCGCGGCCCCGAGAATATCCGCCTGGTCAGCAAGAAATTCGTGCCGCATCGCGATACCGCCGGCAGCTTCAAGGTCGACATTTAGAGGTTTTGGCTATGGGCATGCTCAATGACGACATGAAAAAGCTGCTGGCGGAATGTCGGCTCACGTACGTGGCCACCGTGACGCCTGACGGACGGCCGAATCTCTCGCCCAAGGCGTCCACCAAGGTCCTGGATGACAATCATTTGGTATTCGTTGACATCGCGTCGCCCAACACGATTCGCAATCTCAAGGCGAATCCGTACATTGAAGTGAACGTCGTCGATAATCTGCGCAGACGCGGCTATCGCTTCAAAGGCGTTGCTGAAGTCCTGACCGAGGGCGAACTATACAAAACCGTGGCGGAGGATTTCTGGACGCGCGAAGGTCGACAGTACCCTGCCAACGGCATCGTGACGATCAGAATCGAACAGGCGTTGCCATTATGGTCGCCCGCTTACACGTTCAATCGTGGCGTGCGCGAGGAAGACGTGCGCCGGCTTTACCTGCAGCGCTATGGGCTGCAGGATCTGACGCCGGCCGATGGCCGCGAGAACGCATCCAACGTCAATCGCGCGAAGGCAAACGCATGAGCGCCGATGGGGACCGCGATCGCAACGCCGTCGCGATGCTCGTCGATGCGCAGATCGCGGCTACTAACGGAAACCGGCGCGCGCTTGTCTATCGCGACAAAAATTACAGCTTCCACGATCTCGCGGCGCTGGTGAACCGCGCCGGCAATATGCTGCGCTCGATGGGCGTGGAGCGCGGCGGCCGCGTTATGATCGTGCTGTCGCCTTCGCCCGCGTTGATCGGCGTGATGCTGGGAGCTATCAAAATCGGCGCGGTCGCAATCACGACCGGCGTGGCCGATGCTGCGAAAATTCGCAGCGCCTGTGACCGTCATCAGCCAGTGGTCGCAATCGTCGATGGCTCGCGGCTCGACGAACTCCGTCCGACGCTCGGCGCGACCAAATTGATCGTCGCCGGCGACTCGCGCGACAATCTTCCGGCGCTGCTCGATCTGCTGCGAGCCGCGCCGTCCTCGCTCACGGCGGAAGCTGTGAACGAATCCGACCCCGCGCTCATCGTCATCGACGCCGAGGGCGAGAAGTCGGCGAATCACGCCGACCTCGCCCGCGAGGCGTCCGGTCAGGGCTCGCTCGGATTGCGACTGGGCGGCTTCGATCTCTCGGTCGCTCTCGCCCGACTCGCCGAGTGCAACGAGGTCAATATTTCCGGTCAGTGAGTCAGCCGCCGTCGATCGCGACCTGATAGCCATGCTCGCGCAGTTCGCGCAGAACTGACGCGATGTGTTCGGGGCTGCGCGTCTCCAGCTCCAACGTCACACGCGACCATCCAATCGGGATATCGCGGCGCATCCGGCTGTGCTCGATCGTGCGTACGTTCGCGCCCGTCGCGCCGACCAGCGTCAACAGTTTCGCGAGCTCTCCCGGCCGATCACGGATATCGAGCGCAAGACGCATCGTGCGCCCCGCCTTTGCGAGCCCGTGCGCGATGATCCGATCGAGGAGGTTGATGTCGATATTGCCGCCGGTGACGAGGATCACCACGCGCTTGCCGGCGAGCTCGGCCTTGAGCTTGAGCGCGCCCGCGAGCGCCGCCGCGCCGGCGCCCTCGGCCAGAAGCTTCATCCGCTCGAGCATCAGCAGCACCGCTTCACCGATCTCGAAATCGTCGACCGTGACGACCCGTGAGAACCGCGATTTCAGAATCTCGAACGGCAGCTTTCCGAGAGCGCCGGTTGCGAGACCGTCCGCGATGGTATCGACGGGATTCGAAATCGTCGCGGGTTTGCCGAGCCTGAGGCTCGCGCTCAGTTGCGGCGACCCCGCCGCCTCGACACCGATCAACTGCGCGCCCGGTGCGCGCGCCGCCAGCGCTAGTTCGACGCCCGCGATCAAACCGCCGCCGCCAACCGGCGCCAGCACGATGTCGGGAGTGCACTCCTCGAGGATTTCAAGCCCGATCGTGCCCTGTCCGGCGATCACGAACGGATCGTCGTAAGCATCGACGAACAGCGCGCCGCTGCGCGCCCGAAGCTCCTCGGCGGCATGGCGCGCCTCCAGGTAATCGGCGCCGGCGAGCACGACCTCCTGGCCGTAGCTGCGCGTCGCATCGACTTTCGCGATCGTCGCAGTGCGCGGCATCACGATCGTCGCCCGCACGCCCGCGCGGGTCGCGGCCCACGCCAGCGCCTGTCCGTGATTTCCGGCCGACGCCGCGATCACGCCGCGCGCCGCTTCCTCCGGCCTGAGTGCCGCGATGCGATTGTATGCGCCGCGAATTTTGAACGAGCCGGTCTTCTGCAGATTCTCGGGCTTGATCCAGATTTCTGCCGCAAGCATTCGGTCAAGCGTCGCACTCCGGATGAGCGGCGTCGGTTTCGCGATGTTTCGGAGGCGCAAGCGCGCCTGTTCGACCTGTTCGATTCCGAGCGCCATCGTCAGCGGCTCAATGCGCAGGACGGGGAGCCAGCTGGCGCTCCCGTTCCTGCCCGAAGCGATCGCCTTCGAAATCGATCTGGATACAGCGCCCGGTGCGATAATCGAGATCGAGCAGGACGTAACGCACCGCGCGTCGTTTGACGTTGGTCACGAGCGCGACGACGGCTTCTGCATCGCCGCGATCGATCGCGGCGATCTCCGCGGCCTCGAGATGGCTGGTTGCGATGAAATCGCGCGCCTTCTGCTCGCTGGTAAATGCGAGCACTCCCACCCAGGCGCTTTCCGTTTCCTGGAAGACGATGAGCGAGCCTCCGCGGTCGAGGAGAAAATACAGTTCGCCTGATCCGGAGGCATTCAAGCCGCTTCGACCTTGAGCGCTCCGCTCCGAATCGCCGCGGCGCGCTGCCGGACCAGGTCCGGATAGCTGTAGTAATGCTCGCCCGAAAGGCGAAGGAACGACCCGATGTCGACATCCTCCAGGTCGAGATGTTTCAGCGCCGTCTCCGCGGCCTCGCGGTTCGGCGCGCCGACGATCGCGTCGTAAATTTCACGACCCTGCGGCGAGATGAAATCCTCAGCCGGGGGTATCGCGCCGGGCGCGAATTTCTGCGTGTGGAAATTTTCGAGGATGTAACGCAGCGCCTTCAACTCATGGCGCAGCACATCGACGCGTTTCAGCGGACGCGATGAACTCACGTCTCAAAGCTTATCGCCCGGCCTTTGCCGGTTTCAACTCGATGGCCTATTCGCCCCGGCTCAGGCGATGCGCCGCGCTCATATGGCGAAGCGCTTCGCGCGGACGGCCCAGCCGTTCGTAAATTTCGGCGAGATTGCGATGAGCTTCGACCGACGACGGGTCGCATTCAAGCGCCCGCAGCAGGCTTTGCGCAGCAGCCTCATATTCCTCACGCCGCCGATAGAGCAGCCCAAGCCTGAGATGCGCCTCGGCGCTGGTCGGGAGCGTTGCGGCGGCGCCGAGGCGATGCTGTAACGCACCGGCGAGATCGCCCTGCTCCTCGAGCAGCGCGGCGACGCGCATGTGCGCTTCAAAATTGCGCGGCTCGCGGACCAGCAACTCCGCGTAGAGCTGCAGCGCCTTCAACGGGTCTTCGTCCGCGATGCGCTTCGCTTCCTCGAAGCGTTCCGCCACACGCGCCGGCCCGAAACGATCGTCGATTTTTCCGGATTGGCGCGGTCCGAAATCGAACAGCATCTGTCCGCTGTCGGCCTCGAAACAAATCGCGCCGTCGCGCGCGACGATGCGGCCGTCGTCGTTGACGAGGCGCAGCGAAGTCAACGGCCGCGATGGCTCGAGCATCGCGTAAAGCCGCGCGAGGCATCGTTGGACGGGTTCCAGATGACGTCGCGTCGGAATCAATTCCTTCGCGAGCCGCATCAGCAACAAATCGCCAAAGGCGAACCGATGCCGCCGGCCGTTGCGAAGCGAAGGACGCAGAAGCTGACGCTTCACCCAGTAACGGATCCGATCCGGCGAAACTGCGACGATGCGCGCGGCGGCGCGCGTAGAAAATGTCTGCGTACGGGTGTCCCCTCTCCCTGCCATCGTCAACCCCACCCGGCAAGGCGAGTATAGGAACTCGCGCGATCGGCCTCAACGCCCGGCGCGCGCGTTATCAACATTTAATCCGGCCCGAGCAGGCGGATCATCTTCACGACGGAGTCGAGCGCGTTCTTCGCGTTGTCGACGCGCTCCATCGCCTGCATCGTGGTCATCCCGGGACCGGTCACCCCGAGTCCCACCGGCTTGTCGAATTCCAGCGCAAGCTGGGCGGCGACGAGCGCCGTGACATGGCAAATCAACTCATCGTGCAAAGTCTCGCCCTTTATGACCGCGCCGATGATCACCACGCCGTCGACGTCCTCGCGCTTGAGCATTCGGCGGATCATCAGCGGCATGTCATAGACCCCGGGCACATGGACCTCGTGACTGATTTCGACGCCGAGCGTCTCGGCGTGCCGGCGGGCCCGGTCGCGCATCACGGAGGTCACATCGCCGTTGAAATCGGCGACCACCAGCGCGATCTTCACGGCGCGCTCCTTTCGAGGCTGACCGCCTCGCGGATCTCGACGCCGTTATCACGCAGATAGCGCTTGAGCTGAGGAATCGGATATTCGCCGTAGTGCACGATCGAGGCGACGATCGCGGCGTCCGCCAGTCCGCTGGTGAAGGCCGCGAGCAGATGCTTCGGCTCACCGGCGCCGCCCGACGCGATCACCGGAATCGAGACCCGCGCGCTGATGCTGCGCGTAATCTCGAGATCGTAGCCGAGCTTGGTGCCGTCGCGATCGATCGAGTTGATGCAGAGTTCGCCGGCGCCGAGCCGCTCGCCTTCGCACGCCCATTCGAGCGCATCGCGGCCGGTGGGCGTGCGTCCGCCGTCGATTATCACTTCGCAGCCGCTCGCGCAGTTCGGGTTTCCGGTCCGCTTCACCTGCATCGACAGCACGATGCACTGGCTGCCAAAGGCGCGCGCGCCCTCCGCGATGAGCGCGGGATTGCGCACTGCGCCGGAATCAATCGATACCTTCTCCGCACCGGCGAGCAGCACCGCGCGCATGTCTTCAAGCGTGCGCAGTCCGCCGCCGACGCTGAACGGAATGAATATTTCGCGCGCCACCGCGCGCACCACGTCGATCATGATTCCGCGGCGTTCGTTGGACGCCGTGATATCGTAAAAAACCAACTCGTCGGCGCCTTCTTCGTAATAGTAGCGCGCCATCGCGACCGGATCGCCGACATCGACGTTGGCCAGAAACTGCACGCCCTTGGTAACCTTGCCGGCCCGCACGTCGAGGCATGGGATGATCCGCTTGGCGAGCATCGTCAGGCGTTCATCCGGCAAAAGTTGTCGAGCATTCTGAGCCCGACCGCGCCGCTTTTCTCGAGATGAAATTGCGTAGCAACCAGGTTTTCGCGCGCGAGCGCGGCGCAGAATTCGACGCCGTAGTCGCTCGCGGCAATCACCAGCGACGGATCGGCGGGCGCCGGATAATACGAATTCACGAAATAGAAATAGCTGGGATTCGGGATGCCCTCGAAGATCGGATGCGCCCGGCGCTGATATACCCGGTTCCATCCGATCTGCGGAACCTTGAGCGGCCGTCCGTCGATCATGGCGGGAAAGCGCCGCACGGCGCCGGCGATCACGCCGAGGCATCGCGCATCATCCTCTTCGCTGCGCTCCAACAGCACCTGGATGCCGATGCAGATGCCGAGAAACGGGCGGCCGGCGCCGATCACCTCGTCGCGGAGAACCTCGACGAGTCCGAGGCGCGCGAGATTCGCCATCGTCGCTCCCGCCGCGCCCACGCCGGGCAGGATCACGCGATCGGCGGCGCAAATCCGATCGGCGCGGTCGGTGATTTCGGAGCGATGGCCGAGATGCTCAAGCGCGCGGGCGACGCTGGTCAGATTACCCGCCCGATAGTCAACGATTGCGATCATAGCGATGCATGGAATCATATCGGGCGCGAGCCCACCGTTACAGTATGGACAAAGAGCCGCGATTCCTCAGGAATTTGCGAGCGGCCGGCCCGAGAGCATCGCGAAGAAGCCGCGAATCCGCGCGGCATTCGAGCCAAAATCGCTGATCTCGTCGCGCGACTTCGAGCGCATCTCGACCAGACTCCCGCCATGCGCGCCCGACCGCACCTCGATCACGAAGTCGTCCTTGAAATGAAACACTTGCGAGGTCGCGACGCCTTCCAGCGCGAGCCGCTGCGGATCGACATAGGTGATGCGCCAGTCGGGCATCTCGCTCGCGGCGATCTTGACATGGTTGAATGCGATCGGCGGCGGGTCGGAAACTTCGAGCGGTTCGATCGGACCGTAGGCCGCCTTCTGCATCGGCTCTGAGCGCTGACGATCATAGTCCAGGTTGCGATTGCGATTGCCTTCGAGCAGGCCGGCGCGCATGAAGGTCGGCGGGTCGGCGAAATCCGTGGTGACATCGTTCAGCAGCGGAGCGCGGCTGTTGCGCACAACGACCACCGCGGTCGGCGTCGCGATCGCGAGTCCGACCAGCACGCCGATCCAGGCGGCAATACGACCCGCGCGGAGCGTCGGATCTGCGGTGCGCCAAATTCCGATCAGGCCGGAGAGCAGGCCCAGCACGGCGAGCAGCGCGCCGAGGATGAACATCTGGAGGCCGAAGAGCGCAGGGATCAACTCGAAATGCGCACCGAGAATTCCGAAGGCGACCAGGATTGCCGCGATAGCGGCATCGAGCAGCGAAAGCCAAGCTGGGATCATGATCTGAGTGATGATCCAGCAACGCCCGTCGGAGCGCAACGTCCTCGGCCGACGACGTGAGCTGAAAGCGGCGCGGCCGGTTCAGCGGCCCTGCGATTTCAGCTCGCGCTCGGCCAACTCCATGTCAGCATCGATCATGAGCGCAACCAACTGCTCGAAGGTCACCTTCGGGCTCCAGTTCAGGATGCGGCGCGCCTTCGATGAATCGCCGCGCAGGTTGTCAACTTCGGCCGGGCGCAGGAAGCGCGGATCGAGCTCAACATATTTCTGCCAGTCGAGCCCGACCCGGGCGAACGCAAGCTCCAGGAATTCGCGCACCGAATGACTCTCGCCGGTTGCGATCACGTAGTCGTCGGGATTCTCCTGCTGCATCATCAGCCACATCGCTTCGACGTAGTCGCCGGCAAAACCCCAGTCGCGCCGCGCTTCGAGATTGCCGAGCATCAGTTTTTGCTGCAATCCGAGCTTGATTCGTGTGGCGCTGCGCGTGATCTTGCGCGTGACAAAATTCTCGCCACGGCGCGGCGATTCGTGGTTGAACAGAATCCCGTTCACGGCGAACATCCCGTAGGCTTCGCGATAATTAACCGTCTGCCAGTGCGCGTAGACCTTGGCGCAGGCGTAGGGACTGCGCGGATGGAACGGCGTGGACTCACGCTGGGGAACCTCGGGCGCCTGCCCGAACATCTCGGACGAGCCGGCCTGGTACATCCGCACGGTGCGCCCGTGGCGCTTGTTATGATCGCGCACCGCTTCGAGCAGCCGGAGGGTTCCGAGCCCGACTACATCGACGGTGTATTCCGGCTGATCGAACGAAATCCTGACGTGCGATTGCGCGGCGAGGTTGTAGAGCTCATCGGGCCGCGTCTGCTCGATGATGCGCCGCAGGCCGGTGCCATCGCCGAGGTCACCATAATGAAGCTGCAGACCGTTGCGCGATTGCCCGTAGCCTTTGCGCAGATGATCGATGCGGCCGGTAGCGAAGCTGGAGCTGCGGCGCACGATACCGTGGACCTCGTAGCCGCGCTTGAGCAGAAACTCGGCAAGATATGAGCCGTCCTGTCCGGTGACGCCTGTGATTAGCGCAACTTTTGACATCTATCTTTCCCCCGGATGATTCGGCTCATCGGATTTGCGCTTTACCGCATTCCCCGGCTCCAGAGTAACCTCACCCGCCGCGACCGTCGCTCGCGGCAGCCCCCTTTGGACAGGGAGAGCCTGTCAGAAGGCGCCATCAAGGTTATGCAACAGTCTGTTTCCGTGATGAGTGCACGAGGCTGGTTGGGTCACTCGGCCGCTCAATCGCCGCGGACCAGGCGGTGGGAATCGGTGTCGAAATGCTGAGTCGAGAACTCGAGCAACTCAGCGTCCTCGAGCGCTTCCATCTGATGCACCAAACCGCGCGGCACGTCCATGCAATCGCCCGCCGCGAGCTCGAATTCCTCGATAGTTTCGGCGTCAGGCGATTCCTTGACTCTCACCTTCAGCCGGCCCGCACGCAGGTAGAAGGATTCGGACTTGATCTTGTGAAAGTGCAGCGAGCAGCGCTTGCCCTTATTGATTTCCAGGATCTTGCCGCAATAGAGCTCGTTGTTGGCGATCCAGACCTCCCGGCCCCATCCCTTGGGAACAATCCGAATCGGCTTTCGTACGCGGCTCATCGCCATCCACCAGTCCTTACCAGCTTTTAAAGACCGCGCCTGACCGATGCAAGTGTCGGTCGAAGGGGGTATCAGGAGCCGACCGGGCGAATGCGTCCGAGCGGCAGTTGGGTTTCGGCGATTGGAGCCGACACGCTTTCGAGGGATGACGTGCCATTGGACAATACATACTCGGCGGCGGCGCCTTCGACTTCATCGATCTGTATCGTAAAGCGGCTGACCGCGATTCGATGCGCGTCGGCAAAGCGCCGAACCATCGCGAGGCGGTCCTCGGCGAGCGATTCCGCGGCCAGCATGATCTGATCGAACGGACGGCGCCGAATGACCCGTTCGAGATCTTTGAGGGAGCCGAGCACGCGATGGCCGTGGACCAGCTTGCCGAGCTTGAAGGCGTCGTCGTCGACGAAGCCGACCAGACGCAGATCGCGATTCTGCCCTGAAAACATCCAGCGCGCCGCGATTGCGGCCGAGGTTCCTGCGCCAACGATCAGAACCCGCTTGCGCGGATCGGTGAGCCGATGGATTCCCTTGCGCAGCGCGCGAAAAGACATCCGGGTGGCGACCAGGAAGTTGAACAGCAGGATCACGTATAAAGCGATGATAGAACCCGAGGTCGGCAGCGCCACGAAATGATTCAGGACCACTATCGCCGCGCCGGCCAGCACTGCGCCGTTCGCGAATCTGATCAGCTCGGACAAGCCCGCGTAGCGCCACATCCCCCGATACACGCCCGCCGCCGCGAACATCGCATAGGTCGGCGCCATCACCCACGGCAGCGAGTGCATCATGATCGCTAAAGTAAGATCGTTGATTTTGAAATCGTGACGCAGCAGAAAGGCGCCGAAGTAGGCACCCGAGATCAGCGCGAAATCGAGGATCACTTCGACCAGACGGCGCCGGTACGCGATGCTCAGGATGAACCCGGCGAGCCCTTGCAGGTATCCGTAAGCAACACCGGGAGCGCTGGTCTCGAACGTGAGATCCATCATGAAGAGGCCCAGCACGGCGAACACCAGCACTACGATCGGCAGCGTGGCGACCAGGTAGCAATGCGGCAGGATGGTCATTACGACGGCGCCGGCCGCACCCGCCGCCGCGACCATCCAACAGACCCCGACTACAAGTCGCGTCGAGAGCCCCAGGTGGAGCAGCCGATGATGCGAATGATCGAGGCCGCGGCGCGAGATCGGGTTGCCGGTGGCGAGCCGCGTTACGCTCACGATCGCCGTGTCGAGCAGCGGCAACGCGAGCACCAGAATCGGATAGATGTAGCGAGTGACGCGAGAATTGTGGGCGAGGCCTCCACCGGAGAGCGCGAACACGCCGAGAATCAGACCGATCGGCAGCGCGCCGCTATCGCCCATAAAGACCGACGCCGGATGAAAATTGTAGAGCAGGAAGCCGGCTAGGCCGCCTCCCAACGCGAGCGACCAGCAGACCAGCGCCGGACTGTGATGGAGCCACCCGGTGGCGGCAACGGCGGCGCATACCACGACCCCGGTGCCGCCCGCCAATCCGTCCAGGCCATCAACGAGGTTGTAAGCGTTGGTCGTGCCGAGCAGCCACAGCATCACAAGGAAAGAGTCGAGCATCGGCCAGGGGGTGAACGTCGTATGCCGATGGAGCACCACGACGGCGGCAGCCACGGCCACCTGTGCGATAATTTTTTGCAGCGGCTTGAGCGCGAGAATGTCATCAACGAGGCCGAGCAAAAGCAGGCTCAATCCCGCGACGATCATCCAGGACGGGAGACGGCCAAAGATTGCGAGCGTGACGAGCAGCGCCGCGATGATCGCCGAGCCGCCGAGGAGCGGCACAGATTCCTCGTCGGCATCGCCCTCCAGATCGGACTTGGCGCGCTTGGCGACGACACCGAACTTTACCGCGAGCCGCTTCACCAGCGGCATCAGAGAGAGCGTGATCGCGAAGGCGACCGGAAACGGCGTCCACCACAAAGCCATCGCTCTGAGCAAATCAACTTTCATTCAAGCGACTGTATACACGAGAAGCCATCAACTTGCTGCTAAAAGCATTCGGGAATCCGATATTAAATAGTAAGCTTCGTCAAGCACTTCTAGATTAGTTATAAACTATCAAAAGCAAATTAAATACAAGACTGCTGCAGACGATATGCTTGGCTCCGCAAAGCATTTCAAGCTGACCCGGTCGATGCCGACAGGCGCGGTTCCGCTCGGGGCGGCAAATCGTCACTCATGACCGAATTGAGGACGTCAGCGAAACGGCGCGTCGCGACCTGTCGATCAAAACATTCCTCGGCCAATCGGCGCGCCCGCGCGCCCATCGCGAGCAGCTCCGCACGCTTGCCGGCAGATTCCCGGATGACTCGCGACAGTCCCTCGGCATCACCGGGATTGACGACGAAGCCGATGGAGTTTTGGCGCGCCAGGCGGGCGATCTCCGCCGACTCTTCCATGATCGCCACAAATGGGCGACCGGCGGCGAGGATCCCGTAGATCTTGCTTGGGACGATACATCCCGCGGCGCCGGGTAGGAGCGGGACGAGATGGAGATCGGCGGCGCTGAGCGATTCCGCGAGCTCTTCTTTCGGCCGGTATGGCAGAAACTCGATGTTCGTCAGCCCGAGTTTTCGCGCGCGCTCGACCAGCCATGCTTTGCGCGCGCCGTCTCCTACCAACAAGAATTTTATTCGCGAGTCGTCACGTAGGTGTGCGGCCGCATCGAGCACGGTTTCGAGCTGCTGCGACAAGCCAAGATTCCCCGAATACATCACGACGAAACTCTCGCCGAGCTGGCTGCGGAACGGGCTCGATTGGATCGGTCGGATTTTCCGGCAATCGACCCAGTCAGGCACCAGCGCGATCTTTTCCGGTGGAACGCCCTTGGCGAGCAGCCGCTGGCGCATATCCTCGCCCAGCACAATCACGCAATCCGCATCGCGATAGGAGATCCGATTGGCCCGCTCGAGCAATCCGAGCAAAACCCGATTCTTCAGCGCGCCGTTGGCAATCGCGATGTCGGGATATAGGTCGCGGACGTTGTAGACCAGCCGGCAGTTCCATCGCCGCTTGAGCATCGCGCCGAGCGCGCCCAACAGCGGGGGATCGGTCTCCGCGATGACGATATCCGGACGCTTCACCCGCAGCGCAGCGAGTCCGGCAAGCATGTAATAGGTGCCGAGATTCAGAAATCGCAACGGCAGCCGCCGCTTCGGGAGGCGCGTGCCCCACGTGCGGATGATCGAAATTGCGCCGTGCGTCTCGCGCCGGATGAACCCGCGCCCCCGCGTGCGAACGTGATACGAAGGGCCGGCGATAAATGTTACCTCGTGCTCGGACGAGAGATCCTCGCACAATTCCGTAAGGAACTGACCAGTCGCCTCTAGGTCGGGCCAGAACGAGCGATTGAGAAAAAGAAGACGCGTAGATGAATCCTTTTTTGTCCGATGGCGAACCAATCGGTTCGCCGGTTGCTAGGCCGCGGTTCGAGCCCGCGCCACACCTTTGCGCTGGACCATCTCTTCTATCCACGCGTAGGTCCGCCCGAGTCCTTCTTCGAGCGAAATCTGCGGCTCCCATCCGAGCACCGCACGCAGGCGGTTGTTGTCAGAATTCCGGCCGCGCACCCCCTGCGGACCAACGACATGTTTCTTGGTAATGCGGATGCCCGCAATCGATGCCACCAAGTCCGCCAATTGATTGATGCTGATCAAACGATCCTGGCCGAGGTTCAGCGGCTCGCGAAAATCCGAGCGCATCAGGCGGTAGATGCCGACCACGCAATCGTCGATGTAACAGAACGAACGGGTCTGCTCGCCATCGCCCCAGATCTCGATTTCATGATTGCCGCTGAGCTTCGCGATCGCGACTTTGCGGCACATCGCTGCCGGCGCCTTCTCGCGTCCACCGTCCCACGTTCCCAGCGGGCCAAAGATATTGTGGAAACGCACGATTCGCGTCTCGAGGCCGTAATCCTCCCGGTAATGGATGCAGAGACGCTCGGTCAGAAGCTTCTCCCAGCCGTAAGCATCCTGCGGCTGGGCCGGGTAGACATCCTCCTCGCGCAGCGGCGTAACTGCGGTCTCGTTTTGACGATACTCGGGATAGACGCAGGCCGATGAGGTGTAGAGATACCGCTTGACGCCATTGAGCCGCGCTGCCTCGATCGTGTGAAAATTGATCAGCGTGTTGCTGTGCAGGATTTGTGCGTGATGCGCCGAGATGAAGCCCATCCCACCCATATCGGCCGCCAGTGCATAGACTTCCTCGACGCCTTCAGTCGCGCGCAGGCAGTTTTCCCAGCGTCGCAGGTCGAGCAGGGCGAAGTCATCGGCCTCGGTGGATGAAAATTCCGGAAGCTTGAGATCAACTCCGCGGACCCAATGGCCCTGACGCTTGAGATAGCTGACCAGATGATGACCGATGAACCCCCCGGCTCCGGTCACCAGAACCCTGCTTGCCTTTGCCATCACTTTCTCACTTTCGCGGTTCGATCACGATGTCCATCGAGCAGCCTGGCTGACATAACGGCCATCAACCCACCAAACTTGGCCGTGTCACTATATACGACCCCAGGACCAACACATCCATCTTCGTCCGAATGAAACAGTTAAGCGCCTCTTCGGGCTTACATACAACAGGTTCATTCTCGTTAAATGAGGTGTTGAGCAGCACTGGAACGCCCGTTTGTCGTCGAAACTCGCTAATTAGGCCATAATAGCGCTGATTTTGGCTGCCGCTAACCGTTTGCAACCGGCCGGTCCCGTCAATGTGGGTCGTCGCCGGTATCACCGCGCGTTTTTCAGGCCGCACCGGATAGGCCATCAACATGAACGGCGATGGATAGCTTTGGCTGAAATATTCCCCGGTCGCTTCTTCAAGAATCGACGGCGCAAACGGACGGAACATCTCGCGGCGTTTGATTTTCGCATTCAGGATGTCGCGCATCTCCGGGCGGCGCGGGTCGGCCAGGATGCTCCGATTGCCGAGCGCGCGCGGTCCCCACTCCATCCGGCCTTGAAACCATCCCACAACCTTTCCATCCGCAATCGCGGCGGCGGTCCTCCGATAGAGCTCGGCCTCGTTGTCGATCTTTGCGATCTCGCATCCTTCGCGCTCGATCTCGCCGCGGGCCGAATCGAGCAGCGCGCCGATTTGTGCGTCGCCGTACTCCGGGCCCCAGTACGAGTGCTCCATGATGAACCGGCGTGGATTGCCGAGCTCGTGATGCCACACGTACATCGCCGCGCCGATCGCGAGGCCCGCATCGCCGGCCGCCGATTGCACGTAGACTTCGTCGAATCCGGTCTGCTCCAGAATCTTGCCATTGACGACGCAATTGAAGGCGACTCCGCCCGCCAAGCACAGCTTGCGCATCCCGGTGATCTTGCGGAGCGTGCGCAAACGATCGAGCACCACTTCTTCGAGCCGCCGCTGCAACGATGACGCGATCGCATAATGCCGATCTTCGATCGGCTCGGACGCCGCACGGGCCTTTCCCAGCCGCTTTACCAAATGCTCCGAATATAGGCGCCCGATCGTCGGTTCGCCGCCATCCCAGCTCATCTCGGCTCCGCCGACGTGATGCGTGAAGTAGTCGGGGTCGAGCTCGAAATTCATCCGGCCCCCGTTCCGGGCGATCACGATGCGCCGGAACTCATCGAGCATCTCGGGCTGACCGTAGGACGCGAGACCCATCACCTTGTACTCGTCACCGTACTTCGGAAAGCCGAGATACTGCGTGAGCGCGGTGTAATAAATTCCGAGCGAATGCGGAAACGCGACCGCGCCCATTGGATGAAGACGGTTGCCGCGCCCGACGCCCCACATCGCGCTCGCGAAGTCGCCGAGCCCATCGACGGAGAAGACCGCGGCTTCGTCGAAGGGCGAGACCATGAAGGCGCTCGCCATGTGCGCCTTGTGATGCTCGACACGGCGCACCTCGATCTGCGTCGACGGGACTCCCAGGGCGCGCGCTGCTTCTTCGCCGATGGCCGCGAAACGGCTCTGCGCACCGATCCGATTGCGCGCGAGCGACGGCATCCTGAAGGCGTAGAGCGCCTTGCTGAGAATGCGCGCCCAAGGATTGCGCGCGATCGCGAGAATGCGGATGTCGCCCTTGCCGGCTCCTGAAGCCTCGACCACGTAGCGGAGCGCCTCGCCCGGAAAACCGGCCGTATGCTTGATGCGCGTGAAGCGTTCCTCTTCGGCCGCCGCCGCGAGGTTTCCATCGACGACCGAGCAGGCGCTCGCGTCGCCGTGGTAGGCGTTGATTCCGAGGATCAGCATCGAAACGTTATCATCCGGCCTGCCGGGAATCGGCGGCGTGCGGCTGCGGAGTTTCCGCGGCTTTGATACGCGCCTCGTAGAGCTTCGCGTCGATCATAAAGCGGTACCAGAAGGCCTGGAGAAAATGAAAAACGAGGCCGGGCTTCCCGTCAAGAAACCCCAATAAGATGAAATAACGATAAAACCAGTAAAAAAACGCCCGCCAGTAGAGCGGCATTTTCCCGTACAGATTCTGCTTGAGCCAGCGCCGGCGCGCGACGCTTCCGTCGACGCCTCGATCGGAATCGCCGACGGCCGCCGCGATCATGTCGGCAACCTCGCGATCGGCGTAGCGGTTATGCTTGTCAATCCAGAAGCCGAGACCCTTGTGGTTCTCGTCAATGAAGTCATTGCGCAGCCGGATGGTGATCCCGGACTGCACAATCATGTGCTCGTCCATCCAGCGCTCTTCGCATCGCGCCATTCCGTGCCGCCACAGGCGCAGCAGCCAGACCGGGTAATAGCCACCATGCCGAATCCAGCGCCCCCAGAAATAGACGCGCCGTTTCATCTCGGCCGCGCTCACTGTCGCCGGCATCGACGGCAGCGACGCCTTCAACTCGTCGGCAAGTTCGTCGGTCAGGCGTTCATCGGCGTCGAGCCGCATCACCCACGGCGTCCGAATCGGCAGATGATCGAGCGCCCAGTTGAGCTGTTTCCCCTGATTGATGAACGGATGCTGGACGACGGTAGCGCCGAAGCTCCGCGCGATTTCCGCAGTGCGATCGGTGCTGCCGGAATCGACCACGAACAGGTCGCAATCGAGTCCCGCCAGGCTCTGGAGACATTGAGGCAAATTTGCCTCTTCATTGAAAGTTAAAATCACGATCGACAGCACTTTTCGGACGCCATTAGGTGCCATAAGCATGGTCCGTGCCGTCCGCGGCGGCGAGCGCTTTCGAATAACAGGCGAGCATCTCTCGCGCGATTGTCGGCCACCCGAACTGCTCGCTCATCCAACGGCGACCGTGCTCTCCCATTTCGGCGAGCGGCATGGTCGAAATGCGGCACAGCGCCTCGGAAAGCGCCGGGGGACTATTGTCGACCCAAAGACCGCATCCGACCCGTTCAATCTCGGCCCAGGGCGTGCCCCGGCTCGCGATTACCGGGCGCTCCCGCGCGAGCGCTTCGGCGACCACTATCGCGAAGTTCTCGACGTACGACGGAACGATCACGATGTCCGCCGCAGCAAACGCCTGTTCTTTTGCGTCACCCTGCACCTCGCCGATCATCCGGACCACACCGCCCAGTTCAAGCCGATTGATGCGATCGCTTAGCTTCCGGCGGTAGCTTTCCTCGCCGCCGCCCGCGATCGTGAGTGTGAGTTCGAGAAAATTGCCGCGCTTCAAAATTGCGCACGCTTCGAGCAGGTTCTCGATTCCCTTCTTTGCATCGAGCCGTCCGATGAACAGCGCCCGCAGCGATCGCGCGCGCTCCGGATGGGGCAACGGCGCCTCGGGAATCGTCACACCGTTGGGAACGATAGCGACGCTCAAGCCGGGCATCGCCTTGCGGATCGATGCCGCTTCAGGTTCTGCGGTCGCATGCATGATCGTGTGCGACGGCGCGAGTTCCCAACAGAGCCGATCCCAAAGCGCCTTCAGAAAAGCGCGACGCCGGCCAGGAAAGTCCTGGAGCGATCCGCGCGGCGACCATACCAGCGGCTTCCGCAACCGTCGGCAGATGGCGAGCGCTGGGAAAGTCGGAAAGTTATAGACGCCGGTCAGATGCACCACGTCGGCAGTACGGGCGTAGCGAACCAGATGCGGGATCATTTCAGGCGCGACCGAATTGCGCGCGAGCTTGCGGCAGTAGCGAACTTTCATCCGCGGCGCCAGTTCGACCTCGCCCCTCGATTTGAGCGCCAGCCGCGCGCCCGGTCCGTCAGAGTCGGTCGTCAACACTGTGATCTCGCATCCTGCGGCTGCCAGATGGCGGCATAGCTGAGCGGTTGATTCGATCGGGCCGCCGAAGCGCACTGCGGGCCAAAATGACGGGACCACGTGGAGCAAGCGACGAGGTGCGGCGCGGTTTTCAACGATGGCCGCACCCCCGATCGCCTCGCCGCCCTGCGCGGCATCCGCTTCCATGGCCATGGAGCCGCTAGCCTTGCGCCACGCCCTGCGATGAAAATGCCGGCAGAATCCAATCGATCGCGACGCGCCGCTCTTCGGCGGTAAAGACCAGCCATCCGAAAGCCGCGGTGAATGCGATCATCAGCGCCGCCGCGAACCCGATCGCGACGCCGGGTGACGATGGCGCAGCGACCGTCCATATCAGCCACATCGCGGCGAGCGTAACGGCGGCGAGCGCCACGCCGGGAGCCATCCGCCGGAGCGCGTGACGCATCGACATGCCGACGATCGTCGATGCAGCAATCGGGATATACCACGCACTGGTCACTGCGCGCGCCACGATGGACGCGCCGATCACGCCGGCGAGTCCCCACGGATGCGCCCACCAGATCGACAGTCCGAGATTCAGCACGCCTTCGACCAGCGCTATCACCGCCCACGTGTGATGACGCGAGGTCGACCACAGGATCATTTCGGCGGGCGCCATCATGATTTGCACCGCAGCGAAGATAATTTGCAGGCCGAATACCAGGCCTCCCGGATAGATGCCGTGCCCGGCCCACAGCCGGATGAACAGCGGGCCGACCAGCCACAGCGCGACGGCCGCCGCCACCGCGTAGAACATCGCGAGGCGCATCAGGAAGCTGTAGGCCTGGCGCAGCAGGGGGCGATTGTCGCGCGCGTAATGGGCGGTGATCGTGGGCTGCAGCGCGCTCTGCAGAATCGAGAAAAGCAGAATGACCATCAGCAACAGCCGATACGGCACCGAGTAGGAGGTAACCGCCGTCGCGCCCAGCACGTAGCCGATGACCACGTTGTCGATTCGCGTCGCAAGCGTCGAGCTTATCTGCAGCATCAGGAACGCCACACTCGGCACGACCATCCCGCGCAGCAGCCGCCACGAAAATCTGCCCGGCACAGGATGAGCTGCGGGGGAGATCTGCGCCGCGAGGAGATAGCTCGCGATCCCGCCCAGGAGCACGACAACACCATAGACGGTCGCAACCGCGGCAAGCTTCAGGCCGCTCAGCAACACCGCCGCGATCCCGGCTATCCGAAGCAGGTTCAGCAATACCCAAATTCCCTGTTCACGATCGATCCGTTGATAGCCGCGCAGCATCATGCTTTGCGCTTTGAACGGAAAGCTGATGAGGCCGAGCCCAAAGATCACCAGGAAGGCGAACTTAGCTGACCGATCCGGACTTCCGACTAACAATGGCCACAGCCACGGTGTCGCAACGAACAGCACGATGATGAGCGGGCCCACGACCGCGGCAAGCGAATAGAAGGCGGTCGAGACCAAAGTTGCGACTTGCTCATCGTCGCGCTTCGCGACCGCCTCCGCGATCCGGTTTGCGACCGTCTGGCCGATTCCAAGATTGGCCAGTCCGATGTAGTAGGAAATCGACGTGATCACGACATACTCGCCGTAAAGCTCGTGGCCCAACAAACGAGTGAAGAGCGGAATCAGAATGAGCGGCGACAGTGTGCCGGCTGCGAGGCTGAGATAGCTCCAGACGATGTTCTT
Source organism: Pseudomonadota bacterium (assembly GCA_021324855.1). Classification (GTDB taxonomy): domain Bacteria; phylum Desulfobacterota; class Binatia; order Binatales; family Binataceae; genus JAJPIG01. The sequence goes on along the minus strand of JAJPIG010000026.1, from coordinate 169,452 downwards.
GTGGACCTGCCGAGCCATCGAGCGCTATGCGACCATTCAAGCCGACCTGAGCCGTATCTCGGACTCGGTGTGTGAGGCGCACGCGCCATCAGAGCCGGGCTCGGACGCCGAGCGCAGAATCCTTTCAGCGGCAGCGGCTACTTCGTCAACCGTAATCAGGCCGACGCAGCGGTTGTCGTACGGGCAAACTTCAAGCAGACAGGTGTGGCAGGGCACCCACTTTCTAATCGCAACGTGGCCGGAGCCATGCGGACGCCAGCGGAGCCCGAGATCGCGCGCTGCGAAAATTGAGACGCATCGCGTGCCCATCGCCGCCGCCAGATGCTGCACACCGGAATCATTGCAGATCAACAAATCGCATCGTGCGAGCACCGCGCACGACTCCGGCACCGAGCAGCGCCCGGCCAGATTCACGGCCAGGTCGCCGCCCGCCCCGGTCTCCACCCTTGCGCACAATTCGCGCTCGGACGCCCCGCCGATGATCGCGATTCCAAAGCCGCGTGCCGCAAACCGCCGCGCAACCTCTATAAAGCGCTCGGTCGGCCATCGATTCGTCGGCCGCTTCGCACCCGGAGCGATCGCGATCAGCCGCCGCCCGGCCAGATTCGCCGTGGAGAGGATCTCCTCCGCGCGCCGGTGATGCCGCGCCGGCAGTGCGAGCGGGAAAGCGGCGTCGTCGCCGTCAATACCGAGCGCGGCCGTGATCTTAAGGAGCCGAACAACTTCGTCGTCGAATTCCCGCGATTCCGATTGCGCTTGTCTGCCGGTGCGCACCGTGGCGAGTTCCCAACCGCCCGCCCATCGGACCCCGGTGCCGCCGGCGAGCAAAAGATTGCGCAGCATGACACGAAACGGAGCGAGCGCCGGCGGGAGTTCAATCCAGACGTCGAAACGCCTGGCGCGGAGCCGGCGCGCCATCGCGAACAACTTGCGCCATCCGGCGATGTCTTCCGCATGATAGACATCGATGGCATCGAACCATCCGAGGTCCTCGAGCAGCTCGCCGGTCCACGCCGCTCCGCGCAGGCCCGGCGATGTAAGCAGCGTCAGATGGGCCTCGGGATACGCACGCCGGATCGCATGGATCGCCGGCAGCGCGCAGACCATGTCGCCGATGTTCCCGATGCGGTAAACGCAGACGCGCGCCGCAGACCGCGGCCGCTTCCGTGGCCATAGGAGGAACGCCAGATCGCGCAGCAGCGCGTTCGCGATCCGCTCGATTGCGAGAGCGGCAGCCATCGGGATGCGATAGTTAGCCGGCAGCCGTCCGGACTCCGAGCGCGCCGCGGCGGCCCGATCCTGTGCTATTGCGCTCATGAACCCGCGGCCGGGGGCCTCCTTGAGAGTTCCGGCGATTCGTGAAGCGGGAACGCAAGCAGATGACCGTAACTGGTGATCAGAGGCCGCGGTCGGCCATCGAGCGTTTCGGTCCGATACCCACACTGCTCCATGAACGATGTGAGCGACTCGCTGGTCGTGGACATCGACTCCCAGGCGTAGGGATGAACCTCGATGAGAATTGCGCGGGGACGGCGTTTGCTGTCGGCGAGCAGTTCGCGCGCGCCTTTGAGGACTGCTTCTTCGAAGCCCTCGACATCGATCTTGATAAAGTCGACCTGCTGTCCCGCAAGTTGGCTGTCGAGCGTGATCATCGGGACGCCGATCTCTCCCCTTGCCGCTTCGCCGGCAGATACCGCGGCATTATGGTTGGTGAGACCCACTACGTGCGAAATTTTGCTGTTGAGAGACGCGAACCGCACGGAACCGGCATGATCTCCCGCTGCCGCTCTGACGATTTCGAGATTGCGAAGCTGGTTGACCGCCACATTGGCTTCCATCAGGTCGGCGTTGGCCGGATCCGCCTCGATTGCAATGACCCGACCGTTGCTGCCCGCGCGGAGCGCGAACGCGATGGCGTAAATTCCGATGTGCGCGCCGACGTCCACAATCGTGTCGCCGGGCCGTATGAGACTCATCGTTAACGCCCATACTTCGGGCTCGTAGCAGTTGCCTACCAGACGGCGCGAGGCGGGTGCGATACGGAACCGATCGGTGCCGTTAATATGCCGTTCGAGACCGCTTTGGCGTGCGGTCGCCCGGAGCACGGCATCGTACGCCGGACGAATTGAATTCCACAGCCAATTGGCCCGGTCAAGAAAGGGTAAGTGGCGGATGCGCCGCGCAGCCCGATCCAGTCCGACGCTCATCTTGTCCGGGCGCTTCCGTGGGTTGGTCATGGCCGCGCGATGCTCGCTGATTCTCCGCCGTTCACTGCAGATGGCGCTGAAGCCGGGTTCGCCAGGGCCAGCAGACGCGCTATGAGATCCGGTGCGACGCGCTCGAAGTTGTAGCGCTGCTCAAAGGCGTCGCGCGCGGCGTGCGCGGCCCTCGCATAGCGCTCCCGATCGTCCAGAAACCAGCGCGCCGCGCGCTCGATCGATTTCGGATCGTTCAGGTCCGCATATGCGACCCACTCTGCGCCGTCGAGCTTTTCGCGGTAGTTCGGGGTATCGGGGACTACCGCCGGAAGACCACGCGCGGCATATTCCCAGAGCTTGTTCGAGGCCGAGGCCATGGCCGCGCGATTCACGGAAGTCGGTTTATAAAGCGACAGCCCGAGACTGGCGTCCATCGAGTCGGCGATCATCCGATCGTGAGCAGCGATCCAGCCCGAAAACGAAACCCGATCGGAAAGCGCGAGTCGCGCAATGAGTTGATCCAATTCGCGCCGGGTTTCGTGTTTTTGGGTGCCGAAGATTCGCAAAAATCCTTTAAGGTTTGCGACCGCTTCGATCGTCTCGCTGAGCGCGATGTCTTCCTCGACCGTGCCGGTGTATAGCAGCTCGCGTCTGGCGAAGCGTCGTTCGATGAGCGCCTCGAACTGCTCGATATGCGGGACCAGGTCGAGTTTCGGATAGTTGGGTAGGATTAACGGCGGCCGCCGATCACCGCTCCGATCCATATAGTAGCGCGCCCGCTCCATCTCCGGAAAAATCACCAGCGACGCGTTCCGGCCCTCGCGAAACGCGACCAAATCGAGATAGCGTCGCACCGAAAGTTTCGATTGGCGTTCCGGCTCCCACTGGTCGTAGCAATGGTACACCAGCGGCCAGTCCTGACCACGGCGGCGAACCGAGCTTGCGGCTGCGAATGCCGGCGCATCGTAGGCGTAGACGACAGCCGGCCGCAGCCGTTGAGCTCGCCTCTTCACGACGTTCCGGAACACCAGATAATCCAACCATCGGAGCACACTCAGCATCCTTCCACGTTTTCCGTAGGGCAGATGCAGACCGATGCGCTCAACCACAATTTCCGGAGGCCAGTCGTAAGCCGGCGGGCGCGAATTCGAGCAGACGATATGAATCGCGAAGTGGCGTTCGTAGGCGAGAATCTCCTTGGGCCCCGACGCATAATAATCGAGGCTGCCGTGGATCACGACCAGCATCCGCGGCTTCGCGTCGGGCGTCGGGTGATTCGGGACGCTGCTCGCAGAAGTCATGCTACCTGTCGGCCAGCCTAGCTGTGCACCACGGGGGCCGCAAACATTAGGCGACGTTTGCTGGCCGCGCCGCGAGCCGGCGCGCGGGAACTACGACTTTCAGCGATAAAGCCTGATTCGCTCCGCGACCGCCGGCTCGCGTCCGCCGTCATCGTGCTCGACCGGGTTCGTCAACGGAACGATCGCCGCGGCCGTAAGATGAGCATGTGCGTGCATCAGCCATTCCCGCACCACGATGGTCAGGCAGACGAGCAACAGGACGCCGATGCCGGCGAGGAGGGATGAGCGGGTCACACGCGGCGAGTAGCGTGCGTCCGGCACTACCGGAGGCTCGATGATCTTGAAAGCGAAGTCGGCCTCGACTTGGGCCAGTTTCTCGCGCTGAATCTGGCGGGCGAGCAGCTCGTAGAGTTGACTTTGCAACAACGAGTCCGAAGTTCGCGAGATTTCCTCTTCCAGCGACTTGGCCGCGATCGCGGCGCTCTGGACCTCCTGGCTGCGCAGTCGTTCTCGCAACGCATCGAGATACCAGGTCAGCACCTGGCGCGCGCGCTCGGGGCTGCTGTCAATAAAGGTCAGTTCCAGGTTGCCGCCCTTGTAGTCATAACTGGTTCCGAACCGGCCATTAATGTACTCATACTTTTTCCATGGCGTCATCTTGGCGAGGTTGTCACCATCGCCACTTAAGAGATAGGTGGCGAGGTTGTAGCGCTTTATTAAGGTGTTGGTGAAGTCGAAACTGTTGAGGATGGCGATATCGCGCTCCGAGACCAGCTCGTTGTCGCTCGTTCCCATCAGCATCGAGGCCAGTCCGCCGCTTCCGCCGCCGAGCATGTCCTCAAGACCACCGCCGATCTGGCTCAGGTCCTGATCGGGCGGCACGGGCGTGATGATTGCCTGAGCCTGGTAGAGCCGCGTCGCGAGGAATTCCAGGTACAGGCCGGTGAGAATCACGGCCGCAAGTGTCAGCCCGATGATCAGCCGTTTGTGCCGGGAAAGAATCTTGAAATACTTGAGCACCTCGATGCTCAGGTGAGGATGCGCCGCTGGCCCGGGATGGCCCGGATGCGCCGGAAGCTGCGCGCCGTTGGAATCGGACAAACGTGGGAAGGAATTAATCGTGTCCATAAAAACCTGACGCCGCCGGCCTACCCCGGTGCGGTGCTAATACTCAATGCTTTTCCAGCTCGGCTGGATCGCAAACGAAAGCATCAGAATGGCCCGTAACGATCCGGAATTGCCGAAATTGATGTCATGCACGTACTCGAAGCCGCTGCGGGCCTTCACATCGCCGAGCCATCCCGCGGTCCCCGGCGTCGGCCCCGGCAGCGTCCACAGATCGAGCGTGCCGCCGACGCTGCGCTCCTTGTGAACGTTAATCTGCGGCCTCCAGATCGGCGCGCGCTCGGTATAGAAGATGTCGAGGTCGGCTTTGCACTTCATCATGAACCAGCGGCCGAAATCGATGTCGACCTGGCTGGCATTGGGACCCATCGGATCGCCCATCAGACGGTCGTCGTTGGTCCAGTAAAGCGAGTCAGAGTGCTGCGAGTAGTTGGGTTCGAGAATCGCCCATTCAATCCGGAAATCGGTCAGGCCGTCCCGGGTCAGCCGCGGGAGATACCAGCCGCCCTGGTATGAGCGCGCGAGGAAGGGCAGCACCCTGCCGACATAAGGGACTTCCTTGGTGAGATTATCTTCGCCCAGGATCTCGAAATAGAACTGTGAGTTCCGCCATTTTGGCACGTACAGTTTCAGGTATACGCCGCCGCGCGAGTTGGTGTTGCCCTGCAGGGGATTGCCGGTGAAGAGGCCGCTCGCACGGCCCATGAAGCCCGACAGGTTGTAATGATCGTTGTTGTAGCCGCCGAACTCGATCGCGTGGGTGAACCCGAACTCAAAATTCGGCAGCGGCTTGAAGGAGAAGTTCTGCCCGTCGATCCATGGGCGCGAGAAGGTCCGATCGTCATCGAGCTGGCCGAAGAACGCGTTCCATCGAAATAGTCCGAGGTACTTGAGGAACCACGGCAGATGCGTCGGATGAATCCCCTGCACGCGCAAGGCCTGGAACGGGGCAGCGTTGTCGCTCTGCGAAAGCGCGGCGAAGTGGCCGACGCCCCACCACATCTCTTCCTGTCCGAACGAGATCGCTGTATTGCCGAGGCTCACCACCGCCTCGGCGTCGATCGGCTGTACGCGGCGCGCGTCCGAGCCGGGCGGGCCGCTAACTGAGCGAGTGAAAGGCCCCGCGACTGCGCCTTCGCCATACAGCGTCAGGAAACTGCCGAATCCCGCCCAGCTCGAAGCCCGCGCGATCTCGTTGCTGCCGGTCGCCGTCGGGAGCGCGTCGTTGTTCGGCAGTAGCGGAGTCCCTTCGTTGAAGTTGATGTTCGCGCCGTTGACCTGGTTGATGTGCTCCTCGCGCGCCTCGCCGTGCGAATAGACATACTGCAGTTCAAGTCGCTCGAGCGGGTGGACCAAGTTGGGAAGGTTGTTTTCCTTCCGATCTTCGAGCCATCCAATCTCCTCGTGCAGTTGCGCGCGCATCGCGCGCAGGATCGGACGCGCCAGGTCGTCGTCCTCGAGCCCGTCTTCGCCCTGCTCATGCAGCTCGTAATGACGCTCGGCCTCGAGCACCAGGCGGGCCGCCTCGATGCGGGAGATCGGCTTGATCGTGTCCATGTAGGAGTAGAGCAGACCCAGGCCGTTCAGCGTGTCCAATTCCTTGTAAATAGGATCGTCGAGCGGGATGTAGACTGCGTAAGTCGAGGCGTGTGCGGTCCGTGCGTAGACGATCAGTGCCGATGCGAGCGCCAGCGCCGCGATGGCCGCGCAAGCCGCGGACCATCGTAAACCGCGGCGGCCGCACATTCGCCTATTGCCGGTCATTCGATTCCACCCAGCCCTGCGCCGCCATCCGCTTCATCTCGCTGCTGCGGCGATCCCGAATGTCGGACAACTGATCGAGCAGATCGGGGCTGTGGCTGTCCGATGAAGCGGGCACCACGCCCGCCCGGGGGCGCGCCTTTACGGGAATATCGTGAGGTTCGCGAGTGGCAGCGCGGCGGAAGCCCGGTGGCAGGTTTCCACCCAACAGATAGGCGAGCATCACGCGCCGCACATACTCCTGCGTCTCCGGATAAGGCGGCACACCGCCGTATTTCTCGACCGCGCCCGGACCTGCGTTATAGGCCGCGAGCAGTTCGGCCAGGCTGCCACGCCGTTCCGGCTGCTCAGCCTGCCAGCGTTTGAGGAAATTGATGAAGCGGACGGCGCCCAGCACGTTATCCACCGGATCGAACGGATTCTCAACCGAGAAGCGTTCGGCCGTCCCCGGCATCAGTTGCATCAGGCCCTGCGCGCCCTTCGGCGAGACCGCTTCGGGATTGCCACCCGACTCGACCGTTGCGATCGCGCGCAGCAGATCGGGATCGAGATCGTAGAGCCGCGCCGCAGCGATAATCAGGTTCCGGGTCTCGGTTCGGTTGAACGTGGCGGGACGCTGCTGCGCCGATGCGGCGCCCGCGCCGAGCGAGATTATCGCGGCTGCGGCCGCGATCGATCGCGATATCCGACCGATTCCCCTCACAAAGAACCCGTTAGAGTCTCAAACTCCCCCGCTATAGTTGCGCCCCCAACAAACCCATGACGCCCAGCGACATCGCACCGTTGGCGATGATCTGAGTGACGTCTTTCCAGTAGGCGGTCTTGTCCACGTAGACGAGCTGCTCGGGGACGTAGATGGTGTCGCCAGGATTCAGCGATGTATCCATCAGGCCGCTACCCGAGATAACCGGCAGCAGCGGGAACATCTGTGATTTTTCCGAATCCCGGAGACCCTGATCCGTCAGCACTGAGCCGTCGGCGCGGATGACGAAGATGTGGTCGGGATCGGCGCCCTCGGTCGGTCCGCCGGCCATCTGCAGGTAATCGCGCGTGCGCAGGTTGCGCTGCCAGATGATCGCGTTAGGCGTATAGACCTGACCGAGCACCTGCACGGCCGAGGGACGGCGCGGAATCGCAATCTGGTCGCCATCCTCGAGTTCAACGTTGTTCGCACTCTGGACGAGCTGATCGATCGGTCCGAGATGCACTACGAGCCGGCCCTGCGCCTGCTGATTCTGCGTATCGGACAGCACGTTCTGCATCGTGAGCAGCGCCTTCGAATAGCTGTCGGAGCCGTTCTGCGAGGCCGAGGTTCCCGCCTGCGCAGGCATCAACTGAAGCTGCGCGACCTTCTGTTCGAGCTGCGCGCGAGCCTGATCCAGCGCCTGCTGTTGAACTGTTTTAATCGACTGCCGGATGAACACCGTCGCCGGCAAGTAGGCATCGGGCAGCAATCCGCCGGAGCGCTGCAGAAGCTCTGCGATGCGCTCGCCCTTGTGAATCGCGTACGGGCCGGGCCGGCGCACCTCGCCGCGAATCTGTACCACCCACGGCAGATGCCAGTCCGAGGCCTTGCGGACGAAGAGCTGATCGTTGGCCATCAGCACCGGATTCTGTGCATCGGAACCGCTCAACGCGGCGCGCAAATCCACATCCATATAGGTGTGAATGGTTTTGACACCGTTGATCACCTGAGTCCGGGCCAATTCGGCCTGACGCTCGTAGGCGTCGTCCTTCAACCCACCCGCAACGTATATCAGGTCACTCACGCGCATCTGGTGATCGAGGACATAGTAGCCAGGATTGCGCACCTCGCCCTGTACCAGAACGGTCGGCAGATCACGGATTTGGGTTTCGCTGAAAACCGTCAGGTCATCGCCGGGAGACAACACCAGGTTGCTGTTCGAGTCGGTCGCGTTGGACATCGCGTCGTCGAGATTGACCGGGATCAGACGCTGATTCTTCTGCGGACCCTGGCGGCGCAACAGGGCATAACGGAAATAGGTGCGCGGCAGCACGCCTTCGGCTTGGTTGATCAGATCGGTCAGGTGCATCCCCGGGCGATATTCGTACTTGCCGGGGCGGTTGACGTTGCCGTCGATGGTGACGACGTTGGTCTGCTGCGGCAAAACGGTATAGACCTTGATCAGGTCGCCATCCTCGATCGGGTAGGCACGCGTGCGCGCAGTATTTAAATCGACGTCGAGCACCACGCGTCGATCGTGATTCTGCACCCGCTCGACCTGCAGACGCTGCGAATAGCCGAATGCCGTGATTCCACCTGCCAGTCTGAGCACGCCGGCCAGCGTCGAGTGTTGGCTGATTTCGTAGATCGCCGGACGCTTGACATCGCCGGCGACCGCCGCGACGGGACCGATGACCGGCACGAAGATCACGTCCTGCGGCTCCAGACGCACATCGCCCGAGTTGTCGCCGGTGAGCAGCAGGTTGTAGAGATCGACGGTGCGCAGCGTCTGATTCCGGCGTCGAATTTCGATGCGCCGGAGGCTGCCGGTCTTGGCGATTCCGCCGGCGGCGACGATCGCGTTCGATACGCGTGAGAGCGCACTCACCGTGTAGGCGCCGGGCTGATTGACTTCGCCGATCACGAACACCTGTATCGTCCGCAGCTTGCCCATCGTGACGTCGATCTTGACGCCCGTGATCTGCTTGGCATGGTCTTCGATCAACTGTTTGGCCTGACCAAAGGTCAGACCCGCGACCTGCACCGGTCCGAACTCAGGCACCAGGATGGTGCCATCGCGATTCACGAAAAGATCCAGACTGTCGTTGACGCGGCCCCAGATCAGGATCTTCATCTCGTCGTTGGGACCGACGAGATAGTCATCACCGACCGGAACGTCATCCGTCGGTGCGAAAGTGCTTACAGGTTGATTGAACAGCGAATAGCCGAACTGCGTGAGAGTTTTCGGAGTGGGCGCGGTCGGTGGGACTCCGGAATCAAGCGATTGGAACGTCTGCTCAATCGAAGATGGTCCGAGCTGCGATGGCCCCAAGGGTGAATAAGGCGGCTGTTGTGTCTGCTGCGCATTTTGCGGCGTCGGCATCCCCTGCGGCGATTGGCCGAGCGCCGAGCAGCTCTTCAGCGAGGCCATTTGCACTGCGTTCAGACCCAACCCAAGCGCGCCCGCCATCGCTTCGATCTGCTGCGGGTCGATTCCCTTCGCGCTCAATCGCAGGCAGAGACGTTGAATTTCGTCCGAAGTGAGTCCACCGTTGGCTGCTTCGCTGCGCAGCGCATTCAGATCATCGAGCGACAATCCGAGCCGCTGCGCAACCGCGGCCATCTGATCGGGTGAGAGCGAGGGGGTGCCTGCGAGACCGCCTATCGATTGTCCGATACCCGGTCCGGTCATTCCTCCCGGCGATGAACCGCCGGTGCTCGAAGAATGGCCGAACCCGTTGGTGCCTGGAAAGCCGGTCTGTGCGCGCGCTGACACGGCTGCGGTGAGTATGACGACCAATCCGACGAGAAGCGGTCGCAAGGCCACAGCGGTCAATTGACGAAATCGCGGGTCATGTTTAGCCGCGCTATGCATTGAACATCCCCTCAGTGGTTTGACTTAATAGCAGATTCTGAGAGCCAAAAGAAAAAGAAAACGCACTTTTTGAGTTACGTTTCGCAGTTAACATCTACCCAAGCGCCTCGGCCGCTTAGATGTGCGTCCGCTTGCCGCTGTTACGGCTTCCATAAAACGAACTCATTAGCCGCATGAGCCCAGTATCAGCAGCAAAAGTCAAACTTGAACGAAGCTAAACAGCTATAGCTCAGATTCCTGAATGATGCTTATAACATGTCAAAATGATTAATTTCAATGAAAATAGGATAGAAAGCTGCAGTAAATAATTACAGCGTGACATAACGCTCCTCCGAATTGTGCGCTCGTAGAAATCTATCCCATAGACGCCTGACGCCGACTTCGAGCGAAACTTCAACGGGAGACCTGTCACAGAGTCGTTTCGGCGATTGGCAGGTGCCGGATTGTTTGCCGCGGCCGGACTAAAGTATGTTAAAGACCGTGCGCCGCGCGATTTCACTCCTGTTGCTGCTTTCGATGATTGCGGTTGCACCGCGGCTGACCGCGCACCGCGCCGCTTGTTCATCGGGCCGGGCGATGTCAGCAGATTGTTGTTCGGCGAGATGCCCGGCCGATACCGCGACTCGAACCATCAGTTGCTGCAGCTCTTCGGACGAGGCACCGAACGCGCTTATTTTTCCATCAACGCTGACGCCGGTTATCGATTCGCCGGCCGCCGTATCGAGTCGGGTAACGCCGAATATGGTGGTAACCCGTTCAGCGGTCGACCTTGTCTCCCGCGCAGGAATCCGTCCGGACCCTCAAGCTCTCCTCTGTTCGCGACAAATCTGATCGCCATCGAAGCCGCAGGCTGATTCTGAAGCCGGCGCAGAGCCGTTTGGCGGCCTGCTCGCGCCTGCTTCGCGTCGTCGGCACTCGCCTCGCGAGCGGCCGATCCACGACTTGGCGACCTCGGTGGCTTGTTATGGAAATGACTGGTCGGCGTCCGGTTGGACGTTATGCCATTGTTCTAATTCTCTTCGGGATAGCATTTGCCCCGCGTGCATCGGCCAGCGCTCAGACAGGCGCTTATGCATCACGGGACAGCCGCTGCGACTTGAATTCACTGGTGAAGGAGGGGATGCAGCGCAACCCCGGCGTGGTCGCGGCGCGCAAACATTGGGAAGCGCTCGAACGCGTGCCGATCCAGATGCGCACGCTTCCAGATCCGCAAATTCAGGTGCAGGAATTCACGGTCGGCAGCCCAAAGCCTGCTGCGGGCTACGAAACCAGCAATTTCTATTACACCGGCTTCGGCATCTCGCAGGAGATTCCCGGCCCCGGCAAGCTGCGCCTGCAGGGCGACATTGCCGAGCAGGACGCCGAGATCGCACGGCATCAATATAAAGCCGCGCAGCGCGAGGCCGCGGAAAAGATTCGTGAGAGCTATTTCGAGCTTTTCTACCTGACAAAAACCATCGGACTGCTCGAAAGCGAGCGGAGCGATCTGCTGCGAATCGAAGAGATTGCGAAAGCGCGGTACCGCGTCGGCGAAGGACAGGCTCAGGACGTCCTGAAGGCCCAGCTACAGGCGACCCGGATGCTCAACGAGATCGTGCACCATCATCGCGAGATGCAACAGCGGCAGGCGGACCTCAAGGCCGCGCTCGGCCGCGACCTCGATTCCCCGGACATCGTAATCGGCGCGGTTGAACCGACGCGAGTCGAGTTGGACCGCGCGCAGCTCGGAGAAGCCGTGCGCCGCCAGTCGACCGAGTTGATGATAGATCGCGCGGCTGAGGAGCGCAGTGAAAAAGCGCTCGAGCTTGCGCAAAAGGGTTACTTTCCGGATTTCACGCTCGGGTATGCGTACGACAAGACGGGGCCGGGCTTTCGCGACTACTACATGCTCACGCTCGGGGCGAAAATCCCACTCTACTTCTGGCGCAAACAGACGCCCGCGATCGAACAGGCCGCGCTCGAGAGGTCGGCGGCGCGCGAGCAGGTCCGCGCGCACGAACTCGATGCCGGAGCTTCGGCCGAGGATCAACTGGTTGCAATTCACGCCTCGGATCGAATGCTCAAAATTTATGCGCAAGGGCTGATCCCGCAGGCGGAAAACTCGATACAGGCGGCGCTCGCGGCCTATCGGGTGTCGAAGGTCGATTTCCAGACCGTGATCTCAGCTTTCGTCGATCTCCTGAACCTTCGGGAAGAGTACTACCGCACGCTGGCCGACCACGAACTCGCGGTTGCCCGGCTCGAACAGATCGTGGGGGAAGTGAAATGAATCGAAAGTGGCTGAAGCTGATGGTTGCGATTGGCACCACGATCGCGGCCGTGCAGATCGCGGCGGCCGGCCGCGCTTCCGAACTGGCGCCGATTCAGCTCACTCCCGAACGCCGCCAGCTAATCGGCGTGACCTTCGCCATCGTCAAGCGCCGCGACGTCACGCGGGGAATCGACGCCACCGGCAACATCGAGGCCGACGAACAACTCCAGTCCTACGTGCAAACGCGATTCGCGGGATGGATCCAGCGGGTTTTCGTCAACCAGACTTTCCAGTACGTGCGTCGGGGCGAGCCGTTGTTCACCGTATACAGCCCAGATCTTGCCAGCACCGAACAGGAGTACGTACTGGCATTGCGGGCCAAAGCTCGAGTTGCAGGCAGCCCGGTCGAAGGAGTGTCGGACGGGGCGAATTCCCTGGCTCAAGCCGCCGCTGAACGGCTTTCGCTGATGGGAATCCCGCCATCCGAGATCTCGCGGCTCGCCCGCGGCGGGAGCCCGCGCAACGTGCTGACCGTCTATTCGCCCGCATCGGGCTACGTAGTCGATCGAAACGCGCTTCCGAACCTGTACGTACAGCCTGAAACCAAGCTCTACACGATCACCGATTTCTCGACCGTCTGGGTCTACGCCGCCGTATTCCAGGACGAAATCGGCGGGATTCGCGTGGGCGATTCCGCCGCGTTCAGTATCGACGCCTATCCGGGCAGGCGGTTCGCCGGCCGCGTGGATTACATCTGGCCGCAAATCGATCTGGAAACGCGGACCGCGCGGGTCCGCATTGCGTTCGACAACCGCGACGGACTGCTCAAGCCGGGCATGTATGGCCGCGTTGAGTTACAAATTGAAATGGGCGAGCGCACCGTGATTCCCGCCGGCGGCGTCCTCCGGACCGGTACGCATAATATTGCATTCATCGATCGCGGCGACGGGTACCTGGTTCCCACACAGGTCGAACTGGGTCCGCGCGTCGGCAACGATCTGATCGTGCTCAAGGGGCTCACTCCCGGACAGCGCATCGTCGCGTCCGCAAACTTCCTGATCGACTCGGAAAGCCAGCTTCAGGCTGCGACCGGCAGTTTCGTGCCGCCGGCGCCGGTGAGCGCAAATGCCGTCCAGCCTGCGGAAGCCCGACCCGCAGTCATTCTCGACGTGACTACGATTCCCAGCCCGCCCGCGCGGGGAAAGAACCGGGTGCGAGTGACTCTCAAGGACGCGCGTGGCCATGGGATCGACGGGGCGAACGTGACGGTCACTTTCGTTATGTCCGCGATGCCCGCGATGGAAATGTCGGCGATGCGTGAGACGGCGACGCTGACTGCACAGGGAGCGGGAGTTTACGAGGGCTACATCACGCTGGAAAGCGGCGGCACCTGGCAGGTGACCGCGGTTGCGACCAGGAAAGGTCGGACGCTTGCCAGCAGGCAGTTCAATCTGTCGGCGGCCGGCGGAATGTGAGGAGCCGCACCGATGATCGAGCGGACCATTGATTGGTGCAATGACAATCACTTCCTCGTCTTTATAGGCGTCGTCGCGCTGGTGCTGGCCGGAATCTGGTCGCTCAATCGAATTCCGCTCGACGCGCTCCCGGACATTTCCGACGTGCAGGTGATTATCCATACGCAATGGATGGGTCAGCCGCCGAACCTGATCGAGGATCAGGTTACCTATCCGATCGTGACCGCGATGCTGGCGGCGCCGCGCGTCAAAGCGGTCCGCGCGCAGACCATGCCCAACGACTCCTATGTCTTCGTGGTGTTCGAAGACGGCACCGACATGTACTGGGCGCGGAGCCGCGTTTTGGAGTATCTGCAGCAGCTCGGCGGTCAACTACCGCCTGGCGTAACTCCCGTGCTCGGGCCGGACGCGACGGGAGCCGGATGGGTATTCGAATACGTCGTGCTGGACCGGAGCCATACTCACAATCTCGCCGAGCTGAGAAGCCTGCAGGACTGGCATATTCGGTATGCGCTCGAAACGGTCCCGGGGGTTGCGGAGGTCGCAACCATCGGCGGTTTCGTCAAGCAATACCAAGTAAAGCTCGATCCGAATCGGCTGCTCGCGCTCGACGTCCCGCTCCGCACGGTCATCGATCGGATCCAGGACAGCAACAGCGAAGTGGGCGGCCGGGTGCTCGAAATGTCCTCGGCTTCGTACAACGTCCTCGGACTCGGCTACATCAAGTCGCTCGCCGACCTCGAAAACATTCCAGTGGCCGAGCACAAAGGGACTCCCGTTCTGATTCGCGACCTCGGGGTCGTGAGTCTCGGGCCGGACATTCGGGAGGGCGTTGCGGAATGGAACGGCGAGGGCGAGGCGGTGGGCGGTATCGTGGTGATGCGCTACGGGCAGAATGCGCTCAAGGTCATTGACGGCCTCAAGCGCAAGCTCTCGGAATTGAAAAAAAGCCTGCCGCCCGGGGTTGAAATCGTCGCGAGTTATGACCGTTCCGGATTGATCAGGGCGTCGATTCCGACGCTTCAGCGCGACCTGATCGAGGAGGCGATCATCGTCAGTCTCGTGATTATCGTCTTCCTGTTTCATTTCCGCTCGGCATTGATTCCGATTCTGAGCTTGCCGCTTGCGGTACTGGCGACCTTCATCCCGATGTACTACCTGCAGGTCAGCTCCAACATCATGTCGCTCGGCGGGCTGGCTTTGGCGATCGGCGTCCTGGTTGACGCGTCGATCGTGATGGTCGAGAACGGCTACCGCCATCTCTCGGAAGAGCAAAAAGTGGCAGCCGGGCGCGGCGAAGAGATCGATGCGGCCGGGCGGCGGCGCATCCTGCTGGCGGCTGCCAAACAGGTCGGCCGGCCGCTCTTTTTCTCTTTGGTAATCATCGTGGTTTCGTTTCTGCCGGTATTCCTGCTCGAGTCGCAGGAAGGACGGATGTTCCGGCCGCTGGCCGATACCAAAACCTTCGCGATCACCTTCTCTTCAATTCTTGCAATCACAGTCGTGCCGGTCCTGATGCTGGCGTTGATTCGCGGACGGCTTCGGCCTGAAACTCAAAATCCGCTCAGCCGCTTTTTTCATGCGCTTTATCTGCCGGTGATTCGATGGTGCCTCCGGCATCGGAAAATCACGATTGCGATCAACATTATGTTCCTGCTGATCGCGCTGCCGCTGGGATTGAAGCTGGGGAGCCAGTTCATGCCGGCTCTGTACGAAGGCTCCACGCTTTACATGCCGACGGCGCTGCCCGGCATTTCGATCACCACGGCGACCGATTTGCTCCAGAAGCAGGATCAGATCATCAGGAGCTTTCCCGAGGTCGAAAGCGTCTTCGGCACGGTCGGCCGCTCCAACAGCGCGACCGACAACGCACCGCTGGACATGTACGACACGACCATCATGCTGAAGCCGAGAAGCGCATGGCCTGCCGGGGTGACTTACGATCAGCTCATTGCACAGATGGACGCCAGGCTGAGTTTTCCCGGACTGTCGAATTCGTGGACGATGCCGGTGGCAAACCGGCTCGACATGGAGTTGACAGGCATCAAAACGCCGGTCGGGCTCAAGATCCAGGGTCCGTCTCTCGATGGAATTCAACGTCTCGGAAGCCAGGTCGAGGAGATTCTCGGCGCAGTGCGCGGAACGCGCGGGGTTTTCGCTGAACGCGTCTCGCAGGGTTTCTACATCAATATTCATGTCAACCGGGAGATCGCCGCGCAGTACGGCCTTACGGTCGGCGACGTGCAGAACGCGATCAGTTCCGGGATCGGCGGCCAGAACATCGCAACTGCGATCGAGGGGCGCGAGCGCTATCCAATCAACGTGCGGTACTTGCAGGATTATCGCGATGACCTCGACTCGCTCAAGCGCGTGCTGATCATGACTCCATCCGGCGCGCAGATACCGCTGGGCGAAGTCGGACGCCTCGAAGTCGCCTCGGGACCGTCGATGATCCGGGATGAGGACGGGCAGTTGACGGGATACGTCTACATCGATCTCGCGACGTCAGATTATGGCGATTACGTGGGGCGGGCCCAAAAGGCCCTCGATCACGAGCTTCGTCTCCCGCCGGGGTATTCGCTCAAATGGTCAGGTGAATACGAGTTTCAGCTGCGTGCGCGCAAACGGCTCGCCGTTATTCTGCCGATCGTGTTCGTGGCGATTTTCGTGCTGCTCTATATGCTGTTTCGATCCGCGGTGGAGGCGGCCGTGCTGATTTTCCCCACGCTTTACGCGATGACGGGCGGGCTGATTCTGCAATATCTGCTCGGGTTCAATTTCAGCGTCGCAGTCTGGGTCGGTTACATCGCTCTGTTCGGCATCGCGGTCGAGACCGGCGTGGTGATGGTCATCTACCTCCACGAGGCTTTGGAACGACGCCGGGCCGCAGGCCCGCTGCGCTACGAAGATGTCGAGGCGGCAACGCTGGAAGGCGCGGTTCAGCGTCTGCGCCCAAAGCTGATGACGGTTGCGGTCGTGATGCTCAGTCTCGCTCCGATCCTCTGGGAGTCAGGCATCGGATCAGACGTGATGAAGCCGATCGCCGCGCCGATCGTCGGCGGCATGATCACCTCAACGATTCACGTGCTGATTCTGGTCCCGGTGTTCTTCGCGATAATGACAGAACGCGGGCTGAGAAAGGCGCCGGGCGCCTGAATGGAGTCGCCCGGGCGGCTCGAGGATTGGGACGGCTCCGCCCGCGATGCGGCGCGTCGTCCCCGTCAAAACCTCTAGCGCCTGCCGTTGCGGTTGGTCACGCTGATGTCGATCGCGTTGATCAGATCCTGCGTCCGCCAGCCGTCGAGATCGTACTCGTCCATGCAGGTGCGCGCGAAGTTCTTGAGCGCCGCCGTGACCCCGTCGGCATCGTTGCCGAACAGCGTCTGCGAGCGGATGTCCTCGTAGTTGCCGGCGTAATTGCGCTCGTAAAGCTCGTGGCGGCCGCCGAACTCGGTGCCGATCCCATCCCACAAGAGCTTCATGATCTTCACGCGCTCTTCGGCGTTCTGGCCATAGGAGCCGCGCAGGTACTTGTCGAGCATCGCGCGGATTTCTGGATTTCGGAAATCCGAGGCATGCGAATTCAGGTAAATCAAACCGCTGGAGATAATCTGCTCGACGATTTCCTTCACGCGCGGATAGACCACCGGCGCCAGCACGCGATACGCGTGAGCGTAGTTCATGTTGGGCAGCACCGTGCCGTCGACCCACGGGTCGGGCGTGCGCGCCATCGCGTCGGTAAGGCCCCAAATCAGATGTCGCCACGCAAGCATCTCGCCGAGCTGCATTTTGCCGAAGGCCTTGTCCTTGACGCCGGTGACCTCGCCCGCGAGCAGTGTCAGGCCGCACAGAAAATCGAGCTTGACCGCGAGCCGCGTGCATCCATGAAGGGCAAACCGATGAAGGAAGCCGGAGACCGGGAAGAAGTTGTTGGCCTTTTCGACGTCGCGATAGAGAAAGACGTTCTCCCAGGGGATCAGCACCTTGTCGAGGACCAGGATCGCGTCGTTCTCATCGAGGCGGCTCGAGAGCGGATAATCGAACGGACTGCCCATCACCTCGGAGGTCATTTCGTACGAGGTGCGGCAAATTAGCTTCAGGCCGGGCGCATTCATCGGCAACATCGCGAACACGGCCTGCTCGGGGCGTCCGATCAGCGGGTAGCAGCCGACGAAATTGAAATGCGTGAGTGCGGAGTTGGTGGCGACGACCTTGGCGCCGCTGACGATCACACCGGCATCGGTCTCTTTTTCGGCGTGCACATAGACATCGCTGTATTCGTTGATCGGCCGCGATTTATCGACCGGCGGATTGACCAGCGCGTGGTTCATGTAGAGGCACTGTTCCTGCGCGCGCCGATACCAGGCCTTGGCGTTCTCATGGTAGGGCTCGTAAAATTTCGAGTTCGCGCCCAGCGTCCCCATGAAGCTCGCCTTGTAATCCGGCGAGCGGCCCATCCAGCCCCACGTGACGCGCGCCCATTCCGCGATCGCGTCGCGCGTCTTGACCATCTCCTCGGCGCTGCGATCGGCGCGGTAGAAGCGATGAGTGAAGCCGCCGTTGCCGGTATCGGTCGTGGTGGTCAGAGTCTCCTTGCGGGCGGGATCGTGCAGCGCGTCGTAAAGTCGGGCCAACATCCGCGCGGCATTGCGAAACGCCGGATGTTGCGTGACGTCGGGCACCCGTTCGCCGTAGATATAGACCTCGCGACCGTCCTTGAGACTTTCGAGGAATTCAGCACCGGTCAAAGGCCGCTTCGGCAGGGACAAGACGGGTTGCGATTCCATCTGCTGCTCGACCCTCATGGGAGCCACCTCCGTGCACCGCCCGCATTTGGTACGGGCCGGTTTAAATATTTCACGATAGTCGATGAGATGAAAAGCGGAACGGAGCCGCTGGGCATCAGTCCTGCTTCTTGAGCGGAATCTTGGTGCGCGTGGCCTCCAGCACCGCCTCATCGACTTCGAGACCGAAGCCATCCGCGAGTCGGGTGAGATAGTTGAAAATTCCGACGATGTGGCCGACTTCGAGCAGCGCTTCATCGCTGAAGCCGAGTTCTCGCAGCGGTTGCCAATCTTCGCGCGTCATCATGGTCGGGCTCCCGCTCATTTTATTTGCGAGATCGCACAGGGCCCGCGTTCGCGGCGCGATGCCCTCGAGAGTTTGCCAGCGTTGCTCATGGATGGCATCGATCAGCCTGGGGTCGCCGCCCTCGGCACGCAGAAACTCTGCGTGTGACTGCGTTCAATAGAAACAGTTCTGCGCGCGCGCCGTCACCATCGCGACCATCTCGCGCTCCTGCCGATTGAGCGCGCCCGGTCCGAACATGATCTGCTGGAAGAGCCGGGTGAAGTGCGGTCCGATTTTGGGATGCGCCACCATCAGGCGGCCCATCGCACCGACGAAGCCGTAGTTATAGCTCGGCGGCAGACCCATCGCGCGGATCTGCTCCGGCGTAGGCAGATCGATCCACGCGATGAAGTGTCGCCGGTCGCCGCCGCCTTGACGATTATGCTTGTCGTCCATTTGAAACGGCGCAGCCCAGCCGCCCCCCCCCTATTCGGCCCGCGCTCCATCGTCATAGCAACCCGATGCGCCAGGCGTCCAGAGTTGCGAAAGGTCAACGCCAGACGACCTTGCTCTCGAACAATTCCTCGCGCTCGGCGGCGGAAAGCCCTAGCAACTCGCCGAGCACGTAATCGTTATGCTCGCCGACTTCAGGGCAGTTGGAGCGAATCGATCCGGGCGTCGCCGAAAGGCGGTACGGGATGCCGCTGACGTAGGTGTCGGGACCGTCGGGCCGCGGGACGCGGCCCCAGAAATCGCGGAAGCGCAGCTGCGGATCGCGCGTGCAAAGGTCCGCGCCATTGCGCACCGCGCCCGCCGGCACGCCCGCGCGCTGCAGGATGGTCATCGCCTCTTCCGACGGCAGGTTTCGGGTCCACGCCTCGACGTTGCGATCGAGCTCCTCGCGATTGCGAATTCTGAGATAGAGCGTGCGAAACTTCGCATCGGTGGTCCACGATGGCCGTCCGATCGCGCCGACGAAACGATCCCATTCCGCCTGTGTCGCGACCGAGATGACAATCCAGCGATCGTCGTCGTCGCCTTCCGGAGCGCATCGATAGACGCCGTACGGCGCCATTGGCCGCTCCTGCGATCGCCAGTCCACGGGCGATTGTTCGCGGCCGTTGACCGCGATATCGAGGAGCCCCGGTCCGATGAACCCGGTAAGCGCTTCCATCTGCGACAAATCGATGAACTGGCCCTGGCCGGTGCGTCGCCGATGCCATAACGCGGCGAGCGCGACGAGGCCGCCCGCGAGGCCGCCCGCGAGATCGGAGAACGAATAGCCGTAACCGGCCGGCGCGCCGTTCGGATCGGTCATCAGGCGAACGAACCCGGTCAGCGCCTGCAGGGTCGGTCCGTAGCTGACGTAATCGCGCCGTGGGCCGGTATGTCCGAGCCCCGACATGCTCATGCAGATGATGTCGGGCTTGATCTTGCGCAGGTTCTCGTAATCCATCCCCCAGCCGCGCATCACGCGCGCCGAGAAGTTGTCGATCACCAAGTCGCTGATCTTCACCAGGCGACGTGCCAGCTCGACGCCGCGCGGCTCCGCCATGTTGATCGCGACTGAGAGCTTGTTGCGATTCAGATCGGGCTGGAGACCGATCTTGCGAGGACCCATGAAGCCCGGACTCTTGCGCTCGACCTTGATCACCTCGGCGCCGTTGTCGGCGAGCATCCGGGTCGCCACCGGCCCCGCAACGACCCAGGTAAAATCGACCACCCGGATGCCTTCGAGCGCCATCGCCACGGTCAGATCACTCCCTCGCCGACGAGCACCGCGAGTTCTTCCGCGTTCATTCCCAGTTCGCCGCGCAGGATTTCATCGGTATGTTCGCCGAGCAGCGGCGGCCGGCGATTGATGCGCCACGGCGTTCCATGCATCAACGCCGGCGCGCCCGGATAGCGGAAGCTGCGGCCGAGTTCGGGATGCTCGACTTCGACGAAGTAGCCGCGCGCGCGAAGCTGTTCGTCCTCGAACAGCTCGCCGGGAAAACGCACAGCCGCAAAGGGTTGACGCAGAAGTTGCGCGCGCTCGACGACCTCGTCGCGACGCTTGTCAGCCACCCACGCATCGAGAACGTCGAACAGATGCTCGGCGTGCTTTGCGCGATAGTCGTACTCGTGCCATTCGGGGCCGGTCAAATCCTGCGCCGCCCCGTCGCCCTTGACCCATTCGATAAGCGAGGTCCAGTCGCCGATTGTGCAATTCAGCACGTAGCCATCGCGGCATTTGCCGGCCCGGAAAAAGCGCGCCCAATGGAGCGTGCCATGGCGCCGCTCGGGCTGACCGTTCTGGAAGAAGAGGCCGACCACATGTTCGAGCGCGCCGGTGGTCGCGGCCTGCATGCTGAGATCGATCCATTGGCCAATACCGTCGCGGTCGCGCGCGAACAACGCGCAGACGACCGCAATCGCGCCGTAATACGATGCGACGTGATAGGCCTGCAGTCCAAGTGGCCGCACGGGAGGACGGTCGGGATAGCCATTGACGTAGAGCATCCCGCCGACCGCGGTGAGCACCGCATCGTCGGCAACGTAATCGCGATAGGGACCGTCGGCGCCGAACGGCGAAATCGACAGCATCACGAGGGCCGGGTTGACCTCTTGGAGTTGCGCCCATCCGAGGCCCATCGCATCGGCGCGTCCCGGCCCGAAATTTTCGATGATCACATCCGCGCCGCGGGCGAGATCGAGCAGGATTTCACGGCCGCGCGCACTTTCGAGATCAAGCGTGAGCGAGCGCTTGTTGGAATTATAGAACCAGAAGAAGAGGCTGCGATCGCGATGCGGCCGGTCGTCGACGAACGGTCCGATTCGCCGTCCGTAGTCGCCGCCGGGGGGCTCGACCTTGATTACGTCGGCGCCGAAATCGGCGAGCAGGCGGCCGCAGAGATGGGCGCGGTAGTCGGTGAGATCGAGTACCCTGAGGCCAGCGAGGGCCCCTGATTGCGCAGCGGATTCCGATGCCAAGGTCAAACCAGCGGCGAGGATTTTATCGGGCGCCGATGATACGAAGCATCGGGAGTGTTTTCAAGCAGAAGGCGCTCCGCCGAGGAGTCGCGTAGTCTCGCGCGCGGCGGCGGCATCGGTTAATCTGCTAGATTCCGATCGTGGCTACCGACTACAAGGCGACCCTCAAGCTTCCCAAAACCGACTTCCCGATGAAGGCAAATCTGCCCAAGCGGGAGCCGGAGATGCTCAAGCGCTGGGAAGACTTGAAAATCTACGAACGTCTGCTCGCGGAGCGCGCCAATGCCGAGCTCTGGGTGCTGCACGACGGCCCGCCATACGCCAACGGCCGCGTCCACTTCGGCACCGCGCTCAACAAGACGCTCAAGGATTTCATTGTGCGATCGCACGCTCTGCTCGGCTATCGCACGCCGTTCGTTCCCGGATGGGATTGCCATGGGATGCCGATCGAGCTCGACGTCACGCGCGAGCTCGGCGAGCGCGCCCGCACGATCTCGAAGCTCGAGCTGCGCAAGCTATGCCGCGCGCACGCCGAGAAATATATCGACATCCAGCGCGTCGACTTCCGCCGCCTCGGCGCGATCGGCGACTGGGACAAACCTTACGTGACGCTCGCGCCGGAATACGAAGCGGCCGAGATCGGCGTGCTGCGCCAGATGGTCGAGGCCGGCTATATCTACCGCGGCCTGCGCCCGGTCCACTGGTGCATCGAATGCCGCACCGCGCTGGCCGAAGCCGAGGTCGAATATCGCGACCATCTGTCGCCGTCGATTTACGTCGCCTTCCGCATCAATGACAAGCTCGGCGATGCGGCGGCGCTCGTCGAAAATCCTGCGGACGGCGCGACGCTCGCCGAGGCGCATCGCGCGGGCCGGCTCTTCGCGCTGATCTGGACGACGACGCCGTGGACGCTCCCGGCGAACCTCGGAATCACGCTCAACGAAACCTTCGACTACGTCGCGCTCCGCTTCGGCGCTTCGTGGTACATCGTCGCCGAGCGCCTCGCCGAGGCCGTCGAGCAGGCTTGCGGACAGAAAGCCTCGGGAAGGATCACGCTCAAGCGCGACGCGCTCAAGGCGCTCGACGGCAGGGACATTTTCCGGCATCCGTTCATCGATCGCGATTCGCGGCTGATGTTCGGGCCGCACGTCACCGCTGAGTCGGGCACCGGGCTGGTGCATACCGCGCCCGGCCATGGCTACGAGGATTTCGTGATCGGCAATCAGTACGGCCTGCCGACGCTGACGCCGGTCGACGACGGCGGCATCTTCACAAACGAGGCGGGCGCCTATGCGGGGCGGCAGGTGTTCGAGGCGAACCCCGCGATCGTCGCCGACCTGAAGGCGTCGGGCGCGCTGCTCCATGGCGAGGATGTCAGTCACAGCTATCCGCATTGCTGGCGATGCAAGAATCCGCTGATCTTCCGCGCGACCGAACAATGGTTCCTGCGCGTCGATCACAATCGTCTGCGCGAGCGCGCGCTCGAAGAAATCGATCGTCACGTGAAATGGGTGCCCGGATGGTCGCGAGATCGAATCCGCAACATGGTCGAGATGCGGCCCGACTGGTGTCTCTCGCGCCAGCGCGCGTGGGGCGTGCCGATTCCGGCGCTGCGATGCGCCGGCTGCGGGATCGTGACGCTCGAGCCGTCGGTGATGCGCCGGGTTGAGGAGATTTTCGCCCGCGAGGGCTCGGATGCATGGTATCAGCGGCCGGTCGCCGATTTTGCCGTCGGCTTGAAATGCGAAAAATGCGGCGGCGCCGATTTCGCGAAGACCGAGGACGTGCTCGACGTCTGGTTCGATTCCGGATGCTCGCAGGCCGCCGTGCTCCGTCAGCGTGATCTCGGATGGCCGGCGGCGGCGTACGTCGAAGGAATCGATCAGGCGCGCGGCTGGTTCCAATCGTCGCTTATCTGCGCGACCGCGGTGGAAGGTCACGCGCCGTATCGCAACGTCATCAGCCACGGCCTCGCGCTCGACGAGCTGGGACGCAAGATGTCGAAGTCGCTCGGCAATTTCGAGCACGCTTCGGATGTCGTCGAGCGGATGGGCGCTGATGTTTTCCGGCTGGTCTTCGCGTCGGTCGACTATGCCGCTGACATGAGCGTCGGCGAGAATCTGTTCAGCGCGGTCGCCGAGGCGTACCGCAAGCTCCGCAACACCGCGCGTTACCTCCTGGGCAATCTCTACGATTTCGACCCGGCGCGCGACGCGCTTGCTCCGGATGCGATGCTCGAGTTCGACCGCTACATCCTGACGCGCCTCGAACGGCTCAAAGGCGAAGTGCGCCAGGCGTACGAGAAATTCGATTTCCAGACCGCCTATCATCGACTGCTGAACTTCGTCGTGGTCGATCTGAGCTCGCTGTACATCGATGTAGTCAGGGATCGCCTCTACTGCGAGGGCGAGCGGTCGCGCGAGCGGCGCTCTGCACAGAGCGCGCTCTATATCCTGCTCGATGCGATAGTGCGGATGCTCGCGCCGCTGATTCCGTACACTGCCGACGAAATCTACGGTCATATTCCAGGGGCGCGGCGCGAAAGCGTTCATCTGCTGAGACTGCAGGAAGCGCGACCCGAAGTCGCGAATTCGGCGCTCGAGGGCCGATGGGAACTGTTTCTCGGACTTCGCGATCACGTGCTGAAGGTGCTCGAGGAGATGCGCAAGCAGGGAACTATCGGCGCGCCGCTCGAAGCCGTCGTCCAGCTCGGGTCATTGGGAAAACCCGACGGTCTGTTGAAGGATGTCGGCACGTACAAGGATCAGCTGGCCGACCTGTTCATTGTTTCCGGCGTGTCGTTTCTCGAGCCTGCCGATGCGCGCGCGATAACCGGCGCGGGTGGAAATTCCTCGCGCAACGGCGCGCACTACAGCGTGGTCGAGTCCCTGGGATGGGTCGTCGGCGCGAAGCGCGCGCCGGGTCTCAAATGTCAGCGCTGCTGGAAATATTACGATGACGGCGGCAATCCGGAATTGTGTCCGCGATGCCGCGCGGTGCTGCGGGATTTGAGCCGGTGACTGAAGCTTCCGCTCCGGCCTCTGAGAGCTGGCGGCCGTCGCGTCTGCGCACGATGTGGTTGATGCTCGCGGCGGTTACCGCGCCAGTGCTGATTCTTGATCAGGCGAGCAAGTTCTACGTCGCTACGCATCTGCAGCTCTATCAGTCCATACCGATAATTCAGCATTTCCTCGACATTACCTACACGCGCAATCCGGGCGCGGCCTTCAGCCTGTTCGCCAACCTGCCGGCGCAGGTGCGCGAGAGTTTCCTGTTCGTGATCACTGCGATTGCGCTGGTGGTGCTTATCGTACTGATGGCGCGCGCGGAGAAGCCGTCATGGCAGACGGCCGCATTCGCGCTCATCACGGGCGGCGCGCTGGGTAACCTGATCGATCGCAGCCGGAATGGAGTGGTAATCGACTTTATCCACGTCCACTACTACGGCTGGAGTTATCCGGTGTTTAACGTTGCCGATAGCGCGATTACGATCGGCGTCGCGATACTCCTGCTCGAAACGCTGGCGGATTCCGGCGCTTCACAGCGCGTCGGCTGAACCTCCCGAGGGCGAAACATCCCGCCGCTGCGAACGATTCAGGTTGCAGAGACTCCCCTCTGTTATTCATCGAACGATCTAGCGCCGGACCCCGCCGCCGCGCGCAATCACACGGCAGCGGAAGCAAACGTCAGGCGCTACGCCGCCGCCCGTGCGGCACGGGCTGTTTCTCGATTGGCCGGCCGCCTTCTTCCATGGCGGCGCGCCAACGATCGATCGCTTCGACATTGAAACGCCAGTCGCTGCCGACCCGGAAAGCCGGCAACTGGCGCTGCCTCAGCAGCCTGTAAATCGTCGATGGATGAACCCGAAGGTACTCCGAGACTTCCCTGACTGTAAGCACCTTCGACGGTTGAGCGACTGTCTGTGCCATGAGCATCCTCACCTGGTGAAAATCTGAGCACGCAATCTTTGGCGTGTGCTGTCGCACAACCTACCCGAAACTGGCTTCAGGCCATGACGAAGGCGAGCCTCGGGTCTGCTGTGCGGCTGGCAGCCTACGGCGATTGCCACGCGGCACTCGTCGAAAGCCCCCCTCCAGGTGCTTCTTAAAGCCCCACCGCCTGCTAGTAGTTTCACCCTCTTGCAAAAAAAATACAACCCCGCCCCGTTTAACGGGCGTAGGGCAACTGCAACATCGCTGAAAGGGCGGATGCTGACAAGGAATTTCGGCGGCCAAATCGGAAGTATCAGGCGGCTGATTGACTAGATAATTGCTCGATAATCTCCTCGGCGTCGATCCGATGCGTCAGCGCGTGGCCCAGCCGGTCGAGCAGCACGAATTCGACCTTATCGCCCAGGCGTTTCTTGTCGAGCTTGATCGCGCGGATGAAGTCCTCACCGGCCCATCCCGGCGGAAGCTCGACCGGTAACCCCATCGCCGCAATCAACGCGCGCAGCCGCTCGGATTGGGCGGCGCTCAGCCCGGCATAGGTTTCCGAGAGCCGCGCCGCTGCGACCATCCCGACCGCCACCGCCTCGCCGTGGAGATAGCGGCCGTATCCGAACCCGGCTTCGAGCGCGTGGCCGATTGTATGACCGAAATTCAGGATGCGGCGGAGGCCCGATTCATGTTCGTCGCGCTCGACGACGAATGCCTTATGACGCAGCGAGCGTTCGACGATCGCTTCGAGTTGTTGCGTGTCGCGCGCCTCGATCGCGTCAAGACCGCGTTCGAGCTCGCCGAGAAACGGTTCATCCATGATCGCGCCGTACTTGATCACCTCGGCCAGGCCCTCGCGATACTCGCGCTGGCCGAGCGTGCTCAGCGTCGCGACATCGGCGAGCACCATCCGCGGCTCGTAGAACGCGCCGATCAGATTTTTCGCCGCGCGATGGTTGACCCCTGTCTTGCCGCCAAGCGCGGAGTCGACCTGCGCGACCATCGTGGTGGGAACCTGCACCAGCGCGACGCCCCGCAGATAGGTCGCTGCGGCGAAGCCGGCGAGATCGCCGACGACGCCACCGCCGAGCGCGACGATCGCGCCGCTCCGTTCGATCCCGGCCGCGATCAGCCGGTCGTAGATCGATTCGAGCACAGCCATCGATTTGCTCGCCTCGCCCGCCGCGAACTCGATCGCAATCGGATCGAACTTCGACCCGTCCAGCGTCTCAGTGACGCGGCGCAGATAAAGCGGGCCGACGTTCGAATCCGTCACAACGGCAACGCGCCCGCCGCGCAGCCCTGCTTCGAGCGCGAGTGTCCCGAGTTGATCGAGAATTCCGGCGCCCACATGCACCGGATATGAACGCGGGCCGAGATTTACGCCGAAGGTCCGCATCGCAGCTCCCGGAGCGCTTTGAACGTGGAGAGCACCTTGTCGGCCGCCTCATCGATCGTGAGGTCGGAGGTGTCGACTGCCGCGTCGGCACGCGCATAGACCGCCGCGCGCTCGCCCAGCAATTCGACGATCCGCTCGAGCATCGGCTTCCTGCCTTCGAGCAACTTGGGCCGCACTTCACCGGAGCGCTTGAGCCGCGCCGCGATCACTTCGGGCCGCGCGGTGAGGCAGATGATAATCCCCGACTCGCGCATCGCGGCGAGATTGCGCTCGTCGGCAAGCGCGCCGCCGCCGGTCGCGATCACCGCGGCGCGCCGATCCGCCGCGAGCGCCGCGATCACCTGGCGTTCGATCTCGCGAAACCGCGGCTCGCCATCCTCCGCAAAAATCTCCGCGATCGATCTGCCGCTCTGGGCGACGATTTCGCGATCGCTGTCGAAGAAGCGCCAGCCGAGCCGCGTCGCCGCGACCCGTCCGACACGGCTCTTGCCGGCGCCCATGAAACCGGTTACGACCAGCTTCGGTCTCATCGATCGCCGGTCCCTAGTAGCGGCGCACCTGTTCGAGGTAGCCCTGATAATTGCGCGTCACCTCGGCGAGCGAATCGCCGCCGAATTTTTCGAGGAACGCATCTGCGATTTCATACGCAACCACCGCCTCCGCGATGACCGCCGCGGCCGGCACCGCGCAGACGTCCGAGCGTTCGATCGTGCCGACCGCCTCGGTCTTGGTCCTGATGTCGACCGAGCGCAGCGGACGCATCAGGGTCGACAACGGCTTGAACGCGACTCGCACCTTGAGCGGCTCGCCGGTCGTCATGCCGCCTTCGGTGCCGCCCGAATTGTTCGAATGACGCGTGAAGCGCGAGTTCGCGGCGTCGTAGCCGATTTCATCGTGTAGCTGCGAGCCGCGTACGGTGCCGGCCCGAAAACCCATCCCAAACTCGACACCCTTGGCCGCCTGCAGCGAAAGCAGCGCGCGCGCGAGCCGGCCGTCGAGCTTCCGATCCCATTGCACATGACTGCCGAGTCCGACCGGCACACCCGTGACAGTCACCTCGACGATACCGCCCAGGGTGTCGCCGCTCTTCTTGCATTCGTCGATCTCCGCGATGATCGCACGCTCAGCGTCGGCGTCCGAAACGCGGACCTGCGAGTTCTCGGTGATCGCAGCGAGTTCGGCAAGCGGGATTTCGTCGCGAATCGGGGCTGGCGTGCCGCCAATCTGGACGACGTAGCCAAGCGCCTCGATCCCGAAGGGCGCAATAAGCTGCTTCGCGAGCGCGCCGACCGCGACTCGCATCGTGGTTTCGCGTGCCGAGGCGCGCTCCAGGACATCGCGGATGTCGTCGAGGTTGTACTTGAGCACGCCGGCGAGATCGGCATGGCCCGGACGCGGGCGCGTCACCGGCCTGGCCTCGGCGCGATCGCGCGGATCTGCAGACATCCGCTTCTCCCAGTTCGCAAAATCACGATTCTGGACGATCAGCGTGATCGGGCTGCCGGTGGTGCGGCCGAAGCGGATGCCCGAGACGGGCCGCGCCTCGTCCTTTTCGATCAGCATCCGTCCGCCGCGTCCATAACCTTTCTGGCGGCGCGCGAGATCGTGATTGATTCGCGCAAGATCGATCTCGAAGCCGGCCGGCACGCCTTCGATAATCGCGGCCAGTTCAGGTCCGTGGGATTCTCCGGCGGTCAGGAAACGCAACATCGTGGGATGTCCGGCTTCATGCGCCGGAGTTACTCAGATTCAACCAGAGTCAGCCGGTCCATGAAAGCGGGGTGCGGACGGTTAATCGAGCCCGGCTTGCGATAGGCGGCGGGGACCATTACAAGGCCCTCTATGAACCGACTCTGGAGCCTGATCGCATGGGCCGCCGTGGCGATACTCGGCGCGGGTGGGCTCGCCGTGGTCGCGACCGCGCGCGGCGAGAGCCATCTGAACACGCTTTGGTTTATCGTCGCCGCGGTCTCGATCTACGCCATCGGCTACCGCTTCTACTCGCGGTTCATCGCGGATCGCGTGCTGGAACTCGATGATCACCACTCGACGCCCGCGATCCGGCTCGCCAACGGACGCGACTACGTCCCGACCGCGCGCTGGGTAACCTTCGGCCATCACTTTGCGGCCATCGCCGGACCGGGACCGCTGGTCGGTCCAGTCTTGGCGGCTCAATTCGGCTATCTGCCCTCAACGCTCTGGATCGTAATCGGCGCCGTGCTCGGCGGATGCGTCCAGGATTTCGTGATTCTCGGTTACTCGCTCAAGCGCGACGGCCGCTCGCTCGGCAAGATGGCGCGCGATGAAATCGGACCGGTCGGCGGACTGGTCGCGCTGCTCGGCGTGATGCTCATCATGGTGATCCTGATTGCGGTGCTCGGGCTCGTAGTCGTCAATGCGATGAAGCATAGCGTGTGGGCGACCTCGACCGTCGCGATGACCGTGCCGGTCGCGATGCTGGTCGGAATCTGGATGACGCATCTCAGGCCCGGCCGAATCGTCGAGGCCTCCGCTATCGGCGTCGCACTCATCGTGGCTGCGGTCTGGGGCGGCCGCTATGTCGGTGGGCTGAGCTTCGGTCATTACTTCGCGATGGACGCGCCCACGCTGGCGCTCTGGATCATCGGGTACGGTTTCATTGCGTCGGTGCTGCCGATCTGGCTTTTGCTGGCGCCGCGCGACTATCTATCGGCATTCATCAAGATCGGAACCATCGCGGCGCTCGCCGCGGGCCTCGCTGCGCTGCATCCGCCGACGCTAATGCCGGCCCTGACCCGTTTCACCGACGGCAGCGGTCCGATCTTCGGCGGCAAGGTCTTCCCATTCGCATTTATCACAGTGGCCTGCGGCGCGATCTCGGGCTTCCATTCGCTCATTGCGTCCGGCACCACGCCCAAGATGCTCGAGCGCGAGCGCGACGCCCGGATGGTCGGTTACGGCTGCATGCTGATGGAGTCGTTCGTCGCTGTGATGGCGATGATCGCGGCGGTGATGCTCGAGCCCGGGGTCTATTTTGCGATCAACAGCCCGGCAGGCGTGGTCGGGGTCGGCGGTTCCGCCTGCGCAAGAATCACCGCCTGGGGATTTCCGGTGAATGGCGCGCAGATGGCTGCGCTGGCTCACGCGATCGGCGAGACTTCGCTTTACGCACGCACCGGCGGCGCGCCGTCGCTCGCCGTGGGCATGGCGCGCATCTTCGCCCATACGCTCGGCGGCACGGCCGTTATGGCGCTGTGGTACCACTTCGCGATCATGTTCGAAGCGCTCTTCATCCTGAGCACGCTTGACGCGGGGACACGCGTCGCGCGCTTCATGTTCCAGGACCTCATCGGCCAGATCTTGCCTCTATTCGCCAGTCCGGGCTCCTACGCGAACATCGTGATCACGTCGGCGGTGGTGGTAGCGGCATGGGGCTACTTCCTTTATTTCGGCACGATCGATCCGCTGGGCGGGATCAATTCGCTGTGGCCGTTGTTCGGAATCGCCAACCAGATGTTGGCGACGATTGCGCTTTGCGTCGCAACCAGCGCGATGATCCGCGCGGGCAAGGCGCGCTTCGCGTTCGTCACGCTCACTCCGTTGGCGTGGCTGGTCGCGGTCACGATGACCGCGGGAGCCGAGAAGCTGCTGAGCGGCGCGCCGAATGTCGGATTTCTCGCGCATGCCGCGCAGCTCGGCGCCGAACTCGCGACACCGGGCCTGAGTGCTGCGCGGGCTGCAGAGATTTCGCGGCTGATGTGGAACGATCGCGTCGATGCGATCATGACCGTTGCGCTGATCGCCGTCGTCGCAGTCATTCTGATCGATTCAATCCGCGTGTGGGCGACGCTGATGCTTCAGAATCGCATCCGGCCGGCGAGCGCCGGCGCGGAGGCCGCGGCGTGAGAACCATTTCTCAAGCGAAAGCATTGACAAGCGACAGCGTGCGCGTGGTCATCCGTGCGATGCTCCTCGAGCTGTCGCGGCTTAATCACTTCGCCATTGCGGATGCTCCAAGAGCCGGACGGCGCGAACAGGCCCGGATGGTTGCTGCGGCGTTTACGCGACGATATTGCGGGTTAAATCGATGCTGCTGACCGCCTGTCATCAAAATTTTCGTCCACGCCCGTCTAGGTAGTTTTCCCGGTCCGACCGGGTAGTTTTCGTCCACGTTCTAGGTCAATTCTCAATTCATCTGTTCGCGCGCCGGCGCTACGCTCGCTCGTGTTCGATGCAGACCCCAACGTCGCTCACGACGCCCGGCGCATCGGCAGGCAGGGAGGGAATCATGCGCTACTATCCTCGCAGCCGTTCAGGGACGCGGCCATCACGTGCAATCCCGGCATCTGATCCGTCGATGCTCTTCAGCCGGCGCGTCCCGCCCGAGCAATGGACCGAGCATCTTCGTCTGACCGCGCTTGCCAATCTTGCGCACGAGTTGCGGACCCCGATCCAGGTTTTGCTCGGCTATCTCGATACGCTCAAGGATCAGATGCCGCAGCTGCCGACCGGGTCAACCCGGGTGCTCGAGCGGATGAACGCGAATGCCTGCGAACTTGCGCGCGTCGTCGAGAACATCATGGAGTTCGCGCAGGAGGAGGGGCGCAAGGAGGTGAACGGCGATGAGGAGGTCTCGACGCTCGAGCTGCTCGACGAGGTGATGCCGCTGATCGAGTCGGCGAATCAAGACAAGAAGCTCGACCTGCGGTTCGATCTCGATGACGCGCCGGCCGTGATTCACGCGCGGCATCGCCAGCTCCGGCTCATCCTCGCGAACCTCGCGGTTAACGCCGTCCGCTTCACTTCCGCCGGCAGCGTCACTATCGCGATTCGGCGGGCCGGCCGGCCCGGCAGGCCGCAGGTGTCATTCGAGGTCGTCGATACCGGTCCCGGCATCTCAGCGGAGCTCCGCGAGCAGATTTTCAAACCGTTCGCGCAACTCGCTTTGCGCAGCAACCGTCAATACAGCGGTCTCGGCCTCGGTCTGACTGTGGTTAAGCGATGCGTCGCGGCGCTCAAGGGCAGGCTTGAAATCCAGTCGACGCCGGGACATGGCGCGCGTTTCATCGTCCGCTTTCCGGTGAATCCGCACGGCGCGGGTTCGCTGCCGCTCAAGGGGAACTGAATTGATCGATGGTCTCTCAGAGCGCCTGACGGCCAAGGGGTGCCCGCTCTCGCGTGGGCGCGCGTATCTGGAGCCTCCAAACGGATGCGGCGCGGGGAGTGGAAAGCCGTTCAGGCGCTCTTCCATTTTTCAGATCGCTGGCGCGATGCCGGGGGGTTAGTCGCGCCGCGCGCCAACGCCGGTGGTGGGCCGTCGACTCTCCCGCGGTCTGCCGCCGGCCGCGGCGTTACCGATAACGTCGCATCAGCCCGACCACCACTCCGCGGATCTTGAGGTCCTGCTCGCGCGCGTAGATCGGCTCCATCGTGATGTTCGCCGGCTGCAGCCGGATGCTGCCGTTGGCTTCGCGATAATACTTCTTGACCGTCGCCTCGTTGCCTAAAAGCGCCACCACCGTCTCGCCGTTATTGGCGGCTTCGCGCTCCTCGACGATGATGTAATCGCCGTCGCGGATGCCCTCGTCGATCATCGATTCGCCGCGCACCCGGAGGCAGAACGTATTGCCGCGTCCCACCAGCTCGTCGGGCACGCTTATTGAATCGTGACCCTCGACGGCCTCGATTGGCGCGCCGGCCGCGACCTGACCGAGCAACGGGAGCCCGCGCGATCTGGCCCGGCTGGCCTTCGTAACCTCCAGCGCCCGGCTGTGATTGTGGCTCCGGCGGATGAAGCCGCGTTGTTCAAGATTGTGCAGATGCTTATGCACGGTCGCAAGCGATGAAAGCCCGAAGTACTCACCAATTTCGGCCAGCGTCGGCGCATACTCGTGCTCATTGATATACTTCTCGAGAAAATCGACGAGCTGTTTCTGTCGCTTGGTCAGCGTCTTCATTTCCGCCATGAGCTTCCTCGACCTCCCTGAAGGACTCCTTAAGCATGATGGCGAAAATCAGGCGAAAGCACAAGCAAGACATATTGGTCAGGGCTCAATTCCTGTAGAATGGATGTCAGAAGCCGCTACGCGGCCCGGAATCTTCACTTATCCAGCATTGCATTATGCCGAGTAACGACCATCCGCCGACCTTGGCGATCCTCGTGGGCGGCGGCCCCGCGCCGGGCATCAATGGCGTCATCGCCTCGGCCACGATAGAGGCGATCAACTCGGGCCTGCGCGTGATCGGATTGCGCGAGGGCTATCGATGGCTGGTGAAGGGCGATATCTCGCAGGCCGTCGAGCTGCGCATTCCCGATGTCAGCCGCGTCCATTTCACCGGCGGATCGATCCTGCGCACGTCGCGCACCAACCCCGCCCAGGACGAAGAAAGCCTGAGGCGGACGGTGGACGCGCTCGATCGACTGAACGTGCGCTACCTGATTTGCATCGGCGGCGACGATACCACCTTCGGCGCCGCGCGCATCGCTGAGTATGCCCGCGGGCGAATCGGCGTGGCAACGGTCCCCAAGACCATCGATAACGATCTGCCGCTGCCCGAAAACGCGCCGACTTTCGGTTTCGAAACCGCACGGGCGTTCGGCACCACGATCGTCGAATCGTTGATGGAGGATTCGCGCAGCACCGATCGCTGGTACGTGGTCGTCACCATGGGCCGCAAGGCGGGGCTGCTTGCGCTCGGAATCGGCAAGTCGGCTGGCGCCACTCTGACGGTCATCCCGGAAGAATTCGGCCCCGGCAAGATCGATCTCCGGACGGTTGTCGATATCATCGTCGGCGCGATCGTCAAGCGCCTGGTGGCCGGCCACGACTACGGCGTCGCGATCGTCGCCGAAGGAATCGCCGAACGGCTCGACTTCGATACATTGCCGGTCGACGGTTTGGAGCGCGATGCCTACGGTCACGTGCATATCGCGGACATCCCGTTGGCGAGCTTTCTGCGCGATCGGATCCGCGCCACCCTTAAGGAACTCGGCATCGCCGGCACCGTGATCGCCAAGGACATCGGCTACGAGCTTCGATGCGCGCGGCCGACGCCGTTCGATATCGAATATACGCGCACGCTCGGCTACGGCGCGGTGCGTTATCTGCTGGGCGGCGGCTCCGGCGCGCTGATCGCGATCACCGGGGGTCGCGTGACGCCGGTCGAGCTCGACGAATTGATCGATCCCGAGACCGGGCGCATCCGCATCCGTACCGTCGACGTGCGGAGCGAGTCGTACACCGTCGCGCGTTCCTACATGATTCGTTTGCAGCCGCCCGACCTGGAGGGGCCGATGCTCGCGCAGCTCGCGGCGCAGACGCGCCTCAGTCCCGAGGAGTTTGCGCGGCGCTTTGCGCCCGCGGTCTCCGCAACCATCGCGCACACCACCGCTCCGCCCCCCGACCTGGAAGCGTTCAAGTGATCGACATTTGATGGCCAGGCTGCGTGTCATTTATGAAAGCGGCGAGCCCGAGCAAGTCATCGAGTTCGATCCCGCCGCCGCGCCGTTCCATCATGACGGCCGCCCCGGGTCGATTCTCGACATCCTGCTTGGCCACGGTATCCATCTCGAGCATGCTTGCGGTGGAAACTGCGCCTGCACCACCTGCCATGTGATCGTGAAACAGGGCGCGAACCGGCTCTCCGAGCCGACTGAGCAGGAAGAGGACATGCTTGACAAGGCGCCGGGCCTGACCCCCACTTCGCGCCTCGGATGCCAGGCGGTAGTCGAGGATCCCGATTCCGAGATCGTCGTCCTCGTACCGCGCTACACGATCAACCAGATGAGCGAGGGACGCTGAGATGGCCGACTCGAAGTCGGCCGGGAGCGGCGCGACACGCCCGGGCCGCCGCGCGATCGTCGAGCGCATCTTCGATCACAACGCCGATACGCGCTCGCTATTTCTGCGCTCGCCGGACAGCCCGCCCGTGAGCTTCGTGCCAGGCCAGTTCATCTCGATTTCGATCCCACTGAGCGACGAAACGCGCACGCGGGCCTACACCATCGCGTCGAGCCCCGAAGATGGCGAGCCGTTCGAGATCTGTTTCAATCGCGTACGTGGTGGACGCGGCGTCGATTACCTTTTCGGATGCGATACAGGCGACGAGCTTTCGTTCACCGGGCCGTTCGGCCTGTTCACGCTCGATCGGCCGCCTGAGTCGGAACTGGTCTTCGTCGCAATCGGCACCGGCATCGCGCCGATCCGCCCGATGCTTCGCCGGCTCCTGGCATCGCGCTTCGCGCATCCGTTCCACCTGCTCTATGGCGCATCGGACGAAGCGCATCTGCTCTATCGCAGCGAGCTCGAAGGATGGACGCACGCGCATCGGCACTTCGCTCTGGAGCTCGTCACGGCTCCGGCGGCCGCGGCGCCAGATGAGATTTACGATCGCATCCGGGCGATCGTCGCGTCGCGCTGGGTGAAAAGCGACACGGTCCGCGCGCGGCAATTCTATATCTGCGGCGTCG
Source organism: Pseudomonadota bacterium (assembly GCA_021324855.1). Classification (GTDB taxonomy): domain Bacteria; phylum Desulfobacterota; class Binatia; order Binatales; family Binataceae; genus JAJPIG01. The sequence goes on along the minus strand of JAJPIG010000026.1, from coordinate 133,952 downwards.
GCCCGGGCGTACTCGGAATTCGCGATCTGCTGCGCAGCTCGGGCTACGAACGCCGGTCGGTCAAATACGAGCAGTGGTGAGAATTTCAATGGATGAGCCAGGTATTCGGGGCAAGCCCCGGCGATTGCAACATTCAAACCTATTGAAGCAGTGTGGTCAGTACGCTGTGCGTTCCATTGAGACCTTCGATTCTGACGCCGCGCGCGATCATTCGTTCGCGCTCCAGACGCTGCGTCGCGCGCTCGACCAGCGCCGGATCGATCACTAGTAGCCGAGCGATCGCGCGTTCATTGCCGAACCCCGCTACGTCGAAATAACGCCGCACAATCCGCAGCGCCGCCTCGCCCGGCGCGATACTCCGAGCCGCGCGCATCGCGTCGCCCCATCGACGCTCCATCGTATCCCAGACATACGTGAACGGGTCGTAGCGCTCTTCGACCTTGAGCGCGAGAAACTTCTCCTGCAGCTCCTTCATCGCGCGGTCGAACTCGGCGCGTTCGCGGGGCCTCGCGAAGCCGCTCGAAAGCTTAAGCACCCGAGTCTCGGCCGGCCCGCGGCGGGTCAGCGCTTCGATTACAAGCCGCGCGCATTGCGACAACTCGCCGTGCGCGTAGAGCGATCGATATCCGCCCGGCGCAACGCGCAGCCGGAGAAACGCCGGCAGCAGGTCGAGCGCGATGAACCCGGGGCGTCCACCAATCACCTTGCCGTAGTAGACCAGCCGCTTTGCCGGCAATCGATTCTTGAGCTCCCACGCCAGGCCTATCGCGTAGTCGTGCTGGATGTGCTCGGGTAGCGCCGGCTCGCGCTCACCCGCGATCGCCTCGCGCAGGCAGGGCACGCCGAGGCCGGCAGTAAAAGCGGTGCAGAAGCCGGCGCGGTTGATGAAATCGAGCGCGCTCCTCTCACCGGTGACCCGGCGCTTTTTCAACCTCTGGAAGCTGCGGTCGCGGTAGGCCTCGAGCCGGTCGAGCAGTCCCGCCGGTTCCATCTTCCATCTCATCCGGTCTTGGCCGCGCTCGCAACCGCTTCGCGAAACAGCGCGCGGTAGTTGTCGGGGATCGCGAGGCCCTTCACGATGCCGTCCAGGCCGATTAGCGCGCGCAATGTGAAGACGCTGTGCGGCGGCGATTTGTAGAGCTTGTGCCTGACCGCGATCTCCCCCACCTCGGCCATCTTGGCGATCGAATCATAGCGGTTCGGATCGTAGACTCGATCGGTCAGCAGCGGCTCGAACAGAATGTGAATCACTTTGATCATCGGGGCCGGGTCGCTGTCGCGATCGAGATACCCCAGCTTGACCATCGCGCTCGCGATCAACTTGTCATCCCGCTCCAGGAGCCCGCGTGCGAGCATCAGGCTGGCCTGCCGAAGCGGTTCGGTGTAGTGCCGAATCGATCCGAAATCGAGAATCGCGAGCCGCGGGTGATGGGTAACGAGGTAGTTGCCCGGATGTGGATCGGTGTGGAGCACGCCGAGCTCCAGGATCTGACGCCATACCAGCCGGTAGTACTTGCGCGCGACCCAGCGCCGCAAATCTTCGTCGACCTCGGGGCTCATAATGTCGGAGAGCCAATAGCCGTCGACGTAGGTCATCGTCAGCACGCGGCGCGAGCTCAGCTTCTCGAACACACGCGGGATAATCACTTCCTTGTCGTCAGCCAGCAGCCGGCGGAACTCATTGATGTTGCGCGCTTCGTTGACATAGTCGAGTTCTTCGCGCAGCCGTTCTTCGAGTTCGCGGTAGATCGTGCGCGTATCGATCTTCTGCCGCATCAGGTCGCCCGCCAACGCCTGCAGGGTGCGCAGCAGCAGCTTCACGTTGCCAAGGTCCTGCTCGACCGTCTCCGAGACGCCGGGATACTGAATCTTGACCGCGACCTCTTCGCCGTTCCTGAGCCGCGCTCGATGCACCTGGCCGAGCGACGCGGCGGCGAAGGCTTGGTGATCGAAGCTCGCGAACAGCTGCTCCGGGCGACGACCCAGCTCGCGCTTGACCTGCTCCGCGATGGTCACAAAGTCCATCGGAGGCACGCTCGAGCGCGTCGCCTTCAGGATGTCGACCGCTTCGGCAGGCAGCAGATCGCTGCGCATCGAGAGCATCTGGATGAGCTTCATGAAGGCGCCGCGCAACTGCTGCGAGCTTTCGACGATTCGGCGTGCGTTGCGGATATGAGTTTCGAGCAGCTCGCGCTCGCGCGCGGCTGCATTCAGGAAGGGCCGGCGAAGCGAGTTCCAGAGATAGCTTGAGCCGACCTGCGAGGCGAGACCGCCGATCTTGATTGCGCGGCGGGTACGGCCGCTGGTGAGCGATTTCCGCTGCTGCGCCATCAATCGCCGTCGCGCGCGATCCCGACGCGGTTGATCAAGGTGGCGGCGAAAGCCGCGCCAAAGCCGTTATCGATATTCACGACGGTGACGCCGCTCGCGCAGCTATTGAGCATTCCGAGCAGCGCCGCGAGCCCGCCGAACGCCGTGCCGTAGCCGATGCTGGTCGGCACCGCGACCACCGGTTTGTCGAGCAGACCGGCGACGACCGACGGCAGCGCGCCTTCCATTCCGGCAACTACGATCAGCACCGCGGCGCTCGACAGCGCTTCGAGGTTGGCCGTCAGACGATGGAGCCCGGCGACGCCGATGTCATGGATCCGCGCGACGCGATTTCCGAACAGCTCCGCGCATACCGCGGCTTCCTCGGCTACCGGCAGGTCGGAAGTACCCGCGCTGACCACGGCGATCGCGCCGTGGCCGGAGGGGGTGCGGCGCCGCCTGACGATCGCGCCGACGCGCGCATCCTCGTGATAGACGAATTTCCTGAGCCGCGCCTTGATCGCGCGCGCCTTGTCGGCGGTGATCCGCGTCACGATCAGATCGCCGCCCGCGCGCACCACGCGCACGCCGATCGCCGCGATCTGCGCCGCGCTCTTGCCTTCGCCAAACACCACCTCCGGGATTCCGCGTCGAATTGTCCGATGCAGATCGAGCTTGGCGAAGCCGAGATCATCAAAGGGCAGATGGCGCAGGCGCTTGAGCGCTCCCGAAGCGTTCATCCTGCCCGCGGCCACTTCGTCCAGGATGCGCCGGATGTGCTCCTCGGTCATCGCCGGCGGACGCGCTCGGAAGGCATCGGACGGGCGAGCCTGATTAGCACCTCGCGCACCGCGCGCGCGTCGGCGCGGGTCACCGTAATCGTCAAGTCGCCCACCTTAAGTTGTTCGCCGGGTTTGGGAATATGGCCGAGCCGTTCCACCACCAACCCGGCGATCGTAGCATACTCTTCCCCTTCGGGAAGATTCAGGCCGAAACGCTCGTTCAATTCGGAAATCGGCGCGCGGCCGGGAGTCTTCAGGGTGCGCGAATTGACTGCCAATGCAAGTTGTTCGCCGGCATCGTACTCATCTTCTATCTCGCCGACAATTTCCTCGAGCAAATCCTCGATCGTGAGGATGCCCGACGCGCCGCCGTATTCGTCGACCACCACCGCAAGATTCTCGCCCGTACGCTGCATCGCAACCAGAATTTCGTCGAGCGGCGTCGCTTCCGAAAAATAACTGACCGGCCTCATCACTTCGGTCACCGGCCGGCTCAGATCGGGAGCTTCGAGCAGATCAAAGACGTGCACGACGCCGATGATATCGAAGATGCGGTTGTGGAAGACCGGAATCCGGCTGAAGCCCTCGCGCCGTGCGATGTCGGCGGCGGCCGCCAATGTAGTTTCGTCGGAGACCGCCTCGATTCCGACCAGCGGCACCATCACCTTGCGCGCCTCCGAGTGGCTGAAGCGGAAGATGCGGCGGATCATCTGCCGCTCGACGGGCAGAATCGCGTCAGCGTCGGGGCCGCCGCTGGGGGCTTCCCGTCTTAACAGCAGCGTCAAATCCTCGCGGGTCAGGAACACGCTGGCGATCTCAGGCGAGACGCCGACCAGCCGGCGCAGCCCGCGGCTCAGCATCGTCTCGGCCTGGAGCAGCGGCGCAAGCGCGGTTGAGAGAAAAATCAGGGGACGCGCGGCGAACGAGGCGAATCCGATCGGCACGTGGAGCGCGAGCAGCTTGGGGAGCGATTCGCCAATCAGCAACGTGACTGGCGCCAGGATGAACGGCGCGAGGTAGGAATATTGCGGTCCGATGCGATGGAGGAACGTGGTCAGCACGGCCGCCGCGATCACGGTCGCAAGATTGCTGCTGGTCAGGACCAGCGCGAGCAACCGATCGCGCCGCTGCAACAGCGCTTCGAGTATGGGCGCGCGCTTCTCGCCGCGCGCCGATGCGGCGCGCACCTTGACGTCGTCAGCGGCGACCAGCGCAATTTCGCTGGCGGCGAAAAACGCCTGCACGACGACGCAGGCGGCGACGATCAGGGCAAGCTCCGCTAGCTGCATCGCCTGAGCCTCAGCCGTTCAACGCTGGCCCCGCGCACACGCTCGACCACGGCTTCGAAATCGCCGAACCGGAAGTGATCGCCGGCGCGGGGCACGCGCCCCAGATCGCGCAGGACGAGGCTGTTGAGCGATCGGGCGCCGCGCGGCTCCGGCAGCCGGGCGCCGGAGTTCAGCACCGCCCGGAGATGGGCCACATCGATGGCGCCGGAGACCAGCCATTCGCCCGCGCCGACGCTTTCGATCTCGGGTCCTTCGACTTCGAATTCATCGCGCAACTCCCCGAACAGCTCTTCGAGCAGATCCTCGAGCGTGATGAGGCCGAGCAGCCGGCCGTATTCGTTCACCACTATCGCGATCTGGAAGCGGTCACGACGCATCTCATCGAACAATTCGAACAACGGCTTGGCCGGCGGCACGAAGTGCGGCGCGCGCATCAGCCGCTCCAGGCGCGGCACGGTCTGATCGAGGCGGCGCACGACAAGATCCTTGGCGTGGAGCACCCCGACGATGTGATCCGGGTTGCCACGATAGATTGGCACCCGCGAGAAATGGGCGTGCGAAACTTCCGAGATAAGCTGCTCGGGCGGCGTGTTGAGGTCGAGCGAGAAGACGCGGTCGCGCGGCGTCATCACCTCGGAGACGCGGCGCGCCGCGAAATCGAATACCCGATGGATCAGCTCGCGCTCGGCCGGCTCGACTTCGCCCTGATGCTCGCTCATCCGCAGCAGCGCCTTGAACTCGGTTTCGGAGACTGGCTCGGGATGGGCGGTAAGTCCGCGTGGCGCGAACCATTGTGCGATCGGATGCAGCACGGCACTGAGCGCCGCGAGCGGGCGCGCCGTGATTGATGCGACGATCGCGGGAAAGCCCAGCGCGAAAGTCTTGGGCGTGATGTCGCAGAAGAGCATCACGATCAGCAGCATCGTCGGCACCGCGACATAAGCGCCGATCGGTCCCAACCAGAACAGCAGAAATGAGGTCGCCAGACATTCGGCGAAAACGTTGGCGGTCTCGTTGAGCCCAATCACGATAATCAGCGATTCGAGCGGCCGATTCATCAGCCGCTCCAGGGCCGCGCGCACCCGCGGGCTGAGCCGCCCGCGGGTATGCTCCATGCGGGCGAGCGAAAAGAGCGCGGTTTCCGAGGCCGCCAGCAACGCGCTTGCAAGCAGCAGAAGAACGACCGCGATCGGCAACAGCGCCATCACCGCGGCCCCCGATTGCGAAGCTGATCGAAGCCGCCGATCCGCGGGATCGCGCCGGCGCGCCGGCCGATGATTCGAATCGCGCCTGCGCCGCGAACGATCCGGCCGATGCGATGAACCGGAACTCCAAGGCGGCGCGTCAGCCGCGCCGCGGTCCATCCGGAACGCATGCAGAACAGCAGCTCGTAATCTTCGCCGCCGCCCATCGCGAGCTCGAGATCATCGCCGACCGCAGCGCGGTAGGCAACCGACCGCGGAATAGCATCCGCATCGAGTTCTGCGGCGACGCGGCTGCGTTCGAGGATGTGCCCCAGGTCCTGCCACAAGCCGTCGCTGATATCGATCGCGGCCGGCGTCGGGCGCATCGAAGCTAGGCGCTCGCCGGCCTGCAACCGCGCAGTCGGATTGATAAATCGATCAACCAGGAAGCGGCGGCTTGCGCCACGCACGCGAAGCCGGCCTTCGAGGATTTGCAGTCCGACCGCGGCGTCGCCGACCGTGCCAGTGACGAAAATCTCGTCACCCGCCCGCGCCGCATCACGGCGCAGGATTGCGTCACGGCTCGTGCCGATGAGCGCGATCGTGATCGCAAGCGCGTCGGCGCGCGTGACATTGCCGCCAACGATGTCAACCTGCGCGGCCTCGGCGGCGCGCCGCAGACCCGCATTGACCCGTTGGATAAAGCGCGAATCGATATGGCGGGGGATTGCGAAGTTAACCACGCACGCAAGTGGGCGCCCGCCGCAGGCCGCGATGTCGCTCAGATTGGCCGTCAACGCCTTGCGGCCAAGCGCCTCCGGAGAAAACCACGGGACCCGAAAATGGACGCCCTCGACCATCGAGTCGATCGTGAGCAGAATTGGTCGCTTGATGGGCCGGAGGATCGCGCAATCATCGCCCGGACCGAGAATCGTGCGGGACCCGGGGCGCAGATCGGAGCACAGCCGCGCGATCAGTTCGAATTCGCCGAGCTCGGTCTTCGATCTGGGAGGAAATCCGGGCAACTCGGTCAGGACACGGTGTGAGGTCTCAGGGAGAGCACGCGTTTCGGATCGTTTCTGCGCGTGGGCTGTCGCTTACGCTCACTTGACCTACGCTAGAGGATTCGCCCGGGCCCGGCAATAGCGTGGTTTTCGACAATCCACCGCCCGCCGCGATCAGGGTGCGCCATCCGTGGCCGCCGGCAGTTCCAGCGTCACGCTCAGCCCCGCACCATCGTCGGAGCGTGCCGCTATCCGTCCGCCGTTGGCCTCGGCCAACGAGCGCGCCACGAACATCCCAACGATCGCGGGCCACGCTCGCACGGTCGACGACGGCGGCGGCTGCATCAGTCGCGCGAGCGCCTCCGAATCGAGCGTCGGACCGGAATCGGTGACCTCGATGCTAACCCGGCCGTCGCGGCAATCGCTGCTGACGAGCACCTGTCCCCGCTCGGCGCGATCGATCGCATGGACCATCAAGTTGCGCAGGATTCGCTCCAGGTGATGCGGATCGCAGCTCACCTCCGGCATGCGATTGAGCTGGGTATGGAACCTGACATGCTTGCGTTGCGCGCGCCGAAGATTCTCGTTCGCCACTTCCACCACAATGGTATTGGGATCGACGTTGCGGCGGCTCGGCGTCAGGCGCCCCTCCTCGATATTGGTGTAATCAAGGACGTTGCCGACGATCAGATCCATCATGCGTGTCGCGAGGCCGATCCGCGTCAGCATTTCGCGCCGTTCCGCCTCACCGAGTTCACGATCCTCTTCGAGGAGGCCGACGAAGCCGGTGACCGACGACAGCGGATTGCGGATGTCATGCGCGAGCATCGCCACCTGGCGCTCGCGGAAATGCGCCGCTTCGGTGAGCAGGTCGAACTGCCGATGAAGCGCGCGCTCGTAGTCGTGCAAAAAGATCGCGGTAAATTGGGCGAGGCAGAGCGCCGCCAGCAGTCCGAGCCATCGATAGAGCTGAAACGGATCGGGCATCGGTAGAAAGTGCGAGGCGGCTGCGAACTCGAGCAGGCACGCGACGTTCATCGCTGCCTGCCAGCGCGGGCTCCAGCGCACGAATGACGCGCTTGCTACCGGGCAAAGGATGATCGCCACGAACGGCGAGACTGAATCACCTGTTGTCACGCTAGTCCGGATGAACAGGCTTATGAGCAGAATCGAGAAGAGCAGCGTCCAGAATCGCCAATGCCTACGAAAGGCTGGCAGCCACGTGATGCCGAAGAAGGCCACCGTCGCGCCCAGCGCGATCCAGTGGGTATCGGTGAGCATCGAACGGCCCGGACCGGCGCCGCGGTCGGAGACCATCAGGTAGGCGAGCATCAGGAGGACCGCAACCGGGCCTGAGAGTTTGAGAACGCGAATCGCGTTCTCGTCGCTGTCGATGGCTATCGGCTGAACGCGCTCGTCCTCGTCCTCGTGGAGCAAATGATGCGGACGCTGCTGTTGCATTGCCTCCCCGGCCCGCCCGGACCGAGTTCCCCCTGCCCGCTCTATTAGACATACCGTTTCCCTCGCAGGCAACTTAAGCGAGTGCGCTAAGCTCCAGTTTGCAAAAGCAGTCTCAAAACCACCCACTTTTGCTTGGCCACTTAATGTGATACATCAACTTTGTTGCTGGAAAGCGGAGGGCCGGAGCGGTAGCGATGAAAAAATTTATCGGCGGAGCGATCGTCGGGTTTCTGGCAAGTTGGGCGTGCGCGTTCGCATCGCCGAGTTTCAATCACAACGGCGTCTTCTGGAACCGGATGACAGGCGACGCCAAAACCGGTTATGTCGACGGCTATAACGACGCGATGCAGGTGAGCGTCGGCAAGCTCGACAGCTTAACCATTGCAGCCGACCTGTTTCATTGGAAGGGCGCGCACAAAATCATTCATCAGCTAGTGCGCGAGTTATCGCTTTCAGATCTTACCACGGATGAAGCTGTCAAGCGGCTCGACGCGCTTTACGCCAGCAGCAAGTATTCGGAGCTCGATCTGGGTTCGGCCCTGCAATTGCTCTCGGTCCCGCCTCCGGCCCGGAGCGCAGCGGCGACTCCGGCGGGTTCGAGTCACTAAATAGCGTACTTGCAACGAGAAACTTCTCGGCGACCGGCGGGCGTGCAATCTGCACGTGTGTCGCTCGATGCTTGAATCCACCGGTTTGCGTGTCTTACCTTTAGTTCAGGTAGTCCGGCCGTGAATGCCAAGCTGTCGCTGCTGACGAAAGTTTCGCGCGCAACTGTCTCGCTACATTCGCACATTCCCTCGAATCACATCTCGAACGCCATCGGACTCGGCACCGACCGGCGCGGCACCGGCACGATCGTCAGTGCGGAAGGTCTGATTCTCACGGTCTACTACATGATCATGGGCGCGCAGCGCGTAATCGTCACGCTCGACGGCGGCGAGCAGCGCGAGGCCCGGATCGTCGGTCAGGACTATACGACCGGTCTCGGCCTGCTGAAGATCGAGGGCGGACCGTTTCCTTATCTGGATGTGGTCTCGTCGGCTGATGCGCGGCTAGGGCAGGAGGCCTTCATCGTTTCGAGCGTAGGCGGCGAAAAGCGATGCGCCGACTGCGGGGTGATCACCTATCTAGGCCCCTTCGATGCGGTCTGGGAGTTCTATCTCGAGCGATGCATCTGCATGACCGCCTCGGCGCTCAACGTCGGTCTCAACGGAGGTCCGATCTGCAATGCCCGCGGCCAGGTCTTCGGCGTGGCGTATCTCAATTTCGCCGAAATCGGCCGCCCGATTCTCGGCATCCCGGGCGAACTGTTTTTGAGCGCCCGTGATGAACTGGTCCGCGACGGCCGTCGCACCAGCATCCCGCCACGCATGTGGCTGGGTGTGCTCTCTTACACGCTGCAGGATCATGTGATCATTGCGGGCGTGATGCCTGGCAGTCCGAGCGAGAAGGCGGGCCTGAAGCAGGGCGACCTGGTGCTGACCGTTGATGGGAACGAAGTGCGGGAACGCCGCGCGCTCTACGATGCGGTCAACAACCATCGTCCGGGCGACGTCGTGAACCTGCGCATCCTGCGCAACAATCAGGTGCAGCAGTTCGCGATCCCGGCGATTCGCGTCGAAGACTATTTGCGCTGACCGGCGCGGTCTCAGACGTCCCTGAACGCCACCTTGCCCTTGGCGCTGCGACTCGCTATCGCAGCCTGCGCCGCGGTCAGCCGCGCGATCGGTAACCGGAAAGGCGAGCACGAAACGTAGTCCAGCCCGAGTCCGTGACACAGCCTGATACTTGCCGGATCGCCGCCGTGCTCGCCGCAGATACCGAGCTTGAGCTTGTGATTCGCCTTGCGTCCGAGCTGGATCGCGATGCGCATCAGGCCGGCGACGCCCTCCGAATCAAGCTCCTGGAACGGATCCTTGCGATAAACGCCCGCCGCCAGATAATCGTCGAGGAATTTCACCGAATCGTCGCGCGACAGCCCATAAGTCATCTGGGTCAAATCGTTGGTGCCGAAAGAGAAGAAATCCGCGACCGCGCCGATCTGGTCGGCCACCATGCAGGCGCGCGGCACCTCGATCATGGTGCCGATCGTGAAGGTTACCCGCGCGCCGTTGCGGCTCCCAAGCACCTCTTGCGCGACCTCGCGAATATCGCGCGCGAGGATTTCGAATTCGCGCCGATCGCCGATGAGCGGCAGCATGATCTCGGGCATCGCCTTGACTCCCTGCGCGCGCAACTCGGCTGCGGCTTCGAGAATCGCGCGGGCCTGCGCCCGGTAAATTTCCGGGAAACTGATGCCAAGGCGGGACCCACGATGACCCAACATCGGGTTGAATTCGACCAGGCCGTCGCGCACGCGCCGCAGATGGGCCGGGTCGACGCCCATCGTACGCGCGAGGTCATCGATTTCCGCATCCTCCTTGGGCAGGAACTCATGCAACGGGGGATCGAGCAGGCGGATCGTGACCGGCAGCCCGGCCATCGACTTCAGGATTCCGACGAAGTCCGCGCGCTGATACGGCACGATTTTCTCGAGCGCCCGCGCGCGCTGCTCGCGCGTCTCGGCGAGAATCATCTCGCGCACCGCCGCGATGCGCTGCGGATCGAAGAACATATGCTCGGTGCGGCAGAGTCCGATGCCCTCGGCGCCGAAGGCGCGGGCAACCTCGGCGTCATGCGGCGTGTCGGCATTGGCGCGCACTCCCAGCCTGCGCTCGGCATCGGCCCATGACATGAACTTCTTAAAGGCCGCCGACATCTCGGGCTGGACGGTCGGGACCTTGCCGGCGATCACCTCGCCGGTCGAGCCATCAAGGGTGAGGTAATCGCCGCGATGCAGTACGCGGCCGTTGGCTGAAAGCGTGCCGCTACCGTAATCGATCTCCAGCGCGGTGCATCCTGCAACGCAGCATTTGCCCATCCCGCGCGCGACCACCGCCGCGTGGCTGGTCATCCCGCCGCGCGCCGTCAGAATTCCCTCCGCGACCTGCATCCCATTGATGTCCTCGGGCGAGGTCTCAATGCGCACCAGCACGACGTGGCGGCCATTATTCACCGCCTCGACCGCTTCCTCAGCCGAAAAAACAATTTCGCCGAAAACCGCGCCCGGCGATGCCGGCAATCCGCGCGCCAGCACCTCCTTGTGGGCCGTGGGATCGAGACGCGGATGAAGCAACTGATCGAGTTGCTCCGGCTCAACCCGCATCAGCGCGGTCTGCCGATCGATCAGCCGCTCGGTCGCCATGTCGACGGCGCATCGGACGGCCGCCTCTGCGGTGCGTTTGCCCGTGCGCGTCTGCAGCATGAAAAGCCGGCCGCGCTCGATGGTGAATTCGAGGTCCTGCATGTCGCGGAAATGCTTTTCGAGCCGTTTCGCGATATCGAGCAGCGTGCGGTATGCCGCAGGGAAGTTCTCCTCGAGGGTGGGATAGCGGCTGCGGCGCTGTTCCTCATCGATATGGTTGCGCTCAGCCCAGGCGCGGCCAGCGCGCAAGCTAATCTGGAGCGGCGTGCGAATGCCTGCAACGACATCCTCACCCTGCGCGTTGGGCAGGAACTCGCCGTAGATTCCCTTCTCGCCGGTGGCGGGATCGCGCGTAAAGGCGACGCCGGTCGCGCAATCCGGACCCAGGTTGCCGAAGACCATCGCCTGCACGCTGACCGCGGTACCCCAGTCGTCGGGTATATTGTTGATGCGCCGATAGGATATCGCGCGTTCGTTGTTCCATGAGCCGAAGACCGCGCCGATCGCCTCCCAGAGCTGCTCTTCCGGATCCTGCGGGAGGTCGCGGCCGGTGCGCCGTCGGATGAGATCGCGAAACTCGGTGACCAGTTCCTTCAGATCGTCGGCCGACAGATCGACGTCCTCTTCAACGTTGCGCGCTTTTTTCTTCTGTTCGATCAGCACCTCGAATGGGTCGTGCTCAGTCGCACTTTCCGGTTTGAGCTTGAGCACGACGTCGCCGTACATCTGGCAGAAGCGGCGATACGAATCCCAGGCGAAGCGCGGATTGTTGCTCGCGCGCTCTAGACCAGCAACGGTTTCGTCGGTGAGCCCGAGGTTGAGCACGGTGTCCATCATGCCGGGCATCGAAACACGCGCGCCCGAACGGACCGAAACCAGCAGCGGGTTTTCACGCGCGCCGAACTTGCGCCCGAGGATCTTTTCCATCCGCGCGATGCTTTTCTTGACGCCTGCATCGAGTCCATTCGGGTAGCGATGATTGTGCTCGTAGTAGTAGTTGCAAACCCGCGTCGTGATGGTGAAGCCGGGGGGCACCGGCAGTTTGAGCGACGCCATCTCGGCAAGGTTTGCGCCTTTGCCGCCGAGCAGGTCGCGCATCGTGGAGCGGCCTTCGGCCACGCCGCCGCCAAAGAAATAGATTTCGGGATGGACACGCGCCATTGAAAATCTCTCCGTCCGGCGCGCCGCCGCACCGCGCGATCGACGCGGGGTTCGGCGGCGCTTCTCTGAGGCTTTATCTATGCCAACCGATGCGCGCGCTTATCTCAGATGCGAGCCGCGCGATCGGAATCCGCTCCTGCTGCGTCGAATCACGATCGCGCAGCGTAACCGTATCGTCATCCATTGTCTGATGATCGATCGTGACGCCGAACGGCGTGCCGATTTCGTCCTGCCGCCGGTAGCGCCGCCCGATCGATCCCGCCTGATCGTAGGCGACCGGAAAATAGCGTTGCAATTCCTCCCGCACCGCCTGCGCCTTCTCCGGCTGGCCGCCTTTGCGCAGCAACGGGAAGACGGCGACCTTGATCGGCGCAAGGCGCGCGTCGAAGCGCATCACAATCCGCTCCTCGTTCTCGACCACGTCCTCATCGTACGCCTCGAGCATGAACGCCAGCATCGCGCGGTCGACACCCAGCGCCGGCTCGATAACCCACGGCCGAAAGCGCTCCTTGGTCTCGTCGTCGAAATAGGTGAGATCGCGGCCGCTGTACTTCGCGTGCTGATCGAGATCGTAGCTGCCGCGCTTGGCGATGCCTTCAAGCTCGCCCCATCCGAAAGGATAAAGAAATTCGAGGTCGGTGGTGCCCCGCGAATAGTGCGACAGCTCTTCGGCGCCGTGCGGCCGCATCCGGAGATGATCGCGCGCGACACCGTATTTGAGGAACCAATTGTAGCGGAACTCCACCCAGAAATTGAACCAGCGCTCCTCCTCTTCAGCGTTCGGCCGCACGAAGAATTCCATTTCCATCTGTTCGAATTCGCGGGTACGGAAGATGAAGTTGCCGGGCGTGATCTCGTTGCGGAACGATTTTCCGATCTGCGCCACGCCGAACGGCAGCTTCACCCGCTGCGTATCGACGATGTTGTCGAAATTGACGAAGATTCCCTGCGCGGTTTCGGGCCGCAAATAGACGGTGCTGGCCTCGTCCTCGACCGGACCCATGAAGGTCTTGAACATCAGGTTGAAGCGCCGCGCCTCGGTCAACTCGCCGCCGCATTCGGGACATCGATCGCCCGTGATGTGATCGGCGCGGAAGCGCTGCTTGCACTTTTTGCAGTCGACCAATGGATCGGTGAAGCTCTGCAGATGGCCCGACGCTTCCCAGGTGCGCGGATGCATCAGGATGGCCGCATCGAGGCCGAGCACATCGCTGCGCCGCTGCACCATGTCGCGCCACCATGCTTCCTTGACGTTGCGCTTGAGCTCGATGCCGAGCGGACCGTAATCGAAAGTCGAGCCGAGGCCGCCATAGATGTCGCTGCTGGGAAAGACGAAGCCGCGCCGCTTGCAGAGGTTGACCAGCTTCTCCATCGTGACCGGACGCTTGGTCCCGGCCACTGACGATTGTGCCTCGGATAGTGACAAACGATGCCTCCAGGTGCGTGCTTGACCCCCGATCCTGACGGGACGCGGAGGACATTTATTTCGCAATCTCACCGCGCGCTTTTCACCCATCTCAAGCGACAGCGCTTGATAGCGGCAAAAGCGCGGCGGCACAAGCGCTTTATTATAATATCGTGCGTGCGGGCCCGCTATTGAGCGTCCCTCTCAAAGTTGCGCGCGGGGAAATAACAGAGTGACCTGGAAATTCACCGTAAATTGCTGGGTCTGGCCGGAGAATTGCCGATAGAGCGTCCACTCGCCCGAGGACGAAGTATCGATCGCCAGGTCGGGCGACAAACTCCAGACCTTTCCGAAGCCTGCGCTGATCGGAATGGTGGTCGAAGTATTGTGACGGAGGTTGAATGTCCAGGTGGCATCGCTCGACTTCAGATACCATCCGTACCCGATTTGATAGGTGACGATCGGTTGAAAGGTTAGCGACGTGACGGGCTTTGCTCGCGGGGAGGTATATGCGAACGAAGTTGCCTGCTGGATGAGCCCGGCCACGTTCAAATCCGGAATTCCAAAGTAAGAAAAAGCCGCGGCGGGACCGGCCTGCCACGCGCGCTGGCCAATGCGATCGTTGTTGGCGGTGGGAAAGATTAAGTAGGGGCCGAGTCCCCATCGGAAGGCACTCACTTCGGCATTCGGCCACGGGATACGGAAAAGATCGAGTAGTTGCATGTCGCCATAGCCGGAGGTGGTCGAAGCGCCCTTGCCCTCAGGCGCAGTCACGACCCTGAACGTAGGCCGCACAAGTTGTTCAAGCGGGAGAAACCAGAACGGGCGAATGTCGAGAATCGGGCGAATCCGTAATGTATTCGGTTGAGCGTTCGTGCCGTATTGCGCAGGCGTGTAAATGTCCGTGAATTGCAGCTGAGAAAGACTGGCCGTCGGATCGTACTCTTTCTCGCCGAGAGGCTCGTTATTCGTGAATATCGCAAACGCCGATCGTTGCGCGAAGCAGGAAAGGAGCAGCATCACGATAAGGAGACCGATCGTCGGTAAGCGCAACGCCATCTGTCAGCCTATTCCGATTAGACAATCCGTTGGAATCGCTGCTAATAGTGCGCTTGGAACCCGAAAGCATGAAACTCCGGCGCCAACCGTTTACCGCCCTCGCTGCCACGCTCGCAATGCTCGCAGTGACCATCGCGGGATGCGGTCATCGGCTGGCTGCGCCACAAGGGCAGACGGCGGTGCTGATCTTCCCCGATCGCGACACCATCGCGAAGTTTCAGCAGGAGGTAAAGGAACATCAAATCATGGGCGCGGTCGGCGCCTTGGGACCTTCGTCCAAAGTGACGCCGCTGGTCAATGGCACTCACGTTAAGGTGCTGTCGGAGGACGCCAACATCGCCGAGGTGACGGTGACGCGCGGCCCGTACAAAGGCTTGCACGGTTACGTGCTGAAGAGCACGGTCAGGTAGGCGAATATTCAGCGGGGCAGCGATTAGAGCGCGTTGGAGCCGCGCTCGCCAGTTCGGATGCGGACCACATCTTCCATCGGCATCACGAAGATCTTGCCGTCGCCGATGCGGCCTGTGCGCGCCGATCGTTCGATGGTCTCAACCACCTGGGCCGCAAGATCGTCGGAAACGATGATCTCGAGCTTCACCTTGGGCAGAAAATCGACCACGTATTCGGCGCCGCGGTAGAGTTCCGTATGACCCTTCTGGCGGCCAAAACCTTTGACTTCGGTAACGGTCAGTCCTTGCACGCCGATACTGGAGAGCGCTTCTTTGACCTCATCGAGTTTGAACGGCTTGATGATCGCCTCGACCTTCTTCATGTTGCTCCCTCTGGCAGTCCGTCCGCCTCCGGCAACGCGCTACCCCCGCGAGCCAGCAAGCGTACCATTTCCAAGATCGTCGCGCTTAGGCAAGCCCTCTAGCGCTACGCAATAACTGTTACACACACCGAGCCCGGCGAATTTCCGGCGAAATCCAATTGCTGCGATGATCACGCCGCGCGGCTGCCCATCTTCGGCTCCTGGCCCGATGCGAGGCGCATCAGATTTTCGCGATGCCGAAGCAGGACCAAAAACGCCATCACGATCACCAATGCTTCGTAGGTCCGTGGGAAACCCATCAGCGCAATTATTAGCGGCATCGCGATCGCGGCGCATACCGATCCCAGCGAGACAATCCGCGTGATCGCGACCACCACGCCGAACAGCGCGAAGGCGATCAGCGTCGGGACCGGCGCGAGCGCGAGCCAGATGCCCAGTGACGCCGAGACGCCGCGGCCGCCTTTGAACAGGAGGAACACGGAGAAAATCGATCCGAAAAAGGCCGCCAACGCGACGACCGCGAGGGTGGTCGTATCGGTTCCGCTCACGCGCGCCGCCAGTACCGGCATCGCGCCCTTTGACAAGTCGCCGATGAAGGTGAGTATGGCCGCGCCGCGGCCCGCCGCGCGCGCGACATTCGTCATCCCAATGTTCCGCGAGCCGACCGCGCGTGGATCGATCCCGAACATCCGGCCGATCAGCACTCCGACCGGAATCGATCCGATCAGATATGCCGCCACTACCAGGAGAATTGCGAACATCGATGCGCTGATTTCGCCGCCCTCGGAAGATGGTCGGGGTGACTGGATTTGAACCAGCGACTCCTGCGTCCCGAACGCAGTGCTCTAGCCAGGCTGAGCTACACCCCGTTTCCGCCTTGGATGTAAACCGGGAAGCAAATTTATAGCATCGGGCCGCGCGCCGATGCGAGAGCGTCAAACCCGTGCGATCCTCGCGCGCATCTCGCTGATGATCTCGACGTAATCCTCGTGGCCGAAGATGCCCGAGCCCGAGACAAAAACGTTCGCGCCGGCCTCGGCCGCATCAGCCACATTGTCGATCTTGATGCCGCCGTCGATCTCGACGTCAAGATCGAGCTTGCGCCGCTCGAGGTCGCGCCGAATCGAGCGCACCTTGTCGAGCGAATCGGCGATGAATTCCTGGCCGGAGAATCCCGGATGCACGCTCATCACAAGAATCATGTCGAGGCAGTCGGCGCAGGCGAGCACGCGATCGGGCTCGGTCTCGGGATTGATCGCGATCGAGGCGCGCGCGCCGGCCGCGCGAATCTTCGCGGCCATCGCCGGCAAGTCGCGGCAAACTTCGGTGTGCACCGAGACCAAGTCCGCGCCGGCCTTGACGAATTCATCGACGTAACGTTCGGGCTCGCTGATCATCAGGTGGACATCGATCGGAAGTTCCGTCGCCTTGCGGAGTGACTGGAGCACCGGGATGCCGATCGAGATGTTGGGCACGAAGTGCCCGTCCATCACGTCGAAATGGATCAGATCGGCGCCGCCTTCTTCGACGCGGCGAATCTCCTCGCCAAGGCGCGTGAAGTCGGCGGAGAGAATCGACGGGGCAATCCGGAAGACGCGATTCATGATTGGCGAGCCTCAGTCTATTTCAGTTCGCCGCCGCGCGCGAGAAGCCGTCCGGCTGCGCGCCGCGAGACTCGCAAGTATGTTATTAGGAGCGGGTCATGAGAATCGACGTCCATAGCCATTTCATGTCCGAGAAATTCGCACGGATGCTCGAAAAGCGGAGCCGCTTTCCCTACGCGCGGCTCGTCGATGGCGTCTGGCGCTTCACCTGCTGCGAGGGGCTGACGCTGCCCGCGGCGCAATCGATGTTCACGATGGAGCGCAAGCTCGCCGACATGGACAGCCTCGGAATCGATGTCGCGATCCTGAGCCTCGGAGCGCCGGGCCCCGAACTGCTCGGCGGACGCAACGCCGATCGAATCGCACGGATGCACAACGACCTTCTCGCCGAGCTGATCGCGGCGCATCCCGACCGATTCTGGGGTTATGCAACGCTGGGATTCGGCGATCTCGATGAATCGCTCAAGGAGCTCGACCGCGCGATTGGCGAGCTCAAGTTCCGTGGCCTGCAACTCTTCTCGAACATCCGCGGCAGGCCGCTCGATGCGCCGGAGTTCCGGCCGATCTTTGCCCGGATGGCGGAGCTGCGTCGCCCAATCTTCATCCATCCGACCGTGCCGCTCAATCGCAACTATCTCGCCGACATCATCCCGGTGCCCGCGCTCGGCTTCATCGTCGATACCACGCTCGCTGCGATGCGGCTGGCGGTTTCGGGGCGGCTCGCGGAATTTTCGTCTGCGCCGGTGATCATCCCGCACGTCGGCGGCGCGCTGCCCTACCTGATGCCGCGATTGGCGGGCTCGATGCTTACCCATCAGCGCGGCGAGGATCCGACACCGACGCTGAAGACGCTCTACATGGACACGGTGGTGCATCGGGTCGAACCGCTTCGATGGTGCTACGAGACGATGGGCGCCGACCACATTTTGTTCGGCACCGACCATCCGTACGGTCAATGGGCGTGCCGCACCCTCCAGGCGCTCGATCAGCTCAATTGCCCGGCGGCCGATCGCGACAAGATGGATCACGCAAACGCCGAAAGATTATTTCCTCCGGTTGTCTTCGGTTCCTGATGAAAGGTTTTACGTCGATTGGCGCGGTTCGACTGGTGAAATGTTTCACCCTATGCGGGATGGCGTGCAGGCCTCAGAATGGCGCGCAGCATCTGGCCATCCTCGATGACTATCCCATCACCGCTGTTTCATCACGACTGAACTGATGTTTCTCCGTCTCGGCCGCTGACCCGCGAGCGCGGGCGGCGGACGCCGCCGCAACAAATCACCGATGCTCAAGCGATGTTGGACGACGCTCGCGACAATTGCGCTGGTGACGCTGGCAATTGACGCACGTGCGCAATACCAGGGAATTCCCAACTACGTCGGACCCGGCGCCGGCTTCAACTTTCGCAGCGCAATTAACCAGCGCTTCTCCGGGCTAGTGCCCATCTCGCCGCTCATCGTGAGCCGCCCGTTCGCGACCCTGCCGGCCGAACAGGACGGGATGATTCTGTTCTGCAATGATTGCCTCCGCACCACACCATGCACCGGGGGCGGCAGCGGCGCGTTTGCACTCGGAGCGCGCGGCGTCTGGTCGTGCTCGAATTCCGCACTCGAGCAAAGCCTCTCGATGGGCGGCAACGCGGTAAACGGCGTCGCGGGCATCACGCCGAGCAATGACACGCTGGCCCAGCACAACATCGGGAATTTTTCAATCAACGGGCAGATCAACGTGCGCGATCCCTATTTCGGTGCGACTGCGTCGACAGTGAGCGGGACGGCCTCGATGACGTCGGGTAATGCGACCATCACGATGGACGCGGTGCATGACTTCGCGGTCGGTCAGCATATCGCGATTTATGGCGCCGGCGCTCCAAGCTCGCTCACTGCCCCGACCCTCGCCGTCCAGCCCGAGGCCTATCCCGACAACGGCACGGGCCTGCTCAGCGCCGCCAACAAGGTGCAGACGGCAGGCCAGCTCATGGGCTGCTGGGTCGACAATCTGAACAGCGTCGCGGCGTGGCAGCCGAGCCATCTCTACGCCGACAATGGCGGCAATGCGAACGACGAGATTGCGGTATCGCTCGACGGTCAGTGGTACGGCTTCTATCACGGCGCGAATACCTCGTTCACCTCGGCCGCAACCATTCCGGATTTTAAGAGCGTGTTGCAGGGGCCGCCCCGTTACATGGGCACGCCGTGGATCAACGGCGCACATGTCAGCGACAACGGCGATTTCGGCTGGGTGCCGTTCGGGGTTCTGGGCTCCTCGCCGCTGGCGAATACGAGCTGTTCAACGAGCTACAGCTACGAGGTCTGCCCCGTCGACGCGAACGGCGGTGTGGGCGCCTGCTCGACTATTCAGACGCTCACTAACGGCGCTGCGGTCCTCAGTCCGAGCAACACCAATGTCCTCACCATCACCAATCCCGCAGGCGCCGTTGCTGATCTCATCGGCCGCTGCAAGGGAGCGTCGTGCACCCCGGGCTTCTACAGCGTGATTCCGGTGTTCGGAACATCGACCGCCACACAGACCTACTTCGATTTCGGCAACGCCCAGGGGCAATATCTCGATGCCGCCGGCGCCATCCACACTGCGAACGCGAGCGGGAGTCAGCCGATGCCCGCGGTGGTCAATCCGCCCTTGCTTACGACCATCGTCAGTTGCGGAACGTCCGTGCAGGGCGCTGCCTGCACCAGCACGAACTTCACGCTCGCGACCGCGCCTGCGGTCTCCGGAACGAACTATGTTGTGCAGCACGACGATGGTCCCGCGATTAATGCGGCGGTCGCCGCATCGTGCCCGAATTCGACTGCGGATGCCGCGGTCTATATTCCCGCGGGCAATTACAACATCGCGACCACCATCAATCTCAGCGGGTGCGCGGGGCTGCGGGTCCGTGGAGAGACCGCGGTTGGCGGCGGCAACACGACACTCAACTGGATTGGTGGCTTGGGTGCGACCTTCGTGCAGATGTTCAAGACGCGCAACGCACTGGTCGAAAGCCTTACTCTGACCGGCCTTAACGGGGCGACCCCGGCGGTCGGTGTGGATATCGACAATATCGGCGCCGGTTCCGTGACTTCGACCCGCAACGCGTTGGTCAGGCAGAACTTCGCCTATATCGCGAACCCGGTCCGTCTCGCCAGCCAGGGAAACGCGAACAGTGAAGGCATGACATTCCGCGATATCAATGTCGGCATCGGCGCCGACGGTGGGTACACGGCATTCTATGTTGCGGGCGCGGGGCAAACCGACAACGAGCAGTTCCAGAACATCCAGGTTTCGTACGGGCCATGGAATTACCTGTTCGATCTCGGCGGCTCGAACGCCAATGCCGCCGTGGGGAGCGTGATGGTCGAGCGGCTCAATTCCTCCGCGCTCGACGCGATCGGCGTTTACCTCCACGGATCCGTAAAGCGGGTGCAACTGCACGACTGGTACGCAGAGGGGCTCGCCCGACTCACTTACGATGACAGCGGATTCGGTTCCTCGGTCTCGATCGAAAACAGCTACTTCAGTCCCACAAGCGTCGCGCCCGATTCGTTTTACGTGGTTCCGGGCTACGGTCAGACGGTGAGTTTCAACAACTGGTGGAATGGTGCTGCGCCGATGAAACTCAACGTCGGCACTGCTTCGATCGGACGCCGGCTGTCACTGCGGCTTACCAGCTTCGGTGACATCTTTAGCGATCCGCAGGCAGTATTCACGCCGTTCACGAACGGCGCGAATTACTCGGTTTCGATCATGAATGCCTCCGGACTCACCGACACGGGCAACGGCGGCTCTTCGCCGACTACAGCAACTCAGCGGATCGACGGGCCGCTCGTCGCGCCGACTCTGTGGGGCGGACTGTCGTCCAACGGCCGTATCACCACCGCCAAGGTCGGCACGATCCCGGCGCCGACCGCGACCACCGTCGGCACCGGCGCCGGAGTCACGCATAACTATTATCTCGTCTGCCATGACGCCAACGGCGGCACTTCGGCCGTTTCAGCCGGCGGTCAGGATACCAATTCCCCGAGCGCACTCAGCGCCTCGAACTATGTGAGCATCACGTGGAACTACACCCCGGGATGCATCGCGTATGACGTATACAAGGACGCCACCACCGGCGCATCGCTGCTCGCGAGCAACGTGGCCGAAGCCGCACAGAACGCGAACGGGATTCCGACCTACACGGTACTCGATCAGGGGCAGGCGCTTTCGAGCGCGACCGCGCCGACGGTCGACACGACCGGCGATTTCCAGGTGGCCGGCGCACTCAGCGCCGGAACTATCACAACCGCCGCCAACGGAAATCTCTCGATCAACGGTTCAGGCCTGCTTGGGGAGGGCAGCACGCTCTTCGCCAGCCTGCCTTCGACTTGCACGCCCGGCCAGGAAATCTATTGCAGCGACTGCAAAAGCGTCGCCGATGGCGTGACGATGGGCTCGACGTGCGTGGGCGGCGGGGCGGGTTCAACCGCGCTCTGCAAGGCGGCCAACGCCTGGAAATGCGGCAGGTAATATGAGGTCGTTCAGCGCATCCGGATCACGCGCGCGGCGAAGAAGCCGTCGCGGCCGCCGAGGTCGGGCCGGGTAAGCAACGTTCCGTCATCGCGAAGCTCGCGCGCGATCACCGGATGAACGCACGGCGTGCGATCGAGCGTGAAATCGCGACGCGCTGCAAGGAATTTTTCGATGACCTCGGGACCCTCCTCTGGCGCGAAGCTGCAGACCGAATAGACCAGCGCGCCGCCGCGGCGTAGCAGTCCTGCCGCCCGCTCGAGCATCGATAACTGCATCACCGCCATCCGCGCGGGATCGCCCGGCTTGAGCCGCCATCGGATCTCCGGATGCTCGCGCAGCGTTCCGAGTCCCGTACAGGGCGCGTCCAGGAGCACGAAATCGAACTGCGCGTCGCAAAGCGGAACCGACACGGTCAGATCGGCGCAGACGAAATCGATATTTCGATGGCCTAGCGAGCTTGCGAGTTGCCGGGCGCGTTTAAGGCCCCGCCAATTGAGATCGATCGCAATCACGCGGCCGCCGGCGCCGACCAGTTCCGCAAGATGGGTCGTCTTGCCGCCGGGCGCGGCGGCGCAATCGACAACCGTCGCGCCGGGCTCCGGTGCGAGCAGACGCGCTATCCATTGCGCGGCTTCCGATTGAGGATAGTAGAGACCCTCCCCGGACGCGCCAGCGCGCACTCCGGTCGCGCTCGCGAGTAACGCGCTCTCGGGCAGGCCGCCATCTTCGAGGAACGAAAGTCCCGCCTCGCGCAGGCGCCGGAGAAGCTCATCGCGCGAGCCGCGCGCAAGATTGAGCCGGATCGCGTTTGGAGCCGCTTCGTTGTTGGCCGCCATCAGCCGTTCCGCATCGGCAAGTCCGAACCAAGCCACGAACCGCTCGACGAGCCATCGCGGATGCGACCATGCGATCGCTAGGTAGCCGAGTTCGTCGCGATCGCGCGGCGGCATCGCGAACGCCGTTGACGACGCCTTGCGCAGCACGGCGTTGATCAAACCCGCGGCTTTCCGCGTGTGTGGATGTTCTTTCGCGATTTCCACAGCGGTATTGACGGCGGCATGCGCCGGAACGCGATCCATGAAGCGAAGCTGGAAGAGACCGAGACGGAGGATGGCGCGGACCGCGGGAGCAAGATCGCCGGGCGGAC
Organism: Pseudomonadota bacterium; assembly: GCA_021324855.1. Taxonomy (GTDB): domain Bacteria; phylum Desulfobacterota; class Binatia; order Binatales; family Binataceae; genus JAJPIG01. The sequence goes on along the minus strand of JAJPIG010000026.1, from coordinate 111,021 downwards.
GACCGGCGAGCTGTTCGATCTCGTAATCGAGCCGGCCCTGCCATGCGATCGCCCCGAGCACGAGACGGGTGAGCAGGCGGCGATCGGCGGACGGAAAGTTGTCGAGCTGATGCCCCAGCAGCACATCCGCGAAGGCGCGTTCCTGGTCAACGCGCCGCAAAATCTCGATTGCGGCGCGGCGTGGAGCGAGTCCGGCCCGATCGGTGCGCGCTCGCGCCCGGTTCATATCCCGAGCCGTTCGCCGATCGCAATCCGCCGTCCGCGCATGAAATCCGCCGCCGGCATCCGCTTGCGGCCGGCGGCCTGCACTTCGACCAGCACGAGCCGGCCGCGTCCACATTGGACGATCGGTGCGCGCCCGAGATCGACGATCGTGCCGGGCTCCGCCGCGCCGGCGCCGTCCTGGGCGAGCGCGGCGCGATGGATCATCAGCAGCTCGCCGCGCATCGTGGTGCGCGCAATCGGCCACGGATCGTATGCGCGGACCATCCGCTCGATGTGCGAGGCGTCCGCCTTCCAGTCGATCATCGAATCCCGCTTCTCGATAGGACGCGTGTAAGTCGCGAGCGCCTCGTCCTGCGCGGTCTCGACGATCTCGCCGCGCGCGATTTGCGCGATCGCGTCCAGCAGCGCCGCGGCGCCAAGCTCGGCGAGCTTCGTCTTGAGCGAACCCTGAGTCTCGTCGGATGCGATCGGAATCGCGCGCGCGAGCAGTATCGGACCGGCGTCCATCCGGGACGTAATCCGCATGATTGTGACGCCGGTCTCGCGATCACCGGCGAGAATTGCGCCCTCGACCGGCGACGCGCCGCGATGGCGCGGCAGGAGGGAGGCGTGGACGTTGATCGGCATCAGGCGCGCAACAGCGAGCACCGGATCGGGCAGGATGCGTCCGTAGGCGGCAACCACGAGCAGATCGGGAGCGAGCGCCTTGAGCGCGGCGAGAAATTCCGGCGTGCGAATTTTTTCGGGCTTGAGAATCATCAGACCGCGCGACGCGGCGGCAGCCGCAACCGCACTCGGCTCCATCCGCAGGCCGCGATCGCGCGGCTGATCGGGCTGGGTGACGACAGCCACTACTCGCAGCAGCGCGCCTTGTGAATCGAGCAGGCGATTCAGGATATGCGCCGCCAGCGGCGGCGTGCCCATGAAAACGATCCGCAGCGGCGTCGATGTGGCGTCAGATCTGGACGCGGGAGGGCCGCTGCTCATCGGCTTTGCCCTCCTTGATCAGCTTGGCGAGACGGCGGCGATAGAGCTCGCGTTTGATGCGGCTGATGCGATCGATGAAGAGCTTGCCGTCGAGATGGTCGATTTCGTGCTGCAGGGCGACCGCGAGCAGGCCGTCGGCTTCGATTTCGATCTCTTTCTGCTCGGGCGTCCACGCGCGCACCATCACCTTGGCAGCTCGCTTCACATCGGCGGTGAAGTCGATCACCGAGAGGCAGCCTTCCTCCCAGATGACGGAGCCTTCAGACTCGACGACTTCGGGATTGATCAGCTTGAGCAGGTGAGCGCCGGGATTTTCGTGATCGGTATCGAGCACGATTACGCGGCGCGGGTCGCCGACCTGGGGCGCGGCAAGGCCAACGCCCGGCGCCGCGTACATGGTCTGCACCATGCTCTCGATGAACCCGTCGAGCCGGCCATCGATCTCCGCGACCGGCTTGGCCGGCTGCTTGAGAACGGCGTCGGGGAATTTGCGGATTCTGAGGAGAGCCATCGGGATGCGTGATCATCAAAAAATTTATCAGACGCGGATCGGCGCGCCTAGTGAGTGTGTGCTGACGCTCAGGGCAACGCGCCGGCCTGGATGGTCGTCGGTGCGTTGGCGGGGATTTTCGGCGCGGGCTTGCGCCTCATCGCGCGCTCGCTGATTAGCGCGATCCGCTCGGCCCTGGCGCGGGCGCGCTCGGCATCGCGCTCCTTGAACTCCGGCATCACTTCGCGCGCCAGCAGCTCGAGCGACGCGCAAATATCCTCGTGGCGGTTGTTGCCGGCCTGCGACACGAGCACGACCTGGTCGATGCCCGCGTCTTCAAAGGCGCGGAGGCTGGCGCGCACCTGGTCGGGCGTGCCGACGCAGCTCGTTGCGCCATCGATGATCGGAAGGCTCAGCGGGTTCGCGCGATAGTTGCTCCAGATATCGGTGCGGGCGGGCTCGTGGCGGCCGAACAGATAATAGTGCCCGAGCGCGTAAGCAAAAAATCGAAGCCCTTCCTCGGCGGCGTTGCGCGCACGTGCGGGATCGCGATCGCACATGAAGCCGGTCACGATCGCGAGGTTGGGATTGACGGCCGCGGCAATCGGTTGGGCCTCGGTTTCGAGCGTGGCGTAGTAATCCGCGGCCCATTGACGCGCTTCGTCGGGCGACATGAAGGTGAAGCTGAGCGCGCCGAGGCCGAGCCGCGCGGCGAGAAGAATGGTTTCGCGGCGCGAGCACGCGACCCACACGGGCGGATGCGGCTTCTGCACGGGCTTGGGAACGACATTGCGCACCGGCATCCGGAAGTGCGTGCCTTCGTAGCCCAGAAACGGCTCCTCGGACATCATTCGGCAGGTCGCTTCCAGCGCCTCCTGCCACATCGCGCGTTTGTCGCCGCGCGGGATGCCAAAGCCGCCGAGTTCGGCCTCGGACGAGGATTCGCCGGTGCCGAAATCGACGCGGCCGTTGCTGACCAAATCGAGCGTGGCGATTCGTTCGGCAACGCGCGCCGGATGGTTGTACCCGGGCGGCATCAAGACCACGCCGTGTCCGAGCCGGATCCGTTTAGCGCGCTGGCTGCAGGCGGCGAGGAAGACCTCGGGCGCGGAGCTATGCGCGTACTCTTCGAGAAAGTGATGTTCGACGGCCCAGACGTAATCGAACCCCAGCCGATCAGCGAGTTCGACCTGCTCGAGCGAATTCTGAAACAGCTTGAGCTCCGAATCGCTATTCCAGGGCCGCGGTAGCTGCAGTTCGTAAAAGATGCCGAGCTTCATTACTTCAGGAGAGTAGCATGCAGCGGCATCCGCTCCGAGAACCAATCCTCGGGGCTGAATCGAAACTCGTGCAATGGTCCTGAATTACAGCGGCGGGATGCCGCCGGGTAACCCGATCCGCGCCAGCTCTTCCTTGAGGCGCGCGCGGGAGAGCGGTTTGCACAGCACGGCAGAAGCGCCAAGTTCGTAGCTCTGGGCGATGTCGCGATCGTACATCGAGCTGGTAATCACGAACATCGGGATGTGCGCGCAGGCTTCGTTGGCGCGGGCCGCCGACAACACCGAGAATCCTCCATTACGCGGCAGCCGCAGATCAACCAGGATGAGATCGGGCCGATCGTTGTCGGAAAAACGGGCGATCAAGTCCAGCGCCTCGTCGGCATTTTCCGCGACGATCACCTCGCTGGCCTCGCCGAGAATCTGGCGGATGACAGTGAGCGCAATGAAGACGTGCTCGGAGTTGTCTTCGACCAGAAAGATTCGCACGGAATCCGGAGCGTGTTCCTCGTTCTTCTCCATCAACTTACCTTTGCGTTGGAGCAAGTACTCAGACTGAGACGGAGCATCTCTCCTCCTTCCGTCCGCTGAAAGTCTGATCCAACTGCCATGCCATCGGACGGCGACCATACACAACCGTTGCGGGATGTCGGCAGGCGTACAGATCCTAGCACGCTGCGACCCCTTTTGGCAGCGAAATCGGCATAAAGCGACACTGAATTAATGTTGTGCGGACACGCCAACCTCTCTTATGTCGCCGCAGAATTAAGCTAATAAATGGGACTGTAGCGCCGTGACCACATCTTGTGTCTCAAAGCCGCATCGCTATTTCGCATTATTGGGCCTATACACAGCTTGGGCCGCTTAGTCGCCGGACGATTAGAAGCAACCAGTAGAGCAGAAGTTCCGGGATGCGGTCGGAAACCTCGTTCCAATCGTCGGCGGCGATGTACCGCGGCGCGATCTTTTCGCTTTGGAAGTCATGTTAGTTCGGCGATTCTCGGCATTTGGCTGATAAGACGCATGGAGAAATGATGCCGGTCGGTTTAACGGCAAGCTGCAACGGATCGACGGGGCTCAGCCTTAAAAATTTCACGTTTGACATCATAAACCGGGAATAGTCATTCTCAGGCAAATAGTTCGGCCAGCAGGCAATCGGGAAACCCAGCGAGGTGCGCCATGGATGCCGCGACGTTCCGAAGGGAAATCGACAAGCTCGCGTCAGAATTCAAGCTGGACAAGCATCCCTACATGCAGCTCGTCTACAACGGCAAAGCGACCCGCGAGCAGCTTAAGCATTATCCCATCCAGCATTACGAGATGACGGTCAGAGACGCCGACCTGTTCGGCGCCGAGAGCTATCTGCGAATGCGCGAAATCGATCCGGAAGCGGCGCGCGTTCGTGCGGCGAACTTTGCCGAGGAGGCGCTCGGGGTCTACAGCAACTCGGCGGGCCATCTCGAGCTATTGTTCGAGCTATGGGAGGGCGGCCTCGGCTTGCCGCGGCGGGAACTCATCGAATCACACCCGAGCGCGGATGCGCGCATGATGAATGCGCTGCTGCATCGGCTCCGGCGCGTCAAACCGCGCTTCATGGGCGCATCGGGCCTGCTCGAAGAGATGGAAGTCGAAGCTTATTTGATGCTCTACGAGGGCCTGCAGCATCATTATCATATCGATCCGAAGCATCTGCGTTTCCTGTCGGTCCATTACGAGGCTGACAAGGAACATGGCAAATCCGGCCACGATCTGATCGAGCGGCTGGTGGTCGGCACCGGCCGCGAAGAGGATTTTCTCTCAGAGGCGCGCCTGATGATGCGCCAGTTCTGGAAGGGCTTCGAACTGCCAGCGTAGGTTGGCGGGCGGCGCGTCAGTACATCGGATTGCGGCTGTTCAGAGGCAGTCCCAGTTCGAGACGTCCGAAAGTCTCATAGATCGGATCCGCGGTCAGCCCGATGTGTGACGTGATCGTATGGATGTCGCGCCAATGGCGCTGCATCGGATTCGCGCTCAAGAATGATCGTGCGCCCGCGACCGCGAACATCCGGTCGACCGCCCGCACGAGCATCTGCGACGCGAGCACGTAATCGCGATAGTTGCGCGCGCGAAACGGCACCGATCGGAGCTCGTCCGCATCGACCGCTGCCATTCGTTCCACAGCGCGCTCGATGATCAGCTCAGCCGCATCGATCTCGGCGGACGATTCGGCGATCCGGATTTGCAGCGGAGTAGAACCGGCGAGGCTCACGCCCGTATAAGCGTTCGCTTTCACCTTCATCCAGTCGACGAAGTAGTTGTATGCGCCGCGTGCGATTCCGAGCGCGGGGCCGATCAGGAGCAGCGGAAAACCGCAGACGAAAGGCGTCCGCCAGAAACGTTCGCGATTCAGCTCCGTTCCGCACGCGCGGCCTTCGAGCAAATCGGCAAATGGAATCGCGAAATCCCCCGGTATCATCGCGCCGTCGACGATCACATCATTGCTGCCCGTCCCGCGCATCCCGGCCGAGCGCCAGACGTCTTCGATCCGGTAGTCGCTGCGGGGGAGCATGAATAGCATCATCGAAGGCTGAGCCGACGGCACGTCAGACGGAACGATTGCGGAGAGCACGGCCCATTCGCAGTGATCGATTCCGCTCGCCCAGCTCCATCGGCCGGAGAGACGATAGCCGTCGGCGACGCGTATCGCTTTGCCGCCCGGGGCGAAGCTGGTGCCGACCAGGGTACGCGGATCAGGTCCCCAGATTTTTTTCTGGACGACTTCACTGAATTGTCCGACGAGCCAGGCGTGTCCGAGGAAAAACGAGAAGCACCACGCCGTCGAGCCGCACACCTTGCCAACCTCGGCGGAAGTGTCGAGCAGCGTGTCCCAATCGAGCCCCGCGCCGCCCCAACGCTTCGGCACCAGCGCCTCGACGAGGCCGTAATCCACAATCCGAGTCACGACATCGGCGGCCACCCGCCGACTCTCCTCGGTTTCGACCGCGCGCGGCGCGATGAATTCGGCAAGCTCGCAGGCCCGCCGATGCGCCTGTTCGCGTGTCACGCATTTGGTTCGTGATGCGATATTCATGCAGATTTCAGAGCTTGCGCGATCTATAACGAAGCCGTCAATGGGGCATTTCACCGTTTTGGCAGCGTCAGCGCCCGATAGGCGCCGGCGGAGTCATCGAGGAAAGCGGCCGGAGCGGGCCAAATCAAAATTGGATTCGGCCCGCTCCATGCGGAAGTGCACTCTAGCGCATGATCGACGCGAGTGCCGACAGGCTCGAAAAGTGCTCGATGTTGGTGTAGTCGACACCATCGACGTTCCGGCAGTCCTGATTGCCCGCGAAGGCGAGCGACACCCAGCCCATGTGCTGAGCCTGCAGGTCATAGATCACCGCATAACCGCCGTTGGTCCAGACCCGGCCGATGCCCGGCACGTTGAAAATCGCTTCGCCGCCCCAGCCCGGCTTCCAAAGCTTGCCGTTGACGTCGTAACGGTCGACCAGGGAAGCTGAGTAAGCCTGCTGGTCGATAAACAGTATCCGCTTGCTGATGCAATAGCCTTTGGCGTAGCTGGGAATCGGGTGAACGTTGATCACCCAGGTCTTGCGAATCTCCCAGGCGCCAAACTGCGGCTTCAGAACCAGCAGCGGCTGGTAATAGTTGTTGAGGTTGTTAAGCACCTGGGCGTCGTTGGAAACTCGCGGCGCCTGCTCGAGCATCATCCGCTCGCCGAGGTAGTCGGCGTCAAACAAGGTCAGATTCCCGTTGAAATTACCGTGCCGTGTATCGTCGTAAATGTAGTCGCTGCCGTTGAACGGTGAGCAGCGCGCGGCCGTCGACAGACGCAATGAACGACGCAGCGCAGGAATGAAAAGGAAGGTGTCCTGCGGCTTGGAGATGTCGTCGTAGTAGACCGTCAGCACGGTCAGGTAGCGGATTTGCTCGGGAGCCAGGATTTGCGTGTACTCGAACAACTCGGTTCCCGGGCCGCGCGGATCAAAAATCGGGGCGCCCGGATCGGAAATGTGACTGAACTTCCGAATTACCCAGACCTGATGGAGAAAGTAGCGGTTGTAGAAGCGATCCTGATTGTAGATGAACGACTGCGGCGCACAGATGACCCGGGGCGCGTACGTGTACCAGTCGTCAACCAGGAGTTTCCAGCCCTTGAGCGGATCGGTTGGATTGGGAAACGGCAGTCCTGCCACGTAGCCCTTTATCGTGCGCCGTCCATCGGGAAGGTTAACGATATTTACCTGCTTGCTGTATTGCTCAGTGTGCTGCAGGAACAGCTTCGGAAAGCTGTAGTTGGTCGTCGGGGCAATCACCATCTTGAAGTCCGGCGGGAACTTCCAGAAATACTTTCCGGAAAACAGCGCCGCCATCCCGGCAGTCATATACTGCTGATAGTTTTGCCAGTTTTGCGGTGTGATCTCAGTCCCTGGCGGTACCGGCGACTGCAGCTCCCCGTTCTCCGCGCAAAGCGCGCCGCCCGAGGCCAGCACGATCGCAAACGCAATTATCGACAGGGCTAGCAAGCAGCTTCGGACAAAACGATTTCGCATCCATGAACTGGTCGGGATAGCCATCGCCCGATCCCTCCTGCATGTTAAGTTTTTGGCCTGGTCGATTTCGTTGCGCCTCGCACGATCCGTCACGAAGGCCCGGGATTAATCCGAGGTGGGCTGCGCAGCTTCCCGCAACAGCGAACGCGTGTTGGCCAGAGCGAGGACTCCATAGTCATCCCCTTTGCGCTCCTTGAGCGTCAATGCCCTCGATGCTGCTGAATGTTTCTTAGCACCGTGAAAGAATCTTAGACAGGTCCCCGGTGAGAATTCGAAATGCAAATCGAACTCGGCAACCCAGCGAAGTTATTCGCTCGACCCGGACTAAAGCGGCGCTCTTGAACATCGACGGCAAGCTGAGCACGATCGCTCCGCGCGCAAATGCCGGTCTTCCAATTGTCGACGGAGATCGTTGGGCTATATAACGGTGATGACAAGGCCGCAACGGGCTTCGGGCTGTCCCGGATTGCAAGCGGCGAAGGAAGGTCGATCCCACATGCCGGACAAAATCAAGGCGCCCTTCGGACTGCAATCATGGATCGAAGAGCATCTGCCGCGCGCGCTGGGAGCCATCGGCAACAGGGAAGTCTTCAAGGGCTCCGACTTCATCTTCCAGATCATCAAGGGGCCAAACGCGCGCAACGATTTTCATATCGATCCGTTCGACGAGATCTTCTACCAGATTCACGGTCACATCTTTCTCCACGTCATCGAGAACGGCCGCGAGCAGCGCATCCGCATCGGCGAAGGCGAACTCTTCCTGCTGCCGAAGCGGGTCTATCATTCCCCGCGGCGGCCGCCGGGCAGCATCGGGCTGGTGGTCGAGCGGCCGCGTCAGCCGACGGAACTCGACGGCATCGCGTGGTTCTGCCCGTCCTGCAGCAAGCGGCTCTACCAACGCGATTTCTGGTGCGACGACATCGAGAAGGGCATCCGCGATGTGATCGAGGCGTTCAACGCGGATGAAAATCTGCGCACCTGCAAGGATTGCGGCGCCATCCTGCCGGACCCGACCAAAATTCAGCACTGGGACCCGGCCCGCGCTCGTGAATGGGCGTGAGGCACGCCAGCCGGCTAGAGCGGCAGACGCGTCGTGTACTTCACCTGTTTCATCGCGAAGCTTGAGCGGACGCGAGCCACGCCTGCGATCCGCGTCAGGCGGTCAACCACGAACCGTTCGAAGGATTCCATGTCGGGCAGGACGGCGCGCAGCAAATAGTCAGCCTCGCCGGTCATCAGGTAGCACTCCAGCACCTCTGGATATTCTGCGATCTTCTTCTCGAACTGCTGCAGCGTGCGCTCGGTCTGCTGCTCGAGCGTCACCTGCACGAAAACATTCATCCCGAGTCCGACCGCGGCGGGATCCAGGAGCGTGACACGCTGGCGAATAACGCCCCGCTCTTCGAGTAATTGCACACGGCGCAGACAAGGTGACGGCGACAATCCAACCTTGCGCGCGAGCGTCACGTTAGGGATGGCGGCATCCTCCTGCAACCGCTGAAGGATCTTGATGTCGATCGAGTCGAGGGTCTGTCTTGGCATAATCAGCTAAATAACTCGTCAAAATAATTGATTTCTTCCAATATGAGACCGTTTTATGGGAATCTTTGCAACTTCTGCTCGTTGACGCAACCGGCCGGCGCGCGCAACATCTTTTACAATCAACATGTGCGCAGAACGATCACGCGCCGGCTTGCTGGCTGACTGCATACGCGAACGGATTCTTGTGCTTGATGGCGCGTTGGGAACATCGCTCCAGGAACGCGGATTGACGGCCGCGGATTTCGGCGGAGCCGTTCATGAAGGATGCAACGAGCAGCTCACCGTCACACAACCACATCTGATCCGCAGGCTGCATAGGAGCTTTCTCGAAGTCGGCGCCGATCTGATCGAAACCAACACTTTCGGCGCGACCTCGATCGTCTTGTCTGAGTTCGGTCTCGGCCACTGCGCGCGAGCTATCAATCGCCAGGCCGCCGCGATCGCGCGCGAAACCGCCGACGCTTTCAGCACCGCCCAATGGCCGCGTTTCGTCGCCGGCGCGATGGGACCAACGACCAAGAGTTTGTCGCTGACCGGCGGAATCACTTTCGATGAACTCGTCGATGCGTACTACGAGCAGGCGCTCGGGCTGCTCGAAGGCGGCGCGGATCTCCTGCTGCTCGAAACCGTCCAGGACACGCTCAACGCCAAGGCGGGGCTCATCGCGATCGACCGTGCGATAGCCACGCTCGGGGTGGAAGCGGGGGTCGCTGTGCAGGGCACGATCGAGACGATGGGGACGTTGCTGGCGGGCCAGGACGTTGAATCGTTCTACGTCTCGCTGGCTCATCGCAACCTGATGTGGATCGGACTCAATTGCGCGACCGGCCCCGATTTCATGACTGACCATTTGCGCACGCTCGCGGAAATCAGCCGCTTTCCGATCGCGTGCGTGCCTAACGCAGGCTTGCCGGACGAAGACGGCCATTATCATGAGACGCCGGCCGCTTTGGCCGAGAAGATCGAACGCTTTATCAAACACGGATGGCTGAACCTGGTCGGCGGATGTTGCGGCACCGGTCCGGAGCATATCCGGATGCTCGCGGAAATGGCGCGCCGATACGCGCCGCGCGTCGCTGCCGCGCCGCATCGATGCGCCGTGTCGGGAACCGAAACGCTGATCATCGATGAGCGCACGCGTCCCGTGCTGGTCGGCGAGCGCACCAACGTCCTGGGAAGCCGCCGGTTTAAGCATCTGATCAATGCCGGCCGGTTCGACGAGGCCGCCGAAAGCGGACGCGCCCAGGTGCGGCGGGGCGCGCAGATTTTGGATGTCTGCCTGCAGGATCCGGATCGCGACGAGCGCGACGACCTCGGACGATTCCTGCACGCCCTGACGCGCCAAGTCAGGGTGCCGATCATGATCGACTCGACCGATCCCGCGGCGGTAAAGGTCGGGCTGCAGCGCACGCAAGGCAAGGCGCTGATTAATTCGATCAATCTTGAGGAGGGCCCTGACTCCGAGCGCCTCACGCAGATCGTCGCGCTGGCCCGCGCCTACGGAGCGGCGCTGGTCGTCGGTTGTATCGATGAGGACAAGCATCAGGCGCAGGCGATAACCGCTCGACGCAAGCTCGAAATCGCGCAGCGCGCCCATGCGCTGCTGACCAGCCGCTTCGAGATTCGTGACGAGGACTTGTTCTTCGATCCGCTGGTCTTCCCGATCGGTACTGGCGACGCGAACTACACCGGCTCGGCCGCAGAAACGATCGAAGGTATCCGCGCGATCAAGGACGCGCTGCCGCGTTGTAAGACGGTGCTTGGAGTATCCAACGTTTCGTTCGGATTGCCGGCGGCGGGGCGTGAGGTTTTGAACTCCGTGATGCTCCACCATTGCGTCGCCGCGGGCCTCGATCTCGCGATCGTCAACGTCGAAGCGCTCAAGCCCTACACCGCGATTCCCGCCATCGAACGGGAACTGGCCGAGAATTTGATCGGGGCGCGCACGGACTCACTCGCGGCGTTCACGAACTATTTTCGTAAGCGCATCGAAAGACCCGCGCGCGAAAATCAGCCGGCTTTAACCCTCGATGAACGGCTCGCGCGCTGCGTAATCGAAGGTTCGCGCGAAGGCCTGCTGCGCGATCTCGAGCTCGCGCTCAAGGAGCGCAAACCGCTCGCGATCATCAATGGTCCGCTGATGAGCGGAATGGACGAGGTCGGCCGCCTGTTCAACGCCAATCAGATGATCGTGGCCGATGTGCTGCAGTCCGCCGAGGTAATGAAGGCGGCCGTCTCGTATCTCGAGCCGCACATGGAAAAGCACGAGACCGCGACACGGGGCACGATCCTGCTTGCGACGGTCAAGGGCGACGTTCACGACATCGGCAAGACGCTGGTCGATATCATTCTGACGAACAACGGCTATCGGGTGATCAACCTCGGCATCAAGGTGCCGCCCGAGGAGCTGATCCGCGCCTATGCGGAACATCATCCCGATGCGATCGGGCTCTCGGGATTGCTCGTCAAGTCGGCGCAGATGATGGTTTCAACGGCGCAGGACCTGAAGGCGGCCGGCATCGATTGCCCGCTGCTGGTGGGCGGCGCGGCGCTTTCATCGCGCTTCACGCGGACTCGGATCGCGCCGGAGTACGACGGTCTCGTCGCCTACGCCGGCGATGCGATGCAGGGGCTGGATCTCGCGAATCAGATCATGGATCCGAAGCGGCGCGGCGAACTGTCGGCGCGGCTCGAGCGTGAGACTGCGAGCCTGCTCGAGGTCGGCCGCCCGGCGACGACTGCCGCAACCTCCGCGCAGCCCACGAAGTCATCAATCAGACACGGTACGATCCCGATTCCTCCCGATCTCGAACTTCACGTAATCGAGGATTCCGACCTGGCGGAAATTTTCCCATACGTGAATCCGGCGATGCTGTATTCGCGCCATCTTGGGCTGCGCGATGCGGAGCGTGCGTTGGCTGCGGGCGATTCGAAAGCAGTTGAACTACGGCGAATCGTGCAGTCGATCGAACGCATGATGATCGAGCGCGATGACATTCGCGCCGGGGCGGTCTACCGATTTTTCCGGGCGCGGTCCGATGATCGTCGGCTGCTCATTTATGGCGCCGATGGACGATGTCTCGAAACGCTGGTGTTCGGCCGCCAGTCCGCTCCGCCACATCTCTGCCTCGCTGATTTCGTCGCTCCGGATGGCGATTACATCTGTCTGTTTGCAACCACCGTCGGGCCGGGCGTCCGCAAACTCGCAGAGCAGTTGAAGGATGACGGCGAATATCTTAAATCGCACGTGCTTCAGGTGCTCGCACTTGAGGGCGCGGAAGCGTTCGCCGAGTTGCTTCATCTGAAGATTCGACAGATGTGGGGCATCGGCGATCCGCCGGGCCTCACGATGAAGGCGCTTCATCAGGCGCGCTATCGAGGCAAGCGGTTTTCGTTCGGCTATCCGGCCTGCCCGCGGCTCGAGGACCAGGCTGCGCTTTTCCGACTGCTCGACCCGGCGCGGCATATCGGCGTACGGCTGACGGAGGGCTTCATGATGGACCCGGAGGCTTCCGTCAGCGCGCTCGTCGTTCATCATCCCGAGGCGAGATATTTTGCGTTGTCGCAAGCCGACGCCGAGCTGCTGAACACAGAGCTCGATTCGACGGCGCTCGCGCCTCAAGAGGCGATTAGGGCCACCTGATGTCAGAAGTTGCGCGACAGCTCACGAGCGGCCGGCCTGCGATTTGGCTCGAACTCAGCCCACCGGCGGGTATCGAGATGGAGCCGCTGCTGCGCAAGCTCGATGCGCTCCCGGCCGGAATTGGCGCGATCAATCTGACCGATAATGCGATGGGCCGTGTGAAGCTCTCATCGCTCGTGTTCGGAATCGCCGCGAAGCAGCGTCTCGGTATCCCTTTGGTGCTCAACGTCTCATCACGTGATCGCAACCTGAACGCGCTCAGATCCGACCTGCTTGCCGCCGCAGCCTACGATGTCGAGGGCGTAGTTGCGCTGCGCGGCGACCGAATCGGACCAGAGGCGGCCCGCGAGCCGCATCTTGACGCGATGGATCTGCTGCGGGCCGTCGATGAAATAAAAATCCAAATCGCGCGACGGCATGGCGCCGAGCGCGCCGAGCGGGTCCTTTATCCGGGCGTCGTGACCAATCCATATCGCGCGGATCTCGCCAGGGAACTCGATCTGCTGGCGCGCAAAGCGGCGGCGGGCGCGCGCTTCGCGATTACCCAGCCGCTTTTTGATGCGGAGCACTCTTTGCGATTCGTCGAGCATGTTCGCGCGCTCGGAATCGCCCCGATGATCGGGATAATCACGGTTCGAAATGCAGCGATGGCGCGCTATCTCAAGGGCGGCGTCCGCGAGCTCAAGCCTGCCGCGCATCACCTCGCTCTCTACGAGGGCATGAGCGATGAGCAGGTCCGGGAGCTCGCGTTTGAACGAAACCTTAAGCTAATCGCGGCGCTTCGCCCGCACGTGGCCGGATTCGTGATCATGAGCGGCGGCGAACCATCGCTCGCGATCAGGCTGGCGGCGCAGGCTGCGGACTTTAACATCCCAATTCCGGCGGCAGGTTTGGCCGAGTCGCTCTAGACGTTTGATTCAGGGAGCGATTTCCCGCGTAATCTGAACATACCATCCAGGCGCGGAGGTCGTGGTGAGACTCGCGCTCTTTCTGCTGCTGGCCGGAAGCATCGCTGCCGCAGCAATCGTATGCGTCGGGTGTAGCTCGTCACCCTACGCGGTACGGACGCCAAGCGTAGTGGGAACCCCTGTTCCGCCAGGGTCAACCCGCTATGAGGCCAAACGACTCACGCGCGGCGCGTGGCATTGACTCGCTAAGCTCCCGATATTGCTTAGCGGCGGCAGAGGATGGACGTGAGCACGGCGCTTAATGCGCTGCCCGATGCGCTCGTCGAATTTTTCGCGCGCCATGCGACAAATCCGTCGGGACGGACGAGCACGGCGCCATCGGGCTCGATTCCGTAGGCGGCCGGAAACGCGCGCTCAGGATCGGCGAGCGCGCCGGCGCCGACCCGATGAACATCGAGAGCGATTCCGATTCGTTCTGCGGTCTCGCGCGCCGCCTCGCACCAGTTCGCGCCGTCGACCGCAGCAAGCATCGTGAAGTTCTTCCCGAACAGATCGAGCGTCGAGATTTGCTCATTGCCGCGCCGCAGCCAGAGATGCGGCGCCCGCGCGCCGGGCCGTCCCTTCGCGTCGCGCGGGTTCAGATGCGCCGGGCGATCCGCGCCATCGGGAATGATCGCGTCAGAGTAGTAGCAGTAGCCGAGCTCGATATTGAGATCGTTCTCAACCGGTTGCATCCCCTCGGTGCCAAGGTATGGCGCGGAGCGCGTCACGTAGCGCGCATACGCCTGCTCGACGGTGAACGCGGCGGCCGGACGCCGTTCCGGCTCGTAGGTCGAAAGCAATTCCGGACCGGCCTCGCCCTTGAGCACCATCGCGAGCTTCCACGCGATATTGTGCGCATCCTGGACGCCCGTATTGCCGCCGAATCCGCCGTTCGGCGGCATCACATGCGCAGCGTCGCCGGCGAGAAAGATGCGTCCGGCGCGGAAATGCTCTGCTACATCGGCGCGCGCATTCCAATGCATCACGTTCTCGATCTCGATTGGAATCTCATCGGTGCCGATCGCGCAGCGGATGTACTCGATGCATTTTTCGTCGGTGAGCCCGGCCGATACGTCGGTAATGGGACGGTTCGGATCGCCGACCGCATTGACCACCAGGAAGCCGCGGTCGAATGGCTTCTCGAGCCGGAAAAAACCGCGGAGCATCGGATTGGTTATGTAGATGACGCTGAGGTTCCGGCCCCGGAGCAGCGGGCCGACATTGCCGCGAAAATAGATCGTGATGCTGTTCGAGAAGGTGCCGTGTCCAAGCATCCGGATTCCGAGCCGGTCGCGAAGCGGACTGCGCGCGCCGTCGGCCGCGACCATGTAGCGGGCGCGCACCGTCTCGGTCTTCCCGGTATCGCGATCGCGAATGACGGCCGTGACGCCGTCTGCATCCTGCTCGCATGAAATCATCTCGGTGCCGAAGCGCAGTTCCGCGCCGAGTTCGAGCGCGCGCTGCTTCAGCAGCGGCTCGAGGAGGCTTTGCGTGATGAAGAGGCGAATCGTCGGGCTGACGTCGCGCACGCCCTCATTAAGATTCGGAATGAAAGCGGCGAGTTCCTTACCTGCCAGGCTCTCGACCGCATTGATTGCGCCGTCCTGGACGAATTGCTTGTCCGACTCGCCGCGCACGATCTGCTCGACACCGACGGTCCTGAAGATCTCCATCGTGCGCTGGCTGATTTGCGCAGCGCGCGGATGAATCGCGGTGCCGCGATGATGCTCGACGGCCAGCGCGCGGATTCCGTGATAACCCAGCAGTAACGCCGTTGACATCCCGACGAGGCTGCCACCCACGATCAGAACCGGGACTTCCCTGTCATGCATCGCCAATGCTCTTTCTCTTTCCAAAGCTTACCAGCAGCGCGCGCTTGCGATTCGCGCGCCTTCGGCGAGGCTCGTGAGCTTCGCCCACACCACGCCAGGATCAACCGCCGCCTGCCCCACCCATGTTCCAAAACCGCAATCGGTTCCGGCGATCACGTTTTCGCGGCCGACTACGCGCGCATAATTGACGATACGATCGGCGACCAGCTCGGGATGTTCGATATAGTTGGTCTTCGATTCGATGACGCCCGGGATAAGCAACTTTCCCGGCGGTAACTTGAGCTCCTCAAAAACGCGCCATTCGTGCGCATGACGTGGATTCGCGGCTTCGAGCGAGACGCCCGCAGGGCGCGCTGCGAAGACCACGTCAACAATCTCGCGCAGCGGCACGTCGAAATGATGCGGCCCCTCGTAATTGCCCCAGCATAGATGGATGCGCGACTGCTCGGGCGCGATGTTGGCGAGCGCGTGGTTGAGCGCTTCGACATGCAGGCGCGCCATCCTGCGAAACTCCGCGAGATCGAGATTAGCGAACTGGATATGGCGGCCCATCGCGAGGTCCGGGCAATCGACCTGAACGATGAAGCCGGCTTGCGCGATCGCTTCGTACTCATGGCGCATCGCGTCCGCGATTGCGAACAGATAGGCCTCGTGGGTCGGATAATAATGGTTCGCGAAGAATAGTGAGATGACACCGGGCGACGCTGCCGAGAGAAACCCCTCCGCCGCCTTCACCTCGGCCATCGCAGCAGCCAGATTCTCAGTGTCGCTCCGGTACGCATCGGGATTGCGCACGCTGATCGGTCCGTCGCATCCGGGGGTCTTGCGTCGAGAGCGTCCGGGATCGCCGAACACGCGCCGGGCGAGCTCAGGAAAATCGGCCAGGTCGCGATAGCTCGTGACCGGCGCGCTCGCGCCGCCGAAACCTGCGAGCCGATCCTTTATATAAGTCGCGTAGCTCGGCTTGCTGACCTCGCCGTCGTTGATCACGTCGATCCCGGCGGCGGCCTGCTTGCGCGCCACTTCGAAGGTCGCGGTGCGGATTCGCGCGCGCAGCGCAGATTCGTCGACCGGCACGCCCTCCTCTTTCGCGAACATCATGCGGACCAAATCTTCGGGTCGTGGCAGGCTGCCGGTATGAGTAGTCAGAAAACGTTCGATGCTGCGTTTCATGAATGGAATTCCCGGAGCAGGCGAATGATTACGCATCGTGAAAATTGCGTCCAGCTTCAGCCGAAGTTCGCATCGCGCACCCGTTGTCCGATCTATGATCGGCGGCTTTAGCACGATCGCGGCGCACGCGCTAAAGTCGACGGGATTCTGCTATGTTTTGTCCGGGGGATGACTGACTTGCTCGCCAGTGTGCTTTCGAGCGCGCTTGCCGGCGTTGACGCGTTCAAGGTCGAGGTCGAAGTCGATATCAGCCCCGGGATGCCCGGGCTCAAGACTGTCGGTCTCGCGGAGGGCGCTGTGCGCGAGGCGCAGGAGCGAGTGCGTTCGGCGGTCAAGAATTCGGGCTACGAATTCCCCAATCGCAGGATCACGATCAACCTTGCGCCTGCCGATACGCGCAAGGAAGGCTCGTCCTTCGACCTTCCGATGGCGCTCGGAATACTCGCGGCGAACGGACTGGGCGCAAACCTGGCCGTCGACCGGATGCGCCGCTATCTCGTGGTCGGCGAGCTCGCGCTCGATGGCCGCGTCAAATCGATCAAGGGCGCGCTCCCGACCGCGCTGCTCGCGCGCTCGAACGGCTTTACCGGCGTAATCCTGCCGCGCGACAACGGCACCGAAGCCGCAGTGGTCGGCGAAGGCGTCGAGGTGCTCGGCGTCGAGAGCCTGCGAGAAGCGATCGAATTTTTCTCAGGTCAACGGGAATTGCCGAGGGCCGCCGCGAACCTCGAACAGCTTTTTAACGAGGCGAGCCGCTACACCGTGGACTTCGATGAAGTTCGCGGACAGGAACAGGCGAAGCGCGCGCTCGAAGTCGCGGCCGCCGGCGGTCATAACGTGCTGATGATCGGCCCGCCCGGCTCGGGCAAGACGATGCTCGCGAAGCGTCTCCCGACCATCCTGCCGGCGATGACCTTCGAGGAGGCGGTCGAGACCACCAAAGTGCACAGCGTCAACGGCACGCTTGATGGACGCGCGTTGATCGCGACGCGTCCGTTCCGCACGCCGCATCATACGATCTCTGATGCCGGCTTGATCGGCGGCGGCCCGGTGCCGCGCCCCGGCGAGGTCAGCCTTGCGCATAACGGCGTCCTGTTTCTTGACGAGCTGCCGGAATTCCGTAAAAACGTGCTCGAAGTGCTGCGCCAGCCGCTCGAAGACGGGCGCATCACGATCTCGCGCGTGATGGGCACGATGACGTTTCCGGCGGGTGTGATGCTGGTTGCGGCGATGAATCCCTGTCCCTGCGGTTTTTTCACCGACCCGCAACACGAATGCCATTGCGGTCCGATAACAATCCAGCGCTATAGATCGCGCATCTCGGGACCGCTGCTCGATCGGATCGACATCCATGTTGAGGTGCCGGCGGTTAAGTATCGCGAGCTCGCGGAGCGCGCGCCGGGCGAATCTTCAGCGGTGATTCGCGAGCGCGTCGATAAGGCGCGCGCTCGGCAGCTTGCGCGATTTCGCGGCACGCCGTTTTTCTGCAATGCGCAGATGGGCGCGCGCGAATTGCGCGAGCATTGCCAGGTCGATGCGGCCGGCGAGCGGATGCTGGAGCTGGCGATCAACCGGCTGGGACTGAGCGCGCGAGCCTACACGCGTATCCTGAAAGTCGCGCGAACGGTGGCTGATCTTGACGGTGAGGACTCGATCGCCGCGCAGCATGTCAGCGAAGCGATCCAGTATCGCTCGCTCGATCGCACCGCACCGTAAGCTTGTTCTTCAACGCGTGCAACCTCGTCTCAAACCGGTTTCACGTTGACGTTCATCGGGAAAAAGTCGAGGGGGCCGCAAAGCCCATCGGCCAGGCCGATAATCCGGCTGCCACGGCTGTTCCGGTAAAGCGCACCGTGCTTCAGAAGCTCGCGTCGCGTATAATGGCGCGTAATCGTTTCCCTCCGGCATTGCTGTTCGAGCAAGCGGTGAAATCCTCGCAAACTGCCCACAATTGACAAGATCGTTAGGCGTGCACTAGTCTCTTACGTTTGCGACTTATCCTGTTTACCTGAATCCTGGGGTTCGTTCCGTACGCCACCTCTAACTATCTTTTGACCAATGTTTGACACGCTGAGCGATCGGCTCGAAGGAGTTTTCAAAAAGCTTCGCGGGCAGGGCCGGATAACCGAGCGCAATATCGAAGAGGCGCTACGCGAAGTCCGGCTCGCGCTGCTCGAAGCCGATGTAAACATCGCCGTCGTTCGCGAATTTATCGAGCATGTAAAGTCGAAGGCGCTGGGTCAGGAAGTCCTGCGCTCACTCACGCCCGAGCAGCATCTCATCAAGTTCGTGGCTGCCGAACTTGCCGTCGTTATGGGCGGTCAGGCGCGCGAACTCGATCTCAAGGTCCGCCCGCCGGTCAAGCTGATGCTGGTGGGGCTCCAGGGCTCCGGTAAAACGACATCGCTCGCCAAGCTGGCGCGATTTCTGAAAGTCGAGCGCAAGCGACGGCCGCTGATGGTCTCCACCGATGTGCGACGACCCGCCGCGATGGAGCAGTTGCGGGTGCTCGGAGCGCAGCTCGACATCCCGGTCGCGGAAAGCCATGAGAACGAAGACCCGGTCGATATTGCCGAGCGCGCCGTAAAACGCGCCGAGCTCGGCGGTTTCGACGCGGTCCTGATCGATACCGCGGGCCGCCTCCAGATCGACACCGAGTTGATGGATGAGCTTGCGCGGCTCAAGGCCGTCGCGCGCCCGCATCATACGATTCTTGTCGCCGACGCGATGACCGGCCAGGAGGCAGCCAACGTCGCGCAGGGATTCCATGCGCGGCTGCAGCTCTCGGGCGTGATCCTGACCAAGCTCGACAGCGATGCGCGTGGCGGCGCAGCGCTTTCGATCCGTTCCGTGACCGGCGCGCCGATCCTGTTTGCCGGCCTCGGCGAAAAGCTCGAAGCGTTCGAGGTCTTCCATCCCGATCGTCTCGCCTCGCGCATTCTCGGCATGGGTGACGTGCTGACGCTAATCGAAAAGGCGCAGCAGAACTACGATCAGACGCAGGCCAGGGAACTTGAGCGCAAGTTCAAAAAGAACGAATTCACCATCGCCGACTTTGCGGAGCAGTTGCGGACGATCCGCAAGATGGGCTCGCTGGGCGAACTCCTCGGGATGGTGCCCGGCCTCAAGAAAGTCGCCGGGCAGGCGGACTCCGAAGAGACCCAGGCGGAGCTGCGGCGGATTCAGGCGATAATCGATTCAATGACGCATCAGGAGCGCCATAATCATCTGATTCTGAACGGGCGGCGGCGCGCACGCATCGCGTCGGGCAGCGGCACCTCGGTGCAGGAGGTGAATCGGTTCGTGAAGCAATTCGAGCAAACCCGTAAGATGATGAAGAAATTCACCAAGCTCGGCGGTGGAAAGGGCCTGATGCGTGGACTGGGTCTCGGGAGATAGAATGGAAAAGGAGAATTACTGACGCTTATGGCACTGGTGATCCGGCTGCGCCGGCAGGGCAGCCGCAAGAAGCCTTTCTATCGGATCGTCGTCGCCGACTCACGTATGCCGCGCGACGGGCGTTTCGTCGCTCAGATCGGCACCTACGATCCCTCGACCGAGCCGCCCGGGCTGAATTTCCGCAAGGAGGAGACGGAACACTGGCTGAAAGTCGGCGCGCAGCCGAGCCAGACCGTACGTAAACTCTGGGAGAAAGCGTCCAGCGCCACGACAACTGCCTGACAGCGTCCGCCTCCAAGGAGCCCGACCAATGAAGGAGCTCGTTCAGTTCCTGGCGAAACAACTGGTCAATAATCCGGACGCGGTCGAGGTCAAGGAGACGCAGGGCGATACGGCCTCTGTGCTCGAATTGCGCGTGGCCAAAGAGGATCTTGGCCGGGTGATCGGGAAACAGGGCCGCACCGCGAAGTCAATTCGCACGATCCTGAACGCCGTGGCCTCGCGCACCAACCGCAAAGTGGTCCTCGAAATTATCGAAGAGAAGTAGGCGGTTGATGCCCTTGGCCGACCGGACTTCGACTCGCCCGGCTCATGAGATATCGGGCGAGTACGTACGCATCGGCGTCATCACCGGTACGCACGGACTTAAGGGTGCGGTGCGCTTTCGTCCAGACAACGTGGATTCGACAGCGCTCGAACCCGGGATGCGGGTGATACTCGAAGGCCCGCGCGGACGCGAGACCCATCGTATCGTCGAGGTAACGTCGCTTGGACATCGCGGTTTGCGGATCGTTTTCGCAGATGTATGCGAGGCCGACGCCAGCGCCGCACTCAAAGGCTGCGCGTTGCTGATGGACGCGAAAGACCTGCCGGCTCCGGAGCCGGGTGAGTTCTATCATTTCCAGGCGCTGGGCTGTGAAGTAGTAACGCTTGATGGACGGCGGCTCGGGAACGTCGCCGAAATTCTCCCGACCGGCGCGAACGATGTGATGGTGGTGCGCGATGGCGCGCGGGAAATCCTCGTGCCGGTCATCGCTGACGTCGTGCAGTCGATCGATCTCGAAGCGCGCCGGGTTACGATCGATCCCATTCCCGGTTTGCTCGACTGACGGCCGACCCGCCCGATGGAATTTCACGTCATCACATTGTTCCCTGAGATGTTCGACTCGCCGATGAAGTCCGGAATGGTCGCGCGCGCTATCAAAGCAGGCCTCGTCAGCGTCACCGCGCATCATCTACGGCCGTTCGGACTCGGCTCCTATCGGCAGATCGATGACGCGCCGTATGGCGGCGGCAGCGGGATGGTGATGCGGCCCGAACCGATCGCGGCTGCGATCGATCAGGTGATTGGTGAGCATCCGGGCCTGTGGCGCATCCTCATGACCCCGCAGGGCGAGCCGCTTAATCAGGAACGCGTGCGCGAACTCGCAAATCGCCATCCCGGTTTGCTGCTGATCGCCGGGCGCTACGAGGGAATCGACGAGCGGGTGCGCTCGCTGGTCGATTACGAAATCTCGATCGGTGACTACGTGCTCTCGGGCGGCGAGCTGCCCGCGATGGTCGTAATTGAGGCGGTGACGCGTCTCGTGCCCGGCGTGCTCGGTAATCCCGATTCGATCCGCGAGGAATCTTTCAGCGACGGGACGCTCGAATATCCGCAATACACGCGCCCTGAGGAATTCCGCGGCATGCGCGTGCCTGAGATCCTGCTGAGCGGCGACCATGAGCGCATTCGCGCATGGCGCGCCGAACAGGCACTCGCGCGCACCCGTAAGCGCCGCCCCGACCTGCTCGCTCGCCGCAAAAGTGGCTGACCTCTACATCGCGCTCCTGCATCATCCGGTGGTCGATCGCAATGCGCGCATCGTCACCGCCGCGATCACGAGCCTTGATATCCACGATCTTGCGCGCTCGGCGCGTACTTACGAGGCGCGCGGATTTTTCGTGGTTCATCCGGTGGCTGAGCAGCGCGAGTTCGCCGCGCGGGTAATCGAGCATTGGTTCGAGGAGCCGGGCCGCGCCTTCGATTCGCGCCGCGAAGAGGCGCTCAGGCTAGCGCGCGTCGTTGCGACGCTGGACGAGGCGCTGACGGTGGTACACCACGAGTCGGGCGCCAGGCCTATCCTGGTTTCGACCTCCGCCCGCAATCCAACTGGGGTGAGCTTTCGTGAACTGCGCGAAAAGATCGAAACGCCCGATGGTCCTCCGATCGTGCTGTTGTTCGGCACAGGTTTTGGCCTCGCGCCCGAGATTCTGAATCGCGCCGATATCGCCCTCGCGCCGGTCCGAGGCCCCGGCAATTACAACCATCTGTCGGTGCGCGCCGCCGTTGCCGCGATCCTGGATCGGTTGCGGGGAGTGTGAGCGCTTTTCTCCGGCCAGTAGAAGATCAAAACGGAAAGGCCTGGACGTTTGAACGGATCGGAACTGAAAGAGCCGAAATCAATGAGAGCGAGGAGACGATTCGTGCGCTTGCGGTTCGTCAAAGCCTCTTTGTACAGAGAGCCTTGGACCTTTCGGTCCCTTACCTCGTTCTTGGCGACATACCACGGTTTGCCGGCCGCCGGATCGCGAAGATATATGCCGCCCGCATTCATGAGCTACTTTTCTGCAAAACGCGGCCCTTTTTTATTTCCTGAACGTCTGCATCGGTCCAATAAAAAGGCAAAATAATCCGATTATCACGAACCTTGACTGGTTGTGTGATAATTCTGCTAAGTTAATGCCTACATATGTGGAGAAGGCCTAGCATAACGCGTGGATTAAATTTTCCCGCATCCACGGATTTCAGAGACGCAATTCGTGCCGGCGGACCATCCATGCCGAAAAAAAGCTGTAAGAAACTGAAAGGACAGACGGCCGCGGAGTTCATCCTGGTTCTACCGGCGTTCCTCCTGCTGATGTGCGCGCTGCTCGACTTCAGTCGGATGTTTTTCGTGCAGATAAATCTTCAGGATGCGGTCGATCAGGCGGGCCGCTTCGCCTCGACCGGAAACCACCTGCCGAACCCGAATTCACCCGGCACCTACCTTTCGCGCGTCCAGTCGATCATCGATATCGCTGAGCAGGCGGCCTGGCCCGGCGTGTCCCTCACCAACATCCAGATATCGAGTCTGCAGGGAGGCAATGGCAGTGCGGGTGGGCCCGGAGACACGGTGACGATTTCACTCACCACGAACCTGAAATTGATGACCCCGATCGTGGCTCAGTTCTTCCCCAACGGGACGTACACGTTCACTTCGAGCACCACCTTCAAAAACGAGCCGTTCCCGGCGAATCAAACCAACTGAAACGGCATCCGCCATGTTCACCTCAGTCCAGAATTCGATACGCAACCGCCCGAAGAGCTGCAAACCCGGTCAATCGATGCTGGAGTTTCTGGCAGCGGTGGGCATTCTGTTGGCCGCCGTATCGATCCTGGTCGATTTTGGCCGCGCGCTTAACTACGAGCAGGTAATGATTGGCCTCAGCCGGCAAGGTTCGAATCTCGCCTCGCGCGGTGACACCTTGGCGCAAGCCGCGCAGGCCGTCATCAACGGCTTCGCCCCGCTTAATTCGAATAACGGGGAAGTGATCGTGACTTCCGTCCAGACCCAGAGGAACGTCAGCAAGATCACCGGCCAGGCATCGCTCGGAGGCATTGTTGCCGCGAGCAAGATCGGCAATGGGGTTGGAAGCACGGCAACGGTTCCCGCCGGATCGGCCAACATGCTGCAAAACGGGCAGACGATCTACATCACCGAAATCTTTTACAACTACCAATCGATCACGCCGCTCGGACGTCTGCTGAACATTGTAATTCCATCGCCCCTCTACCAAGTGGCGTATTTCTGATCCGGAGGTCGCGATGAATCCGACGCATTACAACCGGGAAGGCAAGCGCAGCCGCGGTCAGATCATCGTCGTTTTAGCGATCGTCCTGCCGGTGCTGCTGCTCTCGACCAGCCTCGCGGTCGACTTGGGCTTCGCTTACGTCACGCGGGCTAAACTCTCGAAGGCGGTCGACGCGGCGGCGCTCTCTGCGATGCGCAACATCAATTTCGGGCAATCGGCGGCGATCGCGGCCGCTCAGGCCGCCTTCAACGTAAACTACGGGTCGCCAACCAGCGCAAATGCCGCCACGCCCACCGTCACCGTGTCATTCGCCAATGGCAGCAACAATACCGTCGTGAATGTCAGCGCTACCGCGACCATCAACACGTTCTTCCTGCGTCTTCTTCCAAATTTCAAAACCATCCAGGTCACCTCGACCGCGCAGGTTACACGCCCGACGCTCATCATGTCGCTAGTTCTGGACCGGTCGGGTTCGATGAACCTGAACGGCGGAGCCCAGGCGCTACCTCCTGCGGTTCAGAACTTTCTTACCTATTTCGATAACAGCACCGACGAGGTTGCGGACGTGAGCTTCTCTTCGACCGCCACCATCGACGTTCCGATCGGTACGAACTTCGTGAGTCCGATCGATGGCGCGGTCAGCCAGATGAATTTTAACGGCGGCACGTTCTCGCAGGCCGGCCTGCAGGATGGATTCGATCAAATTAACACGGTGACGGTCTCGCCGGGCCAGGAAGTGGTGAAAGTTGCGGTTTTCTTCACCGACGGCTGGGCGAACACCATCCAGGACACGCTCAACTGTCCGCCGAATACGGTGTTGAATTTTGGCGGATGCTCTCCGCCGGAAGCCGCGGTAGGCTGGTGTAACGGTGTCTCATTCATGAACCCGCACAACGGCAGGCCCGGATTCTGCGGCGCGACGACCTTTCCGTCGCAGGTCGCGGGCGCCAACATGCCGCTAGTGCCGCCGCCGACGGGTGAGCAGAACATCTCTGCCGACGCTGCCTATCGCTCGCTGCAGGTGGCCGGTGCGATGCGTGCCCAGAATATCGTGATCTACTCGATCGGCCTCGGTAACAAGATCAGCCAAACCTTCCTGCAGGAGATTGCGAACGATCCCGCCAGTCCGACGTTTGACCCCAGCCAACCGGAAGGCGAGGCGGTGTTCGCCCCCGACCCATCGCAGTTGCAGGCGGTTTTCGAAACCATCGCATCGAAGATCGTCGCCCGCATCACGCAATAGCGCTTGGGCGCAGATGGCATCGCAGGCGGCATCGATGAGGCCGGGAACGTTGATTCGTCAAGCCATTCGCATCACCTCTGCCGCCTCGCGATGCGCTTTCAGTGCGGGCGCTAATTCTGCCGTCGGCCGGCGGCCGTAGCCGCATACCGATGCGACCCCGAAATCGGACGCATACTTCCGCGCAACCGCCAGCCGGCGCTTAAACCCCTCGATGCCGTCGGTGTGATGAATCAGGCCGAGGAAGAGTTTTGTATCGCCAATCTTCAGGTTTTTCAGCGGCGCGTAAAACGCATCGTCAGTGCGATCGTGCGGCGCCGGGATGTGCACGAAATCGACGCGCCGGCCCGATCGCGCGACCGACGCATTCGCAAGCCTGACGCACAGGTCCAAGTCTTTGATCGGGATGATCGGCCATCCGCCGAGCGTCCCGTAGCAGAAGTGATAGCCGACCATCACGTCGTCCGGGATTCCGGGCGTGACGCGTTCACAGGCTGAGACCAGACGCTCGAATTTGTCTTCCTTCGGCGTCCAATCGTAAAAGCCTTCGAGGTCCAGGATTTCCGAGCAGGCGTCCCACTGGATCGCGAGGTCGCGATGCGGAATCTTCTCGCACATCTTAGCGATCTCATCGCGCAGCGCCTGCTCGTAGGCCGGCTTCACGATCGGGTAGTCGGCGGGATTGCGGAAATAGTGCTCGACGATGCTCCCAGTCAGCGGGATGCAGACCTGGAGCCGCACGTCGCGCGGAATCACGCCCTGCTCGCGAAGCGTCTTGAAGATGAAATACGAATTGACCGCTTCCTTCGTATAGCCGAGACGCCACCCGGGATCTCCAAAGTGGACCTCCTTCACCCCGGAACGCACCCGGAACTGCCATTGATCGACGTAGCCGCGCGGCTTCCAGTTCTCGACCCCGTTGACCGGATCGGGACGGCGCACGGTCTCAAGGTCTGGATGCCCGTGCAGCACGCGATAGCATTGGAAATTTGTCCACCACAGCCGGTCGCCGACCTCGCCATCGGGCAGACAGAAGACCTCGTTGCCGATCGCCGCCGCGCAGGTACGGAAGACTTCCTCGACGGTCTCGAGCGGGATACTGCCAACCAGCATCAGGTTTTTGTCAATTCGGCCCATCTGACGTTGCTCCTCGTCCAAAAACTCCGGCGTGGCTTGATAAAGCAGCGACTTTGCGCGAGAAGTCAAGCTACGGGGCCCGGGGAGTGAACCAGTAATGCTGAAGACGACCGTAGTGGGGAGCTATCCGAAGC
Source organism: Pseudomonadota bacterium (assembly GCA_021324855.1). Classification (GTDB taxonomy): domain Bacteria; phylum Desulfobacterota; class Binatia; order Binatales; family Binataceae; genus JAJPIG01. The sequence goes on along the minus strand of JAJPIG010000026.1, from coordinate 84,605 downwards.
CGCTGTGGCTCTCGAATCCTTTCGGCGCCTTCTTCGGGGGATGGCGTCTGGAAACCAAGGTGCTGCGCGAAGGACAGGACGATGCGACGCTGCTCGCGATCGGCGACCAGGAACGCGCCGGAATCGACGTGATCAGCGACGGCGAGCAACGCCGCGATAATTTCGTCTATTACTTCACCCGCCGCCTCAAGGGCTTCGACTTCAACCGCCTCGCACGCAAGCGGCTGCGTGGCAGCAATCGCGAGTTTGATGCGCCGCGGATCGTCGGCGCGATCGAACGCAGCGGTCCGATTGCCGTCGATGACGTGCGCTTCCTGCGCGCCGCCACCCGCCGTGGAATCCGGATGGCCGCGCCAGGTCCGATGACCATCGTGGACACCAGCCATGACCAGCATTACGGCGGCGACGAGCGCGCGCTTGCGATGGATCTCGCGGCGGCGATCAATCTCGAGCTCAAGGATTGGGAGCGCGCCGGGTGCGACATCGTGCAGGTTGACGAGCCGGCCTTCACGCGCTATCCCGAGCGCGTCCGCGACTGGGGCATCGAAGCGCTCAATCGATGCTTCGAGGGCATCGGCGCGAAGACCACCGTCCATGTCTGCTACGGTTATCCGATCGACGGGCCAAAGGTCCGCGAGCATGGCTACGAGGTGCTGCTGCCGTTCCTGAACGAATCGCGCGTCGACCAGATCTCGCTCGAATGCGCTGCGCCGCGGCTCGATCCGAGCGTCGTTAAGTTGTGCGGCCACAAGGAGGTTCTGTTCGGCCTTATCGATATCGGTTCGCGTCACGCCGAAAATCCCGCAGAGTTGGCGCGACGGATTCGCGATGCGCTCCGGTACATCACGCCCGATCGCCTGTGGCTCGCGCCGGATTGCGGCCTCGTGCTACTCGACCGATCGCTGGCGCGCGCCAAGCTGCGCGCGCTCAGCGAAGCCGCGCGCATCGCACGCGGCGAGATCGGTCTCGGCGCGGCCGCGATCGAAGAAGAAGTTCCGTAAAACCCGCATCCGCTGATGTACGCGATTTCGCCCACCACCAACCTGCTGACGCTTGCCGCGCGGGTTGCGCGCGAACTGCGCCGCGGCTGGGTGGCGGTCGACGGCGACTTCGCGCGCCTCAAACGGCTTTACATTGAGCTTGCGAACCGCCTCGCGGCGGACGACCGCGGACGCCTCGCCAATCTGATGGTGCCGCTCAACGCGCGCCATCCCGAGCTGCGCGCCCGCCTTAATCGGCGTATCGGCAGCAGGGCGAGCTCAGCCGATCTGGTCCCGCTCGAACATCTGCTGCTGACGGGCGATTTTCCGCCGGCGAGCCGGATGCTCGATCGCCTGTTCCCGCAGCGCACGCAGCTTCGCTCCGGCGTGAGAGTTACCTTCAATGATCCGCGCGGTCTGATTTCGATCGGGCAACATCGCGCGGTGCTGGGCGTGCTCGACAGCCTCGCGCCGGGATCCGCGGCAGCGCGGCTTTCCTATACCGTCGAGCGCCATCACGATCACGCGACATTCCACCGTCCCGTGCAGGTCCAATGGGGCGTCGATTCGGCGATCATCGACGTGGCCCAGCTCGAGAAGCGCGACGATTTCGCGCAGGCGCTCGAAAATGAGCTGACCGGCGCGGTCGAGGGCGCGGAGCCGGTTTGGCTCGACGGCCAGTTCGTCAGCTATGACCGCACCTGCGTATGGAATTTCAATCGCGCGTTCTGGCGCTTCCTGAGCGTCTGGGAAACCGTTACCGGCAAGAGTTATCAGCGGGCGCTGCCGAAGGGACGCGCCGAATCGAATCATCAGGAATTCATCGATGAAGCCGCGGCGCGGTTCGCGGGCCATGTGCGCGAACTCGAGCGCGAAGGCGCGATTGGTCCCGACGAGGAACTCTGGATCGGTGAGAAGGCGCCGGGCTCGGGCGGGTTCATCGCCGGACTGCTCGACTGGTTGCGCGATAATCACGCGGACTACTACCGGCGACTTCGTGTGGTGCTTTCGGACATCTCAGCCGACGTCCTGGGCATCGCGGCGCGCGAACTCCGTCGCCGCGGGCATCTGCCGTCGCCTTCCGCAGCCGGCGCGCGAATCTTTTTCTGTCATCTAGGCGGGGGGCGTGCGCCCGCGATCGAGGGCGGCGAGTCGCTCGAGGCGCCGCCGGAGGGTCGCTTCCTTTATGTACGTCACGCGAATTTTTTCGATCAACTGCCAACGCGATTATTCGCACGCACCGGCGGCATCTATTACGAAATTCAGGTCCGCGCCGGAATCGATCGCGCGCGGCTCACCGAGCTCGAGAATCGCTTCGGACTGACGCTCGGCGATCTCACGGCAATTATCGAGGAACGCGCCGATTTGTCCTCGATGGACGCGGGGCAGCAATCGCGGTTCATCCATTTTTGGAGCGCGGTGTGGGAGGCGCTCAAATTGAGCGAACGCTACCGGCCGGTCGAGCGGTTCGCCGACGTGCATCCCGACGGCGCTGAAATCGAGCGCCTGTTCGAAAGCCTTGACGATGTCCGCTTCGTCACCAGCGACACCGCAGTCGCGACCATGCGCGACGATCTGCGCCTGCTCGATTCGCGTCGCGGCTACGCCTGCTTCACCGACATCTATCTGCAGCGCGCCGCCGAGTTTGCCGAGCGTTGGATCGAGCTGGCAAAGTACGACAACGGCGTCTGGGTCGGCATCAACGGCGTCCTGATGAGTCATCTCCTCGATCGAGAGGGCTTCGACGCCAGCTATCATCCTGTCGAGCTCACGCTCGGCGCGCCGACCGCAGTCTATACGATGTCCGTGATGCGGCGGCATCCGGTCGAATTCACGGTCTCCCCGGAGTTGGTGCAGGAGCTGACCGGCATCGCGAGCGCCGAAGTGGTCCCGCACGCGATGAGCGGGTTGCCGGCGCGGGTGCGCAACAACCTGCGCGATCTGCCCGGGATGCTGTCGCGCGTCGAAGCCGATCTGGACTGGAGCCGCCGCACGCTCGATGAATCGCTCGACCTAACGCGCCTGATGCGCGAGCTGTACTACCATTCGCCGCCCGCCGCCGGGGAACGCTCGCTGTTTCTCAAAATGGCGGCGCTGGTGGGCGAGGTGCTCGACCGCAACCGCGAGCGGCGCGTGCGAATCGAAGTCGAGCTGACGGAGCAGGACCTGCCCGCGCTCGAAGATTTTCTCGACCATCGCCCGATTGCCGAGCTGCCGATGGAGTTGGTGCAAACCGTCGCATCGGAGGCCGATGCGCTGGAGGTCGCGATTCGCCTGCCGACCATCGCGCACAAGCTCAAGCAGGGCGAGTTCCTGATGCTCGCCGAGGTCGACATGCCCCGCGCGCTCACGCAGGAGCAGCTCCGCCGGCGCATCCTTCAGTTCCAAAGCCACGTCGATGCGGTCTCGCTGACCTCCGGACGGATGGCAGACCCGCGCTTTCTGCGCAGCCGCGAGTTGCTCGCGATGCCGCTGCTCGGCATGGTGCATCCCGATCGGGTGGTCCTCACGCTCGACATGTGCGATCGCACCGCGAACGATCTGGAGCGCGATATCAGACTCGCCGAACGCCACGGCGTCCATAACCTGTTTATCGTGACGGGCGATTTCGAGCGCGATTCGAATTGGACGCTCGATTCCGTCAACGGCATCCGCATCGCCGACCGCATGCGCCAGGGCGAAGGCTCCGACGGACGGCCGCTCGAGGAGCGCTCGCGGATTCTGATCGCGGGCGCGCTGACCTTGGGCGGGATCCCCGACCTCCGGAGCCGCGTGGAACGTGATATCGGATTGAAGCTCGACGCCGGCGCGGACCTGCTCTTCACGCAGCCGATCTACGATCTCGCGCTTGCTGACGGGATACTCGGCTTGGTTGCGGAGCGCGATTCGGACCGGCCGTTGCGGCTGGTCGCGGAAATCCTGCCGTTGCAGAGCCTCGATGTGGTCCGCAACCTAAGCCAGACGCCGGGAATTTCAATTCCGCCCCAGATGCTCGCCGCATACGAACAGATCGATCGTAACGTCGCGGCGTTCTTCGCCGCCGCTGAGGACCAACGGCTCGCGCCGGAAGCTGAGGACGCGCTCTTCGTTGAGCGCGTGTTCGAAAGCGTCGCCGAGGTTCCCGGTTACCCAGGCTTCTTCTCGCTCGAGCGCGCACGGGCGCTCGTGAAACCGATGCGACGCGCGGTCAGCGATGCGCGGTCGAAAGCGCTCGAAGGGCGTGAGTTCGAGGCGGGCCGCCGCGCCGCTCGGCGCTCAGTACTGTCCGAGATCGGCTTCGGCTTCGCCGAGAGCGCGATGGCGATGCTGATCGAGCGGACAGAGGTGGCGGGTTTCCTGTTCGTGGCGCGCACCGGACGCGACCTGCGCCGGATGGTGCGAGCGGCCGAGCGCATACGCGAACGCCGCAAGCCTTCCGCCGTCTCGATCCGTGAAAATGTCAACCGCGTCGATGCAGGACGACGCTACGGCTCAGAATTGATCGAAATCGCCGATCGGCTCGCCCCGTGGGGACTCTCGCTGCCGGATCGCACGCCGACCGACCGGCTTGCGCCCGCGCTCATTCGGGGCGCGGAAGACGGCGCGCCGGCCGTCCTCACGCGGGTCGATCTCGATGGCGACGGCAGGCATCCGGGAGCCGTGCCGCCATCGGTGCAGATGCTGACCGATGCGCTGGCCGCTTCCGGCGGTGTCAAGGCGCTCGATCTCGAAGTGCTGTGCGTGCCCGCGGGATGGGAGCGCAATTCCGCCGTCATCCGCACGAGCCTCGAGCGCGCCGATTGCGAGTTGAAGGTCAGTCTCCGCGAATTGCAAACGGCCGACAGCCGCGCGCATCGCGTCACCGTGCGCTTGCGCGGCGAGCCGTGGAAGGTGCGTGCCGCGCGCTTCATCGAACGCCACCCGGCGCTTTATGGCCTGGCGACACTCGGCGAATTCTGGCTGAAGCATCCGCTCTTCGGACAGATTCTCTGCGGCGGCCCGTGCGGAGTGAGCGGGGCGTGGCAATTCACCTGCACGATGGCGAAGACGTTCACCACCAGGCGGCAGATCGAACGCAACCTGCTCGAACGTCCAATCTTTATCGAGGCGCGCGCGGCCGCTGCCGCCGGCACGTCGCTTCATCGATGGTCCTGGCGCGCGTGGGAGGCGGCGATGCGCGCGATGCTATGGCCGCCGATCCTGCTGCGCAAGATAATCGTCGCGATTGCGGCAAGCTTTCCGACCGCATGGTTCATCGATGCGAAGTCGCGATGGCAAGTGCTCGCGACGCGCATTTTCAATCATCTGGAGTGTCCGAAGTCTTTGCGCAATGGCGCCTGCGGCGCGCCCAGCGCGGAAGGCCTTTGCGGCGAGTTGATGAAATATGGAATCAGCAAGCCGTGCATTTTCTGCTATCGAAACTCGCGCGATCGCTTCGGTGCATTGCGGGCGGCAAGATTAACAGCGCGCGCCGAGCGATGGCGTCGCGCATGGCTTGGATGGTTCGGCGAGCTTCCGGCCATGGCGTTCAGGACCTGGGCTGCATTCCTCGATCGCCGGCCGCTATCGCTGAAGATTTATCCGCCCGTCGATCTCAACGTGCCGGGCGCATCGGCGATCATCAGCGCGATGCGCGAACGGTTCCACGGCGCAACCATCTTCGGCAATCCCGCACTGCTTCCCGCCGGCTTTCATCGCTCGGAAATCAGCGTGCGCGCGCGCACTCCGTTGGGGCGTCGGATGCTCGACGAAGTGCGCCGCCATATCAAGCCGACGATTGAGGATGCCAAGGGGGCCAGCCATGCGCTCGCAATGGTGCTCAAGGCGATGGGCGAAGCGGCGGAGCGAATTCGCCCCGCTTCGGGCGCCGGGAGCGACTCCGAGACCACTTACGAGCGGATGTTCATGAGCCAGGTCGACGCCGCGCGTCGCGGCGCCCATCGCCCGCCCTGATCATCGCGCTTGCCGGACGTGCTCGCGCTTGATGCGTACCAGACCGGCGGCATTTCGATCGTGAAATCGCTCGCGCAGCGCTGATTTCAGAAACTTGCCGGTCGAGGTGCGCGGAATCTCTTCGATGAACGCGTACTGATCCGGCAGCCACCAGCGTGGGAACTTGCCGGCGAGGAACGCGTCGATCTCCTCGGCAGTCGCCCGCGCTCCCGGTTTGAGCACGATCGCCGCCAGCGGCCGCTCATCCCATCGCGGATCGGGCACCGCGATCACCGCCGCTTCCGCGACCGCCGGATGACCCATGATCTCGTTTTCCAGATCGACCGAGCTGATCCATTCGCCGCCCGATTTGATCAAGTCCTTGGTACGATCGGTGATTTTGATGTAGCCCTCGTCGTCGACCGCCGCGACATCACCCGTGCGCAGCCATCCGTCCGGCGTGAATTTCTCCGGGTCGGGCTCCATCTTGTAGTAGCGCTCGGTCACGTAGGGGCCGCGCACCTGGATTTCGCCCATGGTCCTGCCATCCGATGCGACTTCGCCGTTGGCATTGCACACGCGCAACTCGACAAACGGATGCGGGATGCCTTGCTTGGCGCGATAGGCATACTGTTCGTCCTGGGGCAAATTCTCCAGCCCGTGCTTGAGCGGCGCGAGCGTGCAGGTGGGCGAAGTCTCGGTCATCCCCCAGGCGTGGAGCACCGTGATGCCGTGTTTGTCGAATCCGCGGATCATTGTTTCAGGAGCTGCTGAGCCGCCAATCACGAGGCGGAGCCCGGGGCTCAGATGCCATCGTTTCGGCTCGCGATCGAGCGCGTCGAGCACGCCGATCCAGACCGTCGGAACGCCGCCCGAGCAGGTCACCTGTTCCCGCTCGAAAGTGTCGAGAATCGTGATCGGATCGAGATGCGGCCCGAGGAAGACTTGCTTGGCGCCGGCCATCGCGCATCCGTAAGGCATTCCCCACGCGTTGACGTGAAACATCGGCACGCACGCGCAAACCACGTCGCGATGCGTAATCGCCATCCCGCCCATCAGCACGATGTTGTAGGTGTGGATCGTCGTCGAGCGATGGGAATAGACCACGCCGCGCGGACGCCCGGTGGTGCCGGACGTGTAGCACATCCCAAGGGGCTCGTTCTCGTCGAAATCGGGATAGGTGAATTCGGCGGGCGCGCCGCGCAGCATCGCTTCGTAATCGTCGTATGGCGCCGGCACGCCGCGTCCGGCAAGCGGGGCCGCGATCACGCGCTCGAAGCTGTATCTGGCGCGCAGTTCTTCGGCGAGCGGAATGAGCGCATCGTCAACGATCAGGAAACGATCCTCGGCATGCTTCGCGATATACGCGATGTCATCGATATGGAGGCGCAGGTTGAGCGGATGGATCACGCCTCCGGCAGCCGGAATACCGAAGTAGGCTTCGAGGTGAGCGTAATGGTTCCACATCAGCGTCGCGACACGATCGCCGCGTTTAAGTCCCGCAGCCTGCAACGCCGCGGCCAGCGCCCGCGCACGTCGATGAAGCGCTCCGTAAGTCGTGCGATGCTCGCTGCGGTCGGGCAAAAGCGAAACCAGCTCGACCTTGGGGAAGTAGCGTCCTGCCCGCTCCAGGAAATGTACGGGCGTGAGCGCGTAGTTCATCATTGTTGACCGAATAGCCATTCTGACGTTCAGTCTATCGCAGCATCGCGAGCGATCAATCGACTTTGCGCGCCGCTATGGGCATTCAAGCGCGCTGCCGAGCGATGGATGACAGTCTCGCCACGTGACGAATTCGGTCGAGCGCGAGCAGGCGGCGGGCAGGGCCGATTGCCCAGCGGTCGGCAATCGGCCCCGCCCAAATTCATTTACTTAACGACGCCGGTCAGCTTCACCGTTTGCGGGCTCTTGATTGCGTCGTCGGTGATCGTCAAAGCGCCAAGCTGCTTTCCGGTTGTAGCGGGTGCATTAAACGTCACTGTGATTTTGCAGGTCCCATGCGGCGGCAGCGTGCCCACGCAGTTCGTGCTCGCCGTGTACGGACCGGTCGACTGGATCCCCATGATGCTCATCGCTACCGGGTTCGGATTTCTCAGCGTAACGAACTTGGCCGGCGCGCTGTCAGGCGTCGTCCGACCGAAGTTGAGTACATGCGGAGTATAGGAAATCTCTCCCTGGCGTCCCACGCCCCGCACCGCGACCTCCTCCTCGCCGTTGACCGCGTTGCTGCCGACCACCAGCCATCCGTAATGCACCCCCGGCGAATCGGGCTGGAAGTTCATTGTCACCTTGCACTGGGAGCCTGGCTTAAGTGCGCCCAGGCAGTTCTGCGCAACGATAAACGACGGATCAGTCGGTTCGAGCGACTCGATGGTGATCGGCAGGTCCTGTGAAGCATTCTTGGGATTCAGCAGTGTTACTACTCGTGCCGGGCTCTTGTTGCCGTTAATCCCGAGCACCACCTCGGTTGGGAAGTTAAGCGCAGGGGGACGGATTGTCAGCGCAGCGTTGACCGGCGCGATCCCGACCGCGCCTCCCGCGCTCAGATCGATGCGTTTGCTCGAACTGGTGCTGATAAACGAGCTGTTGCCCGCGAACGAGGCAGTCAGCGAATAGGTGCCGCTGGGAACGTCCGGCGTAATACTGCAGGAAGCGTTGCCGCTGCTGTCGGTGACCGCGGTGCAGTTCTGTCCCGCGAGACTGAAGCTTACGGTTTGGCCCTTGAGGCCCGACGGCGGCGAGACAGAGATATCGACCAGCGTGCCGGCCAACGTAATTGGCAGATTGACGGCGCCGGCGGCTGGACTCTGGTTAAGGCCGATAAAGGTGGAATGAGGTCCCGAGGTCCAGGTCAGATTAACCAGGTTCGACTGCAGGGCGGTTCCGCCCGGACTCGCAGTCGCCACGACTTGGTCGGAACCGGCGTTGATCCCCGTGTAAGTGAAGGTGGCGACGCCGTTCGCATCGGTGATGGACTCGTGGACGCTGGTATTAGCACCTGTAACGGTAAACCTCACCGGAACTCCTGATACGTCAGTCACGTTCTTAAGCGTGGCAGTGAAGGTTTCTGGCGAGCCCTGAACGGGCGACTGTGTAACGATCGGTGGTGTCAGTGCAATGAGCGGTGACTGGTTGACGGTCGCCAGCAGCGGGCAAGTGCCATCGGCCTTGCTGAGGCGGATTATGCGGTCGGTCTGGGTCGCGTAGAGACATCCGTCGGGACCGACCGTGACGAAGTCGCCGCGCGAGCCGCCGGAGTACACAGTCGTCAAGGTCGGCGGCGCAGTGCTGGTGTCGACTGTTGTAATCGTACCGTTGTTGGCGTTGACAAAAAGCGTTGGCTGCGACGGGTTGGACGCGTTGGGACCAACCGCGATTCCGTCGGCCGTTGGCACTGACGCAATCTGCGTTGCCGTGCCGGGGTTCGTGGTGTTGGTCCCGCTGATGCTGTACACGTTTCCGCCCGCTGCGGCGTAAAGCGTGCCATCGGGTGCGAAGGAGATGCCGTCGTAGGGAGCCAGATTATTGTAAAGCGTGACCGTTCCCGTGCCGGATGAGAAGTTGGAGATTCTGAAGATGCCGCCACCATAACAGGGGTCGGAGAAAAACAGATCTCCGCTCAGCGGATCGACCGCCAGGCCGGTGGGACAGTCAACATTTGCCACTGTGCGCAACACCCCGCCCGTACTCGGGTCGAGTTCCACAACTCTTCCTGTCCTTTGGTCGCCGGCGTAAAGTCGGCCGTCGGCGGTGAAGGCCAGTCCTGTCACCAGACTGAGCCCCGTCGCGCCCACTTCGGTCGCCGGTCCGGCGGCGCCGCCCTGCGGCGGGAACTTGTACAAATTCTGGTTGATGACATCGCCAACCAACAGATTGCCTGCGGCGCTGAACGCAAGCCCAATCGGGCCGTTACAGGGGACGCCGTTGGGCGCCGTGCCGAATGGGAAACCGCTTGCGAAAGTGCTGACGGCAAAACCTGCTCCGGCCGTGCCCAGCCCGATATTGCAGGGCGGTGAGATCGGCCCGTTGGTGAAATCGACCGTCGCACTGCCCGGTATCGGCAGATTGCCGTCGGTAACATCGGTCGCGGTGTAGGTGACATTCTGCGTCACCTGATCAGTCGCGGTAAAGTTGACCGTCCCGGTTGAGTCAGTGGCACCGCTCGTGCCGGAGATCTGCGAAGCTCCGTCGCCCTGAGAAAGACCGACCAGCTTGTTCGGCGACGGATTGCCGTGAGCATCGACCAGCTTGACAGTGATTGTGGTGGTGCTGGTCCCGTTGGCCGTGACTGTGGTGGGACTGGCGCTGATTGAACCGGCGGCCGCAGGCGGTGAGACGAAGTTTACCGTCGCGGTCTGCGCCAGATTGCCGGCCGCGGTCGAGGCGGTGAGCGTCACGGTTTCCGGCACCGTGTCGGTGACGGTGAAGCGAGCTGCACCGGTGGTGTCAGTGGTGCTATTTAACGTCGTAATAGTTGCGTGAGAGCCGTTATTTGCGGTCAGGCTTACGTGCTGGCCGCTTACTTCGTAAAGGTTGCCGTCGCGCAGAACGACCGCCACCCCCGCGATGCCGACGCCGTCCGCAACCTGAATCGGCGGCGTTTCCAGAACCAGCGAGCTGCTGGTGTTAACGGCTTCCGTGGCGGCGCCAGACAGCAGCCTTCGTAACTCGTCGACGTTGAATGAACCCAGCCCGACATGAGTAAAGTCGCTGTGCATCGAAGCGGCTGAGTGAAAGGCTGTGGTGTTGGACAGCGGATAGATCAACGGATTCAGAAAGCCCAAGTTGTAGCCCATCGCCTGATTCATCCCGGCGACGAAGGCCGCTACGATGGGCGCAGCCATGCTGGTCCCGCCCCAGAGTAGCCCACTTGGGCATCCGCCATCGTCGGCCTGACAGATCATGAGCCCGTTCAGCGGATCAGCCGGTGCCGTGACGTCCGGGACCGAGCGGTTTGCCAAGGGATTGAGCCCGTTTTGATAAGCTGGCCGCGTAAAGAAAGTGCTGACGCCGAACCCGCCTTGTCCGGTTGGGGGCGTATTATTGGTTCCGTCCCACCAGCTCTCGCCACCGTAGCTACCCGCCACGTCAACAGTGGAGCTGGTGCCGCCTACAGCCGTGATGCTCGGTGCGTCGGCCGGAACTGCGACCGTGTTGGGACTACCATCCAGACAGGTGCTCCCGTTGTCGCCAGAACCCGTGACAACCGTTATCCCGGCGGCGGCCGCGTTCGCCAGCACAGTTTCAAGGCTCGATAGATCGGCGGTGTCGGTCTGGTCCTCGCAATAGGCCCAGCTATTGGAAATCACGTTGACCCCGCCGTTGATCATCGCGTTGAACATCGCCTGGAAGCTGCCGCGTCCGCTGAACGGGCCGTCGTAAACCACGACCTCCGCACCCGGCGCCAGGTTCATCACGGTATCGATATCGAGTAGCACCTCGGACTCCCCCGAACCGGGAACTCCCGCACCGCCAGCCACGTCAATCTCCGAAAGCTGGTTGATGCTGCTCGGGCTGCCGATTAAATTCAAAAAATTTTGCACATCCGAGGCATGGAAGTTGTCGAACTCCAGCAAGCCGATCTTCTGACCTGCGCCGGGCAGAGTGGCAGGAGGATCTGCCAGCCGTGAGGGTTTCCGAGGAACCGCGTCGGGGTTGCCGACGTTGCCTGCTACCATGGCGACGTAGTCAAGCGTTTGTGCCGCGCAGAGCGCACCCAAACCGGCCGAAAAGGCATCGAGCTCGCTCGACGCCTCTCCGGAGGCGAGCGTAACTCCCACCGAGACATCGGAGAGGAATCCCGCGACGTCGTCGAAGCAGGCACAGCCTATAACAGTTTCCACACCGCTAATCGTCGTCGGCTTGACACACGGCTGCGAAACCGGAGACGCTCCCGGCTGGTTTGGCGTGGAGTTGGTTATGGGGGCACGTGCCGGCTGGGCCAGATTCGAGAGTCCCACCACGGCCTGAACCGACGGCGCCAGCGCCGCTGGCAGAGCCGGATCGCGGTCGTTGGCGTAAAAGATGCGCTTGCCGATTCGATAGGTGGCAAGCCGGACCTTAAACAGGTCCTCGGCAATCCGGCGCGTACCACTGATCGTGATAGTTACCCGGTTGGCCGATCCCTCGACCAAATGAAAGCCGCCCTGTTCCAGGTAAGTGAGCACCGCGTCATAGCTTGCCTGCGAAGGCCCAAAGCGATTGGAAACGCCGACTGGGGTGAGGAAACGATGGAACTTGGGCGAGCGAGGATTGTAAACATCACTCAGGTAACGTTCGAAGCCCGCCTCGTCGGAACGCCTTAGAACTACTGTAAGTGTAATCGGTGCGTTAGCGCTACCCGCGGACTCAGCAACCCGCTGCGCCCTGGCGAGTGCCGGCAGAACATGGCCAGCTAAGCGGACTGTCCCCCCTGCCATAACGCCTGACGCAAAACCGAAATCCGATGTGCCGAGATCGGACGCGACAAAAAGTCCCATAACGGCAACCGCCATCACAGCTCTAATTAACCCGCGCGGCATGGTTATCCCTTTTTTTCGTTGCTACAACTGCGTCGCTGTCGGTTATGCTACGCAATTAAATGGTGCTGACAACCGAATTAGCTGGAACTACCGTTACTTTCCATTATTGCCAGTAGATTCATAGAACAAACCAGCGCAGTAACACAAGTTTTGGCACGTCTACCGCTTCATCTGCCTAGATTTGCGCTATGCGTTCAATGCCATTGCTGTGCCGCCCTAAGACCCAGTCGGCTCTAGGTTTTCCTAGAGCGGCAACGTTGCGTCCTCGTAGCCGGTCAGGCGGACTGCCGAACAGCTTTGTTGGCGGCAAGTCGATGTGCTTAGCTGCGAGTCGGTCAGATGGCGTGGCGCCTATCAGGACTTTTGTGAGATGCTGCCGAATGAATAGTCCGTTTGAAAAGGTAGGTCCGGGGTTAAGATAAGCAGGCAGGGAAAAGCACTGACGGGCAGGTACAAGGAGTGAACTCGTGGGCCTTGCAGCGATAAATTTCAAACAATGGATCGATGAGCATCGGCATCTGCTGAAGCCGCCGGTCGGGAATCAGCAAATCTGGGAGAACGAGGCGGGCTTCTTCGTCAACGTGATCGGCGGGCCCAACGCGCGCACTGACTACCATATCGATCCCGGTGCGGAGTTCTTCTACCAGGTCGAGGGCGCGATCACGCTACGCGTCGTCGAGGATGGCCAGCATCGCGACATTCCGATCCGCGAGGGCGAGATTTTCCTGCTGCCGCCGTATGTGCCGCATTCGCCGCAGCGCCCGCCCGGCACCGTCGGGCTGGTGATCGAGCGTCCGCGGCGTCCCGACGAGCTTGACGGATTGGTCTGGTACTGCGATCGATGCCGCGCGGAGCTTCATCGGGTCGATTTCTACCTGTCGGACTTCGGGCTGTTCCGCAAGAACATCGAGCGGTTCTATGCCGACCGCGCGGCGCGCACCTGCAAGCAATGCGGCGCGGTGATGGAACCACCGACGGCGCGCGCCGCCTGAGCGGGCTAGTCGTCGAGGTTGCGCAGGAAATCAAGCCGCAGCGGAAGCTTCTCGCCCAGCCAGAGCGAATTGACGGCGTGATCGGCGTAGGCGTCGCCGGTATTCGGATGCACCAGGATGACGAGCCCGCGCCGGTTGAGCATCAGCCACGGCACGATGCGCGCGAATTCGCCGGTCTCGAACGCCACCTGGTACATCGATTGCGGATGCGGCCCGACCGGCTCGTCGCGCCATCGGCCCATCCTGACGGTGAAGGTCCGCTCGACCTCGTTGCGCAGCCACGCGGCATCTCCGCGCGTCCGGTCGTCGTAGTAGACGTGGGCGTGGTAGCCGGTGATTTTTGCGGTATCGATCGGCACTTGCGAGTCCATCGCGCTCTCCGATCCGAATCATAGCGAGCGATGCGGTGATCGTGTAATGGCGCGAACCCTCTATTATTCTTGTTCTGGCGGGACAGAGATGATAGCGCGATAATCAGGCACGTGCAGAAGAGCTTCAAGCGCGCGGAGTAAACTATGGATATCGAAAGCCTGATCGTTGAAGACCTAAAGCGGCAGATCTTCCGCGTGCATCGCTCGGTGATGACCTCGCAGGAGATTTTCGAGCTCGAACGCGAGCGCATCTTCAACCGTTGCTGGCTTTATATCGGTCACGAGTCCGAGATCGAGAAGCCGGGTGATTTCCGCCGCCGCGACGTCGGCGGGCGTCCGCTGATCTTCATCCGCGGGCGCGACGGCGTGGTGCGAGTCTTCCACAATAGCTGCACGCATTGGGGCGCCAAGGTCTGCCGCCTCGACCAGGGCAACGCCAACAGCTTCCAGTGCTTCTACCATGCGTGGACGTTCAACAATCAGGGTGACCTGATCGCGATCCCCGACGCGGGCGGCTATCCCAAGGATTTCAACCGGGCCGAGCTGGCGCTCAAATCGCCGCCCCACGTCGACAACTATCGCGGACTCTACTTCGTGAGCTTCAATCCCGACGCCGAGCCGCTGAGCGATTATCTTGGCGGCGCGCGCGAATACATGGATCTGATCCTCGATCAGTCCGAGGCCGGGATGCGCGTGGTCGCAGGCACCCAGATGTACACGGTCCGCGCGAATTGGAAGCTGATGGCGACCAACAGCCTCGACACCTACCACGCCCCGCCCCTGCATACGACCTATTTCAGCTACATGGCGAAGTTCAAAGGGCTCGATTACGAGGCCGAGACCAACTCCTTCGGAATCCGCGATGGCGGCCGCGGCCTATCACTCGGCAACGGCCACGGGGTCGGCGAGTCCGCCCCGAGCGGAGTCGCGCGGCCCATCGCGCACTGGCATCCGATGTTCGGCGAGCCGGCGCGCGACGAGATCAATCGTGTGCGCAAGCGCATCTTCGATCGTTTCGGACCCGAGCGTGGCGGATTGATGTGCGACACCTTCCGCCTGTTCCTCATCTATCCGAATTTCGTGTTCCACGACGTGATGGCGGTGACGCTGCGCTACTTCGAGCCGGTCGGCCCCGACGCGGTGCGGCTCACGGTCTACGCGATGGCGCCCAAGGACGAATCGAAGGAGCAACTGGAGCTCCGGCTGAATAACTTCGTGAGCTTTCTCGGCCCCGGCGGCTTTGCCCATCCCGACGATCTCGAAGCGATCGAATCGTGCCAGGACGGCTTCCGTTCGCGCGAGGTTGAATGGTCGGATTTCTCGAAGGGGATGAACCGCGATCCCGAGGTGATGGATGAGCTGCCGATGCGCGCCTTCTGGCGGCAGTGGCAGGCGCAAATGCTGGGCCGTGATCGCGCGACGCGATTCGACGATCTGAAGGTTACCGGCAACGGCGTGGCGGCGGCGGGAAAGTAACCCGCGATGGCATCGAAATCCAATGGCCGCGCGACGCGGCGCAAGCCCGCCGATCTCGAGCGCGAGGTCGAGCGCTTCCTCGTCAACGAGGCGGCGCTGCTCGATGAATGGCAGCTCACGGAATGGCTAAAGCTTTTCACCCCCGATGCGCGCTATTGGGTGCCGACCACCGATCTGCCGGAAGGAAATGCAGGCGAGGTGCTCGGGCTGATCGATGACGACTACACGCGCCTGCAGGCGCGCGTCGAACGGCTGCTCTCGCGCCATGCCCATCGCGAATTCCCGTGGTCGCGGACGCGGCGCTTCGTCACCAACGTGCGTGCGAGCGAGAACGGCAATGGCGAAGTCCAGGCGAAGGCATCGTTCCTCGTTTATCGGATCCGCAATCGCCACGTCGATCCGTACATAGGCCACTACGAATACGTTCTGCGCCGCGTCGATGGCGAGCTCAAGATCCAGCGGCGCGCCGCGATTCTCGATCTCGAGGCGCTCGACCCGCACGCCACCGTAAGCTTTATTCTCTAACCGGGCGCTTCGTTGCGCGGCCGCGCCGACCCTTATTGACCCGGCCCGCATCGCGCGGGATTCTAGCCACACTTCGACCATCCGTCCGCAAACGGGGTCGAGGACGGGGGGACGGGTTGCTGGCCGGTCGATCGACGCGCGGGAGCCTTTGGATCGTTTGCGGCGGCCTCGGAATGGCGCTCACGCTTGCAGGATGCTGGATGGCGGCGCTGCAACTCGCGCCGGTGGCGGTGCAGGCGGTCGAGACCGTCGGCTACGGGATCCTCCGGCTGGCGGCGGAAGCGACGATGCCCTCGCCGTCTTCAAGTAGTGCCCGCGGCGATCAAGACAAAAAATCCGATGAAGAAGAGCAGAAGCATCGGGCGTGCGCATCGCTCGAGATGCAGGCGCCGCTCATCATCGAGTTCCATGCCGACGCGAATGGCGCGCCGGTACGGTATCGAGAGCTGACGCTCGAAGGCGAGTTGGGATCCCCGCAATGGAAGCCGGTTCCGGACCCCGAGGCGGACGCGCACGGGTGGCGTCCGGCGACTCATTTCGCGCAGATGAATTTCCAGCCGCCGATCATCAGTTGGCTGCGTCCTGGCTCCAGCAGTTATATCGCCTACACGCCTGAGGGAGACGACGATCCGGAGGAGAACGACGAATACAACGACCTGGTTACGGATTTCGGACCGCGCTTCGGGACCTTCCGATGGCAGGGCAACGTCTACGATTACGGCGTGCTGCCGAAGCTGCCGTGCTTTCCGCCGCCGTCAGACTAGACGGCACGCGGCGTTGTTCAACGCTGCTGGATCGATTCGATGTAGCGGACGATCGCGTCGATGCGTGCCTTTACTCTGGCATCGCTCTCGGGCGTGAACTCTTTACCCGGGGTTTGCATCGTGACGCCCCAGAACGGCATGTCGAAGCGTTTGTGCGACGGGATGCCCTTGCGGCCGTCGATAGCATCCTCGGTCTGCTGAAACGGGAAGACGCCGCCGTTGCGTTTCGCGAGCAGGGTCAGATCGGCCGGCGCGACGCCGGGCACCACGTACAGATCCGGACCGTTGCCCTTGCCATCCGCGCCGTGGCATCCAGCGCAATTCTTCATATAGTCGTCTTTTCCAGAGAGCGCGGCGGATGAGACACTCGGTACATCCGCGAGTATCAGCATCGCGATTGCCAGGCCGGCGAGCGCGGCGAATCTTCGATTTGAAAACAACAGCACGCCTCCCTCGACTTGATCACGATTTGAATATCATGCAGGAAAGCCATCGCGCGATAGCCGGCCTTGCCAGGCGCGCGCCTTCTCGGATGAAATCACGCGGAGAACCCCAAATCGACGGAGTATGACGATGACGCTCGATCCACAAATGAAACGGATTCTCGACATGATTGCTGCCGCGGGCGCCCCTCCGATTCGCGAGCTGTCGCCGGTTGAGGCGCGCACCGCGTTCGTAAGTCGGATGGAATTCTTCCGGCGCGGCGGAGTTGAAGAGGTCGCGCGCGTCGAGAACAAAATGATTCCCGGTCCCGGTGGCGAGATTCCAATCCGGCTTTACTATCCGCGTGGGCAGGCGCCGATCGGTGCCTCGATGTGGTTCCACGGCGGAGGATGGGTGATCGGCGATCTCGAAAGCCATGACCCAACCTGCCGCGAAATCGCGAATCGCTCCGGTGCGCTGGTCATCTCGGTCGATTACCGGCTCGCGCCGGAGCATAAATTTCCCGCTGCACCTGAGGACTGTTATGCGGCTACTCGATGGGTCGCAGACAACGCGGGCGCGCTTGGTTATCCGGCCGGGCGGCTCGCCGTGACGGGCGACAGTGCGGGCGGAAACCTCGCGGCGGTAGTCGCCTTAATGGCTCGCGACAAGGGCGGCCCCGCGCTCCGGTTTCAGCTCCTAATCTATCCGGCGTTCGACCCCGCGATGACCACGCCGTCGCATCAGGAGTTTGCGCAGGACGGCTTCGTTTTGTCACGCGCCGACATGGCGTGGTTCTGGAATCATTATCTCAATGGTCCGCAGGATGAATCGAATCCGTACTTGAATCCTGCGCGCGCGAAAGATCTAAGCTGGCTGCCGGCCGCGCTTGTGATCACCGCCGGGTTCGATCCGCTGCGCGATGAGGGCGCAGCGTACGCGGCGATGCTGCGAAAGGCGGGCGTTGCGGCCAAATCGAAGCAGTACGAAGGGCTGACGCACGGCTTCTTCAACATGACTTCGCAGATCGATTTGGCGAAAGTAGCGCGCGACGAAGCTTCAGCGGCGTTGCGGGAGGCTCTCGCGCGAAACTAGCGGGTTGCTGCAGTTTTCCGGCTCCGTGTCGAGCACGATGATGAGGTTGGCGTTAGAGTCCGAGCCATCCGCAAGTTCTGCAATGGCTCGGCGAAACGCTCCGAACCATCGCTTGCGCGACATCAGCCATAACTCGGGCTCATGCTCGAAATTCAGCAGCCACGAACGGCGCGAGTCGCAATACAACGCTTCGAGCGCAATACCATAAATCAGGTTCTCCAGATACATACGCTTCTCCAGCTTTCGCCAAGCTGCTGAAGCAACGTTCGTGCCGTTCCAGAAGGGCTGAAGTCAGATTAGAATGGTCTTGATCAAGCCTATGACGCGAGCAGGTAACAAGCTATCCGGCGGGCATCGTGATGCCGCCTGACACAGGTGTTCGGAGCGTGCTGCGCGACTGCTCAACTGGCGCGGTTTCCGCGCCATCGCGCCATGACGTCGGGATTGACCACGTACTCCGGCCGTTCGCCGCGCAGCGCTCGGATGCAGTTCTCGGTCTGCACCATCGGCATCTTCGCGATAAGTTCGGGGCTCATCCCGGCGACGTGGGGCGTGATTAACGTGCGCATCGCGAGCTGCTCAGACAAAAGCGGGCTCGACTGCGCAGGCGGCTCCGGCTCGAAGACGTCCAGTGCAGCCCCGGCGAGGCGTCCCTGGTCAAGCGCCGCCGCGAGCGCGGATTCATCGATGAGCGCGCCGCGCGCGGTATTGATCAGGTAGGCGGTCGGCTTCATCATCGCCAGTTCGCGCGCGCCGATCAGGTTACGATTCTCGGCGGTAACCACCGCGTGCAGGCTGACGAAGTCCGACTCTGCCATCAGCCGATCGAGACTTACCAGCTCGACGCCCGCTTCAGCCGCGCGTGCGGGCTCGACGAAGGGATCGAACGCGATAAGCCGCACCTCGAACGGTTTGAGCAGGCTTGCGACGCGCGATCCGATGCGGCCGAGGCCTACCAAGCCGACCGTCTTGCCGCGCATGAAGGTGCCGACGATGCTTCGCCAGCGGCCGGCACGCCCCTGCCGATCGCCGGGCTTGAGCTGCTTCGCCATCGCGAGCATGAAAGCGACCGCATACTCGGCGACCGCAAGGTAGTTCTCCGGTATGGGCGTATTGCTCACCAGGATGCCGAGGTCCGTCGCCGCGCGGACATCGATACGCTCGACACCGATACCGAGTTTCGCGATCGTCACCAGCCGTGGCGCCGCCATCATCACGGCCCGCGTGAAAAGTTCCCGCGAGCTCACCAGCAGCGCGTCCATGTCGCGGACCATCGTTTTCAACTCGTCCTCGGCATAGACGCTGGCTGCATCGGTGAAAGGACGGCCGAGAACGATTTCGCATCCGGCGTCGCGTAATGCGGCTTCCATGCGGGCGCCGGTCTCGCCCCCAACCGGCTCGGTGATTAGCACTTTGAAGCTTTTATTAGCCATGCTTCCTGTTTCTTTCCGACCCGAGAACGAATTGCGTTGGACAATACCCCAGAAAAGATTGCTGATGAATAGCGAGATGCCTGATAATAGCGTGAAGTCCCGAAGAATGGGCTGAAATTCGTTGGCCGGCTGATTGCTTGGATCGCAAATCGACCGGCTGCGAGGTAACGAAAAGAATTTGAGATTTTTCGGACGCCGGTCAAAGTGGAGGAGAGCAGCAATGAAGATGAAAAAACCGGTCACGTTGTTGTCCGTACTCGCGGTCACATTGATGATGGCGATGCCGGCAGCGGCACAATATGTCACACAAGGCGAGATAGAAAATTTCAACGCCTTCCTGAATACACATCCGACTGTGGCGGCGGAGCTCCGCCGAAATCCATCTCTGGTCGACAGTGCGAACTTCTTGCAGCAACATCCGGAGCTACATTCGTACCTGGCAGAGCATGATCAGCTCCGCCGGGCGATCCAGACGCACCCAGGGCAGTTCATGTATAGCGGAGGCCGCTATTCATACGGATGGGGACGTGGTGGCTGGAATCCAGCCTGGAGCCATGAGCCGAACCGTGAGGAATGGGAGCGGCTGCATAACTACGGTTACTACGATCCCGATGACCGTCAGTGGCACAATCGGGAATGGTGGGAGCAGAATCGAGGCGATTGGGTGAGAAAACATCACCCGCGTTGGGAAGCAGCGAAAGCTGAACAGCGCGAAGACTACGAGGAATGGGCGAGGCGCCATCACGGCGATGGCGACCAAGGCGACCATCACGATCAGGGCAAGCACAAGGGTTGGTACAAACATGGTCACGACAACGACTAAGTCGTAGTCGTGAGCCGCAAATTTGGCTCAGGTGATTGTGAAAAGAAAAAGGCCGCCGGCGACGAAATCGCTGGCGGCCTTTCTGATCGAGATTAGCTGCGAAGCAGCTTCAGGAAGCGTCGAGCGCGGTTATCGGTCCGGGTTTGCCAGATGTACCAGTCAGCCACCGCCAGAACCACAAGCGCAATCGCGCCTAAGCTCATCGCCATCAGATTCATAAAAACTAAACTCCTCCTCTTACTTTGCAAGCGATTCGCCTATCGCTCGTCGGTCACGTTGCTTAAAGCGAATTGCATGCCAACTTCACTTACAATCTAAGACTTCTTTGGCAGCTTGCAATTTCTAGGAAAAAGCACGTATTTTAGCCGACTTTTTGCCTATTGACGGAGGTTGCTCGACTCCGTCGGCTTCGAAAAAGTTTCGCAAATCGCGATATAGACGATATCTATTTCGCGAATGCTTGGCGCTTTGCAGATTACGAGTTTGCTAACTAGGTGAGCGAGTCGTCGCCTTCGCGATGGCCCCCGAGGTCGGTTGGTCCAGTCAGTCGCGAAACGGGGCGGTGCTCGTTGCTCGGCTCGACCGGCGGATTTCGGCTCAAGTCGAGCGGCGGAAGGCGCGAGTCAGCATTAGTCAGCGCTTCCACGAGCCGGGTGTCAGGCCGCCAGTTCTCATCGCCGCTCGAACGGACCATCGTGCCGATAAAATCGTAGCGCCACCAGTAGATGATCCGCATCGCCACGCCCGCCGGGTCGCTCGTCAGATGCCGGTAGGTCCACTTCTCGTTGAAGCGGAAGCCGTTCTCGTCGTAAAGCCGCGGATCATTCAGGCTGCCCTCCGTGAGGTCTGGAGTGCCGAGCAGCGCAACCACGGCATTGCGGCGAATCGCTTGGCTCATATGCTGAAGCTCTCCGGTAGCGGGCATCGATGCTGTTCGATGTGCGCTTCGAATTCGGGGCGGAACTGGCGCAGGAAATTCGATGCGGCCCACGCGGCGGCGTCGGAGAGCGCGCAGATACATTTGCCCTCAAGGTAGCTGGCGGTATCGACGATGGTCGCGAGATCTTCCATTCGGCCGTCGCCGCGCTCAATCCGCGTCAGAACGCGATAGAGCCATCCGGTGCCTTCACGGCATTGCGTGCACTGGCCGCAGGACTCGTGCTCGAAAAACCGTGCGATCACCAGCGCCGCGCGCACCATGCAGGTGCGGTCGTCCATCACGATTACGCCAGCCGTGCCGAGCAGTGTGTTGACCTTGCGCACCGATTCGTGGTCCATCGCGATATCAATCTGATCGCCGCGCAACACCGGCATCGAGACCCCGCCCGGAATTACCGCCTTGACCGTGCGGCCGTCCGCGAGCCCGCCGGCGTACTGGAAGATCAAATCACGCAGCTTGACCCCGAGCTTCAGCTCGTAAACGCCCGGACGCTGCACGTGACCGCTGATGCCGAACAGCGTATGGCCAGCGGCTTTCTCCGCGCCTTCAGCTTTGAACCAGTCCGCGCCACGCATGATGATTGACGGCACGTGCGAGACGGTCTCCGCGTTGTCGACCGTGGTCGGCTGGCCCCACAGGCCCTTCTGTGCAGGGAACGGCGGGCGTTTGCGCGGCTGACCCTTGCGCCCCTCCATCGATTCGAGCATCCCGCTTTCTTCGCCGCAGATGTAGGCGCCTGCGCCGGGCTGGATATGGATGTCGAAGCGGCGTCCGAAGCCGAGCGCGTTGTCGCCGAGAATCCCGGCCCGGTACGCCTCTCCAATCGCGTTGCGCAGAATTTGGTAGGCGTCTACATATTCGCCGCGGATATAGATGAACGCCGCATTGGCCTCGATAGCCATCGAGGCGATCATGATGCCCTCGAGCATCAGATGCGGGTTGCGCTCCATGATCTGCCGGTCTTTGAAGGTACCCGGCTCGCTCTCGTCGGCGTTGACGGCAAGGTAACGCGGCCGGTCGTCCTTGGGTGGCATGAAGGTCCATTTGAGGCCGGTGACAAAGCCTGCGCCGCCACGCCCGCGAAGCCCGGCATCTTTCACCAGGTTCGCGATGTCCTTGGGGGTCATCTGACCTGCCTTCACGACGGCCTGGTAGCCGCCGTGGTTGCGGTAATCGTCGAGGGTCAGCCATTTCGCGCCGTTCGGCGGCAACAGGTAACCGTCAACCCCGTCGGGAATGATTGAAATGATCGGCGCGGGATGCCGCGCTGCGATTGCCGCCTCGGGCGACGCCGTTAGCTCCGCAATCAAATCGGGCGTGACGTTCTCAAGGTACGGATTCCGGTTGACCTGCACGACCGGCGCGGTGCCACACGATCCGAGGCATTCGACCTCGCTGATCGCGAAGCGGCCGTCGGGTGACGAGGCGCCAGCCTTCGCGCCGATCTGATGCTCCAACAGCTCGACCAGCCCGCGCGCGCCGCGGAGGCAGCAGGGCAGGTTGGTGCAGACCTGGATAACGGCCTTCGCTGACGGCTGCGTGAATAATGAGTAAAATGATGCGACCTCGGCGACCTCGCCCGCGCGCATTCCGAAAATCGCGCCGACCTCGGCGTACGCATCGCGACCCAGCCGCCCGAGTTCATCGCGCGCCTGATGGAGGGCGAAGAGCAGCGCGCCGCGAGGGTTGGGATAATGCGCGATCTCGGCGCGGATCCGATCGTGAGTGGCCGACGAAAGGAGCATTAGGTCACCGGTCGCATTCGCCGCCGATCATGTTGGTCATGCCGAAGGTCGGAACCACGTCCGCAAGCTGGCGGCCTTTGAGCGCGTGTCCGAGCGGGCTCATATTGGAGAAGCTCGGCGACCGTACCCGGCATTTGTAGGGCTTCCCGGTACCGTCGCTCACGAGGTAGAAGCCGATTTCGCCGTTGGCCGATTCGAGTGCAAAGTAGACTTCGCCCGGCGGAAACAGGCCGCCCTCGGTCACCAGCTTGAATTGATCGATCAGTTCTTCCATCCGACCGAAGACCTGGTTCTTTCCGGGCCACCGGCAGCGCGGGTCATCGACGTTTACCGGGCCGGTCGGGATGCGCTCTAGGCATTGCGCGATGATCCGGCGGCTCTGCCGAATCTCCTCCATCCGTACCAGGTAGCGGTCGAAATTATCGCTATGCTCTCCGACCGGGACATCGAAGTCGAGCTGCGGGTAGACGAGGTAGGGCTGTGTGCGGCGCAAATCGAGCGCGATACCGCCCGCACGCAGCATCGGCCCGGTCACGCCATACGCGATCAGGTCCTCCGGTGAAAGGTAGCCAGTTCCCTCCATCCGGCGGCGGAACACTATGTTGTCGGTCAGGATCTTGTGCGCATCCTCGACGAGCTCGAGCGCGCGGTCGAGCTTGACGCGTGAGAACTCGCGGAAACCTTCGGGCAAATCCGAGTAGACACCGCCGATCCGAACCGCGTTGGTCGTCACCCGCGCCCCGCACATTGCGTCGATGTGATCGAGCACCAGTTCGCGCGCCTCGAGCAGGTAGAGGAACGGCGTAAAGGCCGCGAGTTCCATCGCCGACGAGCCCAGGCAGAGCATATGATCGGCCATCCGCGACAACTCGCATCCGATCACCCGGATGTAGTCGCATCGCTCGGGCGTCTTGATCCCCAAAAGCTTCTCGACCGCCATGCAATAGGCGGTGTTGCAGAGGATCGGCGAGCTGTAGTTGAGCCGGTCGGTGTACGGGATGTTCTGATAATAGAAGCCGGATTCACATTCCTTTTCGAATCCGCGATGAAGGTAACCGACCTGCACATCGGCGTTGATAATCTGCTCGCCGTCGAGATCAAGCACGATTCGCACCGTGCCGTGGGTAGCGGGATGCGACGGGCCGAACTGCAGCCGCATCGGCGGCGCATTTAGCGCCGGATCGAGCCCGCCGCCGAGCATCAGCTCATCGCGGCGGCGTGAAATGGGCGCGGCTGGTGGTTTAGCTGCTTCGTTTGCCATATTACGAAAGCGGCCGGCGCGGTTCCTTTGCGCCCGGTCCCATGTATTCCTCGAGCGGTTGTTCGTGCTCCTTGGCGTAATCCTTGCGCAGCGGATGGCCGACGAATTCGTCATTGAGATAGATCCGCCGCAGATCGGGATGACCTGTAAAGCGTATGCCGTAAAGGTCCCAGGTCTCGCGCTCGAGCCAGTTCGCGGCGGGCCAGATGTCGCTAACAGTCGCGATAGTCGGATCGTCTTCCGGCACGCGCGTCTTGATTCGGAGGCGATGGAGATGGCGCGTCGAGAGCAGATGATAGACGACTGCGAAGCGCGGCTCGGGTCCGCGCGGCGGCGGTATCACGTAATGGCGCGAGACCGGCCGAATACGCCATTCGCCGCGATTCTCGTCCCAGATGCGTTCGGGCGCGCGGAAGCCGTCGGGATTGCCGAAATAATCGACTGCGGTAACGTCCAGACACATATCGAAGGCGAGCTCGGGCGTGTCGCGCAGGGCGCGGCAGACCTCGGCGATATTTTCTCGCGCGACGTGAATCCGATCGTCGCCGTAGTCCGCGTGGTGCTCGACGACCAGCGTCCCCAGGCGAGCCAGCACCGCGGCCATCAGCGGCGACGGCGCGGGCGGTTCGGCGGCAGAAACAGTGGGCGGTTGCGGATTATTTTCGGGCATACTGCGGCCTCAGGTAATCCAGTCGGGGCTTGAGCTCGGCCTCAGGAACCAGCAGGTCCTGCTTATGCCAGAGCGAGCCGCGGCGCGAATAGCACGCAATCTCCACCTGTCGGCTCATCACGATCGCTTCTTCGGGGCAGGCCTCCTCGCACAGGCCGCAGAACATGCATCGCGACATGTCGATGTCGAACACTTCCGGATAGCGCTCGACTTCAGAGGCGGTCTCGGCCGGGAAGATCGTGATGCAGTTGGTGGGGCAGGCAAATTCGCACAGCCCGCACGCAACGCATCGCTCCTTCCCGTTGGGCATCTGCACCAGCACCGGCATCCCGCGCATCGCGGGCGGCTGCACAAAGCGCTGCTCCGGAAAGTAGACGGTGAAATCCTGGCGGCCGCGCGCGAAGCCCAGGAGATTGCGGAAGAAATGCGCGATCGCGACGCCGAGGCCGACCAGCAGCGGCGTCCATCGCCGCGTCATCGGCTGCGGCCGTGCAACTTTGACTACCCGCGCCGCCATCGCCCACTCACTTGCCCGCCGCCGCGAGCTGCATCCCGCGCGGTCCGATTTCATTGAAGTCAAGTGCACTGAAGACATTGCCATCGCGCGCCATCTCGCCCCATACCCGATCGAGCGCGAAGCTCGCTCCGCGGGCATCGATCGCATTAAGCAGCGCGGTAAAGATTTCGCCGTCGTTGAGCCATCCGGCGGGTGTCTCGAGCGCCTTGCGGATTCGTTGCACGCGCCCGGCGTGATTCGTGAAGGTGCCGTCCTTCTCGGCGAAGGTGGTGGTCGGAAAAATAACCGCCGCGCGCGCGAAGCGCGGATTGGGTCTCAGAGTCTGCACGATCAGCAGCTCGAGCTGCGCCAAGATCCGCTCCAGGCGATCGGCCGGAACGGTTTCGAGCAGATCGTCGCCGCAGAGATAAAGTCCCTTGACCATGCCCGACTCGATCGCGCCGAGCAGCGCTTCGATGCCGTCGTCGTCACCCTGCACGATTCTGAGCTCACGCACGCCGCGCGCGTTGGCGGCCTTTTCGGCCTTGATCAGAAAATCGTCGGCTGGACCGCGCTTCACCGCCATCGCGACCTGCTGTACGCCGAGCGCATGAATCAGCTCGCCGAAACGGAAGTTCTCTTCGTTGGTGAGATGTGGCGAGACGATCGCGCCCAGCGCCGAGCCGCCCTGGCGTTTCCGAAAATCGCCGAGCGCGCCGGCCGCCCGATCGAGCGCTTCGTTCCAGGTCGCGGGCGCGCCGTCGACGAGCGGAGCGCGTAGGCGTTCGGGATCGGCAACGAAGCGATAGTTCAGCCGCCCCGCATCGCACATCCAGGTATCGTTGACCTCGTCGTTGCGCCGCGGAACGAGCCGCCAGATACGGTTGCGATAGGCAGAGATCATGATGTTGCAGCCGTTGGCGCAGCTCGGGCAGACGCTCGCAGTCTCCTCCAGGAACCAGACGCGGATTTTGTGATGAAAATCCTTGGTCTCGAGCGCGCCGACCGGACAAATGTCCGCGGTGTTCATCGAGTACGGATTATCGAGCCGCGCGTCGTCATAGATGTCGAGCTTGGAGTGGTCGCCGAGCGTGAAGATATGCAGTTCGCCGGTCTTGGTGATCTCGTTGCAAAAGCGCACGCAACGGCGGCACAGGATACATCGCTCCTGGTCGAGCAGCATCCGCTCGCCGATATCGAGCCGCTTGCCGCGCTTGCGCCGCGGATCGATCGTGCGGCCCTCGCGCGCGCCGAATTCCATCGAATAGTTCTGCAACCAGCATTCGCCGGCCTTGTCGCAGATCGGACAGTCGAGCGGATGGTTGAGCAGCAGCAACTCGATGACGCCGCGGCGGACGGTATGAACCTCGGGGTCGTCAGTCTTCACGACCATCCCATCACGCACCGGCGTGTTGCAGGAGATCTGGAGCTTCGGGATGCCCTCGATGCGCACCTGACAGAAGCGGCAACTGCCATCGATGGTGAGCTTCGGATGGTAGCAATAATGCGGGATGTGAATCCCCGCATCGAGCATCGCCTGCAGTAAAGGCGCGCCCTCGGCAGCCTCGATCGTGCGCCCATCGACGGTGACGTGAACGGTCTTGGCCATTTATTCGATCCGGCGTCCGCTGCCGTGGATCTCGGGCCACGGATGGCCCGCGCGCTCGTGCTGCACGCGATACTGGAGCTTCAGCAGACCATCGAGCACGGCCTCCGGCCGCGGCGGGCATCCCGGGATGTAGAGCGCAACCGGGACCACGCGATCAATGCCCTGGAGGACGGCGTAGTTATCGTAAGGGCCGCCGGAACTGGTGCAGGCGCCGAAGGAGACCACCCATTTCGGCTCGGCCATCTGCTCGTAGACGCGCCGCAGGATGGGGGCCATCCGCTGAGTGATCGTACCGACGACGAACAATAGATCGGCCTGGCGGGGCGTGAAGCGCGGAAGCGCTGCGCCGAAGCGATCGATGTCGTAGCGCGGCCCGGCGGTGGAGAAGTACTCCATTCCGCAGCAGGCGGTGACGAAAGGATACGGAAAGAAGGAATATTTGCGCGCCCACTGGATCGCGTCCTGGAGGCGCGTCGTCGCAAAACTCTCCGGAAACGCCATCGAGGGGTCGACCGGCGCGCCGTGCGTGGTCGAGCCTCCAACCAGGTAGGCGGATACGGTTCTGCGCTTTTCCATGCTCAAGGTTCCATCGGCTCAATTGGGTTCGGGTACGCGATCGATGTCCACTTATGTCTATTGTTTTCCGGATCGAAAGCAAGGGCAAGTCGACGGCCCGCTACGGCGTCACGGGGCGCGCCTTCGGGACCATCACCAGCACGTCGCCTCCGCCCGGGAGCGGCCGATAATTGTCGCGGATCGCCTCGCGGAGTTCCGGCCAAAAAACCAGACGGCCGCGGTAATCGCGGTCGAGGCCTGACGGACCCAGCACGAATGCCGCAATCTCGCGACGCCTGATCGAATCGAGCATTGCACGATCATCGAAGGCGCCGTGCGCCTTCATTCCCGAAAGTATCAAAGCTTCCATCCACTCCACGTTCGGGCGCTGATCGCGGATCAAGTAATTTGTGTCGGTGACCACGATCGGGCCGCTGATCGCGCGCAGCTCATTAACCGTGGACTTACCCACCCCAGTCCGCGACGCGTATTGCACCGGCATCAGCGCGAAATCGAGTTTCCAGTTGCCATTGATCGCCACGAACAGCGATCCGGAGCAGAAGATCAGCGCCGCGATAATCGCAATCGCCGCCTGTGCAGCCCGCGAGGGCGACATCGATTCGATTCGTTCGAAGATTGCATCGAGAGATTTCGCGCTTAGAATTGCGGCAGCCGCGATCGTTGGAAGAAAATAATACGGTCCGCTGCCCCATCTGAAGCAACTGACGAAATTCTCGCCGAGCGCGACGATAAACAGCCAGGCAGCGAGATTCCACGGCCATCGCCACAGCGCGTAAACCGCAAGCGCCAAAATCGCCAGATGGCGCGGGATTTGATGCGCGAGGAAACTGAACGGCGCGGCAACGTCGAGTGTCGGCGCCAGCGCGCCGAAAGTGTTCAGCCAAAACCATGGAAACGCAAGTTGCAGCGCTGCGAGTCCGCCGCCGACGATTGCGAGCCACGCCGCGCCCACCATCGTCGCGCGGCGAAACCGATGCGTTGCGCAGAGCATCAGGAAGACCGCGGCGATGCCATAGAGCTGGTTCTGCTTGGTGAAGAAGGCGGCGGCGAACGGAAGTACGGCGAGCAACTCGAAATCAAGCTCGAACAGCATCAGACCCGTGAAATTGAAAGCGAGCGCCAGCATGTCGACGCGGTAATCCGTCCGCAGGCGCGCCAGCGGAGCCATAATGAAGGCCAGCGCCGCGATCGCCGCAGAGATGGTGCTCGCGCCGGTGGTTTTCGCCAACCCGAAAATCAGGATGCTGACGATCAACAGCGCCCCGATCATGATCGCGCGGCCGGCCGCGAGCGCTCCCATCACGCCGCCGCCGAACGCATGGACCAGATGGCTCGCAAGCCACGGCGCGATCGGTCCGTAGGTGACCGGCAGCCAGGGCGCAACGCGAAAATCGCGATAAAAAGGAAGCCCCGCCGCGACGCGGGAGGTGAGCAACGCGAGCTGTATCGGCCCGTCGTCGAGCGACCGTGGCTGGTATATTTCGGAAAGCCATGCGATCGCCGTCACGATCGCACACGTCATCAGGATCCACATCAGCGCCCTGGGCGCCAATCCGCCCGGCATCACGAACTCGTGATGACTCCGGTCGGTGCTGTCCGGTTGTGTAATGGCTGAAAGAGATACGTCGGTCACAGGTCCACTCGTGGTGGGCAGGCTAACATAAGCGCGATGATTTTTCCGGCAGTGACGCTGTCGGCAGCTCCCGCCAGTGGGAGCATGAAAGGGGCGGTACGCTGATTCTGCGATCCGCGTTGGACTTGACGGTCCGTTTTTATGAATGATAATAATTCTCAGGTAGCATGAAAATGCAGATGGTCACCGATGCCTGCCGCGCGGATTACAACGCCGCGCGGCTCGCCGAATTCGCCGAACGCTGTCATCGCGACGGTCTCGCGGTTACACCTCAGCGCCTCGCGATCATCCGCGCGTTGCTTGCCTCCGCGGACCATCCCCGCGCCGAGGCGGTCTATAACGCGGTGCGCCGGGAGCATCCGCATATTTCGCTTGCCACTGTGCATCGCACGCTCGAAACTTTGTGCCGCATCGGCGAGGCGCGCAAGGTCACCGCGTTGCACGACAGCGCCCGCTACGATGGCAATACCGCGCCGCATCATCATGTGGTATGCATCGGCTGTCGGCGCATCCGCGATATCGAGATTCCGGGAGTCGAGCGGTTGCTCGACGGCCGCAATGAACTGGGCGAGTTTCGGTTAATTGGCTGCGCGCTGGAGGTTCATGCCTTGTGCGCGCAATGCCAACGCCGCCGGAACCACCGCAGACAGAAAATCAAAGGAAACAATTAAGCCAGGGAGGCAATGAGGATGAAGTCGCTCAAGGGAACCAAAACCCATCAGAATCTGAAGGATGCATTCGCGGGTGAGAGCCAGGCGAATCGCCGTTACCTTTATTTCGCCAAGGTGGCGGATGTTGAAGGCCAACCCGAAATCGCGGGCCTGTTCCGTGACACCGCCGAAGGCGAAACCGGCCACGCGCACGGCCATCTTGATTATCTCAAGACCGTTGGCGACCCGGTCACCGACCAGCCCATCGGCGACACGCTGCTGAATCTCAAGTCGGCCGTGCACGGTGAGACATACGAGTACACCGAGATGTACCCGGGGATGGCCAAGACAGCGCGCGATGAAGGATTTGCGGAAATCGCCGACTGGTTCGAGACTCTCGCCAAGGCCGAGAAGTCACACGCGGGCCGCTTCAGCAAGGCGGCCGGTTCGCTCTAGACCGGAAAGATCCTAAAGCTTGGTGGGCGCGGAGTCTGCGGCTCCGCGCTCGCCTGCCGCGCATCGAAAATTGTCGGGTCGCGCAACCATTACTTCCCGGCCGCGCCGCGATAGCTGCGCCGAATTGAGGAAACCCGCCGCATGAAGCGCATCGAAGCCAGGCCGGGAGCAGCATTGTCCTACAGCCCGGTCGAACCGAAATATTGGGATAAGGCCGGAGTCGCCGAGGAGATCGATCGGATTTACGATATCTGCGTCGGTTGCCGGCTCTGCTTCAACCTCTGCCCCTCGTTTCCCGCGCTGTTCGAGGCCGCCGACGCCAAAGAGCAGGATGTCCGCAATCTAACCGCCGCCGAAAAAGAGCGCGTGGTCGATCTCTGCTTCGATTGCAAGCGCTGCTATCTGCGATGCCCCTATACGCCGCGTGACGGCCATGAATTCCAGCTCGATTTTCCGCGCCTTATGTTTCGGGCGCGAGCGGTCAGGGCAAAGGAAAAAGGCCTTGCCCTGCGTGAGCGGCTGCTCGGCAATCCGAATCTGCTCGGACGGCTTGGCTCGATCGCTCCGGGGCTGGCGAACTGGGGATGCCGTCAGCCGTTGCAGCGAATGCTGATGGATAAGTTGCTCGGCATTGCGCGCGGCAAGAAGTTGCCTGACTTCGCAACCGAGACCTTCGAGAAATGGCTGGCGCGAGTCTCGCTCCCACCGGCTCCGATCGAGCCGGCCGCGAAGGTGATTCTGTTCTACACCTGCTACGGAAATTACTACGGGCCCGAGGCCCCGAAGGCGGCGGTGAACGTCCTTGCGCGTAATCGATGCGCGATTGCCTGCCCGTCACAGAAGTGTTGCGGGATGCCCGCGCTCGACGGAGGCGATATTGCCTTCGCCCAGAAGCAGGCGCGCGCAAATGTCGCCTCGATGCTGCCGCTGGTCCGCGAGGGCTACAAGATCGCTGCCATCAATCCGACCTGCTCGCTTACGATGCGTCAGGAGTATCCCGAGCTGCTGGGCACGGCAGAAGCCCGCGAACTGGCCGCTGCGGTCGTCGATACACATGAGGTGATCTATGACTTGCGGCGCAAGGGTCTAATGGATCGCGGGTTCTGTTCTACGCCGAAGTCGGTCGCCTATCATCTGCCGTGTCATCTGAAGGCACAGAATATCGGGATGCGCTCGCGCGACCTCATCCGCTCGATTCCGGGGACCGAGGTGACCACGGTCGACGCCTGCACGGCGCACGATGGCACCTGGGCCATGAAAAGCGAATATTTCGAGCTTTCGATGAAGGTGGGCGGGAAGGCCTTTGAAGAGATGCGCGATGCGGGAGCGCGGGTGCTCGCCAGCGATTGTCAGCTTGCGGCGCTGCAGATCGAGCAGGCGACGGGACTCCGTCCGCTCCATCCGCTCGAAGTGCTGGCCCGAGCCTACGAACCCGATGGCTTCCCGGATCCGGTGCCTCCACCTGAGCCGAAACCTGAAGACGAAACACCAGCAACATGAAACCGATCGAACCTCGCGACATTCTCGCCTATCCGGATTATCAACGAATACGCGAGCGGTTGCGTCCGCTGTTTATCGGCGAGCGAAACCGGCGGCGCGTGACGGTCGCCGAGCATCTGACATTGACTTTCGAGAACGACCGCACGCTCTGGTACCAGATCGAGGAGATGCTGCTTACGGAGCGCATCACGGAGCCTGCCGCGATTCAGCACGAGATCGACACCTACAATGAACTGATGCCCGGTGGGGGTGAGTTGTCGGCGACGCTGATGATCGAGTACGAGGATGCCGCCGAGCGGTCGGCGAAGTTGCGCGAACTGCTCGGAATCGATCGCCATCTCTGGATGATCATCGATACGCGGCGGATTCCGGCGCGCTTCGATATCCGTCAGATGTCCGACGATCGGGTGAGCGCGGTCCAATTCGTTCGGTTTCCGATCGGGATGACTCAAGAGCGCTTCGTTGAGTGCGCGCGGCATAATCGGATCGCCATCGAGGTTGATCATCCTAAGATCACGGGACATCATGCCGTTGATATCGCAACTGCGGAGTATCTGGCGGCGGATTTGAGTTGATGTTTTCATAGGTTATCAACCAAGTTTTTGTTAATAGGCAATCCTTCATTCTGGTTTAAATCTTGCTGATTTATCTTGTTTTTTTGCGGTCAAAGGATCGGTGACTAGAGTTCTGAGTACCGCTGCTGTCTTAAGCCTTCGCCTTTCGGTGGTGTTTCGAAGCGAGGGCACATGCGGCAATAGCGGGCCGGTGGGTTAGGATGTCCCAGGTCGCGAACATGGAGTGGTACCTGATACGCACCAAGCCGGGAAAGGAGCGATGGGTGCGCGATCAACTTTCGGGTCATCTGCCCGAAGTTTTTCTTCCGTTTTTGCGGGCGCGGATGCCGCGCAAAGGCAGGCCCGGATGGTCGGTGGCGCCGCTCTTTCCTTCGTACCTGTTCGCGCGATGCGACCTGCGCGGCAACTACTTCGATATCAAGTACAGTCTTGGCGTGGCCGACCTCGTTTCAGCCGGGAGCGAGCCGCTGACCGTTGCTCCTGAAATCGTCAGGAGCATCCGGGAGCGGGCGGTCGATGGCGTGGTTGAGATCGTCGAGCGACCCTTCGGTTGGGGGGAGCGCGTAATAGTCACCGCAGGGCCGTTCCGCGGAATCGAGGCGGTCTTCGAGCGCTACCTCTCCGGCGAGGAGCGCGTTGCGATCCTGCTAAATGTCGCCGAATCGAGCTCGATTCGCATGATCTTGCCCGGCGATTCGGTCGGTCGGGACGCCTGATTTGCCAGCAATTATGAATCGAGTTTCGGCTCGAATCACGGGCCGTAGGCGGGTCTCTGCGCGCTTCGGAGCGACGATACTCTTCGTCGTGATGCTCACCGCTTCGGGATGCTCGATTCCCAGGAGCTTCGATCCGCTATCGCGCGGACCGCATCTCGGTTCGTTCATGGGCGTACATTTCGGCGACGAACTTTCTGATGTGGCTGCGCGCTATCCACAAGCGGCGGCTGAAACGAGCCCGTTCGGAGCGGAAAGTTTGCGCCTGAACGATGTCAAATCCGAAGGTGTTACCTATCGCACGGTAATTTTCGAGTTCGTATGGCACGGCGGTGGGATGCAACTCGTGATGGCGAAGTTCGATCCAATCTACGGAAAGGCGATTTTCAGCAATCTATCCGAGCGTATCGGCGCACCCTCGCTCACGCCGACCGCTGGCGCCCGGCCGATGACCGAGGCGCAGTGGCGGCTTCCGGACGGCACCAGCGTAAGTCTGAACAGCACCATCGGTCGGCTGGTGATAGTCGGGCCCGGCGGCAAGATCCTCACCGATGACATCCGGATGCGCGAGGAAAAAGGCGAAGAATTCGCCTCCTGAGCCCAAACATTCAGAGGAAGGCGATGCCTTGATGAACGGGTTGAAATTGAAGTGGTGGCAATCCTCGCGCGATCGCAAGATCGGGTGGATTTAAAAGGAGGTCGCCGCTATGAGGAAGACTGGCAGGAGCAGGGCTGAGGAGCAAACCGGAGCGAAGCAGTGACATCGGCCGCTGGGCGGGATGGCCGAAGAATCGCTGTGGGACGCGGTGGTGCTGTCGGGAATCGAGTTCGCGTGGACCTGCCCCGTTTCGGTTGAGGGTTTGAGGCTTGGTTTCGAGTCACAGATTTAACCTCGCCGGACGCTCGGTCCGAGCCTTTTCGGCTCGCTCTTGATCCAGATTTGAGAGCGAGCCGGAAAGCGTTAAGGACTCTTAATTGTCGTTGATCAGATGAGGGCGCGTGCGCATCAATTTCCGGCTATGCGGTCTTTATCGAGGCACCCAACAGACTCGCCAGATGACTGATGTCCTGCGGCGGCGTGTCGGGCGCGCTGTTCGGATCGAGTTGCAGCGGTCCGATACTGGTGCTGAGCGGCACGATTCCGGCCCATACCGGGATGCCGAAATCCTCGGCGTATGGAGTTGGAAAGCCGGTGCGGATTTTCGCGGATGCTTCTTCGATCGGCAGACGAAACACCCGAACCGACACGAACTCCTGCGGCGACGGTGGCCTGATCTGATCCCAGCGCCCCGGATAGAACCGTTCTATCAATCCCCTGAGTCCCTCGAGCTTCGCGGCCGGCTCCTTTAGCTCTTCGGCCGCGCCGTAAATCACCACCGATCGGTAGTTGACCGAATGATGGATCGCTGCGCGCGCCAGCACGAAGGCGTCGATTAATGACGCGACGAAACAGCATTGCGGCGAGCGGCTGAGCGCTTCGAACATCCGGTTTTTCGATGAGCCGTGAAAATAGACATGGTTCTCCTTGCGCCAGAAGATCATCGGCAGAACCGCCGGACCTTTGTAATCGAAACCGATATGCGCCATCGGAGCCGCATCAAGGATCGCATTGATGGTCGCGCGATCGAACCGTCCACGCGCCGAAAACCTTTTCAGTCGAGTGCGTTCGCTGGGCTTGAGCTCTTCGCCGGATGCCATGCTGGCGTCTTCTCCTGGCCGCGCGACCGCCATCGGTCGCTCGAGGTATCTCTGAGAACATCTACGCGCGAAACTCTCGACCGACAACCCTTGCAAAAAACGTCGATCTTTGGGATGCCTCGCACGAAGGTTTACGGATTGTGCTTAAACGTCTGCCCCTTGGACCTCGTGCGCTTTCGGATGCGCCCGCCGATCATCAATTTGAAACCGATGTCGCAATCGTGGGCGGCGCGGTCGGCGGCGCATCGATGGCGCATGCGCTAGCGGAATACGAGCTATCGTCGATCATCTTCGAACGGCTGCCGCAGATACCCGAAGTGAATCGCGGCGACGTGCTTCAGCCGCTGACGCTCACGCTGCTCGATCGCTGGGGGATTTACCCTATCGTCACCGAGATGGGCGGGTTCCCGATCTACGAGTGGAACTTCTTTAATCCGCGGATCGGCCACCTCGGCTCTTGGAATTTTTCGTCATTGCCCGGAAGGTTCAATCATCAGACGATCCTGCGCCATTCGCGCATCCACCAGGCGCTCTATTCGGCGATGGAATCGAAGCGGCGCTTCATCGATGTCCAGCGCGGCGCCGAAGTGACGGGCATCCTGCTCGACGAGCAGCGAGACGTTGTAGCCGGCGTCTACGGGGAGCAGGACGGACGCACATTCGAGGCCCGCGCGCGTGTGGTGGTCGCTGCCGACGGACCCCGCTCGCGGCTGCGCAGATTTCTCGGCATCGAGCAGGAGGAGCGGTATCGGTACGATCACGAGTATCTGATGCTCACGACGCCGCGTCCGAAAGTTCCCGAGATGGATCGCAAGGGTATGCAGTATGTCGGGCGGCACGGGCTCACGGTCCTGATTCCGCTGGACGGCGGCGAAGAGGTGCGCATCCCGGTGCAGATTCCGCGCGGCGCGCAGCCGGAATGGGGCAAGCTCTCGGCAGCACAGCTACGCCATCGTTTGCTGGTGCGCGCGCCGGTGCTGGAGCATATCGACACCAGCGGCGCGATGGATCATCTGTCGCATTCCTATCCGGTCTCGTGGACGCACAGCAATCGCTATGTGAAGCGCAACGTCTGCCTCATCGGTGAGGCCGCACGCACGATTCATCCAACTACCGCGCAAGGGATGAACATGGCGATCCTCGATGCAGAGGTTCTGGCCGCGGTCATCAAGCGCTGCTTCCTGAAAGACAACGTCTCAGACGAAACGCTCGTGGCATACGAGGACGCCCGGCGCCCGGTCGCAGAGGAAGTGATGGAAACCAGCCATCATCAGACGCTGCATCACACGGCCTCCGGCGTCTGGCACGACATCTGGGGCGTGCGCATGTATAGATGGATTGAAGATGAAGATACCAAGCGCGAGATTTCGATCAGTATAGCCGGACTGAATAATCCGACCTCGCGCGATCTGCGCATACTCGAAAGCGCGCCAGTGTAGGAACATTTATGTCATTCGAGGAGATCCGTCCTTCGTCGGAAAAACCGATTCTCTCAGAGCTGGATGCGCTCCTGGAAACCGTGCGCGTGGTGTTCGGGTTTCGCGGACGCGAAGAGGTCCAGGAGCTGTTCAGACGGAAGCTGGTCCGCAAGGCGATTCATAACCTCGAACCGGCACTCGAATCCGTCAGGGCGCGGCGTCAGCCGGACGAGTTCGCACTCTCGCTGGCCATCGAAATGGAAATACTTAAAGAGGCGCGCGCGGCCGGGCACGATCTCGAACTGCTGTTCAATGATCCGGATCATCGCGAACCACCATCGGGTGAGATTACGAAATTGATCGAGCGGCTCTGGCCGCGCGAACCAGAACCAAAATAGTTATTCGGGCTTAACTGGCTGTGGAGAAGCTGTCTTGATTCTATATCGCGAATTTTCGAAGCAGGAAGAAATAGATACTCAGTACGATCCCGAGCGCGGGGTTCCGGATTTCGGGGTCTACGCCCGATTCTTCGTAAAGGAAAGCGCGAGTGCGCGGCATGATCTCAAGTGCACGCTTGACGTGCGCTTCGGTCCGACGGTCGAAGAGACGATGGATGTTTTTCCCGCCGCGGATCCGGATGCGCCGATTCTAGTTTTCATCCACGGCGGATACTGGCGACGACTCAGCTCCAAGGAATTTAGCCTGGTCGCGCGCGGACCGGTGGCGCTCGGCATTACGACTGTGGTGACAAATTACGCGCTCTGTCCGAAAGTAACTCTGCCCGAGATAACCCGACAGAGCCGCGCCGCGGTTGCATGGCTCTACCGCTCGGAACATCCCATCATCGGCAATTGCAATCGGATTTTTGTCGCCGGTCATTCCGCTGGCGGACATCAAGTCGCGCGGCTGCTGGCGACCGATTGGGAAACCGATTACGGTCTGCCGGCAGATGTCATTAAGGGTGGGTTTGCAATCAGCGGGCTGTTCGATTTGCGGCCGCTACGCTACTCCTGGCTGCAACCGATGCTCCAGTTGAGCGAGGAAATCGTCAGAAACGAGAGTCCGCAGTTCAAATTGCCGCGCAAGTCGGCGCCGATGATCGCGACGGTCGGCGGAGACGAGACCAGCGAATTCAAGCGGCAGTCATCGGATTATGTCGCGGCGCTGAAAGGCGCCGGGCTTTCGGCCGACTATTATGAGCAACCGGGCAAAAATCATTTCACTGCGATTGACGGATTTCTCGATCAGAGCAGCGATCTATGCAAGCGCGTCCGATCCTTCATTGCTGATTGCGAATCACGAAAGACGCCGGGTTGAAGATCGCGGTCTAAACTTCACTTTTCGGGATTTTCGGTTCCGACACGGCGCAACGGAATCGACAACAATTCAAGAGCACAAAAAATTCTGTCGCTTTTTTGCGGAGAGTTCGTCCCGGTCGAGAGTCTCTTTTCGGCTTCTACCCGCATCCCACACAGGCCTCATACCCATGGAACCAAGATGGCGGAGGGGGGAAGGAGTCGAACCTTCCGGCGAGCGCAATGCCCGCCAAGCCGGTTTTGAAGACCGGTGGGGCCACCGGGCCCCTTCCTCCTCCGAGCTTTGATTCTAAAGGATTTTCACACGCAGCGCGCGGCGAATCCTAGCCGTTTGCAAACGGTTTGCAAACAATAGAAGCCGCCCGATTCAGAAGATTCCGCGCGGATCATCATTGTTCCCTTCAGGCGTTTACGGGACCGGGATTCCACGATCTCCGGCATACGCACGCGACGATGCTGCTGCGGCAAACGTATTTATCCGAAGGTCGTCAGCGAGCGCCTCGACCATTCGACCGTCAGCATCACGCTCGACGTGTACTCGCATATCCTGCCAAGGATGCAGGAAGCCGCCGCCGCGAAAGTCGACGCAGCGCTGCGTGCTGCGATTCGGAAATAAAGCGTCTGAGAATGCCCTTGGCGCCTGCTTCCCAATCGAAGGCAGGTCGGCTATGCCTAAATGGACCACAAGGGACATGTCAGCAGAACCGAAAAGCGTCGGTCAACGCGAATATCGCTGGATCGGTCGTGGTGTTTATACAGCGGCAGAGGCATCGCGATTGACATCTATCTCCGCGGGCAGAATTCGGCGCTGGATGCAAGGATATTCGTTCAGTCGGCACGGTGAGACCAGAGTGTCTCCGCCGGTCTTCGCCCGGGAGATGGCCGATATCGGCGGCGACGGATCCATCGAATTAACGTTCAAAGATCTGATCGAGGTGATGTGCGTCCACGGCTTTTTAACGGCCGGTGTGCGCTGGCCTCTGCTCCGAAAGGCACATCGTCGAGCCGCGGAACTTTTGCAGGTAGGTCATCCTTTTGCCACCCGTAAGTTCTTGACGGATGGTCGAAACGTGCTCCTGCAGGTCGGCGAGAAAGCGCTCTTGGACTTAGTCAGTGACCAGTACGCCCTTACAAATATTCTCAAGCCATTTCTGAAGACGGACGGCCTCGATTTCGTTGGCCCCTTCGTTGGGCGTTGGTGGCCGATGGGGAAGAGGGCGCCGGTCATGCTCGACGCTCGTCGAAACTTCGGCCAGCCGATTGTCAAGGAAGGAATTCCAACGATTGTGCTGTATCGAGCCGCCCGGGCGGAACAGACGCATCGGGCTAAGGACGTCGAGTTGGAGCTCGCTGGTTCTGCGGTGGCGCGCCCGAGCGATCAGGTCATCCGATATGTCGCGGACTGGTATCTCATCCCGCCGCGATCGGTACGAGCGGCTATCGATTATGAAATGCGCCTCGCGGCGTGAGATTCTTCTTCGATAACACTACCTCCTCGCGGTTCGTTGCCGCCTTGAGGCAGCTCGAACGCGACCATGAGACGCGTCACCTGAGCGAGCTCTTCCGCGTCGACACGCCCGACGAGGAATGGATCTCGAAACTCGCCGAACAGGGAGACTGGATCGTAATTTCAGGTGATCTCAGAATCACCCGCAATCCGGGACAACGAAAGGCTTGGCTCGAATCGGGACTGGTCGCATTCTTTCTCGCCCCGGGCTGGGCAAATCTTCAACTTTGGGACCATTCGTGGCGCCTCTTGAAGTGGTGGCCGGCTATCGTTTTGCAAGCCTCTCGGATCCGAGCTCCCGCTGGGTTCATAGTTCCGGTTAGCGCTTCGAAACTTGAGCAACTTCGTATCTGAAGGGCACCGGGGCCGGCCCCGTTTCGGCGGTTCCGCAACGCTCTATATAAACTCGCGGAAGGGCTGAATCAGGGTCCTGATTGCTGCCTCGGGCTCTCTTCGCGATGGCGGGCCGGATACGCCCAACAAGTCTCCCTGCAAAAACGGAGCAGGCAAGCCGGTACAGATCGCTAAAACACTACTATCGGGGCGTGTGTCGGAGCCTAGATAACACCTATTATAATAGTGCAGTACTAACAATCAGGGCGACTTTGGCGCCGTGCCTGACATGAACTTGCCGATAAGCTCGACGCATTGAGCGCACTGCTCCAGGTGAACCAGATGCGATGCCTTGTCGAGCATCACCAGCTCCGCCTGCGGAATCCCGGCTTTGAAGTCATCGGCGTAAGCGGGAGGTATCATTCGATCCTGCCGGCCCCAAATGAGCAGCGTCGGCGCTTTAATCCGATGCATGCGGCGACGCAGGCCTTTATCGGGGATCGGCCATAGAAACTTCGCGGCCGCCTGCAAGGTCGTCAGACGGTCGATAAGCACCTCGACCTTTTCATCGACCTCCTCAGGAAGCGCCAGCAGCGAGCTCGCGAGCTCAGATTGCGGATCGTAAGTGATATACTCCACCCGCTCCCTGGGCAGCAAAGCGAACAGATCCGGCGCCGGGCGGTTTTCGTGAAAGACTCCCGCCGGACAGAGAGCAACCAGACGCTGGACGCGGCTCGGATCGGCCGCCGCCATTTCGCACGCGATCATGCCGCCCAACGAATGGCCAACCAGATTGATTGAATCCACTCCCAGTGCGTCAAGCAGATCGTAGTAAGTGATCACCAGGTCCCACAGGTCGCGAATATTCTCAAGGCCGCGCGACGGCCCGCTGCCGGGCAGATGGGGGGCATAAACCCTGTAGTTTGTTGCAAGCGTGTCGAGGAACGGGTCCCAAGTTAACCCGCCCGCTCCATGCAGAAACATCAGCGGCTCGCCGCGACCCGCTTCCAAGGTTGTGATCGTGATGTCACGGGGAAGAACGTATTCTCTGACGGTTGGCTGAGGCATTTCTCCTCCTCTAGAGCCGCTCGGAAAGAACCTTCTGAGGCCAGTAGGCTGAGGGATTCCATTTTTCGAAGGGATCAGCGCGCCTGATCTGCGGCATCACCTCTTCGGCGAAGATCTGCAGATTCTTCGTGGTTAAGTGATGCGGCATCGAACCGATGTGATTAAGCAAAAGAATATTGCCGGTATTCAGCTCACGCGCCGCCTCAATCAGACGATCTCGCACCGTGGCAGGAGATCCGGCAATCACGAAGCCTCTGTCAAGCAGGCCATTCCAGTCGAGTTTGCCCTCCTTCAGGAGCTGGGTTGCGCTTTCCGCAGCCTCGAACTGGCTGCGGAGACCGGCGCGAAGAGTGGCGGCAGTCCGATAGCCCGGCGCCTCGTAATGACGCGGGTCGATGTGCAGACATTTGGCGAAGAAATAACGGACGTGCTGCTCGTAATCCGTCTGGGCACGCGCATCAGTTTCCGACACGCATAGAAGCTGTGCGTAGCCGGCGCGGTATGGATTCATATCGGCGCCAAGCGCCTGCGCCCGCTCCCAGAAGGGCCCCATCACCTTTTTCGCGTATCGATATCCAAAGAAGCTCAAATACGAGAATGAGTAATTATGCTTAATCGCGAAGTCATAGGTTTCGACACTGCCGCCACCCGGGATCCAGACCGGTGGATGCGGAGTCTGCATCGGGCGCGGCCATGGATTGACATATCGGAGTTGCGTGTATTTGCCGTTAAAGGCAAATGGCGCCTCGGTCTTCCAGCCTTTGATGATCAGATCGTGGGCCTCGTAATAGCGATCACGCATCTCGGCAGGATTGACGCCATAACAATAGTTGGTGTCCATCGAGGTGCCGACTGGAAATCCTCCGATGAATTTTCCGCCTGACAGCACATCGAGCATTGCCATCTCTTCCGCCACGCGGATCGGCGGATTGTACAGTGCAATGCTGTTGCCCAGCACCAGCAGCGCGGTCTTGGATGAATGACGCACTTTTCGCGCCAGGATGGACCCCATCAGATTCGGCGACGGCATCAGGCCATAGGCGTTGCTGTGATGCTCGTTGACACCGATCCCGTCGTAACCGAGGTCAACCGCAAACTCCAACTCATCGAGGTACTGATGATACAGGCGATGCCCCTCAGCCGGATCGTAGAGCGATTTCGGTACGTTCACCCAGACGCTCGGATAACGTGCTTCGAAATCGGCTGGAAGGTTCCGATACGGCATGAGATGGAAGGCGATGAATCGCATGGGCTACTCCCTGTTAATGCTGAGTCTGACCAGGTGGTCGATTCTTTGCCTCCGCAGATGGTCAAAGGCTTTTCGACAGACCATAGCACTCGATCAAATTGTCGTGCAGGATTAAGGATTTCTCCTTTTCGGACAGATGGGCCATTTGTTCGCGGATTACATCTTGCGAACGAGGCCAAGTTGAATCGAAATGCGGATAGTCATTGGCCCACATCAAGTGTTCGATGTTGCACATTCGCGCCAACTGCAAAGCTACCAGGTCATCCTGGAAGGTCACGTAGACATTCTCACGGAAGTAGTCGCTCGGCGCCTTTGACAGAACCTCCGTCTGGATATGGTGTCGATGATGTTTGTACGCGTAATCCATGCGATACATGAAATGCGGCGCCCAACCGGCGTCCGCCTCCGCGCAGATCAACTTGAGTTTCGGATGGCGCTCGAAGACTCCGCCAAAAATAAACATCGCGATGAGATCTTGGTTCCCACGAACCAGATTCATCCATGAATTGAGTTTCGAGTTGACGCCCCGGTTGCTATTGCCATAGATCGTGTCGGTTTTCTCGTTGGGATTGCGGGAGCCGGGCAAATGATGAAAGGTGACCGGCAGTTCCAACTCCACGCAGGCCTCCCAAAACGAATCGTATTGCCGGCTGTCGTAATCCTCTTGTACCGGATAGCCCGGCAACATTATTCCCTTGAGGCCGAGCTGTTTGATTTCCCGGGCCTCGGCAATGGAATCCTCGGCTGAGCGCATCGAGACGTTGCCGACGCCGATCAGTCGGCCCGGGTGGCGCGCACAGTACTCAGCAATCCAACGGTTGTAAGCTTTAAAACAGGCTTGGCGATAGTCCGCGTCGGGATGCTTGCAGAGCAGCATGCCTGCGCTTGGGTAAAGAACCTCGGCGGCGACACCGTCGCGGTCCTGCGCAGCAAGGCGCGCCTCCGGGTCCCAGCCGGCGCGCGGCAATTCCTCGAATCGAGGTGGTTTCTCGCTGACTTTGGACGGTTCGACTCCGGCTGCCGAAAAGAGTGCGAGCGGGACTGGCTTGTCGATCCCCCAGATGACAAAGATATCGCCCAAACGCTGATCATGAATTACGTGAGGCGCCCGATCCCGATACCGTCGATCAATCGCCCTCAAATAGCAGTCGGGCGGTTCGAGCACGTGCGAGTCTGCAGAAAAAATTGAACCAGGCATCATTTTTTCTCCACTTCTTTGCGAACCTTCGAACCGACACTCCGCCGGAGTTGAACCTTTATGCCTCCGGATCCTGCACTACCTAAAAAAGATGAAAATTTTGTCTGCAACTTCGCACAACAGCGGTGGTTGCGCTACCCTCGCTCAAACCTCTCGCTCCGAGAGCGATTCGATTCCGAGCACCTCCTGATAACTGGGTACTGATTGTGGACTAATCCTCGTCGGTGCCTTGAAGGCTCCCCGGATGCCTGTGCCCAGAGGGGTCCAGACGTCGAGCGTCTCGGGTATTGCGGGCAAAATGCGGGGACGATGAGCGTGGTCGAGAATCCGGCCATGCTCGATGCAGAACTCTGTCGTCATCCGGTTCGGCTCATCCTGAAGATAAAAGGCGATCGAACCGGACGGGCCGTGGCGCAGAAGATCGTTCCGCAGCGGAACACCCAGCGCGATTACGTTGGCGCGCGCCCGCATTAGATCATCGAGCGTCGGCACGAGGATGCATAAGTGGTCGAACGCAGCCTCGCGCGCGCCGCCAAACAGCGCCAGTGAATGATGATAGAGATCGGCGCAACGCAGGAAGACCGCGTGGTGTTCGACCCAGTCGGACGCCTTGAAGCCCAGCAGGTCGTGATAAAACTTATAAGAGCGGCTGATGTCGGTAACGCGAAATACGGCGTGCAACATCTTTTCGAGCCGGATGTTATGAACGTAAAGCGGCTCCCCCGGCAGCTCCACCATTCCCGTGAAGAGTTCCACCATCAGCCCATCGGGATCGGTGAAGCGCACGTAGCGCGCCACGCGCTCATTTGCCAGATCGTCGCCGGCAGTTACTTTAGTCCCTGCCTGCTCCAGTCGCTCGGCCATAGCGTCGAGTTCGGCCTCGCTGTTCATCTCGAAGGCGACTCGCTGAAAACGAGAATGATTGCTTTGGCGTAAAATCAGCCAGTGATGTTCCCGACCGCCGGTCAGGAAGACGAGCTTGTCGCGACGCTCGCTTACATTCAGATGCGCCACGTCCTGATAAAATCTTACGGACGAGTCAAGATCGGCAACGTCCATTGCGATGTATCCGAGACGTTTGACCTGCACGTGGAATCCTCGTCGAAGCTTGGAGTCTGATTCGATTTCGACGACCAACCCTTATGCGGCCGCGCGACGGCGCGCGTTCCGACCCCGCATTTGTTCGTGCCAGCGCCGCCAGAATGAACGCATCTGTTCTTCGTCATCCGGTCGGGGATCGCGCATCATCCCGCGCGAGATGTCAGACCATTCGAGTTCCTTGAGCGAGCGGAATCCGATTTGACAGCTCTCCAGGGCTTCCACATCGTCTGGCGTTGCGAAGCCGCCGGGCCCGAGGAAGGTCAAAAAATTGTCGAGCCGCAAGCTGCGCCACTTGGGCGACTCGCCTTTTGGAGCGAGCGCCCAGGCCGTGACTTCCATATAATCGGGCTCGACGGGATGGAAGGTGCGCAAGGTGAGCGACATGA
The DNA here is from genome assembly GCA_021324855.1 of Pseudomonadota bacterium. Taxonomy (GTDB): domain Bacteria; phylum Desulfobacterota; class Binatia; order Binatales; family Binataceae; genus JAJPIG01. The sequence continues at coordinate 40,193 of JAJPIG010000026.1, read as the reverse complement.
TGTCGTTGATGATCAGATTCGGATAGATGAAAAAATTGCGACTGTAGTCGGCAATCCGGCGTGCGTGGTGCGACCCAAAGCGCTCCACCAAACGATCTTTTCTCTGTTGAATTTCAGCCCGGGTCCCCTCGCCCCAGCGCGGTTCCCATCGGGCGATGGGACGGCCGAACGCGGCCTCATACTCGATTACCGCGTGGCCCTTGTTCAACGCCCGTCCAACTCCCGGCAAACCCTTCAACTTGACTCCGACCGAGCGCAGATACTCGACATAAGTCTGATGGGTGGCCGCCAAATGATACCCGTCCATGCTGTTCTCGACGAGCAACTTCCAGTTGGCGCGCATCGAGTACTTCTGCGTTCCGCCAACGATCTCCATCCCGTCCTCCCCCTGATCGAGGATGACGTCGAGAATCTCTTTGGCATCGCCAAGGTAGGTCACGAAATCCTCGACTTCGCGGTCGAAGCTGATGAAGACCATGCCACGGTAGTTTGCGATTCGCGGCACGCTGCGCAACGCGAAATCTTCGCGGCGAAAGCCGGGGGCATAACCGTCGGAGCCCGGAACGCCGACCAACGCGCCGCGGTTGTCGAAGGTCCAGGCGTGGTAAAAACAGCGGAAGGTCTGGGCATTGCCTTCCTCAGCACGGCAAACCTCAGCGCCGCGGTGCGTGCAGCTATTGATCAGCACTCGCACCTCGCCGTCCCTCCCGCGGCACATGATGAGCGGTCGGCCCGCGACAGTCCGCGTTCGGAAATCCCCTGAGGCGGGAACTTCCGAATCGTGTCCGACGAAGAGCCAGGTGCGATCGAAAACGCGCTCGCGCTCGAGTTCGAGGATCTCGGGGGACACAAACACCTTGCGGTTTACCGAAAAAAGGCCGCGTTCGCGGTCGTCAACGATCAGGTCGTCATTTAGCCGTTGCACGCTCATGCTCCACCTCGTCTCGAGCAAGTCGGCTCCGCGTCGATCGCGCGCGTCGGGATCCGGCCGGATGCTCCTGCACCATCACTCGCTTCCACTGGCGCCAGATCGCGCGCTGCGTCAGTTCGTCACTGATGTCGCCGACGGTGAGCCCTTCTTCGTCGCGGCGCTCGCGATGCATTCCGCGCGACAAGAGCAGCCATGGATCGACATCTGCCATCAGTCCGGCCTGAACACGTTCGAAAATTTCCACATCGTCCGTGCCGCCGAAGCTTGCGGAGCCGAAAAAGGCCTCATGGCATCGCAGACGGATCGCGTTAACCTCTTCGGGCAGCCATTTGAGCGTGGTTGGATAGAGGCATACCTGGGTTTGATTTATGGAAATTGGCTGCACCACGCGGATCTGCACACCGATCAGAATCAGGTTCGGAAAAATCAGCGTATGCGTGCAGCCCTCGCGCAACATGTCAGCGGCCCGTTCGCTGCCAAAGCGGCGTGCAAGTTCGGCCAGATTTTGCGCGCCGGCCGGAGTGGTGGCACGAACCGCCGGAAGCGCATCACGATTCAGCGGGTCGTACATGCGAAACCCGTAATCGAGCATCACGTGCCCATTTCCCAGATCCCGACTGATCCCGCCGCCGGGACTGAATGACTTGGGATTGAAGGCGCTGCGATGCTCAGGACTGGGATTGGAGCGGATTTTGTGCAGCAGCTCGGCGACGAACGATTGATGGGTGAAGTTGGGATGGTACCCATCCATCGAGTTTTCGACGGCGAGCTTCCAGTTGCCGCGGTAATCGTACTTGTTGATTCCGGCCCGAACCTCAACGTCTTCGGGTCGCGACAAGCCGACGAACAGATCCAGCTCCCGGGCCGCACGGCCCAGATGCTCCTCGAGCGTTACGCCCGCGGGGCTGAGACTGCCGAAGACGAAGCCCCGATAGCTCGCAACCCGGGGTACGCTGGTAAGTCCGAAATCACGCTTGTGGAAGTTCCGGCCGTAGGCATCTGGAAATGGGATGCCGGACAACTCGCCGTTAAGCCGAAAGGTCCAGCCGTGATATGCGCAGCGAAATGCTCGCGCGTTGCCCCGCTCCTCTGCGCACACGGTCGCGGCCCGATGGCGGCATCGGTTGAGCAGCAACCGCACGCGACCGTCGTGATCGCGGACCATGATGACCGGCTGCCGGCCGATTCGCTTAAGGACGTAGTCCCCGGCCTTCGGCACCTCGCCCTCATGCCCGACGTAGACCCATCCGCGTCCGAATATAGTCTGAATTTCATCGGCGAATATCTGTGGATCGACGTAAAGGCGCGAGTGGACTCGATCGCTCTTGATCAACGCGGCGTAGTCGTGGTCTTTCCCAGCTTTCATCTCTCGTTCCTTTACCCCGTGGAACGCCTATGATGCGGCGGTGTACTCGCTGCGGAAGGTCTCAGTGATCACTCCGGAGTGATAGAAGATGCCGCGCCCCACCTGTTCCTCGGTCCAATCGACGACCGGCATGTCGCGCGTCACCCAATAACCCAGGCCTGCAAAGGTCTCATTGCGATTTCCCGACGGGTCGAAAAAGTAGATCGTCGCTCCGCGCGTAATCCCATGGCGCGTCGGACCGAAGTCGATGCGCGTCCGATGCTTCGCCATCACGTCGGCCGCCCGGAGCACATGATCCCAGCTATCCAGGTAGAAGCCGACGTGATGAAGCCCGGGGCGAGGGCCGCCGACGAGCGCGAGATCGTGTGGTTTGCTCGAGCGGGTCAGGAACGCCATACCGAGTTCATGACGCGGTCCTCCAAGGAAGCGCTCGGTCAACTGGAAATCGAGCACCTGGGTCATGAAATCAGCCGATTCGGCGACCTTGTTGATCCCGCGGACCGGATCGAGCTCCGCCACCAACAGACAATGATCGAGATGCATCACGCCGCAACCGTGAATGTCATCGGGCCACGGATCGGGATTAACTGCACTTACGTTTTTTCCAACCCGCTCTTTCTCTGCGAAGAGCACCATCCGAGTGGTGTTGGGCAGCCTGAATGACAGCGCCCTGCCCGTGAATGGAATCGTGGCCGGTGGGAGCTGTTCAACCGCCACACCGTAATCGCGAATTCGCCTGCTCAGTTCATCGAGGTCGGATTCGTTCTCGACCTTGAAGGCAACATAGTTGGCGCCCGGGGTGCGGCCCGGTGTCAATATCAGACTGTACTTGTCCCACTCGTCCCAGCATTTATAGTAGGTGGTTCCGTCGCGATCGCGATGTGTCTCATAGAGCCCGACCACGTCCTTATAATGGGCCCGCGCCGCGTCCAGGTTCGTAACACGCAACGAGATATGACCGATCCGTATAATGCCCATTTTGGGTCTCCTTCGTCGGCGAACGCGATTGATTGGGTAGGCATCATCTCCTGGTCCCTGCCGGTACCAGCGAGTTTCGTGCCGTCTACGCAAGCTGCGGTTCAGCTTCCGCAGCGTGGCAATGGACAGTTAATGGCGTGACGTGGAAGAGGACTGTGTAAATCGGTTACAAAAGTACTGTTACTTTATTTTACAGTGGAGCGAGATCGCCCGCTTCCTGATTTCCGTTCGGAACCAAATCCGTACCGCTTGAGCTTGTCGTAAAGCCCTTTTCGGGAGATACCCAGCAATTGGGCGGCTTTGAGCTTGTTGCCGCCGGTCCGCAGCAGCGCCCGTTCGATCAGGCCGCGCTGATATTCGCCCATGTCAAGTGTGGACTCCGGTTCATGGCTCTTCGGAATGGCTGCCCTGCGTTCAGAGAGCGCCGCCGGCAAATCGTTTAGCGCAATCGTGTCCGATTGGCAGAATGTAAACGCCTGTTCAACGGCATTGGAGAGCTCGCGCACGTTTCCTGGCCAGCCGTAGTTGCTCATCGCTTCGAGGGCCGGTGCTTCGACGCCGCTAATCGGAGGCATGCGGCTCAATTTCTCGTTGAACAACGACACGAAGTGGTCCACCAGCAGCGGGATGTCTGCCAGGCGCTCGCGCAACGGTGGGGCCCTCAGGATGTTCACGCCCAGACGATAATAGAGATCCTCCCGGAGATGGCCTTCCCGCACGGCCTCGGCCGGATCGCGGTTGGTCGAGGCGATAACTCGCGTATCCACGCGAATCTCGCGCGTCGAGCCGATCGGGCGTACCGTATGCTCCTGGAGTGCGCGCAGGAGTTTGCTCTGGGTTGCAGCGCTCATTTCGGTGATCTCGTCGAGGAAAAGCGTCCCGCGATCCGCGGCCCGGAAGAGACCAAGATATTCGCCGGTCGCACCGCTAAACGCGCCGCGGCTATAGCCGAAAAGCTCGCTCTCGATGAGTTCCCGCGGTAGCGCCGCGCAATTGAGCGCGATGAAGGGAGCGTGTCGCGTCCGCGACCGTTCGTGGATCGCCCGCGCAATCAGCTCCTTGCCCGTGCCGCTTTCCCCGACAATCAGGACGGTGCTGCGTACCCCGGCAACTGCCTCGATCCGCTCGTATAAAGCGCGCATTGCAGGCGTGACGCCGACCAGTCCGTGGAAGGAAGTTCGCGCCTGAACGGGTAGCTGGGCAGCTTCACGCTCCAGGTCCTCGACCCGGGCGACGTTTAACGCGGAGCTCGACTTGAAGTAGCTCTCGGCAAGGACTGCAGTGCGGCAGTGGCTGACTTTATCGAAAAGTCTGTAGGCCGAGAGCTCCGCGGTTTTAGGAAACGTGCGGATTGCCGCCTCTTCCAACAAATGCATTGACGCGACGATCTCACCGAACGGCACCTGTTTCTCTGCCAGTTGTTCGCCTATGGTACGGATGGCGGTAACGAATTCCGCGAAAGCTTCGCGCTTGAGCGTGGAGACCGTGGCGTCCAGATCAGCTCCGTGGATCCGGAAGAATTCGGCGCGCGAGAGCGCTCGACGATCACCGAAGTGGAGGCTGTAGAGCTCCCACCATTCGGCGAGGACCGCGTCACGATTACCGCTTACCGCCTCAAGCAGCGGTTTGAGCAGTTCCAGTTCATGTTTCCAGACGAGGCCGAAATAGACCGGTTCCACAATGGAACCCATCTTAGCGCATTGATGTCGAAGGTGAATGGCATAACTTTCGCGTCATGAACACTCGATGCTCCGCCAAGCAGGGAGAACAACCACGATGGTGACACCCTCGATATCGAAGCTCGGCCACGTAGGTCTGCATGTACAAGACCTTCAAAAGGAGAAGGCGTTTTACCGCGATACCCTGGGGCTGAAGGTGACCGATGAAGACCCGGAAATGGGCATGGTCTTCATGAGCGCAAGGCCCGAGGCAGAGCATCACGAGCTCCTGCTATGCGGCGGCCGCAACGTCGGGCCGGAGGCTCGGGTCGTGCAGCAGGTCTCATTTCGCTGCGAAACGCTCGAAGATGTTATCGGATACTACCGGCGGTTCAAGGAACAGGGGGTCAGGTTCGACGTCGTTCTCTCGCACGGTAACGCGGTCGGCATCTATTTCTACGATCCCGAGGGAAATCGTTGCGAGATTTATTGCGCCACCGGCCTCAAAGCGCGCCAGCCCTTCGGAATAAAGGTCAACCTTGAGCAGTCCCCGGCTGAACTGATGGCTGAAATCCGATCGCAGGTCCGGCTGTACGGTGACACGGGAATTATGCGCAAAGAGGACTTGGCGGCCCAAAACATCGATATACCCGCTGAGAGGTAGCCAGTGGTCGGGCTGAACATCGCGAATTTGAAGCAACTCCAAGCAAATCGGATTTATCCGAGGAGGAACTAAATGGCCCTTGCGCAGAGGACGAGTGCCCGAGTCTCGCCGAGCAGGCAGTATGCGCCTTATATCGAAGCGGTGTGGGGTCTCAAAAACCACTGGTATCCGGCGCTGTTCAGCAACGAACTGGGTGAGAATCAGGTTAAAGGTGTCCTGATCGCCGGGCACGAAATTGCGCTGCGGCGCGCGAAGGGCAAGACCTACGCGATGCAGAACCGCTGCCCCCACCGCGGCGTCAAGCTCTCAGGCAAACCGATGGTTCTGACCGATGATTTGATGACCTGTTGGTATCACGGCTTCAGCTTCGGACTCGACGATGGCGTACTGAAGACCATCGCCGGATGTCCGGATGATCAGAACATCGGGCGGGTTCGAATCCGGACTTATCCGGTCCAGGAGGTGGCCGGAATTATCTTCGTCTTTGTCGGCGACGAAAACTATAAGCCGGTTCCGCCGTTGAGTTCCGACCTGCCGCTTCGCATTACCGACGATCCCAACCCGGTCAAGCATCTGCTCGACCCTGACGTATTCGTTCGCGGCATCCATCGCACCGGCAAAGCCAATTGGCGGCTCGCAGTCGAGAACGGCTACGATCCGGGCCATCTGCTGATTCACTGGGACAGTATGATGGTGAACAGCCAGGACCGGCTGATACCAATCGGAGTAGAACCGGTGCGAGAGGATGCCGTGCGGTTCATTGATGAGCCCGATGGCCCCAAGGGCATCATGTGCATGTACAACCGCGAGGGTGCCTGGAAACCGATCCTCGAAAATCCGCTCGTCAAGATGAAGGCGAAGGGGAAGAAGCCCTACTACTTCCGAGTCTCGACCGTGCTGCCGGGTCTGCTGCAGGTCGAACACTGGCCGATTCCCGGTTGGTCGCAGCTCGAATGGTACATCCCGACGGACGACAAGCATCACGAATACTGGGAGGTCGTGGTCGGTCCGTGCCGCAACGAAGATGAACGGAGCGCGGCCGAATCGCTTTACAACGGCTTCTTCGAACCAATCGGCTTGCGTGGGTTCAATGACGCAGACCTGTTCGCGCGCGAGAGCATGCAGAAATTCTATGAAGACAACGCCGGCTGGGACGAGGAAGTGCTCTGCATGTTCGATAATGCGCTAGTCGCATGGCGCAAGGCGGTGTCGCGCTTCAACCGCGGTATCCAGGAAGCGCCGCGTATTTGCGAGGAACCTTAGTCGCCTTTGTGCGTGCCTACCACTCAAAAACGGGGTCTCGAAGCCGAGAGTCCTCAGTAGCGAAGCTTCGGGAGTGAAGCGATGAACGAGTTAGCTTTCGGAGTTTTCGACCATATCGAGCGTACCAGCGGGAACTCCAGTCTGCCGGAACTTTACAACGAGCGCCTGCGTCTGCTCGAGGAATACGACCGCGCAGGCATATGGGGCTATCACCTGGCGCAGCATCACGCGACCCCGCTGGGGATGGCGCCATCGCCGAATCTGTTTCTAACCGCGGCTGCTCAACACACCCGAAAGCTTCGGCTCGGCACGCTGGTCTATCTCCTGCCGTTCTACAATCCGCTTCGTCTGGTCGAAGAAATTGCGATGCTCGACAACCTTAGCAACGGGCGTGCTGAGATAGGCGTTGGCGCAGGCGTTTCGCCCTTCGAACTCGCGATTTTTCGAACCCCCTTTTACGACCGGCGCGACATCTACGATGATGCCTTGAGAGTGATCGTCAAGGGCCTCGCCGGCGAACGGCTGACGCATCGCGGGCCGGTCTACCGATATGATGATGTTCCTGTCGCGCTCCATCCGGTGCAGCGGCCGCATCCCGGCTTCTGGTATGGTGCGATTACCGAGCAGAGCGCGCGCCACGCCGCATCCCATCGCATGCATGTAGTGACACTCGGTTCGCTGAGTCTGGTGAAGCGCGCCAATGAGGTTTATCGGGAAAATCTAAAGGATAGCGCACATACCGAGCTTGATCTGAATCCGAATATCCTCACGCCGCGTGTCGGCACAACCCGACACGTCTATATCGCGCCGAACGACAAGGAAGCTGAGCAGATTGCCCGCAGTGCCTACCAGGTCTTTTACGATAACATCGAGCATTTGTGGCGTCAGTTTAATACTACGGTGCTCGCCTTCCCGCCGGAGTACGAAGCATATCGCGAGGGCAGGGCAATTTTTGTCGGAAGCGCTGCGCGCGTGCGGGACGAAATTGCGCAGTGTATCGAAGAGACCGGCGTCGATTACATGGTGTTAACCTTCGCGTGGGGCAACCTGACCGCCGCCCAGGCGCGCCAATCATTCGATCTTTTCGCAACCAGGATTATGCCGGAGTTTATCAGGCAGCCCGCCGCGGCCGGCCGCTGATCGGGTGCCTGACGGCTCTCGCGCCTGAGTTACGAAAATTCGCTCATCGACCTAATGTGCGTTTGAATCATGTCCTCAACCAGATCGAAGATTGATGGACCAAACGTCTGTTCGAATCGATACCGGACGCGAACCACGGGTATCTCGATTCGGAGCGCCCAATCGAGGCGCGCAGGACTCGCATCGATCACCAAGTCAGCTTTGGTGCGGCGGATCGTTTCCTCGAGTTCGTTACGCTGCACATCAGAGTAGCCGAGCGCCGGCACCACTGGCCCTATCTGCGAGTATTTTCTGTAAGCTTCAGCAATGCTGCCGACCGCGAATCGATGTGGATCGATGATTTCTGCACCCGCGGCGCGCGCTGCCACGGCGCCGGCTCCGAACGCCATCCCGCCGTGGGTCAGAGTTGGTCCATCCTCGATTACAACAACGCGTTTTCCGGATAATGAAGACTGAGATTCAAGGCTTACGACAAGATCGGCCAGAAGAATCTTCGCTTTAGGGTTCAGTTGAGCAGCGTGTTTACGGATGAGGCCAAGCGCTTGTGAGGTCGCGCTCGATGTCTTGTTCAAGACCAGCACGTCAGCGGAGCGCAAATTCGTCTCACCCGGGAAATATTGCGTCTCGTGACCGGGACGAAGTGCATCAAGCACAACGATGGAGAGATCGGGCCGGATGAAGGGGTAGTCATTATTACCGCCATCCCACAGTATAACTTCCGCCTCTTTTTCAGCTTCGGCAAGGATGGCCCTATAGTCGATGCCGGCGAAGACAGCGATTCCCTTTTCAAGGTAGGGTGTGTACTCCTCGCGCTCTTCGATCGTGCACCCGTGCAACTCGAGGTCGGCCTTGCTCGCGTAACGCAGCACCCTCTGCTTTCGCAGATCGCCGTATGGCATCGGATGTCTTAGCACCGCAATTCGCCGACCCCGCGCTGTCTGGTCGCGCGCGATCGCCTGGGATAACGGGCTCTTGCCCACGCCCGTGCGAACGCCGGTCACGGTTACGACCGGCAAACGGCTCTGAAGCTGTGTCAGATGAGGACCAAGCAGCGCAAAGCCGGCTCCGCAAGCCTGCACCAGACTTGCCTTATGCATCACCTCTTCGTGCGCAAGATCGCTGTACGCGAGGAACACGAAATCAATGCCGAGATTTCCTATGAGTACCGGCAACTCATCCTCGGAGTAAATCGGGATATCGTCGTTGTAGAGCGGCCCCGCCAACTCTTTGGGGAACACACGGCTCTCGATAAACGGGATCTGCGCGGCGGTAAAAGCCATCACCTGGAACTCGGCGCGGTCGCGGAAAAACATCTGAAAATCGTGGAAATCACGTCCCGCGGCCCCGAGAATCACACAGCGTAAACGACCCGCCATCGGCTAACTCGCCGCGATCAAACGCCCTCAGATGCCAGCCATGACGCTCGCTAGGGTATCAGCAGGAGTTTTCCGGTCGAGTCGCGCGATTCGAGAAAGCGATGCGCCTCGACGGCCTGCGCCAGTGGGAACGTCCTGCCGATATGAATCTTGAGTTTCCCATCGCGTATCAGAGCGAACGACCCCTCGACTCCGGCGCGCATCAGATGCGGGATCGGAAGCACGGTCGGCAGCGCGAACGCCGACATCCGCAGCGATTTTCCGAACAGCGCAAGCGGATTCACGGGCTCCGGCGAACCGCCGGCGCGCCCGTAAAGCACGATCTGCCCCAACGCCGCGAGGCATCCCAGGCCCTTTTCGAAAGTCGGCTTCCCGATTGCATCGAGGACCAAGTCGGCGCCGCGCCCGTCGGTCAGTCGCATCGTTTCGGCCGCAAAGTCGTGCGTCGTGTAGTTGATCACCTCGTCTGCGCCGTATTGCTTTGCGATCGCGGCTTTCGCATCGTTCGAGACCGTGCCGATGACCCGCGCGCCGGCCGCTTTCGCAATCTGAATAGCTGTCAGGCCAACGCCGCCGGCCGCCGAATGGATCACCACGGTGTTGCCGGGTTCGGTCCGATACGCGGTGTGCAGCAAATGCCACGCGGTAAGCACCTGGATCGGAAATGCCGCGGCCTGTTCGAAACTCATGAAATCCGGGATCGGGATGACGCCGGCGGCCGGCGCGACGCAGTATTCGGCGTAGCTTTTGCGGGCGAACGCCGTCACCCGCATCCCGGGTTTCAGGGCCTTCACGTCCGGCGCTGCCGCCTCGATGATTCCCGCCGCCTCGAGCCCTGGGATATCCGGCAGGGTCGGCTTAATCATGTATTCGCCGCGGATGAAGAACGTATCGGCGAAGTTGATGCCCGCGGCGTAAACGCGTATCAGGACCATCCCCGGACGAAGCTCTGGAATGGGCATTTCTGCCGGATGCATCACGCCGGCGTCGCCGGTCTTTTCGAATACGATCGCCTTCACAAAACCCTCTCTGCCGAAAATCGTTCCATCTCAATCGAACCTACACTTCAAAATGTATTTCCGCGAGAGCAGCGAAGGTTCTACGCTGTCGGAGTCTCGTCGATTCTTGCCGCGCCTCCAGTTCGTCGAGCGTCCGCGGCCAATCCTCGTGCGTCGGTGGGATGTCGCGCGATCCGCGAGCAGACGGCCGACACCCCGCTATCGCTTTCGATGTGTTATTACCGGTATCGCGAATCTGCGGCGAAAGAGGATGCACCGATGAACTATTTTCTCGCCAAGACCGAGCCTGGCGCCTACTCGATCGATGATCTCGAACGCGAGCGGCGTACTACCTGGGACGGCGTTACCAACCCGCAGGCGGTGCGCGCGATTCGCGCGATGCGGCCGGGCGATCGCGTCTTCATCTATCACAGCGGCGGCGTCTCCAGCGTGGTCGGCCTCGCGATCGTGAAATCCGAGCCGCGTGAAGATCCGAAAAATCCGAAATCCGCAGTGGTCGAGCTGGAATTCGCCGAACGTCTCACGCCGCCGACCACCCTTGCCGAGATCAAGCAGTCGAAACAGTTCGAAGATTGGGCGCTCGTCCGGCAGGGGCGGCTGTCGACGATGAGCGTGCCGGAAAAGTTTGTCGCCTGGATGCGCCGACGATACCCGAAAGCAAAAATTTGAGGACACGGAACGCTTCAACAGCCACCGTTTGACAATTTGCCGGTCGCGGACCTGGTAAGGGCGAGACTTTTGCGCGCTTGCGGAATTGGACACGATGCGTGGTTCACAACCGGTTGATTGGAACAATTTGGTCGATCTCGAGCGATGCGCGGTGAGTCCGCGCGTGTTCGTCGATCCGGCGCTCTGCGCAATGGAGCAGGAGCGGATTCCGCTACGCGTTATCTGCTCGTCGGACCTGATTGATTGGCATCCGGGTTTGCGCGCTCGAACTCAGCTTCGACGTCGTGCGCGTAGAGCCACGCCGATTGCGCCGAGGGTAAGGTCGAAACCGCGCCGAGATCGGCATCGCGGCGCCGCTGACTCTCGCCATCCGGCATGTGAAACGTGACTCGATTCGCACGCGAACCTTCCTGACAGCGCGTCGCGCGCGGCTTCCGTATCTGTTCGTATTTTAGCAAGGCAAGATTGACGCTGATCCGATCGGCGTGTTCGAGGCATCGCGCGAGAATCACCGCGTCCTCAATCGCCTGGACCGCGCCTTGCGCCATGTACGGCAGCATCGCATGCGCCGCATCGCCCATCAGCGTGACGCGGCGATCGGTCCATCGCGGCAGCGCATCGCGATCGTACACCGCCCAGCGGTTGATGCTGTCGACGGATGCGATCATTTCGCGGACCTGCCGATGAAATCCCGCAAACTCGGCGAGCGCCTCGGAAACTTCGCCCTTCGCCGTCCAGGATTCGAGCCGCCATTCGCCAGCCGGCACGATGCCGACGAAATTAAGGTAGCGCGCCCCTGGTCCGACGAAATAGTGAACGAAATGACGATGCGGCCCCCACCATAGGTTGGCGGTAAGCTCCAGATTCAGATGCGCTAGGCGCTCGGACGGCACGAGACCGCGGTATGCCATGTCGCCCGAGAAACGCGGCGATTCGGGACCAAAGATGGCGGTTCGCACCTCGGAATGGATGCCGTCGGCGCCGATGACAACCTCAGCCTCCGCCGTGGAACCGTTCTGGAATCTTACTTCGACAAAGTCGGCGTGTTGGGCGAGCCCGATGCATCGATGGTTGAGGTAAACAAGATTGCTCGGCACTGCGCCGGCAAGCACGTTCAGAAGATCGGCGCGGTGAAGATTGTAGTACGGCGCGCCGAAGGTTCGCTCGCAATCGTCACCCAGCGGATGCCGCGCCAGTTCGCGGCCGTCTGCATAACGCCGGAAAACAGACGCGATTGGCCGCACGGCGACGGGGCCAAGCGGTTCGGCCAGTCCCAGGCGATGCAGAATACGCGTGCCGTTCGGGCTCATCTGGATGCCGGCGCCGACCTCGCCCAGTTCCGGCGCCTGCTCGAATACGCGGACATCGATGCCCGCGCGGCGCAGGGCGATTGCCGCCGTCAGTCCGCCAATCCCGGCTCCCACGATGATTACACGCATCGCTTCTTATTATCGCGACTCGATGGGTGTTTGGTATCACACCGTGCCGCAGAATAAAGCTCTACCCTGCGAGCGACTGGCTATTGATCAAGCATCGCGACGAATTCGCGCGCGAGGGCGATGCTGACGCATTAATGAGCGAAGATTGGTCAGTTGCTTCGTCGCGCACGATGGCGGCAATCGCGGCGGGGAAAGGCGCGGCTCCGAAGCCGTTCATCATGAAGTCGAAACACTGAGACTCGATACTTACGCCGTATTCAAATTCGAATCGCGACAGTTCGACTGATCTCAGAAGTCACTGTTAGATCGTGATGGGCACGACGATCTCGGAGTCCGGGAAGGCGCTCTGGCCCGACGACCATCTCTCGAAAGTTAAATGATCTTCAAGGGTGACGGCGGCCCGGAGAGGCATCGCTTCCGGAACCGGCAGGACGGATCAACGCTCAGCCCCAGATTCGACGGGCGATCTTCCATGTGAAGCAAAATCGCCGGCCATTCTTCAGATCCTTTGCATAGAGGAAAGATCTCTCATGAAGCGCTTGATGCTCCACTGCTTGATGCCTTGGCGCCGGGAACCGCGGCTTTCCTCATAATAGGTGCGATTGCCGGGGGCCTAGCTCTGCACAGGCAGAACCTCAGGTTTCCGTTTAGATATCCATTTCCATAGCCGGTACGAGCTATAACCAATAGCCGCAGCGGCCACGGCAGGTGCCGCCGTGGTTAACATGACCCCGGCGGCCATTCCGCCCCCGACCAAACTTCCGATACCCGCAAGTCCTGAAGTTATACCGGCTGCACTCAGTCCAGCCACCGTACCAGACGCATAGACGGCGCCCACCGCAAACACGCCACCTCCTACAGCTCCGACCGGCGTGGCCTTTCGACCAACATTGCGCGCCGTCCGTTCGGTATCGTGCAGGATGGGGTCGTCCTTCAGGACAAACTTCATAGCGACAGTCGTTACCAATGCCGGCGCCGCTCCTAGAACGGCGACGCCCGCCACAGCTCCTCCTCCAACCGTCGCACCCACCCATGCGAGGCCGGACATGATTCCGGCTCCGCTCAGCCCAGCAACGGCAACAACACCCAGACCTCCGGCGACGGCAGCGCCGCTTCCGATGGCTCCTGCGCCGGTCGATGCGGCATCTCTGACCTGCTCGCTCTCGCTCCTTCCGGTCTTACATCCAGGTAGCGAAATGTTCGCAGTTATTAAAAATGAGCGAGTATTTGGTCTCGTTTAGGCGGCTCTCTGCGCGCTGGATCACAATGTCCGGCGGATCACAGGTTCCATACTCGCGGACTTTTATCACCGAACCTTTCGCAAACTGGTCAATTGGAGTCCTTCGAACAGAAGCATTTGCTTTCTGGCCGACCTCACCGGTGTAGTGAACAACGGTGCCGTTCCCGCAATCGATACCGTGGTGCGTATACCCGTGTCTATGAACGTATATATGGTCGCCCCGTGCCATTTCGTTTGCTCCTCTACAGCCTCACCTAAAGCTGAAAACGGATTTCGCTTCCTTACCTTAATCATGAAACAGGACTTCGCAATTCGAAAGCGCTGCTTATCAAGCGTCAGATCGGATCAGCTCCAGATTCGATGGGCGATCTCCGCGACCAGACGCAGCTTGGCTTCCTGGCTTGCTGCGCTGATCACGTTGTCGTCGGGCTGCGGCGCGAATCCGCATTGCGGCGAAAGCGCGAGTTGCTGGCGCGGATAGTAGCGGCTTGCCTCATCGATGCGCCCGATTATCGCGTCGGCCGGCTCGACTTCCTCGCGCTTGGTTGAGATCAACCCGAGCACCGCGACTTTGCCATCGGGCAGATCGCGCAAAGGCTCGAACGACCCGGAGCGCCAGTCGTCGTACTCAAGCAGGAATACATCGATATTCGTCGCACGGCGAAAAATCTGCTTGGAGAGCGCGTCCCACGGCGCTTCGCTCAGCCAATAGCCCTGCGAATTTCCGCGGCACATATGCAGTCCGAAGGTGACGCCGGGCACCGTGGCCAGTGAATTTAGCGCCTCGATACCCTCATTGCGCATCCATTCGGATAATTTCGGATGGATCGTTGCAAGTTCGGCAAGACGCTCATCGTCAGCAAGCCAGGTGAGCTCAGGAGCGTCAAATTGGATGTATTTGCACCCCAGCGCGGCGAGTTCGCGAATTTCTTCGCGGAGGATATCGGTCAGATCGGGCAGCAGCGCGAGCGGATCGGGATAAGCGGCCCGCGAATGCTCAGGCGACCAGATCGGCAGAGCGATGGTTGGCGATGGAATAGTCACTTTGAGCGGTTTTTTGGTGCGAGTCTTCGCGTAGGCAAATTCATCGCGCGCCAGGAACCGTTTGCGACGAATTTTCTCGACCGCCGCGAAAAACGGCGGACGCATCTCGCGCTCCTTGCGCGTGTCGCCCTCCTTGCGCCGCCAATGGAGACGCATCGTTCCTGCGGGAGCGACGCCGTCGAGAATTCCGGTGAGCGGTTCGGTAAAGATGATGCGGCGCATCTCGCCATCCGTCACCACGTCGAGTCCGAGACGTTCCTGAAACGCCAGCGCCTCGTCGATTGCGCGATCCTCGATCTTGCGGAACTCAGCGGGATCGAGCTTGCCTTCGCGTGCCGCCGCCCGCGCTTCGATCAAATATGGCGGCCTTTGGAGTGATCCGATCACCTCGGCTCTGTAGATTTTGTCCATCGCTATCCCGTGCCTACTCGGATTCGTGAACCGGGGCCCGCGCCTAAGCTTGGCCGGGCCTTGCAATGTAAACCGTTTTGATATTCACGAATTCTCTGATGCCATAGGACGAAAGCTCGCGGCCATAACCGCTCTCCTTCACCCCGCCAAATGGCAGCCGCGGATCTGATCGCACCGGTTCGTTCACGAAGACGCAGCCGCTTTCGATCAAATCTGCCGCGATCCTCTCGCCGCGCGCCAGGTCGCGCGTGATCACCGCGCCGCCCAGTCCGAACACTGAATCGTTAGCGACCGCGATCGCCTCGGTCTCGTCACGCACCGGGATGATCGCGGCTACCGGGCCGAACAATTCCTCCTCGTACGCCGGCATTCCCTTGCGGACATCGGTCAGAATAGTCGGCGGATAATAGGCGCCCGCATCCGAGGGAATCCTTCCGCCCAGCAGGCATCGCGCGCCCTTGGCGATACTCGCCTCTACCTGTTGATGAAGCGCATCGCGCAGCGCATGTGATGCCTGCGGCCCGACCTCGGTCTCCTCGCGCATGGGATCGCCCATTTTCGCCGCGCTCATCCGCTGGACGAACAATTTTTCGAACTCCTCGCGCACTTTTTCGACGACGATGAACCGCTTGGCCGCTATACAGCTTTGGCCGGAGTTCACCAAACGGCCGCGAGTGCTGACCGTCGCGGCCAATTCGAGATCGGCATCCTCGAGCACGAGATAGGGATCGCTGCCGCCGAGTTCGAGCACGGTCTTCTTGAGCATCTCGCCGGCTTTACGGGCAACCGCGCGTCCGGCGGGGCCGCTACCGGTTAAAGTCACAGCGCTGATATGCGGATTTTCGATCACCGCATCGACCTGCCTGCTGCCGATCATCAGCGTCCGGAACAAATGTTCCGGGAAACCGGCGCGCTGAAAAATCTGCTCGATTTCCAGGGCGCATCCCGGCACGTTCGATGAATGTTTGAGCACCGCCGCGTTGCCCGCCATCAGCGCCGGCGCGGCGAACCGAAAGACCTGCCAGAACGGAAAGTTCCAGGGCATCACGGCGAGAACCACGCCGAGCGGATTGAACGCAACGAAACTCTTGTGCGCCTCGGTCGCGACCGGCTCATGCGCCAAAAAGCGCTCCGCATGTTCGGCATAGAAGTCGCATCCAAGCGCGCACTTCTGCACCTCGGCTATCCCGTCGCGCACCGGTTTGCCCATCTCCTGCGCCATCAGCCGCGCGAACCCGGCTGCGTTGCTGCGCAAAATTTCAGCCGCCTTACGCATCAGGGCCGCGCGATGCGCAAAGCTGGTTGTGCGCCATTGGAGAAACGCCGCGTGCGTCTTGCTCACAATCTCACTTACCGCTGCCGGCGTCATCTCCTGGTAGCTTTTGATCAGTTCGCCGTTCGCAGGATTAATTGCTTGAATAGCCATGATTCTACCTGCCTTTCGATGCCGAGCTCTGAAATCGATCAATTAGTCGCGCTGCTGTGGAACCGCTGCCAGCACCGGCCGACCTTCTTCATCCAGCCGCGCACTTACCATCACCCCGCTTCCCGGGATGCATCGATCATCGACGAACGCGACCACCGTTGGCCCACATTGCAGATGCACCAACCCAACCCGCAGCGGGAGACGCGCACGGAATTTTTCCTCGTTCGAATGATGCAGCACGGTTTGCGCCAACATGACACCGTTGGCGCGATCACTGATCTCCCAATCGAGGCGATCGTCGAGACAGAACGGGCAAATCTCGCGCGGCGGATAATGATTGCGGCCGCATCGGGCGCATCGCCGGATTGCGATCATGCCGCGCGCGGCGGCGTCGACAGCGGGCTTCAGCCAGCCGTCGTTCCCGGCGGTCTTGTTCGATGTTTGGCTGCTCATGGCCGAGCGAGGATTGCGGCAGCGCTGCACAGTCCGCGGTCATAGTTGATCATTCCGAAGCCGCTGACCAGCCCGACTTTCGCGTTCGGGACCGCGGCTCCGAGCGGCTTGTCGATGAGTTGCCGAATAGCCTCGACCAGCCCGAGAAAGCCGCCCGCCGCGCCCGCCTGACCCATCGAAAGCTGACCCCCCGAAGTATTGTGCGGGAAGCTGCCGTCGATCGTGAAGGTGTTGCGCCGGACGAACTCTGGCGCGCCGCCTTCGGGGCAAAAGCCCAGGCCCTCGAACTGCAGCATCGAGATGACCGGGTAGTCATCGTAGGTTTCGACAAAATCGATGTCGCCCGGCTCGATCGCCGCCTCGGCATATAACCGATCTCGATCCATCAACCATCCGCCGCGCATCTGAATCGGATCGTTGGAGTAGGCGTTATGCCGCTCGATGGTCGAGAGGATGCGGACGAACGGCAGACCCAGCTTTTCCGCGCGCCGCCGATGCATCACCAGGAACGCATCGGCGCCGGCGCACGGCATCACGCAGTCGAACAGATGGATCGGCTCGGCGATCGGGCGCGAGGCGAGATAGGCTTCGAGGGTCATCGGCTCGCGAAACAGCGCGAGCGGATTCGGACGCGCGTTCTCGCGCTGCGCGACGCATAGCTTGCCAAAGTCGGCGCGCGTGGCGCCGCGCGTGCGCATGTAATGGTCGGTCAGAAAAGCGAAGCTCTGGTTCGGACCGCCGGCGCCGTATGGATAGACGTAATCGCGCGCGAAAGTCGAAAAATTCGCGATCAGCTCGCGGAAGCTCGACGCATTCGCAGTGTCGCCCGCAATGCAGGCCACGATGTTCGCATCGCCGGCCTGCACCGCGCGCGCCGCGCGGCGCATCGCGATCACCCCGCACGCACCGCCCGTAGGAATCGATTCGAGGAACCGCGGGCTCGAGCCGACGTACTGCGTGAAGGAAACCGCGCTGTCGGGATGAAGCGTGAAGCTCGAAACCGTGAGGCCATCGATAGAATCCATGGCAACGCCCGAGGTCTCGATCAACCCGGCCAGCGCGCGCCCCAGGAACCACGCCGCGCCATGCTCCGAGCGTCTCACGTACGGCACGGTTACCGGCGCGGTCACCACCACGTCGTCGTAGCCGCGCGCCGGAGCGTACGCGCTGTCGATCTCGCTCACCGTTGATAACCTCCGCGCCGGATATCGGGTGCCGGAACTTGACCGGCGCTTCTCGCGTAGCTTAACAACATCATCTGTGCCCGTGATTTTCGCACTGCTTCTCTACTACTCCGCATGAGGAGGGTCGTCTAATGCGCATCTGGTGGCAAAGTTTTGTCGATGGGACGCAGAACGCCGCCTATCTCGAACAACTCTCGGCCTATCTCAACGAAATCGCGCAACCGGGCACGCACGTCGACGTGAAAGGAACCACGCCGCCCGATCGGGATTTCGGCCGGCTCACGGAATTTCGATGCGCGATCCAGGCGGTGAATAGCGCAATTGCTGCCGAGGAGCAGGGCTACGACGGCTTTGCGATGGGCCACTTCCAGGATCCCGGACTTTACGAAGCTCGTTCAGCCGTGCGCATTCCGGTAATCGGCACCGGAGAGGCGACGCTGCACTTTGCCGCGCAGATCGGACGGCGAATCGGTCTGGTCTCAATCGATCCGATTTTCGAGGTGTGGCATTACGAGCAGGCGGAGCGCTATGGGCTCGACGGACGGGTGGTCGCCGTTACCGGGCTCAGGGCGGTGCCCGAAGATTTCAGCGCCGCGTTTGCGGGAGACCAGGCGGCCTTCGCACGGATGCGCGCGGCATTCATTGAATGCGCACGGCCGCTGGTCGAGAGGGGCGCTGACGTGATCATCCCGGCCGGCGTGCTGCCAGGACTTCTGTTGTCGCGTGAGCGCGCGATGACCGTCGATCGTGCGCCCGTCGTCAACTGCGCCGCAGTGGCGCTGAAAAGTACCGAGATGTGGATTCAGCTCTACAGGCTCAATGGCATCGAGGCGAGTCGCGGTCCCAGTTTTGCCCTCGCCCCGAGCCGCGCGATTTCGGATTTTCGCGACTTCGTCGCGCGCGGTCTACGCCGCGATTAGTTCGTGGCGCGGTTATGGGCCGGGCCGCGCGCGAGCGTTACGTTGCAGGCCGAGTTGATCAGTGAGACGTGCGTAAACGCCTGCGGAAAATTTCCGAGCTGACGTTTCTCCACCGGGTCGTATTCCTCGGAAATGAGGCCAACATCATTACATAGCGAAACCAGCCGCTCGAACATCGCGCGCGCCTTTGCCGCGCGTCCCGCCAGCGCATAATTGTCGGCGAGCCAGAAACTGCACGGCAGAAATGCGCCTTCGCCGCCCGGCAGATGCTCGACCTCGTGACGCGGCAGGTACCGCTTTACGAACCCCTCCTGCATGAGCTCGCGTTCGATCGCTGCAACCGTGGAGAGCATCCGCGGATCGGACGCGTTAATGAATCCCACCAACGGCATCATCAGCAGTGACGCGTCGAGTTGATCGCTGCCGTAATACTGGATGAACGCGTTGCGCTGGCGATTAAACCCATGCTGCATCACGTCGGAATGCACCCGGTCGCGCAGCGCGCGCCATCGATCGACCGGACCCTCGAGATGAAACGACTCGACTGCCTTTACGGCGCGATCGAATGCCACCCACGCCATCACCTTGGAGTGCGTGAAATGGCGACGCGGTCCGCGCACCTCCCAGATGCCGTTGTCGGGCCGGTCCCAGGCGCTTTCAAGAAAATCCATCAGCGCAAGCTGCAGATTCCACGCATCACTGTCGTGCTGAATCTGATGCTTGCGCTCGAGATGCATCGTATCCATCACCTCGCCCCAGATATCGAGCTGAAACTGGCTGTGGGCCTGGTTTCCGATCCGCACCGGCCGGCTGCCTTCGTATCCGGCAAGCCAATCGACGTCGAATTCGGTGAGCCGTCGCTCGCCGGAAATCCCATAGACCACCTGGACTTCCTGCGGATGGCCAGCGATCGCGCGCAGCAGCCATTCACGCCATGCGCGCGCCTCCTCGGTGTAGCCGGATGAGAGCAATGCGTAGAGCGTGAAGGTCGCGTCCCGCAACCAGCAGAAGCGGTAGTCCCAGTTGCGGACGCCGCCGATTTGCTCGGGCAGCGAGGTGGTCGGCGCGGCGACGATCCCGCCGGTGGGCGCATAGGTCAGCGCCTTCAAGGTTATCAGCGAACGAACGACCAGGTCGCGCCACGGCCCGTGGTAACTGCAGCGCGCCGACCAATCGGTCCATCGGCGCTCCGTGTCCTCCAGCATTCGATGCGGATGGCGTCCGGCGGGCTCGGGGCGATGCGACGGAAACCAGGTGAGCGTAAACGGCACCGTTTGTCCTTCGCTCACGTTGAAATTCGCGACACTCATGAAATCCCGGCCGTGAATTCGCGCCGAAGTCCGCAGCATCAGACCGTCGGGACCGGCAATCGCGCGCAGTCCGTAGTCGCGCCCCACGACCCACGGCACCACGTGGCCGTAGTCGAGTCGCATCACGATTTCCATCTTCATCGGCACGGTGCCGCGCCGCCCTTCGACGATCCGAATCAGATCGACGAACTCCCCGCGATCGTTCAGCGGCATAAAATCGATCAGCGCAACCTCGCCGCCGGCAGTGCGAAACTCGGTCTCGAGGATCAGTGTGTCGCCGCGGTAATGCCGTCGGATTGCGCGGACTTCCTCATCGGGGGCGATGAGCCAGCGGCCGTTGCCGGGCTCGCCCAGCAGAGCCGCAAAACAGGCGCCCGAATCGAAGCGCGGAAGGCAGAGCCAGTCGATCGAACCATCGCGTCCGACCAATGCTGCGGTAAGTGTATTACCGATGAGCGCGTAATCCTCGATTCTCAATGCCATACGATGCTCTGCAATGATCGCCGGCGGATTCGCGCCATGGTTAACCAACAAGCATCCTTTGGTGCGGCGCGACCCGAATCTATATGTTGCCGACGATCGTATGTTTTGTGAACCTCGGACGCTATCCGTTAATTCGAAGATCGCGGGTAATCGAGACTCAATCGTTGCGGCTTGATAGAATTGAGCGGTACTGGAGAAGTTTCGGATGCCGATCGCCTACATACCGCGGACTCGTGAGCTCTACAGCAGCTATGAGCCGTATCGATGGGTGGTGAATGAAACGGCGCCGTGGACCCCGCTGCGCCGCCCGCTTACAAGATCCAAACTCGCGCTGATGAGTTCGGGCGGGATCCTCTACCGCGACCAGCCGCGTTTCCATCGCGAGGACGCATCATACAGACCCGTCCCAAAAAACGCGCGGCGCGATGAACTAAGCATCTGGCATTTCGGCTATCCGACCGCCGACGCCGAGCGTGATCCGAATTGCGTCTTCCCGCTCGAACGGTTGCGCGAATTCGAGGCTGAGGGGGTGATCGGCGAGCTCAGCGACCCCGCATTCACCTTCATGGGCGGCATCTACTCGGCGCGCAAAGTGCGCGATGAACTGGCGCCGAAAATCGTCGCTGAGCTGAAAGCCGCACACGCCGATGCGTTCCTGCTCGTCCCCGCCTGACCCGTCTGTCATCAGTCCGTCGGACTGATCGCGCGGGTAGTCGAAGAGGCGGGAATTCCGACGCTCACGATGACATCGGCGCTCGACATTACGCAGGCGGTCAAACCGCCGCGTGCGGTGTTCGTAAATTTTCCGCTCGGTCATCAGACCGGTAAGCCTGACGACCCCGCGCTGCAACGGTCGATCCTGCGCGATGCGCTCGCTGCGTTCGAATCGATCGAGGCGCCGGGCACGATTGTCGAGCTGCCTTACGTCTGGGATCAGGCCGATAACAGTTGGGAGGAGCGCGACTATCGGCCGGGCTTCATGCCGCGCCGGCCTGGCCGCGAGGAGGCCGATCGGATTGAAGCGGAGCGCCGCGCCCGTTTCGCGCGCGTCTGAAACTTAGCCCCTGTGGTGCGCGGTTCGATTTCGCCCAAAGTATGCGATCATCGCTTGACACGCGTCTTCGGGCGATTCGACCAGCGTTATCCGTGCGTATTTCTCGGACTCAGTGGTGAGATTTTCGCGCCAGCTCTCCACGATCGTTCGCCATCGCGGACCCACCAGCACCAGCGGACGCGGTTTGATCATGCCAATCGCCAGCTCCTGCCACGCGAAGCTGACCTCGGCGAGCGTGCCCATCCCGCCGGGCATCGCGATATATCCATCGGCGCGCCCGATGAGCCATCGGAAACGAGCGCCGAAGCTCGCGGTCGAAATTTCATCGGTGACGAAGGGATTCGCCTTCTCTTCGAAACGTTTAAGCGTGATTCCGATCACGTAGGCGCCCGCTGAGTGAGCGCCCCGGCTCGCCGCTTCCATCAGGCCGGTATACCCGCCGGTCATGACGTTGAAGCCCGCGCGGCCGAGCAGTTCGCCAATGCGATAGCCCTGCTCGTACAGTCCGTCACCGGGCTGCGCCCTGGAGGCGCCGAACACGGCGATGACCGGTTTGTCGGCGGGCAATTTGGGCCTTGAGTTGCGAACCTCTCGCTGATGCCCCCCGCCACGGCCGTTCTCGTTGCCGGTCGGCCCGAATCGGCTGTCTGTTTCACTCATTGAAGAAATTCACTGACGTACCGGGTTATTCATCCTGTCGCAGGCCTACAATTCTAGCTGTCATGGCGGTTCTAGTCAGCCGCACCGAATGTTTACCGCGTCCCTACTTGCGGCTAGAGTCGAGACGATTCCACATCATCTAGAAGCATCCCAGAGGAGAATATTTTTATGGCTGAAGAGCGTAAGGCGGCAGTCACGATGCGCGGCAATCCGATGACCCTGGTCGGTCCGGAGCTGAAGCCCGGACAGAAGGCGCCGGCATTCAACGCGGTCGGCAAGGGCCTGGCGCCGGTTAACCTCGATCAGTTCAAAGGCAAGGTAAAAATCATCGCGAGCATCCCGTCAATTGATACGCCGGTCTGCGATGCGGAGACGCGACGCTTCAACGAGGAAGCGGCGAAACTGCCCGGCGACGTGCAGATCCTGACCATCTCGATGGATCTGCCATTTGCTCAGGCGCGATGGTGCGGCGCGGCGGGCGTGGACAAGGTCACGACGCTCAGCGACTGGCGCAGCGCCGAGTTTGGACAGAAGTACGGCGCGTTGATCAAGGAACTGCACCTGCTGACACGCGCGGTCTTCGTGATCGATCGCAACGACAATGTTGTCTATTCCGAGTATGTGAAGGAAGTTGCCAATCATCCGGATTACGAGGCGGCACTGGCGGCGGCCCGCAAAGCGGCCGCGTAGCCGGCGACAGGTGCGGGAGCCGGACACTCCCGCACCTGTATTGTCGGGACGATGAGTTCGGCGGCGACTTCCACCGGATCGCTCCGGTGCGCGATCACCTATGCAAACCAGTTTGCTGAATTGGCAGTTTCTGTGTGAAAGGGCTGACCTCGATCATTCCTGCAACTGCTGCTCGGCCGCGAAGTAGCGTTCGAAGATAACTCGGATTCGCCGCCGATGCGCCGCGAGTTCATCGAGCATCCGCCGCGCCCCGGCCCCGCCTTCATAGCCCATCCGCCGCGCGAGCGGCGTCAGTTCCGCAGCCGACGCGGGCAAGGCCCACGCCGCTTGATCGGTTTCGATTCGGAGCCGATTCTCGAGCCGGGCGAGAAAATCGTAACCGGCCTCGAGTTGCGTCGCGTCTTCGACGGTCATCAGGCCGCGCGCGCCCAGTGCGCGAATCAGACGGGTGATCCCGCGCGCGGTCAGCTCGGGAAAGCGTCTCCCGTAGCGCATCGCCATCATCTGCGTCACAAACTCCACGTCCACCAGCCCGCCCGGCCCCTGCTTGAGATTGAGCCGTCGCCCATCCTCCGCGCCGAGTTCGCGCTCCATCCGCGTACGCATCGCAGCGATCTCGCCGACCTCCGCGGCCTTCAGTCCCCGCTCGAAGGCAATCTCGCGGCGCGCCTGCTCGAACTCGGCTGCGAGCTGCGCGTCGCCGACGACTGCTCGCGCGCGGACCAGCGTCTGCCGCTCCCATACCGCCGAGCTGCTCCGATGATAGTCGCGAAAGCCCGCCATCGAAGTGACGATCGGACCTGCATTGCCTGACGGCCGTAACCGCAGATCGAGCTTGTAGGCGTAACCTTCGCGCGTGCGTGTCTCGAGAACCGCCACGATCTTCTGCGTGATGCGCGCCGCCACTTCCCGGCTCGCGCCCACACTCTCGTCGGGATCGCGATAGATGAAAATCAGGTCGAGGTCCGAGTTGTACGACATCTCGCCCGCGCCGAGCCGGCCCATTCCGACAACCAAGAGTTTGAGCCCCGGCGGAATCGGTCGGCGCGATGCGACCTCGGCGGTGGCAATCGCGAGCGCTTCGTCGAGAACGGCCTCCGCCAGAGCAGTGAGTTCGGTCTGCACTTCGGCGAGTTCGAGCATGCCGGCCAGGTCCGCGATCGCGATGCGCAGGAATTCCTGATGCCGGAAGCTTCGAACCGCGTCGAGTTGCGCCTCAAAGCCGCGGTTCGCGCCCACCAATCCGCTGAGATCGCGCCGCAGATCATCGGGATTGCGCCGCACGCGTGCAAGATCGGAACGCACCAGCGTGTCGAGCAACTCCGGATGACGGATGAACAGCGTCGAAAGATAACGGCTCGACGCGAACAGACGCAGCAGCACCCGCCGGGTTTCCGGATGCTGCTCAAGCAGCGACAGGAACGAGGTGCGCGCGCCGACTGCGGCGGTGAAGTCGGCGAGATTCATCAGTGCGAGGTCAGGATCGGGAAGCTGCGCGATCTCGTCCAGCAGCCGCGGTCCAAGCTGATCGACCAGCTCATGTCGCCGCGGACTCGCCGGCAAATGAGCCGGACCGCGCGCGAGCATCGTCAGATGGCCCGCGCTCTCGCCGGGATTGGCAAAGCCGAGCCGCTCCAGGAGCGGCATCGACGCCTCGGGTTCCAGCGCCGCGCGCCAGGCGGCGTGCGCCTCATCGGAAGCTCCCAGCGACTCGCCCTCACCGCCGGCGAGCGTTTCGCGGAATTGATTGGCGACGAACTCGCGATGCTGCCGAAGCGCAATCTGCAAACGCTCGGCCGCAAGCGGACCCTTGCCAAGATGGAGCCGCGCGGCGACCGCGGCCATCTGCGGGCCGTCCGGCGGCAGGCTGTGCGTCTGCAAGCCGGCCGCGACCTGCAGCTTGTGCTCGACATCGCGCAGAAAGAGATAGGCGGAGGCCAGCCGCTGCGCGTGACGCGGGGCCAGATAACCGAGCATCTCGAGCCGCTCGAGGGCTTCCAACGTGCGGCGGGTCCGCAGGCGCGGATCGCGGCCGCCATAGATGAGCGTCAGTGCCTGCACGATGAACTCGAGCTCGCGGATGCCGCCGTAGCCGAGTTTGATGTTCCGCTCGACCATTCCTGCTGGGCCCAGCTCGGCCTCAATCTGCCGCTTCATCGCGCGCAACTGACGAAGGGTCTCGAAATCGAGATAGCGGCGATAGACGAACCGATCGAGTTCCATCAGCAATCGATCGCCGAGCGCGATTGCGCCCGCGATCGGCCGCGCCCGCAGCAGCGCGGCCCGCTCCCAGGTCTGACCGAAGGCCTGATAAAAGCCGAGCGCGCTCTCAAACGACGCGACCAGCGGCGAATTGCGTCCGCCGGGACGCAGCCGCAAGTCGATCCTGAAGCAGTTATTCGACAACAGCTCGGTGAGAATTTCCCCCAGCCGGGTGGCGGCGCGCGGGTCGATGCCATCGAATAGATAGATTAGATCGATGTCCGAGCTCAGGTTGAGCTCGGATGCGCCGAGCTTGCCCATCGCGAGCACGCAGAAATCGCCGACGCGACCGGCGCGCTCGCCCATAATTGCGTTCGCCGCCCCGAGCGCCGCCTTAATGCACTCGTCCGCCAACTGCGACATCGCGGTCATCGTCTCGGCAACGCTCGAATGCCCGAGCAGGTCAGCGATCGCAATGCGGAGGAACGCCTCGCGCTTAAACGTCGCCAGTCCCACTTCGGCAGCCTTGCGATCGCCTGGATCGTCGATCGTGCATCGCATGTCGGCCATCGATGCGCCGCCGGTCGGGTCCGCCGCGTCGCGAAAAAAATGCAGCCACGCTGAACCCATCCCGGCGAGGCCGGTGGCGATCAGCTCCGAGCCGCCAAGGCAGAAAACCAGCGCCTTCGCGAGCAACTGGTCCCCGAGCGCATCGCGCAGCTCCGACGGCGATTCTTCGGCGAGCTTCAGAATGAACGCGAGCGCAAGGCGTTCATCGGGCGCATGCTCCCGGACGAGCTTGAGCGCCTCGGCAGCAAGCGCGGAGTCGCCCACTCGCGCCGCAGTGCGCTCGGCAAGCGGGACAAGATCCGGAGCGAATCCGGCGCCGTCGGTCATCCAATCAGAATATCAGAGCGCCCACGCGGGCTTGAGACACGAACGGGAGCGGCTTGAATCAGCTCTCGGCGATGCGCCGCGAATGCCGGCTCACCGTGCAACGGCCAGTGCAGCTATGACTGCGGCGATGCGCGGCCACGCGGCGTATCCGCGCGCGGCTGCTATGCCACAGAACTGTACTGGGTTGGGGCGGTGGAGCGATCGAGTCATATTCGATGCCGGGGAAGTATTCAGCCTCGTGACGAGAAACCTCGAGGGCGGCGAGAAACTCCGAGTAGTAATTCTTTGCGGCAAAGCCGAAATGCGGCCCGTCAAAGTTCTTGAAGACCTGCGCGTAATCGTTGTCGTACATCTCGGCCGCCTGCGCCGTGCCGTACGTGCCGTAGTTGTACGCTGTGATGGCGAGCGGCCAGTTGCCGAGTACGTCGTAGTTGTAGCGCAGTAGCTGCGCCGCGGCCTGGGTCTCGCGAATCGGATTCAGCCGTTCATCGTAGCGGCGGTTGATGCGCAAGAACTGCTTGCCTGTCGAGCGCGTGAACTGCCAGATGCCGACCGCGCCGGCACCCGAACGCGCCCCGGGATAGAAGCCCGATTCGACTTCCGCCAGCGTCACCAACTCGACTGGGAGGCCGGCGGCGCGAAAGATCCGCTCCATCGTCGGGCGATAATAGCGGCTGCGCAGCAGCCCTTCGCGAAATCGATCGCGGAGTCCCTGCTGAACACGGAGATTCTGTGCGGCTTGCGCGTAGACCGACGGCGACGGGTTGTGGAACAGCGCGGCGACCTGCTGCTCCTCGAAGCTCATCGGTTTGGCGCCCGCCGCCAGCCGGTTCAAAATGTTGCCGTACTTGGTCTTGAGATAAGCGTTGGTCCAGTTGACGTCGTTACTAGTCGGATCGCCGTCACCCGGGAGATGCATCACTTGGTAAACCCGGCTGACATCATCACGATCGAAGATGATAAAGTCGCGACTGGTGTACCGGGTGAAAACTTTCACCCAGAACTCAACGTTGGGTTCAACAACCTTGGGACGCGGAAAGACAACCTCATTGCCGGCCCATGCGGTCACCCGCGCGGTCACCAGCAACGAGGCAATTATGAATGGCAAAGCAACGGCACTGACGAATCGCCAGGCCGCCGCTTCTCCCTCTGCCATCTCCGCCTCCCAGAGCGCCTGATCGTTAACGGAACTGAAGTCATCCCCGCAACGGAGCTGAAGTCATCGCCGCCCGCTCCGCTGGATATAATCGATTACCCGCCGAGTCCGAGTTAGTCAATAAATCATGAACTACGGAGAAAAAGCCCATCGTTCGATCGATTAGAAAATTCGCCACCGCGGGCATTGTTGTCGTCATCCTCCTCGCCTGCGGATGCACCCGAGCGCGGGAGCATCGCGACGCTCCGCCTGCGCCACATCGATTCAAGGTGGCGTTGCTGACTCCCGGTCCGGTCAGCGATGCCGGGTGGAACGCATCGGCATATGAGGGGTTGAAGCTAATCGAGCGGCAGCTCGGGGCGAAGGTCGCGCAGGTCCAGACCGGCTCACCGGCTGATTTCGAGGACGCATTCCGCGATTTCGGGTCGCGCAATTTCGATTTGGTTTTCGCGCACGGTTTCGAATACACCGATGCGGCGCTAGCCGTCGGCCGCGATTTTCCACGCACCAGTTTTGTCGTGACCTCCGGAAGCGGCACTTCAAGCAACGTCGCTTCGCTGTCGTTCAAAATTGAGGACGCGACTTATGTCGAGGGTGTGCTTGCCGGCGGTCTGACAAAAACCGGCGTAGTCGGCGAGATCGGAGGCATCGAGATTCCGCAAATCAAGGTCACCTTCGAATCGTTCCGGCGCGGCTTCCTCGAAGTGCGGCCTGATGGCCGGGTGCTGCTGACTTATACCGGCAGCTTCGACGATGTCGGCGCGGCAAAGGAGGCGGCGCTCGCCGAAATCAGCCGCAAAGCCGACCTCCTCTTTCATAACACTGACGCCGCGGGCCTCGGCGTCTTCGAAGCGGCGCAGCAGGCCGGGGTGATGGCTTTCGGAATCAATCGCGATCAAAGCGCGGTGGCGCCGGACTGGATCGTCGCGAGCGCCGTCGCCGACATCCCGAAGGCGTTTCTCGTCATCGCGCGGCAGATTCGTGCCGGCCGCTTCCGTCCGCGGATGATCGAGTATGGGATGCGCGATGGGATGGTGCACCTGGTTTACAATCCGCGGCTAAGCAATCGGATTACGCCCGCTGCGATCGCGCGCGCGAACGAAGCCGAGCGCGCGATCATGACAGGGCGCCTCGTGATCGGGAGTGACGGCGCCCCGCACGTTTCTCAGTAAACTCGCCCATCGTGGAGCGGCTTGGCCCGCTTCCATATCACCGATAAGCTCAGTTCCTGTGACCGTCGACGAAATCGAAATAGCGCCGATCACGCATCCGCTCGACGCCACGGTCACGCCTCCCGGATCGAAGAGCATCACCAATCGCGCACTGCTGCTCGCCGCGATGGCTGCGGGTCGCTCGACGATCGAGGGGGCGCTCTTCAGCGACGATACTCATCAAATGGTCGCCGCGCTTCGGCAACTGGGCTTCCAGATCGCCGACGACCAAGCCCGTGGCGAAATCACGATCGTCGGCACGGGTGGGACGATTCCGGCTGCGGGTGCGAATCTCTCGATCGGCGGCGCAGGCACAGCCATGCGCTTTCTGGCCGCTTTCGTGACCCTCGGCCACGGCCGCTTCCGAATCGACGGCAACGACCGGATGCGCGAGCGTCCGATCGGCGAGCTGCTCGATACGCTGAATGCTCTGGGCGCGCATGCGGCGAGCGAGCGCGGCAATCGATGTCCACCCGTGGTTATCGATCGCGGCCCGGAAGCGTTCGCCGGCGGCAGCGCATCGATCGATGCGAGCACCTCATCGCAATTCGTCTCCGCGCTGCTGATGCCCGCCCCGCTCTGGCGCAACGGACTGACGCTCTCCGTCAAAGGCGAGACCGCTCGCCCGTTTATCGAGATGACGCTCCGCCTGATGAAGCGTCGCGGCATAGCGACGCGGACCGACGGCGAAACGATCGTCGTACCGGGCGGGCAGAGTTACGCGTCCGGCTCGTTCGTGATCGAACCCGATGCGTCAGCGGCGAGCTATTTTGTCGCGGCAGCGGCGCTGATTGGCGGCACAGTCCGAATTCATGGTCTCGATGCTGACTCGGTCCAGGGCGACATCGGATTCATGCATCTGCTAGCGAAGATGGGCGCGCAGGTTCGCTTCGGGCGCGGCGAGATTGCCGTCACCGGCCGCGGACAACTGACCGGCGTCGACGTTGCGATGAACGCGATGCCGGACCTGGTTCCGACGCTTGCCGCGATCGCGCCGTTCGCATCGTCACCCACGAGGATTCGCGGTGTCGCCTTCATCCGTCATCACGAAAGCGACCGCCTGCGCGCGCTTGCAACGGAACTCGCGAGACTTGGCGTAATGGTGCATGAATTCGACGACGGGCTTATGATCGAGCCCGCACGCGCGCTTCATCCGGCAGCGATCGACACCTACGACGATCATCGCATCGCGATGGCATTCGCGATCGCCGGGCTCAAACTTCGGGGCCTGAGGATCAGGAACCCGGGCTGCGTAGCCAAGACCTATCCGAATTTTTTCGAGGATCTGGCGGCGCTCCGATAACCGCCCCGCAACGATGAAAGTATTGTCAAGTATCGACTGGTGATTGTCGGTTCTGAAAATCGGCGGACGGGTGAGCTTCCGCTTTTTTCATAATATTGTCCAAATCTTCCGATTTTTTTTGATCCGATTAGCGCGGGACTGGCGCAATCAATGCGATTTTGAGTAGCTAGCCCCATGGCCAAGCCATCGATCCTGCTCGGCGATCGAGATGAGCCGCTGCCATTCCCTCACCGATATAAAGAATTCAACGGCTTTGCTTTCTTTTATGCCAGCCAGCCGCGGCGACTTTGCGTCCGGCGCGACGACCGGCGCATCCAGGTCTCGATCAGCTTCAACCCTTCCGCGGTTAAGCTGCGACTGCGCGATGTGACCGAGCGTGGTAATCCCAACGCACAAAACCATGACGGACGCGGCAACAATGTCTCGGTCATTCCGTCCGGCCAGCCGTATACCGCGCAATGGCTCCGCTATGCCGACCTGGTGAACATCTATCTCGAGCCGAGCTTCGTGGTGCGGGCAGCCGCCGACAGCGTTCGCGGGCGCGTTGTGAACATCCCCGGGCGTTATTTCGTACGCGACCGCTTTATCGAGATGCTGGGGGCATCGCTGCGCGAGGAATTCCGCGTCGGCACACCCAATCTACTCTATGCGGAATCGATCGCCACCGTGCTGGCCGTTCATCTGGTCCGAAACTACACGGGCGCGGCCGCAAGTCCGCGCGATCTCAACGCCACGCTCAGTCCCTACTGGCTGCGCAAGGCGCTCGATTATATCGAAGATCATCTCAACGCGGCTTTCACGCTGAGCGATCTCGCCGGGGAGCTGAGGATGAGCCCGCACTACTTTTCCGAGCTGTTTCACAATGCGACCGGCTACTCGCCGCATCGCTACGTGATTCATCGACGGATTGAACGCGCCAAACAGATGCTTGCCGACCGCCAGCTCAAGCTCGGGGCCATCGCGTCGGCGCTTGGCTTTGCCACTCACAGCCGCTTCACGGAAGTGTTTACCCGCTGGGTCGGTACGACTCCGCGGGAATATCGCAACTGCCTGTGACTGAAAATTCGGGGGTTTGATATGAGCAGAGCGACCAACAAATCGATTTGCCAGACGATGTTTTTGTCCACCGCAAGCGTCCTGCTCCTTGCCGTTGCTGCGCTGGCGTTCGTCCCTGCGCCGGCGGCGGCCTCGATGACCTGCGGGGACGTGATGAATCTTTCGTTGCCGAACACGCAAATTCTGAGCGCGACTGAGGTCACGACGCCGGTCCCGCATTGCAACGTGGTGGGCGTGATTGACAAGCGGACCAGCGCTCAGGACCCTGATCACTTCACCTACGGCATCGGGTTCGAGCTCAACCTGCCCGATTCGTGGAATGGCCGTTTTGAGATGATGGGAGGCGGCGGCACCGATGGCTCGCTGCGCAATCCGCTGGGAAGCGCCGGAACGGAGCTGAGCCAAGGATGGGCGGTCGCCAGCGATGACGGCGGTCACGAAGACGCGCCGGGCAATCCGACCCTCGGCTGGATCGATGACGACAACAACGCCGGCGGCGCCGCCCATTTCGGCGTCGACGAGCAAGCCCGCATCGATTACGGCTACAACGGCATCGGGCAGACCACGCAGGTCTCCAAACAAATCATCGAAGATTACTACGGGAACGGACCGCAGTATTCATATTTGTGGGGATGCTCGAACGGCGGGCGCGACGGAATGGTCGCATCGCAACGTTTTCCCGACTACTTCGACGGCGTCGTTGCAGGTAATCCCGGCTTCGATCTGCCGCGCGCCGCCGTCACCGAAGCGTGGAACGAGCAACAACTGGCGCCGCTCGCCACCAGCACCGACATCAACGGGCAGCCCTTTCTGCCTGATACTTTTCCGCCGCAGGATCTTGAAGTCGCTTCGGCCGCGATTTTGAGCGCCTGCGATGGACTGGACGGCCTGGTCGACGGGATTATCGATAACTACACCGCCTGCACGGATGACGTTGTGTACCCAGCGCTCGACGCGTATACATGCAGCCCGACCGGCGCTCATGGCAATACGCCGCATGGCGGAACCTGTCTTACCGCTGCGCAGGTTAGCGCGCTTAAACGGATCTACGCAGGTCCAGTCAATTCGCACGGCCGCCCGCTCTACTCAAGCTGGTATTGGGATGCCGGCATCTGGGATCCGCCGACCGCGTTCGGCGCTGGCTTCGGCGCCTGGAACGTGTCGTTTTTCGGACCTCCAAACGTCAACACCGCGATCAATCTGACGCTTGGCGCGGGCGCGCTCCCGATGATCTTCACTACGCCCCCGGTCGTGACGCCGGTTTCCGGGCCAAACGGACAGGAGGCGTTCATGTTTCACTACAACTTCGACACCGACGCGCCGAAGATTTTCGCGACAACATCCGAGTACCCGGAAAGCGCGATGGATTTCATGACAGCGATCGATTTCATGGATGGCAAACGCGTCGACCTGAGTCCGTTCGCGAACCACGGCGGCAAGATGATCATCTATGATTCGCTCAACGACGGAATTTTCTCGGCCGTCGATCTCGTTAACTGGTACAACTCGATCCACGGAGCGCATGCCGACGATCCGCAAAGCTTCGTACGATTGTACCTAATCCCCAACATGGCACACTGCGGCGGCGGGCCCGCCACCACCAGTTTCAGCGCCAATCTACTGGCCGCGATCACCGGATGGGTCGAGCAGCGGCAGGCGCCGCAGCAGATTATCGCGGCCAACACCAACACCAGCTCGCCATTCCCGAGCGGAGCGCCTTTCGACCCGCGCGTCGCCGCTAACTTTCCGACCAACGGCACGCGGCCGCTCTGTCCGTATCCGGAGCAGACGCGCTATTCGGGATCGGGCGCGACCAACGATGCGGCCAATTTCGTGTGCGTGTCGCCGGGCCACGATCGTTCCCGACGTCATTGATGCCGACGGGGGTCAGAAATGTCAGCGATAATGTGAATCTTCCCCCCTCAATGATCATCTGAAGCTCCCCCTCCCAACGACATCGAGGGAAGGAGCGATGGAAGAAGGAACGGGTCGGGTACCGCAACGAGCGCCTGGTGACGCTGCTGCAAACACCATCAGATGCGCATCGCGATGGCGCGCTTTCCCTGGGCGGACCGAGCAATAACAAGTTGTCGCCGCTCTGGATGTAGCGGCCGTGATCGCCAGTGCCATTCTCGACCGCCTGCTCCACCATTCGATCACCATCAATATCAAAGGCGAAAGTTTCAGACTCAAGGAAAAGCTCAAGGCCGGCCTACTCAAGTCCAAACTCGAGGATCAATCGGCCGCATGACAGTGAAAGTTCTCTACGGAGTGGCGAGGGGGAAAACTATCCCCCTCGCGCTCCCCCTTGTCATGCACAAACCCGAAGGGGGGAATTTCAGATGATGAATCGGGGGTGACTTTCCGGTGATCATTGACATCATGGCCGGCGCAATATGTCGAGGCGGCAGCTAAGATCGCGCCCAGCTTGGCGTCGAAGCACGTCACGCCCCACAGCTTCCGTCACGCGACGGCGGTTTACCTGGTCGCAGCGGGAGCGGACATCACGGTGATCAGAAGCTGGCTCGGGCACGTCAGCCTCGACACCACCAACCACTATGCGCAGGCCAATCTGGAGACTAAACGAAAAGCCCTCGAGCGCCTAGCTGACGCATCTCGACGAAGCAGGCCGCCGCCTTGGAAGCATGACAAGAGCGTGCTTGTGTGGCTCGATACGCTTTAGGGACGGGAGAAATAATGTGAAGGAGACCGCCCACCTGTCGCAGCACCGCAACGGGAATGGTGGGCTCCTTCACATTATGTGTTACTGCTGATTACTTAAGAAGCTGCGCGACGACCGCAGGCTGATCGTCGGGTAGCAGGAGGGCCTTACGGCGCCTCCCGCCCCCTAAGAACTGGACGTGAGACTTTCGCCTCATCCAGCTCAAACCCCTCAAAGGCGCGTTGGAGCACCCGAAATGGCGACGGGTTTTCTCGGCTGTGAACTTGCCGATGGCAGTTGGGATGGAGCGGAACGAGATTGTCGAGCCGGTCAGAACCGCCCGCTACTTTCCAGATGACGTGATGGATGTGCCACGGCATCTCAGGATGCAGCTTCTGGCGGCAGACTGGACATCGGCCATGCTTGGCGACGCGCGCGCCGGCCACCGCTGCAACGATCGCCGCCGCGGTCGAGACGTTGAAGCTGCTGGCGCCGTCACCGCCGGTTCCGACCACGTCGATCACGCCGTCGCCTACTTCGAGCGCTCGCGCGTGCGCATCGCGCGCGGCGGCGCCGCCGTCGAGAATCTCGCCGAAGGCGCTCCCGGCCGCGGGTTCATCGAGCGATCGGCGCGCAAGAACGCTGGCGAAGGCGGCGTGCAATTCGCTCATCGCATAAGCCCGCCGAGGAAGTTTTCGAGCAGATGCTTGCCCTCAGGAGTGCCGATCGACTCGGGATGGAACTGGACGCCTTCGACCCTGAGCTGCCGATGGCGCAGGCCCATCACCTCGTTCTCCGCCGTGCGCGCGCTCAGCTCGAGGCAGTCAGGCAGCGACGCGCCGTCAACCACCAGCGAATGATACCGCATCGCTTCGAAGCCCTGCGGCAGTCCGGCGAAGATCGTGCGGCCGTCATGAATGATCGGCGAAGTCTTCCCGTGCATGAGCTGCGCTGCGCGCACCACCTTGCCGCCGTAGGCGTCGCCGATACATTGCATGCCGAGGCACACACCGAGGATCGGAATTTCGCCGCCGAGTTCGCGCACAGTCGCCAGCGAGACGCCCGCCTCGCGGGGCGTGCACGGGCCGGGCGAGATCACGATCGCGTCGGGACGCATCGCGCGCGCGCCGGCTATGTCGATCGCATCGTTGCGCCTGACGCTGACTTCCGCGCCAAGTTCGCCCAGGTACTGAACCAGGTTGTAGGTGAACGAGTCATAGTTGTCGATCATCAGAAGCTTGATCCTGCGCTCGGACATGACAGTTTACCTCGCGGCGGAAGCGGTTTCGAATTCGCGCGCCGCCTGCAGCGCGCGGACCATCGCACGCGCCTTGTTGACCGATTCTTCGAACTCGGATGCCGGATCGGAATCGGCGACCACGCCGCCGCCGGCCTGGATATAGACCCGGTTGCCCTTGATGAGCAGCGTGCGCAGGGCGATCGCGGTGTCGGTATTGCCAGTGTAGCTGAAATAGCCGACGGCGCCGGCGTAGACGCCGCGCCGGGAGTTTTCGAGCTCGTCGATTATCTGCATCGCGCGAATCTTCGGCGCTCCGGAAACCGTGCCCTGCGGGAAGGTCGCGCGAAACGCGTCAAACGCGTCGCACTCGGCCCTGAGTTTTCCCACCACGTTCGAGACCATATGCATCACGTGGGAGTAGCGCTCGACGATCATGTACTCGGTCACTTTGACCGATCCGATTTCGGAGACGCGCCCCACGTCGTTGCGCCCGAGATCGACCAGCATCACGTGCTCGGCGCGCTCCTTCGGATCGGCGAGCAGCTCCGCCTCCATGGCGCGGTCCTCGGCCTCGGAAACCCCGCGCCGCCGCGTGCCCGCGATCGGGCGCAGCGTGATATCGCGGCCCTCGACGCGGACCATCACTTCGGGCGATGCGCCAGCCAGCGTAAGATCGCCGAGCCGCAGGTAGAACATGTAGGGAGAAGGATTGATCGTGCGAAGGCTGCGGTAGATGTTGAACGGATGGGCGATGAGCGGCGCCTCGAAGCGCTGCGAGGGTACCACCTGGATGATATCGCCGGCGGCGATATATTCCTTGGCCGCCGACACCATCGCCATGTAACCCTCGCAGGTCAGATTGGAGGAGATTGTCGCGTCGTTGGCAGCGGGCGCGGGCCCCTCCAGGCGCGGTGCGATCGCGGGCGCCTTGAGGCGCTCGATGATCTCGTCGATTTTGACCTGCGCACTTCGATAGGCCGAACTGATCGAGGCGAATTCGGCGACAGGGACGTTGGCGATAATACGCAGCGTCTGTCGGACGTTGTCGAACACCAGGATCGTGTCGGCGAACATCATGCACAGATCGGGCGTCCCGAGATCGTCGCGAACCGTCTCCGGGATTTTTTCAAAGCATCGCACGATATCGTAGGCGAGAAATCCCACCGCGCCGCCGAAGAAACGCGGATTTCCCGGCAGCTCGGGCGCGCGAAATTGCTTGATCTCGCGGCGCAGCTCCTCGAACGCGTTGGTGATCGATCGCACCTGGACGCCGTGGTCGGGACGCAGGATATCCATCCGCCCCCCGCGCGCGCGAATCACCATCGCGGGCTCGGTGCCGAGGAAGGTGTAACGTCCCCACTTTTCGCCGCCGCGCACGCTCTCGAGCAGGAACGAGTAGTCGCCGCGCGCGATTTTGAGATACGCCGAGACCGGCGTTTCAAGGTCGGCGGCGATCTCGCGGGCCACCGGGATCAGGTTGTAGGCCTGGCGCGTCAGCTCTTCGAATTCGCGCTCGGTCGGTTGCAGCATCGCCGATCCCTCCTGCGCTGATGCCTTATGCGTCCGCTCATGTCCCGCCGCGCGAGACACAAATAAAAAAGGCCGCCGGGTGTTTCGCCCGCGGCCTTTTTGGATCCGGTTTTTCTCGTCCGCTACGAAACCGGCGCGCAGGCGGATGCGACGGCGTGCCAACGCCAGCTCGTCCATCCCGCGCCGATAGTGCAGCAATGCATCAGTCGCCAGCATCCACGCACTCGCGCGCCAAGTCAACCGCGATATCGTTCCGCGCCGTGCACGGTTTCAATTTCTCTGATAGGCCGCGTGGTATTCGCGGCGCAGCTTCTCCTGCGCGGCGCGTACGAGGGCGCTCCTCTGCGCGGCTCTCCGTCGAGGTATTGCAGCCATTCTCGTGATGAAGGACCCGGCGGAAGTCTGCCCGCTTTCGCATGGGATGATGTTGGCTCATCGCCTCAACCCCTATCCGCCCCGTTACAGGCCGGCATTCGCTTCCTCCGCCATCCTCTGCCCAGATGACGTGGTGGGTGGACTTGACCCGGTTTCGTACTATCAGCTTAGTTGTCTACGGACATCTGAGGACATCGAACGACATTCGCGTTGCAAGGTACGTTGACCCCGAACGAAGCCGAAGAGCGGAGCGATTTGCTAGATCGAATCCTGCTCAGTCGACTGCGCCCTTGCGAATCACGATTTTCAGATCGTTGATCTTCTTGTGCAGCGTATTGCGATTGAGCCCGAGCTGGCGCGCCGCACGCAGCTGATTGCCGTGCACGCGCTCGAGCACCGCCTCGATCAGCGGCTTCTCGAACTTCGCCAGGATACCCTTGTAGAGGTTTGCCATCTCAGCCTCGTCGAGCGCCGCGATATGATCGCGCAGCAGCGCCGCGACGTTTTCATCCAGCGAACCGCCGTTCAAGCCCAGCGCCGGACGCATCGGGGCGCGGCCGAGCGCGATGTCGTCGGGGCGAATCGCCGTTCCCGGAGCCAGCAGCGCCGCGCGCAGGACCGTGTTCTCGAGTTCGCGGACATTGCCGGGCCAGTGATAGCCGAGCAGCATGGCGCGCGCTTCGGGACTAATCGAACGCACCTCGGTGCCCATCTCCCGCGCCGCCTTCGCAATGAAATAGTCGGTCAGCTCGGGGACGTCCTCGAGCCGCTCACGCAGTGGCGGAAGCTGGATTGGAAAAACCCGCAGGCGAAAGTAAAGATCCTCGCGGAAGCGCTTTTGCCCGACCGCGTTTTCCAGGTCCTGGTTGGTCGCGGCGATCACCCGCGCGCGCAGCCGCAGCAACTCGCCGCCGCCGACGCGAGTAAACTCGCGCTCCTGCAGCGTTCGCAGGAGCTTGGGCTGGAGCTCGAGCGGCAGATCGCCGATCTCGTCCATGAAGATCGTGCCGGCTCCGGCCTGCTCGAATTTTCCGGTCTTGCGATCGAGCGCGCCGGTGAACGATCCGCGCTCGTGGCCGAAGAGCTCGCTCTCCAGCAGCCCGGGCGGAATCGCCGAACAGTTGACGGCGACGAACGGCTCGCGGCTGCGTTCGGAATTGAAATGAATCGCGCGCGCGACCATCTCCTTGCCGGTGCCGCTTTCGCCGAGCAGGAGCACGCTCGCATCGCTGTTTGCGACCCTGCCGATGAGCTTGTAAACCTCCTGCATCGCGGGGCTCCGGCCGACGATTTCGCCGCCCGTGACATCGACGGTAAGACCCGCCGGCTCCGGAATCGCCGCTCGCACTGCGACGGCCTGCGCAACGCTCGCCACCACCAGCTCGAGGTTGGCGAACGGCTTGGTCAGGTAATCATGCGCGCCGCGCTTCATCGCCTCGACCGCGTTGCTCATCGTGCTCGCGGCGGTGATGACGATAATCGCGGTCGGGAGATGTTCGCTGCGCGCGGCCGACAGCAGGTCGAGCCCGGACAGTCCCGGCATGATGATGTCGATCAGCGCCGCATCGAAATGTTCGCCGCGGAGCTTCTCCAGCGCCTTGCGTCCGTCGACAGCTTCGTCAACACGATAACCGGCGGCCTCGAGTCGATGGCGCAGCACCAGCCGGATCGCGGGATCGTCGTCGGCGACCAGCACGTTGCGGGCGTGGCCGAGCGGTATCGAAGGTTCAGTCGGGGTCGTTTCGAGCATGGATACTCTCTTATGAAGATGAATCGGGCGCGCGCGACGGCTGGTGGTCCGGGCGCGCAGCCTCGCTGCGGATCAGCGGTAAAGTTACTTTGAATGTCATCCCGCCCAGTTCGTTGGATCGGCCGGCCCTGAGCTTGCCGCCGTGAAATCCGATTACCTGCTGGCTCAGCACGAGCCCCAGTCCGGTACCGTGCGGCTTGGTCGTGAAGAACGGCGTGAACAACTGCGCGATTTCATCGTCGGACATGCCTTTGCCGCTGTCGCTCACCTCGACACGCAGGAAATGCTGCTTGCGTCCATTGGCGTTCAGATGGAACTCGCTCTCCATCCGGGTCACGAGCCGGATGCGCCCGGGCGGCGTAATCGCCTCGACCGCGTTGCGGACCAGGTTGAGGAAGACGCGTTCGAGAGCGGCGCGGTCGCCGGCAATTTCTGGCAGGCTCGGATCGAAGCTTTGTTCAATCACAATCCCATTGGGCTCGGGCGGAAAAACTCCGGCTGTCCGGAGCGCCTGATGGAGCACCTCGTGAATATTGATCGGCTCGAGCCGGAGTTTCTGGGGTCCGCTGACCGACAGCACTTCCTCGACTAGGTTGGCGATCCGATTGGCGCCATCGAGGATCAACTCGCAGTACTGGCGTCCGCGATTACCCTCAGGGAGCATCCCGAGAAGCAATTCGGCGGCACCTTTGATTCCCGTCAATGGATTTTTGACTTCGTGCGCGAGGCCTGCGGGCGAAAGCCCGAGCGCGCCTTCGGGGTTGCCGACGCCGGCGGACTGCGCGGCCGCGTAACGATATGAGAGATCGAGCAGCATGATGACGGTGCCGGCGAGCCCGGCGCAATCGTCGAGCAGCGGCGAAAGATGAGCAGCGACCGCGGTCTGCTGCGGACCGGCGATCAGCCTGGCTTCCGCTACGCTCATCTCGGCCCGCGTTGCGAGACATTCGCTAACCATCTCGGCGAGCCACGGATTGGCCGCCATCAGTTCATGGATCTGGGCTGCGTTCGGATGGGCGCCGCCGATCAGGCTCTCGGCTGCGGAATTGATCGCAATCGGCTCGAGCCGCGGCGAAAGCACGATGACCGCGGCGCCGAGGCTGTCGAGGATGTTGCGCCAAAGGGCGAGCGTGGCCTTTGCGGGCCGCCCCGGAACCGGGACCGACGCGGAAAATCTCGCCGAACGGTCCATTAAGTTCTCAGCGCGCCAATTGCGCGCCAGATGGATTCTATTTGCCATTCTGGTACTGTGCGAGGTCCCTCGATTAGCGGATGCTCGATTGAATTCGGGTCGCCCCGCTCGTTCGAGCGGGGCGACCCGATTTTTCCCGTTCAGGCGTCGTAGTAGAGGGCGAACTCGTAGGGATGTGGGCGGAGGCGGATCTGGCTGACCTCGCGGGACATTTTGTAGTCGAGCCAGGTTTCGATGAGGT
>JAJPIG010000027.1 GCA_021324855.1 Pseudomonadota bacterium | reverse complement strand
GCTGAAGCACTGCAAGCGAGCGCGCAGGCGCATGAGATCGTCCTGCGCTTCGAGGACGGCGTCGAAAAGCGGATCATCGTCGAGCCCGGCGAGTACGTGCTCGATGCTGCCCTGCGCAACGACATTCCGCTGGTCCATCAATGCCGTTCCGGGAGCTGCTCGACCTGTGTCGCGCAGGTGATCGAAGGGGATGTGCGGATGGATCCGGCGCGCGCCTATTCGTTGATTCCGGCCGAGATGGCCCAGGGCAAACGCCTGTTGTGCAGCGCGTACGCGCTGTCGGACGGCGTCATTCGTTTCGATTATCCAAGCGAGCTGCTCGATGAACCCGGCCCCGAGCTGTTCGTGGCCAAGGTCGACGATGCAGAGCTGATTTCCGATACTGTCGTCCGCCTGGTGCTGCGCACTCCCCGCGGCGTCGATTTTTCTTTCCAGAGCGGGCAATATATCCGGGTCAACGTTCCGGGCACCGATCAATGGCGCTCCTACTCGATGGCCTCGCTGCCGCGCGACCTGCCGAAGCTCGAATTTTTGGTGCGCATCATCCCGGGCGGCGCCATGTCCGAGTACCTGACTGCGCGATGCGAGCCAGGTGATGAAATCGAAGTCGAAGGGCCGCTCGGCGCGTTTATCCTGCGCGAGAGCGCTGCGCCGCATATTTTCGTCGCCGGTGGCACCGGCCTCGCGCCGATCATCTCAATGCTGGATACGATCCGGCGGCGGTCCGGCGCGAAGCCGCCGATGCTGCTGAGCTTCGGATGTGCCAGCGACAGCCAGTTCTTCTATCGGGACGAGGTCGAGTTGCGCGCCTCATGGATGCCGCAGCTAAAGCTGAGACTGAGCGCCGACCGGGTCGAAGACCCTGCCAGTGGGCTCATCCAGGCCAATCCGGTCGAGGTGCTGGGTCCCGATGACGTGACCGATCCGGAGACGGTTGCCTATCTGTGCGGACCGCCGCGGATGATTGAGGCAGCGCGCGAACGGCTGTCCGCGCTGGGAGTGCGGCCCGAACATATCTATGCTGAACAATTCGTCGCGAGCTGATGGCTTGCGGCTTGGAGGCGCCGAACTGGCGCGTTAATCGGGGAGTCACTTATGGGAGTCACACAACTCGGCTACATCGGCGTGAATGTCAGCGATCCGGATGCCTGGCTCGATCTGATGACCAACGTCTTCGGACTCGAGGCCCGCGAGCGTAAAAACAAGACGGCGCCGCTTCAGTTCCGCGTTGACGACCATCATCATCGCATCGCGCTTTACCCCGCGAAGTCCGATGGCCTGCAGTACATCGGATGGGAAGTCGCGAGCATGGATGAACTTCGGCGACTGGCCGATCATCTGAGTTCGATCGGTGTCACCGTCGAGCAGGGCACGCCGGCCGAGGCCGACGCCCGCAAGGTGTTGACGTTCTTCAAGTTCCGCGATCCCGACGGCATCCCGTCCGAGATTTACTACGGCCCGATTATCGATCACGACCCGCTGCGCTTCGGGCGGCCCATTAGCGGCTTCAATGCCGGACGGCTGGGGCTCGGCCATGCGGTGTTCGCCTGCAAGGACCAGTACAAGAGCGCCGAGTTCTACATGAAGGAGCTGGGCTTCCGCCTGAGCGATTACATCGCGTGGGACGATGCCGATGCGATCTTCATGCATTGCAATCCGCGCCATCATAGCCTTGCGCTGATGAACCCGGTGTTTGGAATGAAGCCGGGCGACCTCAATCACTTCATGATCGAGACCACCTCAATGGACGACGTCGGGCGCGCGTACGACCTGGTGCTGGAGCGCAAGATCCCGCTCATCCTGACGCTCGGGCGGCATACGAACGACCTCATGACGTCGTTCTACATCAAGAATCCCTCGGGCTTCGCGATCGAGTACGGCTACGGTGGCCGGCTCATCGAGGACGACGCCAAGTGGGATGTGCGCAAGTATTCGGCGACCAAGCTGTGGGGCCATCAGCTTGCGATGGCGGAACCGATGCTCTGATGGATGCCAGGGAAGACCTGACGCGGCTTTCGGCGACCGAGGCGCGCCGGCGCATCGGTAATCGGGAACTCACGGCGACGGCGCTGTGCGAGGCCTATCCCAGGCGCATCGCGGAGCGCGACGACGCAGTGGGCGCGTGGCAGTTCATCGATCGCGACCTGGTGATGTTGCAGGCGCGCGATCGCGACAGCCGTCCGGCGACGGGCGCGCTGCACGGCGTGCCGCTTGCAATGAAAGATATTATCGATACCGAGGATATGCCGACGCAGTACGGCTCGCCGATCTATCGCGGGCATGTGAGCAGCCGCGATGCGGCGTGCGTCGCAACGCTGCGGGCGGCGGGCGCGATCATCCTGGGTAAGACCGTCACCACCGAGTTCGCAACCTTCTCGCCCGGCAAAACGCGGCATCCGCACAAATGGGCGCATACGCCCGGCGGATCGTCGAGCGGATCGGCCGCGGCGGTCGCGGACTGGCATGTGCCGGTCGCTTTCGGCACGCAGACCGCAGGCTCGATCCTGCGGCCCGCCGCCTACTGCGGCGTGATCGGGTACAAGCCGACCTTCGGCCGCTTCAACTACGACGGCATCAAGCTCACTTCGTTCTCGCTCGACACCTTGGGCTTCATGACCAACTACTTCGAGGATTTGCATCTGATCTCAGGCGTGTTGACCGGCTTGGGACGTGCTAGAAGTTCGAACGTTGCGGGGCAGGCGCCGCGCATCGGTGTCTGTCGCACGCCATGGTGGGATCGCGGCACCGGCGAGATGCATCGCGTGTTCGAGGAAACCGTCAGCAAACTCAACCGTGCCGGCGCCATGGTGAACGAGGTCAAGCTGCCGTCGTACTTCGATGGCGCGGTCGATGCGCAGCACGTCATCATGACGTTCGAGAACGCGATCTGCCTCCGCCACGAATACACGCATCATCGCGAGCAACTGACGCCCAAGCTGCGCGGCCTGATCGAGGACGGCCTCCGCTGGACACCGTCGCAGGTACAGGACGCGCGCGTGCTGATTCGGCGATGCCGCGCGCATATCGAAAGCCTATTCACCGGGCTCGACGTCCTGATCACGCCGACCGCGCCCGATGCGGCGCCGCTGGGAATCGATGCGACCGGCGATCCGATTTTTGAGCGGATGTGGACCGCGATCGGCAGCCCGTGCGTGGGATGGCGCACCGGCTCAGGGAGCAGCGGGCTCGCGATCGGGGTGCAGGCGGTCGGTGCGATCGGTGCCGACGAT
Source organism: Pseudomonadota bacterium (assembly GCA_021324855.1). Taxonomy (GTDB): domain Bacteria; phylum Desulfobacterota; class Binatia; order Binatales; family Binataceae; genus JAJPIG01. Next base: position 51,738 of record JAJPIG010000027.1, on the reverse strand, counting down.
TCGTTGATTGACTTTTCGGTCTGGATGGCGTCGCATACGAGGCAGCCAAACCCGTAGTCTCAATCTCGATTGCAGCACGGTCCGGCGCCCGGCGCGAAGCGCCCCATAGCCGAAACAACTGAGGATTCAGCAATGGCGACCAAGACCAAGCAGGTTCCATTCTCAAAGGATCAGGAACGGTGGTATCAGGAAGCGTGCGCCCATCTCGACGGCTCGCGGCTTCGCCGCCTGCTGATGGATCTCATCAACGTGCACAGCCCGACCGGTCTCGAGCGTCAGGCCAGCGAGTTCATGGCCAACTACCAGCGTGAGCATCTCGGCGGCAACGGCCATTACCAGCCGATCGACGAGCACACTGGCAATTGCTACGGCGAGGTCAAAGGCAGCGGCGGCGGCGCGACGCTGATGCTCTATGCGCCGATTGATACGCATATCGATTACGATGCCGAACGCGAGATTCCGTGGGTCGGCCGCGAGTTCCGGCCCGACATGATTCCGAAGGCGTTCGCCGAGGGTGATATGGTTTTCGGGCTCGGCGCAGCGAATCCGAAAGGGATGGTCGCGACGCTCAATGAAATCGCTACCGCTCTCTACGAAGCCAAGGTGCCAATCAAGGGCGATCTGATCGTCGCCTCGGCCGGCGGCGGGATGCCCGTCAGTCTGCCGTATCGACGCAACTACGGACTCAGCAACGGTGTTTACCATCTGCTGACGCGCGGCGTCGCTCCGGACTTTGCCGTCATCATGAAACCCTGGTGGGTCGTGTTTCACGAGGAGCCCGGCTGCTGCTGGTTCAAGGTGCGCGTGTTTGGCACGATGGGCTACGCGGGCATCACGCGCGGCACTCCCGGTTATCGCAGCTCGATCATCCCGGCGACGACCATCATCAATGAGATCGAGAAATGGCTGCCCGAGTACACCAAGCGCAACACTTCGGGCAATATCCTGCCGGAAGGACACATCTCATCGGTGCGGGCCGGATGGCCGGAGCGGCCGGCGTTTCCGTCCGCGACGACCGAGATCTATCTCGATGTGCGATGCAGTCCGCGGACGCTGCCGGGCGAGGTCAAAGCGCAGTTCGCCGAATTCATGACCGAGCTGCACAAGCGTCATCCGTCGATCGAGTTCGACTGGGAGATGTACGGCTCGGCCTTCGGCGGCGCGACCGATCAGCAGAACTGGATCATCCAGTCGAGCTATCGGGGCTGGGAACTGGTCGAGGGGCGTCCGCACGGCGATCCGCCGCTGATGGGCGGTCAGACCGACGGCGCGATCATCCGCCGGCTCGGCATCCCTTGCGCGCGCATCGGCTATCCGTGGCCGCCGGACAATTGCCCGAAGGAGTACACCGAGGGCCTCGGCGGGATGGGCGTGGCGAACGTCGCCGATTTCATCAAGTCGGCCAAGGCGATCATGTATGTCGTGATCGATACCCTTACACGCACCCGTTCCGAGGTCGGCCTGTAAGGTTCTTTCGCCGGCCACTCTGAGCCGACTCTGCAAGGCGAAGAGTCCCGGATCATTTTAGCGGTTTACTTGCTCGTTGCGCCGGTTGACTCCGCGACGACCTCCGCAAGGTCGCGCACGCGAATCGATTCTTCGAGTGCGCATGATTTCACCGCATCCTCCATCTGCGTCATGCAGAAGGGGCATCCGACCGTCAGCGTCTCCGGATTCGCCTCGACCAGTTGATCTAGCCGCTTCTGGTTGATGCGCGTGCCCTCGTGTTCCTCTTTCCAGAAGCATCCTCCGCCGGCGCCGCAGCAGAACGTCCGCTCCTTGCAGTTGTGAACGTCCTCGATCTGCGCGCCCGGGATCGCTCGCAGCGCCGTACGTGCGCCGTTCCATTTGCGATTGTGACGCGCCATATAGCACGGATCGTGATAGGTCACACGCGCTCTCAACTCGCGCTCGGGCTTGAGGCGGCCGGCACGGATCAGCTCCGCGATGAACTCGGCTTCGTGCACTACTTCGTAGTTTCCGCCGAAATCCGGATACTCATTTTTCAGATTATGAAAACAATGCGGACATTGAGTGACTATTCGCTTCGGTTTGTAGCGATTGAGCGTCTCGATATTCTGCGCCGCGACGGTCGCGTATAGATATTCGTTTCCAAGCCGCCGCGCCGGATCGCCGGTGCACATCTCCTCGACGCCGAGAATCGCGAAGCGCACGCCCGCCTGCTTCATTAGCCCCGAGAACGCGCGGCTGACTTTCTGATTGCGCTCGTCGTACGAGCCGGCGCATCCGACCCAGTACAGCACGTCGAGGTCGGATGCGTCGTCGAGTTCGCCGATGATCGGAACGTCCGCGTTCTTCGCCCAGTCGGCGCGCTTCTCCTGCGCCATCCCCCATGGATTGCCCTGCACCTCGATGCCGCGGAAAGCGCTCTGCGCCTGTTGCGGAAACTTACTCTCCATCAGCACGAGATGGCGCCGCATATCGACGATACGCTGGATGTGCTCGATGCCGACCGGGCACCCCTCTTCGCACCATCCGCAAGTCGTGCATCCCCAGATTGCCGGTTCCGTGGCGACCTGCGTGATCATGTCAGGGCCCTTCCATTCGGAAGCTTCGGCGGATTTTCCGCTTTCGGCCGACGCTTGCGCGTCAAGCAGCATCGGCGACTTGCCGAGCAGATGATCGCGCTGCGTAAGCACCAGGTGCTTCGGATTGAGCGCCTTCCCGGTGTTGACGGTCGGGCAATTCAGCGTGCAGCGCCCGCATTCAAGGCAGGACGCCATGTCGAGCAACTGTTTCCAGTTGTATTGCTCGACCTTGGAAACGCCGAATGCCTCGGCATTCTCGAAGTCCTTGATCGGCGTGAGGCGCCCCCGCGGGCCGAGATTGCGGAAGAAAAGGTTGACCGGTGCGATGAAAATATGACGCAGCTTCGTGAATGCGAACGATGCGAGCAGCGTATAGACCAGCAGCACATGAATCATCCAGAGCCAGCGATGGAACAACACGCCGGCTCCTAAAGCGCCTTCGAGCCGCCCGACTTCGCGGCCGACGTAGGCCCACTCGGTGAAGCCGGGCGGATGGGCGTTGATTCGCGCCCCCTCCAGCATCAGGCCGGTCACGACGACCAGCACCAGCATCGTAAGCGGGAACCAATACCCGAGTCGGTTCTCGAGATTCGGCAGCATCCGATCGTGTGGCGGAGGAACCAGCGGCGGCGCGGGGCGAAAGATGTACCGACGGATCGCTGCGGCGAGCACGCCGATGATCACCAGCAGGAAAAAGGTGTCCATCGCGGCTTTGAAAACGTGATAGAAGGCGCCGTAGTAGAAATAGTAGCCGAGACCGAACAGCCCGAAGAACTCGCTTATGTCGCTGTTGAGAAAAACGATGTTGGTGCCGATGAAAAGCCCGATGAAGCCGACATAGAGCGCGTAATGCATCCAGCCCCACGGCTCGCGAACCACGTTGCCCTGGCCGAAAGCGTCGCGAACCATTAGCATCGCACGCCGCCATGGGTCGCCGAAGCGATCTTCGGCGGGCTGGCCGAGCCGCACGATCCGGAACCACTGCCAGGCCGACCAGGCGTAGAGGATGCACAAGCCGATGAACAAAGCGTAGAGAATTACCTGGAAGGCGATCGGCACGTTCCAGAGGATGGGGCGCGTGATATTTCGATCCATCGAATGCAGTTAAGGCAGTACGCGGAGAAAATTCAACAGTCCGCCAGACGTTCGCGTTTGGGTTGTCGCCGTCAATGCGAAGACCGTTCAGCTTGCTTGCGCGGCTCTCGTTAACTGAGCCTTATCGCTTCCTTTGCATTTCAAGTTGACTGAATGTTATCAAGCGGCATCTGACCGCGCGCCCGGCGCCAAGAGGGGGAAGCTTTGAAGAAACTATCGCTCCGGTGGGTCGGTCTCGTCGTCCCTGCCCTTCTAGGCGTCTTCCTTCTGCTGTTGCCTGCTGCGCCGAACCTTCGAGCCCAGCAAACCAGCCAACCAACGCCGACCATTGGAATTCCCGAAAAGGCACCCGGAAATTGGGACCAGCAATTTTGGACCGCTCTCCGGGATCGTTGCAGCAATCTGTTGGCGGATCGGCTGAGACGGCGTTCGATGACACTGGCTCAACTCGACAAGTTACCTCCGTTCGATCACTCATTTTGGGAGACGTGCGAGTCAATGTCGCTCGCAAACAGGTACACTACGGCGACGCCGGCACCATCCCAAATGCCTCCTCCTTCGCCCCTTGCTACTATCACTCCGACTCCGGAACCTCTTTCAGATAATGCGACCGACCAGTTCAACTCTAGCCGGCTAACAGTGACTCGCCACCGGGTGAAACAACGGTCCTAAATCTATTCGCGGCCGAATGTGTTTTTGTGCCGCAACAGGACGAGGACAATCCGAACGACCCGATTGCAATCTTTGGAGCGCCTGCCGGAACGCCAGCAGTCACAGCAGAGACTCCTTTGACCCCTGATCTCATCTGGCTCGCGGCCGACGTGGCAGTGCCCACGAGCGGGGGAACCTACGGCAAGTATACAAGTGCCCTGACGCCACAGAACAAAAATGCCTGCGGTGGGTTCTTCGGGTTCTCTCATCAATTGGTCATGACGCCCCCTGAGTAAGAGGAGGCGCGGCTAGTTTTCCTGTCTGGTGGCCGTACGACACGCGATGGTGCTCCGGGCGAGCGCATGCTTCGAAGCGGCGCGTCCATGGCGCGAGCACTGGCCGCCGATCGTGGAAGAACTGGGATTGTAGCGCGTTACTTCTTCGCCGGCGCGAAGAAGAGCAGCGCGCGGACTTCGATGCTCTCGCGCGGCGGCGCATCGGGCGGGCTCGCCGGATCCTTGAACGAAGTATGGCCGGTGAAGCGCGCGCGCTCGCCTTCAAAGACCAACAGCGTGGACGGGATGCGCGTCTTCATCCGCGCGCTGCTCGCGTTCGGGATCAAGCCGGCGGAAATAAAGGTGATGCTGCAGGATAATCCGGCGAAGCTGATGTGGCTTGATTGACCGGCCGCGTACTGCGGCGAGTCAGGACTTGAGCGCGGCCGCGAGCGCGAGCATGCGGCGGGCGCGCCCGACGATCGGCAGGTCGATGAGCTGCCCGCCGAACGCGATCGATCCCTCGCCGCGCAACTGCGCCGCCTCGAACGCCGCGATCACGTTCTTGCAGTAGTCGATTTCCGCCGCCGTGGGCGAGAAGATTTCGTTTATCGCATCGACCTGCGACGGATGAATCGCCGACATGCCGGTGAATCCCAGGCGCCGGGCCTGCAAAGCAAAGCGGTGTAATCCTTCGATGTCCTGGAGATCGGGCCATACCCCGTCGACCGCCTGGACGTTCGCGGCGGCCGCGGCGGTTGCGATCGCGGAGCGCGCGTAGAGCAAATCGCGCGCTTCGCCTTCGCGGAGCAGCGGCAGGCCCATCTCGCGACCGAAGTCCTCCGCACCAAACATGAGGCCCATTACGCGCGGCGACGCCGAGGCGATTGCGGCGGCCTGGAAAAGCCCGCGCGGACTCTCGATCGCGACCAGCAGCCGCACCGACGACGGTTTGAGACCGGCGCCCGGCTCGCGATCGCGCAGGATTTCATCGACGATTTTTAACTGCCCGGGGCTGTCGACCTTCGGCAGCACGAGCCCTTCGAGCGCCGGCCGGATAACGGCCTCGAGATCGGCGTACATTCGTTCGTGACCGATCGCGTTGATGCGAACATAGCGTGCCGGTCCGGCCGCGTTTCCGCGCGGCGATTCCAGCGCGGCGGAAATCAGGCGGCGCGCCGGGTCCTTTTCCGCCGGAGCGACGCCGTCTTCAATATCGAGCATGATCGCGTCGACCGTGGTCAGCGCGAGCGCCTTGTCAATCATCCGCTGCCGATTGCCGGGGACGAACATCAGCGAGCGGAACAGCATCTGCTCCATCTTGAGGTCACTCCGAAGGCTTGATGACTGCGCCGCTCAATACGATCGCGGCATCCCGAGCACGTTCTGACCGACGAACGCGAGCACCAGGTTGTTGTTGACCGGCGCGGTGGTGTAGAGGCGCGTTTCGCGAAACTTGCGCTCCACGTCGAATTCACGCGCAAAGCCGTAACCGCCATGAGTGTTGAGACAGACGTTGGCAGCCTCCCACGCCGCCTCCGAAGCCAGCAGCTTCGCCATGTTCGCCTCCGCGCCGCACTTCTCATGGCGGTCGAATTTCGCCGCCGCATCGAAGCGCATCAGGTCCGCCGCCGCGATGTGCGCGTAAGCCTGCGCGATCGGAAACTGCACGCCCTGGTTTGCGCCGATCGGACGGCCGAACACGACTCGATCGCGAGCGTAGGCGGTTGCCTTTTCAATGAACCAGCGGCCGTCGCCGATCGCTTCCGATGCGATCAGGATTCGCTCCGCATTCCAGCCGTCGATGATGTAGCGGAAACCTCTGCCTTCATCGCCGATGAGATTCCCGGCCGGAATCTCAACGTCATTGAAAATCAGCAGGTTCGAATGATGATTAATCATCAGGTCGAGCGGACGCACTTCGAGGCTGCCCCTGACATCGCGCAAATCGACGATGAACACCGACAGCCCTTGCGTCTTGTCCTGGAGCTCGGCGTAGGGTGTGGTGCGCGCCAGGAGCAGCATCAAATCGGATTGCTTGACGCGCGAAATGAAAATCTTCTGGCCGTTGACGATGTAATTGTCGCCCTTGCGCACGGCCCGCGTCTCGATGCGCGTGGTTTCGGAGCCGGCGTTGGGCTCGGTTACGCCGAACGCCTGCATCCGCAACTCGCCGCTTGCGATCTTCGGCAGATAGCGCTGTTTCTGTTCCGCGCTGCCATGCCGGAGCAGGGTGCCCATGATGTACATCTGTGCGTGGCACGCGCTGGCGTTGCCGCCGCAGTGATTAATTTCCTCCAGGATGGTGCTGGCCTCGGTGATCCCAAGACCCGCGCCGCCATATTCTTCGGGGATCAGAGCCGCGAGGTAGCCGCTCGCCGTCAGCGCCTTCACGAACGCGTCCGGGTAGTCGCGGCGCTCGTCGAGCTCGCGCCAGTACGACTCCGGATAGTCCGCGCACAGTTTGCGCACGCCCTCGCGTATCGCCTGCAGGTTATCGGCCCGCGACTCCATCCCTTGTCCCCTGAAGTGAATCTTGCATTAGTATGTGCCGAGGAGGCGCAGGAAAAGCAAATTCTATTTTTTTTTGCGCTCTATTCACCGGAAGTCTCAGACGGCCGGCATTCACGAGGAGGAAAGCGAACGATGTCGATCAAGCCCGGCTGGGAGGGCCGCTGTTTCGAGGATTTCACGGTCGGCGATGTCTACCGATGCCGCCTCGGACGCACGGTCACCGAGGCCGACAACATCTGGTTCACGCTCCTGACCAACAACACCAATCAGATTCATTTCAACAACGAGTATGGCAAGCGCACCGAGTTCGGCCGTTGCCTCATCAATAGCGCGCTCACGATGGCGATCGTAGTCGGGATGAGCACGGCGGATGTGAGCGAGAACGGGTTCGCCCTCGGCTGGGACGAAATCAAGCTGCCGAATCCCTTATTCGCGGGCGATACGCTTTACTCTGAATCCGAAGTGCTCGAGACGCGCGAATCGAAATCGAAGCCGCAGTGGGGCGTCGTGAAGGTGCGAACACGAGGCGTGCAGCAGGATGGCAGGATCGTAATCGAGCTGGTGCGCAGCGTCATGGTCTGGAAGCGCGCGCATCTTCCCAAGCGAGATCTATTCCCGGAGGTGCGCCCCGCCAGTGGCCGCTGACCGAGCACCCGCGCGCGCCCTCGACGGCATCCGCATCGTCGCATTCGAGGCGTCGGTCGCGGCGCCGCATTGCAGCCGGATGCTGGCGGACATGGGCGCGGAAGTAATCAAGATCGAAAAGCCCGGGGCGGGCGACATGATTCGCGGCTGGGACAGCGTGGTTCGCGGTCTCGCCTCCGGCTTCATCTGGCTCAACTGGAACAAGCGCAGCTTCGCAATCGATGTGAAGCATCCCGGCGGACGCGATGCGGTCCGACGGCTCGCCGATCGCGCCGATGTTTTCCTCGAGAACTTCGCTCCCGGCGTTTCCGAGCGCCTCGGCCTAGGCGCGCAGGAATTGCGCAGACGGAATCCGCGTATCGTCTACTGTTCGATGTCGGGTTACGGGCAGAACGGTCCGTATCGCGACGTGAAAGCATACGACCTGCTAATCCAGGGTGAATCGGGAATCATCGCGACCACCGGCTACCCGGATCGACCGGCGCGCGTGGGGGTGGCGATCGCGGATTTGACTTCCTCGATGTACGCCGCGCTCGCCATCATGATGGCTTTGTTCCAGCGCGAGCGGACCGGCCGCGGACAGGTGATCGATCTGTCGATGCTCGAAGCGATGGCCTCGTGGCTCGGCTACTTTCCGCATCATTATTGGCATCGCGGCGAGGAGCCCGCACGCACCGGGATGCGGCATCCTTATGTCACGCCGTACGGACCCTACCTGGCGGGCGACGATGTCTACGTGAGTGTTGCCGTCGCCTCTGCGAATGACTGGGAAAAGTTCTGCCGCGACGTGATCCGGCGGCCTGAGCTGCTGAACGATAAGCGCTTCGCAACGGTCGAGGCGCGGCGCGACAATCGCGGTGTTCTGGAAAAGCTGATAGAAGAAATCTTCCGTGAGCAGCCGCATCAGGAGTGGATCGAGCGGCTGAAGCGCAGCGAGTTGCCTCATGGCCTGGTCAGGGGGGTCGGCGAGGTACTGGCGCACCCGCAAATCGAGGCGCGGAAATTTATTCACGAAGTGGATTCGCCCGTCGGCCGCGTGCCGGTGATTGGCAGCCCGCTCCGGCTCTCAGACAGCCCGCCGCGTTTTGATCGCGTCCCTGACCTGGGCGAGGACACTGAAGCGATACTCGACGATCTTGGATATACTGCGGGAGAAATCGCGGAGCTCAAAGCGCAACGGGTGATCTAGGTTTTCGATAGCACGGAGGAGCGCGATGTCTGGTAAGTCGTTGGCTCTCGGGCTTCTGATCGTCGCGGCGTTCGGGGTGGCTGGATATGGAATAGGACGGGCTACGATGCCGGCGCCCAAACCCGATGCGCTGGCCGAGCCCAAAAGCGTCGATCAGGTCGGCTTCCCTGAGCAGCTCTACAAATGGTCGATTCCGCCCGACAATCCGCAATCTGCGGCAAAGGTCGCATTGGGCAAGGAACTGTTTTTCGATCCGCGCCTTTCGGTGGACAATACGGTCGCCTGCGCCAATTGCCACGATCCCGACAAGGGCTTCACCGATCAATTGCCGACCGCGATGGGCGTGCATGCCAAGTTCGGCCATCGCAACGCGCCGACTGTGCTCAACTCAATGTTCAACATCGAGCAGTTCTGGGATGGCCGCGCGCCGACGCTCGAGGATCAGGCCGAACAGCCGATTCTCAACCCAATCGAGATGGGCATGCCGGACGAGCAAACCGTCGTCGCGAAGCTGAGCAAGATTCCCGAATATCAAAAAGGCTTCCAGGAAGCGTTTGGTTCCGCGCCGACCTATCGCAACCTGGTCGAGGCGCTCGCCGCATACGAAAGGACGCAGAATGCTTTCGATTCGCCGTTCGATCGGTTCATGGCCGGCGATGCGAATGCGCTCACGGCGCAGCAGAAACGCGGCTGGGCGATTTTCAACGGCCAGGGCCGATGCATGTCATGCCACGGATGGAATCCGACGCGCCCGCTCTTCACCGACGATCGCTTTCACAACATCGGGGTTTCGGCGCATAGCGCGCAGTTCGTGCCGCATGCGCGGCAGGCGCTGGCGCTGCTCGCCAAGGGTGGCGGCAGCCAGCAGATCGACCGGCTGGCGATTGCGACCGATCTGAGCGAGCTCGGCCGTTTCTTGGTGACCAAACAGCCGCACGATATCGGCGCCTTCCGCACGATGGGACTGCGCAATCTCTATGTGACCGAACCGTATTTTCACGACGGTTCACAGGCGACGATCTGGGACACTCTCGACCATTACAACAAGGGCGGCGTCCAGAATCCGTACCTCGATGGAGGCATCGTTCCGCTCGGCCTCAGCGAAGAGCAAGAGGACGATCTCGCCGCTTTTCTCCTTTCATTGACCAACCAGCGCTACATGGCGGAAGCGGAAAAGGAGTACCGAAACCAATTCAGGATTTCGCGCACCACCCGCCCGCAACGCGACACCGCGGCTGCGATGGGCCTCAAGGGGCGTAACGGTCCGGGTTTCTCCGGTCCGTTCGGCGACATCGGTCCCGGACAGTCCGCGATGATCGAAAACCCGGCGTCTCTCGGCGGATACTAAGTCATAGACGGAGGCTCGCATGGCTGCTCGCCATAAAAGCGTTGAAACCAGATTCTACGAGGATCGCGATCGCGTCCTGCGCGCCCTGCGAAATTGCGACCGCCGTACGTTCCTCAAACTTTCTGCCGCCACGATGGGTGCAGTGATGGCCAAGGGCCTGGTTCCGCCGCATACGTTTCAGCTCATCGAGGTTGCGAACGCTGCGGTCGATAAAAACTGGGGCACGCACGGAGCGCAGGGGTCGGCGCCATTCCGTTTCGCCTACATCTCGGATGCTCATCTTTATGAACGGACGCTCAACCAGCGCTTCATCCGCGCGATCGTAAAGGCCGTTGATGACGTCAATGCGCTCGATCCGCAGCCCGATTTTGTGCTGTACGGCGGTGACCTGGCGCAACTCGGAAGCCCGGGTCAGCTCGAGACGGGCCGTCAGATTCTTGGCAATCTCAAGGCGCCGGTAAAGATGATGGTCGGCGAGCACGACTGGTTCCTCGATCTCGGCGAGAAATGGCAGGAGCTGTTCGGGCCACCCACCTATTCGTTCGACTGGAAAGGCGTCCACGTCGTCGTACTGCAGAGTGTTTATGAAAAGGATTTCTGGACCGCCCGCAAAATGACGCCCGCCGAACGGATGCAAACCGTCGCCGGACTCGACAACGCCGTGCAATCGCGTTTCGAGGTCGGCGATGCGCAACGCGAATGGCTCAAAAACGACCTGGCGAAAGTCTCGAAGAGCACTCCGCTGCTGATCTTTTCTCATTCACCGCTCTACAAGTATTACCGCCCGTGGAATTTCTGGACCGAGGATGCCGAGCAGGTGCAGGCAATCCTAAAACAGCACGAGAAGGTTACGGTGATTCACGGCCATACGCATCAGATGCTCTTCAATCAGATCGGGAACATCAGTTTCTATGGGATGCTCTCGACGGCATGGCCGTGGCCGTACGCGCCGGAAGGCCTGCCGAAGTTGACCGTGCAGATGAATCGGGCCGATCCGTTCGATCAGTTCGACGGATGCGGTGACGGCGAATTCACCGCGCGTACAGACCAACTAGTGGACACAGTTTACAACTTGTGGGACCGCAACCCCGTTACGGTTCGCGCAGACTATCTGGTTTCGGGCGGCAAGGTTGATCGCCCGCCCGCGCCGCAGTTTGCGAGCTACTGATTAACCGGTAGCGGACGCCGTCGTTCTCCGACGCGTTCCGCCGAGAAGGAAAGTCACGTGAGACGCAAATCCGGAATGGTAACTGTTACCGCCGCCCTGGTCGCCATCGGTCTTGTCACGTTGCGTTATCTTGCCGCCGCCGATCCGACCGGCGTCGCGCAGGCGCAATCCTCGCTCCCAGCGCATTCGGTTCCATCAGCGAGCCGCGGCGCGGTGGTCGTCGAGTTATGCGACGGCGTTACGCATACCGAGGTAAAAGGTCTCAAGCCGGGACAGCAGATGACGCGCGCGCAAGCACTCGCGGTGACGGGCCAGTTGATGGCCGAATGGCGCCGCAAGCATCCCGATCGTCATTGGGTTCTGGCGCAAAACGATCAGGCTTCACCTTCCGCATCGTCCCCGGAAAATCCCGCACGCGGTAATATTGCCGGTCCCGGCGAAACCGCGAATACCAAGAGCCAGCAGGGCGATACCTACGCGAGCTTTCACGAGCGGGACTTCAAAGTCTGGCAGGCCCAGACCGACGCTTTCGTCAACTATGGCAACCAGGTGTTTCACTCGGCCAAGCTGCTCGGCTCGACCATCGGCGTAAGCTGCGACATGTGCCATCCGAATGCCGCCAATACTCATCCTGAGACCTATCCGAAATATCAGGAACAGCTTCAGCGTGTGGCCCTGCTGCGAGATATGATCGACTGGTGCATCGAAAATCCGATCAAGGGCAAAACCCTTGATCCAAATGATCCGAAAATGCGCGCGCTCGAGGCCTATATTCTGGCTCAGCGCAAAGGAGTCGCGCTCGACTACGGCAAACACTAATCGTCTGAATCGCGGGAGGAGTTATGCGCGTCCTTCTCGTCCATCCGAGCCCCCTCATGTACAGCGAGATCTATCTGCGCCTGGAACCCCTTGGGATGGAGCGGGTGGCGGCGTCTGTGCGCGCCACTGGACACGAGGTCAGGATTCTCGATCTCCAGATTTTCGATCACAAGACCCTCTACCGCGAGCTGAAGGATTTTCAGCCGCGCGCAGTCGGCTTCTCGCTGAACTATCTCGCCAACGTTCCGGAGGTCATCGATCTCGCCCGCGATGTGAAGCGGATGCTGCCGGAAAGCTTCGTCTTCGTCGGCGGTCATAGCGCGTCGTTCATTTACGAGGAATTACTCGCGCACGGCGAGGGCGCGATCGATTGTGTTTTGCGCGGCGAAGGCGAGGTCTCGACTTCAACCCTGCTCGCCGCAATAGAGGACGGCGGAGTCGACAAGGTACCCGGCAGCGCGACGGTGCGCGGCATGGGGCCGCCGCCGGCGATGCTCCAGAGTCTCGACGATTTTTTCCCCGCCCGCGACCTCGCGCGCAAGCGCCGCAAGTACTTCATCGGCGTGATGGATCCGTGCGCATCGATTGAGTTCACGCGCGGGTGCCCGTGGGACTGCTCGTTCTGCAGCGCATGGACCTTTTACGGCCGCGTCTACCGGCAATCGACCCCAGAAGCCGCGGCCGACGACCTGGCCTCGATCCGCGAGCCCAACGTATTCATCGTCGACGATGTCGCATTCATTCACCCGGAGCACGGGTTCGCGATCGGCCGCGAGATCGAGAAGCGCGGCGTCAAGAAAAACTACTATCTCGAAACCCGCGCCGATGTGCTGTGCCGCAACCAGGAAGTTTTCGAGTATTGGCGCAGACTCGGACTCAAGTACATGTTCCTGGGGCTCGAAGCGATTGACGAAGAGGGCCTGAAGCTGCATCGCAAGCGCTCGTCGCCCGGCGTGAACTTCAAGGCGCTCGAGGTCGCGCGCAAGCTCGATGTCGATGTCGCCATCAATCTGATTGCCGATCCCGATTGGGACGAGCGCCGTTTCGAGATCGTGCGCGAATGGGCATTGAGCGTGCCCGACGTCGTGCATATCACCGTCAACACACCCTATCCGGGCACCGAAACCTGGCATACCGAGTCGCGGCGGCTGACGACCGGCGATTATCGCCTCTTTGACATTCAGCACGCCGTGCTCCCGACCCGGCTGCCGCTGGATCGGTTCTACAAGGAACTGGTTGAGACGCAGTCGGTCATTAATCGCAAACATCTCGGATGGTCGGCGTTCAGCGGCGCGCTCAAGCGGATTGCGATCCTGCTCGCTCACGGGCAGACGAATTTCGTGCGGATGCTCTGGAAGTTCAACCAGGTCTATAATCCCGAGCGGCAGTATGCGGATCATTTCCGCGAGACCCGCTACCTGATGCGTCCGCCGGAGAGCCCCGGCGCCAAACGGCCGGATCGTGCGGAGCTTTACGTGCACAATGGTCGGGTTGCGCGGGCGCCCGGGGCTGCGCCGGCCACGGCCGTCGCATCGCGTCCTTCGCAGGCGTGAAAAGTAGTATAAAGATATTCAACTCAGGCGAATCAAAAGGTTCATATGGCGAAACGCAACGGGACTTCTTCCGATTTCCGCGTGATTGGCGGCAGGCCGATTCGGCACGACGGCTTCGACAAGGTAACCGGGGCGGCGAAGTTCGGCGCCGATTACCATTTACCGGGCATGCTGCACGGGAAGGTCCTGCGCAGCCCGCACGCGCATGCGCGCATCAGGGCGATTAGGGTCGACAAGGCGATGGCGCTGCCCGGCGTCAAAGCTATCGTCACGGGCGCCGATTTCCCCGAAGTCGAAGACGCGCAGGTTCCGATCGGCGAGTTGATGGGCAATCCGCGCCATTTGTCCCTCAACGTGATGGCGCGCGGCAAGGTGCTTTACGACGGTCATCCCGTGGCCGCCGTGGCCGCGACCAGCCCGCACATCGCCGAGGAAGCGCTACGGCTCATCGAGGTCGAGTATGAGGTGCTGCCGCCGGTGATGGACGTCGACACGGCGATGAAGCCCGATGCACCGATCCTGCTCCCGGAGCTTCGCACCGTGACGCTCGCGAGCCGCAACGATCCGGGCCAGACTCAGAATCCCGACCAACAGACCAATGTCGCCGCGCATGGACAGTTGAAGCGTGGCGATGTCGAGGCGGGATTCAAGCAGGCCGACTTCATCGTCGAGCACACCTACCGGACCGCGACGGTTCACCAGGGGTACATCGAGCCGCAGAATGCGCTCGCGGTCTCGAGCGCCGACGGTCACACCACGGTCTACTGCTCGTCGCAGGGTCAGTTCCAGGTACGCACGCTGCTGTCGTACATCCTCAAGGAGCCGGTTGGGAAATTCAAAGTTATACCGGCCGAGATCGGCGGCGGCTTCGGCGGCAAAACCACGATTTACCTCGAGCCGGTCGCCGTGATGCTCGCGAGGAAGACAGCGCGGCCGGTGAAAATGGTGATGAATCGCGCGGAAGTACTGCGCGCCACCGGACCAAGCTCTGGCACCCGCATCGACGTCAAGATGGGTGCGACGCGCGACGGCAAAATCACCGCGGCGAAGTTCTGGATGGCTTATGAGTCCGGCGCGTTTCCCGGCTCGCCGTTCATGGCCGGCGCGATGACCACCAGCGCGCCCTACAACATCCCGAACCTGCTCATCGACACTTATGACGTCGTCGTGAACAAGCCCAAGGTCGCCGCCTACCGCGCTCCTGGCGCGCCGCACGCCGCGTTCGCATGCGAGAGCGTGATCGATGAGCTGGCCGAGCGATGCGGGATCGATCCAATCGATTTCCGAATTCTGAACGGCTCGCGCGAAGGCACGCCGCAGCCGGCCGGGCCGCCGTTCAAGCGCATCGGACTTATCGAATGCTGCGAGGCGATCAAGAACAGCGAGCACTATCGCACGCCGCTCGTCGGCCCGAATCGTGGACGCGGCGTGGCGGCGGGATTCTGGTTCAATGGCGGCGCGCAATCCTCTGCCGCGGTGAATTTCCATAGTGACGGCACCGCGAGCGTCGTAACCGGTTCAGTCGATATCGGCGGCTCGCGCGCCGCGATGGCCATGATTGCGGCCGAAGTGCTGGGCCTCGACGTGAACGACGTGCGCCCGATTGTCGCCGACACCGATTCGATCGGCTATACCGACGTCACCGGCGGCAGCCGGGTGACTGTGGCCACCGGTCTCGCGGTTTACAATGCCGCGCAGGACGTTGTGCGCCAGCTCAAGGAGCGCGCCGCTATGCTTCTGGAGCGCAAGCCCGAGGAGATCGATTTCGAACTGGGAACTTTCAAGGTGCGCGGCAATGGTGTGCCGCCGATGACGCTGAAGCAGCTCGCCGCGCGGTTGCCGCGGACCGGCGGACCGGTCAGCGGACGCTCGTCCCTCAACGCCGGTCATGTCGGCGCGGTCGGCAACGCCTTCGCCGTCTCGTGTATCGATCTCGAAGTCGATCCGGATACCGGCAAGGTGCAGATCCTGCGATGCACGGTCGCGCAAGATGTCGGCCGCGCGCTCCATCCGAGCTACGTCGAAGGTCAATTGCAGGGCGGCACCGTGCAGGGCCTGGGATGGGCGCTGAACGAGGAATATGTCTATGACCGCAACGGCATGATGCGCAATGCGGCGCTGCTGGATTACCGGATGCCGACCTGCCTCGACCTGCCGATGATCGACACGATCATGGTCGAGGTGCCGAACCCCGGACATCCGCTGGGCATTCGCGGCGTCGGCGAGGTTTCGATCGTCCCGGTGCCGGCCGCAGTTGCTAACGCGATTTACCGTGCGACCGGCGTAAGGCTTCGCGAGCTGCCGCTCTCACCGCCGCGGGTGTTGAAGGCGATCCTCTCCAACGAGGGTGAGCGGAAACCGGCCGCGGCCGGCTAGAAGCAGCACGGTCCCGACCGGCGACGCCGATGAGCAGCTCGCGGCAATTGCATCTCGGGGCGTTCATGCGCCCGGTCAGCATCCACACGGCATGGTGGCGCTACCCGGGCGGGATGCCCGACGCGAATTTCAATTTCGCGCATCTCAAGCGTTTCGCACAGACGCTGGAGCACGGCCGGTTCGACGCCTTCTTCATGGCCGACCATCTGGCGGTGCTGAACATGCCGATTGAGGCGTTGAAGCGCAGCGCCACCGTCACGTCGTTCGATCCGTTCATCCTGCTGCCGGCGCTGGCCGTGGTCACGGAGCATCTGGGACTCATCGCGACCGCATCGACGACCTACAACGAGCCGTATCACGTGGCGCGGAAATTCGCGTCGCTCGATCATCTGAGCGGCGGGCGCGCCGGCTGGAACGTCGTCACGTCGGGCAATCCGGACGAGGCGATGAACTTCGGGCTCGAAGCGCACGTCGAGCACGCGACGCGCTATCGTCGCGCGCGCGAGTTTTACGACGTGGTCACGGGGCTGTGGGATAGCTGGGCCGACGATGCGTTCATCCGCGATGTCGAGAGCGGGGTGTTCTTCGATCCCGGGAAGCTGCACGTGCTTAATCATCAGGGCGAGTTCCTCAAGGTGCGCGGGCCGCTCAACGTCGCGCGTCCGATCCAGGGATGGCCGGTGATCGTGCAGGCCGGCGCTTCGGAAGCGGGGCGGCAACTCGCTGCCGAGACCGCCGAGGTGATCTTCGCCGCCGGCAGCAATCTCGCCAATGCCCGTGCATTCTACGCTGACGTCAAGGGACGGATGGAGAAGCTCGGCCGCAATCGCGACCATCTGAAGATTCTGCCGGGAGCGTTCGTCGTGGTCGGCGACACCGTCGATGAGGCGCGTGAAAAGCGCGCGCGTCTCGACAGCCTCGTGCATTACGACAGCGCTATCGCTTCGCTTTCGATCGCGCTCGGCCACGATGCTTCCCATTTCGATCCCGACGGTCCGCTGCCCGAAATTCCCGATACCAATGCCAGCAAGAGCGGGCGCGAGCGCGCGATCGACCTCGCGCGGCGCGAGGGCCTGACCGTGCGACAGCTCGCCCAACGGCTCGGCGGCTACGCGGGACTTGCCTTCGTCGGCACGCCGAAGACGATTGCAGACGATATGGAAGAGTGGCTGATGACCGAAGCCAGCGACGGCTTTAACGTGATGTTTCCCTATTTTCCCGCCGGGCTCGACGACTTCGTCTACCGCGTGGTGCCCGAGTTACAGCGGCGCGGACTGTTTCGCCGCGAGTACGAAGGTAGGACATTGCGGGAAAACCTGGGGCTGCCGCGTCCGGAAAATCGCTTCTTCCCGCGCTCCGCAGGCTAGCGGCTGAAACTGTTCATCCCGCTTCTATCATCAGGCCTTTCATGGAGTCGTCGTCGTTCAGCATCACGATGGGCCCATGGCTGACCATCAACAGGCTGATTTCCTGATCGAACGCGAAGGCACTATGGACCGCGCCGCTATGCTCATAGACGTAATCGCCGGCGGCCCAAGCCCCGGTCTGAGGATGCACCCCCCGGCCCGTAAGGATGTAGAACTCCGCGGGAGCGAGATGGCGATGGCGCGGGAGGATGCTGCCGGCCTCGGCGTGCAGCATGATTGTGAATTGTCCGGTCTCGTCGCTGTACCTGATGAGCCGTATATCAATTCCCGGCGCGAGCGGTTTCCATTCGAGGGTTTCGGTTTTGATGCCATAGCCGGCGTCATGACTCATAACGGACCTCCGTCGGGATTTGTGTTATCCAGAGTTCACCGGACTCTATCGCATGACCATCGAATCACAAATGCGCTCGGATTCAGCAATGACGGCTGATCCAGTTCATTCCGGAAATGAAGTTGAGGATCGGGTGGTCGCGCAGGCGCGTGAACTGCGGCCGATGCTCGCCGCAAATGCGGCGATCGTCGAACGCGAGCGGCGGCTCACGGATGACAATGTTGATGCACTCGACCGTCTCGGCCTGTTCAAGCTGATGGCGCCGAAGCGATGGGGCGGGCAGGAAGCGACGCTTGGGACCGTGCTGCGCGTCGGCGCCGAGCTCGCAAAAGGCTGCGCCTCGACCGCCTGGGTGCAGGTAATCGGGGCGGGCAGCGCCTGGATGGCGAGTTTGTTGCCCGATCGCGGACAGGAAGAGATCTTCGCATCGGGCGCGCCGCGAGTCTGCGGCGTGATCATGCCGAATGCGACGGCGATCCGCCGCGATGGCGGCTACGTTATCAACGGCCGATGGAGCTGGGCATCGGGATGCCTGCACGCATCGTGGGCCGCGCTTGCGATCCCGCTGCGCGATAACCGCGATGCGCCCGCCGGTCTCGGCCTCGCTTTCGTGCCGCTCGCGCAACTCAAGATCGAAGAGACCTGGTTCATGGCCGGAATGCGCGGGACGGGCTCTAACACCCTGGCCGGCAACGACATCCTCGTTCCCGATCATCGGATATTGCCGCTGGACGTTTGCCTTAAGGGCGACTACCCGGCGACAAAACATTCCGGGGCGTTGTCCGATCGTCGGGCGTTCGTGCCCTCGCTCGCGCTTTCGCTGACGGGTCCGATCCTCGGCGCGGCGGAGGCGATGCTGGAAATTGCCAGGGACGGCGCGCATAAGCGCGGCATCAGCTACACCCATTACGAGCGCCAGACCGACTCGCAGGTCGTGCATCATCAGTTAGCCGAGGCGACACTCAAGCTTCAGGGCGCGTGGCTTTATGCCGAGCGCGCCGCCGATGATATCGAGCGTCACGCGCGGGCCGGTCGCCGAATGGATTATCTAAGCCGCGCCCGCATCCGCGCCGAATGCGGATATGTCGGAAAGCTGGTTCGCGAAGTAGTCAATCAGATCATTTCGATTTGTGGCGCCGGTTCCTTTGCGGAGTCCAACGTTCTTCAGCGTCATTGGCGCGACATCAATGTCGCGACACGCCATCCGCATCTCAGCGCCGCAACCAATCTCGAAATCTACGGCCACGCCCTGCTCGGCATCCCCGGCAATATCGATCCCGGGGTGTAAGCGCCGAATAAAACTCTTGCTGCGCAGCCGAGTGTCAGCGGCGAAAATATGGAAACAATTGCAGCTTCGTCCACCCGGGTGATTTTTGGATGCGGCGTCGGCCTAGTTCCTTGAGGCGCATCTCGATCGGTTCGGCTGGTTTTGTGTTACGGGCTGTAATACAAATGCGTCATGAGTGTGCTGAATGTCAGGGTTGACTCAAGAACAGCGGCCTTTGTCGATAGGATCGCTCGGGAGAGTGGTTGCACCAAGTCGGACGTGGTGCGCCAGGCGCTTGAAGCTCTGCGCGAGCAGGGCGTTAGGCGCGCAGCGATGGCGCCCGCCGAAGCGATGGCCGATCTGATCGGCTGCTGGGATAGCGGCGGCCAGCGGCTCTCCGAGCGCACCGGCGAGCGGTTCGCCCAACTGCTGCGGGGAAAGCGCGATGGCCACCGTGCTGGTCGACGCCGGGCCGCTCGTCGCGCTGATTGATCGCAGCGACCCTCATCACCGGGCCTGCCGGGCGGCGCTGGCGACAATTCGCGACCCGCTGGGCACGGTCTGGCCGGCATTCACTGAGGCGATGTACCTGCTGCGATCGTCCGCTGACGCCCAACGGGCGTTGTGGGACATGATAAATGTTGGCGGCGTACGATTCCGCGAGCTTGGCCACGACGATTGTCCGCGGATGAGGGAGCTGATGTGGAAGTACCGCGACCTCCCGATGGACCTGGCTGACGCCGCGCTGGTAAGAGTTGCGGAACGCGAGCGGCTGCGCCGCGTTTTTACCATCGACCGGCACGACTTCGAAATCTATCGGCCCCATCGCCTCGGGAGGTTTGAAATCCTTCCTTGATAAGGTGCGCTTTCCGACGCGCCATCCGCAACTCAGCGTCCTCGACCAGCACGGTCACGAACCTGCTGGATCGACGATGCACCGGCGTTGAGCCGCTCTACGGATGATGAAGACGAGCGGGAAAAGGGCCAGCTTCAACCTCGGATACGCCTACCACTTCGGCATCCGGATGCTCGGCTCGGATCCGTATCGTTTCTAAGAGTTCGGTCCATGCCTGAAGCGCTTCTGGGAAGACGACTACCAAGTGGCTCGACTCGGAGCTTCCGCTGAGCAAGGTCGCCGACGCGCATCGCAAAAGGGAGCGTGGCGACGTGCTCGGAAAGATCGTGCTCAAGCCCCGGGGCTAGCGCCGATTTTCGCGATCGCTTTCCGGACGAGGCCTGCGCTTCAACTTACGCGCGCGCCGCTCAGAAGGCGAAGCGGGCTTCCGGGGCGTCGGCTTCCGGTGTGGTTTCGAGCGGCCCGAAGCAGTCGATATTGACCGCGCATCCTTCGAGCCGCGCATCCCGCCGCCATTCGCGCTGCGCCTCTTCGAGCACCTCGCGCCTGGGTCCGTGATGCAGTCCCTGCGGATTGAGCGTCATGATGCCCGCGCCGCGTCCGCTCGGCCGTCCGGTGAACGAGAACGATCCGCTGTGGATGAAAAAGACTTCGTCAACATCGATGTTACGATGGTACCACGGCACCCGCGCCGCCTTGGGATCGGTCTCGAGCTGACGCGGCATGAAAGTGCAGATCGCGACGCCCGGCGCCTGGAACGTGCAGTGCGCGCTCGGCGGCAGATGCACGCCTTCGCTCAGCAGCGTGCGGATGTCACGAATGTTCATCTTGAGCACGCTCAGGTTGCCCTTCCATCCCGCGACATCGAGCGGGCAGAAGTTATAGAACACGGAACTGATCTGATTGCGCCGCTTGATGCGCAGTTCCCACTCATTGCCGTCGTCCTCGATGGGCTCGGGTTCCGGCGTCTCGATGACGCCGTAGTCGAAAGGCGCATAATGGCCGATGTTGCCGCGCTCCGGAAATCCGATCTGACCCTTGGTCTCGAGGACGAGGCTGAAGTTCTCCGATTGATCAGGCACGATTTGGTAGCTCGTGCCCTTCGGAATCACGATGTAGTCGCCTTCCTCGTAACGCAGCGGGCCGTAGTCGCTGCGCAGCAGGCCCTTCCCCTTATGGATAAAGTGCAGTTCGTCGCCGTCGGCGTTGCGGAAGCAGAACGGCATCGGCTCCGAGCGGCGCGAGATCGAAATCGCGGCGTCATCGTTGTAGAAGACGCGCAGCGGCAGTCCGCGCGGATCGCGCCGATCGGGCGTGTCCAGCGCATAGGTGTTGATGCCGCGTGGACGCAGCGGACCCTCGATGCGCGTGTATTCGGTGGGCGGATGCAGCCGGTAGAACTGGCTGACTTTGCCGGCAAAGCCTTCGCGGCCGTGCTCTTCTTCGTACAGGCCTTCGGGGATGTTGACGTGAGCCTGTCGCGGAACCCGGCCTTTGCTGTAATGGATCATAAGATTACCTCCGCCCGGCGATTTCCGAATCTGCGGCCCGCCGGCTGATGTCAAAAGCTATAGTCCTATCCGCGCGGCGGTCAAAGCCCGCCCTTAAAGCCGTCGTCCGACGGTCAGGGTCTCGCGCAGTCCCGGATCGATCTTTTCGAACCATTCTTCGCCTTCGAGCCCGAGCGCCGCAGCCATCCGCGTGACAAACACCCGGTACGAGGCGTTGAGCGCGATATCGAGGATATTCACATCTGAAAAGCCATGCTTGCGGAGATCGGCGACGTCTCGTTCCGAGATGCCTTCCGGGTCAAGCGCGATCTTCGAAGCATAGTCGAGCATCGCAACGTCGGCCGCGGACAGCCCCGCATCATGATAGTTGCACGCGAGCGCCGTGACTTCCGTGGCGGTCGCCTTGCCGTCGCGCACCATCAAACCGCCGTGGGCGACCGCGCAATAAGTGCACTTGAGCAGTGCTGCGACCACCAGCGCGATACGCTCCTCGCGATCGCGGCCCAGCGAGGTGCCTCCGAAATGGGCGCGCTTGGCGAGCAGCTCGAGCGCTTCAACCGCATCGGGCCGCAGGCTAGCGAGTTGCCGCATTTTTGGGACGAACGGCATCGTCCGCAGAATTCCGTCGTAGACTTCCTTGAGCCGTCCGGTCGCTTCGCTGGGCGGGATGGTTTTGATCCAGGCCATAAGAACCCTTCTCTCCTTTATAATAAGCTTCCCACTCAAAAGGCGAAGCGCGCAATTGCGCCGGCATCGACATCACCTGCAGGGCCGCGATATTTTCAAAGGCAAAGTGTAAGAGGAGTGCAATGGAGACCAGCCACGTTACCCATTGGACTGAAGCTTATCCGGAACTCGATCGGAGGCCGCTGCCGATCGCGCGCCTGATGTCGCCGGAGTTTTTCGAGCTCGAGCGGGAGCGCATCTTTCGCCGCTGCTGGCTGAAAGCGGCGCGCGAAGAGGAACTGCCGCAGCCGGGCGATTTCGTCGTCCGCGATCTGCCGGTCTGCAACGTCTCGGTCCTGCTGATGCGCGGCAAGGACGGGCAGGTTCGCGGCTTTTACAACGTCTGCCTGCATCGCGGTAACCGGCTCGCGCGCGAGCTGCGGGGACAGCGCAAATCCGGCTTGATGACCTGCAAGTTTCACGGCTGGTCGTACGATTTTTCCGGACGATTGGTGGGCGTCCCCGACGAGGAAAATTTCTTTAACCTCGATAAGCAGGCTCATGGGCTGAAGCCAGTAGCGACCGAAACCTGGAACGGCTTCGTGTTCATCAATCTCGATCCCAGCCCGCGGCAGACGCTGCGCGATTATCTCGGCGCGGTGACCGGCGAGATCGAAGGTTATCCGTTCAGCGACATTCCGTTCAGCTTCGGTTACGCCGAGGATTTGCGCTGCAACTGGAAGCTCTGCGTCGATGCGCAGATCGAGGGTTATCACGTCGCCTTTCTGCATCGGCGTTCGCTTGGCGATGTCCATCTTGGCGACGTGAATCCGTTTTGCCATCCGCTCGAAGTGAGCCTCTTCGGCCCGCATCTGCGCGGCTCCTATCCCGGCTATGGCAACTGGAGCACGCCGGTGCGCGACATCACGGCGCGGGTCGAGAATCGATGGAGCATGGGCCGGCTGTTCAGCTTCGCGGATTTCAAGAGCTTTCCGCGCGGTCTTAATCCGACGCGCAGCGAAAACTGGGCCTTTGACGTCTATTTCATTTTTCCGAACTTATGGATGGGTCTGTTCAACGGCTTCTATTTCACGCACGAGATGTGGCCGACGGCGCTCGGAATGACGCGGCAGGAGACGCGGATGTATCAGCCGCTGCCGCGCAGCCATTCAGAGCGCTTCACCTGGGAATATCAGAAGGCGCTCAACCGCGATGTGTGGCTTGAAGATCTGAGCACCCTCGAAAGCACCTGGGAGGGCGTCAGCTCGGGCGTCATTACGGAGTACGTTCTGCAGGATAACGAAGTGCTCTTGCGCAGCTTCTATCGCAGCGTCGAGCGGATGGTCGACGGCAATTGAGAGGGAGGCCCGCGCCGATGTCATCTTTGCCCGAACAATTCAGGGATCTCGAACCATTCATCGGGTGGAGTCTGCCGACGGAGCGAGCGCGCAATGCCCGGCGCCTGGCGAGCTCGATGGACGAAATCACGCAGTTCTACAACGCGATGGTGCCGCGCACGGAAGCGATTCTCGAGTACCTGGATCGATTCGAACTCGGCAAACTGCCCGAGCCTGAGCAGCGGTTGCTCAACCTGACACTCGCGCTGGCCGAGATCGCCAACGCCGTCGAGCTTTATAAGAATCCCGCTGTCATCGACGGCTTCGATCCGAAGCGCCTGCTCCTGATGCACGAGCGGTAGGCGCCGCCGCCTGCCTTAAACGTGCCCGAACAGGTTCTTCGGCAGCGCGGCGTGGATGCCCTTGCGCTGATCGACAACCTGTGTGACGCCGAAATCGACCGCGACTGACATCAGCGAGTAGGCTTCATCGCGTGAGAGACCCTTCTTCGCGCACAGAAACTCGAGCATCTTGCGCGCCGCCTGCCGCATCGCAAGGTCGAGATCCTCGTCGAAACCATGCGTGAACCAATGGCTTGCGGTCTCCAGAATCGGATGATCGATGGGGAAATCCTTTCGCACGAGGATCTGGAGCATCGCGTTCGCCGATGCCTCCACGGCGGTGCCGGAAAGCTCGCCATCACCTTCCGCCATGTGCGGGTCGCCGGCGAAGAACAGCGCCCCGCGATTGAAAACCGGGTAGTACATTATGGCGCCCGGACCGATGCGCCAGTTGTCGATGTTACCGCCGAACGGGCCGGGCGGGATGCTGTTGATTCGGCCCGGCTCGGCGGGCGCAACACCCATCACGCCCAGATGCGGTCGCAGGGGTATCCTGACGTTTTTTAACGCCGGCTCACGGCGCGCATGATCCGGCGCGATAATCGTCCCGGGCACGTCATAGCGCGGGCTGGTGCGGTAATCGAACGCGAACGCGGCGCGCGCCCATCCCGCATTTCTATCGATGTGATAGATCGTGATGCGCTCTTTCTGAAAGTCATCGTAGAGACCGCCCCACCAGGCCGCGATGTTGGCGCCATACGAGAGCCGCGGCTCCACGCCGAGAATCCGCACCTCCAGCGTATCGCCGGGCTCTGCGCCATCGACGTAGATCGGTCCGGTCATGACATGCACGCCGGGGCCGCGCTCGCTCATCGGGATCGCTTCGTACACGCGGCGGATGCCGTCGTCCATCATCAGATCCGGCGCATCGCCCGCCTGATGGGTGAGCGTTTCGATCGAAATCACGTCGCCAGAACGGATTCGCAGGATCGGCTCGCGCGAGTTGTCGAAAAATCCCCAAAAACAGGTCTCCGGCGTCGCGGGCAGCATGTGGAGCGTCGGCGCAGCGCGGTCGGCGGGTTTGATCTGATTTTCCTCCCTTGTGATTTGCCTACAGGCGATCGATCTTCGCTGCCATGATGAAGTCGTTGCGATGCAGTCCGCGAATCTTGTGCGTCCAGAGCGTGACCGTCACCCGGCCCCACTCGGTGAGAAGCGCGGGATGATGGCCTTCGTCCTCAGCCAGCGCTCCGACGCGATTCGTAAACGCCAGCGCCTCGGCAAAATTCGCAAAACGGAAGACGCGCTCAAGCCGCGGGATGTTGTCGCGCTCCAGTATCGTCCATTCCGGAATCTGCGGCTTAAGCTCCGCAATTTCCTTCTCGGTGACATGCGGCGAATCGCGGCGGCAGGCGGTGCATTTTTCGGTCGTCAGCGTTGCCATCCTTGTCTCCAGTCGCAAGAAAAAACGTCGGACACCGACACCAGCTATTATAAGTGACCGTTGCGGAAAGTTTGAACGATAAAAGAGCGGTCTACGTCAGGCCGGTTTCGGAGATCGTTCGGATGTCCGGCTCGTAAATGAGCGGGGCGAGCGCCGTAAGTTGGCGGGTGACGAGCGATAATTTTCCCGAAGCGCTGACGCCCGCCCGCCAATTGCGCTATAAATGCTTCACAATCCAGTGCACATTTATCTGAGTTCGCCGACGCGGACAAATGTGAGAAGTAGCTCGGTCACCATCGCGGCGTTCATCGTGCTCGTTGCGGCGGGACCGACCCTCTTCGCCTGCAACCATTTCCGTCGATCGGCTGGCCGCCAAAGATTGCTGCTCACCGGCACGGTCGAAGCCCACGAAAGTGTCTTGAGCTTTCAGGTGAGCGGGCGCATTGTGGACCTGCCTGTCGATGAAGGCAAATGGATCGAGCAGGACGCGATCGTCGCGCGGCTCGATGACACTGATTACCGGCAACGCGAAGCCAACGATGAGGCGGCGCTGAAGCTGGCGCAGGCGCGGCTAGCACTTGCGCTGGCCGGGCCACGTCCGGAAGAGATCGAAGCCGACCGGCACGCGATGCTGAATCTCAAGGCGCAGCTCGATCAGGACCGGGCCGACTATTATCGAATCCAGACTCTCTACCAGAACAGCACCGTCAGCCAGGAGGAACGCGATCAGGCGGAGACCAATCTTAAACGCGCTGATGCTGCCTACAACGAAGCGCGTCAGGTCTATCTGGAGGCCCGGGAGGGCACGCGCAAGGAAGATATAGACGTCGCGCGTGCTGCGGTCGATCAGGCGAACGAGACGCTGGAGTACGCGCGTATCCAGCTCGCTCATACAATCCTGCGCGCACCATTTGCCGGCCTGGTTCTGGCCCGCAAGGCCGAACCCGGAGAAGTAGTAGCGCCGGGGACGCCGATCGTAAAGCTGGGCGAACTCGATCATGTTTGGATCCGTGCCTACGTACCTGAAACGGAGCTCGTGCATCTGCGGATCGATTCGGCCGTCGCGGTCCGCGTCGACGGTTTACAGGATAGGTTGTATCGCGGGCGCATCTCTTCCATTTC
Source organism: Pseudomonadota bacterium (assembly GCA_021324855.1). Lineage (GTDB taxonomy): Bacteria > Desulfobacterota > Binatia > Binatales > Binataceae > JAJPIG01. The sequence goes on along the minus strand of JAJPIG010000027.1, from coordinate 25,254 downwards.
GGAGCAGGCCGAGTCGATCGCAGGGGTCGAAACCGACGGAACGCATCCCGCTCCGGCACTCGGCTATTTGATCAAGATCGAAGTCGACAACCCGCGCCATGAACTCAAGCCTGGGATGCCCGCTGAAGTCGAGATCGATCGTGCGCCGCACCGTCATCCAAATCTGGCGGGCTGAGTTCGAGTTTCCGAAAGATCGATGACCGTCACGGATTTGAGTCAATCATCATGGTGGGTTCGCAGCCGCTTCGGGATGGATGCGCGAGGCGAGCACTTCAAGCGATTGCCACACGCGCGGACCGGGATGAAGCGTAAGGTCCTCCGGGTAGCTATAGATGCGATGATTTTGCACCGCCGGAATGCCTGGATATTCGCTCCAGAATCGTTGTGGCGCAGTGGGATCGTCACCCATCTGACCATCAAGTATGACCTCCGGTTTCATCGCGACAATATATTCGATGCTCAGGTGCGGCCAGCTATCGCCCGTACCGTCAGCAATGTTGATTCCGCCCGCGATATGCAGCAGTTCGTCGAGATAGGTTCCGCTCCCTACCGCGACGAGCGGCTGATGCCCAACGACCATGAGCACCGTCCGCAGCTTGACGCCTTCGAGACGCCGGCGCACATCGTCGAGGTGTTGGTTGATGCTCGCAAGCAGATCACGCGCCTGCTCGGAACGGCCGATCCGATCACCGATCGCTCTGATGCTCTCCTCGATCTGCTCGAGCGAGTTGTCTTTCACGATCAGCGTCGGGTAACCCATGCTGTTGAGCGATTGAAATGCCGGCAGATCGGATGAGATCCAGCTACCAATCACCAGCGTAGGCCTGAGAGCGACGATCGCTTCGATGTTCGGAGTGAGAAACGAACCCACCCGGGGCAATTTCCCGACCGCCGGCGGATAATCGCAATATTGCGAAACTCCCACCACTTCGGGCCCGGCGCCGAGCGCGAAAAGAGTTTCAGTCACAGAAGGCGTGAGCGAGACGATCCGCTCCCGCGATGCCGCGACCAGCGCCGGCCGGCTCAACACGAGCATCGCAATCAGGCAGCCAATCGCTGCCGATCGCGAATCGCGCTTCCACGTGGCCCCAATCATTCGAAATCCACCTTGATGCCGGTGACAAAATTGATGGTTGGCGCCTTGAAGCCGAGCGCCTCGGAATAATTGCGATCGAACAGGTTCTGAATCCTGGTGAAGACCTCCTCGTTGCCGACCCGCCTCCATCGTTGTCCCGCCTCGTAAGCGAGGACCACGTCAAATCGATGATATCCGCCGTGATTACGAATCGTGCCGGTCATCGGATCGATATCATCGCGATCGCCGACGAAAAAATAGCCGAGGCTTCCGGTCACCTTGTCGCCGGGAAGGAAGATTTCATGACGGATGTACTGTAACAGTCCGAACGCCGAGTACTTGGGCACGCGAAGCGGTCTGATCGTCGGCGAAACCGAGACGTGGGTCTCGTCAATGATCGTGAAATTCCCGCTGAGACTCAGACCCGGCAACGGATAAACCGTCGGCACCAGCTCGACGCCCTGCGTGTCGACACGCTCAGCATTGCCAGCCTGCGCGAAAATCGGCGCCGGCTCGGGCACGGTGACGATCATATTATGGACGCGGCGCGAGAAGTAGGTCGCGGTGAACGAGATGCGCTCGCCGAAGTTCTCCGTGATGCCGCCGTCGTACTCGCTCGAAATCTCCGGACTAAGATTCGGGTTGCCATAGAACGGAAAGAACAATTCGTTAAAGCTGGGCGCGCGAAAACCTTCGCTATAGCTGCCGCGCAGCGTCGCGCCGTAACGATGCAATGGAATCGCCACTGCCCAGGACGAACTCTCTTCTTTGCCGAAGTCGCTGTTGCCATCGACGCGGAAGCCGCCGGTCGCTTTCAGAAGGCCGTGAAACAAAGATGCCTCCTGTTCGAGATAACCGGCGTACTCCTGGCGCCGCGCGTGGAACGCGGTGTTCGAGGTCGAGCCGAACCCGGTGAACTCGTCAACCGAACGGACCCACCGATCCTTGAAGTCGAAGCCGATCAGGGTTCTGACCCCGGTCATCCAGGCGTACTCCGCCTCCCACGTAGTGCCGCGGATTTCGTCGGGGATGCGGTCGACCTCGAACGCGGGATCCGCCGGAAAGGGCAGCGCGTTCAAGCGCAGATCATCGCGCACGAAGTAGGCTTGCACATTTGTCTTCAGGCGCGAGCCGAAGCGATGGTCGACTTCGCCCTTGAACAGCATGAACTCATCGCGCTGATGAGCGTTCGGATCGACCGGAGTAGTGAAATTGGCGAAGTTCGCAAGGCTTACGTTGGAGCGGAAGTAGCGCGCGAATCCGCTAATTTGGGTATTCTCCGATGCGTCGTAATCGAGCCGCAGCGCTCCCGAAAGATTGTCGGAGTTATCATTTCTTGTGTGATAACCGGTGGTCGAGAAGTAAGAGAGCGCGCCCGCGTACCCGAATCGACCGTCCGCTCCGTTAATCGTCAGCACCTGGTCCTGCGTGGCGCGATTTCCGCCCTCGGAGAGGAAACTCACCTTGGGTGGTCCCTGGCCCTTATCCATCATCAAATTCACGACCCCGCCAATCGCCTGCGATCCGTACAGCGATCCGCCGGCGCCGCGCACGACTTCGATCCGATCGAGATTGTTGGTGGTGATGTCGCTCAGATCGAAACTACCGGTCGCGCCCGTATTTACCTCGACCCCGTCGAGCATAATCAGCGTTTGCGCCGGCGTCGCGCCGCGAATCGAAACGTCGGTCACCGTGCCGGGCGAACCGCTTTGCGTAACCACCACGCCCGGGACCTCACGCAGGACGTCGCCCGCCTGCTGAATTTTCTGACTCTGGATCTGCTGCTGATCGATGACGGTAACGGTCGTGCCGATCTCGCTCATCGGTTGGCGCATCCTCGTCGCCGTGACGACGACTATCGGCAAAGTTTCAGCGCTCTCCGCGGTGCGCTTTTTCGCGGTCGATGCCGATGCGCCGGGCTTCGCCTTGGCCGATGCGCCGGACGATTTGCCCGCCGGTTGACGATCGGAGTTTGCGCCGGTGCTTACTGAACCGGACGAACCATCTGCGGAAGCTGCGTTGACCGGCAAAGCGCTCATCATGATCGCGATGAGCATCAAGACCGGAATACCTGCTCGTTTCATAGCCTCCCTCGCGGTTGGCGTCGGCCCTCCGAGCAGGCAGCGCGATCAGGCGAAAACAAAAGCCCGACCTTTCAAGGGAAGAGGCCGGGCCGTAACACGGCATCCGAAGCACCTCCCCGCGGAAGGCTAACGCCGAAATCACCCGGCCGGTCTCCTGGCTTGGGGGTGCCAACCTTCGGCCCGCCTTCCCGCTTGCGCAGTGGCTTATGGGCCGTCGTCCCTCCGTACAGTTGCGGGGCAGCGCCGGACTCTAACCGGCTTCCCGAGCACCAGGTGTGATTGGATGGTTTACGTCAATTTCGTAAGCAGAGTCAATTGGCGCCACAAAGGTGTAAGCTCAATCGCGCAGACGATGGGCAAGATAACGCTGATCACCGGCGGCGCGCGGAGTGGCAAGAGCGCGCACGCACTCGCGCTCGCGGGCGGGAGCGGGGAACATGCGCGACATGCGGCGTTTATCGCAACGGCGGAGCCGCTCGACGACGAGATGCGCGCGCGAATCGCGCATCATCGCGCATCGCGTCCCCGCGACTTCGAGACGATCGAAGAGCCTGTGAAGATCACCGAGGCGATACAAGCGCTCGACGGGCGCGCGACGATCGCGATCATCGATTGCCTGACGTTGTGGGTCTCCAATCTTATGCAGGCCGGCATGTCGGACGACGAAATTTTCGCGTGCGTGGAAAATCTTGCGCAGGCTCTCGAGCGCGCCCCGTTCGCCAGCGTGATCGTCACCGGTGAGGTGGGCTCGGGAATCGTCCCGGACCATCCGACGGCGCGCCGCTTCCGCGATCTGCTCGGATGGACAAACCAGAAGATCGCCGCCCGCGCCGACTCGGTTCTGATGATGGTTGCGGGGCTTCCGATGCGCGTGAAGTAGCGCCTCAGATCGTCATTGCAATCAGCACCAACGTTTCGATCACTTCGCCGGCCGCGCCGATCAGGTCGCCGGTCACTCCGTCGAGCCAGCGGGCATAGAACGAGCGAATCAACGCGACAGCGACTGCTGCCGCGCTCCAGACGACCAGCGCTTTGAACGACGTCAGAATTAGAGTTGCGGCTGCGATGGTAGCACTCGCGAGCACCAGGTTGCGGGCCGGCGCGTCCTTGATGATCGCGCTTCCGGCGCCCGCAGCACGCAGGTAGTTCATCCGAAACGCCACCGCCACCATCGCCCAACGCGCGATCGCCGGCGCGAACCAGATTGCCAAACAGCGCTCGCTCCCCCCAATCGAGGACAACGCTATAATCTTTAGCGCCAACACGAAGAACAGCGCGATCGCGCCGAAACTGCCGATGCGGCTGTCGCGCAGAATTTCGAGCGCCCGCGTCCGGTCGCATCCTGCACCGAGCGCGTCGACGGTGTCGGCGAGGCCGTCGAGATGCACCGCGCCGGTAACGATCGCGAGGGTCATCACCAGCAGCGCCGACCGAAGTTGCGAACCGATGAAGCCCCGCAAAATCAGGTCCTCGAGCGCGAGTAAGCCACCTAGTGCGAACCCGACGGCTGAAAACCATCCGAGCGAACCTGCAACATTATCGTCGCTCGCAGGTTGAGCCGGCAGCACGGGAACAATCGTGAGGAATGCCGCCGCCAGGCGAAGCTCAGTGACGATGCGTTGAAGCGCGCCGAGGCCGGACCGGATCGAATTGTTGTCCGCAGTCTCTTCGTGTTCCGCAGTCTTCATCGCGATCGTCCGGAAACACCGGCGCTGGCGAATGTCGCCATCTCGTGGAACAGCAGCAGCGCAGCTTCGATAAGCTTCATCGCGAGCGCCGCGCCGACGCCTTCGCCGAGACGGATATCGAGATCCAGAATCGGCCGCGCGCCGATCGCCTCGAGGACCGCGGCATGACCGCGTTCCGCCGATCGATGGCCGAAGAAGAGATGCTGATGGAGTCCCGGACGGAGTCGTTCGGCGGCGATTGCGCCGGCGGTCGCGATGAAACCGTCGACGACCACCGGGATTCGCTCCGCAGCCGCCCCGAGACATGCGCCCGTCATCGCCGCGATCTCAAATCCGCCGAGCGCCGCGAGCGTCGCAATCGCGTCGCCGCGCGCCGCGCGATGGAGCCGCAAACCGGCCTCGACCACCTCCAGTTTTCGCTGCAAACCGCGATCGTCAAGGCCCGTGCCGCGGCCGACCAGTCTCGCTGCCTCGACCTCGGTGAGATTCGCGAGCACGGCCGCCGCGGCGGTCGTGTTGCCAATACCCATCTCGCCCAGTCCGATAAGGGTTGCGCCGTCCGCAGCTTCCGTCAGAGCCGCTTCGATACCGGCCTCGATCGCGGCGCGCACCTGGGCAATCGACATCGCCGGTCCGCGAAGAAAATTGGCCGTGCCCGCGCCGATGCGCCGATATCGCACGCCCGGGATAGGATCGGCGCTGGTATCGGTTTCGACGCCGACGTCGGTAACTGCCAGGTGATATCCCGAGGCGCGCGCGATTACGCTGATCGCTGCGCCGCCGCCCGCGATATTGCGCAGCATCTCGAGCGTCACTGATTTCGGATAGGCGCTGACTCCTTCGGCCGCGATTCCATGATCGGCGACGAACACGGTAATTGCCCGCCGGCCGAGTCGCGCCGTGGGATCGTGACGTATCGCAGCGTAGCGCCGTACGAGATCCTCGCAACAGCCGAGACTACCAAGCGGTTTCGTGAGGGAGTCGAGCCGCTCCTGCGCGCTCGCCGCCGCACGTTCATCGAGCGGCCCGATAGAGGACAGGGTTTTTTCGATCAGTCCCATGCATTCGATCCTTTCCGCCTGATCCTTGTCCGCTTCAGCGCTGAAAGAAAGGCTCAATCGATCAATTTGACGCTAAGCGCCATTCTGCACGAGACTGGAGCCTCGTCGAACGCCGCGACGGATCGCTGCCAACGGGAGGTCGCAAATGAAAATCGCGCTTTTTGAGATGAATATGCATCCCTGCGTCGGACCTGAAGCGATCGCGACGGTCGCGCGAGCTGCCGAGGACGCCGGTATCGAAAGTCTCTGGGGCGGCGAACATCTGATTCTCCCTGATCCGGCGGTGCGCTTCCCGCCCGATCGCGTGTTCATTGACCTGATCGCGACCATCGCGTTTGCCGCCGCGCACACGCGCCGGCTTCGCTTCGGCACCGGGATTATCCTGCTGCCGCAGCGCAATCCGCTCGTGCTCGCGAAGGAGATCGCATCAATCGACGTGCTGAGCGGCGGCCGTCTGATCCTCGGGCTGGGCATCGGCAGTATCGAGCAGGAGTTCAAGGCGCTCGGCATTCCCTATGAAGGCCGCGGACGACGTGCGGAAGAGGCGCTCGCCGCGATGAAGGCCGTGTGGACGATGGAAAAGCCGGAGTACCACGGTGAATACTTCCGTTTCAGCGGCATCCGCGCCGAGCCGCGCCCGGTGCAGAAGCCATTTCCGGAAATCGTATGGGGCGGACGCACGCCCTATGCGTTCAGCCGCGCAGCACGGCTCGGCAAGGGATGGTACGGCTACGATCTGAATCTCGAGGAGACCGCGGATCTCATCGCGGGTCTGCGGAAGGCCTGCGAGAGACATCACCGGCCGTTCGGTGAGCTTGAAATCAGTGTCACGCCCAAGGCCGAGCCGAAGCTGGATCGCGATCTCGCGCGTCGCTTCGCCGATCTCGGCGTCGGCCGGCTGATCATCGCGCCGCGAGCGCGCGACGTGGACGGAGTGTTGCGGGTCATCGCGAGCGCAGAGCGCGATCTGATCGGAAAGATCAATTGAAGCGTGCGAAAATCAGATGAAGCCGGGTGCGCGATGATCTGAAGGGATTGCTCGCTTTGGCGGGACGGCTAAAATCCGGCGATGCCCGCCGCGGAGTCCTCGCCTTTCAGCGGCACGCGGCTCCGGCTTAGCGCCGGCTTTCCGCCAGAGCTCCACGGCCGGATGGGCGCGCTTCTCTCGAGCGCCTGGATCGTGCCGTCACTGCTCGGTCCGGCACTCGCGGGTTCCATCGCGCATGTTTGGAGTTGGCGACTTCGGCGCCCGCCTAGAACGGCTCGTAATCGCGCAGCCGCGGCATCACCTGCTCGCCGAATAATCGAATCGATCGCATCAGATCAACCTCCGCGAGGTCGCCGAAATTCATCTCACAGAAGAGCGTGTTGAAACATCCCTCGGCTGCCGCGGCCCGAATCTTCGCCGCCACGGTCTCCGGAGAACCGACGAAAACCAGATCGCGCTCGAACAGGTAGTCGAAGTTGAGCAACTGGCGAAAGATTTCCGCCTCGCCCGGCTCGCCGCGGCGATCGAAGAACTCGGCGAGTCGGCGATGCTGTTCCTCGAACGGAACGTCGAACGGTTCCGCGTTGAGAAAACGACGGCCGGCCTCGACAATATGAGGGCGCGCGGTCGCGATCGCACGCTCGTCGGTCTCGTCGACATAAACGATCATCCAGTATCCGATGCGTGGTTTGTGCGGATGTCCCGCCTCGCGCCATTGCCGCAGGTAATCAGCATAGCGCTTGGCCGCCTCGCGGCGCGGAAACAGAAACACGTAGGTGGCATTGATTCCGTTCCGCGCCATCCACGGCAACAGCTCCGGATCGCGGGTCGAGATCCAGAGCGGCGGATGCGGCTTTTGAAGCGGCCGCACCGAGAGCATCAGCCGCCGATAGCGATGGAACGGACCTTCGAAATCAAACGGTCCATCGCTGGCGGTGGCGACCTTGAGCAGCGCCACCGCTTCGATCAGATGCTCCTTGCGGCGCGCGAAATCCGCGCCATAGCCGGCGAAGTAGGATGGTACGATTCCCGAGACCATCCCGACCTCGAGCCGGCCGCCGCTCACGTTGTCGAGTACGGCAATTTCCTCTGCGATCCGAATCGGGTCGTAAAGGCCGGCGACGAACCCCATAGGTCCGGGCCGCATCTGCCGGGTATGCGCCGCGGCGCTTGCGCAGTAGACCGCGGGCGTCGGCATCCAACTCTCGAGTGGACCGAAATGATGCTCGACGCAGAAGCTGAAATCGAAACCGAAGCGATCGCAGAGCTCGAGCTCGCGCCATAGCTGCTCGTAGCGCGCCGCCGGCGTCATCGCCGCCTTGCCCCAGACGTGGGAGAAATGCGCGAACTTCATGCCTTCCTCGACGTGTTGCGAATATCCGGGCTGGACGCTTGCACGTCAAGCCTGAGGTTTGTGGTTCTGCGGATTTTTGCTCAGGCGCTGCGAACGGATGCTGACGCGGTTGGTTTCGCAACGCATCCGTCGAAGAAAATCGCGGTGACGGTCTCGACGGCGCGCTCAGGATCGGTGTAGTCGCGGCTGTAACGATTGATCCCGCGCAGCATCCCGAGCAGCGCTTCCGCGGCGACCCGCGTGTCGAGCGAGCGCGGGACCTCGCGTGACTTGACGCCGTCGTTCAGGATGTCGACCACCAGGCGCGAAAGCTCCTGCCGCTGTGCCCGATACTGCTGTTCGCGCTGCGGCTGCAATGCTTTCGGATCGCGCAGCAGCAGAAAGAACTGACGCCGGCCCCAGAAAAAACCGACCGTATGCCGCACCACGGCCGTAATTCGGTCGCGCACCGATTTCGAATTCGCCAGAGCGCGGCGAATCTGCTTCTGCAGCTCAACGAAGCCATCGATCACGACCGCGGCGTAAAGCTCTTCCTTCGAGCCGAATTGACGATAAACGCTGCCCTTGCCCACCCCGGCCGCTGCCGCGACGTCATCGACCAGGACGGCATCGAAAGGCTTTTCGGCGAACAGATCCGCTGCGCTTTTGAGAATCCGCTCGCGCAGAAAGGGGGTTGCCGGCCGGCCGCGCCGCTCTTTCCGCGAGGTCGATGACGGTGGCGCCGTCGCCCGCCGTCGGTCGGCAGTCGAACCGGATTTTTTGGCGCCCGCCGAAGCCATCACGCTAAATATGGACTCCAGAGTCCGAAATTGCAAGAATGGAGACCATGAAGCCGAGCTGCGGGACCACTAATAAGGCTTGCAGAGTTACCCGATTGTGAGACGCTATGACAACCGTGAGATGTCGTCCGGATATCGGGAGACGAACGCGGGGAGCTGATGTTCGAACCACCTGAAACAACGCAGCAGAGCGCAGCCGCTCCAGGCAGCATCGAACGCGGTCTGCTCGGCCGGCCCTCGCAGCCTCATCGCGGATGGGCGTGGGTGGTCGCCTTGGGTATCGCAGCGCTTGTGGTTTACGCGATCGTCGCGAGAGTCCGTGGGCGCGAGAGTTCTGCGAACGCTGCGGCGGCCCGTCAGCAAGCCCTGGTTCCGGTGACCGCGGTTCCGGTGGTCAGCGGCGACTTGAATCTTTACCTGACCGCGCTTGGATCGGTGACCGCATTCAACACGGTCACGGTGAAATCACGCGTCGACGGTCAGCTCGTCAAGGTTGCCTTCAAAGAAGGCCAGCTTGTCAAAAAGGGCGATCTGCTGGCGGTGATCGACCCGCGTCCCTACCGGGCGGCGCTTGATCAGGCCGAAGGGCAACTCGCGCGCGACCGGGCGACACTTGCCAATGCGCGTATCACGTTGGCGCGCGATCGGGCGCTTTACAACCAGAATGTCATCGCCCGGCAGGACCTCGACAATCAGGAATCGATGGTCGGTCAGGACGCCGGTACGATCGTCGCCGACGAGGCCGCGGTCGAAACCGCGAAGCTTCAGCTTGGCTATTGTCAAATCACTGCGCCAATCACCGGACGGATCGGCCTGCGTCTGGTCGATCAGGGCAACATGGTGCATGCAACCGACACGCAGGGCCTTGCGGTGATCACCCAGTTGCAGCCGATCGCGGTGCTGTTCACACTGCCCGAGGACGACATTCCGCAAGTGGTCAGGAAAACTGTCGACGGAACCGAACTCCCGGTCGAGGCCTACGATCGCTCGCTCAAGAACAAGCTCGCCTCGGGCACGCTGCTCACGCTCGATAACCAGATCGATCAGACCACCGGCACGATTCGGCTCAAGGCGGTTTTTCCCAATCCCGATTACATGCTGTTCCCGAATCAATTCGTCAACGTGAAGCTCCTGATCGGCACACTGCAGGATGCGATCCTGGTGCCGGCCGCCGCGGTGCAGAAAAGTCCCGAGGGCACCTTCGTCTACGTTGTGCGCCAGGACGGCACGGTCGACGCGCGCAAGGTGACGGTCGGGACCACACAGGGTGACATCGCGGCGATAAACGCCGGCCTCTCGCAAGGCGAGCAGGTGGTGACCGACGGCATCGACAAACTGCGGCCCGGAATCAAGGTGAAGGTGCAGATGGCGGCGAATCCGGCGGCAGCCACTGCTGCCGGTCCGGCCGCAATTCGCGCGCAATGAATCCGTCGCGCATTTTCATTCTGCGTCCGGTTGCGACCTCGCTGCTGATGGCCGCGATACTGCTGGCCGGGTTTGTCGCCTATCGCGAGCTGCCGGTCTCGGCTCTGCCTGAAGTCGACTATCCGACCATCCAGGTCGTCACTTTTTATCCGGGTGCAAGTCCCGACGTGATGGCGTCGTCGGTCACCGCGCCGCTTGAACGGCAGTTCGGGCAGGTGCCCGGGCTCAACCAGATGACCTCGAACAGCTCATTCGGCAGCTCGATCATCACGCTGCAGTTCACGCTTTCGCTGAACATCGATGTCGCCGAGCAGGAGGTGCAGGCGGCGATCAACGCGGCCGGCACGTACCTGCCGCGCGATCTCCCTAATCCACCAATCTACAGCAAGGTCAACCCGGCCGATGCGCCGATTCTCACGCTCGCGCTGACCTCGAAGGAACTGCCGCTTTCGCAGGTCGAAGATCTTGCCGACACGCGGCTCGCGGAAAAAATTTCGCAGGTCTCGGGCGTGGGTTTGGTGAGTATCAGCGGCGGGCAGAAGCCCGCTGTCCGGATCGATGCGAATCCCACCGTGCTCGCCTCCTACGGGATGAGTCTCGAGGGGCTGCGCAGCGCGATCGCGGCGGCGAACGTTGATGAAGCCAAGGGCAACTTCGACGGCGAACAGCAGGCTTTCACAATCGGAGCGAATGACGAGCTGCTGTCGGGCAGGGATTATGCGAACCTGGTCGTCGCCTATCACAATGGCGCGCCGGTCAAACTTTCCGATCTCGCGACGGTCACCGACGGCGCCGAGGACGTGAAACAGGCGGCTTGGATGAATCAGGCGCCGGCCGTGATTCTAAACATCCAGCGGCAGCCCGGCGCGAATATCATTACCGTCGTCGATCGCGTCAAGGCGCTGCTGCCGCGCTTGCAGGATACTCTGCCGCCGTCAGTGCACGCGGTGGTGCTGACCGACCGCACCACGATGATCCGCGCATCAGTCAGGGACGTGCAGTTCGAGCTGATGCTCACGATTGCGCTGGTCGTCATGGTCATCTTCCTTTTCCTGCGCACGCTCCCGGCCACCGTCATCCCGAGTGTCGCGGTGCCGCTATCGCTGGTCGGGACGTTCGGGGTGATGTACCTGCTCGGCTACAGCCTCAACAACCTTACGCTGATGGCGCTCACGATCTCGACCGGCTTCGTGGTCGACGACGCGATCGTGATGATTGAGAACATCGCGCGATTCATCGAGGACGGCGACCCGCCGCTTCAGGCCGCGCTCAAGGGCTCGAAACAGATCGGCTTCACAATCGTGTCGCTGACCGTGTCGTTGATCGCAGTGCTCATCCCGCTGCTTTTCATGGGCGATATCGTCGGCCGCCTGTTCCGTGAGTTCGCGGTCACGCTCGCAGTGACGATTTTGGTCTCGGCGGTGGTCTCGCTGACGCTGACGCCGATGATGAGCGCACGGCTCTTGCGCCATAAGCCGGAATCCGAGCGCGGCCGCTTCGACATAGCTGCCGAACGTGCCTTCGATCGGATGATCGGTTTTTACGGCCGCACGCTGACCCGAGTGCTGCAGCATCAGCCGGCCACGCTGACGGTCGCACTCGGGACGCTGGTGCTGACAATCGTGCTATACATCGTCGCGCCGAAGGGATTTTTCCCGGTTCAGGATACCGGCGTTATCCAGGGAATCTCGCAGGCTCCGACCAGCATCTCGTTTCCCGCGATGGTCGAGCGGCAGCAGGCGCTCGCCGCCGTCATTCTGAAAGACCCGGCGGTCGCGAGCCTCTCATCGTTCGTCGGTATCGATGGCACCAACACCACCGTCAACAGCGGGCGGATGCTGATCAACCTCAAGCCGCTGGAGGATCGCAGCGCCGGCATCCAGCAGGTGATTCGCCGTCTTCAGCGCAAGCTCGCGAGCGTATCGGGTATCACCCTCTTCCTTCAGCCGGTGCAGGATTTGACGGTCGAGGATCGGGTGAGCCGCACGCAATATCAGTACAGCCTCGAAGACCCGAATCCCGATGAACTGAACGCGTGGGCGACGAAGCTGGTGCAGAAACTTCAGACGCTGCCGCAACTGCAGAACGTCGCCACCGATCAGCAGCAGGGCGGGCTCGAGGCCGAGCTGGTCATCGATCGCTCTACGGCGTCGCGGCTTGGAATCACCGCGCAGCAGATCGACGACACGCTGTACGACGCCTTCGGCCAGCGCCAGATCTCGACCATGTTCACCCAGCTCAACCAGTACCACGTGGTGCTCGAGGTTCAACCCGGGTTTCAGCGGGAACCCGCCGACCTCAACAGCATCTACATTCCGTCGTCGACCGGCGGCGAGGTTCCGCTCAGCGCGTTCACCCACTACGAGGAGCGAGCGATTCCGCTGATCGTGAGTCATGAAGGCCAGTTTCCCGCGGTCACGATCTCGTTCGACGTTGCGCCCGGCTACGCTCTCGGCGACGCGGTGAAAGCGATCGAAACGGCGCAGCGCGACATCGGGATGCCCGAAAGCATCGCCGCGGAGTTCCAGGGCACGGCGGCCGCTTTCCGCGCGTCGCTAACGAACGAGCCGCTGCTGATCCTCGCCGCGCTGGTCACGGTCTACATCGTGCTCGGCGTGCTCTACGAAAGTTACATCCACCCCATCACTATTCTCTCGACGCTGCCGTCGGCCGGCGTCGGCGCAATCCTTGCGCTGATCATCTGCGGCAGCGATCTCAACGTGATCGCGCTCATCGGGATCATCCTGCTGATCGGCATCGTCAAGAAGAACGCCATAATGATGATCGACTTCGCGCTCGAAGCGCAGCGCGTCGAGGGCAAGCCAGCCGTCGAGGCGATCTACCAGGCGTGCCTGCTGCGCTTCCGGCCGATCATGATGACCACGATGGCGGCGCTGCTCGGCGGATTGCCGCTGGCGCTCGGCTCCGGCACAGGTTCGGAACTCAGGCGTCCGCTGGGCATCGCGATCGTCGGCGGGTTGCTCTTGAGCCAGCTGCTTACTCTCTATACAACGCCCGTAATCTTCCTGGCCTTCGATCGTCTGTCGCAGCGCTTCGGCTCGCTGCGCGAAGCGGGACCGATGCCGGCTGCGGCAAGCCCGACGCATCCTGCATGAACCTTTCCGAGACCTTTATCCGGAACTCGGTCGGCACGACGCTGCTGACGATTGCGATCGCGCTCGCCGGCATAATCGCGTTCCGGCTGCTGCCGGTCGCGCCGCTGCCCGAGGTCGAATTTCCAACCATCCAAGTGAGCGCCAGCCTGCCCGGCGCGAGTCCCGAAACTATGGCGTCGTCGGTCGCCACGCCGCTGGAGCGACAGTTCGGCAGAATCGCGGGCCTCACCGAGCTGACCTCGACCAGCACTCTCGGCGCGACCGCGATCGTTTTGCAGTTCGACTTGAGCCGCAATATCGACGCCGCCGCGCGCGACGTGCAGGCCGCGATCAATGCCGCGCGCAGCCAGCTTCCCTCCAATCTGCCGAACAATCCGCAGTATCGAAAAGTTAATCCCGCTGATGCGCCGATATTGATTATCGCGTTGACCTCGGATCGCGTCACGCGCACCAGAATGTACGACGCGGCTTCGTCGATCCTTGCGCAGAAGCTCTCGCAAATTCAGGGCGTCGGCCAGGTGATCGTGGGCGGCGGCGCACTGCCCGCCGTGCGCGTCGAGCTGAATCCGACCCAACTCAACAGTTACGGCGTCGGCCTCGAAGATGTCCGCGCGGCGCTCGCGAGCGCCAATGCGAATATTCCCAAGGGCTCGCTCAGCGGTCCCGACAAATCGTGGACTATCGGCGCCACGGACCAGCTCTTCAAGGCCGAAGAGTATCGTCCGCTGATCATCCAGTACCGAAGCGGCGCGCCGGTGCGGCTTGAGGATGTGGCCGCGGTGAACGATTCGATGGAGGACCTGCGCACCGCCGGCGTTTACAACGACAAGCCGGCCGTGATGCTGATCATCTTCCGCCAGCCCGGCGCCAATATCATCGACACGGTCGATCGCGTGCTTGCCTCACTTCCGCAGTTGCGCGCCACCATCTCGCCCGCGATCGATCTTTCGATCGCGCTCGATCGCACCACCACCATCCGCGCCTCGGTGCGCGACGTCGAGCTCACGATGCTGATCTCGATCGCGCTAGTGATCATGGTGGTGTTCCTGTTCCTGCGGAACCTGCGCGCCACGCTGATTCCCGGCCTGGTCGTGCCGATCTCGCTGATCGGCACGTTCGGCGTGATGTATCTGTGCGGCTACAGCGTCGACAATCTTTCGCTGATGGCGCTGACCATCTCGACCGGCTTCGTGGTCGACGACGCGATCGTGGTGCTCGAAAACATCTCGCGCTACCGCGAGCAGGGGATGACGCCGTATGCGGCAGCGGTGCGCGGCGCGCGCGAGATCGGCTTCACCGTCATCTCGATCAGCATTTCGCTGGTCGCCGTGTTCATCCCGATCCTGCTGATGAACGGCATCGTCGGCCGCCTGTTCCGCGAGTTTGCCGTCACGCTTTCGGCGGCGATCCTGGTGTCGCTGGTGATTTCGCTGACGACCACACCGATGATGTGTGCGAAGCTCCTGCGCCCGCCCGCTTCCGGCGGCCACGGACGCGTTTACGGCGCGATGGAACACGGGTTCGAGCGGATGATCAGTGGTTACCGAAGAAGTCTCCGCTGGGTGCTGCGCCATCCGCGCCCGACCTTCGCGATTACCGTGGCGACGGTTGCGATCAACCTCTGGCTGTTCGTGATTATCCCGAAGGGTTTCTTTCCGCAGCAAGACACGGGGCGTCTGATGGGCGCTATACAGGCCGATCAGGACACCTCATTCCAGTCGATGCACCAGAAGCTCATCGCTTTCGTCGCCGCCATCAAATCGGACCCCGCGGTCGACAACGTGATCGGATTCACCGGCGCAGGCGGCAACGCCAACACGATTAACTCCGCCCGCATGTTCATCGCGCTCAAACCGATCAGCCAGCGAAAAATCAACGCGGACCTGGTGATCGCGCGGCTGCGGAAGAGGACCGCCGCCATCCCGGGTGCGAGCCTTTATCTGCAGGCGGTGCAGGATTTGCGCATCGGCGGACGCTCGAGCAACGCACTCTATCAATACACTCTGCAGGGCCAGGACCTGCACGAACTCAATATGTGGGCGCCGAAGCTGGAAGCGAGACTGCGCAGGATGCGTCTGCTGACCGACGTCAACAGTGACCAGCAGAACCACGGACTCGAGGCCTCGCTGGTGATCGATCGCGCGACTGCGGCGCGGCTCGGAATCAGCGCACAGCTAATCGACGACACGCTCTACGACGCCTTCGGGCAGCGCCAGGTGTCGACGATGTACACAGCGCTCAATCAGTACCATGTCGTGATGGAGGTTGCGCCGGAATTCTGGCAGAACCCCGCCGCGCTCGCGCAGATCTACGTCCGCTCCGCCAACGGCGGCGAGGTCCCGTTGAGCGCGTTTACGCATTATGCGCCGTCGACGACCGCGCTCGCCGTGAACCATCAAGGCCAGTTCCCTTCGATTACAATCTCGTTCAATCTCGCGCCGGGAGTCGCGTTGGGGCAGGCGGTTGACGCGATCAACGCGGCCGAGCGCGAACTTCACATGCCGGCCGACATCCACGGCAGCTTCGCCGGCGCCGCCCAGGCCTTCCAGTCATCGCTTGCGAACGAACCTTTCCTGATTCTGGCGGCGCTGGCCGCGGTCTACATCGTGCTCGGCATCCTGTATGAAAGCTACGTTCACCCCATCACGATTCTCTCGACACTGCCGTCGGCCGGAATCGGTGCACTGCTGGTCCTGATGATGTCCGGGCTCGAACTGACCGTGATTGCGCTCATCGGCATCATTTTGCTGATCGGCATCGTCAAGAAGAACGCTATCATGATGATCGATTTTGCGCTGCATCTCGAACGCGCCCGGGGGATGAGTTCGGCTGATGCGATCTACGAGGCGTGCATGCTGCGCTTTCGGCCCATCATGATGACCACGATGGCGGCGCTGCTCGGCGGGTTGCCGCTGGCGCTCGGCACCGGCACGGGCTCGGAACTCAGGCGCCCGCTCGGCATCGCGATCGTCGGCGGCCTGCTCGTGAGCCAGATGCTTACGCTCTACACGACGCCCGTCGTCTATCTCTATCTCGATCGGTTCAGGCTATGGTGTGCAGCGGTTCTGAAGGGCCGCGGTGCGGCGCCCGCACCGTCCTCGATCGGCGCAGGGGCGGGTGGCCGATGAGCTTCGCAAGGAGAACGGAATGACCCAGGAACAACAGAAGCAGGCGGCGATAAGATTTCTCGAGAATCTCAATCATCCCGATCCCGCGGTGTTCGAGGAGTTAATCGCGGAGGATTTCAGCTTTCAGATTGTTTCCGGGCTTAAGGAATTTCCTCCGGTTCGCGGGCGCAAAAATTTCGCGGCCACCGAGTGCGCGACGCTCCAGCGGCTCTTCCCCGATGGCCTCAAGCTCAGAATTGAGA
The DNA here is from genome assembly GCA_021324855.1 of Pseudomonadota bacterium. Lineage (GTDB taxonomy): Bacteria > Desulfobacterota > Binatia > Binatales > Binataceae > JAJPIG01. The sequence goes on along the minus strand of JAJPIG010000027.1, from coordinate 8,314 downwards.
CGGTCATATGCGAAGGGCCGCACGTCGCCGTGCTCGCCGAAGCGGACACGGTGGCCGCCAACGGCCGCCGCTATCATCAGCGGTACAATTTTTATTTCCGCTTCGCCGGCGAGCGCATCGCCGAGGGCCGCGAATACAACGATACCAACCTGGTACGCGAAGTCTTCCTCACCTGACGTTTTTCCGTCATCTCGACCGTGAGCCAACGCGAGAACGTCGTCGAGGGATCGAAGTTTACCCTGAGCCTCAAAGGGCGCAGCGATTCTTCTATACCCAATGCAAAACGACAGCGGGCGGCTCGAGATCGAGCCGCCCGCCATTTATTGGGATCCTCTGCCGGACCTAGCGGGTCTTGAATCCGGCGACGAACTCGTCGGGCTGATTGCTCCCCTTCTGCTTAATCACCAGCGTGCCCGAATCAACCGAATTAGCCGTGAAATACGGCTTCGGACCGACGTGCGCATTGCCGTTCTTGTCGGTCGGAACTGCGATGCCGGTATCGACGTCGCCCGAGTTATCCAGCGGGCGGAACCATACTTCGTAATTGGTGGTCGGCGCCGCGCCCTTCAGATTCACGATGATCGCGCCAGCAGCGTTGACCTGGTAATCGCCCGCATCAAGCGGATCAGTGCCGCAGGTGAGACCGCTCGGATTGCTCACCTCGCCGCACGCAACCAGGTTCGAGACCGCGACATCGGGACGCACGAAGTGCTGCTTCACCTTGAAACCGGAGACGAACTCATCGGTGCCGCCGCTTTGCAGCACGACTTCACCTGAAGCAATCGTGCCGCTCGCAAATGCATTGGAGAACACCTGCGTGGCGTTTCCCGCCTTGTTGGTCGGTCCGACCGATCCGAGCGTCACCGAGGCGCCGCTCGGCCCGCGGAAAATCGCGTTGTAGGTCGTGTTGGGGCGGGCGCCGGAAATATGGATCGACATGGCGCCGTCGGTGTTCTCGACATCGACGCGACCGCTGCTCAGCGAATCGCTTCCGCAGTTGGAAAGCGTTCCGGGTGCGGTCACATCGGTGCAACGTACCAGCGAGGGATCGAAATCGCGCGCTGACTCAAGCCCGTTAGCCGAGACCGATACGCCGGTCACGAACTCCTCGTTGTTGGGGCCGGCTCCGCTGGTCAGAACGACGTTGCCCGCGCCGACCGTGCCGAATTTGAAAAAGGCATCCTTGCGCAGCGCGCCATTGCCGCGCGGCCCGGTTGTAAGATTGCCGATCGACGTGGTCTGGGTGCCGTCATTCGATACTAAGCTGACGGCATAGGTGGTATCGGTCGCTGCACCGTTCACGATGATCGTCACGTCGCCCTGATCGTCGATCGTGACGCCGCCGTTCCTGAGCGGATCCTGGGTGCCTGCGCAGTTGGTTAGCGCCGCCGGGCTGGTAACCGCCGTGCATTGCACCAATGGCGCGCTGAAAGAATCGGCGTATGCCTGGCCGCCCAGGGCTGACATCGCGGTCCCGATCAGCATCGCAGCGCTGGCGATCGACCACTTCGATTTGAACATCTAAATCTCCTCCCTTTGAAAGCTTGTTGTGCGTTCGAATGACTTCTTCACCCTACAAAGCCGGTCCCGGCATTGGACGCAACTGAAGCTCCAAACGTTTACTTTTCAAAATACGACGCCGGGAGTCAAGTGTTATTTTAGGCTGAATCGCTTTTATGCATGTTAAGACGTGGAAATATTCAGCTCGAAAGGCTCGGGTAAACGAATTTCCTTCCCAATGCGTCGAAAGCGATGAGTGATGGGTACAGGTAGTCGAAAGGGTTTCACAAAAGCTTCGATCAGTTCCGAAAGGAGATCGGTTATGAGGTCAAAGCTGTTAACCGCGCTGGCTTTCTCGGGCTTGATGATGATCGCGGTTCCGTTCACGGCCTCCGCACACGACAAAGCAAGCTGCGGCCATCGTCCGGGATGGGGCTATACACATCCGAACTGGTACAACGGATGGTGGCAGAAGAACTGTAGCTGGCGCACCGGCTACAACGGCAATTACTACGGTAATGGATGGGGCGCGCTGCTCCCGTTTGGTCAGGGCTACGGCGGCCAGTATTACGGGCGAGGTTATGGGCCTGGTTATCTCAACGGCGAGGACGATGATGACGACGGCGGCGGCTATGCGTGGAACCGGGGTTGGGATAATGACTGGAACAATGGTTGGAATCACCGAGGATGGGACCACGACGGGGACGGCGGCTGGCGACATTGGGATCACGACAATGGCGGCTGGCATGGCTGGAATCACGGCCATGGTGGCGGCTGGCACTTTAATCACGGTCGGCACTAAGGCGTAACGGCGCGCGTCTCTGACGCGCCGGAAACAAGCAGCGGCCCGGAGCTCCGATGGGGCTCCGGGCCGCTGCTTGTTTCCGCCCAAAGCGGACTTCATCGTATGGACGGCCGGGAGGTTCGGGTGTACGTATAACGACTCCAGTCCTAATCAAATAGAGGGAGGCATGACGGCAACCCGCCCAATTCAACACGTCGCGATGTTTCTGCTGCTCGCCTTCGTTCTCGCCTCGCCGGCCGTAGCGCAGTCACCGCCCGAAACCGGTCCGCTGCCGCCGCTTCCTCGATGGGGCGATTACGATGACGCCCACGTATGGCGCGACGCGGGGTGGTGGTGGCAGAACCGTCCGGAGTGGGTGCGCGCACATCATCCGGAATGGTGGGGCGATTTTGACGACAATCGCCAGTGGCATCCGGCTTGGTGGTGGTGGCAGCAGCGCGCCCAATGGGCACAGCTGAATCATCCCGAATGGTGCGGCGTGCTTTACCGCGGTGTCTGGTACCCAGCGCAGTGGTGGTGGGAGCATTTTCCAGAATGGTTCCGTCATCATCATCCGGAGTGTTTCGGCAATTATGTTGGTCAGGCTTGGTATCCGGATACGTGGTGGTGGACGCTCCAACCCGACTGGTGCCGGCGAAATCATCCAGAGTGGTGGGGCGATTGGGATGACAATCACGTTTGGTGGCCGGCGCGATGGTGGTGGGCCGAGCATCCTGACTGGTGCCGCGCGCATCATCCGGACTGGTGGGGCGATTTCGACGAGCGCGGTGAATGGTACCCGGCTGGATGGTGGTGGCAATTCCACCCTCAATGGGTGCGCGAGAACCATCCGGACTGGTGGGGCGATTTCGATCCTCAACACAACTGGCGGCCCGATACCTGGTGGCAGCAGCACGATCCGGCCTGGATGAAGCAGCATCATCCGGAATGGGTCGGCGATTACGATGACCATCACGTCTGGCGCGATGCGAACTGGTGGCGCCGCAACCATCCGGAGCAGGTCCGCACCGCGCATCCGGAATGGATCGTCGGCAAAGAGGAGGAGCTCACGCGCCAGCATGTGGCGGAGCAGGAAGCATTGCAGCGGCAGCATCAGGCGCAGACCTCGAGGCTCGAGCAGAATGCGATGGAGCAGACCAACCGCATCCAGGTCCAGCATGAGCAGCAGATGCAGGCGATTGAACGCCAGCACGCCGCGGAACAAGAGGCGCTGGAGCGACAGCATGCCGCACAGCTAAAGGCAGCGGCCGCGAGCGAGGCCGAGCTGAAGCGATATCAATATCAGCAGCATCTTGAGCAGTTGCAGGCGCTGCAGCGCAAGCAGACCCAGGAGACGCAGGCGCTTGAGCGCGCCCGCTATCAGCAGTTCCAGGCCAATCAGCAGCGTCATTACCAGCAGCAACAGGCGTTGGCGCGGCAACATACGGCACAACTGCAATCGTTCGAGCGCGCGCACGTGGAACAGGTGAGAAATTACCGGCCGCAGAACGCACCGCATCCGAATGCCGGCCACGCCCCTGCGGCGCCGCGTGGAGGGCCGCATCGCTAGAGCGGCATAACCAGCGAACCTCCCGAACTGACGGTGTCAGCGCTTGTTCTCTCCAGCCGCTTACGAACGATACCGGTGGCGGCAGTCCTGCCGCTTTTGCTCCTCTCGATCAACTTATAGCAATTACCCTCAATTATAAGATAAATTTCTCGATCGTTTCGAATGGAGGGTGCCAGAATTCGTTCGATCTGCGGAATGCGTCTACTGAAGTTCTGAGAAATGCGAGATTTTCCGGAAGCAGGACGCGTAGTGAAAACCGGCCTGTGCCGGGCTGGCACATGATTTGACCAATCAAGGAACGGAGGCTTTCGGATGAAAGGACGGTTTCACAAGTTATCGGCGGTGTTAATCGCGCTGGCATTCGCGATTCCCACGCTGGCTTTGGCCGCGCAGGCGGGCGAGCTATTTGGTCGGGAAGACGTGCGAACCTGGCAGAAAATCCCGATCGGCACGGTCATCACGCCGCAGAACTGGCAGCAGTACAAGGAGTTTATGCCGGAGGGCATGCAGCGCATGTTCACGATCGGCGGGTCGTGGGCGCTGCCGGCGGATTTTCAGATAGTCGTGGGTCCGACCCATGACTACCCGCTGCCTAAAGAGTTCTGGGACAACACCGAGAAATATAGTGGGAACGTCAGGATCGAAACCATGCCGGACGGCCGGCACACCGTCACCGGCTACACCGCCGGCATGCCTTTCCCGGATCCGAAGCCGCCGATGCAGGGCTACAAGTTCCTGGCCGACACCTGGTACGAGTGGTTCCCCTGGATTTATTGCAACAATCACAGCTTCGCCTACCTGCGCGACCGCTTCGGTAATGTGACGAGTCTGGGTACGCAGTTCGTCTATCGCCAGCTCAGCTACATCAGTTCTGTCGGGCAGCCTATCGACGATCCTCATGCCGGCGGAGTCTATTACGCCGAGTACACCGAGGTGCTCCTGCCTGAACAGTCGCGGTATACGACTCAGCTCACGCTTTACTATCGCGATCCGTTGCGCAGCGAAGATCTGTTTCTGTTCATCCCGGCGCTGCGTCGGAGCCTGCGGTTGAGCAGCGCGGCGCGATGCTCGCCATTTGTCGGTACGGATTTCACCCAGGATGACATCAAGGGCGGCAGCTTCAACGGCGGGCTCTCCCGCTTCGACGCCACCTACATGGGACCGAAATATATTCTGCTTCTCACCACCTCCGATCCTGCCGAATTCGGCAACGTCAGCAACTATTTCACGCCGCTGCTATTTCCGAAGCCGGTCGTGGCCAAATGGGAGGTTCGGAAGACTCATCTGCTCGACGTGCGACGCATCCCTTCCCAACAGGAAGGATACTGCCTGCAGAAGCGGATGCTGTACATCGACGCGCAATCGTTCGTAAGTCCGTGGGCGGACAAGTACGACACCGCCGGACGTTTATGGACCACTGAGTCATTTCAGCAGGTCGCCAATTTCATTCCGCGGGAAGGAAAGCAGCTTTATGGCGGCGATTACATCGTAAGCGGCATCGATTGGCAGAATTTTCATATGACGCTGTTCGTCTCGGCGGATCCGAGCGGCCGACACGCCGCGGCCGGTGACGCATGCCGGGACTACGAAGGAGTCAACTACGACAACATCGAGCGCTACTCTTCGGTCGCCGGACTAAGTGAGATTCTGCGCTAGGCTACCGAGGACCGAGGCCGCTCGCACTGAAGTTTGCCGGCAGTCACCGGGGCTACGGTGACGGCGGCTTTAATCGCGGCCGGCACTAAGGAGTAGCGGCGCGCGTCGCTAACGCAGCGTAACCGAGCAGCGGCCCGGAGCTCCATCCGAGTTCCGGGCCGCTGCTTTTTCGGCCGGAATGACACGACGATGGTTTGCGATAAAAAGTAGCAACCTCGATTCTCCAATCGTTCGCAAGAAACGCTTGCCGGATGGACCTTGTGCAGGGGGTGCCTGGCGGAATCGGAGAAATCTGCGCCACTCGCCTTAATCGGGATTTACCGATATAGCTTGTTTACCCGAACAATAGCATGCGAATCTTCGTCTGCGCCTGTTTTTCCAATCAATTCTCAAAAGCCATCAAAACGCGATTCAAACTTTACCGAATCGCGCTTTCGCTGGCGGCGACGCTCCTGATCCTCTCTGCAGGTTCGGCTGCATTTGCGGCCCAGCTCATTCTCAACAGCATTGGTGGAGCGATGTCCATCGGCGCGGACTTCGTCCTGACCGGGGCCACAGTCACCAAACCTGCCGGAACCATCGATATCGATTGCCCGATCACGTCCGTCGGCAACGGAACCTACCTCATCACCTACAACTGCTCGGGTGGCAGTTTCAATTACCAGTCCAGCGACGGCACGATTACTCTCTCGGCAAGCTTCGGCGCCGCCGCCGTTTACCTATCCGCGTCGGGCGGGGGAAAAGGCGGCAACATTCACTACTATTACACCTTCTCCGGCAACTTCACCGGAACCGAAACGATCAACGGCGTCACCGGCGCGATTCGCGGCGAGACCAACGAAACGATGAATCCGGTCACCTCCGCCTCCGGCTCGGCCCCGGCCTGCTGCGGTTCTGCCGGCGTGAATTCCCAGTATGCGCCGATTTACATCACCGACTATTCATTTTCCCGGCTCGTTCGAGCCGATAACCTGTGGGGCGCGAATCAGCAGATTCTTGGCAGCACCGGCACGGGCGTGAATCATTTCTATGGCCCGCATGGTGTCGCCGTTGATTCTTCCGGGCGGATCTACGTGGCTGACACCTACAACTGCCGCGTCGTCCGCGTGAACGACATCTCCGGCGCCGGATGGAAGACCTTGGGTGCCTGCGGCCACGGCGCCAAGCAGTTCAGCACCAGCCTGGCCGACATCGCGCTCGACTCGAACGACAGGATATACGTGGCCGATTCCGGCAATGGCCGCATCGTACGCTTCGACGATATGTCCGGAACGAACTGGACGACGTTCGGCACTGCGGGCAGCGGAACGAACCGGTTGAGTGGCGCGCAGGGAGTCGCGCTCGATTCAAGCAACCGGATCTACATCGCCGATACGGGCAACCGGCGCCTTGTGCGTATCGATAACATGTCCGGCGCCAACTGGACGACGCTGAGCCAGTCGCCCGTCATCGGAAGCTACATCTACACTTTCGCTGCGCCGGCCCACGTTGCGCTTGATCCAACCGGACGAATCGAGGTGGGCGACGGCACCAAAGTGATCCGCGTCGATGACATGACTGGCGCCAACTGGGTCAGCACCGACGTCGGCACCACGATCGAAGGGCTTTCGGTAGACGATGGCGGAACGACCTTCATCGGCGGAACACAGTCGTCGGGTGGAGCGGGATTGGCGATGCTCGACGATCCCGCCACCGGCGCCGGCTTCATCACTTCGAATTTCATCTCCCAGACCGGTGGGATCTACGCGGTGCCGGTCACGTCACCGGTGCCTGCTGTAACTCTCGCGCCATCCACTCTGACGTTCGCCAGCCAGAACACAGGGACGGTAAGTCCGGCGCAGGACGTTCTCTTGACCAATTTCGGCAGCGCTCCCCTTGAGATTTCAAAGCTCGTGGCCAGCCGGGACTTCTCCGAAAGCGACGATTGCGGCCCGACCCTTGACGGCGGATCGAATTGCACCATCGGTGTTACATACGCGCCGACCAAGACCGGCAAGGAATCCGGCACGGTGACGATCGGCGATAATGCTTTCACCGGGGTGCAAACGATATCGCTCAGCGGGACCGGGACCGCGCCGATTGCCGGCATCGCCCCGGCCGCGCTGAACTACGAGCCGCAGGCGATCAACACCGCCAGCGGCATCCAGTTGGTGTACCTGACGAACTCAGGTACCGGCCCTCTGACCTTCTCGGGCCCGGGCATTACTGCGACCGGCGATTTCGCTCAGACCAACAATTGCGGCGCTGCGCTGGCGCCGCAAACCAGTTGCATGATCAGCGTGACCTTCACACCCACGCTTGTCGGCGTCGAAGCGGGCGCTCTCACCGTAACCGGTAATACCGCTCCGCTGACCGTCGCACTGAAAGGAACCGGCGCAAGCACGCCGCCCAAGGTTGCCGCCACGCCGGAGAGCGTATTCTTCCCCACCGAGCTCATCCGGGTGAAAAGCGCCGCGCAGACCGTCAGCTTGAAGAACTCGGGTGCGAATACCGTGTCGATTAAAGGCGTCGCTGTCAGCCGCAACTTTTCCAAAAGCGGCACTTGCGGGACATCGCTCGGCGCGGGCGCGAGTTGCATCGAGAATGTGTACTTCGCGCCCGTTACTGCGGGCACTCACACGGGCGCGCTGATCTTCAGGCTTTCATCCGGCGTTATCACGGTTCATCTTACCGGCATCGCAGTGGCGGCCCCGACGGCATTGTTGACGGTTCTACCCCCGTCACTGGCTTTCGATGGTTACACGGTCGGCGACAACCCGGACCAGGTCATCACCGTGAGCAATCCCGACGGCGTACCGGCCGGG